>DBTU01000023.1:64776-198650 GCA_002307215.1 Lachnoclostridium sp. UBA1308
TATAAAAGCTATAAAAGCTATAAAATAAAAGCTATAAGTAGAAGTTAAGATATAGACAATAGAAAGAGGTTGGGATAATGAATTACAAAATCTTGATTGTTGATGATGAACCCGATATTAGGCAGCTCCTTAAGGATTATTTTGAGATACAGGGGTATTATGTCATGATGGCCAGAAACGGAATGGAAGCAGTTGATAAGGCTTCGACCGGTCCGGATATCATACTACTGGATATTAATATGCCTGTGATGGATGGGCTTGAGGTTTGCAGAAGAATCAGGATGCATGTCAGTTGTCCCATCCTATTTTTAACCGCCAGGATTACTGAGCAGGACAAGGTTAACGGTTTGATGATTGGTGGGGATGACTATATTATCAAGCCCTTTAGTATTGATGAGCTTGGCGCCAGAGTAACGGCACATTTAAGAAGAGAAGCCAGAGGTAACAGGAAAGAGACAGTGAAGTTTACCGGAGACTTAACGATAAACCTAAGTGAACGATGCCTTTACTATAAAGAGGAAGAGCTTACGCTGACTAAGACAGAGTTTGATATTTTAGAGTACCTTTGTATGAACAAAGGTCAGGTGTTTAGTAAAGAGAGAATTTATGAAAAACTCTGGGGCTACGACAGTGAAGGAGACAGTAATATTGTAACTGAACATATCAGGAGAGTTCGCCTAAAGCTATCCAAATACATAAAACAACCGTTGATTGAGACGGTGTGGGGAGTAGGTTATAAATGGATTGGATAGATGAAAAAATCGAAATATTCAATAAATGGTTGCGTAATCTGTCACTTCGGAAGTCGCTGATTGTATATATAATCCTATGTGTTATAGCTGTTGTCAGTTTATATGCCTTTACCGTTTTTATATGTGAAAAACAGGAAGACAGACTCTGGTCAAAGTATACACAGACAGATGAACTGATGCTGGGCAGTAAGAATTGGGTGGCTTCTATCCAGGAGCCTTCCGTATTAACAGGAACAGACAGAATATATGTCAATATTATTCAAACAATTATGACTTGGAGTATTGTAATATATTCAATCTGTGGAATTATTGGAGTTTCCCTCCTTTTTTATCATAAAAAACTTAAATCACCCTTACAGATATTGAAGGAAGCCACCGGTAAGGTGGCAGATAGTGATCTGGAAATTGAATTGTATTATGACAGTAAGGATGAAATGGGGGATCTATGCCGGTCCTTTGATTTTATGAGAAAACAGTTGATTAACAATAATCAGAAAATGTGGGATATCATGGGGGAACAGAAACGACTGAATGCGGCCTTTGCGCATGATCTGAGGACACCACTAACCGTGCTAAGAGGCTATACCGATTTCCTGGGTGAGTATCTTCCACAGGGGAAGGTCAGTGAAGAGAAGCTTTTGGCTACTCTTTCAATGATGACAGGACATATTGCAAGACTTGAAAGCTACTGTAACACCATGAAAGAAATTCACAGCTTTGAGGATATACCGGTACGACAATCTGAGATTTCCATGAGAAAGCTGATGGACAAGGTAGAGGAGTTGGTAAAGATATTTAACGGACAAAATAATGTCAAGATAACGATTAATGATACAAATACGGAGAATCAAGGCTCCATATTAATAGATGAAGCGATTTTCATGGAAGTGTTTGAGAATTTGATGACCAACGCTCTTCGTTACGCAAAATCCGAGATCAGAGTCGTGATGATGCTTTTGAAGGAAGAACATCAATTATTACTTTCTGTAGCAGACGATGGAAAGGGATTTAGTTCTGTCAATCTGACAATGGCAACGGAGCCTTATTATTCAGACAGTCCGAAGAATCAGTCAGAGCATTATGGAATTGGATTATATCTATGCAAATTGCTTTGTGAAAAGCATGGGGGATGGATCTCTTTATCGAATGGTATCCTTGGGGGAGCCGTTGTAACGACAACTTATTGTGTTACATTAATTGAGAAAAATAAATTTTAAGATATAGATAAAATATAGATATCTCCCCTTTATTCTATGGATAGATGAAATAAAGCACGTTATGTCCTGCAGACTCGCGTATCGGGTTGAATCAAATTGCTGTAAGTACATTAATCTGTTTTATGAATCGGTCTGTATTAGTCATTAATAAGGAACTGTGCGCAGATCATGCACAAGAATGGAGAGGAATATGTCTACAGAAATAATCATTGAAAATCTGAGTCAGTACTATGGAAAGAAACAGGCACTTAATAATCTGAATCTGACAATTGGGCAAGGAATGTTCGGGTTACTTGGCAGAAACGGCGCCGGAAAGACGACCTTAATAAAGGTGCTCGTAACCTTGTTACCGAAGACGAGAGGGCTAGTAACTGTCTGCGGGATACCGGTATCAAAGGAAGCACAGATTCGCAGAATTACAGGGTACCTGCCTCAGGAATTTTCCATGTATGCCAATATGTCGGTTTATGAAGCGATGGATTATCTGGGAGTCCTGTCAGGACTTTCGAAAACGGAACGAAAAGAAAGAATACCAATGTTGCTTAGTAAAGTAAATCTTCAGGATAAAAGCCGTACCAAGGTGAAGGCTCTATCTGGCGGTATGAAAAGACGTCTGGGAATAGCACAGGCCATTCTTCATAACCCGAAGGTGTTGATTGTTGATGAACCGACTGCGGGACTTGATCCGGAGGAGAGGGTGCGTTTTCGTAATCTTCTCAGTGAGATAGCACAGGACAGAATCGTTATTCTGTCCACTCATATTGTTGGTGATATTGAGGCAACCTGCGAAAACATAGCAGTACTTGACGAGGGAAAGGTTATCTTTATGGGAACGGTTGATACCTTGACAAAATCCGTACGGGGTAAGATTTTCACCGCCGAAATCAGTAAGACAGAACTTCCACGTATGAAAGAAGAGTATACGATAACGAGTATGGTGACGATGAACAACCGTGTCAATATTCGTTTTATTGCAGATATCAAGCCTTTTGACATCGCCGTATCCTGTGAGCCTAATGTGGAGGATGCTTATCTGTATCTGATGCGCGAGAAGGAAGGGGTGCTATAATGCTTTGGATCCTTTTTCTTAAGGAATGTAAACAGATGCTAAAATGTCTCACCTATTATGTTGTACTACTTTGCATCATACTGATGTATACTACCCAGTTGGGTACAGAAAAGATAATTAATAAACCTGTTGCAGGGCAGCAAGATTATGGATACGCTCCCAGCGAGGATGTGACCGTAATCATGAATTCAACGATTATGCTTTTAGCAAGAGAATACCAATATAACACCTACGCTACCTATCCCATCGGTTTCTATAAAGAAGTAACACTTAGCAAAGCTAAACAAGAAGAAATCGGGGATGTTCTTTCGGCAGTCACAGGAATAGACAGGGACAAGATTGATACCCGAATTAAGGATTATTTGGAGGATAAATACTTTGTTAGCTCAAACGGAGATGAAGTCACCTATAATGTCACCACAGAGGGAGAGGTTGAGTCCCCGGAGGTGGATGACAGCGAGATAAGATTAGAAGTAGCACCGAGACTTACTTATGAACATTTTACTATACTGATGGCTAAAGTTAATAAACTGTTGGGTGGCGGCTCTAGTTATGCCAAGGATAAACTTCAAGGGAATGCCTATGTACCGCAAACCTACGAACAAGCCCTAGAGCAGTACAATGAGATAATAGAAAAGGATCTATTGACAGGTGCTTATGCAAGATTATTTTGTGATTACCTTGGAATTGTTCTGGCAATACTACCGATTTTCCTTGCGGTGACCAGAGGTCTCAGAGACAGGCGTGCAAGAGCGGAAGAAATCATCTATTCTAGAAAAGCCTCGTCCCTGCAGATTGTTATGTCCAGATATTTCGCAATGGTAATCATGCTGCTGATTCCTGTTCTAATGCTTGGGGTTTTCACAGAAATTGGTTTTATCAGCTCAGGGTTAAAGGAAGGTATCACGGTAGATTACTTTGCATATCCCAAATACATTCTTGCTTGGCTGTTGCCGACCATCATGATAACGACTTCGGTTGGTGTGTTTTTAACAGAGCTTACAGATACGGCTATAGCGATTATAGTACAGGGCTTCTGGTGGTTTATCAGTTTGCTCACGGGAAGATTATTTGGAAATTGCGGCTGGAATTTGATACCAAGACATAATAGAACAGGATATTATGGGGTGTTTCGGGAATATCTGGGTCAATTTGTGATGAATAGAATCACCTATACCGTTGTGGCATTGCTTATCCTAATAGCATCCGTATTGATATACGAAATGAAGAGAAAGGGAAGGTTGAATCTCCGTGGAAAGATATTTTCAAATCGCAAGGTCAAATCTAAAGCATAATCTTCTCCCTCATCTACTGGTTGCCTGCTTCTTTCTACTTGTTGCACCACTTTTTATGGGGCTTGAGAATCTAAATGCAGTCAGAACGGCAAAAGTACTTGAGATGTATGTGGCACTGATTGGTATTATTTTATTGACGCCGGTGTTTTTACCGGAACAGAACAAGGAGATAAGGGAACTTGTAAGAGCGAAGTATACTAAGACAAGCATAATCATATTGATTCGTATACTGGAAGCCGTAATATTCCTGATACTACTGCTCGGAGCATTTGTTATCATGCTAATGCAAAAGCAGTGTACCTTCCCCGAACTGAAATTCTTCCTTGGGACCTTGGCAGAGGCTGTTTTTCTGGGAGGAATGGGGTTATGTGCCTATAGTATCTTTGACCAGCTTGCAGTTGCTTATATGCTTCCGATCGTCTACTATATAATAAACACAGGTGGTAATAAAACGGTGAAGGATTTTTTTCTGTATTCTATGTCAATCGGGAGCTATCGAGAAAAGTTCTATCTGGCAGCAGCAGGGATTTTGTTAATACTAATAGGTGTAGGCTATCCTTATGTAGCAGGAAGGCTTTTCCCGCGGTTTATCCCTCATAGAGCAACAAAACGGTTAGAGATAAATAGGAAATAAGCTGATAATAGATAACGGCTTAAATTGTATTCGATTATTTGATGAGCGGCGTCGCAGAATGACTTTTTAAGTTAAGATGTGACGTCAACTTTTTGCGGTATAAAACAACGGAGAGTTCTGATACAAAGTCTAATGGAAGGATATGCTGTCCACAGTTTCGATTTCAGCTCGATTTTCATTTTGAGCGCAGAATGTTTTTTGCTGAAAAACAAGATAGAATGATGTATACTATAAGTATATAAGCAGATAAGCAGATAAGCAGATAAGCAGATAAGTAGATAAGTAGATAAGCAGATAAGGGGGATATGACACGAATGGATAAGTTGAATAGGGTAGCGGGACAAATACATACTCATAGCACACTTGATGGAACGGAATATATACATAGTCATAAGGAAGATTGCGAACATAAACATAGCCATCAAAATACAAAAGCTGTAATAAATCGATTGTCTCGTGCGAGCGGGCATCTTGAGTCTGTAAAACGTATGGTGGAAGAGGGAAAGGACTGCAGTGAGGTATTAATTCAATTGTCGGCTGTCATAGCTGCCTTAAATAATACAGGAAAGGTAATCTTAAAGGATCACATGGAGCATTGCATTGTGGATGCAGTAGTATCAGGAGATAAAAAGGCTATTGAAAATCTTAACAAAGCAATTGATAGTTTTATTAAGTAAGAAAAAAGATGATTTGAACTAATGGAGAGTAGCATAGATGTTAAGCTGATATCCCCATCCGGGGCATATTTAGCGATTAAATACGGTCCGATGTGATTGTAATAATCTTATATAATTACCACAAAATAGGATTATTATATAAATGAAATTTATTGATGCATTATATCCCCCACCTGGGCTTGTGCCGATGAAAAAAACCCTTATAATTAAATATGCTATTAATTTGATTGTGAAAGGTTGGTCTGAAGATGCATATTCCAGATAATTATTTGAGCCCGGCAACCTGTGCGGTGATGGGTGCCGCAATGGTTCCGGTATGGACGAAATCAGTAAATAAGATCAAATTGGAAATACCGAAAGCGAAAATACCGTTACTTGGTGTTGGAGCCGCCTTTTCCTTTTTAATGATGATGTTTAACGTACCTCTTCCCGGAGGTACAACAGGTCACGCGGTCGGAGGGACACTGCTTGCAATTTTGTTAGGGCCATTTGCAGCCTGTATTAGTGTTACCGTTGCACTTCTGATTCAAGCACTGATGTTTGGTGATGGGGGTATATTAGCCTTTGGTGCAAACTGTTTTAATATGGCATTTGTATTACCATTCCTTGGATACTATGTCTACAAATTTATTAAGGACAGGGTTAAAACAGAAAAAGGTGAATTTGTAGGGATAGCAGTGGGTTCCTATGCAGGGATTAATGTAGCGGCTTTATGTGCAGCAATAGAATTTGGTATACAGCCCTTACTGTTTAAAGATAGCACAGGACAGGCATTATACTGCCCGTATCCGTTGTCGATATCGATTCCGGCAATGACAATACCACATCTTTTGGTGGCCGGTATCGTTGAGGTAGTATTTACAGTTGCAATTGTTACTTTTATTAAAAATGTTTCCCCGGGTACGATATATGAAGGAGCAAAACAAAAAACAAAGGCCATTTATGGATTGATTGTTGCCTTGATTTGCTTGACTCCGCTTGGACTTCTCGCAACAGGCACGGCTTGGGGCGAATGGGGAACGGATGAAATAAATGAGGTCGCAACCGGTGGTAATATATTAGGATTTGTACCAAAAGGAATGGCAAAAGGGTTTAGCTTTGAGGCTGTGATGCCGGATTATGCTGTGAGCGGATTACCGGATATAGCAGGTTACATATTGTCAGCAGCAGCGGGAGTTGCAATATTAATAATTTTGTTTAAGGTAATCAGTAGTTTGAAGAAAGATAAGGCTGGAATTAATATTGGATAATAAGAGGGACGAACTTTTAGATATGCCGGAATGGCTGTCAAAAAGTGATAAGTATATTCCACAATCTGACAAGGATACTTTTGTTAATAAAAGTATCCTGTCTTTGTTGAAGATTATTTCAAGAATTAAAGCACAGGATACAGGCAAAACTACCAAACACAAAGTAAATGTAACGCTAAAAGTTGCATTTACTTTTATTCATTTGGTATTGCTTTCTATATCAAGAAGCTTTATATTTGTTACCATAATAATTGTATATCTACTACTGATTTTAAGCATCATGGAAGCAGATAAAATCGTGAAAATCTTAAAAATAAGCCTGAGCATGGCTCTCTTCACTTTTGTAGTTATGCTACCCGCCGCATATTGGGGTAACAGTTATAGCTGTATTATGATAACTTCTAAAACTTTTGCAACAATTACAGAAGTCGGAATTCTCACCCATTCGACAAAATGGAGTTCAATTACAAGTGCTTTAAAAAGATTTTTTGTACCGGACATTTTCATCCTTGTTCTTGATATTACAATTAAATATATCGTGATGCTGGGTGAGTTTACATTGACCATGTTATATGCACTAAAGTTAAGATCAATCGGGAAAAACAGAAGTAAAAATGCATCTCTTTCAGGTGTTGCGGGGACTATGTTTATTAAATCGAAAGAAATGGCTGAGGATATGTATCATGCTATGGAGTGCAGGGGATTTACCGGTGAATATCATATTTACAGTAAGTCGAAATTCACGATAATGGATTTTGTTTTCATCATAATCAATGTCGGAGTAATTTCTGTATTTTTGTATTTTGAAAGGAACTAGAATGATTGAAATAAAAGATGTCTACTATTCATATTCAGATGCTTACGCATTAAATAATATTAATCTTACGATAGAAAAAGGTGAAGCAGTAGCATTTATGGGTCCCAATGGGAGTGGAAAATCAACATTACTAAAATTGGTAAATGGAATTATTTCACCTGACAGTGGAGTTTACAAGTTTAATGATGAGGAAATAACCCACAAAAAACTTCAAGATAATCAATTTGCTAAGCTTCTTCACCGGAATATAGGCTTTGTATTTCAGAATTCAGAGACTCAATTATTCTGTTCTAATGTTTATGATGAGATAGCCTTTGGACCACGGCAAATGGGCTTAAATGAAACGGAAGTGAATAAAAGGGTTAATGACTGTCTTAATTTACTTTATATTCAGGAATTTAAGAACAGAACTCCCTATCATTTAAGCGGTGGAGAACAACGTAAGGTGGCAATTGCCTGTGTATTATCTCTTAACCCGGAAGTGCTTGTATTGGATGAGCCAATGAATGGACTTGACCCAAGAACACAGAGATGGCTTGTGGAGTTTTTGGTGAAATTAAATAAAGCCGGTAAGACATTAATTACGTCAACACATAATCTTGAACTGGTACATGAAATTTCAAACAGATCAATTCTTTTTGATGAAACCCATACCATAGTTGCAGATATGCCTACGGATAGACTGTTAGAGGATATTGACTTGCTGAAAAAGGTCAATCTCGTTGATCAATATTATCATAGTCCTGTAAGCAGGGAAATGTTAAAATGTAAATAGGAGAGTTGAAAAATGACATTACAGCAGTTAAAATATGTGGTTGCAGTTGCAGAAAAGGGGACTATAAGTGAAGCAGCGAAGGAATTATTTGTTTCCCAGCCAGGCCTGACAAACGCAATAAAGGAACTGGAAAATGAGATGCAAATCACTATATTTAACAGAACCAATAAAGGAATTGTTGTATCTAATATAGGTGACGAATTTCTTGCCTATGCCAGACAGGTTCTTGAACAGGCGAATCTCTTAGAGAAAAAGTTTTTGAATGTGAAGCAGCAAAGCACTAGATTTTCTGTTTCTACGCAGCATTATTCTTTTGCTGTTAATGCATTTGTGGATGTAATTCGTGAATTTGGCGGAAAGCGGTATGATTTTACGCTTAGGGAAACCCAAACCTATGAGATCATTGAGGATGTTAACAGACTGAAAAGTGAAATCGGAATATTGTACACTTCTTCAAAAAATGAGGAAATAATCAGGAAGCTCATTAAAATGAATGGTTTGGAGATTGAGGAGCTCTTTGTTGCAAAGCCTCATGTATTTATTAGTTCAAAACATCCTCTTGCAGGAAAAGACGTAATTACATTGGAGGAACTGGAGGAGTATCCCTATCTTTCTTTTGAGCAGGGAGATTATAATTCCTTCTATTTTTCCGAAGAAATTCTTAGTACAATTGATCGCAATAAAAATATAAAAGTAAGGGATAGAGCAACCCTTTTTAATCTGGTGATTGGATTGAATGGATATACAGTCAGTACGGGAGTAATAAATAAAGAATTGAATGGAGAGAATATCATAGCAAAACCTCTTATGGTAGATGAGTTTATGCGTGTTGCCACAATAAAACAGAGAAATATGTCGCTTAGCAGATATGGCAGAGCATATATGGATGCATTAAAGAAGCATGTATCAGAGTATGTTCTGTAGTCAGGATAGGTATATTGAGAAAAACCATGATATTATAGTAAATAAAAATGTGCGATTGATATAGTTTAAAACTATGGCGAACACACATTTTTTTGTATTATTCATTGTGTTAAAAACAACTTATAATAGGATGCAATTAACATAATATATAGGTTGGAGGACGTCAATGAAATGTGCGGTGGTTGGTTTCCCCAGAGTGGGAAAGTTAAGAGAGTTAAAGTTTGTATGCGAAAAATATTTTCGTGGTGAGATAACGGAAGAGTATCTGAATGAAGCGGCGAGAGAAATCAGAAAAGAGCACTGGCAATTGCAACAAAGTGCCGGAATCGATTTCATTTCATCCAATGATTTTTCTTTTTATGATAATATGCTGGATACTGCAATTTTGCTAGATGTAATTCCGAATGAATACAGGGAACTAAATCTGAATCAACAAAATACTTATTTAGCCATGGCAAGAGGATACCAGGGCATTCAGGGTGATGTGAAAGCATTAGCAATGAAAAAATGGTTCAATACCAATTATCATTATATGGTACCTGAGCTTAATGACGATGTGCAGATAAAACTTTTCGGTAACAAGCCCTTTGATGAATATGTAGAAGCCAAGGCATTAGGAATTGAAACAAAACCGGTCATTATCGGACCATTTACTTTTTTAAAACTCGCAAAATATATCGGTAGCAAAACTGCGGATGATTATGTGAGGCAAGCAACGAATGCATATACAGCCATCCTTAAAAAGCTGAACGAGCTTGGCACAAAGTGGGTTCAGTTTGATGAGCCTGTACTGGTTACCGATTTATCAGAAGATGATATAAGATTGTTTGTATTATTGTATGAGACTATTTTAGAAGGTAAAAGCAATGTAAAAGTATTGCTTCAAACGTATTTTGGAGATGTAAGGGATTACTACAGGGATATTGCAAAGATGAAATTTGATGCAATCGGACTTGATTTTCTGGAAGGAAAGCAATCATTGAAATTATTGAGAACATATGGTTTTCCACAGGAAAAATTTCTGTTTGCTGGAGTTATCAATGGAAAAAATATCTGGAGTTGTAATTATAAGAAAACATTGGAATTGCTTTCCGAAATCAAGAAGCATGCAGAAAATGTGATTATCTCTACTTCATGTTCTTTGCTCCATGTTCCTTATACTCTCGAATATGAGACAAAACTGGAGGCTGAAGTTAAAAAGCACTTTGCATTTGCTATAGAAAAGCTGGGAGAATTGCATGAGCTTTCTATTATAGCAGAAACAGAAAGCTATGATTATAAAGCTTTTACAGAGTATACAAATAACAGAAAGATTTATGAGACAGAGCGATTATATAACGATGAGAATATTCAGGCAGCCGTTGCGACACTTACTGAAGAGGATTTCATAAGAAAAGTTGACAGAAAAGATCGGGAGCAGCTTCAGAAAAAAGAATTTGGACTACCGCTTCTACCTACTACTACAATCGGTTCTTTCCCGCAGACCCAGGATGTAAAGAATAACAGGAGCAGCTACCGCGCAGGCGAAATAGACGAGGAAACCTATGACAGGCAAGTATTTGTATTTATCAAGGAGTGCATAAGGAAGCAGGAAGAATTAGGACTTGATGTGCTGGTACATGGGGAATATGAACGCAATGACATGGTAGAATTCTTTGGAGAAAATCTTGCCGGGTATGTATTCACAGAGAAGGCCTGGGTGCAGTCCTACGGTACAAGATGTGTGAAACCGCCCATTATCTTTGGGGATGTCAGACGTATCAGACCAATTACAGTAAAATACTCAGTATATGCTCAGAGTTTGACAAAAAAACCGGTAAAGGGAATGCTTACCGGACCGGTTACTATACTCAACTGGTCCTTCCCGAGAGAAGATATTACCTTACAGGAGATGGCTTATCAGATCGGGATTGCCATTCGTGAAGAAGTATGTGACCTAGAGAATGCAGGAATTAGGATTATCCAGATTGATGAGGCCGCCCTTAAGGAAAAACTTCCAATCAGAAGAGAGGAATGGTACAGCGAATACTTAGACTGGGCAATTCCCGCATTCCGCCTTTGCCACAGCAGTGTGAAGCCGGAGACTCAGATTCATACGCATATGTGCTACAGTGAATTTGAAGAAATTGTGAAGGATATTGATAACATGGATGCGGATGTCATATCATTTGAGGCATCACGCTCTAAGCTAAGCATTATAGATGTTCTGAAAGCCAATCATTTCGAGACAGAGGTTGGGCCGGGGGTATATGATATTCACTCTCCGAGAATTCCCTCGGTAGAAGAAATAGTGGAAGCACTGCAAAAGATGCTTGAAAAGCTGGATAGGAATAAGTTATGGGTAAACCCGGATTGCGGTTTAAAAACAAGAGGTGTTCCGGAGACAGTGGCCAGTCTTATAAATTTAGTGAAAGCGGCAGAAATTGTTAGGAAACAGATAAGCATAGAACATGATTTTACTAAAAATGGATAGAAGATAAAACACAGGAGCCTAATACAGAAAAAAATACTAGAGGGAAACAAAAATTATGTAACGAGCGCCGGAATAATAAAAACTAAATTCCGGCGCTTTGTTTTTATCGTATAAGATATTTCCATATGCCTTTTTTTGATTTGAGAGAATACCTATGACCGTAGTTATTTCTCCTGTTTATGGAAGATATCTAAGAAGCCATTCTCCAACATCTTTTTGTAAAGATTTGTTCCGAATATGATTCCGACGATGAGAACACCGGTCATACAGGAATATTTAACAATCTTTGGTACATCTACATTAACATTAACATTAACACATGCCTGTTTCTCACAATCATCCGGTGAGCAGTAATTATGTTTTGACATAAGTAAAACCTCCTCGTTTTCTGTATTTATATGATTTTTGGTATATAGCTGTAGGCAGCTTAATATCCGAGTTCCTCACCGACCAACATCACCTTGATTCTGCCCGGTATCCTCGATTTTCTGGTGATTACAACCTCACAGCACATACAGTCATCTGTAAGGCAGTTGGTGCATTTCCCAAGCTCTGCGCAGGGTGTTTTATAACCTAATCTCACGGCATTCGGAGGAGAAGCCATATTGCGTATACGATCAATGCCCGAGGTGATATCGGTTACAATCTTATTCATACCCGCGATGATGATAACATTCTTTGGTCCGGTAATCAGACAAGCAACACGATTGCCGGAACCATCGATGTTAAGCAAATGGCCGTCAATTGTTATTGCATTGGAGCTCATAAAAAAGTAATCAGAGGTAACAATCCTACTGTACATCGCAGATTTTTCTTCCGGAGTAGTTGCTGTGTTACGGTCATAGATGATGTGGTCGGAGGCAATCAACTCCTCTAATAATCCGATTTCATTTAAGGTCTCGGATCCACCCCAAGAAATGGAGCAGCCGGGTGTTAAGAAACGTTTTGCTGTAAGCAATGCGTCTGCGGCATTCTCACAATAATAGCCTTCAATCCCGCGTTTGTTAAACTTTTCAATAATACTGTCCGCTAGATTCTCATAATATATTTTTTTCGGTGACACTCAAATCCCTCCTTTCGATATGATCATATTTTTTAATAAAGCAAATGCCAATTCCTCCGGGACCGGTATAAGTACCAATGGTTACTCCGATTTGGAATATGGGGTATACAATTTCGTGCCCGATATATTCTTCCAGGCGATTCTTAAGATATTGGGCATCCGCCATGGTAGTGGCATTTGCAATTGCAAAATCATAATCAGAGGGTTGCTCCTCTGTTACTTTAAAATGTACCTTCGTCATTTCAAGAATTGCATCCAGGGATTTTCTGCGGCCTTTTATACTGGAATAAGGAACAAGCTCGGCTCCCTCAAGTAAAAGGAGTGGTTTATCATCAAGGATATCATCGGCTAAGGAAGCAGCCTTACCGATTCGTCTTCCTTTTTCCAGATATTCTAAGGTATCTACGGAGAACATGATTCTTGTAGTTGTTTTGATGATATTAAACCTATCAATGATTACGGACAAAGATAATCCGGCTTCTTTCATATAGATTGCCTGAAGCAGAAGAAGACCCTGTCCGGCCGTAGCCTGAATGCTGTCTGTAATTTGAATCGTACGCTCCGGATACTTTTCCTCAAGAATTTGTTTTGCATTTACAGCAGATTGATAGGATCCGCTCAGCTTATGGGAAAGGCAGATACATAGAATATCAAGGCCATCCCTTAGTGCCTCCCGAAAAGCTCCGATATAATCTTGTACCGAGGGCATAGAGGTCGTGGGGCAAGAGTTGTTTAATGCAAGCTGTTCATAAAAAGCATCATTCGATATCTCAATGTTTTCCCTATAATAATTATCACAGTCAAAGCTTACATAAAATGGTATTAGCCTGATTCCGTGCTTATCTATTAGGCTGTCAGGTAAATCACACGATGAATCACTGAATATCTGAAATGCCTTCATGAAGTTCCTCCTAGTATAATATGTAGTGTGATCATAAAGATTTGTGTTGGAGCGCATATGTAAAATATTATAATTAACTACAACTATTTTATATGATTATGATAAATAATTCAACCTCTTTCAATGCGTTTTCATTGCCAGAAAGGTATCAAGTGTTAGGCCAGTCTTTACTTATTTATATCGAATATGTTATACTTCTATTTGGGAAATGATACTTCGCAAAGGAAAGTTGGGAAGAGATGGGTAAAAGTTTATACATAGCCGAAAAACCGAGCGTAGCGGCCGAGTTTGCCAAGGCTCTTAAAATAACAGGAAGAAAACAGGATGGTTACATAGAATCGGAAGAGGCAATTGTCACTTGGTGCGTGGGTCATCTGGTTACCATGAGCTATCCGGAATGCTATGATTCAAAACTTAAAAAATGGAGTCTGGAGACACTACCGTTCCTTCCGAAAACATATCGGTATGAAGTAATACCAAATGTTAAAAAGCAATTTAACATTGTAAAAGACCTACTAATCCGTAAGGATGTCGATATTATTTATGTATGTACCGACTCCGGAAGAGAAGGAGAGTACATCTACCGTCTTGTTGATCAAGAAGCCAAGGTTCCCGCGACCAAGAATCGGAAGCGTGTCTGGATTGACTCACAGACGGAGGAGGAAATACTTCGAGGAATTAGAGAAGCCAAGCCCTTAGCCGCATATGATCATCTATCCGATGCAGCCTATCTGCGTGCTCAGGAGGATTATCTGATGGGAATTAATTTCTCTCGGATACTCACGCTCAAGTATGGAAGCGAAGTGCAAAAACTCTTAAATTCACAGAAATGGACTGCAATTTCTGTCGGTCGTGTTATGACCTGTGTACTTGGAATGGTGGTACGTAGGGAAAGAGAAATTCGTAGTTTTGTAAAAACTCCGTTTTATCGTGTGTTAAGTGGATTGCAGGTAGAAGACCATGAGCTTTCGGCGGAATTTCGTGCGGTAGAGGGTTCCGGGTATTTTAACTCGCCTCTTCTTTATAAAGAGAATGGTTTTTCTGAAAAGACCTCAGCAATTAAGCTGGTAAAGGATTTAGCAGGAGAGATTCCTGCAATGAATGACGATGGAACTTGGAAAGCCATATTAAATCCGGAGGAGTCAGCAAAGCTACTTGCTCAGGTCAGCCAGATAGAAAAGAAAAAGGAAAATAAGAATCCGCCCTTGCTTTATAATCTGGCTGAGCTCCAAAATGATTGCGCCAGAATGTTTAAGATAAGCCCGGACGAGACCTTGAAGATTACACAGGAACTTTACGAGAAGAAACTGGTCACTTACCCGAGAACGGATGCGAGAGTGTTGTCCACCGCGGTTGCGAAGGAAATCAACAAAAACATAAAGGGTTTGCAGGGACTTCCGCAGTTCAGCGGCTTTGTAAATGAGATTCTGGAACAGGGAGCCTATAAAAATATTTCGAAAACTCGATATGTCAACGACAGTCAGATAACGGACCATTATGCGATTGTTCCTACCGGACAGGGACTGGGAGCCATCAGAACTCTTTCCCCAATCGCGCAAAAAGTATATGAGTTGATTGTAAGGCGATTCTTAAGTATATTCTTTCCTGCGGCAGAATATCGTAAAGTAGGGATTACGGCCAAAATAAGTGGTGAAAGCTTTTTTGCCATGCTTCGGGTTCTGGAAAAAGAGGGCTATCTTAAGGTCCTTGGTATGATAGGTGAGAAGCCGGTTACAAGTGATGTGGACAAGTCAGCCAAAAACATTACGGATAAATCGGAGGAAAGTGAAAGTCAAGAAGAGACCTCGGATCAGGCGTTGCTTGAGATTGTTATGAACCTGAAGAAGGGAATGCTTCTTCCGGTCAATTCTCTTACTATCAAGGAGGGCGAGACGGCACCTCCCAAGAGATATAATTCCGGTTCGCTGATTCTTGCGATGGAGAACGCCGGTCAGTTAATCGAAGATGAGGAACTTAGAGCTCAGATAAAAGGAAGCGGAATCGGTACCAGTGCAACCCGTGCAGAAATCCTGAATAAGCTGGTGATAATCAATTATTTAAACCTAAATAAAAAAACTCAGATTATTACACCTGCTCTGTTTGGCGAACTCATTTATGATGTAGTGAATACTTCGATAAAATCAATGCTGAATGCTGATCTTACTGCCAGCTGGGAGAAAGGCCTTACCTATGTGTCTGAGGGACAGATTACCAAGGAGGAATATTCTGTGAAGCTGGAAAGCTTTGTTGCCAAGATGGTGGATGGAGTTAAAAAGTTGAATAATCAAACGGCACTCAGTAATTACTATAAAGAAGCAGCTGTATACTACAAATAATAGCAAAGTATATACAAGGTGAAAACCTTGAAAGGAGAAGGAATAGTGTGGAAAATCAAGATTTTCCACACGGCAAATTTGTGCTGTCGCCCAAATTCGCGGGTTTGCGGCAGAATGGAGGAATAGTATGTCGGAACATCTGATGGTTAAATCTCTTTTTAACCTAAAAGAAACAATTGCAGCAGATTTATTTGAACAATGCATTTATCCCTGGGAGGTGTTAGGCAAGATAAAGGACGAGATACTAAGAATCGGTGCCTTGTTGTCTCCCATGGAATATGATAAAGTTGGTGAGGATGTATGGATTGCAAAGTCTGCCATTGTCGCAACATCTGCTTCCATCCATGGCCCTGCCATCATCGGAAAAGATGCAGAAATCAGACACTGTGCCTTCATCCGGGGGAATGCAATCATAGGTGAAGGAACCGTAGTAGGGAATTCTACTGAGCTTAAAAATGTGATTTTGTTTAATAAGGTTCAGGTACCGCACTATAATTATGTGGGGGACTCAATCCTTGGATATAAAGCTCATATGGGCGCAGGTTCAATTACTTCGAATGTAAAATCAGATAAATCTTTGGTGGTCGTGAATTTAGGTAAATTAAAATTTGAGACAGGGCTGAAAAAATTTGGTGCAATCCTCGGAGATCATGTTGAGATTGGCTGCAACAGTGTATTAAATCCGGGTACCATAATCGGTAGAAATAGTAACATTTATCCACTTTCTATGGTGCGGGGCTATGTTCCGGAGGCAAGTATCTATAAAAAAGCAGGAGAGATTATAACAAAACATTCATACTAAAGTAACAGTCCGATAGACACCTGGGATATTTTTAGAAGATATGAGCAACCTCCTTCGGTATTTGTCCAAAAAATATATAAAAATGCTATAGACTTATGAAGGGTTTTATGCGAAAATATGATAGGAAAACAAGAGGGATTTTAGCTGTTATTTTCTTAACAAGGAACTAAAAAGCAATACTATGTAGATTGAAAGGAGTTTCAAAACATGACTTATTCACATGAAGTTCAATTGATGTGTCCGGTTACGCAGGGTGTTCATCATGGAGCAGCACCAATTCCGGAAGAAGCAAAATGGGTAAAGGCAAAAGAAGTAAAAGATATCTCGGGCTTAACTCATGGTATCGGCTGGTGTGCACCTCAGCAGGGTACTTGTAAATTAACACTTAATGTAAAGGATGGAATTATTCACGAGGCATTGGTTGAGACCATCGGTTGTTCCGGTATGACTCATTCCGCAGCTATGGCATCTGAAATCCTTCCAGGATTAACGATTTTAGAAGCATTAAATACTGACTTAGTATGTGATGCAATCAATACAGCAATGAGAGAACTGTTCTTACAGATCGTTTATGGTAGAACACAGAGCGCTTTCTCTGAAGATGGACTTCCCATCGGAGCAGGTCTTGAGGATTTAGGAAAAGGACTTAGAAGTATGGTAGGAACCATGTATGGTACTCTAGCAAAAGGTCCTCGCTATCTTGAAATGACAGATGGTTACGTAACCGGCATTGCACTTGATGAAGGCGGCGAAATCATAGGTTACCAGTTCATTAACTTTGGTAAAATGATGGACTTCATCAAAAAGGGTGATGATGCTAACACAGCACTTGAAAAATCTAAAGGTCAATATGGTCGCGTAGCAGATGCTGTTAAGATTATCGACCCTAGACACGAATAGTAAAGGAGGATACATATAATGGCTTTATTTGAATCATATGATAGAAGAATTAAACAAATCAATGCTGTATTAAACAGCTATGGCATTGCTTCCATCGAAGAAGCAGAACAAATAACCAAAGATGCCGGACTTGAAGTAATTACTATGGTAAAAGGAATTCAACCAATTTGCTTTGAAAATGCCGGTTGGGCTTATACGGTAGGTGCTGCTATTGCAATCAAAAAAGGTGCGAAAAGAGCAGCAGATGCAGCCGCAGCTATCGGCGAAGGCTTGCAGGCATTCTGTATCCCCGGTTCCGTTGCTGACCAGAGAAAAGTTGGTTTAGGACATGGTAACCTTGGTAAAATGTTACTAGAAGAGACAACTGATTGTTTCTGCTTCTTAGCAGGACATGAGTCTTTTGCGGCAGCAGAAGGTGCTATCGGTATTGCTCAGTCCGCTAACAAGGTTAGACAAAAGCCTTTAAGAGTAATCTTGAATGGTCTTGGTAAAGATGCAGCTCAGATCATCTCTCGTATCAACGGCTTTACTCATGTAGAGACAGAGATGGATTATTATACCGGAGAGGTTAAGGAAGTGTTCCGTAAAGCCTATTCCAAGGGCCTTCGAGCAGCAGTAAACTGCTATGGCGCTAATGATGTAACGGAAGGTGTATCAATCATGCACAAGGAAGGTGTTGACGTTTCCATTACCGGTAACTCCACCAATCCTACCAGATTCCAGCATCCCGTTGCAGGTACCTACAAGAAGGAATGTATCGAACAGGGCAAGAAATTCTTCTCGGTTGCTTCCGGCGGTGGTACCGGCAGAACTCTTCATCCCGATAACATGGCAGCAGGTCCTGCTTCCTACGGTATGACAGATACTATGGGTAGAATGCATTCTGATGCTCAGTTTGCAGGTTCTTCTTCCGTACCGGCTCATGTTGAAATGATGGGATTAATCGGAGCAGGTAACAACCCGATGGTTGGCATGACAGTAGCGGTAGCGGTAAGTATTCAAGAAGCAGCAGAGGCAAATCGTTTCTAAGAAACGATTGTAAGTTCTAAGAAAACGCTTTGTTAAGGGATTTCGTAGGTCGTGATACGGCTTGCGAAGTCCTCTTTTTTTTGTCTGCAAGACTCGTACAAGACACACAATATATCGTCTGTAACAGGAAATATACGGTTATTGCAAATATCTATAAATGTTTAAATTGAATTAATTTAATATGGTAAGATTATGCATTTTGATGTATTGTTTATATGGCGAATGATTTGCGATAATTGGTAACAACGAACTAACGATAATTTTATGGGCGAACAAGTGATGCTGCTTTAATGCATTACATATCAGAATCTGTAGTTCTGATTATGTATAAACCATACAATAAAAGTAATATCGACGAATTAAATGGAGGATTTGCTAATGTATCAAATCAAAATTATTGAGTTTGCATCAGAAAATTTGATAAAAAAGGCAATAGAGATGGATCATGCCGCGTTTCGAATATCAGATTGGATAACAGAAGAAGAAGCAAATTTGATCTATCACAATAAAAAAGATTGTCTTATTTGGCTTACGCAAGATGAAGAGCCTATTGGATTTGTTACTATATTTCCATTAAGTAAAAACATACCGATAAGTGCTATGGAAATGAACAAACCAATCTACAAACTTTTAACTCGGGATATTTTGAGCGATCCAACATCACACATTCTTTATTGCCATTGCTTTTTAATACTTCCCCGCTTCAGGGGGAAGGGCTTGATATACAAATTATATGATGGGCTGAGAATGTGGTTGGAACAAAAGGGTACCCAATATTCTTGTTTATATGCTGATGCAGTTTCGTTAGAAGGACAGCGTTGTCTGGAAAGGTTGGGGTTTACTTCGATTCATTCCTTTGGCAAGGAAGGTATACTATATAAAGCTTATAAAAAAGATGTTATAAATACCATTACCGATAGGTAATCTGTTACTTATCTTTTCTGTTAAAGAAAGATAACATCATTTTAGTTGATATTATTAAAGACTCGGCTTATGGTAGCTATTATGTATGTATCTGGTATGGTGTGACTGGTTTTGGAATGTTTTGCACAAGACCATTACAAGCCACACTCTACAAGATATACAGGCCACACATGACAATAATGGTAAGTTTTATATCAAGAATAATAGTTAATAAAGCAGCTTCTGTCTTTTCAGAAATTTCAAGGTATGGCTTCAGTTGTTTTCCCAGAATGCTGTTGGTTTTTTAATGCATCAAGAGCATCCTGTGCATCTCGCAGTTTATGTTTCGGACGTGCAAATAGTAATTATATATTGAGAACATATCGTCTGTTTTGTGCAAAGTCATAATACTTGAGCCTAAAAAAAATGCGATTTAACAAGGGTAATTTGTTTGCAAATTGGTAAGCAAATGGTATTATTTTTTCATAGTTTGGAAGAGCTTACTTTAGATTATATAATATACGGGGGTATCAACTATGAAAAAGAAAATATCTGAATTGTCAACTGATGAATGGCAAAAAACGTTTCCAATAATATTAAAAGAATATATTGGCATCTGAATATGGAAAATTAAAATTAATTATACTAAATGATATTGAGAAAGGCATTATAGAACGCATACCAAATGGACAGCCAAATGGATACTCGCAAGCAAAATTAGAATTCGTTAAAAAATATACTAATTCCGCAAAACAAGAATTTCATGATAGATATAAACCAAAATAATAAGTTCTAATAAAACACTTTAATTTAGGGATTTCGTGGGTCGTAGGACGGTTTGCGAAGTCCCCTTTTTTGTTGCCAAGGTAAAATATCTGATGCATCCATTTCGATAAAATGACCTGCATCGTTCCACCACTGTTTTTTGCACAATCATCAAAAACACCTCTGAACACGTAATAATCTTTTGTATACTTATTATAGGTAACTAACTTTATATACTTGGATAAAGCTTTAGAGTTCGTTGAAATTGTGTAAGTCTTTGTCGCTGCATCTGCCTCAACTGAGGGCAGCATGAAAGCTAAAACCATTACTACCATTAGTAATAAGTAAGTCAAACACTGACAAATATGGAATGGTTTGCTCAGAGAGGTACCACATCCTTATTATGCTAATATTTGACATGGTTCGACATGTATCATATAATAGATAAGTAAGTATTGAAAAATAAGTGAATGCTAAGGCAAAAGGGCAGGTGAGGCAATTGAGAAAAACACGGTATCAGAAAGTAGAAGCTGGCCATAGTAAGGATTGTAAAGTGCTCTTTACATATAATTTATATAAAGAGTCAATCAAAATTTCCCTGATCTATGCCGTGTTTGGAGTTATATGGATATTGTTATCGGATGAGATATTGGAATATATCATTAGAGATATACGATTTTATAAACAATTTCAGACCTATAAAGGCTGGTTTTACATTCTGATTACAACAATTATGCTTTATCTGCTGATACTCCGGAGGGTTAAGCTACTGAAGGAAGAAAATCATAAGACAATTTTGGCTTACGAGGCAGTAGAACATCTGGCTTATTATGATAAGCTTACCGGTCTGCCAAACCGGACTAAATTCGAAGACGAAGTTAATAAACAAATCCTAAGCAGTACAGAAATCAATAAATTTATGATTGCATATATAGATATTGATAATTTCAAGAATATAAATGATACAATGGGGCATCAGGTAGGCGATCAATTTATTGTGTATTTAGGTGAGTGCCTGAAAACGGAGATAGCGGAGCCCGATTTTGTAGCAAGACTGGGTGGCGACGAGTTTGCCATCTTATTTTATAGTATTTCAGAGGATGAGTTGCTGAAAAAAATGGAGGAGATTACAAATCACGCCAATAAGTCCTGGAGTATCGATGAACGGCAGTTCTATATCTCTATGAGTATCGGAGTGGTTATCTATCCAAATGATGGAGACAGTTCAACAGTATTACTTAAAAAGGCTGATATCGCTATGTATGGAGCAAAAAGGGAAGGAAAGAATAGAGCCTTGTTTTATAAAGATAATATTCGAGACATCAATGAAAAGAATATTAAGATAATCAATGATCTTCAATACGGTGTTGATGAAGAGCAGATGCTCCTAAATTACCAGCCTCAATATAATCTTGTCACAGGTAAAATCATCGCAGTGGAAGTTTTGATTCGATGGCTGCATCCGCAGGAAGGCTATATATCGCCGGGAGTATTTATTCCTTTGGCTGAGGAATCCGGATTAATCTACAAACTGGAAAGATGGATATTCACAATGGCATTAGTGCAGAAGAAGAAATGGGAGGAACAAGGATTCGGATTTCTGGACATGTCAATCAATCTGTCGGGGAAAACTTTAACAAGTGATATTAATTTTGGTGAACTGGAAGCAATCATTGATTTGGCAAAGGTCGACTTCAATCATATAGTAGTTGAAATTACAGAGACTGCTAATATCTCGGATGTTGATATTGTCATCAAGAATGTGAGCCGATTAAAGAAAAGAGGAATCAGAATAGCTCTCGATGACTTTGGCACAGGTTATTCATCGCTAAACTACCTTAAAAAGTTTCCGATTAATATTATAAAATTAGACAGAAGCTTTGTAGGCTTAATTAATGAGGATGGAATTGATACACTTTTGATTAAGAATATACTTGCACTGGCGCACGATTTGAATTTTGACGTAGTTGCTGAAGGGATAGAAACAGAAGACCAACTGGAATTTTTAAAAACATATCGATGTGAGATCGGACAGGGTTATTTATTTAGCAAACCGTTACCGGAGGCTAAGATATCTGCGTTATTGCTGGAATAGTCTTTAATTATGAATATATAATCTCCCAAAGGAAAGTGAAAAAGTTTTTCCTTTGGGAGATTTTTTGCTCCATAAAAGCAGAATAAATAATAATATTCGACAAATTATAATTACAATTGACATATTGTACCACGGAATATATAATAATTTCCATAAGCATGAGTTGCAACTTTTACATAAGTAAAATAATAACAAATAGTACAAAGTAATTACAAATCACAGAATGAAAGGAGTTGTTGAAATGACTGAGATTTTAGAAGAAGAGCTGGCGGAAGAGGACACCCAGAAAGGGAGATATTTAACGTTTGCTTTAGAAAATGAGTTTTATGGTATCGAGATTAAATATATCACGGAAATAATCGGACTGCAGCCGATAACCGTAGTGCCGGAGCTTCCTAATTACATATGCGGAATCATTAATCTGCGGGGTAAGATCATACCTGTTATGGATATAAGGTTGCGTTTTCATAAGCAGAGCCGAGGATATGATGACAGAACCTGTGTCATAATTATCGAAATAATGAATTTAACAATGGGTCTCATAGTAGACAGCGTTGAAGAAGTATTGTCGATACCGGACAGTGAAATTGTAGATCCTACAGAAGTGAGCATGGTAATTAATAAATATATCAAAGGAATCGGTAAGGTAGGAAATAAAGTAATGCTATTGCTTGATTGCAGTAAACTGCTGGACATTGATGAGTTCGAAAAATTAAAATAGGATTTGTATGCCGCTGAAGCGGTAGATGGAGGTTATTATGAGATGGTTTTATAATATGAAGATAGGAGCTAAGCTGATTTTAAGCTTTGTAATTGTTGCTATAATAGCCGGAATTGTTGGTGGAATCGGCATCTATAATATAAGTAAAATTGATAAAAAAGATGAAGAACTTTATAAAAACGTAACGGTTCCGCTTGCATATACAGCAGATATGGCTAAGTTATTTCAAAGTGTCCGTGTCATAAACAGAGATATGATACTGGATACAGACGAGGCAGATATAAATGAAAGTTATAAGGAGATAGAAACTATAGTAGAGGAATTGAATAGTTATTCTGATAAATTCAGTGAGACAATCCTTTCAGAGGAAATACAGACAGCTTATGATGCCTATCAGGATACCAGAGAAGCTTACCGTACAAATCTAGAAACACTATTAGAATTATGTCTCGCCAATAAGGATGAGGAGGCTTATGCACTGATTGAAGGAGATATGAAAATCGCAAGTGATAACGAACAGGCAGCAATCGATAAACTGGTTGAATTAAAGGTGAACGGAGGAGCCGACAGGGCAGCCGACAACAGTAAAACCTCCAGTGATGCGATAATTCTTATGTCAGGAGCAATTGCAGTCGGTATGTTGATTGCAGTTATTCTTGGAATTTTTATCAGTAGAATTATTGGGAACCCTATTAAAAAAGTAGCTAATGCGGCTGAAATGATAGCAGAAGGCGATTTGAATATATATCTTGATATAAATACCAAGGATGAAGTCGGAATATTAGCTGCTTCGTTCCGGAAGATGGCTGATAACTTGAATGATGTCATGTCAAATATCAATGAAGCATCTGACCAGGTGGCAGGAGGCTCAAAGCAGGTATCGGATTCAAGCATGGCTCTTTCCCAAGGAGCAACAGAGCAAGCAAGCTCGGTGGAAGAACTTTCATCTTCGCTGGAAGAAATATCTTCACAGACGAAGCTCAATGCAGAAAATGCAGATAATGCGAATCAATTGGCAGAAGTGGCAATGAAGAATGCGGATATCGGTAATATCGAGATGAAGGAAATGTTAAAGGCCATGGAAGAAATCAATGAGTCCTCCAGTAGTATATCTAAGATAATAAAAGTTATCGATGATATCGCATTCCAGACGAACATACTTGCTTTGAATGCGGCAGTCGAGGCAGCAAGAGCCGGACAACATGGCAAGGGTTTTGCGGTAGTAGCGGAAGAAGTGAGAAATCTGGCAGCAAGATCAGCAACCGCAGCAAAAGAAACTACCAGTATGATTGAAGGCTCTATTAAGAAAGTGGAGGGAGGAACCAAAATCGCTAATCAAACGGCAGATGCACTGGTTCAAATCGTCGAGAATATTACAAAGGTGGCAAATCTTGTCGGCAACATCGCCATAGCATCCAATGAACAAGCTGCCGGAATATCCCAAGTCAACCAGGGTATTCTGCAGGTTTCCGATGTAATCCAGATGAATTCTTCCACATCAGAAGAAAGTGCAGCCGCAAGTGAAGAATTATCCAGTCAGGCAGAGATGCTAAAGGAACAAGTTACCAGATTTAAGCTGAGAACGAATTCATATGATAATAAGAGTAGTGGAAATATAGAGCAGATGAATCCTGAAGTTCGGAAAATGCTTAATCAGATGACAAATAAAACTTCTTCATCAGTCAATAAGACTGATAGCGCAAAACGAATTATATTAAACTCGAAGGAGTTCGGAAAGTATTAAGCTACGTCATAACAGATTAATTGAGGCTAAAGTGTAGTGATGTTGATAAACCGGCACAAAATTATCATATCAACACTTTAGCCTTTACTATTCATTTTACAACATAACAAATTCTATAGTGACAAGTTGTGACAATGAACCTATAATGTTCACAGTACGATTAACATGTAGGAGCTGAAGAATATGGAAGTTAATGCAAGTCAAAAAAAGGAATTTGTTATTATAACTGCAATTGATTTGATTTATGAATTTGGAATCAATAATGTGTCAACAAAGGAGCTTTCCAGAAGGAACAATATCTCCGAGAGTATGATATTTAAAATGTATCCGAAAAAAAACGATTTGATTTTAGCGGTTTTAAATCATTTCTCGTTATATGATAATGATATGTTCCTGACAGCGAAGGAAAAGAGTGAGAATTCCGTTGACGCTATCTTATTCTACTTGAATAAGTTTTTGAGTTATTATGAAAATTATCCGACGATTACAGCGTTATTTCAGGCTGTTAGTCTACATAGCGGTATTGTACAGATTGATAACAGAGCAAGAGAAATCAATTTTAACCGTGTCAATCATTTAAAACAATTCATTATCGTTGCACAGGAAACGGGATATATTGATAAAGGAGTAGAAGCTGAGTTGGTTGCTGAGGCTCTTTACTCAGTTTTTGTTGGAATGTGCATTAAGTGGGGTTCGTTGAATTATGGATTCCCTCTCAAGGAAAGAACAGATGATGCCATTTGGTTGGTTTTGAAGTCAGTAGTCATAAAACTTGAAGGATCAGTTGAAAAATAAACAGCAGCTTACTCAGAAAGTAATATGCGGCAGAATGGAGATTGAGATGTCAGATTTAAATAATAATGAACAGATGTTGGACATGTATGTATTTGAAACGAGTCAAAACATAGAACAGCTGGAAAACTGTATCCTAGAAACGGAAAAATCTAACGGTTATTCACAGAATGCAATCAATGAGATATTTCGTATCATGCATACGATTAAAGGATCATCGGCAATGATGCTGTTCAACTGTATTGCAGAAATTGCGCATGCAATGGAGGATTTGTTTTATTATTTACGTGAGGCTAAGCCTCTACATGTTGACAATCAAGCACTTACAGACTTACTTCTCGAAGGTGTGGATTATATTAAATTGGAGCTTGAAAAGATAAAAAGCAGTGAATTTGAAGAGAGTGAATGTTCCCTAATAATTAGCAGAATAGAAAATCTACTGAACGATTTGAAATCGCGTAACAGTACAGATACAACGGTGGAAAGACCGATATCGGGAGAAAAACAGCAATACTATATTATCCCGGATAAACCATCAACCATCAATGCTAATAGCTACTACAAAGCTATCGTTTATTTTGAAGATGACTGCGGGATGGAAAATATTAGGGCTTACACAGTGGTTCATAACTTAAAGCACATTACAAAAGATCTATTCTATCATCCGGATGATATTATGGAGAATGAAGACAGCAGTCAGGAAATCAGAGAAAAGGGACTTCTTATTTATTTAAGTACCGATAAAACACATACCCAGATGAAAGAAATACTCGGTGAAACAGTCTTTCTTAAGAGCCTAAAGCTTGACAAGCTTGATGAAGTCGATTTTAGAAAGCTACTTGATCAACAGAATAGACCGGTTGAAGAAATACAGATTAAACGTCCTACAGTTATGGAACGTGGCGAAGCCGAAGGTGAGAAAGACTCGCATGGGTCTTCGCCGGGGCAAAATATTATCAGTGTTAATATAGCTAAGCTAGATTTATTAATGGATATGGTAGGCGAAATGGTGATTTCTGAAACGCTGGTTACTCAGAATCCGGATCTGATAGGGCTTGAGTTAATGGAAAACTTTCAAAAAGCTGCCAGACAACACCATAAAATCATCAGTGAAGTTCAGGATCTGGTGATGTCAATCCGAATGGTACCTTTGGCTGCAACCTTTCACAAAATGCATCGACTTTTACGAGATATGAACAAAAATCTGAAAAAAGAGACGGAGCTCATATTAATCGGCGAAGAGACTGAAGTGGATAAGAAAATCATAGAGCATATTTCGGATCCGTTGATGCATCTTGTCAGGAATTGTATTGATCATGGTATTGAGTCCCCGGAAGAAAGAAAAGCTAAGGGAAAGAACAAGGAAGGCAAAGTAATTATTGAAGCAAAAAACGCCGGAAGTGATGTATTAATTCAGATAAAAGATGACGGAAAAGGCCTAAATAAGGAGAAAATTTTAATTAAGGCTCAGGAGCAGGGTATAATTAATAAACCGACCAGTGAAATGACGGAGCGCGAAATTTATAATTTGATTATGCTTCCGGGCTTTTCTACCAAGGATGATGTCAGTGAATATAGCGGCAGAGGTGTCGGAATGGATGTTGTCACCAAAAACATTGAAGCAATCGGAGGCACAATAATTATTGACAGTACGGAGGGAAAGGGAACCATCATTACCTTGAAGATTCCGCTCACTTTAGCAATTATTGATGGTATGAACATTAAGGTTGGAACTTCCAGATATACCGTACCTATAACGGCAATTAAAGAATCCTTCAGACCTGCCACGTCAGACTTGATTGTCGATCCGGACGGGAATGAGATGATTATGGTCCGCGGTAACTGTTATCTAATAAAACGCCTGCATGATATCTATGGTGTTGATACAGAAGTAAAGAAATTCACGGATGGAATATTAATTATGGTAGAACAGGATGAACGAATCTGCTGTTTATTTGCAGATGAGCTATTGGGACAACAACAGGTTGTTGTGAAAGCATTACCGGAATATATTAAAAATATTAAAAAAATACAAGGGATTTCAGGATGTACATTACTTGGTGACGGAAGCATTAGCTTGATTTTAGATATTGCCGGATTAGCTAATTAGTTATTGATTCCATTGAAATGAGGTGCAACTATGTGTGATCAAGCAGACAACAAATTTAATAAGGATACCAGTCGTCTTGTTGCAGCCTTGACCTGCATAGGGGATGGAGTCATCACAACTGATCTGACCGGTAGTATCGATTTTATGAATGCGGCGGCAGAACAATTAACACAGTGGGATTCCTCAGATGCATTAGGACAACCGATTGATAGAGTCTTTTCTCTGATAGATATGACTACTTCGGTTTCGCCTATGAGTCCGGTAAATGAGGTCCTCGAGACAGGAGAGAAAGTAGGTCTTAAGAGAAATACGTCTTTGATAACCCGAGAGGGCTATAAAATATATGTTTCGGCAAGTTGTTCTCCTATTCGTGATGAGGATGCAAGTTTATGCGGTACGGTACTGGTTTTTCGCGATATTACCAGAATAAGAAGCATGGAGGAAATGATTCACGAAGAGCGTAATAATTTAAAGCTTACCTTTGAAGCAATTCCTGCCGGGATGATATTGGTTGATGAAAATTATATAGTTAAGCAGGTGAATAGAAAGCTGCTGGAGTTTATTGATAATGATAACAATATTATTGTTAACCAAAAATTTGGTGATGGCATGCTATGCCTAAACAGCTTAGAGCAGGGTTGTGGTAGAGGTGGGAAATGTTCCATCTGTGAGCTTAGAAGAAAAATTAATGAAGTTTTGAGATTGGGGAAATCATGTAATGATGTAATCCTGCAACATACGATTATGAATGGCGGCGAAGAATATACACCATGGCTTAAGGTTAATCTTGTTCCGGTTACTATCGCCGGAAAGAAGCATGTCATGATTGTACTCGATGATATCACTGACTTAAAGAAGCGAGAAGAGCAGCTGATTCGAATTAATGATTTTACATTTAAGATTCTTAACCGATTCCCAATGATGGCTTGGCGTTCTGACGGCAATAATAATTGTGATTTTCTTAATCAGACATGGCTGGATTATACCGGAATTTCACTCCACAAGGGATTAAATAAAGCGTGGAAGGATGCATTTTATCCCGACGATGACATATGGGCTAACGACTTAATTGAGGATGCTTTTCGTCAACGCATTCCCTTTGAAATTGAACATAGGATGAAGCGCCATGACGGTGAATACCGCTGGGTGATTAATATCGGTGTTCCATATTATGATTTGGACGAAAACTATGCCGGGTTTATCGGAGCGGTTTATGATATCCATGACAGAAAAACTGCAGAAAATGCATTAAAACGAGCTCAAATCAATTTGTTAAAAAGTCAGAAGGTTCTTGAAAAAGCTGTGGAAGCGGCAGAAGCCGCTAATAAGGCAAAGAGTGAATTCTTGGCTAATATGAGCCATGAAATTCGGACACCGATTAATGGTATCACCGGAATGATTGATCTGACGTTAATGTCAGAAATTAAGGAGGAGCAGAAAAAGAACCTAATTGCCGCAAAAAGCTGTGCGGATTCACTACTGATGATTATTAATGATATCTTGGATTTTTCTAAATTGGAAGCAGGAAAGCTTAAAATCATAAAGTCGGATTTTGATCTAGTCTCTCTATTAGATGATATGAAAAAAATACATATGATACGGGCAAAAGAAAAAGGTCTGAGTCTGAACTATTATATTACACCGGGATTTTCGAAATTTTTGTATGGTGACTATAGCAGACTGCAGCAGGTATTAAATAATATGATTAATAATGCCATCAAATTTACTGATTACGGGGAGGTTGACGTCTTTGTAAAGGAAATATATAGAGATGACCAAGATGTATGTATGGAATTTACGGTTAAGGACACCGGAATTGGGATTTCACATGAGAATATAAATAAACTATTTCATAGCTTCAGTCAGATTGATGCCTCATATACAAAGCGCCATGGTGGTACCGGTTTAGGTCTCATTATCAGTAAACAGTTAATTGAGATGATGGGAGGTAACGTAAACGTTACGAGTGAAAAAGGGATAGGAAGCAGTTTTATTTTTACACTTCCCTTTCGGATTACAGAAGATCCTAGTAAAAAAGTACTAGAGAAAAAAGCTTATGATTCAAAGAATGAGTATGATATACTTCTTGCGGAAGATGATAAGGTCAATCAGACATTTCTTTCTGCCATGCTAACGAAGAAAGGACATCGGGTTGTAGTCGCAAATAACGGTATCGAAGCAATAGACGCGTATAAAACCGAAAGGTTTGATTTAATTCTTATGGATATATTGATGCCGGTAATGGATGGAATAGAGACATTAAAGCAGATTCGGAGTATGGAGCCACAGGAGGAGCACATCCCTGTGATAGCGCTTACTGCCTTTGCATTAATGGGCGACAGAGATAAATTTATTAGTCTCGGAATGGATGAATATATCTCTAAACCAATCAAGTTGGATGAATTGCTGTTTCTTATGGATAAAGTAATAGCAATAAAAGACAGAGAGCTCAATTTTAACGAAATACCGATGATTGATGAAAACGGCAAGCTTATTTTTGTCAACAGTAGAGAAATGTTGGGGGCTAAGAGGTTGAGTGAGGTTATTGCTCAGGTAGAAGAAACTTTAAATGGATTACTGAACACGGTTACCTTGAATGACAGTTATCAAGTAGAGGAGCAGATTAATCAGGTAAAAAAATTATTTGGGGAATTGAATAGTCAAGGATTACAGGATTTGGCATTTAAAACGGAATTAGCTGTCAGAAAAGGAAATATGAATGATACAAAGAAGTATATAAAAAGCATAAGGGATAAATTTGAAATATTCAAAAAAACCCGAAATACATAGGAGGATGACACCATGCTTAAGATATTAATTGCAGAGGATGATTTAACAAGCCGAATGTTTTTAAGTTCATTTTTGTCTCAATACGGTGAATGCGATGTAGTGATTGATGGTATGGAAGCAATCGATGCATACATGATATCTATGAGAGAAAAGAAACCATATGATTTAATCTGTCTGGACATTATGATGCCCAAAATTGATGGTGTAAAAGTATTAAAGGCAATCAGAGAGATTGAAATAAATAAGTTTATTCTACCGGAGAAACGAGTAAAGATCATTATGACAACTGCTTTATCAGAAGCAGATCTGGTTCAAGAGGCTTTTCAATATGGATGTGAAGCATATGCATCGAAACCGATTAAAACAGATAAATTTGTAGAAGTTATGCAAAAGATAGGATTGATTTCAAAGTAGTGGTACATAAGGTCCTAAAATACATTGACCTAAGTACCAACGACTTCATACAGTTACTCATCGTACGATCTTATGTATTACCATAGGGTGGGCTGCTTATGTGCAAATTGACGAAGCTAAAATATTTAGGACCTGACACCCGAATCATATATAATGTAATAAAATGAGGCTGCCATAAATCACCTTTCATATATTTGAATATGGAGGATGTTTTGCGACAGCCTTATTCTTTGAGGGATGAACTTATGGTCTTTCCTTCCGCTCGCCTTCTTTCACAATATCATCCAAAACATTAATCAGGTCATGAATGGTATTGAGTTGAACATCTCGTTCTAATATAGTATTCTTTAATTCTGTGGATAAGGTTTCGAATTTATCCTTAACTGCCGGAGCTACATATGACATACAAATAACCATACCTTTCTTCATAGCCTGCAAACTTTGTGCCGCAGGCACTAACCTAACATGCCTAAGCATTACACCAAGACCCTGAAGAATTTTGATTTTTTCAAAATTCTTTACTTAGGTTTAGATTATCCCAATAAATAAGAATTATGTATGATCACAAATAACTTTGTAACGCTTACTTTTCCGGTGAGTGTTTAAAGATAAATCGGTGTTGAATTGTGTAGCTAAAGGAGAATAAGATTCCTTCCGTAAGTAATTTACTAATTAATAATGATAATCCAATAGATTTATTAAACAGTGACATTAACAAATAATTGCAAGATAGTATTACGATTACTAACAGATAATACTGAAGTAAGGTAACTGTTTTGCTACGCTTTGCTTCCTTAAATACCAGCTTCCGGTTAAGAATATAATTCGTTACGGAACTGCCGATTCTGGCACCGGCAACAGCAATCAGTAAATTATTCGTAATTCCATTTAGTAGAAAAAGTAATCCCAGATCCAATAACGCACAGATTAGGGAGGACAGACAAAATTTCATTATCGGAAGATAGATTCTTATCGAATCCATAACGGGATTAAAATGGGAGCCTGCATTATTATTATCATATATAGTTTCAATAGGGATACAATTGAATTGATATCCGGCTTTTTTGGCCTCAAGCAGCTGATTCATCTCAAATTCGTAGCGATTCCCCTTAAGCTCTGTCAGCCAGGGAAGCATGGATGCGGAGAAACCTCGAAGACCGGTCTGTGTGTCACTGATTTTGTTGCCGGTTATTATAGTAAAGATGGCTCTGGTTATCTTGTTACCCAGCATGCTCTTTACCGGAACCTTACCGATAAATTTTCTGCAGCCCAAAGTAATGGACGATGGATAATCAGGAACTGCCTGAGCAATTTTTTGGATATCCTTCCAAGTATGCTGTCCGTCACAATCCGCACAGATAAAATCCTCGTCACTACCGTTATTTAGAAGAAAGCGGAAAGCAGTTTTAAGGGCGGCACCCTTCCCGTGATTTATCTTTAAAGTAAGAACGGTGCATCCGACATCTATCGCTTTTTCAAATATAGGATTGCAGTTTAAATCACTGCCGTCATTCACCAAAATAATCCCATAGTTACTATTGTTTTGAATTTCATAGATAAGGTCTAAAACCCGATTATCGGGTTGATATGCCGGAATAACAATCTTCATTAAGCCACCTCGCTCATAATGTTTATCTCAATCTTTCATCCGGAGACTGTGATAAACCTGCAGTTCGGTTAGATATGAGTATAAGTATAATCAATAGAATAGCATAAAACTGTGATGAAATTATTATTAATACGTGCACCTTTTGTGAACTGTAACAATTATTTCCTATTGTAGCATATATAATATCAATAAAAATACAGACTTTATTAGTTGTTTTCCGAATAAATATTAATTATTGCTCAAAAAAAGGGCTGCCAATTTGGCAGCCCAAAATTTATGCTTATTTAAAAGGATTTTCTGATTTGTAAAGAATGTTCTTCGGCTGATTATAACCAACATCTGTTACCTCAAGATATTTAAATACGTTATAAAGAGCTTTGCCAAAATGTCCGAAGGCAACTGCGCCATGATGAGGATAATTTTTCTCAACTAATACATGGCGATAGAAGCGGCCCATTTCTTTGATTGCAAAGATACCGATAGCACCGAAGGAACGGGTTGCTACAGGAAGTACTTCACCCTCAGCAACATAAGCAACCAACTGCGCATCCGCAGTGCTCTGAAGACGGAAGAAGGTAATCTGGCCGGGAATAATATCTCCCTCCAAGGTACCACGGGTGATATTCGGCTCCTGATTCGGCTCTAATGCTCTTGCCATAATCTTCTGATATTTCATAGATCCGCTGCTTAACTTGCAAATAGCGGTATTTCCACAGTGGAAGCCCATGAAGGTATCTTTAATATCATAATCAAATTTACCCTTGATATTTTCCTGATACATATCAGCAGGAACTGTATTGTTGATATCAAGTAGAGTAACGGTATCTTCGCTGACACAGGTGCCGATATATTCGCTGAGTGCGCCGTAAATGTCTACTTCACAGGATACAGGGATACCTTTTGCTGTAAGACGTCCATTGACATAGCAAGGAACAAACCCAAACTGTGTCTGGAAGGAAGGCCAGCACTTATTTGCAAATGTTACATATTCTCTTGCGCCTTTGTGTTCCTCAGCCCAATCAAGTAAGGTAAGCTCATACTGTGCAAGTTTCGGAAGAATTCCGGGCATCTTGTTTCCGTCACATAATTCTGCTTCCATACTCTTGATAACCTCAGGAATACGAGGATCGTTTGCATGTGCATTGAAAGCAGCAAACAAATCAAGCTCTGAGTTTTCTTCGATTTCAACGCCTAAGTTGTAAAGCTGTTTGATCGGTGCATTACAAGCGAGGAAATCTTGAGGACGAGGTCCGAAAGATATAATTTTCAGGTTCTTAATAGCAATAATTGTTCTTGCAATCGGTGCAAATTCGCCGATCATATCAGCCACTTCATCAGCGGTTCCTACAGGGTATTCCGGTATGTAAGCCTTGATGCCGCGAAGCTTAAGGTTATAGCTTGCATTCAGCATTCCGCAGTAAGCATCGCCTCTACCATCCAATAAATCATTACCGCTTTCTTCTGCAGCAGCAACAAACATGGCAGGACCATCAAATAATTTAGCTAACAGGGTTTCTGAGGTCTCAGGACCAAAGTTGCCAAGATAAACCACCAGCGCATTACATCCGGCTTCCTTCACTTCTACAAGAGCCTTCTTCATATGAATCTCATTTTCTACAGTAACTGAACACTCATAGATATCACCGAGTCTCTTTTGGTATGATTCTACCACTGCTTTTCTTCTACGGACAGATAGTTCCATCGGGAAGCAGTCACGGCTTACAGCAATAATGCCAAGCTTAACTTTGGGCATATTCATTTTAATTTCCTCCTACAACAATAAAGTTTATTAATTATACTATATATTATATTGTTTTCTGTCGATACAGTCAAACAAATAAATAATAAAATGAGAAAAATATTTGATAAAAAGAAATGATACCAATATATGTATATCATTTCTATAAATATGGTATTTTTTTTCTTAATTTAACAAAAATACCAAATTTGATGAAAACTTTATTGAAGAAAAATATAGAATGTGATAGGATATTTCTGTTAGTGAATAAAAATTCTTAAATCATAGCAAGGGGGTACATTCATGGGTGACAATAACAATCCATATGATAGCAATAGTCAGCAGCCTGATAATGCAGGCCAGCCACAATATCAGCAGCCGAATAACCAGCAGCCGGACAGTACAGGCCAGCCGCAATATCAGCAGCCGAATAACCAGCAACCGGACACAACAGGCCAGCCGCAATATCAGCAGCCGAATTATCAGCAACCGAGTCAGCAGCAATTTCAACAACCTAATTATCAGCAACCGCAGTATCAACAGCCAAATTACAATCAGTATCAACAACCCACACCGAAGAAAACCAATGCCTTTTCTCTTACATCTTTAATCTGCGGTGGAGTCAGCTTTTTCTTAGGTTGCTGCTTCTGGTATGTGATGTGGATTCCGTCTATTTTAGGAATTATATTTGGTATCATGAGCATCAGCAACAATAAAAAGAATGGTGTTGTTAGTAAAGGTGATAAGATCATGTCAATTATTGGCATTATACTAGCAAGCATTGCGCTTCTTTTTATTATCATCTGCGCTATTTTTTCCATCTTTTTTAGTGATAGCATAACAGATTGGGCTAATACTTATTATAATAGTAATTATTAAGATGGATTTCTGATAATAAGGAGCCATTAAAAATTTTTGCGAAGAATACAAGAAGCTTCACATAATCCTCATAATGCACTGTGTGAGGGGAGTATGTGAAGCTTTTTAATTGCGCAAGCAAAAAGCAATAGTCCGTTTTTTAGGGTGTCATTCCGGGAATAAAATTGCGTACCCCAACATAAACGATGAGTATTGCAATCACAATCAAATAATAGTTAAGCTTTCTGGGAAGCAGCTTTATATGCCTTCCAAAACTGAAAGTTGCTAATTCCAGATATGCCAGTAGGATGAAAATTCCAAACACAATCGGACATATATTATATCTGATTGCAGCTATCAGATCACCCTGCATCAGTGCCTTCACGCATCTTGTATCACCGCAGGCGGGGCAGTACAGATGAAAATGTGCATATACCGGGCAGGGAGGAAGCTTTGCGGCCAGAGTAAAAAGTAAGTTCTGTGTCAGAAAGACGATAAAGAGAATTAACGGTAATATAATTACAACCGCCTTATACAGCATACGGGATTTGTCTTTCAAGGAGAGCCTCCGTTCATTAATCATTATATTGGTAAAGGAGTGTTGATCTTTTTGCATTATAACATATCATTAATACATTGAAAATGAAAAGAGCGGAAGTTATCGGAAGAAAAACAGAATTTAAAACATAGTAAGCATACTATATTACATAAAATACTTGTGATGTCTGAGATTATGTTTTATAATAGGGAAAATTACGAGATGGTAACGGTGATTGATTCGTAATCAGTAACTATTCGGTTCGAAAGAACCGCAGTGACTGAATAGTCACCGTTATCAAATACAATAGGTCAGGATGATTTGGATGCAGCTGAAGGAATATCTAAAAAATAATAGTTTGATACCGGACGGTTCTATGGGAACCTATTACTGTGGTTTGGCCAATCAAGCCGGTGCGATATCTGAACTGGCGAATCTGTCGAATCCTGAGATTATTCAACAGATTCATCAAGATTATATAAAGGCCGGAGCTAGTATGCTTCGAACGAATACATTTGCAGCAAACCGGACTCTGCTTAGAATGGAAGTCGAAGAACAGAAGCGGTTAATAAAGGCTGCTTGCGAGATAGCAAAGCGAGCAGTTGAGGAAGTAAAGACTACAATAAGCGTTTCGCCTCAGGTTTGGATTATGGGTGACATCGGCCCCATCCCTGAGAATGCCGATTCGAAGGAAGCGGATATACTTGATGAATATCGTTTGATGTGCGATGTCTTTCTGGAAGAAGGATTGGACGGTATTCATTTTGAGACCTTTTCGGATCTGAAATATGTGGAAAAGCTTGTACCTTATATCAAGGATAAGAACAAAGAAGCATTTATTATAGTAAGCTTTTCAGTAAATAAAAATGGGTATACCCAGTCAGGTATTCGTGCAGAGCGGATACTGGAAAGAGCAAGTCAGAATGAGGGAATTGATGCTTGCGGTCTCAACTGCGGTATCGGTTCCGGCCATATGTACCAGATTTTAAAGAAATCGAGCCTTCCCACCAATAAGTTCCTCTATGCAGCACCGAATGCCGGATATCCTGAACATATGCAGAACCGAATGGTATTTATGGATAATGCTGCATATTTTGCAGAGAATATGAAACGTATCGCAAATCTAGGGATTAACATTCTTGGGGGCTGCTGTGGAACAACTCCGGAATATATAGCAATCATGAGAGAAACATTACCTATTCATGAGCAGATACCCACAAGAATACAGATGAATACTGAGTCAGATCATAATCAAGGGATTTTACAGGAGAACGATTTGGCACGTATGTTTAAGAATGGTCAAAAGGTACTTGCGGTGGAACTGGATCCGCCCTTTGATGCAGATATTGATAAGGTCATGGAATGTGCCCATACTCTGAAGGAGATTGGTGCGGATATAATTACATTTGCTGATTCCCCGCTTGGAAGAAGTCGTGTTGATTCTATTTTAATGAGTATTAAGATAGCAGAAGAAACCGGCCTAAAGGTAATGCCACATATCTGTTGCAGAGATCGTAACATGATATCCATGCGTTCGACACTGCTTGGGGCTTATATCCATGGTATTCGAAATCTTCTCTTGGTAACGGGAGATCCGGTGCCCGGAGATAACCGGACCAATACAACAGGGGTGTTTGATTATAATGCAATTCAATTAATGGATTTTGTAAAGGAAATGAATATCGAGCACTTTAGTAAGGAGCCGTATCTTTATGGCGGTGCATTGAACTACGGAAGAGGAAGTTTAGATAGTATTATAGAGCGTATGAAGAGAAAAATCGAAGCCGGTGCCGCTTATTTCCTGACTCAGCCGATTTATGCGAAAGAAGATGTGGAAAGAATCAGAACCATTAAGGAAAAGGTGGATACCAAAATATTATGCGGTATTATGCCGCTGGTAAGCTATCGAAATGCCTGCTTTATTAAAAATGAATTTACAGGAATATATGTCCCTGACGAGATTGTAAGCAGATATCATCCTGATATGTCCAAGGAAGAAGCTGAACAGACTGGCGCCACCATAGCTCGTGAGGTCATGGATCTACTGGAACCGATTGCCGACGGTTATTATTTTATGCTACCGTTTAACAGGGTTAGCTTAATGGAGAAGATACTTAAAAAATAGGAAAGGGTGGTATCGCCAATGACAAAACAAGAATTTATCAAATTGGTTCAGTCAAAAATCGTATTACTGGATGGAGCCACGGGAAGTAATCTTCAAATGCGCGGAATGCCGGTAGGAGTATGCCCGGAGGAATGGATACTAGAGAATCCGCAGACTTTGATCAAGCTTCAGGAAGAGTTTCTGGAAGCCGGTTCGGATATCATACTGGCTCCTACATTTACGGCAAATCGGATTAAGCTGGAAGAGTATGGTCTGGAGCAACGTATTGCTGAAATTAATAAAGGACTGGTTGCATTATCTAGAAAAGCTGTGGAGCAATATGCTGTCAAGAATAGCAGAAGGGTATATATTGCGGCAGACTTATCCATGACCGGAGTTCAGGTACAACCGGTGGGGCCGCTTTCCTTTGAGGAACTGGTGGAAGTTTATAAGGAACAGATGGGTTATATCATATCAGAGGGTGTTGATCTGGTAGTGATTGAAACCATGATGAGCCTGCAAGAATGCAGAGCTGCTCTTTTGGCGGTGAAGGAGACCTGCGAGCTTCCTGTCATGGTATCCCTGACATTTGATATTAGTGGCAGAACGTTGTTTGGAACCGATCCTAAGACGGCTGTCATCGTACTTCAGAGTATGGGAGCGGATGCAGTAGGAGTGAACTGCTCCACCGGACCGGATAAGATGTATGAAATTGTTATGCAAATGAAGAAATATGCTAATATACCGATTATGGCGAAGCCCAATGCAGGGCTCCCGATGCTAATCGAAGGAAAGACTGTATTTCCCATGGAGGCTGATGAATTTGCGGCTGAAATGGAGAAGCTTGTGGAGGCAGGAGCTAATCTGGTCGGTGGTTGCTGTGGTTCTACTGCAGAGCATATCAAAAAGCTGGCAGACGTGGTCAAGAATAAGAGGCCGGAGCCGATGGGGACAAAGCATATCAGAGCGCTAACCACGGAACGAAATACGCTTGAAATCGAACTTGACGGAAAGTTCATGATTGTGGGAGAGAGAATTAACCCCACCGGTAAGAAGGATTTGCAAGCAGAATTGAAGTGCGAAAGCTATAACATTGTTAATAAAATGGCTCAGGAGCAGGCAGAGCTCGGAGCTTCTATCCTTGATATCAATGTAGGTATGAATGGAATAGATGAAAAAGAAACCATGTTACAGGTGATTCAGGAGGTGATAACGGCGGTAGAGGTTCCCTTGTGTATTGATTCCAGCCACGTTCCGATTGTTGAGGCTGCGTTAAGAAGCTATCCGGGAAGAGCCTTGATTAATTCGATTTCATTGGAAAAAGAGAAATTTGAGAAGCTGATTCCGATTGCTAAGAAGTATGGTGCAATGTTTATTCTGCTTCCGTTATCGGACCTGGGACTGCCCAAGGACACGGAAGAGAAGAAGGAGATTATTCACACCATTCTTGACAGGGCATTTGCGCTTGGGCTGACGAAGGAGGACATCGTTGTCGATGGACTTGTCAATACGGTCGGAGCAAATCAGACAGCGGCAATCGACGCCCTATGGACGATACGCTATTGTAAAGAAGAATTAGGGGTTGCTACAATCGTCGGTTTGTCCAATATATCCTTTGGTCTTCCGGAACGCCAGTTTATCAATAGCACGTTCCTGTCTATTGCAATTCAGGCCGGATTAACAATGGCGATTGCAAATCCCTCACAGGACCTTCTCGTAAATACGGCTCTGGCAGCAGATTTGCTCCGCGGTGTAGAGGATAGTGCAACCCGTTACATTGATCGGGTGACCTCAAGGCCTACAGTTATAAGTTCAGGAAAAGCAGCCACATTACCGGAAAGAATATCGGATACGGGTAAGCTTGAAACAAAGGGTAAAGTGGAGTTGAGTGATACTTTGAAATCCGACAATGCTACGGATCAAGTTATGTCACAAAACAGTCGAGATATCTATCATTCTGTAATAAAAGGAAATAAGAAGATTATTATTTCGTTAGTGGAGCAGGAATTAAGTAATGGAACTTCTCCGGAAACACTGATTGAGCAAGTGCTGATTCCGGCAATTACTGAAGTGGGACGTCTGTATGACCAACAGATCTATTTTCTTCCCCAGCTGATATCCGGTGCAGAAGCCATGAAGACAGCAATTGATTATCTGGAGCCTAAACTGCAGAAAAAACAGGCTAATGCTAAGGGAACGATCGTGATTGCAACAGTTGCAGGCGATATCCATGATATCGGTAAGAACCTGGTTAGCTTAATGCTCAAAAATTACGGCTTTCGGGTAATTGATTTGGGTAAAGATGTACCAACAGAACATATCATTCAGACAGCCATAAAGGAAAATGCTGATATCATTGCATTATCCGCACTAATGACAACCACAATGGTAGAGATGGAACGCGTGGTTGAGCAGGCGAAGAGGGCCGGATTGAAAGCAAAAATAATCATCGGCGGTGCGGTTATCACCGAAAGCTATGCAGATGAAATCGGTGCGGATGGATATTCTCCGGATGCCCAGGCCGCAGTTGCACTGGTTAAAAAACTGATGTTTTCCCATAGGTAATTATGAAAGCTTTGACAGGCATAGATATTAGATATTTCAATAACCGCTTTCAATGGTTAGATAATAAATATCATTGGAGGCTCAAAATCTATCCAATCGAATTATCGAGGACCACCTGTTGAATAATTCCTTTAAGTTGCAACCGAAATGCCTGAAATGCAACCCTTGATTCACCGTATTGTCCTCAATTGACCATCGGTTACTGTAAATCCTTACAATTTCGGCATCTGATAAGCTACAATAAGTATGCAACAAGTATGCAGCAAATATAAGCATGTTTTTTTGCGATTGTGGATTACTGTGATTTCAACTGGAATACTGTTCTTGGTAGCACAACCAAGGAAACGGAGACAGCCTGACCATCCTAGGATTAAAAGCGTGTATTCTTTTGAAATTTATGACTCAAATGATCATAAATTTTCGTAAGGATTTCAACATTTTTACTACAATTGAGTTAAATGACGGGATAACCCAGAATCAGGGCTTTAATACGTTCAGAACTAGTCAGTTCACCGAAAGTAGAAGTTACCTTTGTAGCCAAGAATTTTTTCCGGTTAGAAGATGTTTCATTCAGAAATTTGTAATAAGCATTCTTAGAAACAGTTTGGTCTTTCCGTTATAATTCAGGAAAGAGAATAAATTCTTTGACTTTGTGCTTGAAAAATGGAACACCACTGATTTATATGCTGTTTAAAAACAATGCAGGTATATACGATTAACCGCCTGTGTTTTATAGTGGAGCTCCTTGATACTATTTTCAAAAAGGTTGAGGTAGTCAAAAACTTTTATTACTATTTGTGCCGTCACTTGGCTTTGGAATGGAGATTTATATGAAAAAAATATATAAGGGATTTGGTATTATAATAATATTAATTATATTCTTAATTTCAGCATTTAATAATTTGAATTCAAATAATGATTTGAAGAATTCTAACATTGATAGATCAATTTTGAATATAAGTAAATCTCCAGACATTTTTTTTTATGATAATGATAAAAAAATACAAATTGAAAAAATAAAAGAAACTGTAAATAATTTCTTTATCAATGGATATAGGAATCATAATATGCAATGTAAAGAAAATGAAAAATTACATGAAGGTGAAAATGTGTATTATAATGTATACTATGTTGGAAAAAATCTTCTCTTTGCTAAATTCTTAGACAAAGAGGATCAAGAATTTAATTATAATTTTTCATATTTTAAAATAATTTCAAGCACATCCTTACAGCAAGAAGGGATTACGGATAAAGATCTACTCGATAGCATATGGAATGCAAAAGATTTGCTTTATGTTTACAGTGGCAATTTTATTGTAAATTCAAATAATTATGATGATTTCAATGGAAAAGAGAAAATGAAGGAAGAGTTAGAAGAAAGTATTAAATATCGATATTTTGATTTTTCTGAAAAAAAATCTCCATCAGATAATCCGATTTTTTATGAAACAGATAAAACTCGTAAAGTATATTTGCTTGATTTTGATGATAAATCCTCATATTATAGCATTCTTGTATTTACAGATAATGGGTATGTATATGCTGCTAATATTGAATATGTTGGAACAAATAATGATCATTATATTTATCAAATTAATGAAACAGAAAAGTATAAGTATGATGATATTAATAATTATGATGAGGCTTCGAATTCAGACAACCAATTATCAATCTTTATTAATTTTTATAAATATACATTGAATCATATCATTAGTACTATTAGTGAAAATGAACTTGGTTGAATTGTCATGAGACTTTTATTCTCAAGGCATTCATTAGGTTATCAATAGAGCATTATGTAATATTGTATTATTGAAAGGTTTTGCGATGACAATATTATCCAAATCTACAGAAATACTAAAAGAATTAACGGAGCCTCTTGCATGGAAACAGTATGAGGACTAAGCTACGTGTTTGCAATGAATGAATTATTCTAAAACCACATCGAAAAATCTACGTCTTTTTATAATAAAACCTGAGTAGGAACAGGCCTTGGAATTTCGGCATCGAGTATTCCTCACCATCTCGCAGGAGGAATGATACCTTTAATACATATATTTACACTGATACCAGATAAGCCTCTGGTCTTTTATCGTGTCCTAAATGTTGATAGGTATAAGTTTAGAGTTGTCTTTTTAGGTCTATGCAGTCCTCTTTTTTCAGTTTATGATACTCTTATTTTTGTCAAAAATTTGTCCTTGACCTTGACTTTTGAACCGGTTTAAGGATCTAGAGGGAGTTGACTTCCTTTTGGCATGCCTATCTTCTATATTATACGGCAAAAAAAGCAAAAAAACAACCTGCATTTCGCTTACAAATGTAACTTTTTGTTTTCAAAACCTGCAATTCGGTTACAAAAGTTGCATCTCGCGATACTATTAAGCCGGTTTAAGGACCTTTTAGATAAAACAATTATTAAACAATAAGAATTTATTGATAAACAATAAATTCTTATTGACAAACGGGTTTTCTAGTGATATATTTAGGAGGAAGAAATCAGAAGAAATCCGAAAGCTGAATTGGAATCCGAGGTTCTAGTTTGCAAATTTAACTTCCGATTCGGTATATCTCTTGCAAGACTAAATTCCAGTAATCAAAGATTAGGGAAGAAATTCGATTACTATCAAGGTGAAGGATGAAATTTGAATTTAGCGAGGAGGATATTTATGAAAAAAAGTCCATTGATCAGTTTTACAAAAATATTGTTAGATTTCATGTTTTATTCCGGAATTCTCGTGTGTGTTACGGTTCCGGGTAGCTTTTTACTGGTAGGGAAGTACTTTGGAATCTTTCGAAAATTTTATATTCCCTTTTGTATCATTTTCATGATAGCGGGCATATTTGCGCTCGTGTTATTATGGGAGCTTCGGAATATATTTCGCACGGTAATTCATTCGAATCCATTTGTTAAAGAGAATGTGAAGTCCTTACAACGAATGGGTAATTGCTCCTTTATTATTGCTGTCAGTATGGCAGTTAGGCTGGTATTTATCATTACCCCTGCAGCGCTTGTTCTGGTAGCAGTATTTCTGATTGCCGGATTGTTTTCCCTGGTGCTTTCGCAAGTATTTGACCAGGCAGTCACTTATAAACTGGAAAATGATTTAACCATCTAAGGAGGGCCATGAATGATAATCGTTAATTTGGATGTAGTAATGGCACAGAGAAAGATGGGCCTCACAGAGCTTGCCGAACAGGTGGATATTACATTGGCGAATCTTTCTATATTAAAAAATAATAAGGCCAAGGCAATAAGGTTTGGTACACTGGAAGCAATCTGTAAAGCTCTGAAATGTCAGCCGGGGGATATCCTTCAATATGTTGAAGGGGAGAAATAAAAATTGAATGAGATGGGAGGATTTTAAGAATGGAACAATTGAATAAGGTTCTTCCTGTAAATCAGGAAGAAAGCGAGGCTGCGGCCGGTGCGAGGGAAAGTGAGCACCTACTGCTTGATAAAGTGCATCAAAAATTCGGATTTTACGGTGGAATCAGCCTGGTTTTCGGTGGAGGTTTTGCATTTTTGTTTTATAAGTCATGGTTAGGGTTAAATGTTCTGGGATTTTCAGTCTTGATTTTAGGTTTGCTTTATATGACGATGAAAAAGCTATCTGTACCGGTTAAAAAGGGTACATGGGTTTATGCGACGGGGGTTGTGTTGCTGGGGATATCCACTTGTGTAACAGCCAGTAGCATATTGCAATTACTCAATATACTTGGTATTCTTTTTCTGTTGGATCTACTACTGCTGCACCAATTCTATGATGACAGGGGTTGGGAATTTGTTAAGCATACGGGAAAAATGTTTGGTATGATATTTTACAGTATCGCTTGCCTTGGCATGCCTTTTATTGATGGAATTAATTATCTGAAGCGTACCAAGTATCTTAAGAATGATTTGCTAAGGAATATTCTACTGGGAATTATCGTTTCAGTTCCGCTGCTTCTCATCATAACAGCACTTCTTTCGGAGGCGGATTTGATTTTCGGAGAGTATACAGGAAAGATATTTGATTTTATTTTCTCGGCGGATATCTTTTATATCGGTATCATGATTATTTTTGGCTTCTTCGCCTGTTACTGCATTTTGTGCGGAGCACTGTATAAGGCAGGGTCACAGGAGAGAAGCGCATTTTCGAAGGCTGATTCAACCATTGGGGTGACCATTATGGTCATATTGTGTTTGATCTATGTATTGTTTTGTGGGATTCAATTCGCCTATCTTTTTACGGATGGCTTGTTTGTACTTCCGTCACAGTTTACCTTCGCTGAGTATGCACGTAAGGGCTTCTTTGAACTACTCGCTGTAACTATAATAAATATTGGAATTATGATTTTGTCCAATACTATTTTTCGGGAAAGTAAGCTACTTCGCCTACTTGTGACCTTCATGACTGCATGCACCTATATCATGATTGCCTCAGCGACATATCGGATGCTACTATATATAGGCGCTTACCATCTGACTTTTCTCAGGTTGTTTGTACTACTTACTTTATTAATAGATGCGTTTGTTTTGGCCGGCATCATCATCTTACAATATAAAAAGAATTTCCCTTTATTTCAGTATTGCATTTTGGTGATATCCGTATGCTATATCGGGTTTGCCTTCACGAAACCCGACTATTATATTGCCTCTTATCTGAAAGATCAAAATGAAATGCTGACAACTGAGGATGTGGATTATCTGACAAAGGAACTATCCCTTGATGCGGCACCGGTGGTTCTTTCCCTAATCAATGATTCGGAAAGTTGGACAGGGTCAGCACAGGACTATTATGATAGAATTATCATTGCCAAAAAGCATAACGGTATCAGGAATTTTAATTATTCGAATGATACTGCAGCCAAAGCTGCAGAGAAATATGTAAAACAATAAAGACTAAAGTCCTTTCATGCCTATAGATTATTAAAATAGGCTATAGATTATTAAAATTAACATTATCGTTTGAAATTACCAAAAATGTGGTATAATCGTGATAAGCGAAGAGCCGACAGACTTAACGCCCATGGAAGCGTTCCTACTTCCGATGGGCGTTAAGTCTGTACTGCACGAGCAACGCTTATTGGAAGGAATAATATATGGAGCAAGCACAAAACAAACAGGATTACTCAATCGATGTTATCATTCCGGTCTATCATCCGGATGAAAAACTGAACCGGCTGTTAATTATGCTGTACAAGCAGACAATTAAGCCAAATCGCGTCATGATATTACTGACACAGGAACGGGAGGGACAGGAGCAATCACTGCCTGAAATCGAAGGAAGTAATATTACCGTAATTCCGATTATGAAAGACAGCTTTGATCATGGAGGCACCAGAAAATATGGAGCAACTTTATCTGATACCGAAATTCTTATGTTTATGACGCAGGATGCAGTGCCTGTTGATGAGCTATTAATAGAGAAGCTTTTAGAGCCCTATGGAGATTCGCTTGTGACGGCCACTTATGCCAGGCAGCTGGCGGGCGAAAAGACGGACTATGTGGAACGATATATCCGTAATTTCAACTACCCCAAGAGTAGCAGAGTAAAGTCACTGGAGAATCTTGAGGAAATGGGGATTAAGACCTTCTTTTGCTCCGATGTATGTGCAACTTATAGAAAGTCCGCTTACGTGGAGCTGGGAGGATTTGTGGACAAGACCATTTTCAATGAAGATATGATTATGGCTGCAGGCATGGTCAGGGCAGGTTATAAAATTGCTTACGCGGCAGAAGCGATGGTAATTCATTCGCATACTTATTCTTATCTACAGCAATTTACCAGAAATTTTGATCTTGGGGTATCTCATAATCAATTTCCGGAAGTGTTTTATGGAATTAAATCAGAATCAGAAGGAATCAAGCTGGTGAAAAGCACTGCGGATTATTTGATTAAGAAGAAAAAATATAATAGGTTACCCGACCTGATATTAAATAGTGGTTTTAAATTTATGGGTTATCAACTGGGAAAAAGATATGATTTACTGCCCAAGAGTCTTGTAAAGCACTTCAGTATGAATAAATCCTATTGGAATTGATATGTGGCTACAGTTCAGGCGGTTCAAGAAATACAAAAATGATGGAGAAATGAAATCATGAGTACAGTGGCGATTATTATGACAACCTATAACGGAGAACAATATGTGGAGGCTCAGATTGATTCTATTCTTGACTCCTCCTATCAGGATTTTGAACTGTTTATCTATGATGATGGGTCAAAGGATCAGACCATAGCGATGATAAGACGCTATGAGAAGGAGTATCCCTTAAAGGTTCATATAGTTCAGAATGAAGACAATCTGGGGGTAAGCAGGAATTTTTTGCAAGCACTGGGTAAAACAACGATGGATTATGTGATGTTCTGCGACCAGGATGACGTATGGAAGGTAAATAAAATCGCATTAACCTTAAAAAGAATGAGGCATATGGAGGGACAAAGTGGAAAAGACATTCCGCTGGCTGTGTTTACGGATGCTAATGTTGTAGATAAGGATTTAAACGAAATGCACTGTTCTTTCTTTTGCTCGAATCACCTGAATCCGAGAAAAACCGACCTAGCGCATCTTTTAATGGAAAATAAGCTGATTGGTTGTACAGTCATGGTGAATGCTGCACTACGCAAAATTCTTCGTAGCAATCAATATCCGGAAAGAGAAAAGTATCATGACATTTGGGTTGCGCTGATAGCTGCATCATTTGGCAGAATTGGCTTTATCAATGAAAGAACGCTATTATACCGCCAGCATGAAGGGAACTTGGTTGGAGGCACCAGTTTCTCATCATATTTTAGAAACCGTTTAAAGTTCCTTCAAAAACAAAAGGCTACGATAGTTGCGCTTGAGTCTCAAGCCGAAGAGTTTCTGACTCTATACGGAGAAATCCTTGCCGAGGAGAAAAGAACGATCATTGAGACCTTTATTAAGCTACCTGAGGCCGGCTTTTGTCAAAGAAGATACCTGCTTTTGAAAATGGGATATCTTAAGTCAGGTTTGGTAAGAAATGCAGGCCTTTTTATCATTATTTAGGAGCTGGTTAACGCATAATGCGAGTGATAGCTGGCCCTTGAATTTTGTATTATTATACAGAGGCAGAAGAGAGAAAATCGGTTCTATTTAATACAAATAGCCTGTCCCCGATACTTGACAAATAGAAATGTTGCTGATACAATTACTTAAAACTTAATAATAATACTTTTTTACAGCAACAGAAGCCCCATTGCAGAGTGTCCTGTGGTGCCGGGCTTTTTCTTATAGCCTATGACACGATTACAGCACTTACGTGCCTGGATAGGGAGAGGAGTATGCTATGAAGAGATTGGTATTATCAATTCTTGTAGATAATACTGCCGGTGTACTTAGCCGGGTGGCAGGTTTATTTAGCAGAAGAGGTTATAACATCGATAGCTTAACAGTAGGGGAAAGCCAAGATCCTGAGATATCAAGAATGACTATTTTAGCTCATGGCGATGATCAGATACTGGAGCAGATCAGAAAGCAGTTACTGAAGCTGGAAGATGTAATCGAGATAAAGGAACTTGTTTCCGGTGAATCAGTAACACGAGAGCTTATTCTGGTTAAGGTAAATGCAACGGAAAAGGATCGTATTGCAATCATTTCTATAGCAGATATATTCAGGGCAAAGATTGTAGATGTTGCAATTGATTCACTAATGATTGAACTTACTGGCAATCAGGATAAAATCAATGCCTTTATTAAGCTTTTGGGACAATACAGCATCAAAGAACTGGTTCGCACCGGAATAACCGGACTTACCAGAGGCACAGGAGATTTATCGGATTATATCGATGATTGATATTATGGTAAACAATGGAGGAGAAATCCCCCATAAATAAAAGGAGGATAATTAAAATGGCAAAGATTTTTTATCAACAGGACTGTAATTTATCACTATTAGAGGGAAAGACAATTGCTGTTATCGGCTATGGCAGCCAGGGACATGCACATGCATTAAATGCAAAGGAATCAGGCGCAAATGTTATCATCGGTCTTTATGAGGGAAGCAAATCTTGGGCAAAGGCTGAAGCTGCAGGATTTAAAGTATATACAGCAGCAGAAGCTGCTAAGAAAGCAGACATTATCATGATTCTCATTAATGATGAGAAGCAGTCTAAGATGTACAAAGAGTCCATTGCTCCTAATTTAGTAGCCGGAAATGCTTTGATGTTCGCTCATGGTTTTGCAATTCATTTTGGACAGATTATTCCTCCTACAGATGTTGATGTATTAATGATTGCACCTAAGGGACCCGGACATACAGTAAGAAGCCAGTATCAGGAGGGACGTGGTGTTCCTTGTCTTATCGCTGTTCATCAGAATGCGACCGGTAAAGCTCATGAATTAGGTCTTGCATATTCACTGGCTATCGGTGGCGCAAGAGCCGGTGTGCTTCAGACAACCTTTAGAGAAGAGACAGAGACAGACCTCTTCGGCGAGCAGGCAGTTCTTTGCGGTGGTGTTACAGCACTTATGAAGGCTGGTTTTGAGACATTGGTAGAAGCCGGTTATGAGCCTGAGAGTGCTTATTTCGAATGTATCCATGAGATGAAGTTAATTGTTGACTTGGTAAACGAGAGTGGATTTGCCGGAATGAGATATTCCATCTCCAATACAGCAGAATATGGCGATTATATTACTCAGTCAAAGATTATCACATCTGAAACCAAGAAGACTATGAAGAAGATTCTTACCGATATTCAGGATGGTACCTTTGCACGTAATTGGTTGCTTGAGAATCAGGTTGGATGTCCTAACTTCAACGCAATGAGAAGAATTGAATCTGGGCATCAGTTAGAGAAGGTTGGAGCAGAACTTCGTCAGATGATGAGCTGGACTAACAAATCAAAGTTAATTAATAACTAATAAAATGGTAGCATAAAAAATACTCATCATCCCAAAAGGTTGATGAGTATTTTTATGTTATAAAGCCCTATACCGATAATTAATCTCTGTTGGAGATTCCTTTTCCATAGCTTAGTTCTGAGGAACTTAAGGTTTCGTTCATGCTTCCGGTACGATAGCCCTTTAAATCGAGCGATACATAGATGAATCCGATTTTTCGAAACTCTTCATATACTTTGTTACGGATCTTGGGGTCAAGCATTAGAGCGAATCCGGCTTCATCAGTTTCAATCCGGGCAAGCTTTTCGTGGAAACGAACGCGTAGCTGCCAAAATCCTAGATCGAGTAAAAACTGCTCAGCCTTATCAATCATTATCAGACGCTCCGGCGTGATACTTTCACCATATGGAAAACGAGAAGCGAGGCAGGCAAAGGAAGGCTTGTTCCAGGTAGGTAGCCCATACTCCTTAGAAAGTATGCGGATTTCATCCTTTGTAAATCCAACCTGTCTGAGAGGACTATAGATTTCAAGCTCCTTCACGGCAATCAGTCCCGGGCGGTAATCACCGTTGTCATCGCTGTTAGAGGCTTCCAATACAGCATCAATTCCTTTACTTTTGGCCAAATTTCTAATCTTTGTAAATAATTCTGTTTTACAAAGGTAACATCTGTTTTTTGGATTTTCGGAAAATCCGTCTAACTCCAATTCTTCAGAATCAAGCACAAAATGTTCGATACCGAGGCTTTCGGAATAATTCTTTGCCTGTGTTAATTCCCGTCCCGGAAAACTGAGGGAACGGGCAGTAATGGCAATTACATTGGAGCCTAGAGCTTCCTTTGCGGCATATAGCAAAAAGGTGGAATCTACACCACCCGAGAAGGCAACAGCGGCCTGCTTAAGACTTTTTAACTGTTCAATAAGTCTGTTGTATTTTTCCTGTAATAGTTCCATGATGAAACTCCTTTCAACAGTTAAGTATCAAGTGTACTGTCTCAGTGCACTAGTTATATTAGTGATAGTATAGAAATCATATCGACTTAATATGAAGATTATATAGGTGAAAAGTTGTTTTGTCAACAACCCGGAGCATATGTTATAATATTTTCATTCAGACTTTCAGGCTATAATTGACGCAAATTGAGTTCTGAAATTAATACATACTTCATAATCAGAAGAAGGAGAAAATCATGCCACAGATTAATACGCTAATATTTGATATAGGCAATGTACTTGTTGATTTTAGATGGAAAGAATATTTGGAGGACTGCGGATATACGGGTGAGACACTCCAAAGGGTTAGTCGCGCTACCGTGATGAATCTGCTCTGGGTAAGATGGAATCGCGGCGATATTGAAGTGGAGGAGATGATTGAACAATGCTGCAAGCAGGAACCGGAAGCAGAAAAGGAAATCCGAAGGCTCTTTCAGAATTTGAATTGTCTTGTCAAGGAGTATGACTATTCGGAAGGATTTATTCGGTTGTTGAAACGAAACGGTTATAAAATATATGTTCTATCCAACTATCCGAAATATTTTTTTGAACTTGATAAAGATCACTTTAGGTTCCTTCCTTATATGGATGGTGGAGTCATATCCTATGAAATCAACCGTAATAAGCCTGAGCCTGAAATATATGAAACCTTGATCAATAAATATCACATTAATCCGAAGGAAGCAGTCTTTTTGGATGATTTGGAGGAGAATCTTGCAGCAGCCGAACCATTTGGCTTTCATACCATACAGGTTAAGTCCTATGACCAAATGTTGCAGGAGTTACATAAGCTTCAGATCATAATATAGAGGATAAGAAGAAAGGACAGAGAAAATAAGTCGAGATGGAGAACCAGTCAATGTATACAGATAGGGAAAAATTTCTTTCTCGGTCTTGTCACTATCCTTGTTAGGCTGAACTGTAACAGAACGTGTTATAGGATTGAGTATATTGTATTGACATATGGGAGGAAGCACTGTTATAATCACTTCATAAATCCATTTATAAAGGAAATGAGGTATCAGAAATGTTGTTAATTACTTGCTAATCAGACATCTGAATATACGATTAAAAAAGCCGATAAAGGCTCTCTTTTGTCGTGGCAGGAAATTATCATTCTATTTCAAGGCTAATTTACTAACTGGCCAACTCATCTGATACCAGGGGTTTTACCAGCCGGGCATGGCGAAAGCAGTGCTCCGGTTTATGAAACAATTTGGTTTCATCATAATATGAGCTATTTGAATTTTAGAATCACAGGAAGATAATTTCTTGTGATTCTTTTATTTTAAAACCAACATAGAAGGAGTAAATGATATGTCACTAATTTCAGTTAATGATCTTACATTTTGCTATGATACTCATAGCGATGCTATATTTGAACATGTCAGCTTTCAGATCGATACGGATTGGAAGCTTGGATTTATTGGAAGAAACGGAAGAGGAAAGACCACTTTCTTAAGGCTACTTCAAGGTCAATATGAATACCGCGGAAGTATCACAACTTCTGTCAGCTTTGATTACTTTCCGTTTGAAATTGAAGATGAGAGTCTGTGTGTTATGGAAATTATGAAGAATGCGATTGCGCCATTTACTCAATGGGAGAAGGAGATGGAAGATTGCATTAAGAAGCGGGATATGGACTCCATGGAGGAATACGGGAGGATTTTTGAACTTTATCAGGCACATGACGGCTATATGATTGAGAATATGATTGAGAAGGAGATTAGTAAACTTCACGTCGACAGTTCTGTGCTGACAAGGGCTTATGCAACCCTCAGCTTTGGTGAGCGTACAAAGATTATGCTTGCCGCTTTATTTTTAAAAAAGAACAATTTTCTGTTGATTGATGAGCCAACCAATCATCTTGACTTGGAAGGACGTCAGACTCTGGCAGAATATTTGCGGCTGAAGAATGGATTCCTTCTGGTATCTCATGATAGGTCATTTTTGGATGAATGTATCGATCATGTGATATCCATTAATCGAGCAGACATTGAAGTGATGAAGGGAAATTATTCTGTCTGGAGACAGAATAGGGAGAGGCAGGATCAATATGAGCTGGACCAAAATGAACAGTTAAAAAAGGATATAACAAATTTAACACAGGCGGCGAAAAGGGCGGCTGGGTGGTCTGATCAGGTCGAAGCCACTAAAATCGGCACACATGCCGCTGACCGTGGAGCCATTGGTCATAAAGCTGCCAAGATGATGAAGCGTGCAAAGAGCATAGAAAACCGCAGGCTCGCAGCGGCAGAGGAGAAAAAAGGGCTATTAAAGAATATTGAGCAGGTGGATACACTTAAGATGAATCTGATATCATTTCCGGGTAAGAAGCTGATCGAAGCAGAGGATTTAAGCTTATTCTATGGGCCGCAGAAAATTGTATCAGGGATAAATTTTATCCTGAGGATGGGAGCAAGGATTGCCATCTGTGGTAAAAACGGATCAGGTAAAACTTCACTGTTAAAGCTTTTACTGGGAGATGATATTGCTTATACAGGGCGCTTTTCTGTGGCTCAGGGTCTAAGAATCTCTTATATTTCACAGGACACCTCACAGTTAACTGGCAGACTTGAGGATTATGCGGTAAGTAATGGTCTGGATGAATCCATCTTTAAGACGGTACTGAGGCAATTGGATTTTAACCGAAGTCAGTTTGAAAAGGATACCAGTGAATTCAGTGCCGGCCAGAAAAAGAAGGTGCTTCTGGCAAAGAGCCTTGCAGAAGCGGCAAATGTATTTTTGTGGGATGAGCCACTCAATTACATTGATGTTCTATCGAGGATTCAGATTGAGGAGCTGATATTAAAATACCGGCCAACGATGCTTTTTATTGAACATGACCGTATATTTACCGACAAGATTGCTACAGAAATTATACAACTGCCATAAAGAAGAAAATGAATAAAATAACAAAAGAGATTCCCAATATTGGTAATTATGGTATACTTATCATATCCTAAAATGAAATCCATTAGAATTTCATTTTCAGTATCTTTCATTCTGATTTGTAGGCCTGCAGCCCAAGGTTTGCAGGCTATTAAGAAAGGCGTGGTTATCTAAATGAAGCGTTCTATCAAGTGTATGATTAAAATCATTATTATAGTTACAGCAGGTCTCGGACTTACGGGAATCCTGACATTGTTATGCTTTAATTCTTATGTGAAAGCATCTGTAAAAAATCGGATCATTACATCAGAAGAAGCAGGAGACCTCAGGAATGTGGACTGTATTCTTATTCTTGGTGCCGGCGTACGAGATAATAAACCGTCACTTATGTTAGAAGATCGCTTGGATCTTGGCATTGAATTATACAAAACAGGAGTTTCAAATCGCATCCTAATGAGCGGTGACCACGGAAGAGTGGAATATGATGAAGTTAATATCATGAAGCAGTATGCCATAGATCAGGGAGTTCCCTCCGAAGATATTTTTATGGATCATGCCGGCTTTTCCACCTATGAAAGCTTTTACCGTGCGCGTGATATTTTTCAGGCAGATACAATCGTGATTGTAACACAACAGTATCATATGTACCGGGCTCTATATGACGGAAAAGGGTTGGGTCTTAATGTCTACGGGGTTACTGCCGATCCTCAGATTTATCAGGGACAGGCTAAGCGTAATGCCCGTGAAATTTTGGCAAGAGCGAAGGATTTTCTTTATATCATAGCAAAGCCAAAACCAACCTATCTGGGAGATACAATTCCGTTAAGCGGAGACGGAGATATAACAAATGATAAATAAGTTGGCGGGGAGAGATTAGAATGCAAGCGAAAATACTGGTTGTGGAAGATGATAATGATATTAACAGAATCATAAGAAGGTATCTTGAGCGGGAGCGGTATGAGGTGGTATCTGCCTTTTCCGGTACGGAGGCGAAGCTTCTGCTGTCGTTAGGCAGTTATGACTTAATCATATTAGATTTAATGCTTCCGGGTATTACGGGAGAAGAATTGATGAAAGAAATGAGAAAAAGCATTCAGACTCCTATCCTTGTAATATCCGCGAAAATTGCACTGGAGGATAAGGTAAATGCTTTAAAGTCAGGAGCAGATGACTATATGACGAAACCCTTTGAGCGGGATGAGTTACTTGCCAGGGTAGAAGCAATCCTCAGGAGAAGCAGACAGGCAGTAGCGGAAATACCTGATTCGGAGAGAGAATTCGCTCATAAAAATCTATTGTTGAAGCCTGCGTCCAGAGAGGTAATCGTCTGTGGGAGCCCGATTTCACTTACGTTATATGAATTTGATCTCCTTCACCTGTTACTTCAATATCCTGAGCGGGTTTTCACAAAGGAGCAACTTTACCAGGATATATGGAAGGCAGGCTATTATGGGGAAGATAACACCATTAATGTACATATGAGTAATATCCGTAAAAAGATCAAGGAGTATGATGAGGAATCCTATATTAAAACAGTATGGGGCATCGGCTTTAAAATAGACATTTCATAGGACAGGCACATCTTTATACTTTCTTTAAACTTTATTAAGTACTTGTTAATACAAAGAGTCCATACTTATATTCATCAGCAGGGAAGTCGTAGGTCAGTGTCAGAGTTGATGGATTTTCGTGTAGAACATGGAAGTATGAAAGGAGTCAAAAGGTGCGAGAGGTAATTTTAGCAACAAAGGAACTTACGAAGAAGTATAATAATTTCAAGGCAGTAAACAATGTCAACCTGGAAATTAAGCAGGGAGAAATCTATGGCTTGGTCGGTAAAAATGGGGCAGGTAAAACCACTCTTTTAAGATTGCTGACAGGTCAGGCGTTTGCATCGCAGGGATCAATAATCCTGTATGGAGAGAGCTCAGAGAGAGCGTTGAATCGTGGAAGAAAAAGAATCGGAACCATTATCGAGGTTCCAAGCTTCTACGCCTATATGTCGGCAGAACAAAATTTAGAATATTACCGCATACAGCGAGCAGTTCCGGGGAAGGACTGTGTACGGGAGGCTCTCGAAGAAGTAGGACTGTCGGAGACCGGGAATAAGAAATACAAGAGCTTTTCACTTGGTATGAAACAACGACTTGGCCTTGCTCTGGCGTTGATGAGCAAGCCGGAAATATTACTGTTAGATGAACCGATTAATGGCCTGGATCCATTTGGCATTGTGGAAATCCGTAATCTTTTAATCAGGTTGAATCAGGAAAAGAATATCACGATATTAATCTCCAGTCATATTCTGACGGAGCTGTCCAATCTGGTTACAAGCTATGGTTTTATTGATAACGGAATCATGATTAAGCAGTTAACGGCAGAAGAATTGTCAAAGGAATGCAATAAGTACCTCGAAGTTAAGGTTGATAAGGTAGAGAAAATGGCTGCTTTGCTAGAGCAAAAGCTTGGCTGTACTTCATACAAAGTAAACCCGGATTATACGCTTCATATTTATGATTATATGGATCGACCGGCAATTATCAGCGAGCTTGCTGTAAGTAATGGAATCGCTTTAAATCAATTGATGGTTAAGGATATCAATCTGGAGAATTATTTCATTCAATTAGTGGGAGGTACGGGTAATGATTAGTTATATCAAAAGTGAATTATATAGAATATTACACTATAAATGGACCTATCTGTTCATTGCAATCTGTTCCACATTATTAGTTAGCTCCAATATAGTTCTTGCGGCCGTTAAGTGGTCGGAGACTACATTTCCTTATGGCAATACGGCTTTTTCGATTGGGAATTTTATTGGAGGTATGTCATTTGTATTTATTCTCTGCATCACAGTTGGCTCCATGGTATTTGGCAATGAGCATGGCAATCATACGATGAAGAACAGCGTTTCCTATGGTATTCCAAGAGGAATGATCTATGTTAGCAAGCTATTAGTAGAAATCATATATGCAGTAGTTGCATTTTTCATCATAACCGGGTTTCATGTTGCAAGTGCTTATCTACTGCTTGAGCATTCACACTTGAACGAATTATACGAATTAGGTAAGGTGTTCATAGCCAGTTTTCCGATTTATCTTTTTGTACTTGCTATGGTGAACTGCTTTGCATTCATATTTGAGAGCACGGGTGCAGCAATCGGTGCGGATGTAGGACTTGCGATAGCATTTCCAATCGTCGGCTCACTTCTTGGAATGAAATTTGACATTTTCAACAAACTGGCACAGATATTACCCTGGAATATCATTAATGGAATTGGAATTACTATGGACCCATACGCTATCACACTTCCATGGAAGGGGGATGCCGGCTATTACAACTGTTGGATTGCCAGTATTGTTCAGATGATTCTGATTACCGTCATCGGATATGTAATAATACGCAGAAAAGAGATTAAGTAGGTATTAGCAGGATTAGGATAAATCAAAGTGCTTAGGGGGTATGTTAGAAATGCAGTACTTATGTATTGGATTAATCATAATTTTTATTCTACTTGTGATAAAAATCGTATTCCTCTATCGCGCCCTTAAGCAAGCTTCCAGGCAAATGGATGAGATAGAGAAATGCTCGGAGAGAAATAGGCTGATAAAGGCAATCTCGGCAGATCGCCATCTTGAGGAACTACTAAAAAAAATTAATGTGATCTATCAGAAAAGACAGAGTGAGAGGATTGTTTATCAAAGAAGAGAGACACAGATTCGTCATGAGATAGAAAATATTTCCCATGACCTTAGAACTCCGCTCACCTCGATTCTTGGATATGTTAATTTGCTTGGAGACCTTGACATAACGCAGGAAGAAAGAGAAGAGTATCTTAAAATTATCGATAAAAGAGCAAGGATATTACAAGGCCTAATTCAAGATTTCTATGAAATATCCAGGATTGAGCGCGAAGATTATCCGGTAATGTTTGAAAGAATTTCGGTACAGAATATTGTATCTGAAGCTGCTGTTGCCTATTTTCATGAATTTGAGTCCAGAAAGATTAAGGTCACTGTTCAAATGGAGGAAAAATCATGCATTATTTTTGCAGATAGAATCCAGTTTAACCGAATACTAAACAATCTAATTCAGAACGCCTTAAAATATGCGAAAGATGAATTTGTTATTCAGCAGCATACAACAGACACGCAATGCATCCTTACATTGAGTAATGATAAAAATGATATGACAGAGAATGAGTTAAAACGAATCTTTGACCGTTTTTATACCGGTGACAAGGCACGCAATCAGGGGAGCTCGGGACTTGGACTTACGATAACGAAGCTTCTGGTTGAAAAGATGAAAGGAAGTATCAGTGCGCGGTTTGATGGAGATATGTTTGTCATTGAACTTAAGTGGCCTGTCAGGACATGAGGATATACTGTAACGAAAACAAGAGGCTTCACCTACTCCCACCCTAACTTGCATGATGGGGAGTAGGTGAAGCCTCTTGTTTTGCATAAGCTTACACTTTCTTCTTAGGCTTTTTCACTACCTCTGGCTCGGACATGATGGGTTTTAATGATGGTAATACACCGGTATCAGTCTTTTTCTTCTTTTTCACTTCTTTTTTGTAATCCCTATTAGCCATGTCTACCACTCCTTTATGTATGATTGGGTATTATTCATATATCATATTATAAAGACTTCGGTTGATTTCGTCCAGTATAATTTATCACAATCGGTTAAGTCGTTCCAGTGTTTCCCTAGCTCGCATTTATTGACATAATGACGAAAAATTGCTAACATTATCACATACTAGTTGTTGAAAACCCACAAAAGATTTATTGCTAGCAAAGGAGCTGGAAACTTATGAGAAGATTGTTGAAGGAGATGTTTCAGAAGAAAAGATTATTTGTCGTACTGTTAACCCTTATCTTTGCCATGAATATGTTAAGCGGTTCAAGTGTTACAGCACTAGCGGGCAGAGACAAAACGTCACCACAGGTACCACAGAATTTTCATGTTGTTACGATAACCGATAAATCGGTCTCTCTCGCATGGAGTGCATCAACGGATAATGTTAAGGTAACCAATTATGAAGTATATAGGAACAGCATCATGATAGGAACTTCAACAACAACCTCATGTTTAGTGACAGGACTGAAGCCACTCACTACATACAAGTTCTATATCAAAGCAAAGGATGCAGCCGGTAATAGCTCTGCAAGCAGTGTGATACTATCGGTAAGCACCACAGCGACTCCAACACCCACCCCTACAGTGACACCTACACCAATTGTAACCCCGATACCTACATTGCTTCCAAGCCCGACCCCAACGACTGCTCCTACACCGACTCCGGCACCCTTGGCAGAATCAAAGGTTATCGGCTATTATGCAGCTTGGGCAGCTTATTCAGGCTTCACACCGGATAGGGTAGATGCAAGCAAATTAACACATATCAACTATGCCTTTGCCAATATTGGCAGCGACCTAAAAATAGCTCTTGGTTATCCGGATGTAGATCCTTCGAATATAACCAAGCTGAATGCATTAAAGCTGATAAATCCGAATCTCAAGACGGTCATTTCTGTGGGCGGCTGGGAATGGTCGGGACGCTTCTCCGATGCAGCACTAACGGATGCATCCAGAACTACCTTTGCCGACAGCTGTGTTAATTTCATTGTACAATATGGCTTTGATGGAGTTGATCTGGATTGGGAATATCCGGTTACTGGAGGATTGTCCACAAATGTCAGAAGAGTTGCGGACAAAACCAATTTCACATTGCTGATGCAAAAGCTTCGCGAAAAGCTTGACGCCAGAGGAGTAATTGATGGGAAACACTATCTTCTTACCTTTGCAGGAGCTTCAGGAAGCTGGTACCTGAATAATATTGAGCCTGCTAAGCTTAAGCTGTATGTAGACTATGTAAATGTCATGACCTATGATATCCATGGAAACTGGGATACTTATACGGATTTTAATGCGCCTCTATATAAGAACAGTGATGTATCTCCTCAATATAAAGACAGTGTGGATTCCGGAATAACCGCGTGGCAGAACGCAGGTTTTCCTGCAAATCAAATTATCATGGGAGTTCCCTTTTACGGTTATATTTATAAATCCGTGACAAATGCAAATCAAGGTCTTTATCAGAGTTATTCAGGTGGTTCTTCTATCAGCTATGCCAATGTTGTAGGCAATTATCTGAATGCCGCCGGTTATGTGAAATATTTTCATGCCCAGTCCCTTGTACCCTGGTTATTTAACGGCACCACCTTTATCACATATGAAGATGAGCAGTCGATGGGATACAAAGCACAATATATTAAGGATAAGGGATTAGGGGGTGCCATGATATGGGAGTTAAGTCAAGATCCGAACAGGGTACTTCTGAATGCGTTGTATAACGGATTGAAGTAATACTACGAGACAAATAATAAAGATAGCAGAAATCTGCGAAAGCGGATTTTCTGCTATCTTTATTATATTCACACTACCCTAAACACTGGTCACGTAAACAGTGCATTATGGACAGTATGTGAAGCCTCTTAAATTTATAATCGTATATTAGTAACAATACCATCGGCCCTTTTTACAAAAGATGAATCGCTTATTTCTCTATGATTAAGGAGTTTATTGTATATTCAATAATCGTAGAAAGATCTGTCCCGATTACATTATTGGAATCAATTTCTATACAATAACTTTCTATGATAAAATCATAGATTTGCTGAATCAGAGGTACTCCTTTGATAGTAAGTGTATATTCGGTTTTCAATACCTTACCGAGAGAAACGGTTAGATCGCTCTGAGTCAGTCCTGTAAGCTCATAGGTTCCGGCTCCTAAAGATTCTGTGTACGAAGTATCAAAATAGTCCTTCGTATAAAGGGATGTATAATGTTTTTTTATATAATTGTAGTCAGGAACAGTCTTCTGGGGAAAGATGGTGATCACGATTGAGGAAGGATTAGTGGTATCGTTCGGCTTAAGAGATGCTTTAATACCACCGGTGGTTAGATTATAGGTTAACGTCCAATCAGAAGGTATGACAAAATCTATATTGCCGACTTGTACTTCCTGTGCATCAAAGGGGGCATCATTTAAGGATGGATTCGCCGGCTTTTTAACGGTAACGGTACATGTTAATTTCTTACCTGAAACAGATGCGGTAATCTTGGCAGTTCCCACAGCAACAGCTTTGACTTTACCTTTGGTGGATACAGTAGCTGTTTTCTTGTCACTCGATGACCATTTCACAGTCGCGGTTTTCTTGATTCCCAGAACGTGAAGAGAAGAAGTTTTGCCTACCACAAGTTCTAACTTCGTTTTGTCTAATTTGATGGTTGCAGCTTGTGTTACAACAGGATTACTGATTGCTGGGATGTCTGTCAATGTAAATATCAATACTAAGACAAGTACAGAGATTATTATTTTTTTGATCAGTTTCATAATTTACTCCATTTCTGCACATACTTTTTCGGGTTTCTCTGATACACTGGCATTTTATATGCTGATAGGAATTATTATACAGACAGGATAATAATTACACAATAGAAATCACAGAAAAATGTAAAATTATTGATTTACCAACTACTTACAATCAATGAATGATTTTACGTTTATCAGTAAATAATAACTAGATGATAGATATAAGTCAGTTGGGAGTTGGAAGCATGAACAGATACAGGATGGGGATTGATATTGGATCTACGACAATAAAGATTGTATTGCTGAACGAAAAAAATGAACTGATTTATCAGGATTACCGCCGGCATTTATCGGATATAAGGAATACAATGCTTCAAATGCTTCAGGCATGTCAGGAAAATAAGATGGATGCTTCTGTGAGGGCTTGTATTACGGGATCAGGAGGATTGTCTATATCCGAATGGCTGCACACCTCGTTTATTCAGGAGGTTATCGCATGTACAAAAGCAGTTGATATTCTGATCCCACAGACTGATGTTGTGATTGAACTGGGTGGAGAGGATGCTAAAATTACTTATTTGCAAGGCTCCGTAGAACAGAGGATGAACAGTAGCTGTGCCGGTGGAACAGGAGCATTTATCGATCAGATGGCTGTGTTACTCGATACTGATGCTGAGGGACTTAATGAGTATGCTAAGGACTGTTCGGTAATCTATCCGATTGCTTCCAGATGCGGTGTGTTTGCAAAGACGGACATTCAACCCCTGATTAATGAGGGAGCGAGAAAAGAAGACATTGCGGCTTCCATATTTCAGGCAGTTGTTAACCAGACCATCGGAGGACTGTCCTGTGGGAAACCAATACGGGGCAAGGTCGCTTACTTAGGGGGGCCGTTATACTATCTTTCAGAACTTCGCAAACGCTTTACCTTGAGCCTTGGGCTGATGGAGGGGGAAGACCTTTCCCCGCAGTATTCTCAGCTGTTTGCAGCCATCGGTGCGGCTCTGGCTGCAGATAAGGAAAAGACGGTCAAAGTAGAAGAGCTCGTAAAGCGTTTTGAATTAATCAAGGAGCGAGCAGAAGATTCAGAAAGTCATTTAGAGGCTCTATTTCGGGACGAGTTGGATTATACCGAGTTCAAAAGCAGACACGATCAGGCGAAGGTTGCGCGTCGTGAACTTGCCGGATACAGGGGTAGGACATATCTTGGTATCGATGCGGGTTCGACCACTACGAAGGTGGTTTTAATCGGCGAAGAGGGAGAGGTATTGTATTCCCATTACTGCTGCAATGAAGGACAGCCACTAGCGAAATTGGTTATGATTTTAAAGGATTTATACGACAAAATGCCGGAAGAGGTTAAGCTATGCAAATGTACGGTTACCGGTTACGGAGAAGCACTGGTAAAGGCAGCACTTCATGTTGATCTCGGTGAAGTTGAAACAATAGCACACTATAAAGCGGCGGAACAATTTCTACCCGGTGTAGATTTCATTCTGGATATCGGTGGACAGGATATGAAGTGCCTCCGTATCAAAAACGGAGCAATTGACAGTATTCTTTTGAATGAGGCCTGCTCCTCCGGATGCGGATCATTTCTGGAGGGATTTGCACATTCCTTAAAGCGTTCTGTGGAGAGCTTTGCGAAGGAAGCACTGTATGCAAAGGCTCCGGTAGAACTCGGAACAAAATGCACTGTTTTTATGAATTCAAAGGTTAAGCAGGCTCAGAAGGAAGGTGCAGAGATCTCTGATTTATCGGCGGGACTTTCTTACTCCGTCATCAAGAATGCTCTGTATAAGGTAATCAAACTCAGAGATTCCAGCGAGCTTGGAAGTAAAATCATCGTACAGGGCGGGACCTTTTATAACGATGCGGTACTGCGTTGCTTTGAAATTATTACAGGTAAAGACGCGGTAAGACCGGATATTGCCGGACTCATGGGGGCTTATGGTGCGGCACTGCTGTCAAAGGAGCACTATAAAGAAGGAGATGCCACCACCCTTTTAGAAAAGGAAAAACTGCAGAACTTCTCTATTAAGGTATCAAGTAAGCGTTGTGGAAGGTGTACAAATCAATGCCTTCTTACCATCAATACCTTTATGGATGGAGAAAGATTCATCGCCGGGAACCGATGCGAAAAAGGTGACGAAACCAAGATAGATGAGTTAGAGAAAATGCCGAACCTATATGAATACAAATACCGAAGGACCTTTGGATATACACCACTCAGTGAGGAGGAGGCTGTCAGGGGAAGTATCGGAATTCCGAGGGTTCTCAATATGTATGAGAATTATCCGTTTTGGTTTGCAGTGTTCCATTCTCTTGGTTTTCGTGTTGTACTATCCGCTCCCTCGACAAAGACACTGTATGAGAAAGGACTGGAAACAATACCCTCAGAATCAGCGTGTTATCCGGCAAAGCTCTGTCACGGACATATCATGGATCTGCTGGAGAAGGGCGTGGATACAATCTTCTACCCCTCGGTGGTATATGAGCGAAAGGAGTATCAGGAGGTAACAAATCATTATAACTGTCCCATCGTGATATCTTATCCTGAGGTTATCCGTAAGAATATCGATGAAATCAAGAAAAGAAATGTTAGATTGTTAAACCCATTTATCTCTCTAAATAACACTAAAATCTTAGTGAAGCGGCTTACGGAGGAGTTGGTGGATTATAAAATCAGTGAGGCCGAGATGAGACAGGCTGTCACGCTTGCTTGCAGGGAACGAGAGAATTATCGAAATGATATGCACAAAAAGGGTGAAGAGGTTCTGTCCTATTTAAAGAAGAATAATAAACACGGGATTGTTCTCTGCGGTAAACCATATCATATAGATCCGGCAATTAATCATGGGATAGCGGAACTGATTGTATCCTATGGAATGGCCGTACTTACGGAGGACAGTATCTGCCATCTGGGACATCTAAAGCATAAGCTTCGGGTTGTGGATCAATGGGTCTATAATTCAAGATTATACAGGGCCGCCGGTTTTGTTGCTGAGGAAGCGTCACTGGAACTGATCCAGCTTAATTCCTTCGGTTGCGGACTTGATGCGGTAACCTCAGACCAGATTGCGGAAATTCTTGATGCAAGCGGCAAAATGTATACGATGATAAAGATAGATGAGGGCAATAATCTTGGTGCTGCAAAGATAAGAGTACGATCACTGAAGGCAGCAGTGGAAGACAGACATCGAAATGCATATATTCCGGTGCCCGAGAAGCAATACTGTCCTCCACCTATTTTTACCAAAGAAATGAAACAGACACATACCATATTGGCACCTCAGATGGCTCCTATTCATTTTGAACTGGTACAAGAAGCAGCCAGGGCCTGTGGATATCATATGATCGTACTTCCCACAGTAGATAGATCAGCCGTAGAAGAAGGCTTGAAATATGTCAATAATGATGCATGCTACCCTGCAATTATAATGATAGGACAGTTGGTACAGGCTCTGAAATCAGGTGAATACGATACCGACCACACCTCTGTAATCATAAGTCAAAGCGGAGGGGGTTGTAGAGCAACCAACTATATTGCATTTCTTAAACTGGGGCTTAAGCAAGCGGGCTTCCCCCAGGTTCCGATCATATCACTGAATACGGCAGGACTGGAGAAACAACCGGGTTTTAAGCTATCGGTAACTATGATAAACCGCTGTATCATGGCTCTGGTTTACGGAGATTTATTCATGAAGCTGTTATTTCGAACCAGACCATATGAATTATTTCCCGGCTCGGCGCAGCTTCTATGTGAGAAGTGGATGAAGCGAGCCATGGAGAATGTACGGATAGGAGATAGAAGGACCTTCCGACAAAATATCAGGGAAGCGGTCAGAGAGTTTGACAGTCTGGAGCTTTTAGATATCAAGAAGCCAAAAGTAGGAATTGTAGGAGAAATATTAGTAAAGTATCATCCAACAGCCAATAATGATATCGTCAGTATAATAGAACAAGGAGGTGCAGAAGCAGTTGTACCCGATCTTATGGATTATTTCCTATATTCTTCTTTTAATTCGGGATTTCGTTCCAGGTATCTTGCCGGGAAGAAATTAAATAAGAAGCTTAGTGACTTTGCTATGAATTATATGATGGGATTTCGAAATATTATGAAGCAGGAGCTTGAGAAAAGCAGGCGTTTTACCCCGCCGACCTCAATTCAGGAATTGGCACATATGGCGTCCTCTATCCTATCTTTAGGAAACCAGACAGGAGAAGGCTGGTTGGTTACGGCAGAAATGGTGGAATTCATCGAACAGGGAACCAGTAATATTCTCTGTGTCCAGCCGCTTGCCTGCCTTCCGAATCACATCACCGGCAAGGGTATGTTCAAACCTCTGAAGGAACGGTATCCACAGGCAAATATCATGCCGATTGACTATGATCCGGGTATATCCAGCGTAAATCAGATGAACCGAATAAAGCTGATGCTGTCCATCGCAATGAAGAATCTGTGAGAAAAACAATAAAGGCTGTTGCATAGTTAATTTGTATAATACAAGAGACTTCACACACTCCCCTAATACAGTGTATGAGGGTACTGAAAAAGTCCCTTTCAGGTAGCTAAATGAATAATGGCGTCTGATTCGAGTGACAAAAGTCGCTTTTAGGATATGCCATGGATATCGTTGTATCTATATTCATTTGGTTGCCTTACCTTCCTAGGCATATTCTTATTTGAGCCTCAAAACGTAGTGATAATGGCGCAAAAGTAGGCGCCATTATCACTAGAGTCTCAAAACGAATACGGACAGCCGTCGTCAGCCGGTCTGCCCGCATGAATATAGATATAACGATATCCATGATTTAGTTTATCTTCGACTTTTGATACGCAAATCATACACCTTTATTCATGACAAGTCTATGAAAGGGACTATTCAGTGCTTTACAGTGAATTATGGGGAGTGTGTGAAGTCTCCCGTATTTTTGGAGGCTTTTATCAACCAATGTCATGATACCGGGGTCAAAGGAAGATGGTACTATGAACTCTTCAGCGCTTCAAAATCCATCTAATCAGGATGTAATTTAAACCAAATCTTTACTATACTGTAAAATATTGAATTTTCAAAGGCTCATATGAAAGGGAGGCTTAGAAAAAATCTATGTTTTGATCCCGGCATCATGGCATTTCGCTTAGAATTATCATTTTCTGCATCTATAAGATGATTTGTAGCGTATAGCATTCCTGATAGGGGGGGATTTAGTTTTTCATTCAACTCTAGAGTATTATCCATCGTGGATACCTCCTGTGTATTTGTTTGTAGCTGGCAAAACCCACATTCATTGTAGCACTAGAGTTTTTTACTTGAAGCTAAAGCTACTCGGGATACATCTGCATAGCAGGAGCTTTATTTTTACCGCGATACAATAATCAAAAATAGCCCCCCTGGAGGCTGTTTTTGAGCTTAATGTATTAATATCAATATGAGATGGTAGGTACATACAGATTATTGACACCGGAGACATTCGGGGTAGTAACACCTTCCTCGGTTTTACCAGCAAGTACTAAAGTGCCATCTGATTTCAAGCCAATGGAAATCCAATTACCGGCAGCGACTGCTACAATATCGGTCCAATCGGAAACTTCCAATTGCATCTGCCTGTTATCCCCAGTTGCAACTACGGTTCCGTCACGCTTTAAGCCCAGTAGAGTGGTACTACTTTTTGAAATGGCAATGATATCATTCCAACCTGACACCTTATAAAGAAAAGGCGGAGCTACCTCAGATTTGGACATTACCACGGTTCCGTCGGATTTAAGTCCGGCAATAGAACCTACGGTATCGGCTGAGATAGCAATTATATCATTCCAGTCAGCAACCTCATCATATATATGACTATCTTTACTAAAATCAACAACGGATACTTTACCATCCCTTTTTAATGCTACAATTCTTATTTGCCCTGATACAACATCTACCACATCCTTCCAGGATGATATCTCATCTTGAAAAGCATTCAAGGCTTCGCTGGATTTTTCTGAATAGGAAAAGATATTGCTTGTTCTGGATAATAAAGCATAATTATCAAAGCTCGTAGATATTATCACAAGATTGGTATAGGATTTTAATTGATCAGCAACATATTGATAAGAGGAATCCGTATCATTCGTTGAATGAATGACACCATTCTTGTCTAGTGCATCTAGTCGGTCTTGTGCAAAGGAAAGTTGCTTAATATTAGTCCAGCCGGAAACCTCATCATATCTGTAATATTTATAAACATTGTCATCAATTATTATTTTAACCTTCCCTTCATTATCGATGGCAGCAACTCCTGCATTCAGATTTGCTATATAGGCTCCTGATATAATATAACGAAGCTGCTCAAGCAAATCCGTTGCCTTCTCGTTATCCTTCAGTTGAGATAATAATCCGATTGCCTGGGGATATTTTTTATACTGAATTAGAGAGATGGCTTTCTTAAGTTTTTCTTCATCTGTATATTCTTTATCGTAAGTGGGGTATATCGTCTCAGCCGGCTTTACATCAACTATGTCTGTTGTAACCTCCGGCATCGGACTCTTCGTGCTTCCACCAGTGTTCTGACTTACAGTGTGGCAGCCACTGAGTAGACAGATTGTGGTAATCAAAAGAATATATTTAGTTTTATAAAAGCCGGACATGGTTTCAACTCCTTCTTAATAGTACACAGAATCAATATATAAGGTTTCCTCCGTTGTTTTGTAGGAATAAAGTATATTAATATTTGAGATGGAAGAAATAGGTAAAAGCGGAGTAATTACTTGCCCCTGTATAATCCGTTGACGAGCCAGGAAATACTACATATCTCCATTTGGAATTTGGGGAGGATGTGCTGGATAAGGCTCCTTTATTATAGCATTGAGAAGTAATACCAGGTGATATGCTAAAGGAGGAAATCGTATTCTCAGGATTATTTACTGCACTTAATGCGTCGTATTGATCACCGAAAAGTCCTTTCATATCAAGATGACTATCATCACCTACTATCTTATTTGTTGTGGTATCATAGTAGCCACCCGTATTGGTACAGAACATGCCAGTTTCAGAATCATAGTATTTTCCATCATATCGGAGAGAATTCACACAGCCAATAAAGTAACCACCAGAGTCTTCCTTATGCTTAATTTTCTTCTCGCCTTTAATTTTGTAGATAAATTTTGTAGAACTATTTTTATCATATACATATTCACATATTACCTGATTACTTTTATCAAGTAAACCTGAAATAATACCGTTAGCGTCATATATATATAAATATGTATTATTTTGATAGGTTATACTTTTAGGAGTTTCAATTCCATCCATAAGGGTATATGAATATTCAACACTATTCGAATCGGGTAATATTTCCGATTTTAAATTATCAAAACTGTCGTAGATATAGGAGGTAGTTCCTTTCCCTGATAATTTTTTAGTTCTTTGTCTCTTTTGATTATAATCAAATTTAATCTTAGATCCATTTTCTGTTTGCATTGTATCAATTGGATTGGAAGTTTGTGTATACTCAAGCACTCGATCCATAAATTCTTGAGCATTATAATTGCTTCCATTAATTGTAATAATGGGGTTATCAGAATTAATGATATTGTTGGGGATGACTTCGGCGTTTACACCCAATTCATTATTATTTTCTGCGGCATTAACAAAAGCGGGTGAAGTACATAGAACGAGAGACAATAACAAGACTAACATTCATGATTTTCTGTCATTCATCGTATTTCTACGCTGTAAAATTTGTTGGAATAAATTTGTAATAGAAACCTTTTTTGAAATTAGTTATAGTTTGATTAAAAAGTTATAAATATCTACCAATATAAGCATTGTTATATATAATATAGAGATAAGATTATAACCTTTACTTTTCTGGAGGATATATAATAATGAAAAAATGTAAACACTGCGGAGCACTGCAAGGGAATGAACATAGTAATTGTATCGATTGTGATGCGAGGCTCGGAGCACCCCTTACAAATGCGGAAGAGGTGGAGGAGGAACGAAAAGTAACTGAAAAAATGACGAAGCTATCCAACAAAAAGGATTACTTTTATGTAAACAGAATCGATAAAACAGTTGCGGCTTTATTGATTATTGGTGCTGTCCTATCATTGATTTTTCGGATTTCTGGTGGGGGAAATGTCGGTGATGCGGGGCGTATATTATTATCCTTTGCAATTCCACTCATGGCTATTGAAGCAATTGATTTGCTTTTTCCCTGGATCTCATGGGAATTATATAAAATAAAATTCATATTTTCAGTTGAGAATGCTGACGATTTGCAGCCCTCCGATTTGATGATTTATATAAGAAGAATATTTCCTTATTCTACTGTGATTAGCGGATATGTATTATTGATATATATTATCGTGAAGCTACTGCAGTAAAATATTACCTATACGAAAAATAATGACTGGAATAATACATATTGATATATAAAATAATCTATTGAAACATGAAGGATAAGGACTATACTTTGTTAGGACTGATAAATGATATCGGATTTACAGTATTATAAACGGAGGAAGCTGCCTTGAAAAAAGTTTTTCACTATTTAAAGCCTTACAGGGTCAGAATTCTTATCGGTTTTATCATAAAGGCTATGGGAACGTTTATGGATCTGGGTCTTCCTTGGGTTTTAGCCTTTATCGTAGATAATGTGATTTTGCATAAAAAGGTTATGCCTATTCTGTGGTGGGGAGTGGTCATGATCGTACTTTCCTTAGGTGCCAGAACCTTTAATATCATAGCAAACAGGATGGCGGCATCGGTTGCCAGAGATACGACAAAGTGTCTGAGGCATGATCTGTTCGATAAAATATTAAGTCTATCGGGGACACAACTAGATTATTTTACAATCCCATCCCTGGAATCTCGAATGACTACAGATACATATAACATTCATAATATGATTGGTATGATGCAGCGGATCGGAGTCCGCGCACCTATTATTTTGATTGGCGGAATTGTAATCACAAGCTTAATGGAGCCGGTGCTTTCTCTTGTATTGATCGGTCTTTTACCCTTGCTTTTTTTGGTGGTATATCTTGTCTCAAAAAAAGGAATACCCATCTATACTCTACTTCAACAGTCCGTAGATCAAATGATAAGGGTCGTAAGAGAGAATATAACCGGCGTTCGTGTGATTAAGGCATTGTCGAAAACGGAATATGAAAAGAAGCGTTTTGAAGATACGAATTCTGAGGTAGTCAAGAAAGAGCTGAAAGCAGGATCAATCATGGCAATCACCAACCCCATTATGAATTTGCTTTTGAATCTGGGACTTACCTTGGTTGTAATTGTAGGTGCATTTCGGGTAAACATGGGGGCTTCTCAACCGGGTAAAATCGTAGCATTTCTCTCTTATTTTGCAATCATGCTTCAGGCAGTTATGGCAATAACAAGAATCTTTGTGGTATTTTCAAGAGCAAGTGCTTCCGCGGGACGAATTGCAGAGGTTCTGGATATTGATGAGGATTTAAGAGTATATACGGAACGAAATGAAAGTGAGGAGCCTAAGGACCGCTGTGATAGGAAAGAAATGGGAGGCAGAGATAATTTTATACGATTTAATCAGGTTAACTTTTCTTACGCTAACGAGCCTTGTATTGTAAATATGGATTTCGAAATAAAAAAGGGAGGCAGTCTTGGTATTATCGGTTCCACGGGTTCGGGGAAAACGACATTGATTAACCTACTAATGAGATTTTATGATGTTACCTCCGGCAGCATTACGGTAGCGGGGGAAGATATCAGAACCTCTGATAAACGAAAACTTCGAAAGCGTTTTGGTGTTGTATTCCAGAATGATATTCTGTTTGCGGATAAAATATCGGAAAATATCAATTTCGGAAGAGAACTGTCCAAAGAACAGATTTTTGAATCAGCGGAGCATGCCCAGGCTGCTGCATTTATCGAAGAACTTGACAGTGCTTTGGATTATGAATTATCCATAAAAGGAAGTAATTTAAGCGGAGGACAGAAGCAGCGTCTGCTTATTGCCAGAGCATTAGCCGGGAAGCCGGAGATATTAATACTTGATGATGCCTCAAGTGCGCTTGATTTTAAGACGGATTCCATGCTTCGGAAGGCACTCAGAGAAAACTACGGGGGAACAACAACGATAGTGATAGCTCAGAGAATCAGTTCAGTCATGAAGCTAGATCATATCCTCGTCTTGGAAGAGGGGCAGATGGCAGGCTATGGGACGCATGAAGAGCTTCTAGGGACCAGCGAAGTATATCAAGAGATATACCATTCCCAAATGATGGCATAAGTAATAGCTTCAGAACGGTTATCTATAACGACCCTGTACAATTGAAAGGAGGCAGTATATATGGCGATATCGGGAAGAGCTGTAATTAGTGAAAAAATTGATAAACCAAAGGATATCGGATATGTGATAAGACGCCTCTGGAATTATGTCTATCATTCGAAGTGGATGCTGATTTCAGCGGTAATATTATCCATTGCAAGCAATGTCTTTGCACTTCTGGGGCCGATGCTTTCGGGGTATGCGATTGATGCAATTGAGCCAGGGAAAGGACTTGTGGTCTTTCAGACTGTGTTCTACTACGCAGGCTGGATGATTTTATTCTATATCGCCTCAGCAATCCTTTCCTATATTCTCTCCATAGTCATGCTTCACTTAAGTCAGAGAATCGTGAGAAGGATGCGGGAGGATGTATTTACAAAGTTGGCTGATTTACCGGTAGGATATTTTGATAATAATCAGACAGGAGATATCATAAGCCGAATATCTTATGATATTGATACGATTAACACTTCTTTGTCTACCGATCTTGTACAGATTATTACGAGCATCATTACAGTTGTCGGTTCTTTCGGTATGATGCTCGTAATATCACCGAGGCTCGTACTGGTAATGCTGCTTGTGATTCCTTTATCATTATTCTATACCCGATATATGGCAAAGAAGCTGCGTCCACTGTTTCGAAGGCGGTCTGCCAAGCTGGGAGAATTGAATGGTTTTGTGGAAGAAATGGTTTCGGGTCAGAAGACAATCAAAGCATATGCCGCTGAAAATACAACCATGGGTCGATTTGACAGGATGAATTCGGAAGCGGTAGAGGCGTACTATAATGCAGAGTACTACGGGAGCATGACCGGGCCAACAGTAAATTTTATTAATAATATCTCCTTATCCCTGATTACGGTATTTGGAGCGATCCTGTATCTCTTTGGGCAGCTGACTCTCGGTAATATATCCTCATTTATTCAATACAGCAGGAGATTTTCGGGGCCAATTAATGAAGCTGCCAATATTATCAGTGAACTCCAATCGGCTGCCGCCGCTGCAGAACGAGTATTTATGCTTATGGATGAACAAACGGAGATGCCGGACAGGGCGGACGCAGAGGAGTTAAACCGGGTACGGGGTGACGTCTTGATAAAGGACATTTCTTTCGGCTATCTTACGGATAAGACAATATTGACAAAGCTGTATCTACATGCAAAACCAGGAAGCCTAACCGCTATTGTTGGGCCTACAGGAGCCGGAAAGACGACTATTATTAATCTCTTAATGCGTTTTTACGATGTATGGGACGGAAATATCTATGTTGACGGTAAAGAAATCCGAAGCCTAACCAGAAGTAGTCTGCGAAAGGCCTATGCAATGGTTCTTCAGGATACATGGCTGTTTCGAGGTACTATCTTTGATAACATTGCCTATGGTAAAGAAGGAGCTTCCATGGATGAGGTAGCAGAAGCAGCCAGGCTGGCAGGTATCCATTCCTACATCCAAAAACTGCCCAAGGGCTATGATACAGTAATTAGTGAAGACGGCATCAATATTTCAAAGGGGCAGAAGCAGCTATTAACCATCGCAAGAGCGATGCTTCTTGATGCGAAGATGTTAATTATGGATGAGGCAACCTCTAATGTAGATACCAGAACAGAAATCAAGATACAAAAAGCCATGCAAAAGCTTATGGAGGAAAAGACCTGCTTTGTGATTGCCCATCGACTTTCCACGATTCAGGGAGCAGATAACATACTGGTTGTTGACCAAGGAAGTATTGTGGAGCAGGGAACACATAAGGAATTGATGGAGAAGAAGGATTTCTATTATAAGCTGTACAGTGCACAGTTTGAGTGAGTGCTTTTCTTAACTCGATTGGAATATGGCAGGGATACAGATCAGCCCAGTCCGGATACATCTCATTGAAGGCTGAACTGTAACTGGCAGGGAACTGGTTTTAACACTAATTTTCACAGGGAACTAATTTTTAATAAAGTACAGGGAACTAATTTTTAGTAAAGCACTTGACAAAGAATTACATAATGATTATACTTGCTAACAAATATAGAAAAAGCGTTGAAAAGAACCAGTAGGAATTTGAACTTTCTAACAGAAAGCAACCGGTTGATGAGAGGTGCAAGAAAGTAAGTTCCGAATACATCTTTGAGCTTCACACCGAACGGAGTAATCTAAGTAGGCTGCTGACGGTTCCCTGCACCCGTTATAGTGCTAGAGTATTATTAAGTAATGAGTTGATATTGACTGTTGGTAGTTTAAGTGATTTTACCAAAGTTGATTTTGCCATACTTACGTACTTAAAGAGGTTAGCTGTGCAAGCAGTTAATAAATTTGAGGTGGTACCGCGAGTTAATTCCCGCCCTCTAAGTAATATTAGAGGAGCGGTTTTTTTTATTGTGTAGGAATGTGTCCTATATAATAGAAATGCTCCACAAAGCTAACAAAATTTGTTTTGGGAGGACACATTCGCGGGGGGTTGGTAATCAAAGCTCTTTCTTAATTTATATTTTGAATATTTTAAAGGAAAGGAAAGATGCTATGGAAAAGCAGGAATTGGAAGATAAGACTAAAGTATCAGAAGAAGTATCAGAAGAAGTATCAGAAGAAGTGGTACTATTAGCCAAAGAGCTGATGCCGGAGGTCGAGGAACAAATTCGAGTCATCAAAAAGGGAGCAATTTTAATTAGCTCGGAAGATGAGCTCAGAGATAAGCTGCAAAAGGCAAAGAAAGAACAACGACCGCTTATCGTGAAGCTCGGACTAGACCCGACTGCACCGGATATTCATCTTGGCCACACTGTGGTGCTTCGCAAAATCAGACAGCTACAGGAGCTGGGACATCAGGCGGTCATCATCATTGGGGATTTTACCGGTAAGATAGGAGATCCAACCGGTAAATCAAAGACCAGAGTTTCTCTGACGGAGGAACAGATATGTGATAATGCCTTGACCTATACAAATCAGATTTTTAAGATTATTGATCCTGATAAAACAACAGTCAGGTTCAACAGCGAGTGGCTTTCAAAGCTTCATTTTGAAGAGGTCATACAGCTGGCATCGAAAATCACAGTGGCAAGGTTGTTGGAACGCGATGATTTTCAGAACCGTTTCAGACGCAATGACCCAATCGGACTTCATGAATTTTTCTATCCCTTAATGCAGGCATATGATTCGGTTGAAATAAATGCGGATATTGAACTTGGGGGAACAGATCAGACGTTTAATATACTGATGGGAAGAAACCTTCAGGCAGGTATGGGCAAGGAACGTCAGGTTGCATTATTCATGCCGCTACTGGAGGGACTGGATGGAGTGGAGAAAATGAGCAAGAGCTTGGGTAATTACATTGGTATCAATGAACCTGCAGAGGTAATGTTTAAGAAGCTGATGGAAATTCCGGATCATTTGATTATCCGATACTTCGAACTGGCTACCGACGAGCATCCGGATCGTATTGATGTAATTAGGAAACAGCTGGAGGATGGAAGAAATCCAAGGGATTGCAAGCTGGAACTTTCAAGAATTATCACAGGACTCTATCACGATACTACGGATACAAGCAGCGCTGAAGAATACTTTCATACGGTATTCCAACGAGGAGAGTTGCCAAAGGATATTCCTATCATACATGTTCCCTTCGAAAGTGCTACCCTGCAAGATATCATCCCCTGTCTTATAGAAGAGGGGTATGTATCCTCAGGCAGTGAGTTTCGGCGTCTGGTGAAGCAAGGAGGAGTGCAATTGAATCAGGAAAAGATTGTAGATATTGACAAAAGGCTTGTGGAAAGCGATTTGATTCTTAAGATTGGGAAAAAGAAATTTATTAAAATAATCCCAGATATTTCTCTATCGCTTTAAACCGTTACGCTTTAAAGCGATAGAGTATTGACATCAAAACTCAATCAGAGTATAATTTCAAAACAAGACAGAAACATGATAAAGGGAGGATGAAAATAATGATAATAGTAATGAAGCCTATGGCTAAGGCAGAATCGATAGAGCAAATTAAGAGTATAATTGAAGCGAAAGGACTGGAGGCACATATTTCACCCGGTAAGGAAGTAACCATTATCGGTGTTATCGGTGATAGATCAAAGCTACAGGATCAAAATCTTGAGATCTTTGAAGATGTGGATAAAATCGTATCCGTTACAGAAAGCTACAAGCTGGCCAATAAGAAATTTCACCCGGAGCCCTCAAGAGTTAAGGTTGGAAATGTAATAATCGGAGGAGATGCTCTGGTCATAATGTCAGGCCCCTGTGCAGTAGAGAGCAAGGAGCAACTGTTAGCTACTGCTCATGCAATCAAGAAGGCGGGAGCACATATTTTGCGTGGCGGAGCCTATAAACCAAGAACCTCACCCTATGCATTTCAAGGACTTGAAGAGGAAGGGTTAAAGTATATGAAGGAGGCCCGTGAGGAGACAGGTCTTCCTGTGGTCTGCGAGGTTACCAGCCTCGATGCCATTGATGCTGCAGTGAAATATGTGGATATGCTTCAGATAGGTGCAAGAAATATGCAGAATTTCTACCTTCTGAAGGAGGCAGGTAAATCAGGTCTCCCGGTGCTATTAAAGCGTGGTCTCGCTGCCACCATTGATGAATGGTTAAATGCCTCTGAATATATTATTGCTGAGGGTAATCCGAATGTAGTGCTTTGTGAACGAGGCATCCGAACCTTTGAAACTGCAACCAGAAATACACTGGACATCAGTGCTGTCCCGGTAATAAAAGAAAAAAGTCATCTGCCGATTATCGTTGACCCCAGTCATGCAACAGGCGTAAGAGCATACGTAAAGCCTCTCTCCATGGCTGCGGTTGCTGTTGGTGCGGATGGACTAATGATTGAAACGCATCCGAATCCTTCCATGGCGTTGTCCGACGGCCCGCAGTCACTGACTTTTGAACAGTTTGAGAAGTTAATGAAAGAGCTTACCCCTCTGGCAACATTAATGGGAAGAAAGCTGTAACAATATGATTATGATAAACAGTTATTTGAGATTTGCAGATGGAATTGATAATCAGGGAGGTATCCATGGGTGATTTGGAGAGTGATTTTAAGAGCGGAGCTAAAATTGGATTTATCGGATTTGGTTTGATTGGAGGTTCCATAGCGCGTGCTTTAAAGAAAATCAACAAAGATTATTTTTTGTTCGCATATGATTATCATAGAGATAATCCAAGTACCGATTTACAGGCAGCCCTATCGGACGGGGTTCTTAATGCTGTTACAACCTCCCTTACGGAGGAATTTCCTGATTGTGACCTCCTATATCTTTGTGCTCCGGTAATACTTAATATTAATTATTTAAAGCAACTGAAGCCCATTTTAAAATCCACCTGTATCTTGACTGATGTGGGTAGTGTAAAGGGGAATATCCATACGGCCATTGAGGAACTTGGAATGCAGGCACAGTTTGTCGGTGGCCATCCGATGACCGGCTCAGAGAAGACTGGGTATCTGAATTCCTATGCGTTGCTTCTGGAAAACGCATACTATATTCTGACTCCGACCAAGGAAGCATCGGAACAGATGGTATCCCTATTGCATCGGCTGGTCGAGCAGATGGGCTCCATACCGATCATTCTAGATCCCTATGAGCATGATAAAATTACAGCAGCCATCAGTCACGTGCCACATATCATCGCAGCTCAATTGGTGAATCTGGTACGTGAATCCGATGATGATGCAGAGAAGATGAGAGCACTCGCAGCAGGAGGCTTCAAGGATATTACGCGTATTGCCTCCTCCTCACCGATTATGTGGCAGAATATCTGCCTTACGAATAACAAAGATATTAAGCTACTGCTGGACAGGTACATTGCCACTCTAACGGAGGCCTCTGTTGCTCTCGCTAAGAAGGACGGAGATTACCTTTATCAGATGTTTGACACCGCAGGAGAATACCGCAGTGCCATCCCGAGTAAAGCAATCGGTCTTATGAAGAAGCTGTTTGAAATTTATCTAGATATCATGGATGAGGCGGGAGCCATAGCAACCATAGCAACCATGTTGGCAAGCAATCAAATCAGTATTAAAAATATAGGAGTTATCCATAACCGAGAATTTGAAGAAGGTGTACTCAGAATAGAATTCTATGATGAATCTGCCCAGCTAAAAGCCGGTACGATACTGACCAGATACAACTATAAGATTTATGTGAGAAAATAGAAGAGCCCTGATGTTACAGCTCAGCCTAGCAAGGATAGTGACAAGACAGGGAAAGAAATGTTTCCATATAGGAGCCGCTTTCGCTAAGTTGCATTACGTAGTTCGTATGCCATTACTCCTATATGGAAATCTTTTTTTCCCAGTACTGTATATCTCATTGAAAGCTGAACTACAATGCACTGCAGCCTTTCACGATTTTGTCGATAGCCGGTTTGGGCTTTTTGTAGCAGCCTTTTTTGCATGTGCCTGGGGGCACACGTTTCTTAGTAGCCGAAGTTCCCGGCTAAGGATTCATCGTCGGTAATCCAGTCTTCTACATTTACAATTCGGTAATCCTCTTTGGTATCCCTTATAATAACACGTTCGATGCCTGAATTAATAACCAGACGTTTGCACATCGAACAGCAACAAGCGTTCTCAACATAACCTCCTGCTATCATATCAAAGCCGACCAGATAAATGGTGCTTGCAATCATTTTATCGCGGGAGGCGCTAATGATCGCATTTGCTTCTGCATGTACGCTTCGGCAGAGCTCGTAGCGTTCACCTCTTGGAACATTCAATTTCTCCCTGACGCATTCTCCGATATCGGTACAATTCTTTCGTCCTCTTGGTGAACCGACGTAACCGGTTGATATAACCTCATCATTCTTAACGATAACTGCTCCATAATGCTTTCTTAGACAGGTACATCTCTGTGACACAACTTCAGCCAGATCCAGGTAATAATTTATCTTATCACGTCTTTCCATATTATAAGAATACCTCCTTTGTAATTTTGTTAATTACTCTATTATGTTATGTCATTCGCTTCAAACACTATATATGGATATTATCATTTCTGAGGTTACTTGTAAATATATTTAAAATGTTATTATCTTTATACTATTTTAAATTGAAAGATGGTTATATGCAACAGGCTAATCATGTAATTCTTATGCTATAGTAGCAAGTATGAAGCAGTTCGTTCGGTTGTTAAAACACACGTAATAAAATGGAGGTACCCCCCAAATATGACATATTGTAAAAGAATGTTTGTCTATATTTACAAAAACCTATTGTAAATATAGACTTCCTCTAGTAAAATATACTAAGAAGTATCTTTGGGTGAAGATATGTTGTAATTCGTGATTTTTTGTGCTTTTTCCAAAAAATCTGCTACCTGAAACCTACTTACTATAAACGTATTGGAGGAAATCAAGATGAATGTTTACACTTCGGAAAAGATTCGCAATGTTGTTTTGTTAGGCCACGGTGGCTGTGGCAAGACTACTTTAGTCGAAGCCATAGCGTATACAACAGGGATTCTCAAACGTCAGGGAAAAGTGGAAGAGGGAAATACAATCAGTGATTATGATAAGGAAGAACAAAAGAGACTGTTCTCAATCTGTACTACAGTGGTACCAATCATTTATGAGGACATCAAGATTAATTTGTTAGACACACCCGGTTATTTTGATTTTGTAGGAGAAGTGGAAGAAGCATTAGCGGCAGCGGATGCAGCGGTTATTGTAATCTCGGCCAAAGCAGGAGTAGAAGTAGGTACAATGAAATCATGGGATTTTTGTGAAAAATACAAATTGCCCAGAATATTTTTTGTTACAGATATGGATGATGATAATGCAAGCTATCGCGAAGTTGTAGAAAAATTAACCAGCCTCTATGGTAAGAAAATTGCTCCATTTCATATTCCTATCAGGGAAAATGAAAAGTTTGTCGGATTTGTTAATGTGGTGAAGATGGCAGGCAGAAGATTTACTACTGCCAGCAATTACGTGGAATGTGAAATTCCTGATTACAGTATGGAAAATCTATCGAAGTCCAGGGAAGTCTTGCTTGATGCAGTTGCCGAAACCAGCGATGAATTAATGGAGAAGTATTTCGCAGGGGAAGAGTTTACACAAGATGAAATCTCAATGGCACTTCGAAATAATGTAATAGATGGTTCCGTTGTTCCGGTTATGTGCGGCTCCGGCGCTCATGCACAGGGGACAACAATGTTGCTCCAGGCGATTGAGAAGTATTTCCCCGATCCATCGAAGATGAGTATAAAGGGCAAGAATACCAAAACAGGAGAAGTGTTTAATGCCGATTATGATGAGAAGAAACCTTTCTCTGCAAGAGTATTTAAGACAATTGCTGACCCTTTTATTGGTAAGTTTACATTGTTTAAGATATGTTCCGGTGTACTGAAATTAGATGCCTTTGTATTCAATTTGGACAAGGACACGGATGAAAAGGTAAATCGTCTTTATGTACTGCGCGGCAAGGAGCAGATTGAGGTAACCGAACTGCATGCAGGTGATTTCGGTGCCCTTGGTAAGCTTAGTGATACCGTTACGGGCGATACGCTTTCTACGAAGGCTAATCCGATAGTATTTGACAAAATATCTGTGTCCACTCCTTATACCTATCAGCGCTTTAAGACAAAGAATAAGGGAGATGATGATAAGGTTTCCCAGGCACTTGCCAAGCTAATGGATGAGGATCTGACCCTTAAGATGGTGAATGATAAAGAAAACAGGCAGACTTTATTATATGGTATTGGAGACCAACAGTTGGAAATCGTCGTAAATAAAATGCTTACCAGATATAAGGTTGAGATTGAGGTTATGAAGCCCAGAGTTCCATTCCGCGAAACACTTCGCAAGAAGGTTCGCATACAGGGTAAATATAAGAAGCAATCCGGCGGACATGGTCAATACGGCGATGTTCATATTGAATTTGAACCCTCCGGAGATATGGAGAAGCCTTTTGTATTTGAAGAGAAGATATTTGGTGGTTCTGTTCCAAGGAATTTCTTCCCGGCTGTAGAAAAGGGTATTGCAGAATGTGTTATAAAAGGGCCAGTGGCAGGGTATCCGGTAGTAGGATTAAAGGCAACTCTGGTGGACGGATCTTACCATCCGGTTGACTCTTCAGAAATGGCGTTCAAGATGGCAACTATTCAGGCCTTCAAGCAGGGCTTTATGGAAGCCTCTCCGGTGCTCTTAGAGCCGATTGCATCCTTAAGGGTGGTTGTTCCGGATAAGTTTACCGGTGATATTATGGGCGATTTGAACAAACGTCGTGGTAGGGTTCTTGGCATGAATCCGCTTACAGAAGGGAAAGAGGAGATTATCGCCGATATTCCGATATCTGAATTATATGGCTATTCTACCGACCTACGTTCCATGACTGGAGGCAGCGGTGATTTCACCTATGAATTTGCACGCTATGAGCAGGCACCTTCCGAGGTACAGCAGAAGGTAATTGATGAGAATGCAAAGGAAGAAGAAGCAGAGGCATAGATTTATTTCTAAATCACACAATTTCATGTTTGACATAACGGACGTACCCGGCATTTTCTGCGGTATGTCCGTTTTTCTTATTCGTTCATATTAGGGATGAACCGGTGAAAGCGAGTAAACATACTGATAGATATTTAAATGTAAAATAAAGCGATTTATAAATAAATATACTTACATAGGTAGAATTATTCATTTGTTTAGTATACAAAAAAATTTAAGTAAGTTATAATTAATTGGGAATATTTTAATTAAATATTATGAATAACATATAAAGGAGAGTAATAGATCTTCAAAGAAGAAGGGGTGTACAGTTTTGTTAGTTTTGATGTGAGTTACTTGAATCAAAGAGGATTATCAAACTAAAGAAAAGGAAGGTAAGAACAATTATGAGTGAGGTAAGAAGAGCAAATCGATTACTGGTTGTATTATATGCCAGCATATGCGTTATATTGTCGATAGCGTATATAATGGAGTTTGTGAAAGGGGCCAGAAATCTCCCCTACATACTTGTTTTTTTGATTTTATTGTATTTACCCGGTGCTATCAATTATTTCTTTCAGACAAAAGATCCTGAGACGAAATATACGAAATACGTAATTGCTTACGGTTATCTGATATTATATATATTTGTTATTATAACTTCGACGAAGACGACATCGTTTTGTTTTATCCTGCCAATGATCTTAGTGCTAACCTTGATGCATGACAGAACACTTCTTGTTGTTATGAACATATCGACATTACTGGTTAATGTTATAAAAGATGTATATGAATTAGGAATTGGGCAGAAAGCCGGCGATGCAGAATATTTGGTCAATGTTGAAATCCAGATTGCGCTTTTGCTTCTTTTTACCATCTTCTCAATTCTCACTTCACGGGTTGATGTTTTGATTAATACACAGAAGCTGGATAAGATGAAACAGCAGGAAGATAAGCTTCAAGTCATGGTAAACGGTATGATTGAGACAGCTGAGAGTATTAATACAGTAATAGCTGATATTAATTATAATATGGATATACTGGAGACGGCCAGCAATACAACTGTTATGAATATGGAAGAGATCACAAAGGGAACTTCTGAAACTGCGGAAGCAATTCAAAACCAGATGGTAATGACTGAGAATATTCAGGGAGTAATCAATAAGATTACGGAGACTACAACAGAGGTCAACCAGTTATCCTCCAAAACAATCGAGTTGGTTACTTCCGGCAAATATAAAATGCAGGAATTGAATTCTTCGGTAGAGCGTAATAACGATAACAGTAAGAAAACAAGCGCTAACATAAGTAACCTAAAAGATAAAGTTATAGCAATCAACGAAATCATTAATATCATTAATGGTATTGCTACTCAGACAAACTTATTGAGTCTGAATGCATCGATTGAAGCCGCCAGAGCCGGTGAATCCGGAAAAGGATTTTCAATCGTTGCGGATGAAATCAGAAAGCTTGCCGATAAAACCTCGGAGTCTACTGTACAGATTCAAGAGCTTGCGAATACCATAAGCAGCAATACTGAGATAGTATCTGAGTCAATCCAACAGTTTGTCAGTGACACCGAAAAGCAGAACAGTATTATCAAAGAGACGGATAATAATTATAGCGTGATTGAAAACAGTATTGATGAAATTAGGAGTATGGGTAATGATTTAAAAGAAAAGGTATCAGATCTTCATAAAGCCAATGGAGTCATTGTTAATTCGGTACAGACGATATCCGGAATATCAGAAGAAACCATGGCAAATACCGAACAGACGGAAGGTGTAAGCAATCAAAATCTTGATATTGTTAGGACGATGAAGACATTATCGGATGAGTTGAGTGCACTGTCGAATCAGATTGGTAACATCAATGCAGAGGTGAGTTAGGAAGAGTCAATACTAAAAATGACAGGAGGAGGCTTATTGCAACCTCCTGTTTTTGTGTGCTCGGCGGGCGTATATTCATAGAAAGCAGTGTTGCCCATATATAGTAATAATGTTTGTCATTCCTATATTTTCAGAGTATAATACGAACAAAAGTCAGATTGGAATCAGGTTGTATTATTTAATATTTAGATCAAAGGAGTTAGCCGAAATAAAGTTATCGGTCGCGTATTTTAGCGGACAGGTGATAATATTTATGGAAAAGCAACCATAATATATGGTATAATATAACCATCGGTCAGATTCGATGTGGCTAAAAGAATAAATTCAGAGAGGAATTGAAAGGCCATGAAATTGATTACAAGTCTAAAGGTTCGTTGGAAGGGGTTACTAACAACCTTGATACGCTTTCCGCTAACGATAATCTTACTTACGTCAACTGCCGTATTAAATGCGATAAACATCCATTCACAGTTGGATGAATCCATTATCGAGCTAATGACCACCTTGTATTTTGGAGCATTATTATCTGCAGTTTTACAACTGATATACGAAAGATTTTCCGGTAAAAATAAAGTCCGATTAATATCGTTCGGCATTACAATAGCGGCTTCCGGTATTTTTTATCCTTTGATCCGAAATGCTGACCAGGATATAGATATTTCGGTACGGATAGCAATCATATTCTTTATCCTTGCGATAGCTTTTCTGTGGGCTCCGGTAATTAGAGGAAGGGCGGATTTTAATCATAGCTTTATGGCGGTTTTTCAGGGCGCCTTCTCTTCAGCGTTTTTTACCGGTATCCTGTTTCTGGGAATTACGATTATCATTGCTACTGTTGATGCCCTTATTGTAAAGGTAGGGGGACACCCATATGAACAATCGGCGAATATTGTATTTTTCCTGCTTGCACCAATTTATTTTCTATCACTTATTCCGGTATATGCAAAGGATTTGCAGGAAATGACCCTGGAACAGGAGGAGAGAATCACAAAAGCAACATCTCCGGTTAAATTCTTAGAGGTGCTGATATCCTATATCATAATTCCAATTACGGCAGTATTTACCATAATATTGTTGCTCTATATCGCAATTAATATCAGGGGTGAATTTTGGACAAACAATCTAATGGAACCCATATTAATATCCTATTGTATAGCAGTGATTATCATCTATCTGCTTGCCGGCCGTATGATCAATGTATTTACAGAATATTTCAGATTGATTTTTCCGAAAGTACTGGTGCCTGTCGTATTATTTCAGACGATATCATCCGTGATACGGGGAGTACAGGAAGGCATTACCTATGAAAGGTATTATGTTATATTGTTCGGTGTATTTGCAATTATTGCAGGTGTTTTATTCTGTATTGTGCCTATAAGAAAAAACGGAGTAATTGCTCCCATTTTGATAGTTATGTTATTGATTTCGATAGTGCCGCCCGTTGATGCATTTACCGTAAGTCGTATCAGCCAGATAAATCGGCTGGAAAACACCTTGAATAGAAATCAGATGCTTGAAGGAGATGTGGTAACGCCAAAGGCAGATATTTCGAAAGAAGATCAAAATATCATTATCGATTCTTTCAATTATCTTAGTACGATGGGTGATACAAAAGATGTTACTTGGCTGGCCGGATACAATAAGACGAGTGATTTTGAGAAAACCTTCGGATTTGTCCAGTATACGGTGGACAAGGACAATAGTAGATATATAAATGTACAAAGGGATGAAAGTACACCGATACCGATTGAAGGTTATGATTATTTAATGCATCAGAATCTTACATCCGATAGTTATGACAGCCCGACGTATCAATTTGAGAAAGACGGTAAAAACTTCACAGTTGGACTAAAGAATGGGGCAGAGGACATTCCGGTTATTATCCTTACAACAGACGGACAGGAAATACTACGATTTGATACAACCGATATGTTCAATAAGTATATAGATTCCGAATCATCTACGATTACTGCAGATACCGGGGAGCTAACATTTATAAAGCAAAATGAGTCTGCTGTTATTACGGTTGTCATCCAGAATATGAACGTCAGTGTAGGCGACAACTGGATAAATCGATATGCGGATGCATATATACTGGTGGATATTAAGTAAAAAGAATTCAGCTTGCAGAATTCTTTGCGCAAACTAATTCAAAGGGTAGGCATGTTACGATAACGAAATTCATACAAGAGATGAAGACAAGGTGGGTTATTTTATGAAACGATTAGTTACTTTTATTCTATTGATACTACTTACAGTTACTCTACTTATAGGCTGTAATGAGAAGGTTGACCAGCTCACAGGACCGAGAGTAGGAGATAACGTAGCAGTAATTGTTGTTCGCGATTATGGAAACATATATATTAGACTTTTTGACAAGGAAGCTCCCAAGGCAGTGGAAAACTTTATAACCCATGCGAAGGAAGGTTATTATGATAATGTTCCATTCTATCGCATTATAGAGGATTCCATGATAGAAAGTGGAGACCCTACCGGAACCGGAAGCGGTGGAGAGAGCATTTGGGGAGATCCATTTAAGGACGAATTCAACTCGGAGTTGCAACCGTATTATGGAGCTCTCTGCATGGCTAATACCGGGCCGGACACTAATGCAAGTCGCTTCTTCCTTATCCAGTCTGCCGAGACCTTTGATGATAGTGTTCTTAACCAGATTGAGCAGAGTTATCAGATTGAATTTAATAAAAATGCAAGAATGAATTATAGTAAAATCGGCGGAGCCCCTTGGTTCTATCGGCTGAATACGGTATTCGGTCAGATTTATCGAGGATTTAATGTCATGGATGAAATTGCAAAAGCCAAAAAAACGGATGATGAACAGGGGATACCCGCCGAAGAGATTATGATTGAAAAGATAACGATTCAAAGGCATCTTTATTATCAAGGGAATGATACACCTTGATAGGAGTTGAAAGAAAAGATCTCACGTTGATATAATGGAGGTGGTATACATGAAAAAAGTACTTGTATTTAGAAACAGTCTGAGACAAGTCTTATCCCATGCAGAGTAAGCGATAGTTTTACTATTCTGTATGGGTAATGTGAATTATTGAATAGCATAATTCACACTTGGAAGTTTGAGCCTGCGTAATCCTCGGCCCAAACTAATTCAAAGAGCAAGCATGTATGGGTAATGTGAATTATTGAATAGCATAATTCACACTTGGAAGTTTGAGCCTGCGTAATCCTCGGCCCAAACTAATTCAAAGGGACAATTTCACACATTGAATTTATGTATTCGAGCAAGTCGCATGCGTGGACGCTAAATAGAAAGCTATCTGCTGGACTCTGCACTTTATTTATCAATTATAAATAAGGAGCGGATCTTATGAAATATATGAATGCAGCAGAAGTATTACCGGAATATCTAATAATCGAAATTCAGAAGCATATAAGCGGTGAAGTCTTATATATACCCACAGGTGATGAACGATTCAAGTGGGGGGAGAAAAATGGTACAAAACGATACTTTGAGATTAGAAATAAACAGATAAAACAACAGTATCAAATTGGTTATACCATCGAGCAAATTTCCGTGGAATTTGGATTGGCGTATGAAACAATACGAAAAATTGTATACAGGTCTTAAAATTAGGAGGGCATAGTTGATTCTATGACCCTCCTTAAAGTATAAAATTAAGGAAGACAGACAGACAGGCAAGCAAGCTTCACGTTAGGGAAGAATGATTATAGTAGAAGTCGGAATAGCTTATATAGTCCTCAGTATCTATAATGAATATAGTAATGTAAAAGAGGAGGATAAATACATGGCAATTAAATTCAGAAACTATACAGATCAGGCGGGTATTACAGCGGATTATAGTAAAGTTCGGGAGTTCTTTATCAAGCGAGGATATGCTGAGTATACCTATGTAAGATGGGATTGGATGGCAACTCATGGTAATCTTGATAAGTCTTCCCTGAGCAAGATTGGTATTTGGGAGGTCAATCAGGAGATCGTAGGGATTGCAACCATTGATTGCAAGTTGGGGATAGCTTATTGTATAACCTTGCCGGAATATGCTTCTTTAAAAAAAGAAATATTAATATATGCAAGAGAAAACCTATCAAGGGACAGTGATTTTAAAGTTGTAATTGCGGATACTGATATCGAATTTCAAGAGATTGCTGCCGGGCTGGGATTTGTACCTACAGAGGAAAAAGAAAACGATTCGGTCTTTTACTACGATAAGACCTCCACAGACTATCAATTACCGGAAGGCTTTCATGTCACCACAATGCAGGAGACCTTCGATTTATATCAGTATAGGCGTGTATTATGGAAAGGTTTTAATCATGAACTTAATGGGGAAGGAGATTTCTCTTTTTCAAAAGAAAGGGAGCTGGAAGCCACAAATGAAATGCTTCGTGTGAATGTGGACTTGAAGCTAAAGATAGCTGTGGCAGCACCGGAGGGTAACTTTGTATCATACTGCGGTATGTGGTATGATCCGGAGGCCGGATATGCTGTTATTGAGCCGGTAGCAACTGATCCCGACTACCGCAAGATGGGCATGGGTAAAGCAGCCGTTCTGGAAGGTATCAGACGCGTTGGTTTACTTGGTGCAAAAAAAATTTTTGTAGGCTCTTCACAGCAGTTCTATTATAGTATAGGGTTACGTCCATATGCGACAGCAACGTTGTGGAGAAAAAAATGATACATATTTGTTGAAATTTGATATAATGCTATGTATAAAGAAGCTTAGGTGAATATCACAGAGAAACACAGGAAGTTGTTAGGTAGTATGAATAAAGAATTTAGTAAGCTGAATTCTTGGTAAATATAAGAGTAAATTTCATTGGTAATTCATTCTTATATTTTACAGGTGTTCTTAGCAGGCGCGCAGAGATAGGAGGTAAAAAGGTTGGATAAAGTTAAGATATTAGCGATTGGCAACAGCTTTTCAGAAGATGCCATGTATTATCTGCCATCCATCGCTAAGGCAGATGGAATTGATACGAAAATAGTTAATTTGTTTATTGGCGGTTGTTCGATTGAAAAGCATTGGGGTAATGTTCAAAGTGATGCAAAGAGTTATTCATATCAAGAAAATGGAACCTCCACAGAAAAATATGTATCAATCAAAGAAGCACTGGAGGAAGAAAAATGGGATTATATCATTACCCAGCAGGCGAGCCATGACAGTGGAATCTATGAAGTCTATATCCCATATATCGAAAAACTATTTACATATGTCAGGGAAATCGTACCACAGGCTAAATGTCTGCTGCAACAAACCTGGGCCTACGAAAAGGATAGTAAGCATGATTGTTTCCCAAGATATCACCTGGATCAGGGGGAAATGTTTGATAAACTTTGCATGGCATATGCTAAGGCCTCAGAGCTGGTCAATGTAGAGCTTATTCCCTGCGGTAATGTAATTCAGAAGATTAGAACTGTGGAGCCTTTCATCTACGAAGCCGGTGGTATGTCCTTGTGCAGAGATGGATTTCACATGCACTATCTTTATGGAAGATACCTATTAGCTGCAACCTGGTATGAGAAAATATTCGGGAAGAGCATTTTGAATAATTCATATGTGCCGACGACCGTCTACTTACCGGAGGAAACAGCCGACCTTCGACTGATAGAAATCATTAAGAAGCATGTACATGAGGCGGTTCAAATTCCGGCCAGCTGATATTTGATCGAGATATACATCCATAGCAATAAAATAAGCCGCCACAGGGTTACCTTCTGAGGTGGCTTATTCTTATTGCGCACCAAACATCCGCGCACATTCTTTACTGTTTGTTACTGTCTAATTCCTGTCGTTTGTCAATTTAAGCTTGTCAAGAACAAAGAAGGTAAGTGACAGAAGCATACCGACGATGCAGGCTAGTACCATGCCCTGCAAGGTTACTTCACCGATATTAATTGCAACACCGGAGAGACCTGTTACGAATACAACAGAGGTCAGCGTAAGATTTCTGCTGCGGCTGTAATCTACCTGACCATCGACCATAACTCTGATACCGGAAGCACCGATCATACCGTACAACAGGAAGGAAATACCGCCAATGACCGGGCCGGGTATCGTCTGAATCAAGGCAGCAATCGGTCCTACGAAGGAGGCGATGATCGACAGAACCGCTGCACCACCAATGACGCGAACGGAATAAACCTTAGTCATCGCCATGACGCCGATGTTCTCGCCGTAGGTAGTAGTGGGTACGGAGCCAACGAAGCCGGAGAGCATCGTGGAGATACCGTCTGCCAGCATGGAACGGTGCAGACCGGGATCTTTCAGAAGATCTTTCTCGACGATTTTACTGGTAACAATCTGATGGCCGATATGTTCGGAAGCAAGTACCAGTATAACCGGGAAGATCATCACAATAGCCTGAAGATTAAAATGAGGTAGCTGAAAATTCGGCATTTTTAATAAGCTGACATGTAGTGCAGTAATAAGATCATCGCGTGTTACAAGACCGGCAAACAACGCAGCGATATACCCAATAATAATTGAAATCAGTACAGGGATAACTGCGAAGAATTTACGAAAGAGTACATTGCCAAATACAGCAGCTGCCAAGGTAACCACAAAAACGAAAACATTTTTGGGATCAATTATCGGCATGTCCTCAGTCGGAAGAAGCTTCGCCGTATCGGCGGCGGTTGAAGCAAGCTCTAAACCGATGAGCGCAACAACAGGCCCCATTGCTGCCGCAGGAAGTACGACATCAATCCATTTCGTTCCGAACTTGTAAACGATGAGGGATAGAATACACAGACCAAAGCCAACTGCGATAAATCCACCCAATGCGTACGAATAGCCCCATTGCGTTATAACGAGGCCGGCGGGCGCAAGAAAAGCAAAGCTGGAACCCAGATATGCGGGAGCTTTGCCCTTGGTAATGAGAATGAACAGTAACGTTCCGATGCCGTTCATCAATAACACGACAGATGGATTGATGCCAAATATCATCGGTACTACAACCGACGCGCCAAACATCGCAAACATGTGCTGAAGAGATAGCGGAATCATCAGATTCAAAGCTACTTTGTCTTGAACTTGGATAATCTTTTTGCTTTCCATAAAAAACCCCCATTGATTTTTTTTCTCAACTAGAATATCACATTTTTCGATGTATTTCTACGACAATATTCACAATTCTAAAATTAATATTTTTTTCTTTTTCTTTATATTTGAAAGTGATTTACACGATCACTTGAAATATTATACATAATAGGAAATACTACATCAGTGTGAATAATGGATTTTGTATTTTCACTCTTTATATATATATATATATTGCACTAAGTACTGTTGAAAGTGAACCGGTTTACAAATTGAAGTAATAATTGGAATTAAAAAGGAAAATAATAGGGAAATATGTATTGACGATTGTCGGTAAATGGAATATTATGGTTTTAGCACTATTATATCAACTAGAACAATAATAAATAAATTGTATCAGAGGAGGTACGACATTATATTATCTATAGTAGATTTGATGTACAAAAATATGGGGTATCGTTGTATAGCAAGTAATTAGATATTACATAGCAAAGATGTAATTATATGGGCCTTTATTGTTTTGTTAACGCATATAACGTGGAAGGATATGATCAGGCTTTTTGTACTACTTCGAAGGAAAAGACTGTTTATATAAAAAATCATAAAAAGGAGAATGAAGTAATGAGAAAAAGTATAAAAATATTAGCGTCAGTTATATTGGCTGCTACGATTTGTTTGTCGTTTTCAACAACGGCATTTGCAGGATATTCTTCATGTTATGCAGGTTATTACGGAACATTATCAGGATCGGTATCCGTAAGTGGAGTTAACATTAACACACAAACACATATAGATAGTAATCCTGATAACGCATATCTAACTCTGACTCTTAGTGTACAGGATAGATATGGTAACTCACTTGGTGAATTGTATGGACAAAGTATAAGAGGTTTGACTGATCTTCCCTACGGAGGCCCCGGGTTAAATAGTAATGCTTATAAAGTATTCGGAACACATGGTGTTCAAGGGGGATCTACCAATCCGGCATATGCAGTATATACAGCAACATCTGTATAAATAAAGAAATATGATATTAAGGAATCGCATAGTATACCATAATGTGATTCCTTAATTGTTGGGAGGCTATATGAAGAGAGTAGTTTTATTTGTAATAGTAATTGTTATGATACTAGCGGGATGCGAGCATAAGAGTTTAGATGAAAATCAAAACAGTAGCGATAGAATTACTGAGGATCCTTTTCAATCGAAAGAAAATTCTACTGAAGAGTCAGCTACAGATACGATAGGATCTATTTCACATGGTATTGCCGTTTCAGACAATTCAAAAACTACGGATGGAAATATCTTGTATAATGGAGGAGAACTGGAACTGGGTTATTTTGTGAAAGCAGCTGGCATTGCAAATAAATGCGGATTTCTTGTATACATTAACGGAATACCTCAACCATATAAAATTCAAAAGGATGATACTGTTTCGGATAATGGATATATGCATCAATTAGAGCTGGAAGATAACGAAGAATTTGATTTTAAATTTGTTTTTACTCCTGTTACGGGTAAAAAAGGAGAAACACTTCCTGTTTCAATAGTAAGTATCACAGATCCACTGAATCAGCCAAATATGAAAGAAACAATAGGATACGGATATACACATAAGATTTTGGAATACAATTTCTATATTCAATATGCTGCGGGAACAAATGGCATTGAGGATATGAAAAGTGGATTTAAGAATGTTCTGAATGGGTTATCTGTTACAGACACTGCACTGACGGATTCAATTAAGAAACAATTGAATTCCGGATGGATTTTGAATAATTCAGATTATGAGCAGAATGTTTATTCAAAACTTTATATCAATGATATAGATCAGACTCTGGAAGCGTCTTATGATATTCATGGTAAGGAGAAAATTCATGTCACGTTTCAACTAACCGGACATCCCGGTATAGTATATAAGAATATACTATACTTTAATCATATGCCCTTATGTTCGAACAAGGAAAATTCTTTTCAAACGGAGTTAAAAAAAGGCAAGGTTGCAATCGTTGACATGGATTTGGATGTTTCAAAGCTTAATGGAAATGGATCCTTTTATATTGTCTCTGTTCCATGTAATACGAATGACTATCCGAATGATGTTATTACAATTAAGAAGACGAATTCTATCTTCTTCTATGACAAGGAGGAGTTGAACAATTCAAGTAATCCAGATAAGACTCAGAATTCAAATACAAAAGTGAATTCAAATCAGATTCAGGATGTCAGTCAGGTTAAAATAAATGAGTTTAATGAATTAATAAAAGATGTGGAATATGCAGGTAATGGCAACTTATTGATTCTTGCAGATAAGTTGTATCTATATAGTGTTTCGAAGGAGGAGGTGATTTCTACAGCGGAGGGAGAACCTGGATTGGATAATTTTGGGGTTAAAATACTTGATAATGGGTATGCAGTCATCGGAACAACAGGTGCAATAAAGGAATCAAGTACAAATCTATTTGGAGCAAGTGCCAAACCAGAGAAAAGTTACAATATGGCATGTACATTTTATGGAAAAAATTTAAATAAGATTAGTGAAATTGATATAGTGAAAGAAATAGGAGTGGATGCAATAAATCCTTCTGATATCGCTGTTTCAGATGATGGAAAGCAAATTGCCGGAATCAATTTGAATGGGTTGTATCTATATGATAGAACAACCAACACGAAGAAGTGTATTGTAGACAATACGGCAAATCAAAGCTCTGACATACAAAACATTATTTTTACAAATATTGGATTTGTTAATAATAATCAGATATCCTTTCTGGCACAAATTCTAAGGGCAAATGCAAATGAAAATGAAACTTCATATAGTGCATATGGTGTTGTGAATGTTGATGGCTCTAAACTTATTAGCTATAGAGGCGAGGATCTGGGAAAATTATTGGCATATCATAACATTGCCTTAGTGAGTCAGGATATAGCGATGAATGAGCCATCCGGCCAAGCAGATGTATTTTATTGCAGTAGTAATAAATCAATAAAATTTTCTTTGGATGAGAAGTCGGAAAGTGAGCATATATGGGGATCAGAAAACGGTAAATACTTTGCATCATCTGTTCTTGAAGATGGTAAAGGATGGATGATTAGAATTTATAGTTTAGAAACAGGTGAAAAGGTCTATCAAAAGCTACAAAATATAAAAAATATGGAATCATATAAAGACCCTTATATTTACGTAATGGAGAAGGATAAGAAATATGTACTCTTTTTTAGATCCATGAGCAGTACGGTAAAGCCAGATATAATGGAAGCAAAATTTTGATAATCACGGGAAAGTCGAAACAGGAGCAGATACTTATGATTCGGAAGTGGGACAAGGATGAAAATAGAATTTAAAAATATTTCAAAAAGATATAAGAACAAGTATGCATTGAAAGAGTTTTCGTTTGTAATTGAAAATGGTGTCTATGGTATACTTGGGACGAACGGAGCAGGAAAAACAACGCTATTGAATATTTTTATGGGAATTATTAAAAGTGATAGCGGAATAATTTTAATTGACGGTGTGGATGTAAAAAAGATGGGGACAGATTTTTTGTCCCAAATCGGATATCTTCCGCAGAGCACACAGTTCTATAAGAATTTTACGGTTCATGAATTTTTAAAATACATGTGTGTTCTAAAAGGCATTGCGAAGGAAGAAGGACACAGGAGAATAGATGAATTACTGCCTTTGGTAAACTTGGATCATGATAGGCAGAAAAAAATAGGTGCACTCTCCGGTGGTATGAAACAGAGACTTGGAATTGCACAGGCGATGCTGGGTTATCCAAGCATTCTTGTTCTGGACGAGCCTACCGCTGGTCTGGATCCTCAGGAAAGAATTCGTTTTCGTAATCTTATCTCGAAATTTGCAGAAAACAGAATCGTATTAGTGGCAACACACATCGTTCCTGACATTGAATTTATTGCGAATGAAGTGATAATTTTAAAGGATGGTCTGCTATTGAAGCAAGGGAGGATCGATACGATCACCAAAGAATTGTATGGTAAGGTCTGGAGTATGGTCTTGGACGATCAGCACCTTTTGCAGGAGATGGATCGATATCAAGTGAGTAATATGATGCGTGACGGGGACGCATTACATTTGAGAATAGTAGGAGATGAAAGACCCGCTGCATATGCTGAAAATGTAGATGCTAATTTAGAGGATGTATTTTTATATTATTGTGGAGAAGATAAGAATGATTAAATTAATGAAGTATGAAATAAAAAAGCATTTTCTTAAGCTGCCCGTAGCATTAATAATTCTTTTGTTTTTGATCATTAATTGTTTTAAGATAATTGATACCTATCGTGAAAAAAGCATCCTTTCAGATGATAACTTAGGCGCCTATAAAAGTGTTTATTGGGAGTGCTATAAAGAATTTGGGGGCAAAATTACGAATGAAAAGATAGAAAAACTAATGTCGATTTACCGTCCGGCACTTGAGAAAATAGCGGATCGAACATTGTCTACGGATTATGATAAAACAAGTTATACTTATAATGCATACAGTGATGAAATATTTTTTCGATGGTGCTTTGTTGATGAAATGAAATATGATTATTATTACAAAAACTATGCTGAAAAATTGGTGAGTGAGGCAAAACAGAATTTGGAATTTTATCAATCCGTGGGAAATCAGTATAAATATAGAGAGAGTTATCAGATTGCAGAAAAATTTGTGGGTAGAAAAATTAATGCCTTTCGTTATACGGAGAAATATCTATATTATGTTCAATATGACTTTTCGTTACTTTTGATATTACTAATCTGCATATACAGTTTAGCGAATATGTTTATTGTTGAAAAAGAAGCTGAAATGGCGAATTTATTGCTTACTTTAAAAAATGGAAGAAAAATAGTTGCTGCTAAGGTGATGACATCCTTTGCTTTTACTGCAGTTGTGTGTGCATTATTTTGGATTGAGGATTTTGTTGTGTATTCCTGTGCCTTTCGGAACTTCGGGGGAAATAGCAGTCCGCTGTATGCACTTGAAATATTTAAAAATACAGCATTGAATGTGAATTTACTTCAATACAGTGTAATATCTGCATGGGTAAAGGCTTTTGGTATGATGATCATGTGTATGATTATTCTGCTGTTTTCATCTATGTTAAGAAATACGCTGTATTCTTATGTGTCATCTTTTGTTACAGTCGTAAGCCTTATTTATTTACATGATCTTGAATTAGGTGGTTCAAGGTTGCTCCAAATTGTGAACCCAATTAACTTGCTTGTTAATAGGGGGATCTTTAAGTGTTACAAGCTGTATAATATTATGGGATATCCTGTCTCCGAGTTTGCTCTGTCAATGTTATGTGGGGGGCTCCTGCTGCTGCTTTTATATATTGGTATCACGAAGACCACTTACGCGAATTTACCTATAGACAGAATTTTTCGAGGAGGTAGGCAGAATGGAAGTCATTAACTATGAGCTGCGTAAAATATTTAGATATCGTAAAGGAATATGGTATCTCTTAATCTTTTTGATGATCAAAATAAGTAGTATGGCTATGTTGGATAAACCGGTCAATGAGTCTATGTTCCGGGAAATAAAAAGTGTCCAGTACTATCTAGATAAGGTACAAGGTAAGATTAATCAAAAAACAATAACCTATATGGATAAGGAATCTGCAAAGATAGCGCAAGCAGAAGGCTCATTACAGAAACTGAATAATAGTTATTATGATGGTAAGATTGATAAGAAAACATATAAAGAACGATTAAAACCGCTTATAAAAAAGTTAAAGGACAGGGAGGGGTTTGACGCATTATTCAGCCAGTATAATTATGCAGGAGAGAACCCGAAGAACCGATTTCTACTTAATACCAATGGATGGGATAGTCTACTGTCGAAGGAACACTTGGATTGGTTCTTCTATGTATTATTGTTCTTGATTATTGCACCAATTTTTTGCGATGAATTCTTATGCAATATGGAAGGTATTATATTGACTCAAAAAAACGGAGGAAAATATCTTTCATTATATAAGATAGGGATAGCCGTTGTTTTGACCATAGTCTTGTCAATACTAAATATGGGGACAGAATATCTGTTTAGCTTTTACAAATATGGATTACAGCATGGAAACTATCCTCTCCAAAGCCTATCATATTTTGCGGATAGCAGCAAAAATATAAGTTTGTTCGGTGCATTTTTAGAGATATCATTTATTAAAATGATAGGTGCTGTGGAGCTTTCAATTATTTTATTATTTTCATCTGTACTAATCAAAAGATATGCTTTGATTCTGCTTGTAATCACTGCAGATATAATGCTTCCGTTTTATCTGTTTTCGCTAGGGTCTACGAAATACTTTGTACCGGGACCGCTTGGGCTCCTTTTGGCTTCTGGTTTTTTAAAAGGAAACGAATATATATCTGATTCATTTTCAGACCAATCGCGACTTAGTTTTCAAGAAATATCAATGCTGCAAATTAGTATGATTTTGATAATAACTTTATGTGCATTGTGCGGAATGATTTGTGTCATACAAAAGAAAAATGCCAATATGAGGTTTGGCAAAATGAGAAAGAGGTTGCAATGAAGACGAATCGAACAATCATAGTGATATTTTTATCGGTTTTTTTGATTGGATTGGGATGTTCTTTCTGGTACATTAGAGAAATTTCAACGAAAGAAGTTCATTATCAATTTAATTCTGAATTGAATCATTATGCGGAAAGTAATAATTACATATTTTATGCAGATATTCAAGATGTGAAGGACCCGTTTAGCATGCTTAATATTAAAAATGGGAAAGAACAAAGTCTTGTTAAGGATCTATATAAACAAGATTATTCCATATCAAATGTGTTGTTTTCCGAAGGCGATTACATATATTACATGATGTTTAGCCAAGACTATTCCGAGCGGGGATTATATGAGGCGTATGATAAGTTTCGGATCGTTCGTTTAAATACAAAAGACTTTACAGATACATTAGTATATGAGGATAATGCTAATGGCATAAAAAAGAAGTTTTTGGGTTTACAGAACATAGAGGATGATAGTGCTCGATTTTATATGAGCATTACTGGATTCTTTTTAGATGAAAAATCGATCTATTTCATTACACAGAATCAGATTTGGAAAGTTAGTCGCAGAACAGGGAAAAAGGATAAAATAATCAGTGTTGCATCAATGAAGAGCGTGGCATTTGATGGAACAAATATCTATTATATCAATGACTCCCTGCAAATTGTAAAATATAATGTTTCTGCAAGTAAGAGTGCTATCGTGTCGGATATTGCTACAGAGTTCTTTGTTATATCAGATTCCAAAATATATTATATAAATCGCAGAGATAATAGCTGTATATATTCCTATGATTTGATTAGGCATAAGAATCAGTCACTTCATAGCCGTGCAGCAACGTTTATAGCTTATGATAAAAAGACAATATACTATATTGACAAAGATAATTCATATCTTCATCAAATGAGTGAATCGGGAACGCAGGACAGTGTCGTTTTGAAGGATGCAATAATTGATTTTTATGTATTTCCTAATTATGATGAAATATTTCTGTCATTAATATCGAAGCAAAACCAGCTAATTAAGGTTCATAAACTAAGAAATTGATTATTTAAAAAGAATGACTATATACAAAGCTCAGATACTTGTAAATAAGATGAGGTAGTGCAGCATTTGAGCAATTTATCAAAAACAGGTGTATCTAAACTTCTGCGATTGAATCGGTTTACACTTGGTCTAGAGTGTACGCCATAATATGTTAATGTTATACAAAAAACGACGAAAAATATGTTAAACTTTAACTCCACAAATATGTTTACATATAATGTATTTTGCTATATTATAAATATATCTTATAAAACTAATCTGTCTTCTCACTTATCTGTATTCGTAATAAACCCCAATTTTAAATATTATATTATAAGGAGGTTATTCATTGAAAATAGCATTCTGGAGTAATGCGAGTGAAAAGTGTAATGTTTCAGCTAATTTAGCCGCTGTCAGCATTGCAGGTGTTCTCCGTTATCCATACTCTGTAATATTAATTGAAAATCGATTAAGCAATAATAATCTGGGCAAGGCTTTTAACGGAGCAAGTCATATTAATCTCTGTAATGAGGTGGGTACAAATTATTATGACGGTAGCGGTATGGAAGGATTATTGAGGAAAATCTACCGTGGAAACAATACTTCTTCTACTCTGCAATCCCATCTTAAGGAAATTATCAATCAACATCTTTACTATATCCCACAAAGCAAAACGATACATAACGAGATATTTGACTATGAATTTGACCGCTGTTTTATGTCCTTGCTCCGGATGTTGGAGGAGAATGCTGATATCTGTATGATAGATACGGCAAGTCATAATAATCTTAGTACAAAAACAATTCTTGAAGAAGCTGATCTGATTGTTGTGAACTTATGCCAACAAAAATATATTCTTGATGATTTCTTTTCTAATTATTCCTCCATTATTCCCAAGGCAGTATTTATTATAAGCGATTATGATTACCATTTCAATCTAAACACCAAGAGAATATCCTGTCGATATCAAATACCTTTGGAGAGCATCATTGCAATTCCCGGTAACCTAGCTTATCAAGACGCATATCTATACGGTTCTGTTGTTGAATTTATCTATCGGTATTATTCCTGTCTGAAAGACAATCCAAACTTTGCATTTATTTATTCCATTAAAAAGGCTGCATACACAATCATAAAAAGAGCTGAATTTAATGTGAAGCAGAAGGAGTTATCCATGTGCTGCAAGTAATGTTACTGCGTATTTTACTTATCATATTCTCAAGTGGAATATTATATATTTGTCTGTTGTACTTTATTGGATGGCAGGAAGACGGCTATCTGAAAAGAAGAATCAGAAAGTCTGAAAGGAACCGGAGAAACAATAAAAGCAGGATCATATTGATTTATCTGCTGGTTTTATCGGTAGGTTTATCGATATATTTCCTAATGATAAAATACTTTGTACGAGGTGCTTTATGAAATTATATCGTAGATTGAAAAGATCGACAAAACAGTACATTATTGTTGCATTCATCTGTTTGATCGTGATTGGTGGAGCAGCTTCTTTTACTTCGGTTGTCATAACCGGCCAGATCAGAAGTGAATATCAGGCGCTCCTAAGTAGCGCGTATTGTGATATGAGTGATAATCAAAGGAGTGTATATGTTGCATTAACAGATATCAATAAGGGGGAAATCCTTACGAAGAATATGGCTCAGGAAAAAACCGTTTATTCTTCTCAGCCAATAGGCACCTACATATCACAAAAAGAAATCGGAATGACGACGCTAATTGATATTCCGGCAGGGACACAGATCCTCAATACAATGCTGACAGATCAGTCGATTTCAGATGAGCTTAGGGAAATTGAATATAAGGTTATCAATATTAATTCAAACATTATGAATAATGATACGGTTGATGTTCTGATTTGTTATCCGAACGGAGAGCTTTACGTAGTCCTATCAAAAAAAGTTATGAAAGGAATAATGCCGGAGAGTGCCACTTGTTTTTTCTGGCTTAGTGAAGAAGATCTGTTAAGAATGTCAGCTGCTATTGTAGATGCAGGGACATATTCAGGTGAACTGATTACCACAAAGTATATCGAACCAAGTATACAAAAGGCTTCAGCCGTTACCTATACGCCTAGTCTTCAGGTGTTGTCCTTTCTTGAAAAGGACCCGAATATCGTGGATAGATGTTCCCAGGAATTGAATAAGACAATAAGAAAATCATTGGAAAACAGACTGGCTGCAAGTCTGGAAACAGAGGAAGCACTAAAGGGGTGGAATGTATCTGATTACGAATTTTCTTCGGAGAAAACTACTGATACCGATACAAAAAATAATGATGAATCGGCTGTAACACCATCACCTACGATAATACCTCTACCGGAAGATCTAGGGTCAGTAGATCCGGATGCAGGCGCCGAGCTGGGAGATGCAAAACCAGATAACTATGTATATTTCGCAAGAGAGGGTGAAGCTGATTATGGCGAATAATATTGTGGCATATGCCGGGATTGAGTGCTTTGACCTGATATTATATCAAGCCAGGATATTATCAAAAATGGAAAGAAAAGTGCTGATACTAGAAAATACGGATTTAGGAGCACTAAAATTTACTATTCCAATGCCTTTGGGAATGGATCCATTCATTCATCCAATTACTTATCGTCATATTGATTTTGCAATAATGGCACTCACGACTGACTTGATTGAACTATATGATGATATTTTTATATCTTATGGATTTTATGTTCCGGAAGCAGAGTACCGCAGAATAGTTTTTACCACTGATTTATATCTACATAACATGAAAAAGATTATTGCATTGATGAAGCATAATAACTGTGAAAAATATAGCTTGCTGGTAAGAAACGTAATTGATGTTGATGTTCCAAGTCACTTATTTGAAGAACTGGGTAGCGATAAAGATATTGACTACATAGATTTTGATGAATATGACTATGAGAATGCTTTATTGTGCCAACATTATCAGTCAATAAGGTTTAGCAGTGTTTCCAGAAAGACTAAAAAGTATCTGTTAAAGCAAATCAAACTGCTATATCCGGATATATCTAAGAAGACACTTAATAATGCTTATAAGTCTGCCAAGGGGGGAAAATAATCATATGGAGATAGTATTCTGGTCACCTGTGCACGGGCAATCTGCATCGACAAGTAATACGCTCATATTTACTCTTTTAAGCGGGATTCGTGACAAGAAAAAGTGTATCCTAACGCAAACGCATTTTAATTATAACAACCTGGAAGCTCCTCTTGTACAGAGTAATTCTAAAAGTGCCTCGGAATTTTTTATGGATGTCGGGATTGATGCTCTGGTTAAAAGGTTTAAGGCGGAACGGATTAGTCAAAAAACAATTGAAAATTGTTGTATATCACTACCGAAAACGATTATCAGCCTGTTACCCGGAACAACAAAAATTAACAGGGAGGATTTTGAGGATGAAATCGGACTGATAGCTCCGAGACTGATCAGGGAAGTTGATAAGTATTATGACCTTGTTATAGTAGATGCAAGTCCTTCGAGAAATGATCTGTCCCAAAAATTAATGGACGATGCAGCCGTGGTTGTAGTCAACTTAAGTCAGAACATAGGAGTTATAGATACGTTTTTTCATTCCTTTAAACCTTCAATTAACAATAGAGTGTTTTATTTGTTTGGGTCCTATGACTGTGACAGCAAATATAACATTAATAATATCCGCAAAAGGTATAAAGAAATCAATGTAAGCAACTCGGGAGTGATACCATATAATACTAAGTTTAAGGATGCACAAATTGAGAGCAGCGTTGTAGAGTTCGTCCGAAAAAATATAAATTGCAGTAAATTGAGTGATAATAATTATTTCATGATGAAGTCAATTAGTGCCACAGAAAAAATAATTAAATTAGCCGGTAAGAAGCAGGAGGTAAGAAAGGGGATTTTAAGATGAATATGGATCAAAACACCATCTTAATTGCCGGTAGTGTTACTGCAGTAGCCCTAACAGCATTTTATCATTATAAAAAAGACCTGGATCAGGAAGCGAAGGTTGACGAAATAAATGTTTATTCCATTCCCTATTTGTGTGAGAACATCAAAACTCAGATCAATGAAAATGTAAATCAGAACCTGACATCTTTATATATAAGTAAGACGGAAATGGAAAAGAGAAAAGAGAACAAAAAAAGACTAACTAAGGCGGTAAGATCATGCGCGCAGGGAGATCCGGGCGAAAAAGCTTTTATGCTCTCTTATGTGAAAGATCTGTTGCAAAGCAAATTGAATATCAATGAAGAAACAATTGATTTTGTTATTCCGTTTGATCAGCCGGATATGCTCACCGGTCAGGACAAATATGACATACTTATGCAGATATACATAAAGAAAGATGGCTTCGAGGCCTTTGGCAATCTGAATAAATTATGCAAGTTTGAGGAAGACAAGCTGAATAATTACGGAGTATATTATGAGGTTGACAAAGATGATATAAGCCGGTATTACAGAGAGTTTTCAATACATTTAAATTATGTATTGAAGCTGGCTGTTGTTACTCAGAGAGTCTTTCAAGAAGTTTATGGGCTTGGAGTAGTTGATGAGTTGATTTATCAAAAATCTATAGATGGTATATCTGCCGGAAATAGTGGCTTGACATATGAGCAGTATAATTATATGGAGGAAATCATGCAAACCTCAGATATAACGGTACCCAAGTCATACGAGAGTGTCTGGATTATCCTTCATGGAAAACCCATTCACTTTTCGTTTTTAAGCTTTAGAAGTAAAGCTGAATTAATCAGAGTATGTACAAATCTATATCTCTATGACAACGTAGGACACTTGAATTCATCGAACGGATATAAATTATCGTATCTCAGGAACGGAAGTCGTGTCGTTGTAACGAGACCGAAGCTTACCTCCGGCTGGGCTTTCTTTGTTAGAAAATTTGATAGTGTGAAGGCACTGGATATAAATAAGCTGATCATTGATAAAAACTATAGCATCGTTAAAGAAACTGTAATATGGATGGTAAAGGGGATGCTAAATATCATCATATCAGGGGATCAGGGATCAGGGAAAACAACTTTCTTGAAATGCATTTTTCAGTTTATGGATCAGAGGTTTGAGATAAGGACTACAGAGGCCGAATTCGAATTATGGCTGAATGTACTGTATCCAAATCTCAGTACAGTGGCATTTCGCTCGACTGATGAGGTTAGTATCATTGATGCAATTAACATTGAGAAGAAAACAAACGGCGTAATTATGGTTCTAGGCGAAATAGTGGATACAATTCAGGCAAATGCGTATATTTCTCTTACACAATCAGGAACGAAATGTACCTACGGTACCATTCATACGATTACGGAAGAGGATTTAATCGATTACTTTCGGAGTGCTTTATTATCCAAGAATGGAAATTTTACAAATGAAATGGCGGCCGAAGAACAGGCAGCAAACGGTATTAATATAGATATTCACTGGGAAAAGACAGGAGATGGGCACCGTTATATCAGCTATATCACAGAAATTATTCCTTATCCCAGGAGGAATGTCAATACAGACGATTCGATGGAAAAGATCGCTGAATCGTTGCAGATGCTATCCAGAAGAAGAGCATTTGAGACACGGGAAATAATCACATTTGAGAATGGCGAATATATAATAAAAAATTCATTTTCTGAGCGTGCAGTAAAGAAAATCATAAAAAATTTAAGTATGGAGGATAGAGAAAAATTCTTGACGTTCAATAAAAAGATAGAAGAATACATAGAAAGTTCGGAAAGGAGTGAATAAGAATGCACTTATTGGGACTTATGAGCAGACAGCAGTGGCTGATCATAGGAATGGTTGCACTGATTGTACTTGTAGTGGGCTGGCCTACGATCAATGTGATAGATCAAAATAGAAGGATGAAAAAAAACTTCGGAGCTTCCATGTCTAAAAAGTATAAAAGGGATGTACGTAATTATATTTATGGAAAACTTCGTGTTTTTAGCCTTACGAGAAATTATGTAGATATGATCAGCCGGAGATATGAACTTCTATACCCTGGGGATGCTGCCAACATAGCAATAAGAGCTGTAAATACAACATTCTTTACCTGGGGAGCGTGTGCAGCGGCAATTGTTCTAATTTGGCTTGGACATATAAATTTCATTAATACATTGGTTTCAATTTTGGTAGTCTATGTTGTGAATAAAGAAATAATAGCCTATATGGTGATAAGCACGGAAATTAATCTGCTGGAAGATATGGTCTTGTTTATTTCTAATATACGCCACAATTTCTATATAAAACGTATGATTGATGATGCCATATTGCTTTCCATGAAAGATATAGGCAGGTATGAGAGTAGTAGCTCGTTTTTTCCAAAGTTATGGAAACGGGATGGATATGAAATGAAAGTACACGCTGACAAGCTGTATGAAATAGTGATTTCCAGTAACATAAAAGAAGAAATCATGAACTATAATGCGATTATGCACAATAAGTTCATAAAAATGCTGCTCTCCTTATGTATCAATGTTATGGAGTATGGTGATAAGACAGTGAAAGGAGAAGATCTGTTTGCGGCTAATCTCGAAAATCTGAAGGAGCAGATTAATACCGAAATCATAAAAATGAAGAAGTTACAGTTTCGGTTTTCGGGTTTTTCTTTTGTAACGATTGCAGTATGTATACCTATGGATGCAATAAGAAAATTTGCACTTTCAATTGTCCCTGAGTTGAACAATATTTACAACGGTAGGATCGGGAGTATCTATGTGGTCGTTACCATTGTAACCGCACTAGTAATCTATTTACGAAACAATCAGTTGAAGGAGAGTAATAGACAGCTGCCACAAAACAATTTGTTTTTTAAAAGATTAGAAAGAATCCGATTTATAAAAAATATATTGGATAATTATTTGGAAAAGAATGAAGCAGGGATACTTCGGTGGAAGGAGATATTAAAGGTGATAGGAGAATCTTTATCACCAAGACAGTTTTTATTGAAAAAAATGGTATATGCAGTGGCAGTGTGTCTTTCCTCTATTGTCTTTGTATTCTTTCTTCACGATATGAATCAAAATAATATTGTAAGTAAGGTAGTTGTACTTCCTGAAAACATAACGGTAGCAAATAAAGTTCAGACAGAATTAATGAAGGATACAATCATAAAATATGTGCAGTATTATAAAGACAAGGATGAAGCAGATCGGAAATTAATAGTAAAGGACATAATCGCAGAAGGGACCTTTTATAATACAAAAATAAATGAGGCCCTAGCCGATGAAGCGGTAAGAAGGATTCATCTTTACAAAAACGAGTATTTCAAATTCTATGAGCTTCTTATTTGTTTTGGACTATCCATAATTGCTTATCACATCCCTTACAGAATTATTTTGCATAAGAAAAAGGTTATGCAACTAAATATGGATGATGAAGTGAACCAGTTAAATGCAATTATCTATATGTTAATGTACAGCGACCATATCACCATAAAGGATTTACTTGAGGAACTGGAGCTTTTTTCGGTTGTATTCAGACAAACAATCCATGAATGCATCAATGATTATAACAGTGGGGATATTGAAGCCTTGGAACAGATGAAGGAAAAAGAAGCTTATGGACCCTTTATTAGATTGGTGGACAACCTGATCCGGTGTGATGACATGGCAATTTATAAGGCATTCGATGAAATCGCATCAGACCGTGAAAATTATTATGAACGCAAAATACTAGATGATGAGATAAGTATACAGAGGAAAGTGAACATAGCGCTGCCATTGTCCTGGATACCGACAGTTATGGTAATGATATATTTGCTTTTACCTATATTAACTACCGCGATTGGATTGCTTGATTCATTTAAGGAAATGACCACCAACATATAAAAAACATAATGATAGTACGAGGAGGATAAAATTATGACGAATGCACAAAAATTTCTTTTGATGTTAGCTTCATTAATAATAGTATGCATTTTATGTGTTATTGCTTTTAAAATAACGAACGAAGGAAAGTCCGCGATTAACGGCTATACAAATAACTTCAACAATATGACTGGTCAATATCAGGATATTGAAAAGGCCATCTATGACGGCTCCGCAGTTCAGGGGAGTGAGGTGGTCAATTTGATCAAGAATGTTATCAAATCAGATGAAGAACTTGCAATCAGGGTAAGTACAAAAGCAAGCGCTAACAGAGACTATAATTATAACTTTACTGCGGAAACGACTACTACGCCGGCCTCATTGGGTACCCACATAACAACAAGTGTGGATATACAGCTGGCAGATAACAAGACAGATACGTGGTACATCAATACAAATGCCCCATTTATTGGTAAAGTTTATAAAGATGCAAATGACCTAATTATCTGTATTGAGTTTGTTCAGCAGTAAAATAGGAGCATAAAGCGGTAGATAGGGATGGGAAACATGAAATTATGGTACTTTTTATCAGCACATTTATTACTTGCATTTTTATATGGATTGGTTTCAACTTAACACTTTAATGCTTAATGAAAGGAATTGATTATGAGTACGGCAAATAAATTATTATTATTAGCGGCGTGCACTATGATTACCTGCATTCTAGTATGGATGGGCATTCATTTAATGAATATAGGAAAAGATATTGGTCAGGATGCAATGAGTCAGATGAACGAACTTAACAATGATATCAAAGATAGCGGAATCATGAAGTATGATGAAAATGATAATATAAACGGAAGCGAAATTATTAATTTAATGAAAGAAAAACTTGGAGATTATGAGGATAGTGAGACCGCACCGATTTATATTAAGGTAGTTGTGGGTACTACAGAAAATACATATAGCAATGGCTCATTAATCAGTAATGTTCGTGACTTTACAGATGAAAGATATATTCCTCCCACCGCTGTATATAAAGGCGACGTGATTAAGAACGACAATGATGTAATCCTTGGCGTCGAATTCACACAGATATAGCAGGATAAAAAATATATGCTTAAATAATACTGCCGGTGAAACCGACAGGTAAAAAAGAAACGGTGATTATATGTCGAATGCTCTTAAATTATTGCGCCTGACATTCTCGGTTATAGTATTCTGCACAGGTGTGCTTCTATTGATCCACAGTGCAACCGTGTATAATGAGGCTTTAAACGTCACCAGAGACAATTATAAGGACAAGCAGATATATCAGCTATATAACGATAAAGATATGGAAGTAGTGTCCTATGCGGAACTTATAGCAACACTGTGTAACAGCCTTGAATATGATATCGCGATTGACGGAGCGTCTATTGATAAAGATAATTTTAAACTGGAAAATGTTCAAAATTATAACATCCGAAATACAAATTATAATAAGAGTTATGAGTATGATGACTACGGGATAATAAATATAGTAATATATACCGGAAAATAAGAAGACACAAATGAAGGAGGGTATGTGCCATGGATACAGCCGGAAGAGTATTAGCAATAATAATAGTCGTAATTATAATAATTTTTATGCCAATACAATATATAGCGCAGGCACAAGTTGAATCGGCTGATAATATTGCTAATACATTGACTGCAGAGTTTACCGATAAGGGCAGACAACGGGGATATATTACATCGGATATGTATGACGATTACCTTGAAAACGTTGAAAAGACCGGAGATATGTATGACATCGAAATGGAAGTGTCTCATCCGGTAACCGGAAAAGAAGAAGTCTTAGGAAATCTTACAAATAGGCTGGATTCTGTGTCTGATCTAAAAAGTGCAAATAAAAGTAACAATTTTCTTAAGCTGTCAGGTGAATCAGTTCATGTACACTCAGCTGATTGTTATGCAGGTACATTACATGTGTGTAATGGTACTAGCTGTGTACATGCTGATGGTAGTTATGGTGTTGTAGTAGCAGCAACCACAATGGGTCTTTATTATTCGTTTGATGGTTTATCGTGGCAAGCTGGAAAAATGTATTGTGGAGTAAGTGATGTAACATACGGTAATGGTAAATTCGTAGCAGTAGGCGGTAATTGCTCTTATTCATCTAATGATGGAGTAACATGGCAACAAACAATTGTAACAGGAGTTTATTTTTATAAAATAGCTTATGGTAATGGTGTTTATTTAGCAACGGCTTCTTCAAGTGGTTATTCATACTTATTTACCTCTACAGATGGAATCCATTGGCAGTCAATTAGTTATCTTAATAATTCGTCATATAGTTATATAGATGTAGCATACGCTAATGGTATTTTTTATCTCACATCAAAAAGGGATACACAATATGACGCCTACCTTCCAATAGGAGCAACATTTGGTACGGTAAACACGTCTAATATGACATCTTATTCAGGAGTTTCATGGGGATTAGCCGAAGGAGTAGGGAACATTTATTCCGTTAATGATAAATCTGCTTTCGTTGAAGGGGGAGGAGTATTAAAACTCACAAGAAATTGGGTTACCTCTATCAGCGGAATAAGTCCTACATCAATAGTGGGGTTTGGAAACAACAATTATGTGTTAATATCAAATCAAAAGATATATACGTCAACGACAGGAAATTTAAATTCATGGACTCAGATAGCGACAGCAACCTTTTCTGATACACCAACGGCTTTCATATATTTTTGTGGTAAATACTTAATTTCATCAAATGGCGCATCGGGAGCACATGTGTACACAAGTTCAGATGCAAAAACATGGGATAGTACGAATTGCCCGTCAACTTATGCTCTTGCGAGTAACGTAGATGGGGGATCGGATCTTGTTAACCGTGGGACTTGTATTAAAATCGGAAAATATTATGATTCAAATGGCAATGAAGTACAGCCTATATGTGATAAAGTTGTCACATCCATTACTGCTACAAATCCGAATCAGACTGTAAATTTTGGTGACAGTATTGTAACAACGGCAACAGCCAATTATCTTGACGGACACACAGGAACGGTTACCTGTAGCAGTAACTTTGATAAAAATAAAGTCGGTACCCAAACAGTTACCCTGATCTACTCCGGTCTGGTGGATAATGCAAAGACCAATGGCACAAAAAATATTACGATAAACGTCATTGTAAAACCCGCCAAAAGTCTAAGTTCAATAACTGTATCTCCTCCGACACAAACAGTAAAAAGGTATAGCGTACCTGACTTAATAGTAACGGCTTTTTATAGTGATGGATCCAACCGGATTTTGTCTGCTACAGAGTATAGCTTAAGTGGGTTTGATCAATCTTTATTAGGACTACAAATCGTAAATATAGGATATTCGGAATTTAGCATTACAAAAACTGCCCCTGTATCCATTACGGTGACTAAGTTAACAACGGTATGTCCTGTCTGTGGAACGGAATATGAATTAGATGAAAACGATGTGGATCAAGGTTGTCCAAATTGTAGAGATGAAATAGTTGGTATTAGTGCATCACCCGATGAAATGATTGTTCACCGGGGCGAAAGTTTAAATGTAACTGTTATGGCATCTTATGCTAATGGCAAAACTGGAGTAATTGCAGGATGGGGTAGCAATTACAACCCGGACACGCCAGGAGATCAGATGGTTAAGATAACCTATTTATCCCTTTATACTTATGTTTATGTGAATATCATAAATACAAGAATCTGTCCTACCTGTGGTACAGAGTATGATCTCAATGATGACGGTACAGATCTTGGGTGCCCTAAATGTAGCGGAACGGTAGTCAGTATAGATATTTTACCAAAGGATTTGACAATAAATTTAAAAGACAAACTTAATTTAACTGTAACTGTAACTTATTTGGACGGTCACACAGCCGTAGTAAACGGTTGGTATACGGATTTTTTAGGTGACATAGCAGGAACCTATGATGTTACCATTTATTATAAAAAGGTATTTGATACTATAAAGGTAACGGTAACTGACAATCCGGTAACGTGTCCGTACTGCGGGTTATCCTATAATTATTCCGATTACCCCAAGGGGTGTCCGATCTGTTCGGTCAAAATTACTGGCATTGAAGCATCATTAAGAGACGGAGGAACTCAGGTAATATATCATTCCATGCCAAACATTCAAATAACCCGAATATATCAGGATACTCATAAGGATCTAACCTATAACGGATGGACTATAAGTGGATATGAGCAAGACAAGTTAGGTGAACAGACGGTTACGGTTTATTTTGATGATTTTAGTACTACGCTAACGTTTGAAGTAATTAAAAATCCTTATTTAATCACTTGTCCAATATGCGGTACACAATATTATCTTGATGATGATGGAACCGATCCGGGGTGTCCCTACTGCTCTGCCGGAGCGGATGAAGGAACTGCATTAATATATTTTGATATTACATATACAGATGCAATATTAGAAGTGCTTTATAAAGATGGAATTTATCGCTTTCAGAAGGGGGACTATTTCACAGTAAGTACAACTAAAATGGGAGTGTCATTACACGAAAGATTGCAGAAAATCTTCAACAACACAGGAAATGATTTACGTAAAGAGAGTTATTCCTGCGGAGGGGAGGTAATGACATAAAATGAAGCCCTTAGATTATATCATTGATGGAATACTTGCTATATTGGCATTGTTTTTCTTTACTCTATTATATTTTGGTTACAAACAGGACTCCATTACAGCTACGTTAGTACATACAGATGCTGTTACCTTAGTGGATGAAGTCCGGAGCAAAGGATATCTTGACAAGGATATGTATGATGATTTCTTAGAAAAATTATCAAAAACAGGCTTGCTTTATGATATATCCTTAAAACATAGAAAAACTAATATAGAACCCAAATACAGGCTACGGACTCCGGAAGAAATAATAGAATCGCAAGAGGTACAATATAGTGGGAGTAACGTCTATAACCATTTTAACATTACGACTGCTATCCCCATGGTTAATGATCCAATTAGCCCCGGCAGTTTAAACACGGAAACAAATGAAAGTATAATAGCAGCCGCAGTGAACACACCAACATCGTCTAGTCACACGCATACCGACGCTTGCTATATTGGTCACAAACACACCACTAAGCCGGATAATACATTTACTCATACACATCAACATACCTCGGCTTGTACTTGTTACTTATCTTTAGCTAGTGTATTTGCTGTCTGTGCAGATTGTGGAAAAACGTATTTAACTTCACAGGTTAGTTGGTATTGGGATACTGTATCAAAGACCACTCGGGTAGGAACCAATTGGTCAGATGATAAATGTCCCTATTGTAGTTCAAAGAGTGTCGCTTCTTCGTATGTGAAACGAGCTTATAGCTATTCTTGTGGGTACAGTATAGATATTGATGGTGATGGGTATACGGACAACGTAGGTACCTCAGCTACCTATCAGTATACAATGTCTTCCCCGCAAATTTATAACAATACAGATAATGGGTGGGGTACAAGCGAATATTGGAGCACAAACTATACCGAAACCAGAGGGTGTTATACATATCATCAGCATGGATATTTACCGGGATATGGTAAAAATTCATTTTTTCAATATTTTAATCATGGAACAGCCAATGAAGCAGTTAACACAGTAAATCTAATGAATATATATGGCGTACATTCTTTTTGCAGTATTCCAAAAAATTATTCATTTGCACTGTATTTATATAATGGCAATTTAAGTGCCGCAACTGATATTACCGCATTGTTGCAAACGGATGGAACAGTACTCTTTAAATTAAATGGTGTTTATGGATATGGATTATCATCATACGCTAATTTTCCGAGTACTCTAACGGAGGCACAATTTACTTATTGGCTTAGTGATGTAGATCATTTTCAAAGCTTCATGGTTCAATATGGAGGAACAATCTTTTCTGACTTCAATAATTTTAAAGATGCATATTGTAGCTATAATTATTCATCATGGGTAGATATATGTAAAGAAACAATCACTGGTTCGTGGTATTTAAGCTGTGGTCAGCCGGTGAACGATACTGCTCTTTGTAGCCAGGTGGTCACCTCTATCGTTGCAACAAATCCCTTACAGACGGTATATGTCGGAGATCCAATTATAACCACTGTTACTGCCACCTATTTGGACGGATCAACCAAAGTGATAGCCTGTACCGCAACCGGATATGATACTTCAAAAACAGGTACCCAAACGGTCACACTTACATATTCCGGATTGGTAGATACTGCGAAAACTACCGGAACGAAAACCTGTACAATTACAGTTACTGTAATCCCTAAGACAAAGAGTTGTGCTAATGGTCATACTTATAGTCTTAACTCGGATGGCTCAGACCCGGGATGTCCATACTGCAAAGCATGGCTGAAAAGTCTTGAAATTACAACGCCTACAGTGGCAAACATCACCATTAATCGGGGCACTACACTGCAGGGAAACGGAGTAACTTTACTTGCTATATATATGGATGGACATGAGGAATATGTTACAGATACATATGTAGACAATCTTGATAATAAATACATTGGCAATCAGGACGTTACTATCAGTTATAAAGGTCTTTCTGTTACGCTAAAAGTTACTACAAAAAAGAATTTGACACTTTGCCCGGTATGTGGACGTTACTATGAGTTGTATCCGGATGATAGTGATCCCGGATGTCCATACTGTGCGGCAAAGACCCCAATCTTTTCCGGTACTGTATATAAATATTATGAGGAATGTTATACCGATGATATTATGAAAGAAATTTATGATGATGGAAGTGGAAGATACATTTTATTCAGTGGCGACTATTTAAAGATTGAAATTAAGAACAGTTCCCGGAGTATTGGAGGTAAACTTACAGCTGTACTTTTTAAATTTCTTGCTGATGGCAGTATTCAGACAGAATATGGAGGGTACATAAGACAAAATGGATAATAGATAACGGTTCAGGAAAGGGATTGTAAATGAAACTTTATCATTTTATTATATTGTTTGCAATTATTGCCTTAGCTATAACATTTGTGCTAGATATACAGACAGCTGATTTAAAGGCTGTGGTAAACAATAAAGAGCATATTGACCAATGCCTAGATACGGCTATAGATGATGGTGCTACAAGTCTAATTCAAGTTGATAATAACAATAACCTAAATATAAATAAGTATGCAGCATTAGATAGCTTTTTTGTCTCCCTCTATTCATCGTTTGATATAATTTCCGATAAGGATGAGATACAAAAGATGGATTTATATATACCGGTAGTAACGGTGACCATGAATGATGGTTACTATATTTACTATAGTGATACGTATAAAAGTGCAGACGGAAAAGCACATTTAATAAAAAAATGGTCAGAAAAATTCCCATACTATTATGAGGATTCAGATTTTATATATGGATTTACATTAGAGGACAAGGTAAATCTATATGATAAAAATAAGATTTTAGATTCCACCGGTGGGCAGACAGTATATAAATTAGATTTTCACGATTTACAGACAAAGGAGGAATATGCGGATTTTCGAAGTAAAAGACCCGGCAGTATCCTTCTATCGAACGAAGCTTTTAATAGCATTAAAAAAGACACTTTTATTACGTGCATTGAAAACACGATGGCTTATTATACAAGCCGACATAATAGCATTGCATCACAGTACGGCATTACCTATGATTTTTCCCTACCGGCAGTAGGTAAAGACGAATGGGACTACAATATGCAATCGAACAGCATGTTTGTTGTGTTTCAGGGCTATCCATATGGAGATGAGACCGGAGAAACATATAACCGGATTGCGTCCGCAGCTGCAAAGATCACAAAAAATGATGTCTACTATTTGGAGCAAGTAGGGTGGTATCTTATCTATCATAAAAGTACTTGTCCTAAGCTCAAAGAGAGCGGAATTATATCTAGTGAAGAGCCTTATTATAGTGTAGAGGCCTGTGCTATAGCAGGAGCTTATGCTTGCCCATATTGTTCGAAGGGAACAGGAGTATATGCGCCTGATTACACGCCTTAAAAAAAGGGGATGATATGAGAAACAATAAGTTTTCCATTAGTGGAGAAAGTGAATATCTTAATTTTGGGAAATAATATTAATTGAACCCCAATATAGCAAAACAGGATTAGATGATGGTATAAATAACTCAATAGTTGAATTGTGATGGAACGGATATAAATCAATATGACAAGATTGGAATTAATTATAAAAACCTAAGAAATAAGCCTTGGGTTAGCGTGACAATGTTTGTAAAATATAGGTTGACATATAAAAATACATATTATATATTAAATGTATATTAATGTATTTTATGGTTTGAATATCAAGCCAATTGTTTGACCGTTTATGATCCTTAGTCATTTACCAAAATGATTAAGGATTTTTTATTAACGGACTATTATTTTAATGATTAGCCAAGTGATGGTTTCGCAAAAAAAGGCAAACTTATAGTCCGGGCTATCACAAAAGAAATTATTCTTGGACAAAGGAAAAGGAGGATATAAAATATGAGGAAATGTGTAGTAAGGAGTGTTGGGGTACTGATGGCATTGGTCCTGTTCGGTACATCAATGAATGTCGTACCGCCGGTAAATGCTGAAGCAGCAACCTTGTATATTACAGCAGAAAAATTTGCTGAAGCCTTGGTGAAAGAAATAGACATTAAGCCTGGAAGTCAGGATGTGTTTAATGGATATTACAGCGTTTTGATTGCATCAGGGATAATGAACGAAGGTGATTGTTCCTCACCGGAGGCATATGTCACGAGAGGAACAGCAATGATTCTATTGAATCGTGCCGACGAATACCTTTACGGAAATACGCTTGAGGAAGAAGTGGTACAGATGGTCATTGATAAGCGTATCTCGGATATCAAAACAGTCGAGGAAGGTAAAAGAGTGGATGTGGCTAAGGCATTTCTTAAGGGTTATATGAAGGGCTACTCGAACGGGACCTACAGTACGAATCGGAGAATGAACCTTACGAGTAAGATGACCAAGAGCGGTGCCTTAAGCTGTATCAAGCTGCTAAAGAATCAAAAGTCCCGGGCAAAAATCAGCCCTGACGGACAGCTGATCAGAACCACCAAGTTGCCCCTTTCGGCAAAGAAGTTCCCTTATATTTTGGCCAGCTATCCAAATTCCTATTATGATTGGAAGCTAATATATGAATGTGGGAACGGTTGCTATGAAAGCGAAGGGAAGAAGTATCCCAATGTAAATCTGGTACAGTATGCCGCCCCAGTGGACATTGATAAAATCAAGGGAGTGGATGACTTCGATGCGGGCTTTGGGGAAATTAGAAAGAAGTATCTGATTTCCTGGGTAGACAAGGTGCAGAGCTATCTGGAGCATGTCTTCAGTGTCAATTATAAGACTATTGACGAGGAGTGGATGGACGAGGTGGCAGAGACTGATTATTCGTATGGGGAAAGGATTGAAAAGGGCTATAGGGCTGACCTTGAAGAATATGTAACGGCTATGAAGGAAAACAAGACGATTGTGGAGTACTCCAAGATCCGGGTGGACGGCTCCTCCTTGTATTACTTTAATGGAAGCTTTTACCTCAGAGCATATGTACAGTACCGTATCGTATCCTCGAAGATAAAGTACGGAGTGGATGCGGATACGCTGATTATGGAAGAACCCTATAATGACATTCTGTGGAGCAGAGCGACAACGGTTGATTTTACAGGCTTTACGTTAGGCAAATGGAGAGAATGCGGCTACGACATTTGTCTTGATACATATACAAGCAAGACGAATATAGGTGTGACGGTAGCCTATTTGAATGAATACTATTGTAAGCAGTATCCTGTTACAAAGTAGCGCAATAATATAAACCCGTTAGGAAGATTAACGGGTTTATATTTTCAAAGGATAAAGAGGAGAAATTATGATAAAGTATATCGTGGAAAACATGAAGATCAAAGGTCTTATTGCCTTTGTTCTCATTCTAAATATGATCTGTACTATGATGCTAATTCCGGAGGGATATATTGCAAATGCAGCCGCTAATTACGATTGGCTTTCGGTAGAAGGTGGAAGTAACGGAATTCAAGAGACGATATCTATATATGATGATACTATTGTTCAAGAAGGCAAGCATGTGGCTGCTGATGATGATGTTACCCGTTATAAAACAACAGGCTATTATATGACCCTGAAGACCTATGATAAGGATACCTATTTTACCAGCGGAGATAATGCTGACATTAAAAAAGAATACGTTCCAATGCATATAACAAATGAAACAGTGGTTGGAAATAACAAGTATACACAATACACCATCCAAAAAACCGATTTCCTCGAAGCCTTAGTAGACGGCTTTAATCTTACGGGAGAACAACTTAAGGCTGACAAATCCCTGACGGTTTACCTAAATAACATCTTTGATACCGTCAAGGGTTCTAAGGATACGGTCATTAAGTCCAGCATCTACGGCTATCAGGAGATGCTGGATGCGGCTTCCTGGAGCGCGACAACGCAGAAATATCTTAAGGGTTACTATAACTTTCAATATACCCTGTATCCCTGTACCTATAAAGTGAAGTATAAAATAGAGGATACGGACGGAAAGACCTTATCCGGCGCAGAAAACTTGGACGGAGTGACGTTAACAAATCCCATATCAAAAAAAGAGGTCATCTACAGTGAGAAAGTTAAATACACATTAAGTGATGCAAATAAAACCGTATCGAATGATAAGAATAAATATACCTATCAGAACTGGTATTATACCTACGAGGATAGTGACGGAAGCAGTAAAACCAAGACCCCAGACGGAGACATAGACTTTAAGGCACCGGATGCTGAAATAGATTCCGATCTGGTAGTCCATCTGGTTTATAAGGCATCAACACCTATAGTTTCAGTTACGCCGATACCAACGAAACCACCTACCACAGTTACGCCAACGCCCACCATACCTGCGCCAACGCCGGAGGTAGTCCCGGAATCCGATTCTGTATCTAAATCACTTACCTCGGCTTTTACTACCGGAGAGATCCGTGCAGATGACAGAGGTAGTGAAAAGTTCATAGCTACGGCTGGGGTACCGACAACCGAAAGCCTCTATGGTCAGGTAACAGCCAAGGAATATCTGTTGGGATATCAGCTGGTAAAAAAGGTTGGTAAGATATGTTATTCGGTTCCCGTAAAAAAAGATTACATATTAAAATGGAAAAGTGCAACACCGGGAAATGCGAAGGATATTACAGAAACTGTTACAATAACACAGTACAAATCTGTAAATAGAGTTTATGGTTATTGGGAGATAACGAATCTTGAGTATTACAATATCAACAATGCGATTTTAGGTAACTATGCACTCCCCGAAGGGCAGTTGACACTGACACCAAACAGCTCCTATTACAATCCTCCTTCGATCTCGTATTACCACACGACCGACACAAATTATCATATCATCCCACCGGCTGAAGTAGCTAATGGGATTACACTTGCATCGGAAACCATCACCGGAGGTACAAGTAAGCCGGCGATACCAATAGAGGATTTTACAAATGAAGCCTTAACTAAGACCGGTAAAATACAGGCCAGAAGTGATTCCCTAGTATTTGGGGGTGTAACGGTAATGAGCAGCCAACCCTCGGAAGTGGAAGCACCAATGATTAATAAAACCGCACTAACGGACTGCAGCAGTTACACAAAGAAGAATGCTCTATACGATAATGACCAAGTAATCAAGGCGACTAAATCAAACGGCCTTTATTCATCATCCGGAAACATAGCCTATAAGGCCATAGCAAAAATAGGATCCTCTAATCCGGACATTGCAAATTACGCAATTCTTGGAATTAATGACATTGTAATCCATACGCCGGTGTTGTGTGATCCAATCGTAACAGTCGATAATGACAAGTACGTGCAGCTGATCAGTCCGACCAAGGACTGTGTAGAACTTGTACTTGATCCGGATTCGAACCTTAATGATTTCACCCTGAAAATATCAAATACAGGTTTTCATACCGGGATAGCCGGATATTTTACTCGTGACTTTTCTCAGTCTTATCATGACAGTAAAGCGTCCTATATCGCCGAAGAAAACGGACTGCTCCGGAATGAAGTGAAATTTCCTTTTGATGTATTCATTGACAAGGGAAATGATAATCAAAAGAGCAATGACGATTATGTGAAGTTCGGTACTTGGATTACTTTGGGAACATCCACGGAAAGGTTCTACGTACCTACATGGACGAAAGAGGGAGTTTATACGGTAGATTGCAGGACGGTAGCGGTAAACGTAGGGGATCATATTCATGACACAGAAACCTATTCTAACAAAAACAGAATAAACTATGTTGCAACCAATACGGTAAAGATTGAAGTGTCCGGACGTATCTATGGTCTTACTCTGTACGATATATCGGATTATCCCATGTGGCAGGAAGCCTTTCGGATACCTAAATCTTCCGATCTTAAGAGAAACTATGCAAATAAGTATCCGGATGGGACAGAATCCTCAACCTACAACAAAAATTATTCTTATTCTTACACTGTGGGAACCAACGATCAGTACGGTAACGATAATGGCCGGAATGTTAAGTATACCTTTCCACTGGTGAATGGCAGTCATCCGTTTTACAAAAACCAAGGCATACTAAAAACCGGGTATATGTTCCGCTTTTCCCTGGATACGATCGGGGACATGTTCGGTGATGAGGCCAGCGTTGTGGTCAAACCGTCCTTCTATTTTGTCGACAAGAACGGCAAGAACCGCACAGCCATAGATCTGTATTACACGGAGGAAATAAACAATGTGTCAAAGAACCTGGTCAAGGTAGGAGGTAACATAGATAAAACCAATATTAAGTCCTACTATACCGGAGACTTGAACCTTGGAATACCGGTGAGTGAAATGAAAGCCACCGCTACGTCGAGAAACGAGAAATATGGTAATTTCCTATGGCGGAACTCACCGATGTTTACCTTCTCAAAGATATGGCTTAATTACGCCTTCAGGACGCTTGTGGGGCAGAATTATTCGGAAAGTATCAAGAAACTGGACAGTTTTGAGGATATTCAGAAAAGCGGAGTGAAAGAAAAAGATTCCGATCAATCCATGCAACGTTGGTACGGCCAGTATTACATCCCGAATAAGGTTCATGCAGTAAAGAAAGGCTATGATGTCATGGATTATGCCGGAAAGCACGGTGTGGACTATGATGAGGATTTCTGGCTCACGGATGGCTATATCATAGTGAATTTTAATATTTACACCATGGAAAATGAAAATAAGCATCTAAGTTATATAAACGCAACGAATTATCAGAACAATGGTAACTGCAGCATGTGGGTTATGGAAGGAGCTCCGCTCTCTAAATCAAGCTATAAAGGTCCTAAATTTGATTTTTTTGCCGGGGATTTTTTCATCTACTATGCGAATAAAAAAATGAGTGATGATTATTCGTCGGGGGCTATCTATTAGTTATGATTATAAGTCAATCCCTTGAAAGGAGTAATTAATATAAGTCTGTTTGACCGTTTTATTTCACGAAGTATTTCAAAAAAGCTCTCCTGTGGATTTATCGGCGTACCGAATAGTTGTCATAAATATACTAAAAAAGGATGCCGGCTTTGTTTAACAATAAACGTAAGGGCATCCTATCATTGCTTGTATTAACTTTATTCTTCCTTGTCTTCCTCTTTCTTATCATCTTTCTTCAGCAAGATATGAACCTTATCGACCCTGTTCTTATCAACAGAAGCTACGGTAAATACGACATTGTCATCTTCGACGGTCTCGCCTTCATCGGGAAGGTGATCCAGTAGGTAGATAATATGACCTGCAATAGAGTCGTAATCATCAGATTCAAGCTTAAGTCCGAGAACTTCGTTAATCTCATCAAGTTTGGTATAACCGTCCACAATAAATTCATTTTCTGCAAGGGACTTGATACTGTCTTCTTCATCATCATCATATTCATCACGGATTTCTCCGACGATTTCCTCCAATAAGTCCTCTATGGTAATCAGACCCACGGTTGAACCATATTCATCAAGTACGATGGCAAGCGAAATGGAATTCCTTCGCATCTCGATTAACAGTTCTGAGGTTTTCTTGTATTCATAAGTAAAGTATGGATCTCTCATGATATCCAGAATATTGAAGTCTTCTTTCTCTCCATGATAGAAGAAAACGTCCTTGAGGTTGACGATGCCAAGAACATTATCACGGGTTTCGGAATACACTGGCATACGAGTATATTTGTCTTCGGAGAAGGCCTCCATCAGCTCATCATAAGTGAATTCTACGTTGGCAAAAGCCATATCGGTACGGGGTACCATGACATCTTTGGCAAGGGAATCACCAAAATCCACCACATTGGTTATCATCCGACGTTCTTCGCTTTCGATAACCCCTTCTTCATGGCTGTAATCCAAGATAGTTCGAAGCTCATCCTCTGTAATTGCTGCTGTTTTCTTCTTAGTGTCGATTCCGACAAGCTTTAATAAAGCGCTACAGATGAAGTTTAATAAGTAAACGATTGGTGACAACATATAGGTTATGAAATAAATCGGTCCGGCAACAGTAAGAGCAACCTTCTCTGTATAAATCAATGATATCGTACGAGGAATGATTGATCCAAAGATAAGAAATAAAATGATAAGTACACCGATAGTTAGTGCTACCCCTAGTTTTCCAAAATGATCGTTTGCCATGATGGCGACCAGAGCAAAAGCTGATAGCTTTGCTACGTTTTTGCCAATGGAAATGGCATTAAGTATTTTACGGGGTTCTTCAATAAGTTTTCCTGTGGTTTTGGCTCCTCTTACATCATCATCTGCAAGTGCTCTGATCCTAAGCTTATTCACTCCGTTAAGGGCTACTTCGGAAGCGGTTAAGAAGGACGACAGAAGCAATAAACTAAATAATATAAGTGGCAGCGCCACGTCACTGAGATCCAATTGGTCATCTCCTAATCTTTAATATGTCACACAATTGTTATATTTTTAAAATAGCGTACGTACAAAAACATGCGAGCAAATATGCTTTCAATAATTCACATTACGTATATGTATTTTACAATTCACAATACTACCGTAATACAGGCATAATGTCAAGTTTTCCACGTCATTTTCATGATATTTACCAAAATTATGCTCCAAAAAAAAATACTAGGGTAAATTATATGATTCCTATTGAGTAATTCAGTGAAATGGTGTATCATTCTGCCCATAGCATAATGATTACGGTATGACTGGAAGATGGATTGTTTTCGTGATTCTCCAAGGAGGAAATGGATTGAGAAAGAAGTCTCATATTTCACTTGCAAAGTTTTTACTGGACAACATGCAAGTACAGGATTTGACTGAACATAAGAAGGCGTTTTACATAGGAAGCGTTCTGCCTGATTTAAGGCTATCATTTTTAACAAAGCGACATACGTTTGATAATACGTTTGAGATACTAATCGAGGAAATCAAGAGAGTCACCATTGATTTTGATATGAATAAGGGAATTAACGGTTATTATGCAAGACATCTCGGAGTGATTACCCATTATCTATCCGATTATTGTACTTACCCGCATAATGATATATTTAGCGGTAGCATATCGCAACACGTGTATTATGAGAAAGCACTTAAAAATTCCCTGAAGGATTATGTGAGTGATGATGGGAACCAGAGAGAACGCAGTACAAGTCAACTGCTCTGTAGTGTTGATGAGATAATTCGTGTTATCGCACAGACCCATAAGGAATATCTAAGGGCACGAAAGAATGTGCATAAGGATATTCAGTATATCATTGATCTTTGCTATAAAGTTGTAGACCTGATTCTGTCCTTCTTTGAGATAGCAATAGCAGGATTGCAGCATAAAGTGAAAGCTTGCACGGTATATCAAGCATAAAAGCGTCATAGAAAAACCTGCAGGAGTTCTGCAGGTTTTTCTGCTACTTGAATAAACTATTTACCATTTTTGCATATAATATTATTGTGTTCCAAATAGAGATAGAGTTAAGAAGGACGACTATCAGGAGCGCGGCAGTTAGATGAACGGAGCCTAACTATGATAAAAGCAGCTATTTATATAAAGGATATTGATTATGAGACATTACTTAATTTAATGATGCCACAAATTGAAAAAGGACTGACTAATAAGAAAAATCCGATATTGGAGGTCTTCTCCAAAGTAATCAGTAAGAATGGGAAGCCCACAAAATTCTCGACCCTTATGATGGGGTTGATTCCAAAGAAAGATGAGATGGTGACTTGTCTCATTCCGCATTTTGACAAAGTCTTGATTGAGTATTTGAATAATCAGTTAGCTCAAAATAGGATTACAGCGAGGGTTACTGACTTGAAGACGGATCGTATCATGAGAAGGAATGAAGCCATGATGAGAATTTTGCTTGAGCTTGATTCAATTGACTATATGACGATATTAGATAACCTGTTACCCACGATGATTGATAGTCTGTCAAGGGAAGAGGATAAGGCCGGTCATATCGGTAATCTTTTATTTAGCCGAAAGGAGCTTTCGGTTAACATGGTGAAAGCGGCAGTGGATGTGATTCCACTACAGCAAAGAGATGTTATTACAGTAGCGGTTTTGACAGAGTATAGAGTTGAGTTGAGAGCTTTTCTGAATGATCTTATTTTAAAAAATAATATAAGGACAAAAATCATTCGAGTTAAATTTGAAAGTGCTCCGAACATTATTATAGGTAAAAGAACGAATTGATTCAACAAAATGAAGAACGTGAATTTCTTTGCATTGCAGAGGGATTCATGTTTTTTTATGTGTAATGATATCTGCAGCTTACTGATTAAGGAGCCATCTTTTCAAACGCAGCTTTCCAATAGAGGCAACCTCTATGAGTCTCTTAGACGCTTCATATCCTCTCGGGAATGCTTCGGTAAATCCTGAACCGTTTTGATTTCCGGATTGGAATAAAAAAGAAAAAAATTTAAAAAGGTATTGACATATAAATAATACCATTGTATCATTGTATTAACAACTTAATACAGTAATACAATAACAAGAAAGGAGACAATATTATGAAAGGGATATTGATTCAGAATTGCCTGTATATATCCAACTACTCGAGCAGATACAATAAGAATAATTTCAGATCTATGTGATTTCTTAGATCAATGTAGTAAACTGGAGGAAGATGATAGAAGAGGGAAATGCCCATTTGGTTTCTAAGAAATGTAATAATGCTATCATATCGGAGTAAAGTCATTTTATCTAAGTATTTACAATATTACACTTTATGAAACAAGTAGTAAATATTAGGATTAATTTATGTTTTCTTAATGATTTTCTAATTTGAGTGTGCTACAATAAGCTTTAGTTTTATGAAAACACAGTATTTTACAAAACAGGAGGATATTTACATGGAATATGTACTGCAAACGAATGACCTTACAAAGGTGTTTGGTAAGAAAGCTGCTGTTAACGGTATCAGTCTGAATGTGCGACAGGGTGATATCTATGGTTTCATCGGCAGAAACGGTGCCGGTAAAACAACGTTAATTCGTATGGTTTCAGGACTTGCCCACCCGACAAAAGGGTCAATCCGTCTTTTTGAAAGCGCTGACTTGGATATACAGAGACGAAAGACCGGAACTATGATTGAAAATCCAGCGGTATTTCCCCATATGACAGCAAGACAAAATCTTGTTTATTATTGTAAGTTACTTGGTCTTGATTCCAAGAGTAAAGCAGATGAAATGCTGATACTCATCGGACTGAATGAGACAGGTAAGAAAAAGGCTAAGAATTTTTCTCTTGGTATGAAGCAACGTCTTGCAATTGGAATTTCACTGCTAGGCGATCCGGAATTTCTTATGTTAGATGAACCAATCAATGGTCTTGATCCGACAGGTATCAAGGAAATCAGAGAATTGATTTTGCATCTGAATCAGGAGAGAAAGATAACGATTTTGATATCAAGTCATATTCTCGGCGAACTTGCCAGAATAGCAAACCGTTATGGCGTTATCAATAATGGTGTGATCGTAGCTGAATTCACTAATGAAGAGCTTGAAAAACGCAGCTCCGGTGAATTGGAGATTAAGGTAGATAATGCGGTTTTGGCAAAGACTGTAATTTCGGGTATTATAAATGAGGCAAATGTGTATACCCTTGACTATAACACAATCCGGGTTACCAAAGATATTGATAAGGCAGGAATCATTAATACAGAGCTTGCCAAGAACGGCATCATCATAAATTCCAGCTCGGTTGTCGGTCAGGACTTAGAGTCCTATTTCATGGAATTGATGGATGCTACAGATAAAACATATAATTAGACAATGAATAACGGAGGAATATTATGTTAAATTTATTACGTTCGGATTTTTACCGATTGGTCAGAAGTAAGTCGTTCTATATATGTGCGATTGTAGCAATAGCACTGAATTCATTAAATCTACTCATTATGTATTGGGCGTCCAAGGTAAATACAGATCAGAAGGATCTTTATGCATCGCTGTTACCGAAGGATGGTATTGATTTTGCATTAAAATCAATGTCCGATTCTAATGCTATGACAATTATTTCTGTCTTTGTATCGATTTTTGTTGTAGCTGAATTCTCTCATGGAACTATGAAAAACGTGGTATCAAAGGGCTTTTCGAAGATACCGATTTATTTCTCAAAGTTAATTACAATGCTTGTTGCGGGTTATCTTATAATTTTGGGTACCATTATTGGAGCAGCGGTGTCAGCTACCATAATCACGGGCAAATTCGGAACCTTTACCGGAGATTATTTTGTTCAGATTCTTAAAACAACCGGGATGGAATTATTACTATTTTTAGCTTTCACAGCTTTATTGTTACTTGTTGCTACACTGGTAAGAAATCTTGGTGGAGTAATCGCAATCAACTTTATTGGACTTATGACAGTATTACCGTTATTGTTTCTCGCTCTGCAGTATTTGATAAAGGGAAAAATAAAAATCACTACTTATGACCTGTTTTATAACATATCCTATTTTACCGGCAACCTTGCAGCGACAGGAACTGATTATTTAAGAGGAGTACTTGTAGGATTGGCATTTTTAATCATTGCAACTGCACTCGGTATTTTTGCTTTTATTAAAAGTGATATTAAATAAGACATGAAGTAATATAGGAAATAGTACTTGAAATAATACATGAAGTAATACTTAAAGTATTTCATGAAGTACGAATGAATAAGGGATAATGTTATTTTCCTTCACCATCGCATGAATACGGCTGTATCAGTTCTCCTTTGGCTACCGAAATGTTAAGGTAGTCCGATAGGAAGTGATACAGCCGTTTTATTTAAGAATAATCATGCAGTATTACTGCTGTACCTTGCCTGCATGTTATCAGTCTGTTGTAAGAACCTTTGTTATCTCAGCAATATATAAGATGTGATAGTCTTTTTGTTGGTAAAAGGTCTTATCCATGGACGCATCTAAAAAAGAAGCTGCTTCTAGGGGCTGTCTGACCAGCTTTTTGCAAATCATTACAAGTTTGGATTCACTGAAATAGGGTGTGTTATCGATAAAATCAAGCGTCAACCCTGACTTTTCTATTTTATCTTCCTCTTTTCCCGAAACAGAACCAAGATAATTCAATTCATTTCGGTAATTATTAGGCAGGAAGCTTAAGGAAAAAGTAGCTTCACGGTCCATGAATTCTCTTGTATAACGCTGAGGTCTGATTACAACATAGACAACATCCTTTCCCAACATAACACCGAGTCCACCCCAGGAGGCCGTCATGGTATTAGCCTTGTTGGTATCGCCGGCGGTGACTAACATCCAGTCCTTTCCGATAGACTGAAAGGTATTCTCCTTTAGTAAAGAGGGTATTGTCTCTTTCAATTGCTTCATATACATCACCAATCCTTTCTGTCACTTCACTACAAATAGATTAGTATTATCATATCAATATTCGTCCCAAATATCCAGACTGATTTCATAAATTATGGTAATACAGATAATTGCTATTATATGATGGTAGTGAAATAAATGCAACGTCGGACAGAGCAGGCACGAAAATATAGGAATATCATATATTAATATTAAATTTATACGCTGTAAATATTGACACCAAATACGGCAGTATGGAGGCATATGATAATTCATATCGTGAAGACCGGGGATACGATTGAGGCAATTTCTGCTCAGTATGGCGTATCCAGAGAGCGAATCATTCTAGAAAATGAGCTACCCAACCCGGATAAGCTGATTATTGGTCAAAGCATCGGAATCAGGGTTCCGGAGGTGACTTATACAGTAGTGGCAGGTGATACTTTAGAGAGTGTAGCCAAGAAATATGATGTGACACCAATTCGAATTCTTCAACATAATCCGCAGGTCGCAACTAGGGAAGAATTATTCCCCGGCGAGGTTCTGGTGATAACTTATGCCAATGAAACGCCCATTGATACGGTAATCATCAACGGTTATGCTTACCCATTTATTGATCGCACAGTTTTAAAAAAGACGCTGCCCTTTTTAACCTATATCTCATTGTTTACTTATGGATTTACTTCTACCGGGGAACTGATACCGATTGAAGATGAAGAGATAATTGCTCTGAGCAAAGATCTTGGAGTAGCTCCGATTATGGTACTCGCACCGATGGATACCTCCGGTAATTTTAGTAGTGACGCAGCCCATGATATCTTTTATAACCAGGAGGCTGTGACGGCATTGACTAATAATTTGATTACAACAATGCAGGCTAAGGGTTATCGTGGAATCGATATTGATTTCGAATTTGTCCTTCCGGACGATAAGGATGCATTTTTGAACTTTATTAAAACAATAAGTACCGGACTGGATAAGGCCGGTCTGATTATGTTTGTCGCGCTTGCACCCAAAATTTCAGGTGATATGAAGGGGCTGCTATATGAAGCACATGACTATCCAACAATTGGAGCAGTTGCGGATAAGGTACTCCTCATGACCTATGAGTGGGGTTATACCTACGGTGAGCCCATGGCAACCTCGCCCATTAATAATATGAGGAATGTCCTGAGATATGGTGTGTCCGTAATAGATCCCGATATAATATTAATGGGGACGCCAAATTATGCTTATGATTGGCCATTGCCCTTTGTACAGGGAAAGACAGCAGCACAATCTTTGGGAAATCAGGAGGCAATTGAACGTGCTGTAAAATTTGGTGTGGAAATTCAATTTGATGAAATCGCCCAATCTCCATTTTATAATTATACAAATGAGGATGGAGTGAATCATGTGGTTTGGTTTGACGATGTCAGAAGCATGAATGCAAAATTAAGATTGATCCCGGAATTTGGTCTGAGCGGTTCTGGGGTTTGGCAGCTGATGCGGTACTTCCCTGGGCTATGGATGGTGTTCGATACAATTTTTACACTGGTCAAGGTATAAACGAAGGAACTTAAAATTATTTCATTCTTAATGGGTTAAATTGCGGTCTGTTCTTTCTGTTTACAAAAAAATGACCAAAGGTTATAATTAGTGATGAGTTATGCGGATATTCAAATTGAGAATCGCTAAGGTGTCTTATGGGAGTGGTTTATGAACAATAAAATTGTAAAAGAAATCATCAGTTGGATAGTGGTAATTGCTGTAGCATTCGGATTGGTAACCTTTATTAATAAGGTGGTTATTCTAAGGGTTGAGGTGCCAAGCGGTTCTATGGAAAATACAATAATGACCGGGGACAAGGTTATAACCTTACGTTTAGCGTATGCGTTTCATAATCCAAAAAGAGGAGATGTTATTGTGTTTCCCTTTCCGGATAACGAAGAAGTTGATTATATTAAAAGAATAATCGGATTGCCCGGAGAAACCGTGGAAGGTAAGGAGGGGTATGTTTATATCAACGGAAAGAAGCTGATAGAAGATTATGTAACTAGTATGATTGACGACGACTTTGGACCCTATGTCGTTCCGGAGGATAGTTATTTCATGATGGGTGATAACCGAGACATATCGGAGGATTCGAGATATTGGAATAATAAATTTGTGAAAAGAAGCAAAATTATAGGGAAGGCAGAATTAAAGTATCCTGATCTTTCATGGTTTAAGAAGAATAAATATGATTTAGAGTAGTTATCGTGTAACCCAGTGTATGAAATCTGTATCACTTTTATTGAAGATATTATTATACCTCTACAGGAAGGCAGCATATAATTCTGATAGATACATGTCAGATAACAAAAAATCTGAAAGAGATGAACCTCAAGATAATAATAAGGAGATTTACTATGAAATTTAATAAACAGAAGCTTATTAAATACCTTTTAGTTCTTTATATCATAATTACCGGATTGTTCAATGTATATGGATATTTCAAACTGCCGGATAGAATATCAACTCATTTTAGTTTATCCGGTAAGTCAACGGGGAGTACTTCGTCAACATGGATTTATCTGATCATAAGTTTTAGCCTTGTGTTAGCTTTATCAATTGGCGGAATGAAAAAAGAAGGTCAACAAAAAGTTAAATATATATGTGCAGATACTTTGATTATAATATGTAATTTTATTATTATTTTTAGTCAGTTATAGAACGTTTGAGTATAAAAAAACATTCAGTAAGTTGAATCCTTGGAAGATATTAGAGTGAATTCCAGTGAAAATATGGAGGGATACGCTTAGTAGAAGGAGGGGTATCCCTCCCTTTGTCATAAATATTGATATGTACATACTGTCCATGATGGTAAAATTATTATTTATATACAAGTAATGGAGGCTGATGGATTGAATATTAAATATTCTAAACTCGGAGCAAAAAAATGGATAATAATAATTATTCTAATCGCAGTATTGTGCATTGGATTGATTTTAGGAGTTGTTTTTATTGAAGAATCACATACTGAAAAAGGAAAAGATAATATATTAACAATTGAGAAAGTGAAACAATTATCGAAAAAAGGAGACAAATTATCTTGGGAAGATTTCGAAGCTTTTAATGGTACAGAAATTGGAAGTGGGTTATATATTAAAACATATCCAATTGACGATAAATATAGCTTACTTATAGGTTCAGGAAGTTCCCAAAAGCCACTAATGTATATCTATTTGAATAATAATGATAATCAGAAATATATTGATATTCGATATGATGATATTGATAAGTTTTTGCATAAAAACTGAGCAGAGATGCCTCTGCTCAAAAAATATTAAATATCAACTATATGTTGTGACAGAGCCAAATATTGTAGGGGTATGCTAAGCCTTTAAATATTCCTCGTTAAGCTTTAATATCTGAGCCATTGCGTCGGTACCCGGGGCACCTATGGTATTTCTTTTGTTCACGCAGGTGGTTAAACTGATTGCCTCATAAATATCCTGCATAAAGACAGGACTGATTAATCGGAATTCTTCTAAGCTCATATCATCTAACGCAATATCCCGTTCTATACAATAGAGAACCAGCTGTCCGACAATTCCATGCGCATCACGGAAGGGAACCCCCTTATTTACGAGATAATCTGCTGCATCCGTTGCATTAGTAAAGCCATTCTTTGCACTATCTGACATGACTTCTTTATTGAATTTCATAGTGAAAAGCATTCCTTGAAAAAGAGCCAGACAGCCCTTTACTGTATCCATGGCATCAAAGGTTAATTCCTTATCCTCCTGCATGTCTTTATTATACGCAAGCGGTAGACCCTTCATGACTGTAAGCAGAGAAACCAATGCTCCATAAACGCGTCCTGTCTTGCCTCTGACAAGTTCGGCAATGTCAGGATTTTTCTTTTGAGGCATGATACTGGAGCCTGTAGAATACGCATCATCCAGTTCTACAAAACGATATTCATTACTGTTCCAGATGATAATTTCTTCACTAAAGCGACTCAGATGCATCATGATGGTAGAAAGTGCACTTAAGAGTTCTATCAGGTAATCACGGTCGGATACACTGTCCATACTGTTTAGGGTAGGACCATCAAAGCCTAATAAAGTTGCCGTGTATTCGCGGTCAAGCGGATAGGTGGTTCCTGCCAGAGCGCCTGCTCCGATCGGAGAGAGATTTAGGCGCCTTGCTATATCGGATAGTCTGGAACGGTCACGTCGAAACATTTCAAAGTATGCTCCCAGATGATGTGCGAGAGTAACCGGCTGAGCTTTCTGAAGATGGGTAAAGCCGGGCATGTAGGTCTCGGTGTTTGCTTTCATAATATCATTGATTACTACTAATAGGTCTTTTACTAATCCGTCGATCTCAATAATTTCATCCCGAGTATACAGCTTCATATCCAGAGCCACTTGATCATTACGGCTTCTTCCTGTATGAAGCTTTTTACCGGCGTCTCCGATTCGTTCGATTAAGTGCGCTTCAATAAAGCTGTGAATATCCTCGTGTTCGTTGTCTATCTCAAGCTTGCCGTTTATAATATCCTCCAGAAGACCCGATAATCCGTTGATAATAAGGTCCTTTTCCTTCACAGATAGGATACCCTGTTTTGCCAACATGGTGACATGAGCGATACTACCCTTAATATCTTGCTGAAAGAATTTCTGATCAAAGGAGATGGATGCATTAAAATTATGAACTAACTCATTGGTTTCTTTCGTAAATCGCCCGCCCCAAAGTTTCATTTATCCTGCCTCTTTTCCGCCGCCCATGGCGGTATTTTCTGAAATTTAGTGCTTTCATATTACATCGTTTTTAAAAAACTTGCAATAATAATTTATCATTAGTGCCTATTCCGTGTTACAGTACAGCCCATTTTGCATATTATAGGTCATATAGTTTTGTGTATTTATCCTTCAGATATTGAATATAATAATCGGCTCTGAAATCCTCTCCGCAGACGTCCTTCAAAATCTCACCGGTATTCTTGACGGCTCCGTATTTGTGGATGTTATCCTCGAGATACTCACGGATTGGCGTTAAATTACTTTCCTTAAGGTAGCTTTCAAGAGGCATCTTATCCAACATACAGGCATATAATTGGGATGCAATGGCGGTGCCGACCGCATAGGAAGGAAAATAACCGAATTCACCCCAGGACCAATGTGTATCTTGGAGAATTCCTTCTTCATCGGAAGAGGGAGTAATTCCTATATATTCCTGATATTTTTGATTCCATAGTTTCGGAAGCTCGGCAACCTTCACTTCTTCAGCAAAGATGGCTTTCTCAATCTCGTAGCGTATCAGGATATGGAGGCAGTAGGTGAGCTCATCGGCTTCAGTCCGGATTAAACTCGGTGCCGCTTTATTAATTCCCTTGATAAAATGATCCAGACTGATATTTGACAAATTCTCGGGATATGTGGCCGTTAGCTTCTCGTAAATGGGTTCCCAGAAGTCACGGCTTCGACCAAGGACATTTTCATAAAGCCTGGACTGCGACTCATGCATACCCATTGAGGCACCGCCACCGACTAGGGTTTGTGTAATGGAATCCGCAATATTCATCTCATAGAGTGCGTGACCTGATTCATGAATAATCGAAAACATAGCACTTTCCAGATTGTTTTCTATATAACGATTCGTAATCCGCACATCATGGTTATGCAACTGCATCGTGAAGGGATGGGCGCTTTCAGCGATGACGCCGCGGTTAAAATCAAATCCGACGTAACCGCTTAAATACCTGCAGAATTCTCTCTGTTTATTAATATCATAATTTAAATAATTATAACTCTTATCAATGGTCTCGGCCTTTTTGGCAACCTCCTTAAGCAAAGGAATAATCTCCTTCTTAATCTGTTCAAAGAAGATATCCAACTCACGGATCATAAAGCACTCATCATAATCGCCCAGCAGTACTTCATAGGGTTTCTTATCGCCTTTTACACGGTAGGAGGCGAACTTCTTCTTATAATCAATTACCTTCTCTAAGTAGGGTGCAAATTCCTCATACCGATTGTCCTTTTTCGCTTTTGCCCACGTTCTACTTGATATGGAGATCAATTCATTAAAGGCACGATATTCTTCCGGCGGGATGCTTTCAAGTTGTTCATAAGTTTTCCCGAGTTCCTTGACGATGGCTCTTTCTGTATCGGTTAAATCCGCCTGTTCCTTCTTTTCCTGAAGCTTTTTAAGTAAATGTCTAACATCATCATTGATCAGACTTTTCATATATTCATCGGATAAGATTCCTATAACAATAGATGTATTATCTGCCGCTTCAAAGGGTGCAGTTGTTTGATCATCCCATTCAAATAAGTTTCTGGCAGTCTGTAGTGCCATGGATTTATCAAGGTAGGGCTGTAATTTTTCAAATGTTTTACTCATAAAATCCTCCGTTCATTTCAAATGTAACTATACTTAAATTAGTATATCAATTTTTATGGGGCATAGCAATCCAATAAATACCACAATTATTACGGGAGGAGTAATAAAAAATTGCGGGAGGAGTAATAAAAATGTTATTGCTTCTTGGAAGATGTTGCATTATTCTGTTTATAGTAATGTTTTATATCATCTTATCGAATACTTTCCAAATTACAGCAAATAATAAAATAGAATTTAAGCAAAAATACGAACAGGAAAGGATGTTGCAGAACATGAGAAATATGATTATTGAAAAGGTGGTAGGAAGGGAAATTCTTGATTCAAGAGGAAATCCCACAGTAGAAGCGGAGGTTACGCTGATAGACGGAAGTGTAGGAAGGGCTGCCGTACCCTCAGGAGCCTCAACCGGTGCTTTTGAAGCGGTGGAGCTTCGTGACGGTGATAATAAAAGATATCTTGGAAATGGTGTAAGAACAGCAGTAGATAATGTGAATAAAATCATTGCAAATCAGGTTATAGGTATGTCGGCTTGCGAGCAAGCGAAAATCGATGCCAGTATGATTGCACTTGACGGAACAGAGAATAAGGGAAGGCTTGGAGCGAATGCTATCTTAAGTGTATCCTTGGCGACAGCAAAGGCAGCAGCAGCTTATATGAAAGTACCTTTATACCGTTATTTGGGCGGAGTCAATGCAAAGGTATTACCGGTACCGATGATGAATATCATTAATGGAGGCAAGCATGCCGATTCCAGTCTGAATATTCAAGAATTTATGATAATGCCGGTCGGTGCAGCAAGATTTTCAGAGGCTCTTGAACATAGTGCTACCGTATTCCATACTTTGAAAAAACTTTTAAGTACTGACGGTTTTATCACCTCTGTCGGCGATGAAGGTGGCTTTGCGCCAAAATTCAGCAGTGATACTCAGGCTCTTGACTATATCGTAAAGGCAATCGAAATCGCCGGATACAGACCGGGAGTAGACTTCTTCATAGCCATTGATGCGGCAGCCACAGAAATGTATGATGAATCCAAGAAGGCAGGCAGGGAAGGAGATTATCTGTTCTGGAAGGCTAATGAATATAAGACTGTGGAGGAAATGGTTGATTTCTGGGAGCAGGTATGCAATAAATATCCTGTCATCTCCTTAGAGGACGGCTTGGCAGAAGAGGATTGGAAGGGATGGAAGCTTTTAACACAGCGTCTGGGTCATAAAATACAGTTGGTTGGTGATGACTTATTTGTAACCAATACCGAAAGAATAAAGGAAGGGATTAATCAAGATATATCTAACTCAGTACTCATTAAACTGAATCAGATCGGAACTCTGACGGAAACACTTGATGCGATTGAGATGACAAAGAATAATCGCTGGACGGCTGTCGTGTCACATCGCTCGGGAGAAACAGAAGATGTTTCCCTTGCGGATATCGCTGTCGCAACCAACGCCGGACAGATTAAGACAGGAGCACCCTCCAGAACTGACCGTGTCGCAAAATACAACCAATTACTAAGAATCGAACAGGAGCTTGGCGGTTCAGCCATTTATCTTGGAAGAAATGCATTCAAGGTACTAAAATAAGATAAAAGGTAAGCCCGTTACTCGGCTTACCTTTTTTATATACAAAAATATTGCTATTTTATGCTTAGTGGGATGTGGTTACAGCTTAAAGGGATCTCCATGACCCGGATATATAGTCTTTACATGAAACTCTCGGATGTGGTCCCAGCTGTCCTCTATAACGATATTGCGATTTTCCTCCTGTAACGGTAGAGGCATGAGATCACCGATAAACGCACATTCGTTGCTAATCACCAGACTGATACTGTCATCGCTATGTCCGGGAGTGGAGATGAGCTTGGCATCAATTCCGATAGATTTGAAGAAGCTACTACTATCAGCATCTGTAAGAACTGTATTATTTGACGATGTAATATCTCTGAAATGAGCCTGCGGATTTTTCTTGTATAGCAGATTAAGTCTGTTATAATAAGCCAATTGACTCTCATGCAAGATGAGATTCGTACCAAGATCCTTTAGATTTTGGGCAAGTCCGGCATGACCGGGATGATAATGAGTAATAATCATATAGTTAACTTCATTCACAGCTATGTTATTCTGATTTAATAATTGAAGCAGTTGGGATAGGGTATCCGGCCAACCGGTGTCAATCATAATCCATCCATCATTCGAAGGAATTAAATAGTAGTTAGCTGATTGGTATGTTAAGCTGATGACATTCATTTGGTTCACCTCGTCAATAGAAAATGTATGTTAAGTAGTAACTTATTCAGTACCCCGAGAAATCCGCGGGATTTCGAGAAAATTCAGCGCCAAAACATGTGCTTTTCAACATGTTTTGTGTGCATCGGTTCGAAAGAACCGCAGTGACTGAATAGTCACGTTTAGTAAATATAATACGCTGTGGTAAATTATAACATGAAAGTTCATGATATGTAAAAGGCATTTTTTGAAAGTTATGTAAATAAAAGGCTGTACCTCTCGGCACAGCCTTGATATGTACTTTATTAATGTTTTATTTCATAGGGTTCTTTCGTAATACAGCGATAGGATTTGATTATGTTACCGGTAACAAGGGTAAAAATTTGCATAGCATTTAAATCCGAATCCCAGACATAGGGCATGTTTTCATATAGGGAAATATGATCCCACATAGAGTCGTCAAAATGTCTTACTTGTAATGAGCTGGATTTATTCATGTTTCTCAAATCGTCACCTCTCATATCGACATGTATTATTATTACTATAGTACTATTTTGAATAAAATACAAGTAGATACCCCCTATCTATAAAAAAATAATAATTTGGTGTTACAGTTCGGCCTTCAAAGAGATGTATCCGGACTGTGAAAAAAATGATTTCCATATAGGA
>DBTU01000023.1:198892-215108 GCA_002307215.1 Lachnoclostridium sp. UBA1308
AGTATTTGCATACGAACTACGTAATGCTGCTTAGCGAAAATGGCTCCTATATGGAAACATTTCTTTCCCAGTCATGTCAATATCCTTGTTAGGCTGAACTGTAATAATCAGGCCATCATTTCTTAGGAAATCTCTATTTTTTTAAAATGAGCATCTAGCTTCTTTTGTATCTCAACTGCGATAATCGGAACAAAGGAGAGAAAAAGTGTGATGGCCCATTGTCGTACGGATAACGGAACCACCTGAAAAATTCTGGCAAGTGGAGTGATTGTAATGACTGCAACCTGTAGAAGTGAGCAGATAAAGAAGGAATAAACAAGCTTTCGATTCGTGAATACTCCGATTTCAGATAAGGAATGATCACTTCTCATATTAAATGAGTGGAACAACTGAGATAGGCTTAATACGGCAAAGGCCATAGTTCTGCCGACGGTCAGATTATAATCATGAATTCCAATAACAAATGCTAACAGTGCCAGTGATCCGATCATAATCCCTTCGATTACTATCTGAACTGCCAGGCCGTCAGCAAACATACCTTTACTTGGGGATATAGGTTTCTTTTTCATAATATCCTTTGTTGTGGGCTCTACGCCAAGGGATATGGCAGGAAGCGAATCGGTTACAAGATTTACCCATAGAAGTTGGACTGCGACCAGCGGAGTAGGGAGGCCAAATAAGATAGCGACAAATATGGTTAGTATTTCTCCGATATTGCTGGAAAGTAGGAAATGGACAGCTTTTTTTACATTATCATAAATACCTCTGCCTTCCTTCACGGCAGATACTATTGTAGCAAAATTGTCGTCCGTCAGAATCATATCAGCAGCATTTTTGGCAACATCGGTACCTGTAATGCCCATTGCGCATCCGATATCGGCAGCATTTAATGCAGGAGCATCATTTACACCGTCTCCGGTCATGGCAACTACCTCACCCCTACTTTGTAATGCTTTTACGATTCGCACTTTATGTTCCGGAGATACTCTGGCAAATACGCTGTAATGTTTTATATTCTTTTCCAGCTCATCCTTGTTCATATGGTTTAAGCTGTCGCCGGTGATTGCTTCGTCAGAATTTGTAAGTATGCCGAGCTCCTTCGCGATTGCCATTGCTGTCAGCACATGATCGCCGGTAATCATCACCGGTTTAATTCCTGCTTGACGACATAATGCGACGGAATCCTTAACTTCCTCTCTGGGAGGATCAATCATTCCGATTAATCCGATAAAAGTCAAGTCATTCTCAAGCCTTGCAGCCTCTGCATCGGAATAAGTCATAGTCAGACTTTTATATGCAACAGCGATGACTCTCAGTGCTTTCTCTGTCATTACATTGTTCAAACGGTTCAACCTGTTTTTATCAGTTGAGGTCAAGGGGTACTGCTGTCCGTCCCGGAAATATCTGGCGCAACGGTTGACCAGAAAGTCAAAAGCACCTTTAGTAATACTTCGATAGGAATTATCAGAGAATTTATGTACGGTGGTCATTAGTTTTCTACCGGAATCAAAAGGTATTTCATGAACTCTTTGATATGCTTTATCAAGCTTTAATTTATTAGAACCGGAAAGATAAGCAGCCTGAACAAGTGCTTTTTCCGTTGGTTCACCGGTTATGGAGTAGCTGTCTTTTTCTTCATGTAGAATTGCATCATTGCAGAGCGCGGCATGAGAAAGTAAAAAGGTTGCAAATTCACTACTCATTTTTTCGGGACCGTTCATGGAACAAATCTCTGTTACAGTCATCACATTCTGTGTCAGCGTACCGGTCTTGTCAGAACAGATAACAGTTGCACTACCAAGAGTTTCAACGGCAGGTAGTTTGCGAATTACAGCATTTTTTTTTGCCATTCTCTGTACACCCAGAGACAACATGATGGTTACAATTGCCGGAAGGCCTTCCGGTATCGCTGCTACAGCAAGGCTAACCGAAGTCATGAACATGTCAAAGATAGGTATTTGTTTCAACAAACCGATCAGGAATATAATAGCACAGATACACAGCGCGGCTGTTCCAAGAACCTTTCCCGTATTTGCCAGACGTCTTTGCAGAGGTGTCATCGGAGTCTCATCTTCCATAATCAACTTTGCGATATGACCAACCTGGGTATTCATACCGGTAGAGGTTACAACCGCAATACCCCTTCCGTAAGTAACTGTGCTTGTGGCGAGAACAAGATTAATCCGGTCACTAAAGTTGGTTTCCGGCTTAAGCCGAACCTCAGCGGTCTTTTCAACCGGAGTGGACTCTCCGGTCAGGGAGGCTTCCTCGGTCTTAAGATTTACAGCAGTAATTAACCTGGCATCTGCGGGAACAAATCCACCGGTTTCCAAATATATGATATCTCCGGGTACCAGCTCAGTTGATGAGATGACGGATATGTTCCCCTCCCGCAGTACATGAGCGGTAGGAGCTGATAATTTTTTGAGTGCTTCGAGTGCCTTCTCTGCTTTGGCCTCTTGTAGAACACCAAGCGTTGAATTTACAATAATAATAACCAAGATAATGACTGGATCAACATAATCCGGCTCTCCATCGAGATAAGATACAATTAGTGAAATAGCTGCCGCAAAAATTAATATGATTATCATAAAATCAGCAAATTGTTCAAAAAACTTTATAAGAAGGCTTTTACCTTTTTTGACGGACAGAATATTGGGGCCATATGTTTGCTGCCGCTGTACAATTTCATTTGTGGGTAATCCTTCCTTCTGTGAAACCCCTAATTCCTTTAAGGTTTCTTCGACGGATAAGCTGTGCCAATTCATTGAGTTGTATACTCCCTTAGAGGTAAATCTTCTTTTAATTATATGAAGCGGAGATGGTATTATGAATGGATTGTAGGATAGTAACGATAGTTATTATTATGAACATGAGAAGTATGTAATAGAACATTTTACTATTATTCTGAGTGGTGTATAATAATAGTATTACTTATGAAAAGGCGGACAAATTAATATGGGAAGAACAATGGATAAGGATATGACTAGTGGTTCACCCGCCAGATTATTATTAAAATTCTCGATACCTATGCTGATCGGCAATCTATTTCAGCAGATGTATATTATCGTTGATTCAATTGTCGTGGGAAAATTTGTTTCATCAGATGCATTGGCTGCGGTCGGAGCAACCGGTTCTCTGATGTTTTTAATCATCGGACTCGCTTTTGGTCTGTCAGCAGGAATTTCAATTGTAATATCTCAGTATTACGGTGCAAAGGATTATGACAATGTAAGAAAGACCTTTGCGACTGCTACCTATACTGTAATAGGTGCAGCTATCATTATGGGGACGCTTGGATTTTTCTTGTGCCATGCCCTCTTAAAGCTTATGAATACGCCGGAGTCGATTATTGATCAATCTACTATCTTCATGAAGATAACCTTTGCCGGAATCCTTGGTGTTACCTGTTATAACGGAATCGCAGCAGTTCTTCGGGCACTTGGAGATTCTATTACACCCTTAATATTTCTTGCACTCGCTTCTCTTTTGAATATCAGCCTTGATTTATTATTTGTTACTGTATTTCATTGGAATGTTCCGGGAGTAGCGTGTGCAACAGTGACCGCCCAGCTTGTCTCGGCCATCTGCTGTATCATCTATGCTCTTAAGCGGGTTAAAATACTTCAGATGCCGTTAAAGGATTTCAGACCTGACAAAGAAATTTTCAAAAAATGTCTTAAGCTTGGTATACCGGTTGCAGTTCAGAATGCTTTGATATCCATCTCCATGATTGCAATGCAGTCAGTACTGAACGGCTATGATAATGTTGCTATTGCAGCAAATACCGCCTATCAACGAATAGAGCAGCTGGTATTACAGCCGGGTATGTCGATCGGAGCAGCGCTGACAGCCTTTACCGGGCAGAACATAGGGGCGGGCAGGTTAGACCGTGCAAAAAAAGGCTTTTATTCTGCGTCCTGCATCATAACAGTTTTCAGTTTGATAATGCTACCAACTATCTATTTCGGCGGTGAGGCTATCATGAAAATGTTTATAAAAAGTTCAGACTTTGAAGTTATGAGAATGGGTGTTCGAGCACTGCGGATTACCTGCTTTTTCTATCTCCCGGTCGGAATGATATTTACAGCACGTAATTTCTTAAGCGGAACAGGAGATATTAATGTTCCTATGATTATGAGCTTCAATGAGGTGCTCTGTAGAGTCGCTTTTGCTTTGACATTGCCCCTTTTTATCGGGGTTTACGGAATCTGGTGGGCAACCTCCCTTAATTGGACAATCACAGCAATTATCGGTATTCTGCGGGTGGCTTCAGGTAAATGGAAGACCAAATCTGTCGTAAGAATAAATAGTGTTGAGGCATAAGATAATTTAAATGGAATGGTATCCCATTATCACCCTTCCTGTCATCAACCTGTCTTTGTATTGTTTAAGATGACAGAGAATTACCGAATCGTCCTGTGATTATTATTTCTTTTAATTACATGTTTTGCTATCAGCATGACCGCAAAGATAATTGCGACCGGAATCAGATTATGCTTATAGCGAATGTAGTATTCGCCAACCTTTCTATAATTCTCTCTAAGGGTATATCCAAGACCAATCAGTAAGGTATTCCAGATGGTGATACCTAGTGCCGAGGCAGTGAAGTAGGTAACCGGATTAAGCTTGGCAGCGCCTGCTATTAAGGCTATGTATGTTCGTATGATAGGGATTACTCTGCCAATACAGACCGTGGCGGCACCATGATACTGAAATCTATCATAAGCTGAGTCCATACCTTTCTTAGATTTGGGGAATTTCCGGGTAATGGTATTGATTAATGCCCCGCCTCCAAACCATCCGAAGGTATAGCAGATTCCGGTACCTATCAACCCGGCAATAACACTTAGTATAAGAATAGCAAAGAAATTCGTATGATTAATTGAGGCAATGGCCCCACAGAACGGGAGTACGATTTCACTGGACACGGGAAAGCAGGCATATTCCAGCAAAATTATAATAAACATGGCGGTTAAGCCATAATCCTTGATGAAATCTAAGATTATATTCATTCAGTTCCTTATTGTGAATTAATTTGATTTAATATATTCAGTGATAGGAGAAAACATGAGATATCTTGCGATATTACAGTTCAGCCAAGTAAGGATAGTGACAAGACAGGGGAAGAAATGTTTCCATATTGGAGCCGCTTTCGCTAAGTTGTATTACGTAGTTTGTATGCAAATACTCCTATATGAAAATCATTTTTCCCCAGTCCGGATACATCTCTTTGCAGGCTGAACTGTGACCCTTGCAGTAGCTTTTTCCATGAAAAACCTTGACAAATATGTAAGCGGTGATTATATTTAAGTGAGTATCAGTATTTATTGATATTCATGACAAATCCTAAAAACGATTTTTGACACTCGAATCATATTTTCATATTGTAACAGCATGGATAAGGAGTATTAAGAGATTAGATGCATTCAGAGAGTTGCCGGTTGGTGGAAGGCAGCAGCAACGATTTCCCAACTCGCCTTTGAGCTCTCTGACTGAAATGAAGTAAGTCAGGGCGGTATTCCCGTTATCGAAGAAAAGCGCGTACAAGATCCGAAAGGATTTACTGATCCGTGTTCAAGGTGATTCATACTTGACAGGAATGTACGAAACAGAGTGGTACCACGGAAGTTTACCTTTCGTCTCTTGATTGAGACGGAGGGTTTTTTTGTTATATATTATAAAAATATATTAGGAGGTATTATTATGGCAGCATCTTATAATCATAAGGAAGTTGAAAAGAAATGGAGAAAGAGGCGGGAGTCCGATCCGATTAATGTAAATGACGGTAAGAAACCGAAGTATTACTGCCTGGATATGTTCCCTTATCCGTCAGGAAGCGGGTTACATGTCGGACACTGGAGGGGCTATGTCATCAGTGATGTTTGGAGTCGCTATAAGATTTTAAAGGGATATTATATCATTCACCCGATGGGGTGGGATGCTTTTGGACTCCCTGCTGAGAATTATGCGATTAAGATGGGTGTACACCCAAGTAAATCTACCGCTGAGAATGTAACGAATATTAAGAGGCAGATCAATGAAATTGCTGCAATTTACGATTGGGATATGGAAGTAAATACAACCGATCCGCTGTTTTATAAATGGACTCAATGGATCTTTGTAAAGATGTTTAAGGCCGGTTTGGCATATGAAAAACAAATGCCGATTAACTGGTGTCCTTCTTGTAAGACCGGACTCGCCAATGAAGAAGTAGTCAACGGCGAATGTGAGCGTTGTGGTTCTCCGGTTACTAAGAAAAATTTGAAACAGTGGATGCTAAAGATTACGGCTTATGCGGATCGTCTACTGGAAGACTTAAATAAGCTCGACTGGCCGGAAAAGGTAAAGAAGATGCAGTCCGACTGGATTGGAAAGAGCTACGGTGCCGAGGTCGATTTTACAGTGGAGGGTACAGACAAAGCAATTCGTGTCTATACTACAAGACCGGATACCCTGTATGGCGCAACCTTCATGGTACTTGCTCCCGAACATGCGATGGCTAAGGAGCTTGCAACAGCGGAAACTAAGGCGGCTGTTGATGACTATATTTACAAATCCTCCATGAAATCCTCAGTCGATCGTTTGCAGGATAAGGAGAAGACCGGAGTATTTACCGGAAGCTATGCTGTCAATCCGTTAACGAAAAAATTGATTCCAATCTGGTTATCCGACTATGTACTTGCTGATTACGGTACCGGAGCAATCATGTGTGTGCCGGCCCATGATGACAGAGACTTTGAATTTGCGACCAAATTCAATATTCCGATTATACAGGTAATCTCACCGGAGGGAATAGAAAATACGAATTTGACACAGGCGTATACAGAAGCAGGCATTATGATTAATTCCGGTGATTGGAACGGAATGAATTCGAATCAAGCAAAGAAGGATGTTCCTGACATGCTGGACAGTATGGGAATAGGCAAGAAGACCGTTAACTTTAAGCTGCGTGACTGGGTATTTTCAAGACAGCGTTACTGGGGTGAGCCGATTCCGATTGTGCACTGCGAGCATTGCGGAGCAGTTCCGGTTCCTGAAGAACAGCTTCCTTTACTTTTACCGGAGGTTGAGAAATATCAGCCGACCGGAACCGGTGAATCACCTCTTGCTGACATTCATGAATGGGTAAATACCACCTGTCCCGCATGTGGTGCTCCGGCAAAAAGAGAGACCAACACCATGCCACAGTGGGCGGGCTCATCTTGGTATTTCCTGCGCTATATCGATAATAAGAATGATAAGGAGTTGGTATCTAAGGAAAAAGCACATGAGTGCCTTCCGGTTGATATGTATATAGGTGGAGTTGAACATGCGGTACTCCATCTGCTTTATTCCAGATTTTATACCAAGTTTTTATTTGATATCGGTGTTGTTGATTTTGATGAACCTTTCACTAAGCTTTTTAATCAGGGTATGATTGGAAAGAACGGTGCCAAGATGAGTAAATCCAAGGGAAATGTAGTATCTCCGGATGCGCTGGTTAACGATTACGGCTGCGATTCTTTAAGAATGTACGAACTTTTCGTCGGACCTCCGGAACTTGATTCCGAATGGGATGATAGAGGAATTGATGGTGTATATCGATTTATCAACCGCTTTTATAATCTTGTGATGGAATACAAGGACAGTAATACAGCTGCCACTACTGAGATGATTAAGCTGCGTAACCGTATGGTATATGATATTACAACACGTCTTGAGGCCTTCAGTCTGAATACAGTTGTCAGCGGGTTCATGGAATATAATAATAAGATGCTCGAGTTGGCAAAAAGGTCCCGAGGAATTGACCGGGAGACTTTGGAAACGGCAGTTATCCTGTTGGCTCCATTTATCCCACATGTCAGTGAAGAATTGTGGGAGCAGTTGGGACATGATACCTGCGTATTCGATAACACCTGGCCCAATTATGATGAAGAGAAGATGAAGGATAGTGAGATTGAGATTGCTGTACAGATTAACGGTAAGACGAAAGCAACCTTCCTGGTGGCAGCAGATGCATCAAAGGAAACTATTATTTCTGCTGCGAAAGAAGCGATTGCTGACAAGATTACCGGCGACATTGTAAAAGAGATTTATGTGCCGAATAAGCTGGTTAATATCGTTGTGAAGTAGATTTTCTAAGTCAAGAAGTCGAAAAACCGAAAATAGCTTCAGTTTATTAATCAAGAATTGAGCATGATTTCGCTCATATAAGCCTCGGGTTTTCTGTGACTTCTGATTTGTTTTACACACAATAACACCTCGCGACATCATGTTGACACTGAAAAAGTCCGTTTTTAGGTAGCTAAATGAATAATGCCTATGAAAGGGACTTTTTCAGTGATCTCCGGCATCATAGGTTGAACTGTAATATAAATTAACCTTATTTCGTAAAATCTTATACAAAAATTCGAACAGATATGTTAAAATTATTATATTATGGTATTGAGTGGAAGTAATGGATGGAAGTAGGGTAAGGGGAATAGGATGAAATTACTGAATAAATTTTCTTCAAAGGATTTAGTTAAGATTCCAAATATTTTATGCTATATACGTTTTTTGTTGATACCGGTTTTTGTTTTACTGTATGTCAGAGCTGATACGCGAGGTGACTATCTTCGAGCGGCCTATGTTATATTTATATCTGGGGCTACAGATTTTTTTGATGGATTTATCGCTCGTAGATTTGATATGATCACCGAGCTTGGGAAACTGATTGATCCGCTTGCGGATAAGTTAACTCAGGCGGCGCTGATTTTTGTGCTTGTCATAAAAATCAAGGGTATGTTTCTTTTTATGATACTATTTGTGGTCATGCAGCTCTTTTTATTGGTGGCAGGAATCGTTATGCTAAAGAAGGGGACTAAGTTAAACGGGGCCAGATGGTTTGGTAAGATTTCGACGACTGTATTTTATGCAGTCATGCTGGTTCTTGTATCCTTACCTACTTTGAATTTGGGAATATCCAATTTACTGATGTTGATTTGCGGAGGATTTCTATTATTATCTTTCCTTATGTATATCAAGGAATACCTAAATTTGTATAGCAGGATGAAGGCTTCAAAGGAATAAGACAATCATATTACGCTAAAGGCTGTTCTTTTGCTGAATTCGGATCAGAGTGTAAATCTGATCCGAATTCAGCGAAAGAACAGCCTTTTTATGTACTGTCTTATAACAACACTTATCATAAGGTTATAGCATATTATTTCCTGTTAGCCATCATTTTTTTAATCATTTCAAATTGCATTTTTTCTGTTGGGCTCATGTTTTTCGAAAGTAAATCAATTACTACATCGGATTCATCCTTGGAAAATGACATATTCTGTTGTTGTACTTTTTTATTGGCATTCACTAATAATGGAATCAATTTATCCATTGGTTTTCCATCAGCTTCCTTTATAAGTTCCAGTAAAATATTCAGCTTACGGGGATCAATATTTTTCAGCTTTGGATTATTCGCCCAGGATGTATCAGCCATCGCTATGCTCCTTATTGTCATCTGATTTACTATTACTATCATATGACATTGTATTGAAAAGCATGCTAAGGTTTTCAAAGGTACTCATCTGCTCGGGCGGCACCATGGTTTTTAACATCTCAAACATGGGATTGTTTTTGGAAAAGCTGCTCCCTGTTGAATTGGCTGTCGTCTTTTCTGCTTCCGACGAGTAGGGGGCCTCTTTGTTATTCGGTTCAGATTTTTCCGAGCCAAAATGAAATGCAGAATTATCAGTATCCGTAGAGCTTTTTGATTCATTATTAAAATTGTTGCTGAAATTCTGGAAAATCGACTCGAAGTTCGGGTTGGTGAAGTTGCCGGCCACATTCTCGGCATCATTTCCGGAGCTAAAATCACCAAAATTAAAACCACCCAAATCTTGCATGGTTTTCATTGCCGACATCATATTATTGTACATTTCAAACATTCGCTTCATATTAAAAATATTAAGAATACGATCGACAATTGCCCGCTCTTTTATCGTGCAAATAGGTCTGACTCCTTTTAGAAGACCTTCTACATCTATTTTCATGCTTTCAAGGCCGAGTGTAGCCAGCTTTCCGCTTTTTCCAAAGGTATTCAGACTTCCCATTAAATCCATCAGCTTTGCGAATAATTCGGCCATACCTTGTGTCTTGGTATCGACAAAAGGAATAGCAGCTTTAATTAATTCTGCCGTGTGAGTAAAGTCTTGATCTGCCATAGCTTCTCCCATTATTCATACTCATTATATTATATTCAACAAAATACGAAAAATGAATGGGGGTACAGGGGGGATGTATTGATAAAGGTTTAGAGTGAAGTGATTTGAATTTAATATGGTGAAATTATGTAATTTAATATATTATTAATTTAACAAATATTTTGCAATTGGTGGCGAAGGCAAACTTAATAATTAGGCAGATAAAATTTTCGGTTTCGGATTATTTATATAATAGGGGGGTAACATATGAGCAAGTTACGATATAAAAATCTTGATATTAGTCATGCAGATGCGTTACTAAATATATGGGCAGATGCAGATGTTATAAAGTACACAAACATGAAGCTTCCATGTACTTTGGAGGATGTTAAAAATAGAATTGAGAAATTTAAGCCTTTAGATGTTTTTGTGGTAATCCAAAATGGAGAACTCATTGGAATTATCGGTTGTCCACCTGTAAATAAAGAAAAACTGCAATATGGGTTATTCTATCAATTCTGCAAATCATCATGGGGACAAGGAAACGCCACTATTGCTACAAAGTGGTTGCTTGACTACATGAAGCGAAAATATAATAATGCAACATTATTTGCAGATGTAGTAGTTGATAATGTGGCAAGTGAAAAAATCTTGCAGAAGTTTGGCTTTGAACAGTTATCAGAAGAATTGATAGAATGTGATGGCATTATACGTAAAGTTCATAATTACAATTTATGAGCATAATACGAAGCTAATATTAATTTATTTTTGCGATAACTTGCTTCGTTATCATCCCCAAAAGTGAGCTAGAAATATAAAAAATCCCCGGCTGTAGTCTTGCACCGGGGAAAAGGGAAAACAATATTATTTTGGATAGATCAGGTGCTCTTCATCAATATTGTATAGGGTTTCCTCAAGAAATTTCGTCGCATAGTGTTTCGCGAGACTTAAGTTCATATCGGAATAGTTACCGCAGTTTTCGGGGGAGGCTCCGGGAATCTCACCCTCAAAGTCACGGACAAATTCAAACATATCGGTTAAGAGTGGAATGATATCCTTTGATTCGAAGTCACCGCCAAGTAGAAGATAAAAACCGGTTCTACAGCCCATTGGACCGAAGTAGACAGTTTTATCGGCAAATTCCGGATGATTTCTAAGATACGTTGCGCCCAGGTGCTCAATGGTGTGAACTTCACCGGTTAACATGACCGGCTCGAAATTCGGGCGAGTCATCCGAATATCAAAGGTTGTTATTGTTTCACTGCCTATTTTATCTTTTCTGGAAACGTAAACCCCTTTCAGTAATTTCATATGGTCTATTGTAAAGCTTGCTATTTGTTTCATCGTTATCACTGCCTTTCTTTTCCAACAAAATATTTGATGTCTACAGACCGTTGTTGGCATTTTTGTATTTATCTGATTGTATCATATAGTTTGCAATATGTGAATATAAAAACGAAAGCGGTTCCAATATGGAAACATTTCCTTCCCAATCTTATCACTATCCTTGCTAGGCTGAACTGTAGCATACATTGTAGTAGATAAAAGTTGATGTGTTTTTATGTATTATCTTGACGAAATAATTGACGATTGCTATGATGTATATAATAAAAATTGGTAATTTTGCAAAAGAGGAGAGGCTTAATGCTGATTGGAATTTGTGATGATGAAGTTGTAATCCGAAAGGAACTAATAAAGCTTTGTGAGAAATACAAGGAGATCAATTTCTCTGATATTGAAATAATCGGTTTTTCATCCGGAGATGCCTTGTTAGAAAGCAAAGAGACAATTGATATTTTGTTTCTCGACATTCAAATGAAGGGCCTGGATGGTATGCAAACTGCAGAAAAAATCAGAGAATATGACGATGGTATGACAATCATTTTTCTGACAGGATACACCGGCTATATGCAGGCGGGCTACCGCGTGAGGGCTTTCCGTTATCTTCTGAAGCCTGTAAAAGAAAAGGAATTTATGGATACGCTGATTGAGGCAATTCAAGACATTAAGAAAAACAGTAAAGCGATAGTCGGCATGGAGGGAGATATCCATTTTATAAAGTTAAAGGATATTATCTATGTGGAATATGTCGACCGATATACTGTGGTACGAACCCGGCGGGGAACTTATGAAAGTCAGACGAGCATGAATGAGTGGGAAAGTATCTTAGATAACGGTGATTTTTTTCGTGTACATAAAGCATATATCGTGAATATGGCGTATATAGACGATATTGACAAAGAGATCCTGCTGGATAATGGCGAGAAGGTAGAGCTGTCAATCCGAATGGCGGGAAAACTAAAAAAGGCATGTAGGGTATTCAGAAGAAGAAGTGCAAAATAAGGGGTGAAAGTGTATGGGGAAAATTGCATATCTGTTATTGGGAGGCATTACTGATTTAGTATCTTTAGTACTTATAATGTGGGGAATCATGAATATATCGTTTGTCACAAAAAAGTTAGTAATAGCGATGACTGGGATTGCCATAACGATCTTGTTGATCGGTATGGGTACTTATCAGGGCCAATATTCTGATTTGATGGTCATTTTCGAAACATGTATTGTGGTTATTGCGGTATGCTTTCTGTTCCAGGGAAATGTATTTAAGCTATTGGCATATTCTCTATTGGCCTATGTATTGATGCTGTTTCTGAACGCATCTCTTGAAGGGCTCTGTTCCATGTTCAAGATAGATATCAACAATGCATTCATGCGTATCATTTTCAATTTAATAATAGCCGTATTATTGGGTATAGTTGCCTTAATGAATAAGAGAAGGGGTAGACAACGGCAACAGTTTCATATATCAAAGAAAATTTATGCCCTTCTGTTTGGAGGAGCTGGTACAGGCATTATGATTATGGCGGGGCTTTTAGTTGAAGCGAATAGTAAGGCAGGTGAGAATGCACGTCGGATTATATTTGTGATTTCGATTATTATAGTCATATGTTATTGTGCTGCCTGTATTATGATGGTCTTTATTACGGAATCCAGAGACAGCTACAAGGCATTATCCCAGACTAACCAAAGGGTTATAGAAGCACAGCAGCAATATTATTCTTTAATTAATGATAAGCAACAGGAGATACGCAGCATACGGCATGAGATGAAAAATCATCTGTCCTGTATTCATGGCTTATATCAAGCAGATAAGCTAAAGGAGATGGAACAGTATATCCATCAGCTGATTGAGTCCTCTGTGGGAACAGCTGATTTACTCGATACAGGAAATGATATTGTAAATGCTATCTTAAATGAGGCGCAGAGTCGTTACCGTAAGGAGCACATTTCAATCAGACTGGAAGGCGGATTTCCACCGAAGCTATATGTCGCTCCCATGGATTTGTGTGTTGTGATTGCAAATATTGTCTCGAATGCTGTGGAAGCAATAGAGCGTATGGAGAATAGAGAAGAAGATTATTATGTTGATGTTAAAATTAGTAGCTACAAGAATGATTTATTCATTGATGTAAAGAATCCGATTGATCACCATATTAACATTGTTAACGGAATACCTGTTACCAATAAGAAGGATAAGAAGCTTCATGGATTTGGTATCGGAAATGTAATTCAAAAGGTGGAGAAGTATCACGGAGCGTTTAATTTCAGATCGGAGGACAAGTATTTTTTTGCGGAAATTCATATGAAAAACGAATGACATAAATTTACAAATCGACGTTCACGCAGGAATAACCGACGTTCATGTTCTAGCCTATTGTGAGGACCTTAGTTATATGTTATATAAAACATGTAACCAAGGTCTTTCGTATTCATATGGAGGGAATTGTGATGATGACAACTTGTAGCGCTTCGGATATTATTGCATTACTTAAAAAATTATTTGGCGGTTGATCACAAATTTTTGAAAGTATCTATTGGGGAATAAATACTTTACCGAATGAAAAGTAACACACACAGAGTGCTTGGATTGATTGATATCAATACCAAGCACTCCGTGCATTGTGACACAGAAAGGAGTTTATGAATTTACTTCGAACTTATTCAAAAATCATATTTGTACGAAACCGTCTGAATTACCTGAGGATAGCTTGTTCTATTATACTGGCATATGCGATGATTTCTTTTATGGTCATCTATATTTACAGTATGCTGAGTCTGAATTCGAAGGGAACTTCAGAGTTGCGTTATACCTGTATCAGTATACTAACCATATTGTTAATTGCTGTGATGACACTGGTGATTTATCAACTCTATATGGTCATGAAAGTTGGAATGAAGGACTACCGTATCCTGCGAGGACTTGGTGCAACGAATTACAGTATTAGTTTACTGAATATTGTCCACGTGGTGATACTTATCATAATATCCGTTCCGGTTGGCCTGTTTTGTGGATATTTTCTGACGTCATACCTGCTGCGATTTATGGACAGGTTGGTACCAAATCATATTATTCTGGAGCGTATCACCTCTGTATCGACGTTGTCTATAATTGCAGTAGTTATATGTTTCTTTATCATAGTAATCGGAATTCATTTTGACAGATATATCAGGCGGACACCATTAACGAATATATTATCTGAAATCGCTACTGCCAGTGAGGATGTATAGTATGGAAATGTGTAAAACCATAGGACTTAGCAAAATTTATTATAAAAACGACACAGAAATTAAAGCGATTAATAACTGCGATTTGGAGATAAAGGCAGGAGAATGTATTGCGGTCTGCGGCTCAAAGGATTCCGGTAAAACTACACTTTTACGAATACTTAGCGGCATCGAGAGACCTACGGAAGGATCAGTATTCATTAAAAATCAAAACATAGCCGAATATTCGGATGATGAACTGGCAATTATGAGAAGAAAAGAAATAGGATATCTGGTTCAGAATGACAGCTTGATTCACGAGCTCACAGTACATGAGAATATTATTATGCCGGCAATCTTGGCACACATTAAATATGATGAGGTTTATTATCAGAATCTTCTGGGTCATTTGAATTTAAAAGAAATTCTGTCGTACAAGCCCAGGCAGCTCACGGATCATCAGAGACAGTCGGTGTTATATGCGAGAGCACTGATTAATAATCCGAGCTTAATTCTGGTAGATGAACCGGATAATAAGGCCTGGCTACCGATTGACAAAAGCTTTTTGGATTATCTTTTGAATATGGTTTATATGTATGGAAAAACACTAATTATGGTCACTGAAGATGACAAGATTAGTATCTTTATTGATCATATCATCCGGCTTGATCACGGAGATATCATAGAAAATAAAAGAATCTCATGAATTCGACCGCATTGCAGTTAATTAACTGCAATGCGGCTTTTTTATACGGGGTTGACAAGGTAAGAAAATAGAGGCATTATATATTTGGTTTGAGAATATTACAAAGGCAGAGGAAATCATATGTTTGACAGTATCATTTTTGATATGGACGGAACCTTATGGGATTCTACACAGGAGGTTGCAGTCGCATTTAGTAAGGTAGTTAAGGATAAATATCCTGAAGTCACGGATGAAGTTACGGCAAAGAAACTACAAGGATTGTTTGGATTGCCGCTTGATGTAATCGCAGTAAAATTGTTTCAAAGTGTTTCAGAGGAGCATGCAATTTCAGTAATGAAGGAATGCTGTGAATATGAATGTGAATATCTGGCGCAATATGGAGCCAGCGTTTATGAGGGACTTGAGACAGCATTGATAAAACTGTCAAAAGAATATAAGCTTCTTATTGTGAGTAATTGTCAGGAGGGCTATATCCAATGCTTTTTTCAAGCACACCCGGAGCTTGAGAAGTATTTTATGGATTATGAATATCCGGGTAGGACCGGAAAATTCAAGGCAGATAATATCAGAATTGTAATCGAACGCAACAAGCTGAAGAGTCCGGTCTATGTCGGTGATACAGCGGGAGATGCGAAGGCCGCAAATGAGGCAGGGATTCCTTTTATATTTGCAAGATACGGATTTGGTCAGGTCGAAGATTATTATGATGTAATTGATTCACTTTGGCAACTTACAGATAAGTTGATAGTTACAGTTTAGTCTTTAAAGAGACGTATCCGGACCGGGAAAAAATGATTTC
>DBTU01000023.1:215421-215543 GCA_002307215.1 Lachnoclostridium sp. UBA1308
GCGGCTCCTATATGGAAACATTTCTGTACCAGTCTTGTCATTTTCCTTACTAGGCTGAACTGTAACATATAATCTTCTTGGAATAACCGGAATAGTCGTTACAGTTCAGCCTTCATTAGATA
>DBTU01000024.1:0-326 GCA_002307215.1 Lachnoclostridium sp. UBA1308
GGCAGTCAATAATAATATTCATGTTATTTATATAAGGCATGAAAATCTATCAGCCGGCACGAGGACTTTTAAATCCAATACATATGGGTCTGAATTAGCTTCAGACTTGAAAATAGTATCAAAAAATGTTTATACAAAATACAAAGGAAACGCATTAAGCTGTAAAGAATTTACAGACTTTATTAGTAAAAATGAAATATGTGATTTCTACATATCAGGAGCAGATGCTGTTGCTTGTGTTAAATCAACCTGTTACAACTTATGTAAAGCAAATTATGGCGTTAATGTCCTATCAGATTGCGTTACCAGTTATGATAAAAGGAAAA
>DBTU01000024.1:636-78848 GCA_002307215.1 Lachnoclostridium sp. UBA1308
AGTAAAATTATTTGTTTGAATGACCTATTAATTTAAGCTCTTTCCATATTAATCGTATAGCGCGGCGCGCGTATAACTAAGCAGAATCCTTTACCCCCGGTTTCATCTGTGTCCTTCATACTTTTGTCAGGGATTTAAAATGGAATCCTCATATCCATTGACAATGGACCAATGGAGGGCTTCTGGGAAGTTCTTAAACGGGAGATGTATTACATACGCAGATTTACAGATAAGGATGAGCTGATTGGAGCTGTCTTTGAATTTTTGCGACATAAGAATACCGCCAGTCGAAAAACAACTGGCGGTAGAAAAAATTAATTATTCAGTGTCCCACTTAATGACATTGCACTTGAGGGTAGCATATCGCTTTCGAGTGAGGACTTTTAATATTTATTTATCTTACTTTAATGTTACTTTAATGTTACTTTAGCGCCTTCAGCTTCTAACTTAGCCTTAATATCATCTGCTTCTGCCTTGTTTACGCCTTCTTTAACATTCTTAGGAGCAGCATCTACAAGATCCTTAGCTTCTTTTAAGCCTAAGCCTGTAGCTTCACGAACAACCTTGATAACCTTAACCTTGTTAGGACCAACTTCAGTTAACTCAACATTGAACTCTGTCTTCTCTTCTTCTTCAACTGCTGCAGGACCTGCTGCTGCTACAACAACACCTGCTGCTGCGGATACTCCAAATTCTGTTTCACATGCCTTTACTAAATCATTTAATTCTAATACACTAAGGCCCTTGATAGCCTCGATAAATTCTTGAGTTGTCATTACTATTTACCTCCATTATTTTTTTAATCATAGGGTTTATTACCCATTAACGTTCGTTACTACATTTACCTGCTTTTCTTCAATCAGATTGCTTGCAACATAACAATTTCTATTATGCTTGTTTTTCTGCGATCTGTGAACAGATTGCTTGCAACACAACAATTTCTATTATGCTTGTTTTTCTGCGATCTGTTTGAGTACTCGTGCAAGATTTGTAATAGGTGATTGTATACTTCCAAGTAATCTGGAAATAAGAACTTCTCTGGAAGGAATTGTTGCGATTATTTCGAGTTGCTTCGCATCATAGTAACTTCCTCCAACAACGCCTGCTTTGAATTCCAATTTGGGCATTGTCTTAAAGCTTTCAAAAAAAATTCTTGCCGGAGCAGTTGCATCCTCCATGCCGAATGCTACAGCTGACGGTCCATTCAGATCGTTAGCTAACGCTTCAAATTCTGTTCCCTTGAATGCAAAGTTAAGCATAGTGTTCTTATACACCTTGTAAACTACGCCTGCTGCTCTCAATTTCTTACGAAGTTCAGTATCCTGAGCAACTGATAAGCCACGGTAATCAACTAATACAATTGATTTTGCAGTAGCTACATAACCTTTGATTTCTTCAACAACGGGTTGTTTTAATTCAACTTTTGCCATTACATATACCTCCTTGTTACTTTTTAAGAAACAAAAAACCTCTTCCCACCAAAGCAGAAAGAGATCAATAAATCAAATATGATTTAAATCAACTTTTCCTCGGTAGGCGTTATCACCTTATGCCTTGCGGCACCTACTGTCTTCGGCAGTTTAGCAAACTCCGGGGAGTTCACTGCAAAGCGAATTATAGCATGAACCATATCGTCATGTCAATCTATAATTTATTTTATATATAGTTACAGTTTCACCGTTAGGCTTAACTGTAACTATATTAGAGATACGACGGTACCCTCTTAGCCTAATTTAGCTGTGTTAAGCTTTACTCCTGGACCCATGGTAGACGCTAATGTTACGCTCTTCATATATTGTCCTTTTGATGCAGAGGGCTTTGCTTTAATTACAGCACCGATTAAGGTCTGGAAGTTATCATTTAACTGTTCCTCGGTAAAGGAAGCTTTACCCAGCGGAACATGAATGATATTTGTCTTATCAAGTCTGTATTCAATCTTACCGGCTTTAATATCATTGATTGCTTTCGTAACATCCATAGTTACTGTACCTGCCTTAGGATTCGGCATTAATCCCTTAGGTCCGAGTACACGACCGAGACGACCAACTACGCCCATCATGTCTGGAGTTGCTACTACTACGTCAAACTCAAACCAGTTTTCGTTCTGGATCTTCGGTACTAAATCATCAGCGCCAACAAAATCTGCGCCTGCTGCTATCGCTTCATTAGCCTTCTCACCCTTAGCAAATACGAGCACGCGAACTGTCTTACCTGTTCCATGAGGTAATACAACAGCACCACGAACCTGCTGGTCAGCATGACGACCATCAACACCCAGTCTGATATGTGCTTCAACGGTCTCGTCGAATTTTGCTACAGCTGATTTCTTAACTAAGCTGATTGCCTCTACTGCATCGTATTGAACGGATCTGTCAATTAACTTTGCAGATTCAGAATATTTCTTTCCTCTTTTCATTCTATAAACCTCCTAGTGGTTTTATCGGAAGAAAACAAAATACTGAGTCTTCTGTCGGCAAAAATCACTTGTGATTTTCGCAAATCAGAACAAACGTTACTCCATTGGCAAAAACGGATTATGTTACCTGTCGAATTTGCCTGTTGAACATCTGAACTTGTGTTTTGTGTTCAACATTTCCTCCCACGTTAATAGATTCTTAATCGCATATTTTCTTTCAAATATGCTGATACATTCTTATTAATCTACTACAGTGATACCCATGCTTCTTGCGGTACCTGCAACCATACTCATAGCTGCATCTACGCTTGCGGCATTTAAGTCGGGCATCTTTAGCTCAGCTATTTTTCTAAGCTCCGACTTGGTAATTGTTGCTACCTTAGTCTTGTTCGGAACTGCGGAACCGGATTTCAGATTAAGAGCTTTCTTTAATAATACTGCTGCCGGCGGTGTCTTTGTTACGAAGCTGAAGCTTCTGTCGGCATATACGGTAATTACAACCGGAGTTATAATTCCATCCTGATCTGCTGTTCTTGCATTAAATTCTTTTGTGAACTGTACAATGTTCACGCCGTGCTGACCGAGTGCGGGTCCTACCGGTGGAGCCGGAGTCGCCTTGCCAGCTGGAATCTGTAATTTGATGTAACCTGTAACTTTTTTTGCCATGATAGCCTACCTCCTGATAAATGTGGTGTTTGCGGGATTAAACCCTCCCACGTGTCGAACTACATACAAGTTGAACCGGTAAAACCGTTTCACTTGTCCTTTAAACCTACTTCTTCATTGCTTACAGTTATCTGCGAACCTTTACTTCACTGAAACCAATTTCAACCGGAGTCTCACGGCCAAACATATCCACGCTGATTGTAACACTCTGCTTATGGGGATCAATCTTTCTGATCTGACCTGTTGTATTCTCCCATACACCGGAGGCAACGACAATCATATCACCAATAACAAACTCAAGAGTCTCTTCTTCATTTCTGATGCCCATAGTTTGCATTTCTAAATCAGTTAATGGAACCGGCTGCTTTGAATCGGGTCCCACAAAACCTGTAACACCTCTGGTATTGCGGACTACATACCATACATCATCATTCATCTCCATATGAAGTAACACATAGCCTGGAAACATCTTCTTCTGAACACGTTTCTTTATACCATTTTTCACTTCGATGACATCTTGCATAGGTACGGATACTTCTAAAATCTGTTCTTGCAGCTTTCTGTTTTCAATTGTCTTCTCAATATTCGCTTTAACTTTGTTTTCATACCCTGAATAGGTGTGAACTACGTACCAATTAGCTTCTGCCATATAATCACCCTTACCTAATTATCTGTGCAATGCCAAAATCAATTACATTATCAAGTAAAAAAATAATTACACCCAGAGCAATGGTGACACCGATAACAGCAACTGATTGTCTTGCAAGAGTCTCTTTGTCAAGCCATACGATTTTCTTGAATTCGCTTTTAAGGCCTTTAAACCAACTTCTTTTAGGAGCCTTTTCGGCAGTAGAATTAGTTACCTCTCCCATGTCTTCACTTCCCTTTCAGAATACATTATTTTGTTTCCTTGTGCAATGTGTGGTCTCTGCAGAACTTGCAGTACTTCTTGGTTTCCATTCTGTCTGGATGTGACTTCTTATCTTTTGTCATGTTGTAATTACGTTGTTTGCAATCAGTACATGCCAATGTGATCTTTACGCGCACAATATCCACCTCCGCTTTCTCTCGTTGCTTTTTTATCTCACCAACTTCGCATCAAGCCTTTTTTAGGCATAAAAAAAAAGACCTATTTCTTTGCCTAATAAATATAGCATAATCATTTTTCTACGTCAACATATTTTTTCAGTCACTAATACCCCTTATTCTTTCACGGATTATATAATCCCAAGTGTTTAAGGTGCAAAGCTTTGTCACCATTTCCTGTACCCATATACTATTTGCGGAATTATCATAGTAATTCAAGCATGCTCGCTGTATAATTAAGGTGGCTGATTCGCACTAGTTTTTATTATATAGGCCGATGTTAATCAGATGAAATTCCATAAATTCGGAAGGAATAAGCTTATGATTGAACTAGAAAAGCTCTCTTATGATAATTATGTTCCCTGTATTCAATTAAAAGTTACGGATGAACAAAAGAATTTCGTAGCTGATAATCACATATCTATCATTCATGCCTACTTGGAATTGGAACGAGGCACGATGCTTCCTTTACCCTATGTAATTAAGAATGATGGCGAAATAATCGGTTTTATCGTACTTTCATATTGCATTGCAGATAAAAATGAGCCTCCGGGAAAGAATGAATATTGCCTTTGGCGGTTTATGATTGATGAAAAGTTTCAGGGAATGGGCTATGGTAAAACGAGTCTGGTCAAGGCACTAGATATTCTGAAAACATATCCTCTTGGATATTCAGAAACAGTTGCTTTATATGTTGAGGCCGATAATGTTAAAGCAACCGGTTTATATCGGTCGCTCGGTTTTGAAGAAACCGGGGAGATGATAGACAATGAAGTTAAGTTAAGAAAGTCTCTATAATGAAGCCTCTTTTCTCTACCATTTTTAGTTAAAACGAAATACTATGTAAGAACAAATAAATATGCCCCTCCTTACTGTAGACAGTTATTTACTAAAACTGTTTACAGCAAGGAGGAGCATATCATAATTCTCATAGTGTTTTTCTTGATGCAAAATACTATGCATCCGAATTGACTGTTATTATACAGATTGTTATCTTTCCGCTTGAGGTTTTCGCCGTAATACATACTGTTCCATTTGCTATGGCTGTTACGGTTCCTGTACTGCTAACCTCTGCAATCTGTTCGTTCTGACTTGAATAAATAATCTTATCTGTGCTGTCTTTGGGGGTTATTACTGCTTTTAAATAATATTCCTCCCCCACGGTCATTAATTTTATAGGTTGTGAAAAACGAAACTTCGTTGCCTTAACGGTCTTTACTGTAATAGTCTTCACCGTCATGTTCCCTCTGTAATCAGAGATAAATACGGTATAGGCTCCATCCTTTTTAGCAGTAAATGTTGCTTTTCCACCTTTTATGCTTATCTTCGTTCCTGCATCAGCCGGAAGGAATTCCTTCGTCTTCTTAACCCCCGCCATATACTCAACTCGCTTTATACCGCTTTGGCTATCACTCGCCTTTATTGTAACCGTACGAGTTTTATAGTCATCCGATATCGTATAGGATACTTTTAGCTTCGGAGCTTCTTCATCTGCAACAACCTCATAGGCAACAGCAGTTTCATTTCCTGCATAATCAGAGGTGTAAAAGGTATAGGTTCCCGCTACTGACAGATCCACCTTCTCAGCTTCTACCAGTGTACCCTCAGTACCATGCTTAAAATCCTCAACCTTCTTATTACCAAAAATCCATTTAACCATCCTAATCTGTGAACCGCCCGAATCCTCAGCTTGAACCGGTATCGTCATTACATTTTTATAGTATATCGTTTTAAAGGACAGTGTTGGTGCTATGTTATCCTGCATCAAGTCCTCTGCCGCATTCACGCACAGATATGCATCCGGTATTCCGGGATATATCATCATGCCCTCCAAGCTAGGGAGCAACTTAAGATTTTGAAAAATTATATCTCTTACATTAGAGGCATAGATGTGATTACCATATGCATACATTAATGCTGCAATTGCCGTCACCTGCGGTACAGCAACCGAGGAACCGCTCATCGTTCCATACCCTCCACCTACGATAGTACTGTAAATATCATTACCGGGTGCTGCAATATCAACGGTCTTGGCGCCATAGTTTGAAAAGAATGGCATCTCGCCTTCTGCATTTATCGAAGTGACCGATATTAGGTTATCCAGTTCAAAATTACCGGGGTAAAGTGGGGTTATATCATTATCATCACCGCCATTACCGGCTACAGCGACAAATAACATATCGGATTCCTTCATTGTCTCATACAACTCATCGGAATATTCGGTTGTTCCCCAACTTAGGTTACAGATATCAGCTCCCATCATCTCTGCGTACTTAATAGCTTCAATGGCATCCGACATCTTTCCTTCATCGTCCTTACCACCATTGATTTTCAGGATCATAATCTTTATATTTATATTGGACGCAACTCCTGCGATACCAATTTTATTATCTGCAACTGCCGCAATAATTCCTGCTATATGAGTTCCATGATTATCACTGTCATTTGTAAGAGCAATTTTAGTTCCTTTTTCATAATGGCATACACTGGCATCGTCATGATAGAAATCCCAACCATAGTAATCATCGATATATCCGTTGTTATCATTATCAATATGATCGCCTTCTACCTCGCCTTTATTGAACCATATATGTCCGGAGAGGTCCGGGTGAGAATAATCAACGCCGGTATCAATAACCGCAACCACAACCTCTCGGTTAAAAACACCTGTTTTCTTGATATGATCCCAAGCCTTTGTAACGTTCATGTCTATTCCCTTAACAGAATTTAACTTCTCCCCAACACCTAATGCATAACCCATGTAGAAGCCGGGATTGTTTACATACCATTGGGTATCAGAGTAGGTATCCATACTTGAATCAGAATCTATAACCGCACCGGCTACTATTGTTGCCGGTTTTTGCAGGAATACAACAAAAAACAGAATCACAGCAGCTACAATGATAACTATTTCGAATATTTTATCGGACTTAATCATTATGACTCGTTTCATCTTTAGAAGCCTCCATTCTGCCCACTGTTACGTCTTTACTAAGGTAATCGTAACTGCAAGTATTGGCATTTATGTGGCAAAAGTAATATCAAATTGTTAAATAATATTAAATATGTAAAATATATTAGGAAGCGACGTTATATCCATATTTTGGTGATGTATTTTTTATCAAATTATGTTATACTTTAAAAAAGACTATGGTACTATATTCCAACTTCATACGAAGGAGGTGCTTTTATGGATCAATACAGCAATATAAATTCCATGGAACAAAAAGATTTCTGGGATAGTCTTCATATAGATATCCTTACCTCTAACCAAAAGCTGGTAAAAGAAGATTATCTGATGTATGTCGAAAGAAGTGTTATGTTTTCTATGTTTTTCAGAGGATGCACTCCTCTGGAAATAAAAAGCTTTCAGAAATTATTCGGCATTGAGGAATATGCATATGTTATACTGTTTGAGATAAGCGAGATAAATAAAACGAATCTCCCCGGTTCTCCTGTTGATGACATAAGTTTATATCGCTTAATCAAGAATTCCGCCCATTTGGCCAACAGCACAATAGGACCTTTGGTTACCAATCGTATGAGCATATTAATCAGCCATGATTATTTATTAAAAGAACAGGATCAAATTGACGAGAGCATTTCCCTGTCTCGTGAATTTGCAAAAATAATTGAAACCGAATATGAGACTTCTGTAAAAGTAGGCATTGGAAGTATGCAAAATATTCACTCGATATACACCTCTTTTTTAGATGCCTTAGCATGTATGTATAATGGTTCCAAAGATAATATAACGAATTATCTCAATTATCAAAAATCCTCCATTCATACCGGTATTGATTATCTGGAAACTGAAAAGCATCTGGTTGAGGCAATTCGCCTTCGTAAGCCGGAAGCTTATAGTTATTTTGGTATTATTCTGGATGGATTAAGATCCCTAAATGATGACGCAAAGCGCAATAAAATCTTTGAACTTCTCGTACTTTCCAGCCATACTATGCAGATTGACGGACATGCTGATTTTAAATACATTGATTACACATCTTATGTAAATCAGTTTATGGCGCTGACAGGAAATGAACTAATAGAATTTGCTTTTCAATGCTTTATTTACATAACCAGCTATGTTAAATCCCCTACAACGATTGATTACACCAACCACATAGTAAAAGCAACCAGAGAATATCTTGAAAGTCATTATACCGATGATATATCCTTGGAAGATATGGCCTCCCAAGTTAATATCAGCCCCCAGTATTTCAGCAAATTAATAAAAAAGACAACCGGTTTTAATTTTATTGACTGGCTGTCCATGTTGCGAGTAAAAAGAGCAAAGGAGTTATTAGCCAACCCTAATTTAACTGTGAAAGAAGTATGCTTTATGGTAGGATATAAGGATCCTAATTATTTTAGCCGCATTTTCAAAAAACGATTAGGAATTACACCAAGTGAATATGTAAAAACAAGCTCTTATCTTAGCAATAAGAGCTGAATAACATACCACTATACATAGAAGTTACATAGGGATTGTGAAATGAAGTTTTTTCATTGTTTGGATACAGTACAATTGTTTTATCAAGATAATCTACCGGATTTATAGCAATGGCTTCTGCCTTATCGATTAGCCTAACAATAAATCCGTTTTTTCGTGTAAACAAGCTCTCCATACCACCATCCTGTGCTGACTGCACGGCTGCCTGCTTATTTAAGGAGAGTATACCGTTTTCATCGATGTTGATTCCGACAGACTCTAATTCATCTTGGTATACCTTCCCAAAACTTTGCATTTCACTCATCAATTTATTGGCACTATAATGTTCATCATTATTATCAATTCGGCTTTTGGCCAGTATAATCAGACTGTTATAAGCAGAAACAACAGAGTCCACAGACGTAAGTATCTTACTGCTGTCCTGTGTAATCATTAAAGTTACAGGTTGCTCCCCTTTGTTTTTTAATGTTATCTGAAGAGAATTTTCAAGGTTAAAAGTATTGGTAGCCGTCTGCTTCTGTGTCCCATTCAATTCAAAATCCGAAGTGGTAGCTTCTTTTGCAACACGATTGAGTCCAAAAAAATCTACGATACCTTCGCCATCTGAAGTGCCCTCATCAAATGCGAATTTCTTATCCCCGAATCTGCCTGTCATATTAGCTGCAATCACGAATCTGCTGTAATCCTTAGAATTTCCCTTCTCAACAGCAACACTGATTCCGGGTACGGAACGATTCATACAATACGCCAAATTATCCATCGTATTCTGATTACCCATCCTTCGTTCCTGGGTAAAGGTTATTTGACTGGATTCATCACCTACATATGCACTAAAATCATAGTTACCGGTCGGAAACGCAAAAGAGGAATTCAATAAATCCTTACCCCTATTGATTTGCACATCGGCCAGCTGATTCACTTTGATTTGTATTGTTTCAGGTAGTGAATTCGTATCTTCATTTAAAAGCTTTGCCGAAATGATGCTCTCATCACTTACTGTAACGGCTTTACTCCCAAATCCGGAGACCTTCGGATCCTGCATATCATTTATTCTATCTTTCAGCTCAAGAGCAGCCTCTTTAATCCCTATTGTATAATCCTTGTTTTCCTGTGAGAGGTTGACCAGACAAAAAGGCGAACAACTACTAAGGCTTACGATTTTATCGTAAACCCGCTTTAATTCACCTCTGTTTTTAGCAAGATGAAGCACTTCCCGTTTAACCGGAAGGCCCGCCCTCAAATTATAAGCCTGTATCATACTGGTTCCCTCCAAGGGCTTATAAAGCAATCCTTTCCTTTATTTTATAGTAATTTTCCATTTTAGGCAAGCTTTTTTCAAAGCGAAAGAGATTATCCCAAGGAATGCCTTGGTGACAATCTCTTTCACTTACAAACGTATTCACTTTAACGTCCATGCCTATCCTTTGAATTAGTTTGGACTAAGTGTGAAATTGCTCTTCATTTCACATTAGCTCCTATGTACCGCCTTCGACGGCTCTCAAATCAGGGGTGTGAAATTGTACTTTAATTCTCTCTAGCGCCCATGCTTTTATAGGCACAAAGCCCGGAAAAATAAGGAAGTAGCACCACTGTGCGATCTTCTTATTCTTCCCAAGAATTTTGGTTCTTCAAAATTCTTTATTCACATTAGTAAGCCTGATTAAATCTCGTTTTGTGGAGATATTTTTCCTTCGTTGCCAGTCCGCCTCTGATATGGCGCTCTGACTTATTGAGGTCCAAGACTACCCGCGCTCTTTCTGCGAGGGAGGGGTTGATTTGTGTCAGACGTTCTGTTACGTCCTTATGTACCGTTGACTTCGAAATCCCGAACTGTTTTGCAGTCTGCCTTACAGTCGCATTATTGTCGATTATAAAATTCGCGATTTCAACCGCACGTTCCTCTATATAGCCTTTCATAGTGTCTGCGTTCCTACTGGATGGAACGCATTCCCCCTTATTATCGTTGTTGTTACATTGTATGCAGAGGGAAACGACGGTAGTACTGTTTATAAAGTGCTTTTACTTAAATACGTATCCTTGAACAGTTCCATGTATAATATTATTGTCTTTCCTATGTAACTGAACCTTCTCTAAAAGTGTAGCTGCTATTATCCTAGACAATTGCTTAAAGCGAATATTATAATGAAATGTTGCTAATAAGAATCATTCTTACGTAAAATCATTTTTAATACGGTCTTAAGGATAATCTTTATATCTAGCAGTATATTCCACTCATCTATATATATCATATCCAGTTCGACCACTTTTTCAAAGTCTGTTATATTACTTCTTCCACTCACTTGCCACATACCAGTAATACCAGATTTTATACTGACTCGTCTCCAATAATTCCTTTTATATTTAGCAACCTCATCCAGTGTTGGTGGCCTTGTTCCTACCATGCTCATATCGCCTTTTAAGACATTAAAAAGTTGAGGCAATTCATCTATATTTGACTTTCTAAGAAATTTACCCACCTTTGTCATGCGAGGATCATCTTTTATTTTGAACATGTACTCATCATCCATTTCGTTCATGTCCATAAGTTCCTTCTTTTTTTCTTCTGCATCAGTACACATGCTGCGGAATTTATACATATAAAACTGACGACCATTCTGACCAACTCGTATTTGTTTAAAAACAACTGGTCCTTGTAAATCCTCAATTTTAATTGCTATAGAGGCAATCAACATAATAGGTGAAAATAACAGAATGGCAATAAAACTTCCTAAAACATCCATAACTCTTTTCATCACCTTGGCTCCACTATTTAGCACAACTGTATGATAAGTAATCATAGGATAAGTTCCAATACTACTAATATAACTATGTGCATCAATATTCCTGTCATGATCCACAATTAGGCCAACAGTAATTCCCATGTCAATGCAACTATCAACATACGGTTTGAAATCAGTCTCATCATTTTTGCTGTCCATGATATAAACATAATCAATCGCATTATCATGAACGATTTCCTCTAGATCATCAGCTTTCCCAAGATACCCCTCACATTCATCCAAAGAAACGTAACCAATGATATTCAAATTCATGTTACTCTTCTCAATAAAAGATACAAATTTCATATACTTTTCCTTGTCGCCAAGTAGAAGCGTTCTTGGGTTCAATCTATTGTTATTCTTCCGAATCAAACGTTCTAAATATGCGCTTAGCATTAAGAATATATATTCATATAAAAGAAAAATCAAAAAGAAATTTTTCTCAATATTAGCATTTCCAACATAGAATATTAAAGTAGTGACTATCGCCGTTGTTAATATAAAGGATCTTGTAATTAGTTTAAAAATACGGTCCGGGTAGAAGAATAATGTTATATTATACAGTTTGGCACCTTTATTCATAAAAATGCAAATTAAATTAAAACCTACACATAGTATAATATGTCGTCCATCAAATTGAAATATATCTATTTTTGTAAAAAATCCCGCCAATACGGCAGCCAATATTCCTACCACGAAATCACTAGCCATATAAGTGAAATTCGCCTTAACATCTTTATTATACTTTCCCATTAGTTCCTCCTCCTAATTTCCTCTTTTGTTCTTACTAATTCTGTCCGATTTCTGTACGTTTTAAGGTTACACATATCACTTCTGGGTTATTATAAAATCTAGGCAGTACTGCATCTCCAATCCCTCTACTTGAAATCATTGTCGTTCCATTTTTATCATATCTACCCGATTCATAATGTGCAATCAATGTACCTTTTGTACTTATTAATCCTCCAATGATTGGTAGTCGAACAATTCCTCCATGTGTATGCCCTGCTAGTATTAAGTCATATCCAAGTGAACAAAGAATCGGAAATGCTGTCGCATCATGATAAAGAAGGATATAAAAGGACTTATCGGTATCTGGTTTTTTCAATATGTCCTGAGTAAGATAATTCATATAAGGTCGTCCTTGAATTATGATTGATGAATGCCCTTCGGTAATCGCATCTGTTTCTCCATTCAGATGGACAACACCATATTGCTTATATAGTTGTATTAGTAGATTATAGTTATCCAGATTATCCAACTCATGGTTTCCATCAACAGCATACATTCGGTACTTACTATCCAGCCCCTCTAAAAGTTCCTTTACCGGGGTTATATCCGGATGGTCCCTGTCTATCATATCTCCCGTAAAAACAACCATTTTAGGATTCATATCTTTTATCTTGGATATTAGGTCACTTTCATGTATTCCATTCTCCTTACAATGAAAATCCGATATAAACGCTATTTTATACCCATCAAAATCTATTGGTAGATTATTACTCTTAAATGTATAACCAGTGACTACTAAATTATTGCAAAACCCATTAATAATCCATACTACGAAGATAATTATTAACATAGAATAAATTAGTCTTTTTTCTCTGTATACAATTCCCAGCAGCATCCTACCTAGCTCTTCCATTTCAGCCCACCTAATTATGATATTTGTCTCCCAATAAATGTACAATGCCATTTCTTTTTACACCGATTAATAACATACCTGCTGTATTTCTTTGTTATTTCTTCCCTCTAAAGTTGAATTTTGGTAATAATTCAGGATAAAACTTATTTATGTATAAATATGAAGGAATCAAGTAAATAGCCGAACCTACAACAATTTGTATCATCATTGTCAAAGTGCCTGTTCCTAACGCTCTTTCTATCCATTTTAAAACCAAAAACATAATCAATCCCAGAACCACGAACGGCATTGAATCCAATATGTATTTTTTCTGCTGTAATTCTTTTCGAAGTCGAATGCCTTGATATATAGGAACCACTGCTTCTGCGACTAATGTAGCAATACAAGACCCAACTGCCGAATATTTAGGAATAAGCCATATATTGATTAGTAAATTAACTATTGCTCCCAAAGATATTGATTTAATATATATTTCATCTTTCTTCCCAGGTATAATATACTGCGTCCTAATAACATTACCCCAACCAATTAAGATTAAGGTCACTGCAAGAAGATTTATTAAAGCTACACTTCCTACAAAATCAAGCCCATAAAACCAAGGAATTAAAGACTTTGAAACAGATAGTACCCCAAAACACATTGCACTAGTCATAAATACAATAAATATGAGTGAATTTCTGACACCTTTAATAACTTGATCTCTTTTCCCTTCGGATAACAAAGAAGACATCCTAGGCATCATCACTGTTCCTAAGGATGATACGAATAACGTTAGTGAATAGATGATTTTCTCAGCACTATCGTATAATCCAGTTTCACTCATGTTACTCATTGCTCCAAGCATAACCTTATCCATAGAACGATAAATATTCAAAGCAATTACAGGAATCATTAAGATTAGACATGGTTTTATATGCACCAAGATGCCCCTAATCTTTATTCCACTAAAAACCAAATACTGTTTTCCAAAATCCCAAAACGCTAAAAATCCAATTGCATACCCCACAGAAGAGATTAAGCAATATTTCCATACATCATTTTGATCATGGATAAACACAAAAACCGCAACTAATTGAACTACTTTGATAATAATATTTCTGGTCGCAGTCTCTTTAAACCGTTCTAGTCCAAAAAGGAACCAATCAATATTAATGATAATGCCAACAATCCAAATACCAAAAACATATCCGATCATTTTATATTTATCAAAACTAAAACTTACTAATAGGAAATATGAAACGGATGTAATAACCGCCACAATAATCTGCATAAAATAAATGGAAGAGAATGTTTTTTTCAATAATTCCGGATCCGATTTCACTTCTGCTATTTTTCTCGTACCATAATTTGTTAATCCGAGTTTACCTATTAATGTAAAATAATATGCAATAGCATAATAGTAAGAATAGATTCCTATTCCATCAGTTCCAAGAACTCTTGACATATAAGGAGCCGTAATCAATGGGATTACAACCCCTAAAGCATTATATACTATATTATAAAGATAATTCTTTTTCGTATTCATCTTATAATGCCACCTCAATTCTAACGTCTGTACAAAATTTCTTCATTATCTCTTCGATGGCTCAAGGGAACAATATTTTCATCATCATAATAACCTGCTGCTAAAACAACTGCTATTTTTTCATCCTGAGGTATATTTAATATGTTTTTAATTTTTTTCTCAACGGAATGCGCTTGTCCCCATTGCAAACAGCAAGAGCCTATTCCTTTATAATGAAGAGCATATGTAAAGTTCATTACAAACAGCCCAGCATTAAAATAACCTTGGTCACGTTCACCATAATAATTAAACGCTTTCATATCAAACGTAATAACCAAATAATTAGCCGTTTCTTTTGAAAAGCCGGATAATCCTAAACCAATAGATTCCATAACAGAACGTAACTGTTCACTTTCAATCCAATAAATTTTGCACATTTGTCTATTACAGGCTGAAGGGCTCATTTTCGCTAAAGATATACATTCGTCAATATCGCTATTCTTTAAGGGAACTGAAGAATATCTTCTGGTACTATGTCGTGAATAACACAAATCGCTAAAATTTCCATTTACCTTTTCTAAAATCTGTTCCTTGTTTATTCGAATTATTCCACTATCAATTGCGTCATCAGAAACTATCTCATTATAATTCAATTTCACTTTTTGATAGACAGGATCATCCGTCCAATGATTTTTTTCAAATAACTCAATCCACTCTCGAATAATTCCTTCTGCCATAAGATAACCTGTGGTTACTTCACCAATAATTTTCGCTTTACTCATGATATCAATAAGTACTTCAATTTTTTCTTGACCAAACTTCCTTGAATCTGGCATGCAAATTCCCTTTTCGAGACCGTGTAAGCGCAACAAAATCTGGTATTCATAATTTTTAGGAGATTTATTCATTAACATTGAATATCTCTTATAATACAATGCATCAAGGTAATATTCCCAAAAAGTCCTAATTACATCAATGGCAATTTTAATTTTTCCCTTTTCTTTAAATTGATTCGCCATATACTAAATACCTCGTTCTATATTTTTAACGATGCCGTCAAGAAATGCATCGAATGCATCTTTAGTTCTTTAACCTTAAGATCAATCTGTTCATAATCAATCTGTTGTAAAATAACAATTTTCATATCTTCAGCGGAAGAAATCCTTCGGTAACCTAGTCCGAAGCTCGCAAGTAATTCAATTACTTTTATCTTTTCACAAGGGGCACAAATAAATTGTTTTTTATATAAAACTGCAAATACATTTCCATGAAATGTATTTGTAATTACATATTCAGCATTACTATAATACGAAATAAAATTTTCTACCGAAATTGTAGCTTGGCGGTTACACCATTTAAATTGTTTACCCAATGAAATAATTTGCATATTGTTTTTTTCTGCATATGTCACTATTTCATTCACTATTTTCATATCTAGTTCTTCGAAAATATATACTAAAATATATTTTTGGGGAGTGTATATTTTTTTCTTAAAAACATCAAATTCTTTTAAATCAATTAGTATTGTAGGATCGCATACCACTGTCACTGGTTTATCAGCAACGGCTTCAATTACTCCTTTCGAATAATTATCTCTCACAGAAATCATATCCATATTATTCAAACATTTCCGCGGATAATCAAGTTGCTCAAATGTAGACAAACTACAGTTTCCAATAGCCGCCGCATATGAAACGACCTTAATATTATCGACCATAGGCCAATACTGTTTATGTGCTTCTTTAAAATACCGATCTTCAACATTCCAAACCGTATCACTACCCACTACAAATTTCTCTACTCCATAATTGGTTACATCTTCGATATCAATTACATTGAATTGTTTAATTATTGGGGCGAAATTATGATATTTCTTAATGGCTGTGATCGCATTATTTACTTTTCCATGAAGTAATTCTTTGATAAAACGTCCGATTGTGTACTTTATCGAATGTGTTGAGTACTTATTTCTTGTTGAAATATAAACCGTTTCATAACCCAACTGATTAATAATTCTTCCAGTTGAGTAGGCTTGCAATAAAGTCCCACTATTTTCACTATAATAACCAGTTATAATGCCTATTTTCATCACAAGTCCCCCCTACTCATCTAGTTATTTCTGAATGTAAAACCGTATGTTTCTCTGCGTATACCATAGCAGCAAACATGAAAAACATATTAAACAAGCCTATGCAATCCAAGAAATGTGAAGCTATTAATTCAATAAAGATATACATTAACATAATGAAAATCAACCAATTTTTCTTTGCTATTTCCACCATCTCATAAATATATACGACCACCCCCACGATTGTAGTCTCCAAGTAGAGTTTTAAGATATCACAATGCATGCTTCCTAATTTTCTATATACTTCTAACCGACTTGTAGTTAAGAAATGATCCGAACTTCCATATCCATTAAAATGACCAATGTTGGCAATTGTATATTTGATTACTCCGATTCGGCCGGTTGTAAATTCATTTAAATTCAAATCAAACCTTTTACGGAAAAACAATATTCCTGCATCTGATACTACCCAATTAATAAAAAATGGCATGATACACATAGCAATAAATACAGCATATCGAATGAATTTTTTTACCGGTTGCCATTTATTAAACATTTTTCCGAAATATTTTCTATTAATAAGTAGGATATATACCACATAAACAACGATTGATAGTATAAAGCTAATTCTTTTAAAGTAAAGCATGCAGAGTAACATACTAAAAAATGCCAGTTTCTTCTTACCAAAATATAAAAATATAATTTCCATAAAAAACAAATCGTGTGCATAAGGTGTTTCAAAAACAGAAGATTTTGAATCATCCCATGAAATCATGAATATATTACTTAAGGATAAATTATGAAAATCAGCAATAAAAAAATAACTTGTATATCGCAATAAGAATATAATGAAGTATGTATACCTTTCCGTAACATATGAAGTATTAATCCAAAAGAACGCTAATAATGGGGGTATTATATTATATAAAAGCTCCGTATAGAGATATAATTGAACATCTCCATGCCATATCTGAATTGAAATCGAAATAAGGAAGAAAGCAAAGACTATAACCATGGCTTTTCTAAATTCCGGCCAAAACAAATCTCCTTGTCTACCTAATACCCAATCATTTTTCAACATATATTCTATCATACATACCAATATAAATACAAATAACAAAGTAAAATTAATGCTTCGACTCATAAATCCTGTCATATACAAAACATAAGTCAAATTGTACATAATAAACAGTAGCAATTTAATATTATGTAGCCCTGTTGAAAAAAAATTCAGCTTATACTTGTACTTCATATTAAACTCCACTTCTCATTTATATTCTTTATCTCAGTAATTTTTTTATTTTTTTCCGCATTGGCAAAGGAATTTTATTATAAATCACATGAAGTATAATATTTATAAAGTATTTTCGTTTGTAATATTTTTCTACCGCTTGATATCCATACCTTGGATATAGACGGAATATTTCTTGATAATCTTTTCCCTTTTTACTAGGTTCTCTCAACTGCTCATTATGTTTTGATATCTTTTCAAATTTTGATAAATCAGCATATATCTGACTATTAAGTGAGCGAAAGAAAACTTCTCCTCTGCTGGTACTTATCATTACACAGGATATTCCTTTCATTTCACTATACACGCTGTTTGACAAGAGTTCTGGATGTTCTTGTCCTATACCCCAATAGTCACCTATCGTTATATCTCCCGTCCTTTTCTCACAAGCATATTTGCAACTATAGCAGTTCTCACGGCATATTTGCGTCTTCAAGAAAAAATGAAAATACGAACTGGTATGTGCTGGAATTAACCTATGCTTTAGTTTGTTTTTTCTATCAAAATAATCCAAACGAGCCATTTCACCCCAACCTGAAGATTTATCACGAAATTTAAAGTCAACAACATCATAATTTTTTTTGTTATAATTCAACTGCAAGAAGTCATTAAACATCTGTGAACTGGGAACTCCATGACAGATAATATCCATTGTAATAAGATTCTCGTAATCCTTCTTTAAGAAACCCTTCAATCCAGCTACTTGACACGGTGTGCCGGAAAATAATACATGTCGACCATTATCAAGGTATTTCTTTGCCTGATTCATAGAATTCCGCATATCGCTTTGAACATATTTGGAACCCTGTAAGAGTTTTAGGTCTTCCAGTCTTGAAACTCCTATATGCTGAGGTATTAGTCTACTGTTCTCTTTGACAAAAGCTACTCCAAATACAATACCGTCGTTCTTAATGATGTAGGTTGCTGCTTCTGCAAAAATACCACCGGAAGCAGATTCAACAATGTTTTTATCATTTTTGGATGCAGCGACATATGCTTCCTTAGGAGTATTCAAACTTAATTGGTTTTGATATGCACATACTTCCTTGCACAAACGACATCCTATACATAATGTTTCCGACAGAAATGGATAAATGAATCCATTTTCATCCTCTTGCATGGAAATTGCATTTTGGGGACAAATACTAACACAGGCTCCACATCCACAGCAATCTTCTTTATTATGATATAGTTCTATCATGCAAGTTCCTCCCTCGTCCACTCTACTCTGATGTAGTAATCAGGAAACCGGATATCAGTGTCTATGGTTATAATACTTCAAATTATATAAGTCACTCTTGAATCATTCTACCTAAAATTTCGATGGATTTTTTTCTTTCCAGATCGATGATCGCATTAACCGGCTTATAATCAATTTCTTTTTCAATATAACTGAAATCGTTCGTATCGATTACAACACGATCTTTCAATCCTGTCAGCTCCAATATACTCATGTTCCTACTGTCTGTTCCATTATTTGGTAACACCTCAACAAATTGAGTCCCAAAATTGATTGCAAATGCTGTTCCATGAAAAGAATCCGTAATAAGAAAAGTTGCATTCTTAATATAAGATAAAAATTTTCCTATATCCGGTAACCAGATAATTTTTCCTCCACGCATGAGTTGATGTATCAGTGGGGTAATGCGTACAAGTGGCAACCCGGCTTTCTTGGCAAATTCTTTTGCATATTGATCCAATCGTCTGTTATTATGTATTGCGTACACTAAAACATATCTTTTCTTTGGTAACTTACGAATAAGTTTCATCCACTCAGATGCTTCTAATAATAGTGTAGGATCAAGAACCTGCTCCGCTTCCAAATTCAAATTATCTATGATGTTAACAGCGGTTTTTTCCCTAACAGTAATTTTATCATATCTTAATAGTAATCGATAAAAAAAATCTTTGGTTTCTTCTGTGATATCTGTCTTGCCAAAACTTGCAGCATAGGAAACCTTCTTCTTGTCATCTTGAACGAAATCCAAAAAATATCTCCCATCATATCCACCCATTTGAACCGGCCCCCAGACTTGATCACTACCTGTAAGGTAGACATCCGCATCCGGTACACTCTTCAAATCCTCCAGTGATTTATACCATCCTGTAAGTTTCAAATACTTCTTTCTCATTGAAGAAAAACGAATGTCCATACATTTATTCTCAGGCAAACGAATAATCTTATAAAGCGCCCTGGTCGCATAATTCTTGTTCCATTTTGCTTTTTTCGCCAAGTCCGTACGCATTGAATTCTTAAGTAGCTCGTCTTCGCGAATATAATCAAGGATTTTGCATTCATGTCCCAGTTTTTCAATTGATTGTTGTGTCGCAATTGTCTGTAATATAGAACCATAATTTGAAATGGCGTGCCTTGTAATCACAATTACTCTCATAATAATCCTTTCATATAGTAAATCTAAACGCGATAGCTTAAGTACTGAGCATATATTTTCCATTTTTCATAATTATGTTCACAAAATGATTTATTAATTTTTTGAGTCAAGCGATTCTGACTTGTACAATTCAAACCATACCTAACTATCATGTCTGCTGTCATGATAAAAATACTTTCTTTGATTTCATCCTCAAAGAATTGTATTCGATTCCATAAAAGACCTGTAATCTGAACTTTATAAAACCATTCACAAAAGTAAGGATTATAATTTATGAATATATTATTCTGGTATGCGGATGCAAATATTTTCTCAATAACGTAATAAACATCTAACGCTTTAACTTTCTTTTTTGAATCGAAACTTAACCCTTTTTCATTAACTCGATATGCATATACTAATTTGTTACAAGTCATTACCTTATCCGCCAAGTATAAAACGATACATTTAACCACCGTATCTTCAAACCAGCACCCAACAGGATATCTTACCTTTTTCCATAAATCACGCTTGTATATTTTCCCCCAAGGAAAACCCATTATATAATCGATATCCTTGCTTTTTTTATCCAATTCCCTTTCTGGTATGATAAATTCTTGATAATAATCCCTTTTACCAGAAAAGCGATAATAACTACCTTGAACGATATCCGCATTTGCTTCAACTGCCATATGTAATAGGTTCTCAATTGCTCCCGGTAATAATAAGTCATCCGAATCTACAAATAAAATGTACTTTCCATATGCTATTTCAATACCCCTATTGCGCGCAACGCTGTTCCCCTGGTTTTCTTGTTTATATAATCTAATATCATGATTCTTTTGATATTCCTCCAAAAGAACTTCTGTCGAATCCGTGCTTCCATCGTTAACGACTATCACTTCAAAAGCATACCCCGTTTGCTGGTTACATATCGAATCCAGACAATCTATGACATAATCAGCAACATTATATGCAGGAACAATAATTGAAAGATCAACCCTGGGGTCATGTTCGAGCATAGTATAGGTGAATTCTTGTGTATTAATTACCGGTGTATTATAAATATCTGATATCCGCTTATTTGCTTTCTCTAGAGATAATTCCGAAGGAATACTATTCTTAAAACTTTTGATGCAATATTTAATATAAGTTTGCACAAAATATATTACTGTTAAGATCGCGGCTATCGTTTTCAAATGAATTCTTCTGTATATTTTTTCATATAACTTATCCATTATTCTGCCCTCTTAGAATCGATTTGGAAATTGAAATAATAGTCCTCTAGCTTTTTATTTGCCCACTTAATATCATAATGACTATTCTTCAGACTTTCATTGCAATCTGAACGTGGATTGCACTCTTGATAACAATCAATTATGGTATTCGCCCATAAAGTTTCACTTACATTTAAATCAATGAATTTACACTTCCCCGAAAAACCCACTTCCTTCGGTACTCTATTCGAAAAGAAACAGGGCAGGTTTGCAAATTGAGCCTCCACACCAACAACAGGTATTCCCTCAAATAATGAAGGAAGTAGAAACACATCCATTGCCTGATATAGTTCATTGACATCGCTTCGGTTTCCAAGTAACATCACTTTATTATCAATACCAAGTTGATGTATCTGCTTTCTCACTTCCTCTTCCTTTTCACCAACTCCAATTAATAGTAATATTGCATCATTTCGTATTTTAAGTATTTCATAAAAAATCTTAATAATAAATTTATGATTCTTCTGATATGAGATTCGTCCTACGTGTCCAACGATCAATTGATCAGTCATCTTCAATTCTTTACGCTTCCTTTTTCTGATCTCTTCCTGATAAGAAAAACGTTTGGAATCTACTGCATTCGGTATAACATCAAACTCTTTACCCTGAAACAAAAACTGTCCGGCCTCTTCTCCGCAAGCGCAGTATTGATTGGCAACCGTCGTAATCCTACTCCTAAAATATTGCTTTAGAAACCTCTTGAAATCTTTATCAATGGAAGTATTATGACTGTGGGCAATTCGAATAGGAATGCCGGCTTTTTTTCCCGCAAGCAAAGGAAGATAACTCATTGTGTCAATATGAGAATGCATAATTTTATACTCCGGATGTTCAGAAAAAAACCGTTTCATGTATTTAAGATATGCACAGTAATTCTGAGGATATAATCTTGGTGCATGATAAACTACACCGCCCATACTCTCTATCTCTTCGTCATAATCATCCTTCTCCGGTCGGTGTGTCAGAAAATCAAACTGAATTTTTTCACGATCCATGTGCCGATAATAATTCATCAACATGGTTTCAAGTCCAGCCCTATGCATGTTATTCACTACTTGTAATACTCGAATCATACATACCCTCCAATAGGTGTTTTGTATATAGCTGTAGTGTCTGAGCTGTCACATCATCCCAACAATATTTATCACAAATATAGTCTGATGCCATTGCTTTATATTCATTAACCAGCTCCGGATGATCTGATACCATCTGAAGCTTCTCTGCTAAATCCTTCACATTACCTTTCTGAAACAGAATTGCTTTTTCTTTAACAACTTCGGCAATTTCATTGATATCAGAACCAATCACACAATTACCATAACTCATTGCTTCTAAAAGACTTAGCGGCATACCCTCCAGATTTGATGGAAGCACATAGGTGTAAGCATTACTATAGATTTCATCAAGAATTTCTCCTTGAACAAAGCCGGTAAAAATGATCCGTTCATCCTCTCCAGTCAACTCATGAAGCATCTTCACATAATCATCGGTATCGCTAGAAGCACCGGCAATTACAAGTTTTTTATCTGTTTCTATCTGTTTATATGCATCAATTAAGTAGTGAACTCCTTTTTCATTAGTCAGACGTCCCAAATAACAAAAATAGTCATTTTTATCAATACCAAATTCACTTTTTATTAGGTTTGCTTCTCTTTTTATTGGTCGACTTATGCCATTTGATATAAATGTAACTTCCCGATGGTAGGTATCATAAAAGTATTTCTTAACCCCATCACTTAACACGATGATTTCATCTGCATATTTCACTAGCATTTTCTCACCAAATTTGATATATTTAGAGCCAAATCCATCTTTCCATTTGTCTCTTTGCCAATCCAACCCATGAACAGTAGCTATACAACGTTTACCAAATAATTTGGGTATCCATAACATCACACATGGACCCTCTGCATGAAAGTGAACAATATCATATCTTCCAAAAGCAATAGATAGAGCAGCAAAAAACGAAGATGTCATAGCTGCTAAACCCATAATATCGATAGTACAAACCGATTTTATTTTTATACCTTTGTATGTTTCTACCGTACCTTTTGAATCAAATTCTTTTCCTGAAACATGATGCCCTCTACGATTATAGCAAACCACTTCATGACCATCATTAGCCATACGTGCCGCCAATTCTTCTACAACTACTTCGACCCCACCTTCTCTGGATGGGATTCTTTTATGTCCTAACATTGCAATCCGTAGAGATTTTTTATTCTGCAATCCCTTTATTTTCGACATATACAGCACCACCTATCTTTTCACATTAACAATAAAATCCTCATAAAAGGTTCCTGTGATTTTTCCATCGTAATATACAAGAAAGTAACGGACTATCATCCGTTACAACTTTGTTATCTCCTTAAATCATTAATTGTTATTTTTATTTATTGTCACACTTTTCTTCTCTTTTTTTTGGTAATATACTTTTTGTTCATAAAGTAGTCATAATTTTTCATTACACGTTTGTACGCAGATGTGCCAACTTTATTCACTATAATACCCATTACATTACCGCCGGTTCGATTTAATACTTTTTTCGCCTTTCTGATACTCCTTAAATCGGTCTGTCCATAAGCAGCCACTAAAACGATATAATCAACTTTTTTTGCTACGATTTTGGCATCTACAGATGTAGCAATTGATGGCATATCGATAATAATATAATCATAATCCATTTTCAATTGCTCCATTAATTCATTCATACGATTTGCACATAACAAGCTAATCGGATTCGTTGCCCCACTTCCTCCAGGAATGTAATACAAGTTGTTGTGATTAGTCTCATAGACTATTTTTTCGTAAGATTCTTCCTTGGATAGATATTCTTCCAAACCAGCTTCAGCTTCTGTATTGAGTCTTTTATGCCGTGCATTTTTTCTCATATCTCCATCGATAAGCACGGTTTTCCATCCAGATACCGCCATTGAGATAGCTATACTGATTGAAAGCGTCGTAGCTCCTACACCCGGTTCGCAGCCACAAAAAATAAATGACTGATATCCCATCTCTTGTTTCTTCATATTAATATCAACGATAACATTATCATAAGCATCGTTTACATATTGTTCAGAATTACGATAAAAATCTAAGAGTTTTTTCATAATTTACCCCTTTTTATTTTTCATGGTTTGGTATGATTCCTATAATTTCCATATCATCTTCCAGCCTAAGGTCATCGATGTAATAAAGTTTTGAACCAAATATTTCACGCAACACTATAATCATAATGGTGATCACCATTACTGCAAGAGTAGCTAAACATCTAATTTTAAACTTTTCAAAACTGGCATTTTTGAAAACGCTTGCCGAATATGCGCTGTCTAGCAATTGTACAGAATTACGACCGGTCATACTTGAAATTTCGCTTATAAATGCATTGGCAACTCCGTTAGCAACCTTAACTGCAAAATCTTCATCTAATGAATATGCAGATATCTCTACAATGGTTGAATCAGATGAATAATTCACTTGGATCACATTTTGAATATCCTGCCATGTGATTGAATTATCCCCTAATAAAGAAGCTGCTTTTTCTGTAACCTTTCGGCTGGTAATAACATCTGCATATGTACTTAAAAAATAAGCTGCACTTACTGTACTTTCATATGATCCATCTGTAACACTATATAACGTAGTTGATGCCTTATATACATTGTTCCGAGCCGGATACGAATACAAATATGCACCTACAAATGCCACAAAAGAACAAAGAACAACTATCCACCATTTTGCTAGCACCGCCTTCATACAACGGATTAGATCGATCTGTATTACTTTATCCATTATTTCGTTTTCCATTATTCCCTCCTGTATATATAATAAACTGAAATTTTCGCATTAGATCTTGTCTTTTTTTGCTTTATTCTCTTAATTATTATATCTTTTTGTTCATTTTTAATTGGTTCTTATCTTTAAAAATCTTATCTTATTATCAGAGAATTTGAAATTGAACCGCTTAACTTGTTAGTCTATTTGCTTTACCATATTAACTTCAAGAAGTGACATGTTAATTATTATTGATTGAAAGTTAACAATTAACTTACAAATAATATAACCACATTTACCTTACTACCAAGAATTAGGTTCAGTATATGTATTATCTACAAATGCAGCATAAGAGAGGTCCCACATATTTCACCATAATATAGCAAACAATTTGAAAAGGTTACAATTTTCGCTATTATGTATTGATTATAATTGGAATGCTTTACCATGTCAAATAAATTTTCGAACGCTTATTGCATCTTTTTCTCATGATTTTTACCAAAACATTCCTTACTTATTACTCATAGGCTCAAATAGATAGCTCCTACTACCAATTTGGCTATATAATAAATACTAATTAAAATACCTTCCCAACAATTTTTTAGTGTTTTATTATCCGCTTTAATATCTCATATAACAACCTACCATTTTTAAACTTCATAAGGTGTTTTAAAAGCAATTCTTCTTTTTTTAATCCCGGAACCTTAAATCCGTTTATTACAATTTTATTATGTATCGCATGATTGATAATCTCAATTTTATCATGCTTTGATATGCTATTAACTCTAATTAAATTCACTATATAAAGCCTGATTTGGGTTGCAAAAACCTTATCTTGTATTATCTCATTATTTAAATAATCACCTAATTGATTACAGAACTCAACAACACGATTATGAAGAAAAATTACTAATTCAATTCTTTTTATATCATATATTCTCGCAAGGGACAAATTTTGCGCAACGGTATAATAATAACCTGTTATATCACTTAATAAAATTCGCTTACACTTCTTCAAATAATCCAGGTTAAACAGAAGATCTTCCCCAACCGACATTGACTCATTAAAATTACATTGAATCAGTTCTCGTCGAAACATTTTGTTCCACACTGCATTAATGAACCACCCATTATATAAATTCAAAAATTCATGATGAAACTCTATTAGGCTCTCATATTTCTTCTCGATTAGATTACGTATCTCCATTTCATCATTTTTAATACTAACATATCCACATATTAGTATATCCGCATTGTTTTCCTCAATTTTGGCAACTTGACGCGATATATAGTCCGTGCTGATATAGTCATCACTGTCAACGAACTGAACGTACTTCCCATTAGCAACCTGAATACCTGTATTTCGAGCTGCAGAAACTCCCTCGTTTTGCTTATGTACAACAATAATACGCCCATCCTTTTTGGCTATGTGGTCACAAAATATCCCACACGAATCCGGTGAGCCATCATCAACCAAAATAATTTCAAGCCGGGTGTAAGACTGATTTCTGATACTTTCAACACAACGTTTGATTACTTCTTCTGCTTTATAAATCGGTACTATAATTGATACTATAGGTTCCATCATATTTGTGTCTTCACTCTCTTGTACTAAATTAACTTTATCAGAATTACTTAAACCACTACTTAGTAAAACTTAATTAATTACAGCAAAAACATATCGAAGGATAATATGAAACATTCTTAAATCTTATATTCCCTGACCATGTTAATATTTTATAAATGCAAATTTTAATATGGTTTTGATAAATTATAGTCAAATTATCATATTACTCAAATACTATACCATAATATGGTTTTAGTGTCACGAAAATTAGTAAAATACGAATATATATAAGGAAATATTGTAGTTTTTGTTAATATATGTAGTAATTAATAGCAAAAGGATGTCCCAAAATAATGTTGATATCAATCATTATTTTGGGACATCCTTATACACCAAGTTAATATGAGAATTAGTAAAGAAGGTAAATAAGTTGATGAATAAAAACTTCACTACTATTTAGCAATGTCACAAATACTCGAACATTTACTGGATATGTATGTCTTAGTGTAATCACTTATAGAATTATTTGCGATTTCAATAACCTGCGACGTAGTATCAATCAAATTGATATAGTATAACGTTTTCGCCGTATCACCTGCTACTGTAATCGTATTATCTCTTACTGTTAATAAATAGCCATTCAATTTTGTTCCATTAAGCATTAATAATGCATCATTGGTGTCAGTTTTCTTGTTACAAGTAATGGTATTACCGGTAATCGAGGTATCATAGGTGAATGTTTTATTGTAAAACTCAAACATTGTAGTAATTGAATTGTTTAATATAATTGAATTATCTGTTAGTTCTTTAATACTTGTTGAGATACGTTTTGCAGCACCATTTACGGTAATATTATTCTTGGTAGCACTTGCATTCGAATCAAAAAGAGCATTTGTAACAGTAGCATTAACAAGAACAGTATTATCAGAAAATGTTGCATATCCTGAAATCAAACCGCCAAAACGGCCGTTTATATTGTCAGTAACGCTAATATTGTTTTTCGCCATTGTAACATTGTTATCTTTTAAAGTGTTTCCTCTGAGAATATATGCGGTACAAATGGTATCAAGTGATTCATATGAAACTGTATTATTTGATATTAAAACATTGGTTGAGTCACCTAGTGTAAACATTGAATAATTTGATTTCATATCAATTGTATTGTTAGTGAATACAACGCCCTCAATACCCCGATTATTAGGATATCCCAAGGTAATACCAACAGTTCGGTTCGCACAGACTGTTCCATCTAAACCAGTGAATTTATTGTTATTTACCGTGATATTACTAATTTTTGCCTCAGAAGAAAATAAAGCAAATATTTCATCATGGCTATTGGAAATACAAACATTATTTTCAAACAATGCAGTATCTGCACCTTTACTCCAGATATCACGGAAACCACAATTTCCGCCGGCTTTTGTATCTGCCAATTGTGTAAATACGCAATTTGTGATTTTGACATTATGCCATCCTGTATAAACGTCAGCGTTACTATATTCAATATCATGTGTGAATGCATCGGATAACACAGTAGAAGGAACAGTGAAGGTACAATTATTAACAACTACGTTTGATGCTAAACGAATAGTAAACTGCGTTTTATAACCAACTAATATAGTTTCTTTTGCTAATATATTTAATCCTTCAATCGTAATGTCATTTGCAACAACATTAAAGTACCATTCATAATAATTCGAACGACTACGGTAATCATTATCCGTAAAAAGAGTTGCATTATTACCTACTATTCTAACTCCTGATGTTTTCATCATAATACAGTCTGTAGTCTTATAACTTGCATTTTCATCAAAAACAACCACAGCAGCACCAGAATTCAAAGCACTATTGATTGCTAAAGTATCATTGTGAACACCATCACCATAAGCACCAAAATCTTTTACATATACCACATCACTATCTGAAGCGTTAGTCGGAATTTCCGCTGCTGCGAATGCAACTCCGGTAATCGAAATATTCGAAAGAAACACAATACACAATGCGATAAGAACAATTTGTTTCAGAATTGACTGATAAAATTTCATAATATATCCCCCTTAAATATCGATATTGATTTTTGATAGATAAAGATTCTCTTCATACGAGATTCAATCAACATCAAAAACCGTGGCAACTGGCTGTCATAATCCTTTTGGATTGAAGACCCTTGGCTTTGCGTCCTTACCTTTCGATAAGTTTGCTATTAACATGTTTTTTTATATTTTGGGTGTTTATTTATTCTTTTTTGTGAATAACCTTCTTTGAAATAAAAAAAGACCACTTACATAAAAATATATGCAGTAGTCTAACTATAATACATTAATTAGGCAACTGGCAGTCATAGTCATTAGACCTTAGACCCTTTAGCTTTGCGTCCTTACTTTTCGGTAAGTTTGCTATTATCTTTTAATATTCTTCAATTTTTGTCTCTTCTTAAGACTAGCATCTCTGCTGTCTTTTGTCAATTTATATTCCGCTCCTTGCACTAGGTAATTAGGCCTATGGTCGGATAGGATTTAAACGATATGTCCTCTCCACAGTTTGCTTCTGTCTTTTAACCAATAATGCATGAACCTATCGATTTTTGATGGTTCAGGCTTAAATTTTTTTTATCAATTTCATTCTCTTCATTAATTTAAGCCTATTTTGTGCCTTGTATAACTTAGGTACAGTGTTAGCGTGTTCTGTAAAGAAACAATGACGAATAGCTCTATGAACCCATGCAATCGGTAACAAAAGTGATGATTTATTTAAATATTGATAGTCTTTCTGAATCAAATATCTACTAGGAAACAACACTGCCAACTCAATTCTCCATTTATCACCTGACAAATCTTTTTCTCCCATCAAGTATGGTTTCATGATATTCAATGTGTTCCATGATTCGTTATCACTGTTATTTAAAAATCCAACCTTTGATATATCTTCCAGCAAGTCTCTTACTATATCATCACTCGCTTTAGTTGAATTATATAGAGCTTTCTCATTCATTCCTAGCTTATTCACACAAATCGTAAACAATGCAGTACAAAAGTCTTCATATCCTAAAACCTGAAGTTTCTCCCAAAAAGATATAAAATTCAACTTATCCAGGTATGCATTTACATACAGAGTAAGATCAGCCAAATACCTTAATCCAATACCCTCCAAGGAAAAATGTTTCACCAAATGATAAATCTGATATATAAGGTGTGCTTCATAATCCAGTGTCTCTAGTTCACCTTCCATCCACTTAACTCGAATCGTATGATCAATTATATGCATACTTTCTAATAGGTTTATTCTTTTACCATGATAGCCTTCCCATAAGCTGAAATGAAACTCAACTTTCAATCCCCGTTTTGAGCAATATTCCAAAACATCTCCATTCCACTGTTCTTCAACCAAATCGAAAGAATTATTAATTAAATAATCTATCAGTGTACTGCGATCTTCTTCTTTCACTAACATGTCAACATCTCCGGATACCCTCATTAACGGTTCCGGATACAAAATCGCCAATGCAGCTCCTTTAAATATGATTGGTTTTATGAAAAGCTCTGCTAATCCATTCAACAGCTTTTGCGTTTCTATATTCTGTTTCATTTGATGGATTCCGGCTTGGATAGCACAATTTCTCCACTCATCGACTAATTTAGCATCAGGTTGTATATGTACCGGAAGCTTACAAATCGATGAATATATTACCATTGCTATATTATTGAGGCAAGCACTCTTATAGATTGATACCCATTCTAATTGATTTGAAAGACCTGTCGCTTCTGTTTTTAAAATAGCACTTTTTAGTAGTACAAGCAAATCATCGGTAACCATCAAAATTATCTCCTAAGTAAATTTATTTATTATAATAGTGCATGATTATCCCTTTTATGTCAATAGTAATTCAAGTCACCCTCTAACCCTACAAATCTTAGTCACTCTCTAACACACACATAATGTCTTTAGAACTGTCTATTTGATGAAACGAATGCTGTATATCTCATTTATTCTTAACAAAATAACAGTCGGTGATAATGAGTAAGGAAACTCATTAACTCCGGCTGTTATTTCACTTGTTACTATTCTTTATTACTTTTTATTCTTATCACTAAAGCTGAACCAATATCTACCGTTCTCGTCTACTCTGACTTCGTCGATACTGGTTAAAACAGTAGCACCGTTTTCAGTGCATTTTAATTCTAATTCTTCCATTGTAGGCTCTTTCCATTCTTTCATTTGAATTCCTCCATTCATATGTCTATTTCGATATTGAAATGTTATCACAGTCCGAAAATCCTGTAAAGTTTTCTAACATGATTGTAAGAATTCATTTGATGAAACACCTGTTATGAACATTTTGCACCGAATTCATCTAAAAAGAAAGAACAACTGCATAACATCAGCATTATAACTATTTTTTCTTCGGAAACAAAAATTTCACCGGACTTAATATCATTTATCTGTTGCTCCAGTTTCTTTTTTTTAAAATATTGTTCTAGTCTAGGATTTTCCACAGCATTTAACACATCGCCTTGAATTTCTTCCCAAACTTCCACTATTCTTGATCGAAAGTCCGCTCCTTGTAATCCCCTTCGATTTGTTATATTAAGAATTCCATCAGGAATAATTCCCTGCATATACTTTCGCACCAAAGTTCTCTCTGTTCCCTCTTGTACAAAACATTTTACCGGGAGGTTATAGCATAGCTCAATCATCCTCTTATCCTTTAATGGATCTCGTATTATCAGCCCATGCATCAGTCCAAATCTTGTATCCAAAGCTCCGAGCTGTGATAACGCTGTCAAATCATACATGTAGCGTTCTTTCTGACTTCTGGAATCCATTTCTGTTCCGCCACTTAATCGCATTATACGATTTATTTTTTTTAGAACACCATGTTTATCCAAAAGCTCTTTTTTAATCAACGTAGACTCCATATGAGTATAAGGCTTGATTATTTTATTCCTAATCTCTGTGATAAAAGCTTTCAAAGCCCGTTTCTTTGATATTTTGTGACGCCGGCAAAACATTGCCATTTCCCTATAGGCGCTCCGCCATCTCATATGTAATAAATCATCATATACTCTTGTCAGTATTCGTCCATATGAAATTGTGGAATTCCCATACTGTCCCTTGAGAATGATTCTACAACCTTTTTGGGACGCCTTTTCATATATTTCATCCAACCAGACCATATTCTGTCTGGATTTATGAGGAAATTCCAATAGTCGTACCAATCTTCGTAATTCCGAAAACGAATTTTTTCCTTCACAACGGACAAACTCCGGTCTGATGTTCCGATATGCTTCACATATCATTTTTACACCTTCCGACTCGTCCGTAATGAAATATGGATTATCTTCTCCTTGATAGTCTTTTAAAGGAACTGAGGTAAAACTATATAAGCTTTTTTGTTTGTTTTCCAGCAGACTTGCAGCAATACATGCAACAGCAGAGGAATCCAATCCACTGCTCAATGTAATTCCCACTTGCTCCGAGCGCAGAAGATCCTTTATACATTCCTGTAATGTATTTACAAACAACTCTTTGTATTCTAGCTGCGAACGGAGATTCATCTTCCTCTTCCGCTTCGGTTTCCAATAATTATGCTTTTCTGTAATTATTTTATCGTTCTTTCGCCGAAATGTTATAGAGTGACCGGCTTCTATCATTTTGATGTTCTCAAAGGGTGTTTCCTCTCGCAGTAACATCATATCAGGTGAGTAGGTACTCTCACAAAAAGTCATCCATTTTTCATTAAAGCATATTTTACTTTTGGGTAGCACTGCATGTATCGGAGAAAACACTGTTGAAAAATATATCGTTTGTTCATCTATGTAGTAATATAAAGATCTACTTCCGGTATGGTCAACCCATAAACAACAAATATTGTCTTCTTTGCGATAGGTTGCAAATGTGAAAACACCCAGCACATGATCGGTAAAGTCCTCTCCCCATTTATGATAGGCTGAATATAGTAGAGCTCCATCTCCTATTTTTTTCTCCTGAATTCCCAGTTCACGAATTAATTCGTCTCTGTTATCTATCATACAATCAGCCGTATACAATACCAATTCATCTTCATCAAAATACGGCAGTTGTTCCAACTTTGATTCTGCTGTGATATCTTGATGGCCATAACCCATAATTACATGCTTCATTTTCTTTGTTTTACAATAATCCAGTCGATACAGACTCATTGCCTCTTCCATTTTTCGTCCAAGGCTGTCATCCACTTCGATATGCTTCATTTGAATTATTCCCCAAATCGCTGACATTATTTGCCCTCCAAAAAGACTATTTTCGAAATCGTGCTACAATTGCGTATTCTTTACCGTCTCCACCTGTAAGATAAAAATCTCCGGTTCTGATCCAAGCATGAGCCAACATTTTTTCATTTTCCTTCTTTATACCGAGATAAAGTGTTGAGGAAATATTTTCATTTGAGAGCAATTTCTGAGCAGTAAGTGCTCGAACCAGGCATTTACTCTCCCAGGGAGTATTCATTGCCACACGATTTACTTGATAAGAAATCATTCTTGCTTTTCTTTCATTGTCTTCACTTACGCAATATGACGATTCTTCACCCAAAATACCGTAGTGTTTTTTCATTAATTTAGCAGGGATTATCAAAATAATAACCCTGTATAATCCGGCCCAGAACCAAACCTTAATTGTTAGCCTTTTCCTATGATTATGTGTGAAAAAATCTAATACATGGATCATTTAACGTCTCCAATTCCGAACTTAACAGCTCACAAATTCAACAGATTATTAATAAACAGTGGTTAAATTATATTCTCGCTAACTTTTTTATTCTCTATGAGAAGTTCCCTATTGCAATATTTGAGAACCGATCTTCTGTGCGTTATGATAAGACAGGCCGGCCTCGGATTGAGTTTTTGAATCCCCTCCAGCACATAAAGTTCTGTATTTTCATCCAATGCGGAAGTTGCTTCATCCAATATTAAAAATGGAGACTTTCGAATCAAAGCTCGAGCTATCGCTATTCTTTGTGCTTGTCCCTCCGAAATGCCATGTCCCCTCTCACCGATTACCGTATTTACCCCGTCCGGTAATTCATCTACAAAAGTTTTAGACGCGGATAATTCCAATGCCTCGTTTATTTCATTCTCTGTTGCATCCAATTTTCCCATCAAAATATTATCCCTTATCGTTCCACTGAATAAAGTGTTTCCCTGCGGAACATAGGAAATCATCTTTCGAGCGCCGGCATTCGCTGTTACTTTCTCTCCCAACTCATTTACAAATGAGACTTCTCCACAGGAATTAAGCAAAAAAGACATGATTATCTTAACCAAGGTTGTTTTTCCAATACCCGAGGCCCCTAATATAGCAACGAATTCTCCTGGAAGTACCGAAAACGATATATCTTCTAATACAAGTTCATCCGTGTACCCAAAACTTAGATTATCAACCTCAACACCGATATTACTCGTATTCATTTTCGTCATTAATTGTTTTTCTTGAGGTATGTTAACTACCTCCATAATTCTTCCTGCCGAGGCCAGCACCGATACTATCCTTGGAACAACATTTGCCAAAGAAATAATAGGAGATTGAATTCGGTTAACCAAATTCAGAAAAACAGACATCGTGCCAAAGGTTATGGCATCCTTAGCCAACTGAAAAGAGCCTAATGTAAACGCTCCTATGTATCCGATCTGAAAAGTAAATGATAAAACAGTTGAGGTCGTAACCGCCAATTTGTTTTTTTTCTTCATCCAGAATAGGCGTTCATTCCGTTCTTCAGTCAACCGCCTATTTGCATATTCTTCATTTGTAAATGCTTTAATGATCAATATATTGCCTAAGCTCTCCTGAATATATGATCTATATTTCGATTCTGCTGTTTGGACTTTAATTTGTAAAAATTTCAATTTTCTACCCAATACCAAACAAATAACTGCCGAAACAGGACCCAACAGCAATGCAAAAATAGCAAGTCGTGGTTCAAAATAGAACAATGTGAAAAATGTTACAAGCAGTTCCAGAATAAGTTGAATAATTGTTGGAATAACATTAATAATGCCGTCGGCGATGATATCCACATCACTCATAAGTCTGGTCATAAGATCACCTGAATGGTACTTTTTTATATCCATCCAATAGGCTTTTATAATCTGATCATAGACTTTTTTTCTGATTTCAAACGTAAACCTTTCATTAATCAAAAAGGATATTATCAGGTTAAACCAGTTAACCAAGCGGATCATTAATACCAGTCCAATATACAGAATTATTGCTTGCGTAATAATTCCGTGTGTTGAGGCACTATCGATAATATTTTTTAGAATAATGGCCAATCCTACCGAAAGAACGGTATCCAATAATCCGAACATAATTAATAGCATTATCCGGGGTATGTAGGGCACGGAGCAGGTAACTAGCCAAGAGAGATATTCACTCTGTTTTCTCCAGTTTTTGATAAACAAGAACAGTTTCTTCATACTTTCTCCTTAGTTGTAATAAGACGCTTGTCTTTCATCTAGTCAAAACGTATGACCTAACTCTAGGTCGGATACCTGCTTTTTCAGACACTGTATTATCTCCGGCACCCAATATCCTTCCTCAGGCCTTTTAATGATATATATTGGGATTGTTGCAGCTACTTGGACAAACATATGAAAGCGTTTTGCATCATTATTGAGCCTCTCATACACTAACCCCCTATATATATTATTCATTAACAGATGAAGCTTTTCTCCTCCTATCACCTCAATACATTCAACCTTTTCTGCCTCCATTGAGGCCGAAATCACTATCATACATGTAATCAAAATTGGATCCGTAACATATCCTTTGTCCAAAATTCGAGCGAATTTATCCCTTTCTTCATCAATATAAATTAATTCATCTATATTAATACTAAATCGTTCAACTACATCGCGGCACAATTTTTGTTGTGGGAAGCCGGGTAATACCTTTATATCGCCATCCATAAATTGAACTGCCGATAAATCATCCGATACAAATTTGCATCCTTGGTTTAGTAATTCCATTGTCACTGTTGATTTTCCGGCTCCGCTTTCACCCGAAATTATGATTCCTTTTCCACCATATTCGATCGTAGCACCATGAATCGGAAGATAGCCTTTTTGTATCAAAGCAAGTGCCATAGCAGAACCTGTTAAATATGAACGGATTGCAAGCTCTGAAATATCCTCTGACTCTCTATAAATAATAATGTGATTGCCATTTTCCACAAAAAACAAGGCTATATTCTTTAAATAAAACCACATAATTTTTTCTTCTATATGATCGATATATCCGCTTCTGACTTTCTCAAATACCCATTCCGGTGGCTTACCCAATTCTATAAATACATCGATATCATCTGCCTTTTCTATCTCCACTGCTTCAGGAAGCTCAATATCCGACCTTACCTTCTGGTTAAATAATAAATAATATTTCAAATTACATTTCTCCTATACTATTTATTTGTTGTATCTTGGCTTAATTATTACTATTTTAGAATAATATTAATATTCTCACATCTTCCGAGTTATTCCACTCTTTTCATCATATGCAATTTATAGTATAATATAGGTAAACATACCTAGTTTTGCTACTATATGTAAATTATAAGAGAGGATAACGACTATGTCAAATATAATGTTTATCGACGATGATTTAGATATGCTTTCTATAAATAGCAGATATTTTTCAAAAGAAGGTTATCAAGTAAAAACGGTGTCCTCGGCAAAAGAAGCTGTACCTATATTAGCGGCCTTTTCACCGGACTGCATCATTCTTGATGTAATGATGCCTGATCAAAATGGGTACGAAACCTGCCGGGAATTACGACTTTATACGAATGCACCTATCATATTTTTGAGTGGTTGTTCTTCCGAGAATAATAAAATCAAAGGTCTTCTTATTGGGGGTGATGACTACCTAACCAAACCTTATAGTTTTCGAGAGCTTTCTGCAAGAATTCAAGTACAGATCCGAAGAACCTCCGGAATAGTCCATTCTAATACAATAGCCTACCCTCCTCTCTCTATAAACCTCGCATTACGAAAGGTTTTCTATAAAGATGATGAAATATCTCTAACCAACCGAGAATATGACTTGCTTTATCTCTTAGTAATCAATATAGGTAAAACTGTCACCTTCGAGGATATCGGAAAACATATGTGGGGTACCTATTCAGAGAATGACCGCAAAACAATTATGGTAACTGCAAGTCGTCTTCGAAATAAGTTTGCAAGTTATGAAGCCTTGAATGATTTAGTCCAATCAGTCAGATCAAAAGGGTATATGTTTTCACATTATAAGGAGCTTTGATATGAGTAAGCCAGTTAACAAATCCACCTTCTTAAAACCGGAGTTATCAGTTGAAAATTTGTCTATTGCATTATTTAAGGCAAACCAACAACTTGCTGATTCAAACAGACAGCTAAAAGAAAGTGAAAGGATGCGCCTCGAATTATTTTCTAATCTGTCCCACGACCTCCGCTCACCCTTGGCCACCTTGAGGAGTTATACCGAATACCTGCTTGCGTATGATGGCCTAGATCAGGATGAGACTATCGCAACATTAAATCAGATGCACGCAAAGATTATGTCTATCGATTACTTAATCAACGAAATGCTTTTATTATCATCGCTTGATTCAAAAGAAGGGGCCCTCCTTTCTTTTGAGACTATTTCTATTCATAAGTATTTAACTGACTTTTTCTCCTTATATAAATACGACAAGAGATTTTCAGAGAGAAACCTCATCTCTGATTTGCCTGAAAGCCTTTCAACTTTAGTACAATTGGATACAAACTTGTTCCATAGGGCATTGGATAATATCTTTTCTAATGCTTTGAAATTTACCAAAAAGGGTGATTCCATAACTCTATCGGCTCAGCTCTCCGATAATGAAGTCATAATCTCCATATCCGATACGGGTGTCGGAATTCAAGCGCAGCACCTGACAAATATATTCCAACGCTCCTATATGATTTCAGATGCTCGCACTCCGGGCAAAAGCAATGATTTTGGTTTGGGTTTGTCCATTACTTCCGAAATCATCGAGAAACATAATGGTAAGATATGGTGTGAAAGCTCCTTTGGTAAAGGCAGCACATTTAACATCAGCATCCCAATATTTGTAGCATAATGCTTTAGCCAATCAGTAATATATTGCTGTTCTATATAGTTAAAAATTGACACTATTAGATTAATAAGTTATAATTATGATATAACTATTCCACTTTATCGGAGGGGCAAATGACAAAAAATAGTAAAATAACACTAACAAAGAGATTAGATGTTACCGACTTAGCCGGTGAAAAAGTCATGATAGATTTTGAATCAGGAAAATACTTCTTATTAAAAGGATCGGCGAATGATATCTGGGAATACCTCCAGCACCCGATTACTATCGGCGAAATACTTAACAGATTACAGTCCGAATATGAGGTTGACGTAAACGATTGTTTGGAGAGCATTATCGCTTTCTTAAGCCAAATAAAAGAATATGGTTTTATCCAAATTGAGGAGTAAGATATAATTTTGTTCGAACTTTTAATGTATCATTATATTTAGTGTGTGTATAAAACAGCAAAGGCTTCAGACACTTTCGCATCTGAAGCCTTTGCTGTTTTATATCATATTCCTTTTTCTTAATCTAGATTAACCAACGCTGTTCCGGATTGTTACTTCTGTATGTACTGTTGACTTCGAAATTCCGTGAATTCTAAATACTAGCCTCTATCGCAGATTGAAGAATCCCAAAACCGCTTTCCAGCTGCTCATCTGTTACGACAAGTGGACACAAAAACCTGATGACATTGCCGTAAACGCCTGCGCTTTCTATCAGAAGTCCATGTTGGGCTGCTTTCGATACAATATCAGATACCAGCTTTGCATTAGGTTCTTTACTCTGCTTGTCAGTTACAAATTCCATTCCCAACATACAACCGATTCCGCGGACATCACCAACCACTTCGTACTTTGCTTTCCATTCCTCGAATTTTTTTCTGCACTTTCCGGCTATTTCAAGGGATCTGTCGCATAGATGATCTCGTTCAATGATTTCAATCACTTTTAGTGCTGAAGCGCACGCAAGGGGATTTCCGCCATAGGTTCCACCGATAATTCCCGCCCTGACATTATCAAATATTTCTTCACTTGCTGTCACAGCACTTAACGGGATACCCCCGGCGATTGATTTTGCCGTTGTTATGATATCCGGTGCACACCCTGCTTCCTCCCAATAATTCGAGACAAACATTCTGCCGGATCGTGCAAATCCGGTCTGTACCTCATCCGCAATGAGAAGAATTCCATATTCATCACAGATATGCCTTACTGCCTTTACCCATTCAATCGGTGCCGGTACGAAGCCGCCTTCACCCTGAACCGGTTCAACAACAATAGCGGCTACATATTCTGCGGGTGATGCTTCTTCAAATACTTTATGTAACTTTTCAATATAATAGGCAATTGCTTCATCCTCGGTATATCCCTTGGGTCCGCGATATAGATAAGGGAAATCTGCACGGTACACACCATCCGGGAAGGGACCGATACCGGCGGCATAGGCCTTTTTAGAGGTCATGCATGCCGTAAGTAGGGTTCTTCCGTGAAAGGCTCCGGAGAATACGATGATATTCGGTCTTTTCGTATATGACTTAGCAATTTTGACTGCATTTTCATCTGCTTCCGCGCCGGAGTTTGCAAACATTGTTTTTCGCTTTGCTCCTTTTACCGGCACAATTTCGTTCATTTTTTCAGCCAGCCTGATATATCCCTCATGCGTTACAATATTCATCATCGCATGAAAATATTTCTCAGACTGTGCTTTCACTGCCTCAATAAGCTCCGGATGACTGTATCCAATGTTAAGAACTCCAACTCCACCTATCCAGTCGAGAAAGATATTGCCGTCAACATCTTCCAGCATAGCACCTTCTCCTCGGCTGATGACACATGGATATGCACATTTGATTGCTCCCGGCATCGCTTCTTTTCTTCGATCTATGATAGCCTTCGCTTTTGGACCCGGCAAAGGTGTGGTTATCTTTGGTAAAGCATTCTTTAACATAGTCCCATCTCCTTTATTCTTCCATCAAATTATTATAACTATTTTAACTCTACAGATTAATATAATCGAAATTCAAAATGAAATTCAATGGAATTTCATTTTGAATTTCTTATAATCGTCCGCAAGATTTACGAAACAATCTTAACATTTTGTGTCTGCTATTTAACGTTTGTAGTAGCACCATCTGCTGTACTAACAAAATAATCCTCTGTCAATCCATAGCTTGTTAAAATCTTCATTAATGTTCCATCATCCTTCATCGCGTTCAGTGCAGTATTTACTTCCTTCAGAAAATCCTCATCTTCGAAACGAACTGCGGAGCCGATTTGTCCGCTTGCTTCAGCTACATAAGGTGTCAGCAGCTTTAACTTTAAAGTACTGTCAGTTGATAATGTATAACCTGCTACGATACCATCGGTAACAACTGCATCTACCTGACCCATGTTAACTGCGGTCATCAGGGTTGCCTGATTATCATAAGCAGTTAAATTGCCGATTTTACCATCATCCAACCATTTCTGAGCTGTATCATAGAAGGTTGTTCCGGGCTGCGCACCGATATTCTTATCTTTCAAATCTTCCTTGCTTGCTATATCAGAGTCAGCGGCAATAACAACTGCTTCGCCTTCCTGATACCATTTATCTGTGAATGCAGCAATTTCAAGTCTCTCATCCTTAACATACATGCCGTCTACTACCATATCAATACTGTCATTATTAAGTTCAACTAAAAGATTAGAAAAATCAATTACTTTCAACTGAATATCAGGTATTCCGAGACGATTGCAAATCTCCTTTAATATCTCAACATCAATGCCCTTAAGCTCCTTGGTATCGATATCCTCATATGCAAAGGGTGCATCATTGGAGGAACCGATTAAGATATAACCTTTTTCTTTGATTTTGGTTAATAATGCAGACTCACTTGTGGAAGCTTCATCTCCTGCTGCTGCACTTTCCGTAACGGTAGGAGCGGTGGTAGCCGCTGCCTTATCCTCTGTCTTTGTCTTTGTACATCCTGTAAACGAAGTGATTAGCAATAAGGATGCCAGACACAGTGTAACCGTTTTTCTCATTAATTTTGATTTCATCATAATTTTCTCCTTCTTTCTTCTTGATTTGATTTATAGTATCTATCTCATAAACATTGATAATCAATGTATTACTTTACTTGCTTCAGCCTTCTTTCTATAAACTTACAAAGCTGAGATAATGGTATACTTATTACTAAATAGACAAGGGCCAGTATCGTATAAGCCTCAACGGTAAGAAACGTCTGTGATGCGAAGGTCTTCGTGCGAAGCAGTAATTCCTGTACAGAAATCATGGCAAGTAGGGACGTATCCTTAATCATCATAACTAAGTAATTACCGAATACAGGCACCGAATTACGAAGCGCCGGAGGTATTATAAAATGAAGCATAACCCTCTTCTCACTGAAACCAAGTGCCAAACCGGCTTCATGCTGCCCAGAATCAACCGATAAAATCGCAGCTCGAATTACCTCAGACATGTAACAGCCGTAATTAATGGCAAAACCGATAATACCGCAGGTAACCGCAGGTATTTTTATTTTAGTGTCATACCCAAACAACTCAGTCACTCCATTAGCGAGCACCGGTACTACAAAATAAATATAAAAGAATTGTACCAAGAGCGGTGTACCCCTAACTATCTCGATAAAAATGCTTAAAATTCGGCCCAGCCATTTGTGTTTTGTCAACCTTCCGATTGCCAACAGCAAAGCAACCCCCAAGGCAAGGATAAAACCGACCAATGTTACATAAACAACAACTCCAACTCCGTCTAAAAGGCTGGGTCCTAAAACATCAAATGCCCTCTTGAAATTAAATTCCATAATAGCCTCCTCCTATCAAAGTACACGGGCCAAGAAGGCACGCGTCCTTTCGTTTTTCGGGTTGGTAAAAATATTGTGTGGGGTGTCGTCTTCTACGATATAGCCACCATCCATAAATATAACGCGATCAGCAACATCCTTTGCAAATCCCATCTCATGGGTAACTACGAGCATCGTCATTCCTTCCTTTGCCAACTGCTTCATTACCTCCAAAACATCTCCAACCAGTTCCGGATCAAGTGCTGAAGTGGGTTCATCAAATAAAAGAATATCCGGGTTCATGGCTAAGGAACGAGCAATCGCAACACGTTGCTGCTGTCCGCCGGAAAGTGCCGAGGGATAAACATTGATTTTACTCTCAAGTCCTACTTTGATTAAGAGCTCCGTCGCCTGCTCCGCCGCCTCCTTTTTAGTCAGCTTATTCAGCTTTAAAGGTGCAAACATAACATTTTCCAAAACAGTTTTTAATGGAAACAGATTAAATCTTTGAAATACCATACCCACATGTTTTCTATATTCCGTGACTTTCTTTCCAAGCTTTGTGATATCCTCATCCTGGTATAAGATTTCACCGCCGGAAGGCTGCTCTAAAAGGTTTATGCAACGAAGCATAGTACTTTTTCCCGAACCGGAGGGCCCGATGATAACTACTACTTCTCCCTTTTCTACCGATACGTTAATATCACGGAGAACTTCCAGATCACCAAAAGATTTTGTGAGATTCTTAATATCGAGTAAAGCCATTAAAACACCTTCTTTCCTTCTATGTTTTTCTGAATAAAAAACGGAGCCATTCATAAGCTGAAAGGCTCCGTCGCACTATTATGTATTCTTATTTATTATTAATTAGGTTAAATCTCTTTCTTATAATATCTACCAGCACATCACAGGTTCCATCGACCCCTAGGAGGCTTGAATCTAACATTACATGTTTATAATCTTTATCTGACATTGAGTAGCCGCAGTAGTGTCTGTGATAAGCTTCTCTGGCTTTATCAACATCTGCAATCATCTTCTTTGCTTCCTCCGGCTGCATGTTAAGACTTTCCACGCAATTACGGAGTCTGTCGGCATACGGTGCATAAATAAAAACGTTAATGATATTTTTATAATCATTCAAGATATAATCGGCACATCGACCAACAATTATGCAAGATTCTTTTTCAGCTAGGTCAATTACTATTTTCTTCTGTGCAGTAAAAATCGCATCCTGAATTGATGTTGTTCCCATGCCTAGAGGATAACTCATATTAAAGAAGGCTGACTTAGCACTTTCTTCATTATCACTGATGGCCGAAACCGGAAGATTGAGCTTTTTGGCAGCTAGGTCAACAATATCTCTGTCAAAATATTCTATTCCAATTTTCTCACTGACTTTTCGTGCAATAGGTCTGCCCAGACTTCCAAATTGCCGTGCAATCGTTACAACGAACTTATCACTCATGTGAATCTCCTCCTTCAATTTCTAAACCGGATTAACTATGAATTGATTATACTCAAATAGTCGTGGTTTTACAATGGACTTAAACTCCAAACATTTTCCCCATCTTTTGTACTCCGAATACAAACGGTGTATTTTAAACCTGCTTAATCCTATTGTTATATGGTAAAAGTAAGTTCATTTCTTTTGTCATTTGTTCTTTTCATACAACAAGCAGTATGTTATATTGATATATATGATTCGGGTGTCATAAGTCAACTATATATTTTTAGCTTCGTCAATTTGCACATAAACAGGCCACCTTATGATAATACATAAGATCGTTTGATGAGCAACTGTATGAAGTCGTTGGTACTTAGGTCCTGTATTTTAGGGCCTTATGTACCACTACGTACTTCATTCAAGCGGAAGCGTGTTGCGAATGAACGATTTTATGTATTACCATTCAAGAGCGAAATTGTGCAAATTGACGATAGACACAATAAAGTGGGGATTTGACACCCCAATCATATATAAAACAAGGAGGAACTATTATGCAGACACAGGTCATGACCCTTTATGAGTATGCGAAGACAAAATACAACTTAAGCTTTCTTTCCGGACAAAAAGGTTTGAGTAATACGGTCTCCTGGATCTACCTGGCAGAGGATATTCAAAATACCGATTTCCTAAAAGGCGGTGAACTGGTCATTACCACCGGACTTTTTACTAACAGTGGTGTTGGTCTATTTGAATTTATCCGCGCACTGGCTATGAAAAACTGCAGCAGTATCTTCATTAATATAGGAAAATATCTGCACACACAGGATATTACTCCTGAGATTCTGGAATTTTGTGAGGTCAATAAATTCCCTTTGTTTACTTTACCCTGGGAAGTACATCTGGTAGAAATCATGCAAGATTATTGTCGTATTCTTCTGCAAGATAATCAGCGGGGAGATACCTTAAGTGCTGCTTTTCAGAGTGCATTGCATCAAACGCAGATTCCCGAGGATATTTTAAGAACCTTAAATCAGTTTGACTATGCTACTCTTGCGGATTATCGTGTCATTGTAATAAGAAATTTACATGATACAACCATAATTACTTCTCCCTTAAACCGGCATGGCTTAAAATATCATTTGTTCTTTTATAACAACCTGCAAATATTAATCTATCATTCTTCAAAAGAGCAGCTATCTCTCAAAAAAATTATAGAGATTATCTGCTATTGTGACAGTGTTATCTTGGGCGCCAGTGACATCATACATTCTATCACCCAGATCGGGCAATGTTATAAACGTGCTTGCTTTTCTCTTGCTGCCGCAGAACTCTGGAACCGCCCCAATATAATCTTTGATGAACTAGGAATATTTCAGCTTTTATACTGCAACTCGGATCCTGATCTGTTGCAGGTGATGTATCAACGAGCTCTTGGTGTCTTGGAAAAATATGATATGGAACACGATACTGATTATATAAATACTCTGCGCATCTATTTATTATCTGACTGCAATCTGATTGAGAGTGCAGCCAGATTATTTACACATCGTAATACAATTGTATATCGCATTCGAAAGATCAAAGATTTGCTGGGTACCGAATTAGATAACTCTTCGGTGAAATTTGATTTGTTGATGGCATTTTATGTCAAAGAATATATTGCGATGTAACTATTCCTCTAAAAGCAACTCTTCAGCATGCTTCTTTTTCCCATGTCCGTAATGACCGTATTTGCCATAACCGTAGCCGTAGCCATAACTACCGATTCCCACTCTGACACAGTTGAAAACAAAGCCAATGATATCAATATTACTGCTTTCTGATAGATGCTCCAACCCATCAAGAATATGATTTACCTTTGCATAATCCTGTTTGATAACATAAATTGCACCATCCACGTGCTTTGCCAGATCCGCCGTATCTGACAGAATTGCAGATGGAGCAGTATCCAGAATCACATAATCAAAGCTCGCCTCTAATTCAGCAAGTATATTGTGTATTTTTTCTGTTCCCATAATCTCCGCCGAATGATCCACCGGTTTTGAGCAAGCCAGTACGGAAAGCTTCATTTCATCGATATACCGGATTGCATCGGTAAGCTTCGTTTCACCCGCTAGGACCTTTTCAAGACCCTGAAATTCTTCCTCTAGGGAAAGCATATTCTTAATGGAAGGACGATACAAATCGCAGTCTACCAATATTACATTTTTGCCTCCCTGTGCAAATGCTAAGGCTAAATTCAGTGCTACCGTACTTTTCCCTTCGCTTGGAACTGCACTAGTGATTAATATTGATTTCATTTTTTTCGCTGCGGAAATTTTCTCTACTCTGGTTCGTATCCGGTAAATATCTTCACGGTAGCTTACTAATTTATCATTCAAAATTGTAATGTTCATGATCTCTTTACTTCGGCGTTTAAACAATACTTTCGGTAGTGTACCCAGATGCTTAATACTGGACAGCTTAATAAAATCACTGTTTCTGTAGATCGTTCTTCGGGTGACTGCATAAAACAAAAGAATTATGACACCTATCGCTGCGCCCGGCAAGGCCCCTAATTCTATTATGCCTAAATAATTAGGACTGTTTGAGGGCTCCTTAGGTACACCCGACTCTTCTATCATGCTTAAATAAGTACTGCCAACAACCATCTCAGCAACCGTTGGATAGCTCTTAATTACGGATTGTAATACAAGATATGCCCATTTCGCTTCATTTGCCACAACTCTAATCGTAAATAGATTAGTTCCTTCAATATTCTCGGCTGTTATACTTTCACTAACACTTTCTACACCAAGATCAACGGCAATAATGTTCTTAAGTACACCGCTGGTAATGATATACGGAAAAGTTGCAGACATTTGGGAAGCCCTCAGATTATCTTCATAGATTGTACCGTTGGACTCCAAATTAAGATTTACAGCAAATGTAGCTGCTGCAATATACCGTGGATTATAATCATATTTCATTTTCAAGCAGACAATTCCGGAAGATATTATAGCGAATACGATAATAATCCAACCGAATCTTAAAATCCCATTTTTAAAGTTATTCATAATAAAATGTATATCAATGACATCATCCGAAACATCCTCAAACTTTTCATTTTCAACCATATTAATTAACATGCCTCCCCTCGAATAAGTAATCATTGACCGGCATTTTCCGGAGATGATGTCTTCTTTTTATAATATCCGTAATAATTATTATATGAATATCTTGAACCGTAACCCGCTCTGAATCCAAGTAGGTCCTTATGCACATTATTATAAATGCATCCCAACAACTCAGAATTGCTGGTTGTCAGTAGATCGATTGCATCATTAATATCCTTCGTCATTGCCGTGCTTTGTCTGACAACCAATAATGAGACATCCGATATATCTGCCAGTATTTCCGCATCTGCTGATTCCGTGATCGGTGGTGCATCGATGATAATATAATCCATTCCCATTTTTGCCTTATAAATTAGTTTTTGAAAGGCTTCCTCGGCAAGCAAATCTGTAGCACTCTTAAACAGCTTTCTACCGAGCAGAAGATGCAGTCTGCTTTTCTCATCATACACAAGGGCACTTTTTAATTCCTTTTGTTTTAAGAAACTTTCACTGATTTCTTCCTCTTTCTTAATATCCTTTTGCAGAATTTTATAAATTGACGGATTATAAAAATCCGCATCAATTAACAGTACTTTAAATGACTTTTGAGCTAATGACAGAGCTAAATTCGTGGCTATTGTAGACTTCCCTTCATTCTCACGAACGCTGGTAATCAGAAGGACTTTACTGTCATTACGGGAGGTCTTATACTCTAATTTTGCCCGCATTTTCTTGATACTCTCAACAAAGGAAAAGCTGACTGTCGGACTTGTAATAAGTATACTTTTTTTCTTCCTTATAATTCCCGCGCGAAGCGTTTTATACTTTTTCTCGTGGTATACAACACCAAACAGCTTAGTGTCCAGCTTTTTTATTAACTCCTCTTCACTTTTTATAACATCCCGCGTAACTGATATTATTACCAAGACTGCTGCCATCGCTACCACGCCCATCAAAAACGCCATTTCCGTAATAATTTTAATATTCAAGCTATTATTGGGGCGCATTGGAAATTCCGGTGCTTCAAGAACATCCAGAATTGCGTTTCCAAAAACATCCCCGGTAACTGAGGTGTAATTATTCATAATGGATGTGATAATCAAAAACGCCATCTTTGGAGTTGAGGCCGTGACTGTAAGTTCAAATAGATTTGTCTCGTTGATCACTTCGGCTTTAATGGTTCCCGGAAGCTTCTTCATACCTATGTCCTTTGCTACCTTGTTTTCCAGTATATCGCTTGAAAATATGCTCGTCATTGTTTCTGCAACTGTATTTGCCGCTACCAGATTCGTATAAATGTCATTGTAGCCTTTTGAAGTTACAACAAAGGTGGCACTTGTTTTATAGGAAGGTGTGTATGCTAACTCGGCAGTCATATACGCACAGACGGCCACTGATATACCAAACAAAATGATAAGCCAGATGTCTCTTGAAACATCTCTGAAGATATCAAATATATCTATGTTAATTTCATTGTTTTCTATGCTCCTTAATCTATCTTTCATCACTATAACCATGCCTTTCTTCATAGCCTGCAAACTTTGGGCCACAGGCACAAATTTGCGTGTGAAAATATCTTTTTATTTTCACACTAACTCCTATTCTCTACAACAACAAGCAACTTTGTAGTTCCGATATAGCCTTCTTCTGTTTTCATGGAATACACGACTTCATAGGTACCCGGTTCATGCATGTTAACCTCCGAACGAACCCCTATCTTGTCCTGAGAAATCGTTAGTCCACTTGGACTACCTTGCTGATTTTGCAAAATGGAGTATTGTTTATTATCAATTTTTACTCCTGATAGGAATGATTTTGAATCAAAAGAAGTTTCAGTTTGTAGATAAATGAGATAATTACTTAGAATTATCTGCGGAATCTTCTCTTTATTATCATAATCCTCATAATGAAATTCCACTGTCGCAGGAAGATAAGCCGTATCCCCCGCACTGTTCGTCACGATAAATTTTAATTGGTACGCGCCTTCTGTTTCTCCAAAATCATCTTCCGGCTCCTCATATCTGATTTTATCCGACAGATTTCCATCAATACAATCAAATACCGACATATACCGAATGATATTCTCCTGATCTCCGACCGCAAAGATCAAAGGCTTTGTCAAGGAAAATCTGGGGGGCGTATAATCTGTGTATTCCAACTCTCGCTCCCATTTTGTTACATTGTTACTTGAATCATATGCTGTATATGATATTTTTCTTTTTCCTGTATTAATAAAGCTTGATAATTTTTCGATCATGACCGTATCCGTTACATCTTTGTCCCGCTTATCAAATGCGGTCACTCCTTTCAACAGTTCTTCCTTTGTTGTATTTACACTTGTGTTGATATATTCCTCTTTACAAGCGAACACCGGACCGCTTGTATCAGAACTACTTGCCTTATAAATCTGAAAGAATGTAAATGCAACCGCTGACAGAAGAAATATGATTAGTCCTGATATTCTTAGTAGTTTCATAGTTAACCTCTTTTCTTAAGATATTTAGTAATTTATTCAGTACTCCCGAGAAATCCGCGGGATTTCGAGAAAATTCAGCGCCAAAATATATGCCTTTCAACATATTTTGTGTGCATCGGTTCGAAAGAACCGCCGTGACTGAATAGTCACTTATTTATATATTTCCTGTTCCTTCGCTGTCTCTGCAGTAGCAAAAGTTAGTAAGCTTTCTATTCTCCATAACGCCTATCGGATTCACCTCAAACAGTAGCTTTGCATATTCACCCCCGTAATTTGACAGAATAAAATCATAAACCCGACTCATATCCGTTGTTCGTATGTCCGGACTATGAGCATCACTTGCAAGAAAGGACACCACTCCGTAATTCAGGAAATACAGAGCTGTTTTTCGTGCACGATCACCAAATCCACCCAGGACACTTCCTTTATTAATTTGAATATAACACCCCTTTTCCAACCAGCTATAAACCATCTCCGGATTCTTCTGTACATATGGATATCGTTCGGGATGGGCGATAATCAGCTCATACCCCAACTCAGTCACTTCACGTATCAAATAGTCCATCAGGGATATATCTATACGGAAACCAAACTCCAACAGCAGGTATCTTGATTTATTCAGGGTTATTATTTTACCGCATTGTAAAAGCTCGGGAACTTCTTCTGTCGCATAGACTTCCATCCCGAGTACAAGCTGTATTGGTATCTGCTCTTTATGTAATGCTTCTTTTAATTCCAGATACGCTTCTCTCAGGCTTTCATCATAGTAATTATCGAAATTTCCTACTATGTTACAATGAGGCGTAACAAACACGGTTTTTACTCCACTTTCGTATGCTGTTCTCGCCATTTGAATCGATTCCTTCAGATTCTGTGCTCCATCATCAATTCCGGGCAATATATGTGTATGTATATCAATTATCATGGTAATTATTTTCATCCCCTTATTTATTACGGTTGACTACTTTCATTTCGTACACTAGGAACAGTCAAATACTTACCAAATCCTCTTTTTAGCTTTCTTATTAAAAAGTAAATACAAAGCAAATATTTTCTGACAGGCAATAATATTCGCCAAGCATTAAAAATCGATTTCCAAAATAATGAATTACAGTCAATTTCTCTTCCTTTATGATATATTTTCTCCACCACTCCGATAATCTCAGATGCCCTTATTGTTCCATCTTCAACAAGACAACCATCTCCGATTGTATGATAACCATCTGCCTCTTCTTTATAAATCCTGTGTAAAATATACTTATTACAATTATTTACATACAAAACTATGCTTCCAACTTTTATATTACTTTTGTCCGCTCCTGTCAAAAGCACCTTGTCCCTGTTATGTAAAATCCACGGCAACATACTGTTGCCATTCACTGTAAATTTAACTTTTTTACCCTCCAACAGAGTTTTTTTAATCAGCGAAAACAGGTCGTGTGCACGCACCATTCCATATGTATTAACCATTTGACTACCTCGTGATGAAATTAATATAAGAACAAAGTGTCACTCCCATAAACCTTTGATTTCATCCTTCAGTACCTTTACTGCATCTAAATCAGGTCTGCAGCTCAGCTTTATTACACGTATATTCTTAACAACCTGATCAATACTGTCGAGTGCACAGTTCATCAGATCCGACTCCCAGGTAGGAGCAAAGGTCAGTTTTATCAGCTCCATCGCACCTTGAAGAGGCGTCAGATATGTCACTTGATTATTGCCCGCTTGTTCAAGTATTACGATAACCGATATGGCTATCTCACGGTTGCTGCATTCTCCCGAAGAACCGTTCCAGGGGGCCCCGCAGGTGTACCAACAACCCTCCTTCCGGTAGCAAAGAGCTCTGTCGCCATTCAGTATTACTGCATCCTCATACTCTTTCCACATCTTTGTATGAGTTGTCTTTCCGACACCGGAATGTGCTCCAACGATGATTCCCATACCTTCCCATTCCATTACTACACCATGAAATAGAATTCCGCCTTTATTCAGGATGGAGTACGGAAAGATATAGGATAATTCTTCAAAACCGCATCTGCCCTTACTCCCGGACTTGTCAGCAATCATTCGCCAACAGCTCCAATCCTCAGATATTTTGTATACCAGTTGAATTTCATCATTTACATTCCGGCGAATCCACAGAGATTCCCCTGTTTTCTTCCGATATATCGAGAACGGTACCGGTCCCTTTTTAAACTCTGCCATTAGAATATCTTCTGATTCTGTGCAATAATCCTCTTCGTTTATTATGTACTCAAATGTTTGTTTCGGTTGATCGGACGCATTTTGTTCCAGAAATTGATAAGCTTTATCCGGTAAATTTAGCTTACTGTCAGGATCTTCAATACGGATGAGAAAAGGTCCAATCACAAGCGCATTACGTTCATTTAATCTATCATTTATCATATTGCCGTTAACACCCGTGATGACACTGCGAATTGATGTAGATATTACCGACTCCTGTATTGTTCACTGTTTTACTATTACTGATTCCGCTACTCTTACACCAATTATTAAATGCCCTACTATTATGTTTATAGAATTGATCTTTAATTATTTCTTTTAGATCAGACTGGAGCTGACAGCTGCCATGCTTAGTGGATGTCTTGAGTTTCAGCCCTTCCCCGCAATCATAACTTTGATCGAGGTCTGCATCAAAGTAAAAGTTATCCCCCGACCAGCATTCACAAGCAATTTTTTCAAAATAAGTTAACTCTTCAAATTTAATTTCAGGAGCTTCATATAGTTTCATAATTTATCTATCCTCTCTTTTTATTCTTTGTTGAATTTCAGACAATAATGACTCCTCCATGACATGTGATAATTTGCTTTCCCTGCACAGATATTCAGAAAAGCCATCCAACCGACCGGTTTCAGCAAGCCGGGTAGCCGGACATGCACTGCAGCCTGTTCTGCAGCTCTCACATTCTCGAGGCTTTTCCGGATGTTTCATTATGTTCGGAAAGTCATTCCATGCCTTTTTAAACGTATTTGTAAACGGATCGGTCCAACAATCCCCTAACATCTGGCACCCTATCAGCTTACCATCCCAGGTTATACAGTAGGAGGTCATTCCGGCCTCACAGCCATATAGTGTACGCTTATGAGCTTTTTGAACTGTCATTCCTTCGAATTCTTGAGCCACACAGGCATGGCTTTCTAAGGTACCTATATCGGTAAGCATTAAATCAGGGTTTTCATCTGCGAATTTATAAAATGGGTCTACTATTTCTTTTCTATTTCTATCATGAAACATCGCAACACTTTGTTCGGGTGTAAGGCGACAGTCTTCAACTTTTGCTATTCCGCCTCTCACCGGTTTTGTAACAATCCTGGAGATACTAAATTCCGCATATAGCCCGGATGCAAGATTAGCTATCTGATCCAGATCATTTATATTATCTTTTATTATTGTTGTTCGGACCTGTAATTGCGAAGGGAGCTTTCTTAAAAAATCCAGACCTTCTATCATCTGAAGGTACGCATTTGCATTACCCGTTACTCTTTTGTAGGTCTCCTGCGAAGCCCCATATACAGTGACTCCGATTTTGTGGGGAGGATATTTACTAAGTATCTCTCTTATCTCTTTGTTTATTAAGGTTGCATTGGTGTAAAGAGTTATGATAAAGCCCATTTTGACTATTTCTTGATATAGCCCAATAAAATCACTCCGAAGCATCGGTTCTCCGCCGGTAAGGAGCAGACCTATCGTTCCCGCTTCCTCTGCCTCCTGTGCCATATGTATCCATTCCTTCGTTGTTCTTTCCCTTCCTCCGAGCTCCTGCATTCTCTTTTCATCTATACGAATTAAACACATTTTACACTGCAGGTTGCATCTTGCAGTTAATTCGAAGGTCCCATTTAAAGGGCTTCTGTCCATGTCTATACTATCCAACCAGTTTCTCCTTCACGCATATTCTTCACGTATGTTGTTCACGCATATTCATCCAACATGTCTGCTCTTTTAAGTCGTTCCAGAAAACGCTTTATGTCCTTTTGTGCTGTTTCCATACTTATCTCATATTCTTGCGTCATGTCGTTGGCTAATTGAGATAGATCCGTACCCCCGGCTATCTTTTTCCACAGAAACAATGCTGTCTCATTCAATGAGATAAATCCATTAAAATCCGCTATGTTATCGCCAATCGGAACAACAATATTTGTATCAGCAATTTTTCTTACTATAAATCCTTCTTTAATTTTCACTAACTTCACTTATGTATTCGTACTGCAATACAATTTTCTCTCCTTTCTGCTTTACTAAAAATCTACTGCCAATACACTCTCTTCTGATTGTATTTGGCTCATCTGTGTTTTCTCTATACAATAAACCCTATCACACATCGTCAGAACACTCTTTCTATGAGTGGTAAGGATACAAGCGTGGGTCTTTCCATACGCCATAATACCTTGAAGTACACATAATTCTGTTTCAACATCCAGAGCCGATGTCGCTTCGTCAAGCAGTAGGATGGGTGCATCCCGAAGAATTGCCCTTGCTATTGAAAGTCTTTGTATCTGACCTTCTGAAAAACCTCCTCCTCTTTCCTTTATTATTGTATTGAGACCCTCCGCTAGTTCAAAGACGAAATCATATGCACATGCGGCTTTCAGTGCAGCAATTAACTGCTCTTCCGATGCATCTGTTTGAATCAGGCGCAAATTATCCGCAATTGTTCCCGAAAACATAGTATTCTCCTGCGGAACGTAGGAGAAAAACCTCCTTGTGGTGTCTGAAATACTTTCCTCAACACCATAACTGTCAATGATTTTAGCCTCCCCGCACATAGGCCTAATCATTCCCAACAATATCCTCATTAACGTTGTCTTTCCTTCTCCTGATGGACCTATAACAGCCACAATCTCCCGTGGCTTGGTCTGAAAGTTGATATCTTTAAGTACAAGGTCTCTATCCGAATAACCATAATCGATATGTGAGAGTTTTACTGATATGTTGTGATTCTTAATCCTATGTGAAAGCGAAATCCTATTAGATGAAACCTTCTCATTTTCACTTGGAAGATCTGCAATTTCCATGATCCTTCCTGCTGCTGTAGTTGCCTGGATTGCCGCCGGTACCATTCCGATCAATGCCGAAAAACTTCCCGACAGGTATCCTGACAGTTGTATAAACAGTGTCATTGTACCAAATGTAATATGCCCACCCCATAAGCGATAAACTCCCCACCCAAAAGTTGCATAGGACACTCCTAAACCGACTACTGACATTAAAGATGAGGTATATATGGTGAATTTATTATAATCCATTGATATGGTTGTATATGAATTCTGTATTTTTTTAAACTTATTTTGAAAAGATTTGATTAAATCAAAACATTTAATAATTTGGATATTCTGAAAGGATTCCTCGTTAAAAGACATCATATCACTGCTTATTTTTCTTACATTCTTACTATATTCCCTCATACGGGTCATAAGAAACCTGGACATAATCAGGGTTAACGGTGCACTTATTAATGCAATAACGGCCATCGAAACATCATAATAGAGAATGATTGCAAGAGAACCGATAAACTGTAGGGTTCTTGTGAATAAGGAGGGAATCCAACCAATCACACTATCAGCTATTGCTGACACATCCGTGCCGAACCGGTTTAATAAATCCCCGCTGTGATAACCGGATATGGCTTCCCAATCGGTGTACATAATCTTTTCATAGATGTCTGCACGTATTTCATTATTAACCTTAAGTTCAATCACCGCTGAAATCCTTCCGGATACTGCATTTACAACAATATTTCCCAATGCCATCGATATGATAATTATTATGATGAATACAATACCGGGCGAGTTATACCCCGTTACTGCATCAATCAGATATTTAGAAGCAATACTACCTGCCAGTCCCATTCCGGTGCCTGCCGCTCCCAGTATTATATAGAAAAGAATATATTTCCAATATCTTTTAACATAGGGAAGCATCCATTTAGCTTCTTTCCACATCTCTATGTCCGTACCTCTTTTAAGATTATGCATCTGTTTTGTTATAAATGTAATCATAGTAGCTCCCATGTGCGTGATGTCAAACTTTATTTCAGGGTAAAAAAACCAAGCCTAAGATCTTGCCCTCTTATGCCTAGTCATTTGTATTGTTCTATTCTATATAATCAAGGTATAATACAGTAGTCTTTTAACAGTCGTAGTCTTTGTTTTCCTATCGTCAGACTGTTTTTGATTAACTTCCTCCCAAAGGGTCCTCTTCTTATGATAAATCTGATCCATCTCTTCACCCATATAAACGGAAGTAGATATGACTTGTCAATAAGAATCGGATATCCTACTTTTAAAATCTCTGCTTTCGGAAATATTATTTTGAATATATGAATGCCGCCATAATTTAAAGCGGACTCTGTGAAGCGGTTACTAAACGATTGCTCCCTCGTAATATTTCCATACGCTCCTGAAGCCATGGTATCGGTTAAGAGTACTTCCATGTTATAGCCGTTAAGATTAGTCATTATTGTAAATCCCATCAACTTATTCCCTATGTTAACCAAATCAGCATATAGGCTTCCTGCTGATATTTCCATGATACTGTCTTCAATTAAATTCCAATCTATCTCATCATGATACAGCTTGTCGTACATATATATATCTAACATCTGACGAATTCCAACTCCCGATCCCGTAAAATGTTTAACATAATGAAAGAACAAAAACATATAATGTGCCGTATGGTTTAGTGTATATATCCAATGTCCATCAATTTCAATGCTGATACATTTATCAAAAACATCTAAAAAATAATTATTTAACTTTGCCCGGTAATTATTGTCATAACCCAGGATGGATATATGAACCTCTATTTTCAAACCTTGATTCGGGTGAAAAAAGCTGATATGATGGGCTTTCTCCAACAGCTTATCTGTCACATGAATATTTTCCATAATATACCCTGCTCCGGTCAAGATTTCCCTGCATTGTTCAAACTCCCCGATTTTAATAAGAATATCCTCATCACCGGAGGTCCTGTGATCTCTTAACTCCTTGTATGTACTGCGACATATCAGCCCCTTCAACACCAGGGGCTTTAATCCGGCTACTGCTAATTTTTCATAGGTTCTTAGGAATATCTCCGTCTTTTTTGCCTGCCATGTTATCATCTGATGTGAAGTTAATAACATTCTGTTCTTTATCTCCTCCGGTGCAGCAAGAAACTCATGATATTTATTACAGCCTTCATAAAAAATCGGAAGAAGTGAATGTTGGATAGCGTATCCATATAGTTTATTCCAATTTGGTTCAGTCAGCTCCTTAATATCCTCATGAACCGCCGTCTCAAGTACTTTAATGAAATTCCATACTTGTATATCCATATTATTTCAAGATACCTCCCACAACTCAATCGACATCTTACAATTTTTACCATTTATAGAATTATATACTAGCACAATCTTAATTACAATCCCTATCCAATAAAATACACAATAATTAATTTACAAATAAATCTTTAATAAAACAAATTTCAATTATTTACACATTTTATTTTATGTTAAAATTTCATTTACCGTTATTTTGATATGACCTAATAGTGCATAAACTCATACTTTACTTCTTTTTTATTCGTTGTATAATAGAAACGAGGTCTAAATTATGGAAATGTATTTTATTAATTGCAGTGAAAGGAGAATTTATGTACTATCAAATTCAAGATAAAATAAATGAAATTACGTTAAATGATTATAACCCAGACCTATTGACGATTGGTATTATATCATTGGAGGAACTGGAACGCTGCTATCAAATCTTCGGGTTTTCCTATCTGACCGTAGCGGAATGCAAAAATGATAGCCAGCATCTTCACGGAACCCTGAATTCATATTTCGATTACTTGTTTGGAATCATTTTGGCTGTAAATCCCCGTCAGATTATTAAGCTGCAGGACCGCCTCGGTCTTTTTATAAAAAACAATTTGCTCCTTATCGTAATTATCGAAGATAAGGATGACAGTACGCAGCTTAAGATACAAGAACTGCTCGAGCATTTGAATCTGACAAAGATTACACTGGAACGCATGATTTTCGTTTTTCTTGAAACATTTATCAGTGAAGACAATACTCTTCTGGAAAAAATAGAGAACGATATCAGTGATTACGAGGATATGATTAATGCACTGAAATTAGAGAAGGATTTTAATTACAAAATAACCGCCATACGAAAGAAGCTTTTAATACTTGATAATTATTACCAACAGTTTGTATCGATTGGTGAAGAGTTGGATGAAAACACCTCTGATATCTTTAATGAAGAAAACCTGCATTACTTCAGGGTATTCTCAAGCCGTGCTGAGCGGTTAAGCAATAATACACGAATGCTTCAGGAGTACACCGTTCATGTGAGGGAAGCTTACCATGCGCAACTGGAATATGATCTCAACCGAATTATGAAGATATTTACCGTTATGACAACGATTTTTCTTCCACTTACCCTGATTGTTGGCTGGTATGGAATGAATTTTACATCCATGCCGGAGTTAACCTGGAGATATGGATACTTATATATAATAATCCTTAGTGTTATTGTAGCTATCATTTGCCTCATCTTCTTTCGTAAGAAGAAATTTATGTAAGGTGCTGTTGAAAAGCAACTATAAAAGGGACTGTTGCATAGATTAGCAACAGCCCCTCAGTACTGTAAATGTTATAAAACAAAAGCTCCTTCTTATATTTAAAGCTTGATGTATCCCGACCCGTTTACAATTGCGTCCAGGTGATGATTTGACTTACATAAAGGACATTCATCTATGTTATAGCTTTCGTAATCCGGTAGGTCCTTTGCCTTGAATATAGAATGAACTGCAATTCCTTCTACACTTGGAACTGCACTGAATACTGAACTGATTCCCTGCATATTGCCGCCGTAGTATCTAATCCCTTCGACGCATCGTTTCAATGTATCACCTGTTGTAGTCGAGCCGGCCAAAAGTACAATGTTTTTGCCATTCACCAGAGGAATGAAATTTTCCCTGAAGATCATCTGTCCATTCGTATTAAACTCCGGTGCAATAATATAAATTGTTTGATGGGCATTCATAGACATAATACCGGTAAGTGTTAATTCCTGAGCCAGAAATGCTCCTATTACCTCACAACCATCTAGACACACGATTGTATCAACCAGGGTACTGATGATATATTGCTTTGCCATAGCCTTGGCCGCCTCAGCTGCTTCACTTTGCCTTGTCTTCATAGTAGTTAAATCAATATAAAGATTAATGTGAGAATTACCGGCTGCAAAATGACCCGGTATTACTTTAACTGTAATTTTCTTATTCATAGGTGCCAAAATTTTAATTGCTCTGCTTTCCATATTAATGCCCCCTTCGTATTAAGTCCTTAACAGTTATTTCCTGTGATGCTATATCTTACTATATTTATTATATCCCATTCAAAGACGCTATGCAAGACTGTAAAAACCGGCGGATTATTCAAACGAATAATCCGCCAATTTCAAAAGGTGATTCTACTTTGATTTCTTTCTAAACATGCTCACAATTGCTAATAATACAACTGCACCTACAACGGATACAATGAAACTCCACAGATTAAGTCCCGTTGCAGGACCAAAACCGAATATTCCCACCAGCCAACCACCGACAAATGCCCCTACAATACCTACTATGATATCAAGACCTATGCCCATATTTTCGTCATTTTTGGTTATCTTACTGGCTATCCAACCGGATACTCCTCCCAATATCAGCCATACAATAATATTACCTATCTCCGGCATAATGCAACTCCTTTCAAATTATTATTTTTTCTTATTCAATCTTGATTCGGCACCATCGATCAGCTTATTAGCTTCCTGGACAACTTCCTCTTTTTTGTCGCTGAGTCTATTCTTAACCCCAGCTGTCATAGTCTGAAACTTTCCCGAGAATTCAAGCTTTTTATCATCCACAACCTTGCCGGCAGTCTCCATAACCTTGCCCACAGTCATATCTTTTGTATCTTCTATTTTTCCCATTTAATACCTCCGAGGTTGAATTAATCAATTACAAACATTTGCTTCAGTTATAATATAAACTGATTTTAATGATACTATACTTATTTACCGTCACACGATTCTTTTATTTAAAAAATACTTTAAAAAGGAACTATCCCAAAACAGCCCTTTCCTCATCCTTTATGAATACAATTACCTATTCATATAAGAGACTATCCGGTTGCTTTGTACAGTTCCTAAGAATACTAATTATTGGGCTATCGCGCCTCTACTTTATAATAAATCTCTTCCATCCGGCTTCGATTTTTTAAAAAGACATCGACAATTACCGGATCAAAATGTGTACCTTTTCCTTCCTCAATAATTGCAAAGGATTTATCAAGAGAAAATGCTTCTTTATATGGTCTTTTGCTGGTCAGAGCATCAAAGACATCGGCAACTGCTGTAATTCGTGCACTAAGTGGAATCTCTGTTCCTTTTCTGCCGTAAGGATATCCCGAGCCGTCCCATTTCTCGTGATGTCCCTCCGCAATCTCTGCTCCCATACCATACATACTTAAGCCTTTATTCTTCATATTCTTGTCAGCAGCTTTTAGAACCTGTGTGCCAAAAATAGTATGTTTTTTCATCTCATCAAATTCTTCCGATGTCAATTTTCCGGGCTTAAGAAGAATATTGTCGGTGATGCCTACCTTACCGATATCGTGCAACGAACTAAAGCGTTCTATCTGATCAATATATTCAACTGTAATCTCATCCGAATAAATATTATTCTCATGCAACAGTACTGTTATAGTCTTTGAATATTTGGACATTCTCTCAATATGTTCACCGGTATCCTCATCACGAGCCTCGGATAGCTTCGCCAGCGCAAGAATACTGCTATACTGCATCTCTCTGGCAAATATATTCTGATTCATACTGATTGCAATGCTGTTGGCCAGAGTACTAAGAATATTCAGATGCTGTTTGTTGTAGACATTCTTATTTTTACTGGAAAAGAATATCATTCCGACAGGTTCCCCTGATACCTTAAGGGGTAATGCGATGGACGCCCTCACTCCCGCTTCCATAATTATCTTGTTATACGGTTGCAGTGGCTTTCCCGTACAGTATGCTTCAAGATCATTGATAATCCTGGCTTCACCGGATTCAAGATACGGCCCCAGACTGGTATCACTAACAGGCCAATTTATCCCTATGACCTTCTCTGTCAGACCACTGATGCTTCCATCAGATACACCATAGGATGCTCTTAGATATTTCTTATCCTCACTGATTAATGCAATACCGATATAATTATAAGGGATAAACACTGAAAATGTTTTACTGATAAAGGTTAGTGTTTCCATAAAGGATTTATTGTTACTGATATTTTCAACTAATGTAATCAAATTATCAATTTTTAAGAACATGTCATTGATTTCAGCAACCATCGGTGTAACCCGTGTACGCGTGGGAAATTGTGGTCTTAATTGATACGTGGATAAACCAATTTCCGAGATTCCTTTATAAAGCTGATTATACGGTAGGATGATAAAACGCAGCAAATTATATAAATAAAATGCCAACAGTACGAATATCGCTATCATCAGTCCATATTCAATATGTTTCGAACTCTGATCGCTATGCAGCGATTCTTTTAAAAACCGATCCAATAGCCGATCCCAAAGCGTGAGCAATTTGATATTATTATCATCAATATAATTAAATGCTTGAAGCAACTCCGGTGTTGTTTTATTAGAATGAACCACAATCTGCACAGCCTCATTGAAGTCAGCCCACAATGCATCAATTTCCTTTAAATCACCCGAATCGTTAATCATAGAGAAATTGATTTTAACAGAATATGTGTCATAATGAATCCTTTCATTATGAATGGCTGTAAGCGTAGTACTAAATTCTTCTCTTGCCACATCCATGCTGTTCCGTAGACCGGACATCTGTTCATCAATCTCTTCCTGTGAAAGGTTGGAAATACCCCCCTCATTTTCCAAAATCAATGTATGCAATTCGCTGACATCCTTACTGATTAGCTGAGTATACATTCTCTGTTTACCTAATACATTTATGATAATCTTATCATCTATACTACGATTTCTGTCAAAATTATGTATTATTACTAAGGTAACCAAGATAGCTGTAATCGCTGCCAAAACACTAAAGGTAATATTTTTAACCGGACCTAAGACAGAATTATTATTCTTTTCCAAGCAAGTCACCCCTAAGCTATCCGATTTATCAAAAGTATTTTCTATCTGTCCCACTTATCACTGAGTGAATTAATCTGTCCGAGAAATTTCGCCAGATCTTTATTGGAACCGCTCTTATTATGCTGGATTACTGCTACCAAACGTTTGCCCGCAAGAACAAGATGTTCAAATACACTGCTTGCTTTCTCAGCTTCGGCCTTCGGCTCCACGCGGATTGCCTTACCCTCCTGCACGCAGACATTTTTGGCAAGATCATATGTCATGCCACTAAACGGTGCTACAGCATCATATCCCATTTCCTTGATATTTTCTGTAAACATCTCACAAATCTGGTCATCTCCGTGTACCACAAATACTTTCTGAGGTTTTGTCAAAAAGCCCTTCAACCAACTTATCAGACCCTCTCTGTCAGCATGCCCGCTAGCTCCTGTTAACTGCCTTATCTGAGCACATACTTGAATCGGTTCCCCGAAGAGCTTTACCTCTTTCACGCCATCAATCAGTATACGTCCTAGAGTTCCGGCTGCCTGGTATCCGACAAATAAGATGGTACTGTTCTCTCTCCAAAGATTATGCTTTAAATGATGACGTATTCTACCTGCATCACACATCCCGGATGCAGAGATTATTACTTTAGGTTCCTCATCAAAATTAATTTGCTTGGACTCATCCGAGGTTATGGAGGTCTTTAAACCCGGAAATGAAATTGGATTAATCCCTTTATTAACCAAGGCCATCGCTTCCTCATCAAAATATCCCAGCATATGCTCGTGGAAAATCTGTGTCGCTTCAACTGCCAGCGGGCTGTCCACATATACCTGAAAATCGCCGTGCCCCTTAATCAGCTTATCATCCTTGATTTTACGTAAGAAATACAGTAAAACCTGAGTTCTTCCGACGGCAAAGGATGGAATTACTACATTGCCTCCACGGTCAAAGGTTGTTTGTATGACATCCGTCAGTTCACGGATATAATCCGGTTTTTCCCCATGACTGCGGTCACCGTAGGTAGACTCCATGACAACATAATCGGATTCCTCAATATACTGCGGATTGTTCATCAGCGGCTGGTTTAAATTACCGATATCTCCGGAAAATACAATCTTCTTGGTCACTCCTTCCTCCGTGATCCACACCTCAATGCTCGCAGAACCAAGTAAATGCCCCACATCAATGAATCGAACCGATATTCCTTCAAATAGAACGAATTTTTCTTTATATTCATGGGATACAAACAGACGGGATGTTGCCATCGCAGCTTCCATATCATAAAGCGGTGCTGCTACATGATCACCCGCTCTCTTACCCTTACGATTCTTCCATTCTGCTTCCGCCATCTGGATATGTGCGCTGTCTCGAAGCATAATATCACACAATGCGCTGGTAGCACCTGTTGTATGTATGTTCCCCCTAAAACCTTGGGTATAAAGAAGCGGTAACTTTCCCGAGTGGTCCATGTGCGCGTGAGTAAGAAGCACTACATCTATATCCGTAGACGATACAGGTATTTCCTGGTTCACGAACATGTCCTTACCTTGTTCCATCCCACAGTCAATCAAAATATTCTTCCCGCATGCCTCAAGATAAAAGCAGCTTCCGGTAACCTCATGCGTTGCCCCTAAAAACGATAATTTCATGCGAATCCTCCTCTTATGTTTATTAAGATAGACGTTCTATTCCGTATATTATATAAATGCAGCAATACTTAATAGCCTATTGACTATTCTGTTCTTGGACTACATTCACGGTGCTTTATTAGGTTGTCATAATGTGATGTATTATTTTATTATTCTACTCTTTCCGCAATTTGATGTCAAATGAAACAGATGGATATAAAATCAATATTCTTACTAGGAACGGTTGCTGATCGAAAGAACGGACATGGGATACCTTTCAATCAGCAACCTGTCTTTGGGTTGTTATACTATGAGCTGATCAGGATTTATTTATAGATTTATGTATCGTTTGATTAAGGACGTGAAAACCAGAGCATATTGATTGTTCTAACGGAGAATTTATGGTACGATAATGAAAACATCATTATGCCGGAGGCGACGGATGGGAGGATATATGAGAATTGTACCTATTGATTCAGGATATAGGAAGGAAGCGGATGCTCTTATAAGAGAAGAATGGGCAAGTCAGATGATTGTCAGTAAAGGACATCTCTGGGACACATCTGTCCTGCCCGGTTTTGTTGCAGTTGATGATGAAAATGTTATGTGCGGGGTTGTAACTTATCGTTTATCGGGAAGCGAATGTGAAATTATAACCCTTAACAGTCTTAAGGAAAATCATGGCATCGGATCAAGCCTTATTAATGCAGTTATTGATACTGCTAAGAGCAATGGCTGTCACCGTGTATGGCTCATCACAACAAATGACAATACGCATGCTATCCGCTTTTATCAAAAATATGGATTTTCTTTGATTGATGTTAGTATGAATGCGCTGATAAAATACAGAGAGCTCAAACCCTCCATACCGTTGATTGGAATGGATGATATTCCTTTATTGCATGTGTTTGAGTTTGAAATCAAGTTATAATCCTAGGAGACAACTCTCACAAGCTCATTGTCCGATTCTATTATTCCATCCTTAAGTCTTATGATACGGTTTCCATAATCGGCTGCTTCCTTGGAATGTGTAACTTGAAGGATTGTGATCTTCTTTTCGTGATTGATCGTGCGAAACAGTTCCATTATCTCATTACCGGATTTACTGTCGAGATTGCCGGTCGGCTCATCTGCAAGTATGACATCCGGACTTGCAATTACTGATCTCGCAATGGCAACTCTCTGTTGCTGTCCTCCTGATAATCTGCTGGGAATAACTTTTCTTTTATCGCTTAAGCCGACGATTTCAAGTATATTCTCCAACTCCTTCTTATATGAAGCAGGCTTTTTACCTTCCATAATCAGAGGCACCAGTATGTTTTCCTCCACACTCAGATTCTGTACCAGATTATAAAACTGAAATACAAAACCAATCTGTGTACGGCGCATTCTGCTCTTTTCTTTATCCTTCATCCGATTGATGTCTTTATTATGTATCAGTATTTCGCCTTGATCCAGTGTATCAAGACCACCAAGCAGATATAGCAGAGTGCTCTTGCCGCATCCTGAGGCTCCCATGATTGATACAAACTCTCCTGTATTTACAGATAAATTAATATTTTTTAATACCTCTACCAGATTATCTCCATCCTTAAAGGACTTCACAAGATTAACTGCACGTATGATTTCTTCCACTTTATTTTCCTCCGTCACTTTCTATTCATATTTCAATTCGTTAACTATATTAAGTTTAGATATCTTTCTGACAGGTGAAATCATGGTTAAAAGAAGAATCACCAGTACAATACCGCCAATCTGAAGCATTGAAACAAGCTGCAGTTCAACCTGATATCCCATACCTATCGATTTTAACAACCCATAAAGCAACCTTATCAGCCACTGACTAAGTGCAAAGGCAAAGGCCGTTCCGGTTAAAAATGTTCCAAGCGACTCAAAGAATATCATACTTCTTAACTGCGCTCGACCCATGGATACAGAATACAATACTGCATATTCCCTTTTTCGCTGTATAAAACCGATCATCTGATTATTGATAAGGCCGAAGATTGCAAGTAAAACCGATAAACCTAGAATGACCGTGACCATATTGATAATTGATTGGTTCCCCTCTTTCATACTATCCAGATATTCTTCTTTCGTCTGGATAACAGCACCTGTACCGGCCAATTTCTTTACCAGCATTTCCTTGATTTTTTCTATATCCTGACCCTGATTCGCATAAATCTCTACGTTGGAAGGGATTTCAAGAATATTTTTGGTATATTCAGCTACTGTTATAATGAAAACATTCCTTCGGGTTGAATAGTTGGTTGCGTCAAGATAACCAACTATCTTGTAGGTGGCTTCCTTAATCTTAAAATTCTTTGATTCCAGCGTTACTTCGTCCCCGATTGAAAAATTATTCTGGTATGCATAATATTCATCCACAAGCATCTCATTATCTTTCAACTTGTCAAGAAGCTTTTCATCTCCTTCCATTCCGGGTAGGTAGTGGTTGCCTCCTGCTACGATATATTCTGCATCTTTTTCATTTATCTTACCTTTCGTGTAATAGCTATAAGCAAATTGAATATGGTTAATTCCATCAAGCTTCTCTATATATTGATAATTTGATTCGGGTTCTGACAGTCTGTCTATGCTGAGATCATAGGTGATATTTGCCCCCTCCATCATTTTGTTCAGGGAATTAACTGCTCCGTATACCATTAAAATTAACGATAAACCAACTGTAATCAACGTAATGCTGGAACGAATTGTTTTACTGGAGGAAATATTTTTCATACCCAGCCTTGCAGGTCCTCCAAACATGCTACCAAAGAGACTGCTCAACAGCTTTGCCAGATACTTTGTAAGAATCGGAAGGAGCAATACCGCACCGAATAATGCTAATACCATTGTTGAAATACTAAGTAAAAACTGATACCTTGTATTGATGAAGTAAACGACAGCTGAAGCAATCAGTAAAACGACCCCGAATATTGTCTTCTTCTTTGATATTCTCGCCTGCGAACTTAAGGAATTAAAAATATTATCCTTTATGGAACGCCTACCGGCTTTTAAAATGGAGGACAATGTAACAAGAACCTGAAGCACGATACCAAATAGAATAGAAAGGACAAAATATGATACCCTGTATTCCAGCTTGATATTCAAGTAATCCATCGCATCACCGGCTGAGATAAATATTCCGGAGATAGGATTACGAAGAAGAACTCCGAACGCTATTCCGATTGCTGCTCCGATAACACCAAACATGGCATTCTCCAAGATAAGTATAAAATTCATTTTCCATTTTGAGGCTCCTACACTCCGGAAGGTACCAACTACCGGAATTCTGGTAGCCATAATCAGCTTTGTAATGGAGGCAATGATGAATATATTAAGTCCGATTACTAAACATAAGATGATGGTAAGTAATTGATTAATCATAGTTAAGGCACTGTCAATGGAGCCTTTATCCAGTAGTATTTGAATTGAGTTTCCGGGATTCGCTGTCTCAAGTGTTTTCTGTACTTGATCCAGGTCCGTATTATCCGGAAGATCAATCATAAGTTGACAGATCTCTCCTGCTTTTCCCGCACAGGTGCAAGCAAGGCTCTTTGTCGACATTAGATAGATCTCATTATTCTCCACCAAGAAGAATCCATAGCTTTTCGCAATTCCCGTTATCTTAAGCTTATGTTCTCCATCCTTTGTATAGATGGTCAAGTTGTCATCCAACTTCCAGCCATACTTTTCTGCTGTTTTCTTACTGACAATAATCTGGTTATCATCACTCACGTCAAACGCTTCGCTTTTTTCTTCCAGCGTACACAAGCCGGAATCCTGCAATGTCTGCCGGTCAGACCCTATCAGGCTTACGGTAAGATTTTCATCATCCTTTATATATACACCGTAGGCGAAGGAAAAATCAAATATCTGTTTATCCTTGATACCTGAAAGATCTACCTTTTCGAGATCAAAATAGCCATCGCTGTCCGGATCATTACTGGTAATCATCACATCAAAGCTCTGAAATGCGCCCTGTAGAATTGATGTATATTTCTTCACCAAATCATCTTTTATCGTGAGATTCAAAAATAAGACCATTGTTGATATCGCAAGTGCAAAGATGATCAATATACTTCGAAATCGATTTCCTCGTATATTTCGAAGAATGTGTTTCAGTAAAATTAACATAAGCTGTCCCCCTGTATGATTTTCGTTCACAACGCAATCAACATTGTAAATTAATAACATTATGAACAATTTACCATTTGGCCCATTTTATGTCAAGTTCGTCGGCCTATTTCTCATTGTATTCTAATCTAATTAAGTATGAAAAAGACTGTCCGGAGGGCTGATACAGGATTCTGACAAATATCTGTCATCCTGGTGCCGGTTCCGGGCAGTCACTATAATCCAAACAATCGTAATGTTTATTTTCCTTTTATCTCTCAATTAGCATTGTAAGCTTTTCTTTATCACGAATAGTGATTGTCCCTCTTCCCAAAGTAACAATCCCCTCGTCACAGAAATATTTCAGCATACGAGTTACAACCTCTCTTGCTGTACCCAGATGGTTCGCTATTCTTTCATGGGTAATAGGAAGGACATCCGAATCCTCCAGCACAGTCTGTTCCATCAAGAAGTTTGCCAATCGCTTATCAAAACTCATAAAGAGTGCCTGCTCCATAATCCACATGACCTCAGTAAATCGAGAAGCCATCAGTTGATTTGTAAAGGACTGAATGGGAAGAGACTCCTTAGACAGCTTATGAAAAACTGCGGTTGGGATCAGATAGGCCTGTGTATCCTTTTCAACCTCGACATAGATATCAAAGGCAATGTTCTTCATAATACAAGATGCCGAAAAAATACAGATGTCACGCTCAAATAAGCGGTACAGAGTAATCTCCTTACCACTTTCGGATATAATGTAAGCACGCACCTGTCCCTTACTAATCAGAAAAAGTCCGGAGCATTGTTCAGAATTACTATGCATGGATTCTCCAACCACCAAATGCTTTTTTAGTATGGTCTGTTGCAGAATATCTCTCTGTTCCTCCGAAATCATCTTCCAGAAGCTTAACGTATCCTGTAAATAATTAATGTCATCCTTCTGATCAATCAAGCCGCAGCCCCCAATCAAAGCGTCTATTTAATATCTGTTTTCCATAATCCATGAATATTGCAGTATTCATATACCGCTACAACTTCATCATCAACAAGTGCAAAGGATGCCTTCGGCGCATCACCGGGCTCCAGATTTTTTCTCTGTCCGCCACGCTCTGTCTGAATATAAATCCATTGAATATAATGCTTCTCTTCCATTGGATGAGCTACGCTTCCCACTTCAACCAATACTGTATTACCCTCAATCGTCACCACCGGAACATGTTTTTCTTTTGAGGCCTCAACTGTATTAGCAACTAATTCTTCCATGTCTTCCCCGCAGCATTTAAGGGGGACTCCTGCGTTATTAATAATTCCTACAATATTACCACAATGATTGCATCTGAAAAACTTGATCTCTTTACTCATAGGTTTGCTCCTTCTGTCATTAAAGGTTAAATAACAAATATGTGAACAAGCGGATTATTTGAACAAGTAAAATTCTTAACCTGTCTCTTCATCCTTCTGTTCACATATAGTTTATCTTATATCTCTAACATTTTCAATATATCTTTCTTTTGTCTCGCTCCAACAGCAGTAGCGGCTATCTTACCGTTCTTTATTACCATAAGTGTCGGTATGCTTAAGACATGAAAGGAAGATGCAAGTTCCGACTCCTCATCTATATTTATCTTACCAACCTTTGCCATTCCCTTTACCTCTTCGGAAATCTCTTCTACCGCCGGTGACACCATCCGACACGGTCCGCACCAGGAAGCCCAGAAATCCAGCAATACCGGTTGACTTGAATTCAAAACTTCTTCTTCAAAATTATTCTTTGTTATTTTAATTGCTGACATAATATTATCCTCCTATCAAATCGTGTTATCATTTATATTTATGTACCTACTATATCACGATATGACAGTAACCTCTGTGATGTTATCACAGATATTAATCTCTAAAAACCACACCGCTATCTTCATTCATAGATTCTATGATGGCTAAGGATTCTACTCGAACTCCGCTTGCACGAACCAGAGCTCCTCCCTCCTGGAAGCCCTTTTCAATTACAATTCCGGCTCCAACCAGTGATGCTCCTGCATCCTTGACCAGCTTGGCAAGTCCAAGCAACGCATTTCCATTTGCAAGGAAATCATCAATAATCAGTACCTTATCCTCTGCCTTTAGGAATTCCTTCGCCACGATAATATCATAGACACGGCCATGGGTAAATGATTCCACCTTACCCGTGTATACATCACCGGCTATGTTTTTCGTCTGGTTTTTCTTAGCAAATACAACAGGAACCTCGAAATACTGTGCTGCAACACAAGCAATTCCTATGCCCGAAGCCTCTATTGTAAGTATCTTTGTTACTTCGCAATCAGCAAATCTTTTCTTAAATTCTTTCCCTATCTCTCCGAAAAGCTCGATATCCATCTGATGATTCAGGAAGCTGTCCACCTTAAGCACATTACCGGCGCGAATCTTACCGTCCTTTTTTATTCTATCTTTTAAAAGCTGCATCGTTATACCCACTTTTCTATTAAGAATTTATGATTCCATACGAAACTCAGCTGTCATAATAGAAGGAATTTCGTAATGAAATATAAAATATTATCGCATAAAAAAATGATACAATCAAGTTGTATCACAAAAAACGCCCATGTATTCTGTTGTTTTAAGCATAAATATCCTTTTTCTTTAAGCTACCTTGAACTCTTCCAATTCCTTGGGATATATATCCTGACAGTCAGACAGATTTACCTCAATCGGATTCGATAAATCAAGACTAAAAATACCCATGATTGACTTCCCGTCTACTACATATCTGCCCGATACCAAATCCAACTCATAATCCATACTGCAAGTAATATCAATAAATTTTCTTATCTTATCAAAGGTATCCAATTTAATCCATATTTTATTCAAACGATCTCCTTTCTGACCAAGCTTGCGTATCATCAATATCATCGATATCTCCCAACAGTTCGTCAAGATCCTCAAACCAATCAATAAAGCTATGCTCCATAATTTCTTTTACCATATCCTCCATACTGCCACCGCCTCTCTTCATCATTTTCTACATTTACTTCTAATTCCATGATATCTTATTAATGTAAAATCTAAAACCATATTATTGTAAAATACAAGTTAAATAGTGAAAAGAATCGATATCCAGAGGAATTACCCAATAATGAAAAAGCCAACCGCAGCAATGACATAAATGGAAATCAGCTTTAAGCCTTCCACCCAGTTGGTTCTTCCGGATTTCACAATCTGATTAGCAATAAATACACTTGCCGCAAAGAGGAATAATTCAATTGGTTTGAAGACAAGGGTCATCGGGGTTTTTGATGCAACCAGGCTGATTAGTACTGAAATCGGTATTACAAATAATGCAATTTGAAGGCTTGAGCCTACCGCTATCTCTAATGTAATATCCATCTTGTTCTTCAGTGCCATAATAACCGCGGTTGAATGCTCTGCCGCATTACCGACTATCGGAATTAATATAATCCCGACAAACATCTCAGAGATATGTGCGGATTTGGTCATTGGCTCAATGCTTGCAACTAATAATTCTGATTCAATTGCTATAAATACCGTTGCAACAGCCAATACACCAATACTGAAGGGCAGACTCCACTTCGAATCCATATCTTCAGCATGTTCCACTCCATACAGATCTTTGCTGGTCTTAAAAGAGTAGATCATTCCGATTACATACATGGAAAGCATAATAACACTGGTTATAATGCTGAAGCTTTCATGATTCACATTATTAGTTGAGGTAGCTCCAAATACCGCCGGTATAGAAAGACCGATCACCGCAAAAAGTAACATTGTAGCTGTAAAGGTCCCTGTCTGGGAATTAAATTTTAACTCCTTATGCTTCAAACCCCCAAAGAAAATGCTGCAGCCTAATACCAGAAGAATATTACCGAGAACCGAACCGGCAAGAGAGGCCTTAACAACTTCAAACAAACCTGCTCTAATTGCAAAAAAGCTGATAATAAGCTCGGTTGCATTTCCAAAGGTTGCATTTAAAAATCCGCCAAACTTAGGCCCTGTAAAAACCGCAATTTCCTCAGTAGCATTTCCCAGATAACCTGCCAGCGGAACAATCGATATGCAGGTAAGGAAGAAGATTGCCGTAGAACTCCAATGCATAAAATGACCGACAAATGATAACGGTATGCAAAGTAATAAAATTTTCAAGTATTTCATGTTATTTCTCCTCCGTACTATGATCAAGGGATCGTGTGATAAAATTGTCAACTCACGTCATATAACGATTATTATATTATAGTTAATATAAAATAACAATAAAATCATATGTGATATCCGTTAATACTAGCCAGGGAATAAACATAGGATATCCAGTTGCAACTCTCATATGATACCCTTAATCACCTGTTTATATAGCTCACTTGCCTGCGCATCCACTATGTTACGGACATCTTGAACTTTCTCAACCGCGTATTGAGATTTCGTTTTTAATTCATCGACAACAATTTTATTTCACTAGTAAAGCTACTGGATTGCTCCGCAAGCTTTCTGATTTCATCTGAAACAACTGCGAAGCCCTTTCCTGCATCACCGGCTCTTGCTGCTTCAATCGCCGCATTCAGCGCCAGTAAATTTGTCTGTGTAGCAATATTTTGTATTATAGAACTAGCCGTTTCGATTTTTGATGCTCCTTCATTATTGCTAATAATAATTTCATATATGTTCTGAGCAGCTTGATTATTTTGTTCGGTCTTATGATGCAAATCTACCAAAATACCCTTACGTTTATCAAACATGGTATTATATTTGTAATAGTACCTTGACAGTCACAGTAGTTCGTTATATAATACAAATGTGAGGTGATAATATGAGCGAGAATAAAATTACATCCGACCTACTGCGTGGACATACCGATACCATGATTTTACGACTCTTATCCGAAGCAGACCGCTACGGCTACGAGATTGTCAAGTTGATTACCGAGCGCTCGGGTGGGGAGTATGAATTAAAGGAAGCTACGATGTACTCCAGTGTCCGTCGGCTTGAGGTGGATGGTGATATCGAATGGTATTGGGGCGATGAATCTCAGGGTGGACGACGTAAGTATTTTAAGATTACAGAAAAGGGTAAAGCTACTTATGCCCATAATAAAAGCAACTGGGATTACGCAAAGCGCGTGCTTGACGATTTATTGTAAAGGAGATTTGATATTATGAATGAAAAATTAACCAACTATTTGAACGGTATTTTTGCACCCTACGATGGGGTAAAAAGCGCCACCGAACTAAAGGCCGATCTGCTCTTAGATTTGCAGGAACGCTTCAATGAACTCAAAGATGAGGGTAAGGACGATGATACGGCCTTTGAGATGACCATAGATAGCATCGGCGACATCGAGCAAACAGTACAGGAAGCCGCCGGTCTTTTCCGCTCGCTGGAGCGGCCGGTATATACAAACTTTAACGGAAGTAACTTACCAATGAGCGACTTTGCAGGTGTTACTACCAATAAAGGAAAATTTTCCGGAAGTGCGCTGCGCGGATCTGATTTCTCAGGTGCAGTCTTAACCGGTAGCACGTTCACCGGCAGTGACGTACGTGAAGCCAATTTTAAAGGCGCAGACTTGACCGGAAGTACGTTCACCGGTAGCGATGTGCGTGATTCCAATTTTGACGGTGCCAACCTGACCGACTGCAGTTTAACCAGCATCGACCTGGCAAATTCAAGTTTCAATCAATCAATCCTTGTACGTACCAACTACTCCACCTCGGGATTGGACAGAGCAAAATTCGTTGGTGTAAGGCTGACAGACGTCAAGATGACCTTGACTGATCTCAGAAAAGCAGTCTTTGAAAACTGTGTCTTTCATGGCGTGGACTTCAAAAAGTCCGACCTAAGCGGGCTATGCCTTGACGGCCAGACCTTTATCGGAGTCAATTTTGACAATGCGGCACTGAACGAAGTTACTTTCAGGGGCGCGACACTCAAAAATGTATCCTTCCGTGCACCATTTGCCCTGACTAATAAATATTACCGTGCCCTTGCAACCATCTGCTTTGACGGAGCTGCGATGGATAAGCTGACCTATGCCTATCTCAAAGGCGTGGGGGTCGATTTGTCAAAGGTTACTGTTATATAAGGATATAAATAAGGAGGTAAATATGCCAAACAATTCAATTCAAGTGAAAGGGCTACAAAAGTCCTACAAACAAATACATGTCTTAAAGGACGTAGATTTCGAGGTGGAAAAGGGCAGTATTTTTGCCCTACTCGGCTCCAACGGTACGGGCAAAACAACAATTGTCAAAATCCTCACTACTCTACTCAAACAAGACGGCGGTACCGCTGTCGTAAACGGCTTTGATGTTGCGTCACAGCCTGATAAAGTACGGCAGTCAATTAGTCTGACCGGACAATTTGCCGCAGTGGATGAGATTTTGACCGGGCGGGAAAATCTTATTATGATTGCCAAGCTACGGCACCTCCCTGATCCGCGCCAAATTGCGGAGGATTTACTGAAACGCTTTGGTTTGACGGACGCCGCCGACCGCAGAGTATCTACTTATTCCGGTGGTATGCACCGCAGGCTCGACATCGCCATGAGCCTCATAGGAAAACCGCAGGTTATTTTCCTCGACGAGCCGACTACAGGGCTTGATCCCGAGGCACGCATCGAGGTTTGGAAGATTGTCAAAGAGCTTGCCGATAACGGTACAACAGTAATCTTGACCACACAATATTTGGATGAGGCTGAACAGCTCGCCGATCGGATTGCCATTCTACACGAAGGCAGGATTATCGTTAGCGGTACACTGGCAGAGCTAAAAAAGCTTCTCCCGCCGGCAAAGGTGGAGTATGTGGAAAAGCAACCGACCCTGGAGGAGGTATTCCTCGCAATCGTCGGTAAAAAGGAGGCAGTATAAATGGGAACTATTAAAATACACTTTTTCAGTGATATGTGCGTTATGCTCGGACGTTCCATGCGCCATATTTCCCGCAGCATGGACACTATCATCACGGTCACTATCACTCCGATTGCGATGATGCTTCTGTTCGTTTATGTGTTCGGCGGTGCCATTCAAGCCGGCACGGATAACTATGTGAATTACCTATTGCCCGGCATCCTGCTAATGGCGATAGCAAGCGGCATCGCCTACACGGCTTACCGTCTGTTTATGGATATGCAAAGAGGCATCTTTGAACGGTTCCACTCCATGCCGATTGCGCGTTCGGCTGCGCTTTGGGGGCATGTGCTGACCTCACTGGTATCCAATGCAATTTCGGTTGTTGTAATTATTCTCGTAGCTTTGATTATGGGTTTTCGCTCGTCAGCGGGAGTATTGTCATGGCTTGCTGTGGCTGCCATACTCGCATTGTTCACGCTGGCCTTAACTTGGGTCGCAGCGATTGCCGGACTTTCCGCAAAGACAGTCGACGGAGCAAGTGCCTTTTCGTATCCGATTATCTTCCTCCCTTTTATCAGCTCGGCGTTTGTCCCAACAGAGTCGATGCCGTCGGTTGTTCGCGCCTTTGCCGAAAATCAACCGGTTACCTCGATAGTAGAAGCCATCCGTGCGCTGTTATCAGGCAAACCGGTAGGCACTGATATCTGGGTCGCTCTTGCATGGTGCATCGGGATTATGGTTGTGGCGTATTACTTTGCGATGAGGGTGTATAAAAAGCGGGCGTGATAAATGGGGTTGGCTTATCCAAGAAACCTATGTGATGAAATAAAAATAGATACATAAGACTCAAAACAGCTCGTGAGGCTATTGGCTTCACGAGCTGTTTTACTAAGGACTTTTCTAGGTTTCTTCACCCATAAAATAATTGATTATCTCTTTGTATTTATCCTGAGCCGAAAGACAAGTATCTGTAATAAAACCTTTTTCATACTCATATTCCTTCAAGCCCCGATAATAAAAAAGTTTATGAGATTCATCAATGATAAAGGGTATTACATTATGCTTCAAACACTCCTTAAACATGATCAATCTACCAACTCTACCATTTCCGTCCTGGAATGGATGAATGGACTCGAACCTATAATGAAATTCTACTATGTCATCAAGTGTCACGTTGACTTTCACATTATATTCTGTCAGCAGCTTTGCCATTTCAGTTTTCACTTTTGAAGGTGAAGTTGTCGCGCTGTCTCCAACAGTATTGGGTCGTGATTTATATTCACCGACACCGAACCAATCTTTCCTGTTGTCTGAAGTATTATTCTTCAATATTTTGTGACATGTCATTATCATGTCTTCCGTAAGCTTTTCAAAAACATGATCAAGGATGTAATCAAAACATTGAAAATGGTTTACTGTTTCCATTATGTCATCAATAGAAGCTGTTTCATCACCTTCCGGTGCCAACGTATTCGTCTCATAAATGTACCGGGTTTGATCTTCCGACAAACGACTTCCTTCTATATGATTAGAATTATATGAAAATTTTATTTGCGTCATATGATAAAGTCCACCCTTAAGTTTCATTTCCTTTTCTTCTAACAACATCTTTAATAACTGATTGTCCGGCTTATCCTTTTCCATAACCAGAATATCGCCGGGCTGGCAGCCCAATTCCTTACATATATTCTCTATCACCTTTAAAGAAATTGGCTCATTTTTAGCCAATTTAGCTACCGTCGTAGAAGAAAGCCCTAATCTTTTCTGTAGTTGGGTTTTTGCAATATTTTTTTCTTTCAGTAAACGAAACAGACCATCGTATTTTATCCCCATAGCATCAACTCCTTTGGGTATATTATAGCATTTATATTTACTATTGTAAATTAAATGCCACCATAACTTTATGTTCATAAAGTTATGGTGGCAACATACTTCAGTAATAGATTGTTCTAATCATCAAACTGATCTATTCTCCCAATTGACCGCAATCATTTATTCCACATCCCCAAACCGAACCATCTTGCAGTAATACTATTGTATATGAATATCCCCCTGATACATTTGTGGCTCCAGTAATGCCTCCAAGCTGTATAAGTGTAGTTTTTTCATTGTCTGTACCATTATAAATTATCCCATCACCTAATTCTCCCCACAAATCACTTCCACAAACCCAAACGGTTCCATCATTTTTTAAAACCATTGTATGATAAACTACACCTGTGATATCTTTTACGTTAGTGGCTCCGATCATTTGGACAGGATGCGATACACAACTTTGACACGTTCCAATTCCTAATTGACCCTCACCATCCATTCCCCACGCCCATACTGTTCCATCGGTTTTTACAGCAAAAGAATTACATTGACCAGCACCAATTGAAGTTACGCCACTCATAATATACACTGGCATCGATTTATCTGTTGTAGTACCATCTCCACATTGTCCAAAACCATTACATCCCCAGGTCCATACTTCTCCATTACTTTTTAATGCTACAGTATGATCCATTCCAACTTTTATAGAAGTAACATTACCAATATTTAGAACTTGAACTGGGGTTACACTCCATCTAGTATAACAATTAATTCCTAATTGTCCAGACATATTGCTACCCCAAGCCCATACGGTTTCGTCATTTTTAACAGCAACCGTGAAATCTTCTCCACAAGAAACATCAACAATACCACTCAATCCTATTACTTGCGCCGGTCTATAACTACCGGCATAACCTCTATCTCCCAATTGACAATTATCATCCCTTCCCCATGACCATACTGTTCCGTCATTCTTTAATGCAACACTATGGAAGTTTCCAGCATCAACAGCTACGATGCCACTTAATCCACTTACTTGTAGCGGATAATTTCTTTGAGTACTCGTACCGTCGCCCAATTGTCCATAGGAATTGTCCCCCCATGTCCAAACTGTCCCATCATCTTTTAATGCAATATTATATGCATGTCCCGCCTCAACCTCAATTATTTTTGAGGAAGATGCATATGCCTTTTCCTGTGTTCCTAATAATACTACAACAAACATAAAAGTTAAAACGAATGCTAACTTTCTTTTCATAGTAACGCTCCTTTCTTTTGTATAGCTCAGTGACATTTTTATTGGGCAGAATTATTTTTTATTTATCAAAGGCCTTTGTAATCGTATTTGTAAGTGTCCTTAAGCCTGAACTTATCCCATCTAGCTTGGATGCTATTTTGCTCGTACCTCCGAAAAAATTACCTAAGATGTTAACTGCCTTAGTTATCTCAGAAGCATTACCCACGGCATTGAAGATGGACTTCAATGGTGTTGCAATTGCAGAACCAAGACCCGGTATCATGGCTATTGCTGAGAATACGGAATCCAACACTTGTCCACGGAAGAGGGATATTCCAAGGTTAAGTGCATCCAAGACATCACCGATTCCCGGGACAAAACCGGCAAAATTCAATACCATCTGTATCCCATCCAGCGCCTTATCAAAGTTCTGAGCAGCAGCACACTTGGCTAATCCGGTCGGATCTATATACTTCACCGGATTACTGGATACATAGGCGTAAAGGTTTAAGCCGTCACCGCGGTACGGATCCTCATCTTAAGTTTCTGATTTTAAATTCCTAGTATGCATGCTATAATCATGTAAGCATCAAGTATTATACCTACGTATTTCATCGATTATTTGTCTTGATAACTTACCATAATTATTATTTAGCAATATAGAATCTCTATATTCATACTCTATTCGCTCAAGAATACTAAAAGCAATTACTTCATCACTATACTTATAATTTTGTTCAAGTATTTGTTCAATAAACTGTAAGATTTTTATTACTTCAAGCTCATTATTTTTTTTAATACATTCAATAAGATATGGTGCTAGAACATCACCATAAACCGTATGAGAACCTGTCTCTTCTCCTTCTTGCCATTCAACCTCCTTATTATATTTATCAATAAGATTCGGGAAGTTTCCGATAAGTAATAAATTCAATTTTTTGCTATCCATTCTACTTGCCTCCCAATGCATTCTTTAAATCATCAAACATTTCTTGAGCAAGTTTTAAATCACTACTGCTCAATCTTTCCTTCTTGATTATGTTTTCAAGATTTTTCAAACGTTCCCATCCCTTTTTTAAATGATCTTTTCCACCGACTAATTCGCCCGTAGATAATTGATGCCTGATTGCATCAGCCAATCCTCCATCACCAGTTGTTGCTCCCGGTCGATATATTTGATCAATTGCGTTTTTCAGTTTTTGATTTTTAGCAGTTTTTAATAATACTTCTCTTATTGTTTTTGCCTCGCCATTACTCGAAAAGAATTGCAGGTTATACTTAAAACTTGCTGTTCTTGCTGCTTGTACTTTAGCATCCTTCTTTACCGCCGTCTTAACGGAGCTTATAACTTGACTCGCCCTCGTCTTCAGACTGTTGATTCCACTCTTGACACTCTCCACGATTTTGTTCAGCTTTGTTTTACCGATCAGCATCTTTAGGACAGAATTATTTTTTAATTTATCAAAGGCCTTTGTAATCGTCTTCGTAAGAGTGCTTAAGCTCGAGATAATCCCATCGAGCTTTGATACGATTTTACTCGTACCTCCGAAAACAAAACCCATAGCGGTAACTGCCTTCGTTATCTCAGAT
>DBTU01000053.1:0-55720 GCA_002307215.1 Lachnoclostridium sp. UBA1308
TACTTGAATGAAAAATCATTTTTTTGGTGTTATCAAGGAACCAAAGTCCCTATTAAACTTACCAAGTTTTTTAGAATTTTCAGGGTTGTTTTACTGTTCAATTATCAAGGTTCAATTTGCTGTAATGCTTGCGTTTACTGCGTTTTCTCAACGTCAGCTTGACTATCTTATCATGCATCCAACGCTTTGTCAACTACTTTTCTTAATTAATTTTTACCAGTTTTTCAACCGATTTAATGTCAAAAAAGTAGAACGGAGAAACAGGGATTTGAACCCTGGCGCCGCTATTAACGACCTACTCCCTTTCCAGGGGAGCCCCTTCAGCCGCTTGGGTATTTCTCCATCGGGGTGATCAAAAACTATATAAGTTAATACAACTATCTATATTGTTCATTAATTTCATTCACACTATATTTAGTCCTTTATCTTATAACGGAGAGAGTGGGATTCGAACCCACGGATGCTTTCACATCACTGGTTTTCAAGACCAGCTCCTTAAACCGCTCGGACATCTCTCCAAACGTCGCTTTGCTAGTATATCATCTTAGATATCATGTGTCAAGCGATTTTCTATTATTCGCAAAAGAGTTGTTTCTCCTTTTCACACAATACATAATCTAGTATTTTCTCCGCCAAAATCAGGTCTTCCGGCGTTGTAATCTTCAAATTATTATAATCACCCATCCGTATTTTAACCGTCTTTTTCAGGTAAAACTCATATACCATGGCGTCATCGGTAATATTCATATTATCCTTATTTCTGTCAGTGTACAACATATCATAAGCTTTCTTAATTTGATTGTATTCAAATGCTTGCGGAGTCTGAGCCGTCCATAAGGTATTGCGGTTTGGTGTAGATATTATGATACCCTCGGGACTTACCACCTTAATGGTTTCTTTTACAGGCGTACCTATTATACAAGCCTTTTCTTTCTTGACATTAATTATGATGCTTTCAATCAGGTCCCTTGTTATCATGGGTCTTGCTCCGTCATGTATCAGTACATAGTCGGATGCTTCCGCACTGACTAACGCATTATATACGGAATCATAACGTTGTGCGCCACCTTCAATTACTTTTATAACCTTCTTGAAACCAAATTCCTTTACAATATTTAATTTACAATATTCCACCTGCCCGAATCCGGCGACAAGAATAATCTCATCAACACTGCTTTCCTCAAAGGCCCTCAGAGAATAGTAAATCACGGGCTTATCCTTCAGAATAAGAAATTGTTTGGCAACTTGGGCCTTCATTCGCTTTCCCTGACCTGCAGCCAAAACTATCGCGGTTATTTTACACATCCCATCAACTCCCGTCCGAAACATTAATTATATACTTAACATTATTGCAAAGATAACTGTTACTATTCACAGCCCAGTCAGGTATTAGGCATAATGATTTCGATAAATGATTTTCGAAAAGGAGTATTTGCATATGAACTGCGTAATGCAACTAAGCGGGAGCGGCTCCGCTTCGGAAACATTTGTCGAAATCATATCACCATCTTTGTCTGGGCTGCGAACAGTAACAGATAACTCCTTATCGCTCACCGATTTTTAGGTTAGGTATTGCATTTAACTCTAGGGTTGCTCTTGATCCCTTCAAGAAATCATAATATGCAGCTACTCCTATCATTGCAGCATTGTCCGTACAAAATATTGGTGATGGATGATAAAAATCTAGTCCATTTTTCTGACAGGCTGATCGCATCTCTTCCCGAAGTGAGGAATTCGCAGCAACACCGCCTGCTATCGCAACCTTATTCATACCGTAATTCTTTGCAGCCTCGATTGTCCTTGTAACCAGAACATCAATTACTGCCTCTTGAAAAGAAGCTGCGATATCTGCACGATTATACTCTTCATTTTTCATTTCGCAGGAATTAATATAGTTCAGTACTGCGGATTTCAATCCACTGAAGCTAAAATCATAGGGCGCATCCTCAATCCGCGCTCTAGGAAATACTATTGCTTTTTTATTACCCTCTTTGGATAGCTGATCTATCTTTGGTCCTCCCGGATATCCGAGGCCGATTGCACGAGCCACCTTATCAAATGCCTCTCCCGCCGCATCATCTCTGGTTCTTCCGATAATCTCATAGTTGCCGTATTCCTTCACAAGTACCAAATGGGTATGCCCTCCGGATACTATCAGACAAAGAAATGGTGGTTCAAGATCTTTATTCTCTATATAATTAGCAGAAACATGTCCCTCAATATGATGGACTCCGACTAAAGGCTTCTTTGATGCGAAGCTGATTGCCTTAGCTTCCGCAACCCCTACAAGTAGAGCTCCAACCAGCCCCGGACCATAAGTAACTCCGATTGCATCAACATCATGAAGCGTGACCTTCGCCTCTGCCAATGCCTCTTCAATTACTTGATTAATCTTCTCAATATGTTTACGTGAAGCAATTTCCGGAACAACACCACCATACAGCTTATGAAGCTCGATCTGTGAAGAAATGATGTTAGACAAAACCTCCCGGCCGTTTTTCACAACGGCAGCGGCGGTCTCATCACAGGAAGTCTCAATTGCTAATATCAAAATATCTTTTGTCATCATCGCACATACCTTTCCAATAATTCAACTCTTTACCGATAAAACAATATATCTTCTGTTCACCCGGTCTATTTCTCAGCATCTCCTGAAACAGGTTCCCAACCAAGTATTTTCCACTTCTGATCCGAGTTCCTACGAAGTAGCACATTCCAGGTTTCCGTGGTTTTAGAATTTTCCTGTATGGTAAATGAAATATATTCAGTAGCATATTCTACTCCGTCTATCTCACGCTCATTGACCTGATCTTCATTCGTCAAAAGAAAATTGGTGATTTTTCTGCCCTTATCGTCCCATTTCTTCAAATCAACCTCCAGGTTAGAAAGATATGTATCCTCCGGGTTGCTGTCAAGAAATTCCTGATCGTAAAGTTCTCTTAGCTTTAAAGCCAATTCCTTTCTGTCTTTATCCTTCGGATTATTATAAAGAGCCTTCATCATGGCGGCAAACAGCTTAACCGTCTCTCTTGGTGTGTCGGGATAATATAATTTCAGATCCTTCTTCACCAATTTCTGAACCTCAGTGAGATTGTTATCCGAGGAATGAAGCGGTTGTGTTCGGTTTATCCAGTAATGATAGGTCATCAGAACAACACCCGCAAATATAATCATTAAAATAATTGTAGTCGCTGTCCTTCTCTTTCCCTTCATCATACCAAACCTCCATGCTATTACTAATCATCCTGCTCGAACTCAAGCGTAATGCTTTTCTTATCCTTACATGTCTTTGTATTGGAAAATATCCGTTTTGCCTCACCAAGAAAATCCTCCGGCCGTATTAGTGATGGGCTATAATGAGTCAGCCATAATTCATTCACCTTTGCTGCCTTAGCAAGTTTAGCTGCTTCACAGAAGGTCATATGCTTATATTCCTTTGCCTTTGTATCCTTTTCGTTCTCACCATACATACCTTCACAGATAAATAAATCTGATTCATATGCATGATCTACGATGGAAGCTGTCGGCCTTGAGTCGGTACAATAGGTTAACTTAATACCCTTCCGTTCAGATCCAATTACCATATCCGGAGTGAAAATGTCATCTCCGTCCGTTACGGACTCACCTTTTTGAAGGCGGTTCCAGAATTTCTGTGGCACATTATTTTCAAGTGCACGCTCCGTAAAGAACCTCCCACCCCTTCGAATCGCAAGACTGTAACCGAAGCAGGTAATATTATGCTTCACTTGAAACGCCTCAATCCGATATCCATTCAGATCTATGACTTCCTCAGGGGAAGACAGCTCAATAAACTTGAGCTCATACGGCAGCTCCGGTGCAATCACCCTGAGTGAATTAACAACTCTCTCAAGACCTTTCGGTCCGATTAAGGTAACCGGCTCTTTCCGATCTGCGTTTCCCATGGACAGAAGTAAACCCGGCAACCCACTTATATGATCCGCATGAAAATGAGTAAAGCAGATGATATCAATGGAATGAAAGCTCCATCCCTTTTCCCTGATTGATATCTGCGTTCCCTCCCCGCAATCTATTAATAAACTGCTTCCGTTATATCTTACCATTAAAGCAGTCAACCATCTCCCCGGTAGCGGCATCATTCCGCCTGTACCCAGTAAACACACATCTAACATGATTCATCCATGCCTTCCTTATTCCGTAATTATTATTATTCTCAGTAACAAAACATGCTTGCCCTTTGAATTAGTTTGTGCCGAGGATTACGCAGGCACAAACTTCTAAGTGTGAAAATAGCTTTTTATTTTCACACTACGTCCACGCATGTTACTTACATGCATAAATTCAATCTGCGAATTATGCTTTTCAATAATTCACAGTATACATCAACCTGTAAGCATGTATACAATTATTTTAGCAGTATTTTCTATCGTTTGTCCAGAAATTTGTTATTTCGTAATTATTAGTAAGTTGCAGTTAGGCCTTCAAAGAGATGTATCCGGACTGGAAAAAGTGATCAGTTATTGGTAATCGAAGTACCGGCTTCGCCAAGCGGAATCTCACCCCAACGAACCAGGTACCCTTCTTTAAAGGACCACTGTGGGCTCTCCAAAGGATAGATGATTTCAGAAGCATAGTACCAGGGTTACTGAATAGTTACAATTATTATAACATATTAGAATATTATTTCCTCGTAAATTAATTCGTAAATTGCGAAATCCGTAAAATATATAAAAAATATCTAAAAAGAGGAACCAATTCGTTGGCCCCTCTTCATTTAAATCAAAATCGATTAATCACTTCTAATTTTATAACACTTCTGATTTATTTCTTATTTCAACAGGAATTTTAAATTGTGATATTAATTGATTATAGCACTCTTCACAAAGATTAAAATGATGTACTTCCGTGTCCCGCTCCGAAAAATATCCCCACTCTTTCGTAGCCTCAAATGCATCCTCTAACAGAATTCCATTTTCGACTTTGAGCACCTTCCCGCAAGAATTACAGTATAATGGTGTTTCCCCACTAATATTTACGCCATCCGCTTTTTTCACGACTTATCCCTCCATGTTATGCATGTCGACCATAGGAATATTATAAATGATTTCGACGAATATTAACAGAGGGAATTACTGTATCGGTTTCAGCCACATTATGACAGCATCATCCTTGGGTTTAGCATAAAAGCCCTTACGAATACCTTCCTGCTGAAAGCCCAGTGATTCATATAGCCTGCGGGCTACCACATTCGAGCTGCGTACCTCCAGCGTAAGTGAGGTGATCCCCCTACATAATGCAACTTGGATTAATGCTTTTAGCATGTGATATCCGATTTTCTGTCCGCGGTGCTCTTTATCGACTGCAACATTGTAGATATCGCCTTCGTCTGTTATCTCCCAATAGCCACAGTACCCGATCACTTTATGATTCAGTTCCGCAACCAAATATTGATTATCTGCATTATTGATTGCCTTACGAAAGTCCTCTTCTTTCCAGGGCAACGAAAAGGACTCCTGCTCAATTACAGCTACCTCGGCGAGATCTTCCTCCGACATTTCTCGTACTATCATCATTACCTCCATTGAACAAAGAAGTCTGAAATATTATATTAACTTAACATACCGGCCCTTTCAATTTATGTGCCAGTTCCCGTTCCGCCTGAGACTGCCGCAAATAAATCGGTTCATGCTGCTTCGCAGTTTGTATCTCATTGCGTTTGAAATAAATGATACCAAGTGCGCCTATTGCACCCGCTCTTTGTCTGCTTAAGTGAATCGGCGCCTCCTGATATTTGACCTGTGTTCTCTCTTTGATTATTTCCTGATATGGAACAGTACCGTCTCCCAGAAAAATCACCTCTCGATTCAGCTGATTAATCTCCTCAATAATGTCCTCAACGGCAAGCGCTGACTGCTGCCTGAGAACTGCAAAATCATTTCCTGTAAACTCATAAAGACCGGTATATACCTGATTTCTTCTGGCATCCATCATGGGACAAATCAGCTTATCGATTCCGAAGAGATTATAAGCCAGAGCTTCTAACGTCGGCACCGCAATTACAGGCTTCTTCAAGGCAAGTCCCAATCCTTTTGCCGTAGCGGAACCAATCCGAAGTCCGGTAAAAGAACCCGGGCCGGCAGCCACCGCAATTGCATCTATCTCGGACAAATCAATCTCTACCATCCGAATAATCTCATCCAACATCGGCAGTAAGGTCTGGGAGTGAGTTTTCTTATAATTAACTGTATATTCTGCCAGCATGGCATCCTCTGTAACAACAGCCACCGAGGCAACCAGTCCTGAACTGTCAAGAGCTAATAGCTTCATATCCTCTACTTCCCCTCTATCACCGTGATTTCTCTATAATCAAATCCTTTGCTTAAATCCTTCTTGATTATTACCTTTGTTCTTTGTACTGGAAGCAGCTCCTCAATCAAATCCGCCCATTCAATCAGACAAACCCCTGCACCAAAGAAACAATCCTCATAACCGATTTCCTCCATCTCCTCGATATCGGCAATTCGATATACATCAAAATGGTAAAATGGCATCCCGCTTCCTTCATATTGCTGAACTATCGTAAATGTTGGGCTGTTTACTGCTTCAAGAACCCCAAGTCCTTTTGCAAAGCCCTGCGAAAACACAGTCTTTCCAACGCCCAGATCACCGCTCAGGCAATAGACCTCGCCCGGTTTAGCTTCTTGTCCCATTTGATACGCAATCTGAAAGGTATCCTTTGCTTCAAAGCTTTCTATCACCATAAATCTATCCTCTATCCTACTATATTATCCTGACATATCCCTAGCCCACACATCAGGCGGTATCCTTCTTACTTCCTTAATTGACCGCCATTATTATAGCAGAAACGGCAAAAAAAAGATAGAGCCTCTTTGATAACGCAACACTAATCGCTGTGTTAATAGAAGGACTCTATCATGGTGTACTATATTATTCTTCCCTTAAGTAAGCGATACGTATAATAACCTATAATCGAAATCATCGCTCCTTTGACAACATTAAAAGGTGTAATCCCGATGATTACCATACTGGCAAGATCCTTGATTGCCGGAACACTCTTTGATGCAAATCCGATGACTCCATCTAATCCCCCAAAAAACTTTGCATAAAGCGGGATCATAATAAAATAATTCAAAAGAGCCGCTATAACTGACATTGAAATAACTCCGACACAAAATATAAATATCAGATATGCATTCGCCATGACCTTTGATTTTTCAGTTCTGTCTGACTTTCTTCTGTTCCTTAAGTTATAAAGAAGCCCGACCGGCAACACATAGGCACAGCTGATAATAAAATTGGTCAACTCTCCAATCATACCAGTGGTAGATGCCGTCAAAGCCTTTACCAGATTTTTAATAAGTTCGATAATAATTCCCGCAAGCGGTCCATAAGTCAGGGTAGCTATGACTGCAGGAACATCACTGAACTCAAATTCCAAAAAGCCGAGATGCTTGTACGGAAGGTGAAAGAGCATAAGTACATAGGATAATGCACCGAACATACTGATTATGACCATCTGCTTTGTTGATAGATTCCTCTTGTTTTGATTTGTTACTGTGTTTGTCTTCATCTGATTCTCTCCTTTTGGGTAGCAAAGGGAAAACTTTGGGTCGAACAGTAAAACGCAAAAAACCCCGATTTTAAGATGGCCAAAATCGGGGTATTATAATCTCACTGCTTCTCTTCTACCATCCAGACTTTACTGTCGGTTTTGGAATTTCACCAAATCAATCCCAGGTACATTTTCATGTAACTTGGAGTCGCGGACTTTACCGCCGGTCGGGAATTTCACCCTGCCCCGAAGAATTTCCTTATTAATTTTTACTCCTTCATCCTACTACATTGATATAATTCTGTCAATATAATATCGACTTCCGGTCTTGTCACTATCCTTGCTTGGCTGAACTGTTACTTTTTAAAACGGGAATAGTACCCGCGACAGATAGATTACTGCAGATAAGGTTATTGTACATGCCAGCGTAGATATTAGCACGGTCTGCGAAGCAAACTCCGGTTGATTATCATATTCGACTGCAATTAATGCGGTATTCACAGCAGTCGGAACAGCGGAGGATATCAAGACTGCCTCCGCAACAATTCCTTTCAAGGATAGCAGATACACGATTGCTAAAGCAACGGAAGGTCCACCAACCAAACGAATTATCACTGACAAAATAACTTCCTGACGAATTGACCGGAAGTGGGTTCGTGATATCTGTACTCCAAGAATTATTAAGGCAACCGCTACTAAAGCATTTTTCATATATTCAAGCGCGGGCCAAAATGGCATTTGTGTAAGATCACAAGGAAGCTGCTTAAATAATACGGCGCATGGAATGGCATAAATAGTAGGCATTTTCATGATTTTCGCAATGGAATCCCTCCATTGCATCTTAGAACGACCGGCATTAAAGAAGCCCAGACTATTTACCGTAATATTTTGAATTACCAATATCATAATCTGTGTTGTTAATGCAAGATTAAGGTAAGGCGTCTCTCCGTTTATAACAAAGGGTGCTCTGCTAAACATCAGCGTAATCAGAGGTATCCCGATATTTCCGCTGTTATAGAAAACGACCGAATTGACAAACGCATTCTTTAATCCCGTCTTATATCCCTTCCAGATAGCAATCAAATAGGATGCCGAATAATTAACTGACATTAATATAATCGCTGCCGCCAACACTTTCCACATCTCGAGGGGTATTGCTGTTGTATACAAATAGACAAACGTGAACGATGGAACCAAAAGGTAAAAATTAATTTTTGTAAGGGTCAGAATATCCAATGAAAATGTTCGAGCCAATACAAATCCAAGTCCGATTAAAACAAAGATCGGAAAAATGTTATTCAGCAGTATATTTAACATGATCATCATATGAATCCTCATCCATTTCAACAGATTAATAACAATTTACGTGACTATTCAGTCACTGCGGTTCTTTCGAACCGTTGCACACAAAATATGTTGAAAATCACATATTACCCTTCCATTTATCCTTCAGTACTCCAAGTGCCTCTCTTACATAGTAATTAATAAATAGGATGGGATCAGATGGCGAGGATATCCCCTGTGTGTTAGAAAGCCCTTGCTTCTTTGCGATTGATAATGCCCGAAAGATATGAAAGTCACTGGTTACAAGCACTATTCTTGTACTAGTATCCCGTATCAACGCCCTGCTATTGCGAATGTTTTCAATCGTATTCCTTGATTTATCTTCTAATATAATACGAGCTTCTCCTACTCCATTCACAAGAAGATATTCTCTCATAGCTTGTGCTTCCGTAATATCTTCATATTTGCCGCGTCCTCCGGCTACAATTACAATCGTTTTGACATTATCCTTCAAATATCTTATTGAAACATCCAATCGTCTTTTTAAAGCTTTGGATATCTTCGTACCCTTTACTTGGGCACCTAATACGATTAAATAATCCGCTTTAGCATCCGCCACCTGTTTGGAATTCGTAATAATCATACCTTCTATCCACACAAATATACCTATACCCAGTATCACAATTATAAGAAAGGGTATTGATAAGTAGCTTGGTAAACGGATCTCATACCTGTTACACAGACTTATGATTACAAATACTAATATAAGCCCAATACCGGTGAAAAGCCAAAACAATGCAAACGAAGAGTCCACTCCGACATAATTAATAATTATGATGTAATAAAGCAAACACATCACTCCCATTATTAATGCAATCACGTTTATCATGCCCATATTACCTTACCTTCCTCCCCTTTTAAATAGTTGACCAAGGATTCATATAAAATGCACCTATCAGACTTCTCCTTCTATTATATTAAAGTTACATAAAGATAAGTTGATAAGTGCACTTCTATTTTATTGTTTTTGAGTATACTTGAATTTCCTATTACAGCTTCATAGTCAGCTGAATTCTTTTCTTTGGTAGATCAATGCTCATTACCTTAACTTCAACAATATCTCCGACACTCACAATATCCAGCGGATGCTTAACAAATTTTTTATCCGAAAGCTGTGAGATGTGAACCAAGCCGTCCTGATGAACTCCGATATCAACAAATGCACCAAAGTCGATTACATTACGAACCGTTCCCATTAATATCATCCCTTCGGACAGATCCTTCATATCAAGTACATCTGTTCTAAGAAGGGGCTTTGGCATCTCATCTCTAGGATCTCTTCCGGGTTTTTCAAGCTCTTTTATTATATCTGTCAGAGTGATCTCTCCTATTCCAAGTTCACTGGCCAGCTTTTGCTTATCCTTGATCTTCCTGCCGATGGTTATAACCTCACTGAATTGATCCTCTGAATCTCTTACAGCTGTTCCTGCCTTTTGTGTAGTCTCCGGTGCAGAAATGCCGCTTTTTCCGACTGCTGCCGCAAGAGCCTTACCAAAGGCGGTATCCTGACTATTAATTGTAATTGTCTTTTTCTTCTCCGGTACCGGTTCCGCTTTCTTAACCGGTTCCTGCCCTTTCTGCTTCTGAGCCTTTGCCTGAATCTCTTGAATATCCTTAAGCGACAGACCTAATTTGCCAAGGAGTGCCTGAGTCGCCTCATATGATTCCGGATGAACCCCTGTTGCATCCAGGGGATTGCCCCCACCTTGAATTCGCATAAAGCCTGCACATTGTTCAAATGCCTTCGGTCCAAGTTTGGGGATTTTAAGAAGCTCATTACGACTCTTAAATCTCCCATTCGCCTCCCGGTAAGCTACGATATTCTTTGCTATTGCCTTGCTGATACCGGAAACATGCTCCAATAAGGATACAGAAGCAGTATTTAAATCGACTCCAACCCTATTAACACAATCCTCTACGACACCGGACAGAACATCGCCCAGCTTCTTCTGGTTCATGTCATGCTGATATTGTCCGACACCGATGGACTGGGGATCAATCTTAACCAGCTCTGCTAACGGGTCCTGCAGTCTTCTTGCAATGGAAGCCGCACTTCTTTGACCTACATCATAATTCGGGAATTCTTCGGTTGCAAGCTTACTTGCAGAATATACAGAGGCTCCCGCTTCATTGACAATAATGTATTTCACGTCTTTTTTAATTTCTTTCAAAAGATCCACAATTACAATCTCTGATTCTCTTGAGGCTGTTCCGTTTCCAACCGAAATCAGCGTTATATTATGTTTATCTATTAACTTCTTTAATACCAACTTGGCTTCCTCTAGTTTATTCTGCGGAGCGGTCGGATAAATTACGACTGTATCCAGCACCTTACCGGTCGTATCTACAACCGCGAGCTTGCATCCGGTACGAAATGCAGGATCCCAACCAAGAACCACCTGCCCGCTAATCGGAGGCTGCATCAGAAGTTGTACCAAATTCTTACCGAATACCTTGATGGCACCATCTTCTGCCTTATCCGACAAATCACTTCGTATTTCACGTTCAATAGCCGGTGCAATCAGTCTCCGATAACTATCCTCTAGGGTTGTCTTTAAAATGTCATTGGTATAAGGATTATCCTTAACGATTACTTTCTTCTCGAGATAACGCACTATTCGTTCTTCCGGTGCTGTTATCTTTACGGTCAGAATCTTCTCGCTCTCACCACGGTTGATGGCTAATATTCTGTGACCAGCAAGCTTTTCGATCGCTTCTTCAAAATGATAATACATTTCGTATACTGTTTCCTGCTTATCATTCTTAGCAACGGAGGTCAGCGTCCCTTCTTTTATGGTTGCTTCGCGAATATAGATACGGTGTTCTGCTTCATCTGAGATCTCCTCTGCAATGATATCCATCGCCCCGGCAATAGCGTCCTCAACTGTAAGGACTTCTTTCTCTTCGGACAAAAAGTTTTGGGCAGCTTGCGCAACCGGTTCGTTTATCTCCTGTGCACGAATGATTTCAGCAAGTCCGTCAAGGCCCTTCTCCTTAGCAATCGTCGCTCTGGTTCTTCTCTTCTGACGGTAGGGACGATATAAATCGTCTACCACAACTAATGTTGCTGCTGCCAGAATCTGATTCTTTAATTCCGGTGTCAGCTTACCCTGCTCTTCTATGCTATTTAATACCTGAGTCTTCTTCTCTTCCAGATTCCTTAAATACAGCAGCCTTTCGTGAAGATTTCGCAATTGCTCATCATCGAGCGACCCTGTTGCTTCCTTACGATATCTTGCGATAAAAGGAATTGTATTTCCTTCATCGATTAATTTGACCGTTGCTTCTACCTGCTCTGTTCGTATTCCAAGTTCATCCCTAATCTGCTTTAAAATGTCCATGTTTTTTACTGATACAATGAAACCATTCGGCTTCATCCTACTTTTCCTTTCCTGATATATCCGGTAATATCCACGCCAGATGATTGTGGAATAATTAAGCCGGATATTCCTGATATGATTGCTTATATAATATATCACGAAACACTACTTAATAAAAGCTTGAATTTCCAAATGTACTGAAACAAAAATCAACTTAATCGCCATATTTTAATTAATGTTATTAAATTCTAACTGAAATTATATTAGACCGAGAGGCAGGTTGTCGATTTCAACAAACTGCCTCTCAAACACTGCATTATGGTAATATGTGATGCTTCCTATCTTTCAAATAAACGATCGATTACTTTATATCCTTCTTCCACTACGATACCTGTCAACTTAGCCTCTGCTTCATTGTAATGCCAGTCATGATTTTGCTCCGCCGTACTGTCATAGAGGAGATAAGGAACAGGATCGCTGGTATGGGTTCTGCACCGAATCGGTGTCGGATGGTCGGGCATGATAAGCATACGGTAATCCACACCTGTTTTCTCCATTTCCTCCACTACAACCTTAATTACTCTCTGGTCCAGATATTCTATGGACTGTATCTTATTCTTAATATTCCCCTGATGGCCCATTTCATCCGGTGCCTCTACATGGATATAAACAAAATCGTAATCCTCTTCCACTAAAACTTTAACAGCAGCCTTTGCTTTTCCCTCATAGTTGGTATGAAGTGTTCCGTTTGCTCCGGGTACCTCGATAACTTTCATTCCGGCTCCCACCGCAATTCCCTTTAACAAATCAACCGCAGAAATCATCGCACCCTTTAAATGATTCTTCTCTTCAAAGGAGGTAAGCACCGGTCTTGTACCCGCACCCCAGAACCAAAGAGAATTTGCCTTGTTAAGTCCATTAGCTTGTCTTTTCTCATTTAAAGGGTGATTTTTCAGGATGTCATAACTTTTTTTCATCATATCCCTTAATGCTGCATCCTGTGGCAGATACTCACTAATTACTTTACCGAGGATATCGTGGGGTTGTGCAAGTTCCAACACTTCACCCTTGTCCCAGATGGTGAGGTGTCGGTAGCTGGTTCCTACATAGAATTTATAGATATCATTTTCCAGTTCTTTCTTAATAGCTTCTATCAGGACCGCCGCATCCTCTGTGACAATCTCACCGGAGCTGTGGTCCAAAATCGTCTGCTCCTCATATGGCTTATCCTCTTCCGTAAGAGTTACGATATTGCAGCGAAGCGCAATATCCGTCGACTTCATATCCACCCCGATGCTGAGAGCCTCCAGAGGTGAACGTCCGGAATAATAGATTCTAGGGTTATAACCCAGCACAGCCAGATTGGCCGTATCGCTTCCCGGTTTCATACCCTCAGGGATCGTATATGCTATTCCCAGTTCAGACTTTCTAGCAAGCAAATCCATTTGAGGAGTTGCTGCTGCCATTAATGGAGTTTTGTTATCAAGCGAGATGATTGGTTCATCTGCCATGCCGTCTCCAAGGACAACGATGTACTTCATTTCTTTCAGCCCTTTCTTCTTTCGATGCAAGTCAATTACCTGTCATTACACCTCTTAGTATTTAAAACCTGACCCTAATCAAACTTAATACATCGGCCAGCTTATTTATCTTCTCTTTTACATCCTGCTCAGAAATGCTTTCCGAAATAAATGCATATTCGCCCTGAATTCCTTCTGCTTTTACTTCCTCAACCTCGCCAAATAGCTTAGCAACCTGATCCTTTACGTCCTGTGCACTTCCTTTCACTCTCAGGAAGAAACGATGTTTCACCTGGTTAACATCAGTCAGTTCCAGCTTCTTGCTGCTCCAGATTGTCCATATATTTTTACCAAAGTGCTTTGCAGCATCCACAATATCAGCTACCACAGCGCTCGCTGTCGGCAATTTTCCTGCTCCGCTTCCATAAAACATAACATCCCCTATGACATTTCCTCTGACAAAGATTCCGTTAAATACATCATTAACACTGAATAACGGATGGTTTGATTTTATCATAGCCGGAGCCACCATTGCGTAAACGCGGTCATTGTCTCGGATACTGGTTGCAAATAACTTAATCTTCGCTCCTAATGCCTTTGAATAAAGAATATCAATATCGGTAATCTTCGTGATGCCCTCGGTATAGATATCCTCATAATCTACCTGCATTCCAAAAGCAAGTGAGGATAAGATGGCTATCTTTCTGCAGGCATCATGACCTTCCACATCCGCTGCCGGATTACGCTCTGCATAGCCAAGCTTCTGGGCCTCTGCCAATGCAGCTTCAAAGCCTAAGCCTTCATCACACATTTTCGACAAGATATAATTGGTGGTACCATTTAAGATACCTGTTATCTCAACAATTTCATCCGCAGTCAGTGACTGGTTGAGTGGTCTGATGATCGGGATGCCACCGCCGACACTTGCTTCAAAGAGAAAGTTAAGGTTATGCTCTTTCGCCATATTTATAAGCTCTGCACCGTGCTTTGCAACCAGCTCCTTGTTGGAGGTGACGACACTCTTTCCCTTTAACAAGGCCGACTTAACAAAGGTAAATGCCGGTTCAACACCGCCCATAACCTCACATATAATCTTTACCTCAGGGTCCTCTAATATAGTATTTACATCATGAACCAGCTTCTCCATAATTGGATCACCCGGAAATTCTCTCAAATCCAAGACATACTTTACGTCAATTTGGTCTCCAGCTCTTTTTGCAATACTTTCACAATTGGTTTTCAGTACCTCTATTACCCCTGAGCCGATTGTGCCGTATCCTAAGACTGCAATATTAATCATTGTTGTTCCTCCAATTTCATGCCGTATTCAATTAATTTAAACGAAGGAAGTGTTATTACATTTCCCTTATCAATAATAATGTTACTAACTGATTTCCCACTTATTATTCCCTAGCCACAACTTTCACATAATGGATTCCTTCCATTGCCTCTATTGCATCAATTAAAGATGATGCACTGTCTGTCTGTGGAAGTATCTCTATACTTAAAGTAAGCAGCGCTATCCCATTTACCGGAATGCTCTGATGAATGGTAAGAATATTCGCTTCAGATTTTGCAACCTGGTTGAGCACTTTGGAAAGCAGACCCGGTTTATCATCCATCTGAAGCATAAAAGTGATTGTCTTCCCTCTGGTGTTCTCATAAAACGGGAAAATATCATCACGATATTTATAAAAGGAGCTTCTGCTGATTTCTACAGCATCCGTTGCCTCCTGTACCGTCATCACACGTTCCGAATCAAGGAGCCGCTTTGCCTCTACTACCTTTAGCAATACCTCAGGTACAGCCTTTTTCTTAACGATAAAATATTGATCTCCATTCAATTTGCAGTGCCTCCTGTTATCCAAGGTAATATATGTGTTAAATCTTAACAGCTGTGTGCATTACGAACACAATTGTCTTTCTAAGAAAGATATACTATCATATATTTATTCACAATGCAATACCCATTTACTATGTTCAAATCAAAAAAATAATATTTGTCACATATGCTTGAATGCCGTGTGATAAACATTATTATTTTTGTATAAGATTAAATTATTGTATTTCGACTGTCTTTATGGTACGGATTATGCCTTCAGTCATTCTCTCTGCAATATCATTCTATATTACGGAAAGGCATTCATAATGGATGCCTTTCTTTGTGAAGGCCCGCTTAGTTTCGCAAGGCTCATAGATTTACTTTTTTATCGCTTTTACTATCTTCTTATGATCTTCCTCAGATAATATTTTGTCTTTATCCAATATCATTACCAAGCGATTATCCAACTTTGTCATTGCTTTCAGGTAGGAGGTGTCATTACTTTGCACAAGCAGAGGCACTTCACTAAGTTGATCCCCGTTTAACTGCACGATGCCTGACATTTTGTCTACCTCAAATGCAACCAAAACGCCCTCCGAAGATGTTATTACAAATCTGGTGTCCGGATCCGGCAAAATCTCTTCCAGACCAAACTTTTTTCTCAAGCTGTATACCGGAATAATATCTCCTCTTAAGTTAATGACTCCCTTAAAATTCTGCGGTAAACTTGAAACCGGTTCAATAGTAACGACCTTCTCAATCGTGACTACATCCATGATATCCATACTGTATTCCTCTTCGCCAAGAATAAAAACTGCCTGTTTTGTGCTCTGCATAGTTTCCCTCCTTTTATGTCTCCTGAATTTACTGCATCTGCGCATTCCATTTTAGATATGCATTAATTAATGAGTCAAGATTTCCGTCCAATACGCTGGCTGCATTACCAACCTCTTCATTTGTTCGGTGATCCTTAACCAAAGTATATGGCTGCAAAACATAGGAGCGTATCTGGCTTCCCCAGCCGATTTCCTTTGTTTCTCCGCGAATACCCGAGAGCTTATCCAAGTTCTCCTGTTGTTTCAAGAGATACAACTTGGCCTTCAGCATTTTCATAGCTCTATCTTTATTCTGAAGCTGGGAGCGTTCATTCTGACATTGTACTACGATGTTGGTTGGTAAATGTATAATTCGGATTGCAGAGGATGTTTTATTAACATGCTGGCCACCGGCCCCGCTGGAACGAAAAATGTCAATTCTGATATCATCATCGCTTATTTCAATTCCTGTATCTTCTTCAATATCCGGCATGATATCACAGGACACAAAAGAGGTTTGCCTCTTTCCGGCTGCATTAAACGGAGAAATACGTACCAGACGATGCACACCCTTCTCTGCTTTCAGATATCCATATGCATTTATGCCGTTAATTTGTAGTGTTACTGATTTATAACCGGCTTCATCTCCGTCCAGAAAATCAATCATTTCAGTCGTAAAACCCTTCTTATCTGCAAATCGTTGATACATACGGCACAACATACTGGCCCAGTCACAGCTTTCCGTGCCACCGGCTCCGGCATGCAATGTCAGGATTGCATTATATTTATCATACTCTCCGGACAAAAGAGTTCTTAGCTTAAGATCTTCTAAATCGGCAATAAATAAATTCATTGCTTCCTGAATTTCCGGAATCAGACTTGCATCATTCTCTTCATAACCCATCAAAATTAAAGTCTGAACATCTTCAAAACGTCCCTTAAGATGCTGATATTCATCCATCGTATCCTTCAGGTTTTTAAGTTCTTTCATTACAGCCTGTGTTTTGTCCTGATTATCCCAAAATCCAGTTTCTGCCATCGTATGTTCGAGTTCCTTTACCCTGTCACTTTTAGTAGCCAGGTCAAAGTGAATCCCCCATTTCAATCAATGGTTTTTCATACGTACTCAGTGTATATTTAAACTGATCTAACTCAACCACGAAATCACCTCTTTTTTATATTATATAGTTCTACATTATCAAACTCAATATGTTTACATTAATTAAATGTTTTTTCCACAACAGAATTTGTATTTTTTACCGCTTCCGCATGGGCATGGATCATTTGGCTGAATCTTTTTTCCTACCCGTTTGATCGGAGCATTTGCTACACTGTCATCTCTGTTCGTTCCGGTAACCTTAGCTACTTGCTCTCTCTCAACCTTTTGCTCTATACGTACATGTAAAAGTGCTTTAATCGTATCTTCACGAATAGCATCTATCATACTGTCGAACATCTCAAAACCTTGAAATTTATACTCAATAATTGGTTGTCTCTGTCCATATGCCATTAAGCCGATACCCTGACGCAATTGATCCATATCATCGATATGATCCATCCATTTATGATCAATAACCTTTAAGAGGATAACACGTTCAATCTCTCTGATTTGCTCGGTCTCAGGGAATTCCAACTCTTTCTCTTCATAAAGCTTTACTGCATCTTCTTTCAACTGTTGAACAAGATTGTCCTTCATCAGACCCCTTCTCTGGTCTTGATTAAATTCTATCTTAGGCAGCGGCACAATCGGGAGCAACAATTCATTCAGTTCATTCAGATCCCAGTTATCCGGATTCTGATCATCACTGATACAGGTGTTTACACAAGACTCTACCGTATCGGTAACCATACGATAAATGGTATCCCTCATGCTTTCGCCGTTTAAAACTCTTCGTCTCTCAGCATAAATAATTTCTCTCTGTTCATTATTTACCTGATCATATTCCAGCAAGTTCTTTCTGATTCCATAATTATTATTTTCAATTTTCTTCTGCGCTTTTTCAATTGCATTGGTAAGCATCTTATGCTCAATCTGCTCACCTTCCGCTATACCCAGAGAATTAAAGATTGACATCAGACGCTCCGAACCAAACAGACGCATTACTTCATCTTCCAAGGAAATAAAGAAACGCGATGCTCCGGGATCTCCCTGTCTACCGGCACGCCCCCTCAACTGATTGTCAATACGTCTTGACTCATGACGTTCTGTACCGATGATTTTGAGACCGCCCTGTTCTACGACACCTTCTCCAAGCTTAATATCAGTACCACGTCCAGCCATGTTGGTTGCTATGGTAACTACTCCGAATTGTCCGGCATCAGCAACTATTTCAGCTTCCAGCTCATGGAATTTCGCATTTAATACCTTATGCGGAATGTTCTGTTTCTTTAAGATGGAGCTGATTTCTTCTGATGACTCAATTGTAATAGTACCAACCAGTACAGGTTGACCTTTCCTATGTGATTCTACAATTTCTTCAATGATAGCTTTCAGTTTTTCTCTCTTCGTCTTATATACAACATCCTGTCGATCGACACGCGCAACCGGGAGATTGGTAGGAACTTCGATAACATCCATTCCGTAAATTTCCCTGAATTCTTTTTCCTCGGTCAGAGCGGTACCGGTCATACCGCATTTCTTCTTATACTTGTTGAAGAAATTCTGAAAAGTAATCGTTGCCAGAGTCTTACTTTCTCTTTTTACCTTGACATTTTCCTTGGCTTCAATTGCCTGATGAAGTCCATCGCTGTAACGTCTTCCGGGCATGATACGTCCGGTAAATTCATCAACGATCAGAACCTCATCCTCTTTTACTACATAATCCTGATCCCTAAACATAAGATTATGTGCACGCAGAGCAAGAATGATATTGTGCTGTATTTCAAGATTCTCAGGATCCGCAAGATTTTCAATATTAAAGAAATTCTCTACCTTCTTAACACCGTCAGCGGTAAGATGGACATTCTTCTCCTTCTCATTAACTATAAAATCTCCGGTTTCCTCTACGTCTTCTTTCATAAGGGCCGACATCTTGGATAACTCTCCACTCGTCGTGCCTTTCATCAGCTGATTTGCAAGAATATCGCATACGCGATACAACTCAGTCGATTTGCCACTTTGACCGGATATAATCAACGGTGTTCGTGCTTCATCGATTAATACGGAATCCACCTCATCGATGATAGCAAAATGTAAATCGCGTTGAACCAGCTGTTCTTTATAAATAACCATATTATCTCTCAGATAATCAAATCCCAATTCATTATTGGTTGCATAGGTGATGTCACTGTCATATGCTGCCCTGCGCTCATCCTTTTCCATGCTGTTAAGGATTACTCCTACTTTAAGTCCCAGAAATTCATGGATTTGTCCCATCCATTCAGAGTCACGCTTTGCCAGGTAATCATTAACTGTTACAATGTGAACTCCCTTTCCCTCCAAAGCATTCAGATATGCCGGTAAAGTTGAGGTCAGGGTTTTACCTTCACCGGTACGCATCTCTGTGATACGGCCCTGATGCAGGATGATACCACCAATCAACTGAACATGGAAATGTCTTTGCCCAATTACACGCTTTGCGGCCTCTCGTACTGTTGCATATGCTTCTACCAATATATCGTCTACGGTTTCCCCATTTTTAAGTCTGTTTTTAAACTCTATTGTCTTGGCTTTTAACTCTTCATCGGTAAGTTTAACAAATTCAGGCTCCAATGCTTCAATCTTATCTGCAATCGGTACAATTCTTTTAATCTCGCGCTCACTATGAGTGCCGAAAACCTTTTCCAATAATCCCATACTAAAGTCCACTCCTGTACTGATATATATTATTCCAAAATTGTTCAAATAACATTGTAACATTTACGTTGTTACTATTCAACTGAATTTTCTGTGACCGAAATATGAAGGAGAAATTAACGTTGCGTAAACGGAATGAATCCAACCATCATTAACGTTTCAACGGATTAAAGCTCGCAAATAGCGCTTGCTCGCTTTACGCTACGCTTATCGAAAGAAAGGAGAGCTGTCCTTCGTGCGAGCACGAGAACAGCTCTCCTTTCTTTCGATAATCCGTTTAAACGTTAATATTCTGGTTCGATTAGTCCGTAGGTGTTTCCTTTTCTTTTATATACTACATTAACTTCGTCTGTCTGTGCATTACGGAATACATAGAAATTATGTCCAAGTAACTCCATCTGAATACAAGCTTCTTCTGCGTCCATCGGTTTGATCGCGAAACGCTTTGTTTTTACAATTTTAACTGTATCATCTTCAAAATAATCATCCTCTATAAAGGCCTGATTAAAATTTGTTGCTGCCTGCTTATGATCAATTAATTTATTCTTATATTTTCTTAACTGGCGCTCGATTATCTCTTCAACCAAATCAATAGATACATACATATCATTACTAACTTGCTCTGCTCTAATTATGTTTCCTTTTACAGGAATTGTTACCTCGATTTTTTGTCTTTCTTTCTCAACGCTGAGTGTAACATGAATTTCAGTATCAGGAGTAAAATATCTCTCAAGTTTTCCAATCTTCTCATATACAGCCGTCTTCAAGCCTTCTGTTACCTCAATGTTTTTACCGCTGATAATATAACGCATAATGCCCAACTCCTTTTTTACTTTCTCTTGGTAGCATTCGTTCTTCAATGCTATCTCAATTATAGCATACGGCATAGGAAGTGACAAGCTACTTTGTATAGAATTGGCAGAAGCAAGAAATTCTATACTCATCTTAAGATTTGTAAAATAAACTAATAATACATTTTTATACAGGTATCTATAGTTTTTACTTTTTTCAAACAAATTCTTTGTTTTTCATCAAATTTAAATTAATATTCTTTATTATCCGACAATAACGTTGTCAAGCAGAATAATCAAAATTTCTATCTATCAATGTTGATTTAACATAAGTTACAAAACGCATTTTCGTTATTGACAGTAAAAAACGCATGCGACACGAGTAGTTCATTAATGTGGATAATGTGGATAAAACGGTGTATAACTTTCTTTTATCTAAAAACAAGGCTTCTTCACTGTGGATAACTTTTTTATTATTTGGAAAGAGCAACAAAGAATTTTACATATTTTGTATGCTGCATGTGACTGTTTGTGCAAATTGTACATATGTCACTTTGTCAATAGGAATTTCTGATATCTTTTCTGCACGTACCGGTACTGGAATAGTAAATCAAATTAAATCAATTTAGCTTAATTTATATTGCTTATCCTATTATTATGATTGATTGAAGAAGCAAATTTTCTACGAGCATCAAATGCCCCGATTGATTAACAAAAAAGCTGTTACCGATAATCTCTTTTAAGAGATTCATCAGAAACAGCCTTAAAATGGCTCGCATGATTTTGCGAGACTATACGTATCCCAACCTCGAAAGAAATAGAAATGAAATTCCAATGGATTTCATTTTTAATTTCTTTTAATGGCTCGCATGATTTTGCGAGACTATAATTACTCTTAATATCTTTCATGTTCAAGTGATTTCTCATATTTATCAACTTTGTCAGCAAGAAAAGGTGCCAAACCAACAAATTCTGCTCCATAAACTTTACTTTCTCCATCATTATGAAACTGTACAACCCGGATTACTACATCAAAGAAATCGCTACTGCCTAAGTTGATTCGTCCCTGAAAATAATACCCGTGTGGCAGATCAGCTTTGCATATAAACCCAATTCCGCTTTTTGAAATATCAAATACTGTTACCAATGCATTCAAATCTTTAATAACAACATAATCTTGTTTAAATACTTCATCAACTTCCAAGTGTAGCTCAATCGGAAGTCTTTTATACTTTCTTCGATCCTTTGCTAATATATCCCCCATATAAAACAATCTCCTCGTTTTCCTATCAACGAAATATAAAAGTATCAATATCTATATCAATTTTATCACAAATCGATGATTTTTCCAATTAATATATTATTTATTTAAATTATTTTTTTAAGTATGAAAAGGCTTTTTATAGAAATCGCTTTATAGAATAAAGATACCACCTACTGGCATGGTACCATACGTTTTCAACATAGAACGCATAAAAAGAGCCTTTGTTTCTTTTACCACGAAACAAAGGCTCTTGACTTATTTAATAAATTATTCTTCTGATACGATAGATGTCCCGGTATTTATACTGTGATGTGATTATTCCCTGTCTTGAATTCGCCGCTTGGACTATCTTTCCGTTACCTATGTACATCGCAACATGATTCACTGTACCGGAGCTGTTTGCATAGAAGATTAAATCTCCCGGTAGCAGATCGCTTTCACTGACCTTTTTACCTGCTCCTACTGCCTGATCCCTTGAAGTTCTTGGTATATTATAACCGAAGTCGGCATAGATTGCCTGAACAAATCCCGAACAGTCAGCTCCATGCGTTAAGCTGGTCCCTCCCCATACATAAGAGTTTCCAACAAATTTTAAAGCATAATCAACAATATCACTACGTAATGATGCGTAGGATGAGGAGTCACCTGAGCTTGGTGGATTACTGTTTGTATCATCATCCGAATTGTTCGCTTTTTCATTTGCCAGTCTAGCCGCTTCTTTTTTCTCAGCTTCCTCTTCAGCAAGCTTCTTCTTTCTATCCTTTTCAGCTTTCTCAGCTTTCTCTTGCTCTTCCTTTATCCTATTCTCTTCTTTTATTGAAATCGCATACTTGAATTCAACACTGATCGTTACATATTCCTTCTTGACAAATCCGGTAAAATCTCCACCGGTATCTTCATCATTGCCTAATAGAATTTCAACCCAGTCCCCATAGTCTTTGGTCACGATATAAGTCTCGCCTTCAGGAATCAAAGTCAGTATTGATGCATCTGTACTTTTATCCGATCTTACTCGTAAGGTTTGTGTTGTGACTGTTGCATAAGTTGTTGCATATTTATCTACCATGGATTCCGCTTCATCGCCGATTGCTAAAAATTCAGAAGCAATATATCCTTTTACATCACCGGATTCAATTTTTACCCATCCATTATCTAGTGTTTCTAAAATATTTGCCGCACAACCTCGGTATAATTTGCCAACTACCTCGCTATCAATTGAAGCATCTTTTCTTATATTTACATATTCTTCCGCAATAGAAACGCCAAGATTTGCGTAAGGCGATACAGTTTCTTCACTTTTTGCTTCCATAAGCTGAATCGATGCATTATATGCTTCCTCTAATTGCTGTTGTGTCGTATTCTCTAAAATAGCCGAGATACCTGCAATACCCTGCTCTGAGGATATAAAGCTATTTGCATGGACAACTGCCGAAGGTACAGACAAAAACAACGTAGTCGACACGATACCGATTGCCAGCTTTAGGACTTTATCTTTTCTCATGTACTTTTCCTCCAAAGTTCTACTTAATCACTTGTACACCAGACACTTTGCAGCATTATTAAATGTTACGAAATTATTACAACCATTACAAGCATTATATCAAAATTGACACAAACTGTCAATCATAATCATACTAGAACTGTAGAATTTTTTTATCTGTTTCTCATTGTTTTTCAGCACTTCCAAATACTATATTTAAAAAATCTGATTCAGATACTTTTCTACTGCTGTAATGGCATTTGCTCCATCTGCTGCTGCCGTAACTATCTGTCTCAGTTCTTTTGTTCTAACATCTCCTGCTGCAAAAACGCCCGGAATATTAGTCTCACAATTCTCACCGGCTCTGATATAACCGGCTTCATCGGTCTCCACTACCTTTTGATAAACATCGGAATTCGGCTCGTAACCCACTGCAATGAATACACCTTCCACCTCCCGGTTCTCTTTCTTGTCAGTTTTGATGTTTTTTATATCAATACTTTTAACCACTTCATCTCCCTGGATGAATTCTATCACACTGTCCCAAAGAATTGTAACATTCTCAAGGGCAAGAAGCCTTGAAGTTATACTTTTGGATGCCCTGAACTCATCTCTCCTGTGAATGACATAGACCTTCTTGCATAATCTTGCAAGAAATATAGCGTCTTCAATAGCAACGTCACCACCACCCACAACCGCCACCGTTTTGTTTCTGAAAAACGCTCCATCACAGGTTGCACAGTAGGATACCCCCATACCGGACAGTTTTTCTTCTCCCTCCGTATTCAGGTGGCGCGGAGCACCTCCTGTTGCGATAACCACACTCCTAGCTTTATACTGTATACCCTCATCCATTGTAACAACTTTAATATCTCCTTCCAGAGAAAAGCCGTTAACCTCTCCTGAAACAAAAGTTGCTCCAAGCTTATCTGCATGTTCTCTGAATTTTATACTTAAGTCAAATCCACCGATTCCCGGTAGCCCGGGGTAATTATCAACTTCATACGTATTTATAATCTGACCTCCGCTTAACCCTGCTTTTTCTATGATAATCAGATTAAGCTCCGCTCTTTTGGCATAAATGGCCGCAGTCAGACCTGCAGGACCCGATCCGATAATAATAACATCATAAATCATTGATCTTCCTCCTATGATTTCCTATTGGCAATCTAACTTTAAAAATATGACAATGATTATTATCAATCATTGTCATTTCTATTCATTCTATGAAAGATTAATATATGCTTTCAAAATCAAAAGTCTTACCTATACGGTATTTCTATTTTGTTCTTCTTGACAACATATAAATCCAATTTGTACTATTCTCTATCTTCCTATCATCACATTTTTGGATATCAATTAACTCTATATCTTCATGTCTGGAAATCAGTTCTTTCAAGGTTTTCGTTCTGTAGTCTGTATAATACCTGTTGTCTCTCTCCCCTTCAAAATCACCGTATTTAAATGACATGAACAATACACCATTTATTTTCAAGCTTTTTATCGCTTTTGTAAAAATATCATCTATCTTATCACTGGGAACATGTAATAATGATGCAAATGCCCAAATTCCGTCAAATACCTCTTCAAAGTCCATCTCATCAAATGATAAGTTCAGTACATCCTGCCCAATATGTATGCTGGCTAAAGCACACATTTCCTCAGAAGCATCCATAGCCGTTACATCAAAGCCACAGGAAATGAAATATTCACTATCCCTGCCGGAACCACAGCCAAGATCCAATATGCTACCACCCTCCGGTATTAACTGCGTGAAACAGTCCCAATATTCCTGCATCTCAATGTTTACCGTCTGATCAAAATAGTCAGCTGCGTTCTGATTATAATACTCTATCGAGTCCAATTAGTTATCCCTCCTCTTTAAACAAGCCTATTATACCAAATGTGCAACAATAATTCCAGTATTTTTCCACAAATACATAAACTTTACCGAAATCAGGATATAACTTTATCGGAATTCAAAAAGTACTATTACTTATAGTAATAAAATGGTATACTTTTAATATTCCACCTACATGAGAGGAATTTTATATTATGTATAGTTTTCCGAGCCGGATAAGATATAGTGAATTGAATCATCAGGATGGGAGTTTATCTTGCTCTTCCATCATAAATTATTTTCAGGACTGCAGCACTTTTCATTCCGAAGATTTAAACCTAGGTTTATCCTACCTGAATTCCAAAAACAGAGTCTGGCTGCTTAACGGTTGGCAACTACAGATTGACAAAACGGCAAGGTTAGGAGATTATATTACGGTAAGCACGTGGCCATATGACTTTAATGGCTTCTATGGATATCGGAATTTCATTATGAAAAATGATAAAGAAGAGGTTCTCGTAGCCGCCAATTCCATCTGGGTCTATCTGGATACCACCACAGGCAGACCGATGAACATATCAGATGACAATGCCGGGTATACTCTGGAGCCTCCTTACCCAATGAAGCCCTCCGGACGTAAGATAAAAATCCCGGATTCGATGACAGCATATCCATCCTTTCCGGTAATAAAGGCAAACATTGACTCCTACCATCATGTGAATAACGGACAATATGTAAAGATGGCTGAGGAATATCTTCCTGTTGATTTTATTGTGAACTTTATGCGTGTAGAATATCGGATGCAGGCCGTGCTAGGTGACATCATCGTACCTATGGTATCCAAAGGGAAGGACATTATCACGGTTGTTCTTACCAGTTTATCCAATAAGCCCTATGCTGTGATAGAATTTTTAGGATGATTCAAAAACATAATATATTTATTAAAATATAGAGAGGAATTTACTATGATAGAATTAGGAAAATATCAGATACTTGAAGTTGTTAAGAAAACCGATTTTGGTTTCTATCTTGCCGAAACAGCCTCAGATAAGAAAAATACAATACTGCTTCCGATAAGGGAGGTTCCGGACGGTACGACTCTTGGCGAAAAACACAATGTATTTATCTATAAGGATTCTGAGGACCGTATTATAGCCACGACAGCTAAGGTACCTGTCACCGTAGGCTGTTTGGCTGTCCTTCGAGTGAAGGAAGTCAGTACAATCGGTGCCTTTCTGGACTGGGGACTGATGAAAGATCTGCTACTGCCTTATAAGGAGCAAACAGTCATAGTCGAAGAAGGGGATAAGGTACTAATTACACTTTATGTGGATAAAAGCAGCCGCCTATGTGCAACCATGAAGGTGTATGATTTACTTTCTACCGATTCGCCGTATAAGAAGGATGATATGGTAACCGGTACGGTATATGAAGAAATTGAGTCCTTTGGAGTATTTGTTGCGGTCGATAATCAATATTCAGCCATGATTCCAAAAAACGAATTATTTGCTACGTTAAAAGCCGGTGATAGTATCAAAGCACGCGTTGTCGATGTTCGCGCGGATGGAAAACTGACTTTGAGCTTGCGCGAAAAGTCTTATGTACAAATGGACTCCGATTCGGAACTGATTATTACAAAGCTAAAAGCATCCGGCGGTTTTTTGCCCTTTGGTGATCATTCTTCACCCGATGATATCAAAACCGAATTTAAGCTTAGTAAAAATGCATTTAAAAGAGCCGTTGGCAGATTATATAAATCAGGTGCTGTTACCATTACCGATGAAGGAATTCGGCTCAAATAACAACACCTGAAAATAAACTACAGTTCTCTTTTTATGCCATCTTTATAGAAAGTCATCTTGGACTTCTCACGGGGTTCTTTCTGTACTTGCGTAGCCGGAGTTGAAGGCGCATACAGATTGGTTAACCCCTTGGTTAGTTTATCCTTGCAGAGTTTGCAATAACGACCCGTCTTAATTGTAACGCCGCAACCCTCACATGCCAGTCCCATCATGGAATCCTCAGCAAAAGAAAGTCTTTCGTCTCGAATCCATTGTTTGATCTGTTGAACGGGCACCTCCATCTCCACGGACAACTCTTGAATACCAACCCCAGGGTGGTCATATACATATTCTTTAACACCTTCGAACTTTAAATCCAATACATCTGCACATGAAGGACATATTGGCGGTCCGGACATATAGTTAAATAACTTGCCACAACCTTTACAATTTCTTACTTCCATACCCTCTCCTCCTCCTTAAAATCCTTTTCCAATACATGATACCAGAAAATAAACTTGATCGATGCCATTTGATTTTAAAACATTTGTACAAGTTTCGATTGTACTGCCCGTTGTATAAATATCATCAACCAGCAAAACACTGTTTATTTTCCCACGTAAATAACAAAAAAGCTTTTCATTAATCACAAACGCTTCCTGAAGATTACGCAGGCGCTCCTTATCACTTAAATTCTTCTGGGGTAGGGTCTTTTTATTTCTAACTAGCAGCTGAGACAATACAGGAAGGCCGAGTGCTTTCCCAATACCTTTTGCAAGAATATCCGCCTGATTATATCCCCGTTCCAGATACTTGCTTCGGTGTAGCGGAACCGGTACCACAACATCCGGTGATAGCTTTTGAATACTATGACCATAAATCCGAATCATTTCCCCGAAATAAAACCTGCCGTATTCTTTCTTATTATGATATTTGAATTCGGCAATGGAGTGTCTTAAATCGTCACTATATACCCAAACCGCAAATCCTTTATCAAAATGATACTGTTTTCGTTCGCAATCACTGCAGTATTCCTTTTCTTCAAGCTCCATTGGCTTACTGCATTTCATACATCTCGGCTCATCAATATATGGGAGCTTTTCCTTACAACAGGTGCAAATTCTTCTACCTTTAGGAATAACAATTTCCCCACATATTGGACACCTGATCGGATATATGATATCAAGTATTGACTGAATCAATGCAACTCCTGTTCTTTATGCAAATAATCTGGAAGGATACTCTCCCTGATCGATTAACGCTTTGAATGATTTCACTACTGTATCTTTATCTTCTCTATAGGTTACACCAAACCAACGGTCGGAGGTCTGTAATACATTAACATCAACTTTATGTTCCTTCACAAGATCACCGACAACTGTGGGCAATAGATATTCTTTTGTCAATTTATCATTACCGATTCCTGATAAAAAGGCTGTAAATCCGCTTTCCAGTGCACCAAATAACTCCGGCTTAAAACCCCACATATTCATGGATACAATACTGTTGAGATCTATTTTAATCTCATTTCCTTTACTGTCCTTTGCTGCCGCATGGTCACCCTCCGGTACTATTCCCGAAGTTTCTACAATATCAACCAGTTTACCGTCTTCATTCGCGCTGCATACACCACGGGTTACAGCACCATTCTCACTTAAAGTATTTCCTAAGATAAAACCTGCCATACAAAATTCATTTGATTTATAAGAATCATCATTTAAGAAACGATTTACAATTTTATAGGCTTCCTTGCCATAATAATCATCTGCATTGATTACCGCAAAAGGCTCCTTCACTATCTCCTTACAACACAGAACGGCTTGTCCGGTTCCCCATGGCTTCGTTCTGTCCGCGGGTTTCACAAAACCTTCCGGTAACGCCTCAAGCTCTTGAGATACATATTCAACCTTAATCATCTTCTCTATCCTATTACCGATAATTTCTTTGAAATCTTTCTCAAGATCCTTTCGTATGATAAATACAACTTTATTAAATCCTGCATCTATTGCATCATATATGGAATAATCCATGATAATCTCCCCGCTTGGTCCAACCGGTTCAAGCTGTTTGATTCCGCCAAACCTACTACCCATCCCTGCAGCCATTATTACAAGTGTTGTATTAGTCAATGTAATTCCCTCCGATTTCATCATATAATAATATTTTTCCTTCATATATTAATAATTATACCGTATTTACCCATAAATTGCACGATAAAATATTTAGTACTAATATCCCAAGTAAAATATCACCATATAAACCTACATACATTGGTAATCTTACATAAAAATAAAAGCCAATTCCTATCAAAACTATAAGTTAAAACACCCTAATTAACATATAAATATAACATACAATTATTTCAGGTGGTCAAAATGTTCTTATTCAATCACAAAAATCGCGTCAAAAATATAATTATTATCATGGTCTTTGCTTTACTCACCATTTCCATCACAAAAAACATTTCACAAATTTACGAAGTAACCTCCAGAAAGCATGTAATCAATGTTCCTATTATTATGTATCATCATGTAAGGAACACTCAGCTGGGCAAGGATTGCATTAGCCCCTATGAGTTTGAAAGCGATTTAAAATACCTCTCGCAAAATAATTATAATACAATAACGATATCGGATTTAATTAATTATGTGTATGACGATATTACACTTCCTGATAATCCGATTATTCTGTCCTTCGATGACGGTTACTTTAATACCTATAGATACGTCTTTCCGTTACTTCAGGAGTATCATATGAAAATCGTTTTATCCATTGTTGGGAAGGTTGTCGACGATTTCTCAAGAGTTCATGATGAAAATATTACTTATGCACATGTCTCATGGAATCAGATTAACGAGATGGTACAGTCCGGGCTTGTTGAAATTCAAAATCATTCCTATAATCTACATAAAATAGGCAACCGGTATGGCTGCGGGCAAAAAAATAACGAATCTCTGGTCAATTATGAAAAAGCTATTAACGATGATGTGACCACTTTTCAGACGCATCTCGAACAAATGACTGGCATCACGGTAAATACTTTTACCTATCCATACGGTAAATATAACAATAATACCGAGCAGATTCTTAAGAATCTGGGCTATAAGGCAACTATGTCCTGTCAGTTCGGTGTAAACCTGATCAGCAAGAATCCCGAAAAACTATATGGCCTGAAACGAATATGTCGCGCACACAATCACAGTATTTGTAGTTTGATCAGAGAGGGCATGGAGACGTTGAAATATAGTAAGGAATAAATAGTCTCACAAAAAGACTGTGAGCATTAAAAAGAATAGCAAGAGCAGCTATTCTTCAGGATTGTGAGACTGTTATCTGAGTTCACATATCCGTTCCCGTAGGCCGGAATACCGGTTCTGTTCATTTTTGTTATTAATCATAAACTGTAACATAGTCTCACTTCCTACAATTGTTACACAGCTTTTTGCCCTGGTTACTGCTGTATACAACAAATTACGGTTAAACAGCAACCTAGGACCGTCAAGAATCGGAAGAATGACAGCCGGATACTCACTTCCCTGGGATTTGTGTATTGTGATCGCATAGGCAAGCTCCAGCTCATCCAACTGGCTGAAGCTGTAATCAACCAATCTACTATCATCGTATTCAACCACCAGATGCTCTGAAAACAGGTTGATTTCTTTAATCTTGCCGGCATCGCCATTAAATATGCCGGTACCGGTCTGAATTGGAATGCCGTATTTACTGCGAATCTCCCATGTGATCTGATAATTGTTCTTAATCTGCATCACCTTGTCTCCTTCGCGGAAAATCACTTCATGAAATTCCTTTTCTCGCTTATCCTTAGAGGGTGGGTTAAGTGCCTGTTGTAAAATCTGATTCAACCGTTCAACACCCAGCTCTCCCTTTCGCATCGGAGTCAAGACCTGAATATCAAAGGGGGTGGCGTTCACATAGCTCGGCAATTTATTCTTTATCAGATTAATCATGACTGCAGAGATAACACTTGCATCCTCTCTTTTTAAAAGGAAAAAGTCCTTACTCTTGTTGTCTAGACGAATCTGTTCACCATCGTTAATTTTATGAGCATTTACAATAATATCACTGTCGGCAGCCTGACGAAAAATCTTTGATAGCTTTACTATGTTAAAGCTATGGGAATCGATGATGTCACGAAGTACATTCCCCGGGCCGACGCTTGGGAGCTGATTGACATCACCAACTAGGATCAATCTTGTTCCTACTGAGACAGCCTTTAGTAGTGCATGCATCAGACTGATATCCACCATAGACATTTCGTCAATAATAAGCACATCCGTCTCAAGAGGATTACCTTCATTCCTTTCAAAGGAAAATTTATTTTCCTGATCATCGCTCATCTTGGAAAGTTCAAGTAGCCGGTGTATGGTGCGGGCTTCATATCCGGTGGTTTCCGTCATACGCTTTGCAGCTCTTCCGGTTGGCGCCGCAAGCAAAATATCCATACCCTCAGACTCAAAAAACTTAATAATTGCATTAATTGTTGTAGTCTTACCTGTTCCCGGTCCACCAGTTACAACTAAGAGCCCATTCCCAATTGCCTCAGTAACAGCAATCCGTTGCTGCTCCTCAAGTTCAATCTTGAATTGATTTTCTATTGCTGTAACCCGCTTTCTGAGAGTCTCAGCATTAACCTCATAGCGAATATTCAAATCATGGAGCATCCGCGCCACATTCAACTCCATATAATAATAGACGCTGGAATAAATCAACCTTTCACTCTCAGCCTCTTTAATCATAATTTTCTTCTCAATACTAAGAGTTGTAAGCTGTCTGCTGATTGCTTCCTCCTGTGCAACAAGAAGTGATTTCGTCTTCTGGATAAGCTCATTCATCGGTAGATAAACATGCCCGTCACTGCTTGCTTGAAGAAGAACATATATCACCCCTGCCTTGATACGATACTCCGAATCATTACCGATGCCCATCCGCTTTGCAATATCATCCGCCGTTTTAAAACCGACTCCGATGATATCTTCTGCCAGACGATATGGATTATCTTTTAAAACCTCATACATCCGCTGACCATATGCGGCAAAAATCTTAACTGCCAGATTTCCGCTAATATTATATTGTTGTAAAAACAACATGGCACTGCGCATATCCCGTTTCTCTTCAAACTGCCGGTAGACATCCTTAGCCATGCGTTCGCTAATTCCCTTAATCTCTACCAGCCGCTCAGGTTCCTCCTCAATAATTCGAAAGGTATCCTCCTTAAACTTCTTAACTATTCTTGTGGCAAGCGCGGCCCCGACTCCCTTGATGGCGCCCGATCCCAAATACCGCTCAACAGAAAATATATCCTCGGGTTCCTTTAAATCATAGCTTTCCACCAGAAACTGCTGTCCATAGATAGCATGCTCTGTATAGCTTCCTGTTGCCCGTATAAATTCTCCCTCGCTGATAAATGGAAAGCTACCGACGCAGGTTACTTCCTCCTGATCCGCATGCAGGCTTAATACAGTATACCCATTTTCATCATTCCGATATACAATTCGCTCAATATATCCTTCCAGTGCTTCAGACATAACTATCTCCATTCTGCTGTAAATCTACATAAAAATGTCATCTGACCTCTTCCTCTATAAAACCGGATTACAGTACAAATGACATTATAGGTCTTAAAAAGACTCTTATGATTTTATGTAATTAAATACTTAGGTATTACCTAATTGAATGACTTAGGAATTTCTCTTCATCGATTCATAAAGCATCTGAGCAAGTCCAACGCTCTGCGTATCGGTTGAATCATCAGCAACCTTTTCATACAACATATCACCGAACTGTTTCATATAGTCATTATTTTCCTCATCCTCGCTCTTATCTACGGTACTATCCATACTTTTGAAAACCTGCTCCATCAGATAGGATTCAAAACTTTTGCAGGCTTTCATAAGATCTTCATCGCTTGATGAACTGTTATTTAGCGTAGACTTAATACTATCAGTCTTGGAATTGTTCGTGGCACCAACCAACGAAGAATAAATGTTATTTGAATCAATCGAATTACTCATAATAATCTCCATTCTGCTGCAGACCCACGAATTTAGGCAGTAGCACAAATTTTACCGTGTGAAATTGTTCTCTATTTCGCACTAACCCAGCATAGTCACATTGGGCTAGAAACACTATATTATCTATAACTTACCTTAAATTATTAGCCTGCTGCAACATCTCATCAGCAGCTGTAATAATCTTTGAGTTCATCTCATAGGCTCTTTGGGCTACGATAAGATTAACCATTTCATCGACTGCCTGTACATTAGATCCTTCCAGCCAACCCTGCTTCATCTTACTTTTCGAAAGCGTTGAATCCTCTACTTCCATACGTGCTACACCGGATGCATCCGTCTCTTTTAATAAACTGTTTGATAGCTTCTGAAGACCATTTGGATTACTAAATTGTACCACTCCTACCTGAATCCCAATAGGCACGGCACTTCCGGTAGAATCCGGATAACACAAATTACCATCTTCATCAATTTCTATTTTATCGGCATCATAAGTACTCTCTAGAACAATAGGCTCTCCGCTTGAATCAAGAATAGGATTGCCATCAGAGGTAGCCAGTGTCATACCGGTGGATCCATTCGCCATTTGAAAAGTTCCGTTACGGGTATAGGCTACACTTCCATCCTCAAGCTGTACCTGAAAAAATCCTTTGCCGTCTATTGCAAGGTCAAAATCATTATCTGTCTCTGTTAAAACACCTTGGGTATACTGTGTTGTTATTGCTGAATTTTTGACTCCCAACCCCACCTGAATACCCTGTGGCTTTGGGTTTCCGCTATTATCATAGGATTGATCCTGTATTGTCTGATACAACAAGGATTTAAATTCTGCATTTTCCCTCTTATATCCGGTAGTATTAATATTGGCCAAATTATTGGAAATCGTGTCCACATTGGTCTGTTGATTTGTCATGCCGGATGCTGCTGTCCATAAGGCTCTTACCATGTAATATCCCTCCATCATAGCAAAATGCTACTGATTTATACAATAAGTATTGAATTCTATACTTTACCAACAGAGTTTACTGCGAGATCCAATGTCTGATCCATGGTTTTAATAACCTTCTGATTTGCTTCATAGGCTCTGGTAACCGAAATCATTTCTACCATCTCAGATACAACATTCACATTGGATTGTTCTGTATAACCCTGTTGTACGGCTGCTGATGCGGTCTTTTCAACTGCTCCGTCAAGCGCACTAAACCTGGTATCACCCACTTTAGATAAATAATTGTAGTCCTCAAAATCCGCAATCTTCAGCGAATCAACATAATTGCCGTCCGCATAGACTGCTCCGGTCTGGTCCACTACAACGTCTGAGGCATTCGTCGGAACAACAATTTCTCCGCCTTCACCCATTAGGTAATTTCCGTTATCATCCACGATGTGACCATCCTTTGTCATGGTAAAAGAACCATTTCGTGTGTATTGTGTGCTTACATTTCCTGCCTTGTCTGTTACAGAAAGAGAAAAAAATCCTTTTCCCTCCAGAGCAAAATCATAAGTATTTGATGAGGACCTGAGAGATCCTTGATTATAATCCGTAAATACCTCTCCCATTTTTACACCCATACTCATGGTACCGATTGTCCGGTCATTGAAAGCCTCTGAACTATCCTTGATTTTAAGCGTCAGCAAATGATCAAAGGATTGGCTCGTTGCACTATCCTGTTTAAAACCAACAGTCGCAGCATTTGCAAGATTGTTAGCAACGATATCCAGCCTGTTCTGTTCATTCATCATGCCGGTGTATGCCGTATATAATCCTCTTACCATTCCATCAACCTCTTTCTGCTAATCTGGTTAATCGTTACAACTAACATATCTACCCTTTGAATTAGTTTGAGCTAAGTGTGCTTGCACACTTTGATTACGCGGGCTCAAACTTCTAATGAACACCTGTAAATATAAGAATGAATTTCCACTGGAATTCATTTTTATATTTACCAAGAATTCTGCTTGCTGAATTCTTTATTCACATTAATCTCTTTTACCGGCCAAAAACTCTACGAATTTGCCGGTACCAATTGCTACTGCTGTCATCGGATCTTCTGCCGTCATCGTTGTAATGCCGGTCTTTTCCTCGATTAATTCCTCTAAACCATACAACAGACATCCGCCACCTGTTAATACGATGCCGCGATCTGCAATATCAGCCGCGAGCTCCGGGGGAGTCTTCTCTAACACGCTGTGAACTGCTTCCACAATCTGTGAAGTAGTCTCTCTTAATGCTTCCTCGGTTTCCTCAGAGGTGACTGCAATTGTCTTAGGAAGGCCTGTTACAAGATTACGTCCTCTGACTTCCATGGATACGGATTCAGGTCTGCGATATGCCGAACCGATTTTTATCTTAATATCTTCTGCCGTTCTTTCACCGATCAGAAGATTATGCTTCTTTCTCATAAATCTTACGATAGCATCATCAAAATCATCTCCGGCAATTTTAACCGAAGTGCTGACAACGGTACCTCCAAGGGAGATTACCGCAATATCAGTGGTTCCTCCTCCGATATCTACAATCATATTACCGCAAGGCCTTGAAATATCAATTCCTGCACCAATGGCTGCAGCGATCGGCTCTTCAATAATATGAACCTCTCTTGCTCCGGCTGCATAGGTAGCATCCTCAACCGCCTTCTTCTCAACTTCTGTAACTCCGCTGGGCACACATACGCTGATAACCGGCTTGCGAAATCTCTGTCTTCCAACAGCCTTGGCTATGAAATATTTTAACATCTTCTCAGTCACTGTATAATCAGAAATTACACCCTGTCTCAACGGACGTACCGCTATGATATTACCGGGTGTTCTTCCTAGCATTAATCTTGCCTCTTCACCAATTGCTTTAATCTTGTTAGTGTCCCTGTCGAAGGCAACAACCGATGGTTCCTTTAACACAACCCCTTTTCCTTTTATATAAACTAATACACTAGCAGTACCTAAATCAATTCCAATATCACTACCTGACATAATTAACTCCTTTCTATATCCTACCGAGCATGACCCGGTTTTCTCATCATTCATGTAGAACTTCCGATCATCTATCCCAATTCGGTTTCTTAATTTACTTCTATATTTTCTTCAATCTTCGCCAACTTAATCATACATGTTTATATTATATACGTTTTTTCCGTATTTTTCAAAGGAAATTTTATAAACCTTGTATTAAGCTTGTATTAAGCTGTTATTTCGTATATATAATACATAAGTGACTAATCAGTCACTGCGGTTCTTTCGAACCGATGCACAGAAATAAAATATATGATATACTAATGCTGACTTATGTATTGATTAACTGTAAATATTATACTTATGCCATGTGCATTATAAGGAGTTTATGGAATGAATGAAAAATCCCTCCTCATGAAAAATGAAATCCGCATAATATCCATATATAGAGGTCTTATGTTAAGCAAATATTATTTTTTTGGAATTCTCAGTATGATCACAATTTATCTTTTCATCCTTCGCCTAGCCCCATCCTCGCTCTATATTCTGATAACGCTGGCCGCCCTGCCTCCAATATTACAATCCTCGCTAACAGACTATACAAAAACCCATAAGAACCGATTCTTTCATAAAATTACAGAGGATTATCCTTTTCAGTTAAGCAGATTAAAGATGAAATATAAATATACCCGATTAAATTATATTACAAATCTTACAGCTTATTCTATCATGATTTTGTTGATCTGTCTCTGGCAGATTAAATACAGTACACTTTCAGATCTGAATTTATTTTTAAATAAGCTTCCTCTTGTTACACTGATTACCGGACTGACTCTACAGCTTTTTGCTGTACTTATCTATAGGGTCAAACTACCTTATGATATAATGCATAATAAGGTTTGATTTATATATCGGCAGTGAGTCGGTAGTTTCTAAGACTTATTGTGGGAATTATGAAAGAATTTTATGAAAGGATTCGGCAAGGAGCCATCCACCTCGCTCCGCCGCTCGGTCGCGAGCGACGCCCTCTATAGAAATATAAAGAATCCCCGCTGAGAGTTTACTCTCAAGCGGGGATTCTTTATATTTCTGCATGGCTCATTGCCAACGCGGATTATGCAAGTATTGTTGCTACTTTACCTGATCCTACAGTTCTTCCACCCTCACGGATAGCGAAGCCGAGGCCCTGCTCCATAGCAATCGGATGAATTAATTCGATATTCATCTCGATGTTATCGCCAGGCATACACATTTCTGTGCCTTCAGGAAGGTTACATACACCGGTAACATCGGTTGTTCTGAAATAGAACTGAGGTCTGTAGTTATTAAAGAAAGGAGTATGACGTCCGCCTTCTTCTTTGGTTAATACGTAAACCTGAGCTGTAAATTTCTTGTGACACTTGATAGTACCTGGTTTGCAAAGAACCTGTCCTCTTTCGATTTCGTTTCTCTGAACACCACGAAGAAGTGCTCCAATGTTATCGCCAGCTTGAGCATCATCAAGAAGCTTACGGAACATCTCGATACCGGTTACAACAACCTTACGAGACTCTTCCTTAATACCAACAATTTCAACTTCCTCAGATACATGAAGAACACCACGCTCAACACGGCCGGTAGCAACTGTACCACGGCCTGTGATTGAGAATACATCTTCTATAGGCATTAAGAAAGGCTTATCTGTTGCTCTTACAGGATCCGGGATCCAAGTATCAACTGCTTCAAATAACTCAATAATCTTATCTCCCCAAGGGCTGCTAGGATCTTCAAGAGCTTTAAGAGCGGAACCTTGGATAATCGGTGTATCATCTCCAGGGAAGCCGTATTCATTTAATAACTCTCTGATTTCCATATCAACTAACTCAAGAAGTTCAGAATCATCAACCATATCACACTTATTCATAAATACTACTACGTAAGGAACACCAACCTGGCGTGCAAGTAAGATATGTTCTCTTGTCTGAGCCATAACACCATCAGTTGCAGCAACGACGAGGATAGCACCATCCATCTGTGCAGCGCCTGTGATCATGTTTTTTACATAATCAGCATGTCCGGGGCAGTCAACATGTGCATAGTGACGAGCTTTTGACTCATACTCAACGTGAGCTGTAGATATTGTGATTCCTCTTGCCTTCTCTTCCGGAGCCTTATCAATCTGATCGAATGCTACTACTTCGCCAGTACCTAACTTCTCGTGAAGAGTCTTTGTGATTGCAGCTGTAAGAGTTGTCTTACCATGGTCAACGTGACCGATAGTACCGATATTACAATGCACTTTGTTTCTTGTAAATTTAGCCTTTGCCATTTTACAACGTCCTCCTTTAAATAATTAAATGCTTTTATTAGCAAATGATTTAAATGCCCTGGTAAATAATGAAACTTCATCGCCTTGGGCTTGTTTATTTATTGCCTCATATGCCTAATTATATTTCAACTTAGAAATATTTTCAAGCACAAACAATTGATAGTAACACTTTTTTAAACGAACTTACTTTATTTTCCCTTTGCTGATAAAACCTTTTCTTGTACGCTCTTCGGTACCTGTTCGTAAGCAGCAAAAAACATAGAGTAAGCACCACGGCCCTGTGTCTTGGAACGAAGGGTAGTGGAATATCCGAACATCTCAGACAAAGGTACAAAGCCTCTGATTAGTTTAGTACCATTGACATCCTCGGATCCTTCAATACGACCACGTCGGGAGCTGATATCACCGATAACATCACCCATGTAATCATCCGGAACAGTAACTTCTACTCTCATGATAGGCTCTAAGAGAGTAGCTCCACCCTTATGCATTGCATCCTTGAATGCCATAGATCCTGCAATCTTAAATGCCATTTCACTGGAGTCAACTTCATGGTAAGAACCATCATAACAGGTAGCCTTGATACCAAGAACCGGATAGCCTCCAAGAATACCTGCCTTGGTAGCTTCCTGAATACCGGCGTCTACTGCAGGAATGTATTCCTTCGGAATAGCACCACCAACGACAGCATTAACAAATTCATAGGTCTTCTCTGCGTTAGCATCCATCGGCTCAAAACGAACCTTACAATGACCGTACTGACCACGACCACCGGACTGTTTCGCATACTTACTATCAATTTCAACAGTCTTAGTGAAGCTTTCCTTGTATGCTACCTGAGGAGCACCAACATTTGCTTCTACTTTATACTCACGAAGAAGTCTGTCAACAATAATTTCAAGATGAAGTTCACCCATACCTGCAATAATTGTCTGACCTGTTTCTTCATCTGTATATGCTCTGAAGGTAGGATCTTCTTCTGCAAGCTTCGAAAGCGCTTCACCCATCTTATCCTGACCGGCTTTTGTCTTAGGCTCAATCGCTACATGGATAACAGGCTCAGGGAATACCATGGATTCCAGTATTACCGGATGCTTCTCATCACAGATGGTATCACCGGTTGTAGTAGATTTAAAACCTACTGCTGCAGCGATATCACCGGAGTAAACCTTATCAAGGTCTTCTCTTTTATTAGCATGCATCTGCAAAATACGTCCAATACGTTCTTTCTTGCCCTTTGTAGAGTTTAACACATAGGAACCGGCATTGATGGTTCCGGAATAAACTCTGAAGAAAGCAAGCTTTCCTACGAAAGGATCGGCCATAATCTTAAATGCAAGTGCTGCAAAAGGCTCTTCATCTGAAGACTTTCTAATAACTTCATTACCGTCTTCATCCACGCCCTTGATATCATCGACATCAGTAGGTGCGGGTAGGAATTCGATAACAGCGTCAAGCAATTTCTGAACGCCCTTATTCTTATAAGCGGAACCACAACATACAGGAATAATCTCTGTCCTAATCGTAGCTCTTCTTAAAGCAGCTTTCAATTCAATTGTTGTAGGCTCTACACCATCTAAGAATTTCTCTATCAGATCATCATCTGTCTCACAGATGGACTCGATCAATGCTGTTCTGTAAAGCTCTGCATCTTCCTTCAAATCATCGGGAATATCTCTAATCTCGATCTGCTCACCCTTATCATCAACATAAAAATAAGCTTTCATCTCAAAGAGATCAACGATACCCTTAAAGGAATCTTCTTTGCCGATCGGTAATTGAATCGGAACCGCATTCTTACTTAATCTGCCCTTAATCATACTTACAACGTTATAAAAATCTGCACCAGCGATATCCATTTTATTAACAAATGCCATTCTGGGTACGTTGTATTTGTCAGCTTGACGCCAAACTGTTTCAGACTGTGGCTCAACGCCACCCTTTGCACAGAATACGCCGACTGCACTGTCAAGTACACGCAAGGAACGCTCAACTTCTACTGTGAAGTCTACGTGTCCGGGTGTATCAATGATGTTGATACGATGCTCAAATGCACCTGGAATCTTATTGTGCTCAAATTCCTGAGTCCAATGACAAGTAGTTGCAGCAGATGTAATTGTGATACCTCTCTCCTGCTCCTGCTCCATCCAATCCATGGTTGCAGTACCTTCATGAACCTCACCAATTTTGTAGCTAACACCGGTATAAAACAGGATACGCTCGGTAAGTGTTGTCTTACCGGCATCAATATGTGCCATAATACCGATATTTCTAGTTCTCTCTAATGGATATTGTCTTCCTGCCAAGGATAATTCCTCCTTATTCATAAACAACGAATGATAAAAATCATTACTCAAGTTTCATGTATAAACTTAAGAAGGACATGCTATGATAACTTATTGATACCAATCAGTCTACTTCAGCGCCAAAATATGCTAATTTCAGCATATTTTGAGTGCATCGGTTCAATAGAACCTCAGTGATTGAAGAGTCGCATTTCATTTTACCATCTGTAATGTGCAAACGCTCTATTAGCATCCGCCATCTTATGCATATCTTCTTTTCTTTTAACGGATGCGCCTGTATTGTTTGCTGCATCTAAAATCTCATTTGCAAGTCTTTCCTGCATTGTCTTCTCGCCTCTTTTGCGGGCAAACAATGTTAACCAGCGAAGTGCAAGTGCTTGTCTTCTATCCGGTCTAACTTCGATCGGTACCTGGTAAGTAGCACCGCCGATACGTCTAGCCTTAACCTCAAGAACGGGCATGATATTATTCATAGCTTCCTCGAATACCTCAACGGCATCCTTAGTGGTCTTCTCTGCAACTCTTTCGAATGCTGCATAAACGATTTTCTGGGCAGTACCCTTCTTACCGTCATACATTATGCTATTGACGAGCTTTGTTACAAGCTTGTTGTTGTATACAGGATCGACCAAAACATCTCTTTTTTGTATATGTCCTTTTCTAGGCACGGTTCTTCCCTCCTTAACAATTCTTAATAAACAAAGGTAATAATCAACATTTGTTCATCAGATATTAATTCTACGGTACTCACAAATAGATAAACATTACATTTATCTGATTGCATGTGTTCGCGCTCAGTTTAACTTCAATCACATTAACCTGTAACCCACAGAAATACAAATCAAATGGAAACGAAAAATTAATCCGGCACTTAACGATTTTTTAGTAGTAACACAAAATATAATTAGAATTCAATTATAAAGTATTACTTCTTAGCTTCCTTCGGTCTCTTAGCACCGTACTTGGAACGTGCCTGTCTTCTCTTGGCAACGCCTGCAGTATCTAGAGTGCCTCTGATGATGTGGTAACGAGTACCGGGTAAATCCTTTACTCTTCCACCTCTGATCAGAACAACGCTATGCTCCTGAAGGTTGTGACCTTCACCGGGGATATAGCTGGTTACTTCGATTCCGTTGGAAAGACGTACTCTGGCAATCTTACGAAGCGCTGAATTAGGCTTCTTAGGAGTTGCTGTTCTAACTGCTGTACAAACACCTCTCTTTTGGGGAGCGGATATGTCTGTCTGCTTCTTATTTAAGGAGTTAAATCCTTTCTGAAGTGCAGGAGAAGTTGACTTGTACTCTACTGTCTTTCTACCTTTTCTTACTAACTGGTTAAATGTGGGCATTAATTTTTCACCTCCTGGTATTCTATCATGTTTTTCTAACTTTTCTGTGGTTTTGTCATACTTTTTGTTATACTTATTAGCATCAACAAAAAGCGCATAAAAAATACATAGCATGCAGAAATCGGCACGCTAGATGATTATACTTTTTTGGTTGTTAATTGTCAAGGACTTTTTATTATGGATAAGCGAGACAGATTGCTGTTTTATCAGGTTTTGAATACCTTCCGAGGATCACCGATATTTACATTATCTTACAGTCATAGAACGTTTGTCCAAAATCTTTCTCATCTTATCCAGTCCTTTGTCATTTGTAAAATGACAAGTGTCTGCTGTTCTTCCTCTAGAATCTCGCCCGCACCTCACAAAATATGTGATCCGAGAGAAACATATATTTCTCAAGCATAGCCTCTGCCTTTGCATTCTTATCCTCTGCCCATTCTCTGTCAACCATCAGATTGGTATTAATGAATACATTCAGGCCGGCACTCTGAATAGCCGCCCCTAAACAGGCGGCAGCACATCCGGCATCACTGATTGCAAGCGTGCTCCCCTTCTGCGCAAATTCTTTAACCAACTCAAGCGCCTCGCCACACTTTTCCATGATTTCAAGGGGAACCGTACATGCATTCTTTAAGGCCTCTTCCATAATCTCTGCTTTTACTGCTTTTTCTTCCTCTGTATCCGCCGGCAGTTTATATGCCTTTGACAGGGGTTCAAACACCCGGGCATCCTTATCCACCAATTGAAGCAGGTGTTTTTGCAGGTCATCTGCCATCCCCTTAATCTTTATAATATCCGCTTCTACATCCGCAAATTTTTTCTTACCAAGCGTCAAACTTCCCACCATGTTACCCAACGCCATACCAACCGCTCCGACATAGGCTGCCGCACCGCCGCCACCCGGAACCGGAGCCCCCGATGCCAATACTTCTATAAATTCTTTTCCGCTCAAATCACTTAGGTTCATATATATATACCTTCCTATATTTAAGTTCTATAGCATCCATTCAAATGAATGTGAGATCTTTCCATTCTTTCTATATTAATATTAATGATACAGATAGATCAGTGACCTCTTTTTATTCTTGACCTTTGGGATATACCTTATCCCAGTTTATGCCGCCGTCAGTTGTATGAGCAATATAATCGCCTGACGAAAACTCTATAACTGCAGCAAAGCCTTCCGTCTGTGATATGAATTCCACACTGTCCATATCGTAAATAATACTGCTTTCATCTTCGACATAACTGCCTTCACTAATGCAATCAAAACTCTTCCCACCGTCTCCGGTATACATAAGGCCGCCATCAAGGCCACCTGCACCCACATTCAAGGGCATCCAGCCGATTAACGGTGTTATGAATTCCAATTCTGTCGGTGCCGGCCTGTTACATCTCATATGATTTATTTTCTCCCAGTTATCTCCCCCGTCCAAGGTCTGATATAAATCACCGTCTTGCGTTGCGTAATCACAGGTTAAGAACCATCCTGTCCTATCATCCAAAAAGTCAATGGCTATTGCTTTGATCGGGCCTTCAAAATAGGTTTCGCTAAATTGTGTCTTCCAGCTTTTGCCTCCGTCCGTTGTCTGCAATGCATAAAGCGTATACTCCTCAGATAGGGCTGTATCATCCTTCTTATCCGGGAGCTTCGTTACATTTCCAACCACCCATCCGGTATCTGCATTACAAAAAGTCATATGCTGAGGATAAAAGTTTTTTACCGGAAACACTGTCTTCGTCCAGGTACTCCCGCCATCCTCCGTAATGAACATCATTCCTTCAAATACTGCATAGGCATTCATCTTATCATAAGCTCCGATATCAAAATCGCCGGAAAAAATTGCTTTCTGATGTAGTTGTACCTGCCAGCTTTCCCCACCGTCCCGGCTGCATAATATTTCGTAGGTAATCGAATCCCCACTTGATTCAGGCCCATTTCCAATTGTAGCAATTGCCCAGCCGTTTTTATCATCCGCAAAAACCAGCTTTTCAAGGACTGCATCATCAACTTCATACTCGGTCCAACCAGCCCCGCCGTCCCGTGTCCTGATTACCATGGAATTGTTCATATCAGATATCTTGTTATATTCATACCTGATAGCCCAACCATTGTTTTCATCTGTAAAATCCAGTGAGTATATTTGATAATCCCCTTTATCACTATCACTTGATACAATACCGGTTGGACTTACAGAGGATATGGCATCCTTGTCTTTGTTATCAGGGACTGTAGTCGGTGTACTGCTTACACTGTTGTTATCCAATTCTGAATCGGTCTCAACGTCATTCACTTTTACTCTACTAGAGTTGTATTTGACAATAAAAGCAATAGCGTTAAAGCATATGATTAAGAACAAGATACCGACTATTACTTTACTTATTTTTGTTTTCATAAAATTCTTCACTATTCATCCGACCTCTGTAATAATATTGTAGTACATGGTGTAAAAACTTATCACTTCATTAAACTTAACCCCTCACTAAATCCTGTTCCGAGAGGTTTTCCGATATTCCAGTACAAATTATCCATACAATATAAAATCGGATTTAACTTCGTTGTGTCCGGAAAGCCATCGGACATACATTTTTGATCAACATAGACCCCTGTCACCTGACCTATAAATACTTCCATCTCATAGATTTCAAATGTCTTTATTACCTCACACTCCATATTGATCGGGCATTCACCTATCAATGGAATCAAATCATTACTTTCGTAAAAGGTCTGAAAAACCTGAGACTTGTCCGTCTTTTCGCCGGTAACCAGCCCACAGTAATCCAGCTTTTGCATCAAATCAGCGGATGGAATATTAACACTGAATAAACCATTTTCGTGTATTCCTCTGTTGGTGTAATGTCCTTTCTGTGAGGATATATAGATAACACCCGGATCAACGCTTATGATACCACAGTTTCCCAGTGTAATATAGTTCGATCTGCCCTCCACTACCGCTCCTACGAGGACGGCCGGAATAGGATAGACCATTGGTAAATTCTTAATTTTAATTTTGTTCATAACTTATCCCCCATAATTAAATATTATTGAATTATTCTCAATTAATCATACATCAAAACCCGAGATGATACCACTATATTCTACAATATTTTCGTGCTCGTTTTCGTACTGTTCCATATAGTACTGTTCCTTATAGCATTGTTCCATATAGCGGGGCTTGTTGTTCTTGAATAATTTGCCTTACTATTGTAAGATATAGAAAAGATTACGTCAGACATCAATGATAGGATTATAATCTTCCTAACATCTATGATAGGAAGAAAAGGATAAGGTCAGGAGGAAACCTATGAAGGATATGGCTCAGACGGAACGGCAGATTTTTATTCTATTGCTGCTTTCTGAAAACAAAAGGGGATACACCATTAATGATATCCATGCCTCCCTGGAAAAATGGGATGTCATCGTGGATAAGAAGACGATTGGAAGAGATATCGACAGTCTGTCCGGTATCTGCTTTATCTCAGAGGAGGATCGGAACGGCAAGACCTATTATACCGCTGATAAATTTCGCCTCGAAGACATCACCTTTACCTCTCCCGAGCTTATTTCCCTTGCTTTTCTGTTGGAGCTTTTAAAGCCCTATCAATATATGACGATGGGCAAGACCTCCCAAGAGCTGATCCATAAGCTTCTCGATAATACTACCAATGTAAACCGCGAATTCATCAAGCATTTTACCGGTCTGGTTACCATCAATACCAACGATTATATCATTGACGAGATTAATCCGGAGATTGAGGAACGCCTTCAGAATGCGATCCGCAATAAATTCAAAGCAAAAATTGTGTATCACAGCTTCGGACAGGATGAGGATACAATTCGTATCATCCGCCCTTATGAGCTTTTGATTAATGATGGCGCCCTGAATGTGGTAGCTTACTGCGAATTACGGAGTGACCTGTGTGATTTTCGTGTATCACGTATTAAAGCGATTACTTTACTCGAGGATACCTTTGTCATACCGAAAGAATATTATCTGAAGAATACTCGTACCAAGTTCATCCATCTGTCCGGAAATGTAAACGAACAGATTATCATAGAGTTTAAAGGTCAGACCGCAAAATATATACGTGAATATGAAGCCGATCTGGCAGATGAAATTACGGAAACAGCAAATGGCATCCGTTTTATTCGTAATACCGCCGTAACCGAGGAATTAATACGCTGGATCATGCAGTTCGGCTCAGGAGCCAAGGTCTTAAATCCACCTCATTTGAAGGATAAAATAAAGCAGGAACTTTCCAAAAATCTGGAGCAATACCAGCATAACCCAACAGCATAATATCATGAATGAATAACAAGTCACTTCGAGCATTTTTACGGAGGATTTATGTATAGTATCAGCAAATTGTGTCAAGCTTCCGGCCTTTCGAGAAGCACTCTGTTATATTATGATTCCATTGATCTTTTGAAGCCCTCGGGTCGAACAGCTTCGAACTACCGTCTCTATTCCGAGGAGGATCAGTCACGCCTTGCACAGATATGCGCATATCGCGAGGCAGGCGTATCGCTGGAGCAGATCAAGGAACTTCTGAGGACTGAGGGGAAAGACGATAAGGATATATTAATCGGACGACTTTCCGGTATTAATAACGAACTATATCTTCTCCGACTTCAGCAGAAAATAATAATAGAAATGTTAAAAAATAAGCAGGAACAAAATCAGCCATATTTACTGGATAAAAATACTTTTGTTTCATTACTGAAGTCTAGCGGTATGAGCGACCAATCCCTAGCTCAGCTTCATGTAGAATTTGAAAGGCACTCTCCCACAAAACATCAAGCTTTCCTGGAGTATCTGGGCATTGATCAAGAAGACATCCGTCTCATTAGGGAATGTGGTCAGAAACTTTTATAATGATATCTCCAATATGAACCTCGGAAATGTTTGCTTTCTGAATTGTTTCCGGAAGACATGCCATGATATTGTTTTCATTATCAAGAAAACAATCTATCTGATCAGTCATTGTTCCATCCTTATATTTAAGATGTATATAGATACCATAATAGGCCCCGCTGCCCGTATATATATTGCTTAAAGGGTCAAAAGGTACTTTAGTTTCCTTCAATGTTGTGGTACTCACCTTAATTATCATATCCGAAATCACTATATTATCGATTTGTAACTCTTTTCCGCATAAAAGGATCTCGTCCGTATGATTATCGTTAATAATTGTTAACGTGTTATCAGGATCTTCCTGTAACGAAAAGGTTACCTTCCATTTTCCTTCGATTAATTGATCCTGCCAGGTTGATCCAAGTACCTGGGATTGATTGCAGATCAAATTCTGAACACATAACTCAGCACTCTGATTACTTATATTCTCCGGTATCGTCCATTCAAAATAACAATATAGTATTTTGGAATCCTCTGATAATTCCGTATACCCACAAGAAAAAGCGGATTCACTTATTTCCTTACTGTTTATTTTTAAAGCATTCATCGACGGATTCATGCCATTTTCAAAACGTTTACCATTTTCTTTTTCAAAAGAATATAAAATAACAGCTGTCCCATTGACAACATGCGATGACACAACCGTCATCCTGATGCCATTATTGCTGTCCTGGTATCCAAGGTAATGTATATCCTCACTTTTTAAATGAAGCACTGTAGCTAATAGTTCTCTATATTCTCCGGACAATGCATAAGCAGCAAAATTAGTCAATCCAACCAGTACGATAATGATTAAAAGCGTTACCACACTACGGTATTTGTGTGCATTTTTTCCACTCAATGCTTTTTTACGAATGCTCTCATCAAATATATTTTTCAAATCCTTATGCTCCATCCTTCTCTCCCTTCTATACGGAGTAATCCTCCAATAAGTAATATTATATCAAAATATTTGATGCAATACCATCTTAGTGAAATACGAAATAAATATTGTATGAAATACTAACTTCTTGAAACACGAATTAAATATTGCATACAAAAAGTTCTTTTCATTTTACAAAATCGTTAATTATTTTACTTGACCTGACTACAACTTTATAGTTTAGAGTTATGTTAAAATAACTAGTGAGGTGTAGCAGTATGAAACAACCCGTTTTAATTAATCGGAACTTTGCGTTCCTATGGTCCGGAAAAATCATATCACAAATCGGTGACAAGTTTTATGCTCTTGCGTTGGCATGGTGGATCTTACAAAAAACCGATTCTTCCGGAATCATGGGCTTCTTTTTATTAGTATCCGTTCTTCCCGGGCTTGTCCTCGGTCTGTTTGCAGGGGCTATGACTGACCGTCTAAACCGTAAGCACGTCCTTATCATCACCGATATTCTGAGGGGATTTCTTATTCTTCTCGTCGTACTGCTCTCGTTCCTTCATATACTTGTGGTATGGCATGTTTTTATCATCGGCGCTGCTTTATCACTTGTTACAGCATTTTTTGACCCAGCCGTTCAGGCTGTCCTTCCACAACTGGTTGACAGGGAACATTTAAAAAAAGCCAATTCGATGAACCAGATGGTAAGTGGAATTTGTACAATTCTAGGACCTATACTTGGCGCGGTTGCCATCAGTCATTTCAGCGTAACACCGGTATTTTTATTTAATGGTATCTCTTATCTTATCTCTGCCATTTTATCAAAAATGCTGATTTTAAATACCGCAAATGGAATGAGCCATAAGAAGAATACAGTCGTCACGGATATGAAGGATGGGATTTTATTTCTAAGAAATAATCGTGGATTACTCCGTATTATATCAATTATTGCATTTGCTCATTTCTTTATGGGAAGCTTGATGGTAATGATGCCCTTTCTTGCAAAAAGTCTAAGCGGTAACGGGGTTCAAAATCTCGGTTCTATGGAGACCTTTCTTGGAATCGGATTATTACTGGGTGCTTTATATATAAGAGGAATGGGGTCTCCCTCCATGAGTGAGAAAACTCTTAATTATATTATTCTGACTCTTGGGGTGAGCTTTCTATTCGTTAGTTTATTACAATTCATCTCCAGTGAGAGCATTTTCCCCTATCTACCGGTGTTTCTTCTGATTGGCTGTGGACTCTCCGGCGGTTCTGTTTATTGGCAGTCCCTACTGCAGTTAAATACGCCGGATTACATGACCGGACGGGTATTCAGTGTTTCTTCTTTGGCAGGTAATGCGTCTCTACCGATTGCTTTTGGGGTTTATGGCCTGCTTATGATATCAATAACCATCAAGTTGTTGATGCTTTTTTCCGGCCTATGCTTAGTACTTTTATCCATCCTTTTTCTACTACCCCGGAGGCGTCATAAACAGCAGCTTCCTATCTGATTTACGGTAAATCTTTGTTGACATTTCATATGATTCTGTATATACTGAAATTATAATATTTGTAATGATTTATAAACCGTTGAGTAAGAAGAGTAGATATAGTCAATTATATTCAGAGAGCTGCAGAGGGTGGAAATGCGGTAATAGGGCTGTATTGAATGGGCTTACGAGGGTGGGAAGAAAGACAGTTAAGCTGTCAAGTAATGCCCGACGGAATCTCTATCCGTTAACAAGTGAGCATATATTCGCGTATATGGAATGAGAGGGTGCAATTGCATCAAACCGGGTGGTACCGCAGAAGCGCATAATAGCTTTTGTCCCAGTAAAATTACTGAGGCAAGGGCTTTTTTTATACTCAAAATTACTAATCAAGTTATGTAGCATCTAAAAGTAAATGAAACAAAGCAACCCGAAAGGAGACGAAATTCTCCTTTCGCAAAACCCGAAAGGAGACGAAATTCTCCTTTCGCAAAACCCGAAAGGAGAATTGGAAAATGTTAAAGAAAATTCCACACAGACTTTATCTGAGCGAGGATCAGATGCCAAAGCAATGGTACAATTTGAGAGCTGATATGAAGGAGTTACCGGATCCGCTCTTAAATCCCGGAACACTACAGCCCTGTAAGGAGGAGGAGCTATATCCTATTTTCTGTGAAAAGCTTGCTCACCAGGAAATGGATAACACCACCAGATACGTTGATATACCGGAGGAAATTCAAGATTTCTATAAGATGTATCGTCCGTCACCTTTAATTCGTGCCTATAACCTGGAAAAGGCACTGGGAACTCCCGCTAAGATTTATTACAAATTTGAAGGAAACAATACCTCAGGAAGTCATAAGTTGAATTCTGCCATTGCTCAGGCCTATTATGCAAAGGATCAGGGACTTAAGGGATTAACTACCGAAACAGGCGCCGGACAGTGGGGAACCGCTCTTTCAGAAGCCTGTGCTTACTATAATCTTCCGCTTATCGTTTACATGGTTAAGGTATCCTACGAGCAGAAGCCTTTTCGTAAATCGGTAATGCAGACCTTTGATGCTGAGATTATTGCAAGTCCCAGCGATACTACAAATGTTGGCAAAATGATTTTAGCAAATAATCCAAATACCGGCGGAAGCCTTGGCTGTGCCATCTCCGAAGCGGTTGAGAAGGCCGTATCGACCCCCGGATACCGTTATGTTCTTGGTTCTGTATTAAATCAGGTATTACTGCATCAGTCCATTATAGGTCTGGAATCAAAGCAGGCTATGGAAATGCTGGATGAATATCCGGATATCGTTATCGGCTGCGCCGGTGGCGGTTCTAACTTAGGAGGTTTGGTTGCTCCGTTCATGCAGGATAAATTAGCCGGCAGAACCAGCCCGAGAATCATTGCAGTTGAACCGGCTTCTTGTCCCTCCTTCACTAGGGGTAAGTACGCCTATGACTTCTGCGATACCGGAAGAGTTACACCTCTTGCTAAAATGTATACGCTTGGAAGTAGCTTTATGCCCTCCGCTAACCACGCAGGCGGCTTAAGATATCATGGAATGAGCCCTATTCTCTCCAAGCTGTATCATGACGGCTATATGGAAGCAGTTGCTGTTGAACAGACAAAGGTATTTGAGGCAGCCGTATTCTTTGCAAAACAAGAAACCATACTTCCGGCACCGGAATCTGCCCATGCAATACGCACTGCTATTGATGAAGCTCTTAAATGCAAGGAAACCGGAGAAGCAAAGACCATTCTCTTTGGTCTGACCGGTACCGGATATTTTGACATGACAGCATATAATGCCTATTTGAATGGCACCATGACAGACTACATTCCTACAGATGAAGACCTTAAGAAAGGCTTTGACGAGCTTCCGACCGTATAAGTCTATAGGATGAGATGAATTTATTTTTACTGTCGCAATGAAGTCTTGGAAGACATAAAGGAAAGATTGGGAAAAGCTACCGAGTAGGTTTTTCCAATCTTTCTTTACTTATGGTTCTGATAATTTCTGAAAACCTTCTATGATATTCTGTTCTAAACTTTTTGCTTTAAGCTACTTTACTCTGTGATATTCTTCTCTGAGACTTTGTTCTAATCCTTTGGTTCTTCCTTTTTCTCGCCGTAATAATTGTTTGTATTCCCGGCATTGTTACCAATCTCAATCCCTTTTTTGATGGGTGAGATCAAGATACCTATTAAGATTCCAAAGAACAAGGCACCTAAAATTGTTTTTAATTCCTCTTTTTTCATATACTCCCTCATTTCACTTTTATAATTTTGTACCTTAGATTTAGCCTTGGCTTCACAGCTCAAATTTGAAAGGTTTATTTGTTAATTTATATCATTACTTACATTATAATACATTTCAAATAGATATAACAGTATTTTAATAAGATGTATCGCAAACTATTACTTATGTTATGCTAATCTTTTTTGCCATATTGTACCATCTTATCCCTTATATAGACATTCATATCAATTTTTTACGCGATACATTATTTTCATGTTTTAATATGCCTACAAATATGATATACTATTGGTCAGTGCAATTTTTTAATCGCCAGATGGAGGAAACTTAAATGAATGATCAATCCAGTCATGACATATTGGAGGACAAGTTCCGTGAGTTAATTGCTTTTGCCAACAAACAAAAGGGTGTCATTGAAGCTGAAAAGGTAAATACCCTAATCAGTGAATTAAGTTTAGATAATAACCAAATTGATAAAATATATGAGAGGTTGGAAGCCTATAATATTGTTGTTCTCAGCTCCGGGGACGAGGAAGATCCCAACGAGGAAATTTTGTTGGAGCTAGAAGAAGATGTTGAGGATGCCCCCTCTGAGATTGATACAATAAATTATTCTTCCTATACCTCGGATGACCCGGTTCATTTATATCTGAAGGAAATAGGCAATTATCCACTGCTTACAATGGCTAACGAGGTTGAGCTTGCCAAAAGGATTTTGGATGGGGATGACACTGCAAAGCAAATGTTAGCGGAATCTAATCTTAGGCTCGTGGTCAGTATTGCAAAGAGATATGTTGGAAGAGGACTGTCCTTTCTTGATTTGATTCAAGAAGGTAACCTTGGTTTGATAAAAGCTGTTGAGAAATTTGACTATACAAAAGGATATAAATTCAGCACCTATGCTACCTGGTGGATTCGTCAAGCAATCACAAGATCTATTGCTGATCAATCCAGAACCATACGAATTCCGGTACATATGTCTGAAGTTATCAATAAGACCTATCGCGTTTCCAGAAATTTGCTACAGGAATTGGGCCGGGAGCCTTCCGAACAGGAGCTTGCCGATGCCATGAATCTACCGATTGAAAAAGTCAGAGAGATCCTTAAAGTTTCTGCTGATCCCATTTCACTTGATACCCCTATCGGCGAAGAGGATGACAGTCATCTTGGTGACTTTATTCGTGATGATACTGTTATGGGTCCGGAGGATGCTGCTTCTTATTCCATTCTTCGTGATCAGATTACAAGACTTCTTGATACACTGACTGACCGTGAGCAAAAGGTACTGGTACTGCGATTTGGATTAAAAGATGGGCGTAGCCGTACCCTTGAAGAAGTTGGTAAGGAATTCAATGTTACGCGCGAACGTATTCGTCAGATCGAGGCGAAAGCCTTAAGAAAATTAAGACATCCCAGCCGTGCAAAAATGCTAAAGGGCTATGAACTTATCTAGAAATATTGAGTATAATACGGAGGAAAGGAGCATTACATGAAAAGAATTGTGTTAATGGCATTACGAAGCATTTTCTTTCTTCCCTATTATTTGCTACGTATCTATCAACTAGGCAATACTCAAAAATATGACAGGGAAACACGCTATGCTTTTCTTCACAGGGTGACACCGATTGTTAACAAGCGTGGACGGGTTAAGATCCTATGTTATGGTGTAGATAAACTACCGAAGGAATCAGGCTATATCATATTTCCCAATCATCAAGGCTTATTCGATGCTCTTGCCTTCCTGGAAACTCATGAGAGACCTTTTGTAACTGTTATGAAAAAGGAAGTAACCTCTAACTTCTTCCTTAAGCGAATCATCCTAATGCTCCAAGCAGAAGTGATTGACCGTGAAGACATTCGCCAATCCATGCATGTAATCATGAACATGACCCGTCGCGTAAAAGAAGGTGAGAATTTCATCGTCTTTGCAGAAGGAACCCGTTCCAGAAAAGGTAATGAAATCGGAGATTTTAAAGGTGGTACCTTTAAAAGTGCCATGAATGCAAGATGTCCCATAGTACCTGCCGCACTGATTGATTCTTATAAATCCTTTGATACCAATTCCATCCGAAAGCTAACTGTTCAGCTTCATTATCTGGAGCCTTTGTATTACGAAGATTATAAGGACATGAAATCCACTGAAATTGCAGAGTTGGTTGCCTTAAGAATACAAAATACAATTAAAGAATTTGATAAAAAGAACTAGATAAAATCAGATAGCGAAATTAATATAAATGTTCAATAGAATTATTAGAGACTGATTACCGTATCGGATAGATTTTTCATATCTGTCAAATCCATTCGATATGGGGAAAATATCAGTCTCCTATTTTTGTATGCTTGTTACATGTTTTGTATTTATTTATCTTTTTTTGCATTATGCTTACTTTTTATGTATATATAATTACTTTATTTGTATATAAATGTTATTTTATTCCTAATTGATACCAAAACAGTTGATTTTCCATATGTTATCAGTTATAATATCATGTGCAATGCAATTTAACTGTCCGGAAGGTGAAGAATGAAAAAATACAAATTATCCTTAGTCTCCATGATAGTATTTATGTCCGTATTTAGTCTGACTGTAATTTTTAATACGCCCTTCTCTTATACCGTAACCAAAGGTGAACAGAACAAGGCGGGGGAAACTGTAGCAACTGCTTCAGGTAGCATAGCCGAAGTAACTGAAGAACCGGTAATACATTCCTTTTCATATGATATTGATATAAGCTCCTATGATGATTCACAATATTCGGATGAAGATTATGAATCATCCGATATGGATGCCGAGGCTGACGATAATGAACCGGAAGCTGACGATGCTATCACTGCAAATGATGCAACACCTACTACTGTGCCTGAGGCCACTCTTACTCCTGTACCCGAAGTAACGCCAACCTCTGAGCCCAAAGAGGAATCAAAGTATGCTAATATAGGAATTTCGATTGCAAAAGATTATGTAAATATAAGAGAAAAGGCTTCTACTGACAGCAAGGTCGTAGGTAAGCTGTATAAGAATTCCGCTTGTGAAATTAAAGACAGCTCGGATGGATGGTACCATATAGAATCCGGCAGTGTAACGGGTTATGCCAATTCCGACTATATCAAGACAGGTATTCCTGACGATGAATTACTCAGCAAGTATGGTACGCTAAGTATTTCGGTGGCTTGTGACGGACTAAACGTACGGGATGAGAAATCCAAAGATGCTAAGAAGCTTACGGTTATCTATACCAATGAAATCTATCCTGTCGTTAAGGATGAAGGTGAGTGGATTAAAATCAAGATTCCGGATGAAGGAATTGCCGGTGGCTATGTAATGAGCGAGTATACCAATCTCATTGTTGAGTTCAAGGAAGCCGTGTCAAAGGAAGAAGAAGCGCTTCTTAAGGCAATGGCGGCTGAAGAAGCAGCAAAGAAGGAAACGCAGATTAAGAAGAGAGAAAGTGTTGACTACGATTATGACGAATTACAATTATTAGCCTGTCTGATACATGCAGAAGCCGGATCACAAACCTATGAAACCAAATTAGCTGTAGCTAATGTAGTCTTGAATCGAATTAGGTCCTCAGGCTTTCCCAATAACATGATCGATGTAATCTATCAGTACGGTCAATTTACAGTTGCCGCAAGCGGCTCTCTTCAAAAACAGTTGGATCGTTATGATCACTATTCCTCGAAGGCAGAGCAAATTACAATTAAGGCCGCAAAGGATGCACTGGCCGGATCCAATAACATTGGTTCACGCATACATTTTTACACTTATTCCGTTGCTATCAGAAAAGGCTACGATAACAAACCAAAAGCTGTAAAGATGGGCGGACTGCTCTTCTGGTAAAATAATAATTAAAAATATGTTACAGTTCAGCCTAGCAAGGATAGTGACAAGACTAGGAAAGAAATGTTTCCATACAGGAGCCGCTTTCGCTAAGTTGCATTAC
>DBTU01000053.1:55947-118874 GCA_002307215.1 Lachnoclostridium sp. UBA1308
AGGAGCCGCTTTCGCTAAGTTGCATTACGTAGTTCGTATGCAAATACTCCTATATGGAAATCATTTTTTCCCAGTCAGGATATATCTCTTTGAAGGCTGAACTGTAACAATAATAGGCCCCGAAAATCCATGATGTCTTTTGGTCCTCTGCAGGGACAAAGGAAGAATACATACGGTTTTTCGTGGCCTATTCTAATATTATTCTATTTAACTTTAATTCCAAACGTATCCTTGCTTCTGCCTATTATTTTCAAGATACCGGTGGCTTCTACTCCCTTCACCAGCAAATAAAACAGATATGTTTCAACAGGAAGCATGATAAGTATCTTAATTCCTCTTGCCGGAAGCATCACCACATAGGGTGTGCCATACAAAATCGCCAGCCAATATGTATTCAGTAAAAAATCAATAAATACGGCACGGATTACGTTGACCAGTAGAAGTCGCTTCAAGCTGATCTTTCTCTTATATAAGAGAAATCCAAAAAGCAGACCCTTCAGTATGGCGCTGATTGTAAACCCGGGAAAGAAGGCTCCGTCCGGCTTCACAAAGTAACCTAAAACATCCATCACCGTCCCAAAAAACGCACCAACAAAGGGACCAAATAAGTAATAAATAAACTCATTGGGAAGGAAGGTCCATTCAATTTTAAGGCTTTGTGTCAACTGAATTGAACAACGAGCAAGAATGATGGAGAAGGCACCGAACATAGCCGCCAGTGTGATGCATCTGACATCTTTAAATTCCTTTACAGATGCAATGAATAAATCCTTGATTTTGGGCATAAAAAATTACCTCCTTTGCAGAATTACTACAATAAGAGATAAAATCAAATAGAAACTATTTGACTATCCAACTGTAGCAGCGGGATGCGAACCGTGCACCGCAAGAAAACTTTTCGTCCGGCTGACAACTCCCTGTTCAACCGGCACTTAACGCGCACAATCCTACTCTGCTTATTAATATTTTTATTGATACGAGATGAATTAATCTATTAATTTATCTTGTATTGTACCCACAGTATATCATAAAATTATGGTTTTGCAAGAGCAAAATGCATGAAAATGTTTTACGTTGTATCTTTCCAGAGATGCTTGCTGGCAGAAATCCCATGCAACTAAAACTTTTATATTATGTTTACAAATACTAGTTTTTATGTAATAATATAACATATTTGGTATTTTATTATAATATAAGGAGGAATTATGAACATAGTATGTAATAGATGCGGAACTGAATTTGATGGCAATTTTTGTCCAAAATGCGGCAATCAAAATTATACAAATCAGTCAGATCCATCAAGCACGCAGGCAAATAGAATACCACCCTATATGCCAAACATTGGACAACCGTTACAACCACCCAAAAAAAAGCGTGGGTGTCTGACAGCAATACTGGTAACTGTCGGTATATTAATCATAGTAGGTATCATTGGGTCACAAATTAAGAATGATGAACCAAAAGCAGTAGACCCAGATAGCGAATCGAGTAATATCACTAAATCTGCAAGCGATACATCAGATGATACGAAAGATGATGCAACCGCAACGCCTCTTCCAGAAAAAACAACTTTTGGTATCGGTGAAACCGTTGAGCTTAAAGACATATTAGTCACGCTAGTAAGCGTAAAGATATCAGAAGGTGGTGATTATAATAAACCAAGCGATGGAAATGAATATTTATTGTGCGAGTTTAATATCGAAAACAACTCCGATAATGATATTGCTGTAAGTTCTATGATTAGTTTTGAGGCATATTGTGATGATTATTCGATTACTCAGAGCATTTCAGCTCTATTGGATACAGAAGATTTAAGCCAACTGGATGGGTCGGTTGCCGCCGGAAAGAAAATGAATGGGATAATTGGATATGAAGTTTCGAAGGACTGGAAAGAACTTGAAATCAGTTATACTCCTACTTTCTGGTCAGGAAAAGATATAACATTTATAGCCGAAAACAAATAATAACACATCCACCCCGGTCGAATGACCGGGGTTTTGCTATATCGTTGAGATGTATGCATTCTTATTTACAATACATTACTGCAGATATATACTTGCATGGTGAACATTAATCTAGACACTGGAGGATATTATATGATTTGCCCAAAATGCGGATGCCAGAACGTTATAAGTACAAACGAAATGAATGTAAAAGTTAAAAACAGGGGATGCATCGGCTGGTTATTGTGGATATTATTGGCATGTTGCACTTGCGGAATCATATTAATTATACCGCTAGTAACCAACACAAGATCGAAGACGAAAAACAGAACTGTACATATATGCCAGAATTGTGGATATAGATGGTATTAAACAACACCCCGGTACGCATCAAGGGAGGGCACTGAAAAAATTCCTTGATGCGTACCGGGGTTATCTTATGCCTATTTATTCATTAATGCCCGGTAAGCTTCCGAACCTATCTGACCAAGAGCCGTTTTATATCCACATTCTTTCCTGAAGGTGTTTACTGCCTCAGAGGTATATTTACCCCACTTTCCATCGGTGGTCAATCCTAAGGCGTGCTGAATCGCCTTAGTAACATATGGTGTCGTATGTTTTTCATCAAACACAGCCGTAAACTCACCTTTGACCTGAAAGTGTGGACTATCCGGCGAGCTTGTCCAGTTGGCTCCTGCTTCAAAGCCATACTTTTGCATTGTTTTAATAATGATCTGAGTCTGTGGATCCTTCGTGTCCCAGATGGCTTCCATTTTACCCATAACCAGCCTCTGAGGTACCACATCAACGGCCTTACGAGATTTATGTACGCTGTTGAGCGTCCAGGTCTTTTTACCGGCGCAAGGATTGCAGTAGGCTTCCGCAAATGTTTTATTGATTCCCTTAGCGGTACATTCCGCTATGGTACGTCCCTGACAGTACAGATAATTCTGTCGCTCCTGTGCCCTGAATGTCTCAACAACTAAAGGATTAACCCCATGCATTCGTATGTCGTCCAGTGCCAGCTCCAACATTACCTTAACCAGCTTATTGAGTTCCGAAGGATCACTGCATCTTTCCGGCACTTTATTCATCCGTATCCTCCCCCTTAAGCTTCTCTTCCGCATAAGTAAGTAGATTAATCTTCGGATAATCCAGTAATAGATTTGCCAACCACTTAACCGAAGCCTCAATATATCCCGCCAGCTCCTTCTCGGTGAAAAATATCCGGATGATCCAAGGTATATGCACATATATTTCCGACCAGACTGCCTCAAGCTTAATTAAGCCGGTCTTGCTGCCGTACTGCTGCTCCGCTTTCGCTACGAGCGCCTTGATGATCCTGATTACTGCTTTCTGCTTGCCTTTTTTCCATAGTAGGGTGAGCGCCATGAGCACCACACCCCCGACTAAAATGTCTAGCCAATAGGCTGTGAAAAAGGTAAATACTATACTAATAAATGTCATATTAATTCAACACTCCTCCCTTTGAATTAGTTTGTGCCGAGGATTACGCAGGCACAAACTTCTAAGTGTAAATTATGCTCTTCAATAATTTACATTAATTCCATCTTTCTTTTTGATAATTCCTGCAGCTCTTCGTAAAGTTTTGTTATCGTTCCGTTACCACCAAGTGCATGATATTCCAGGTACATGGCTTCTACATTTTCGAGCGCATAGATTGGTATAAAATCTTTCTCTGTCCACTTGTTATACTGCTCTATAATTCTGTCTCTTAAAATCGCCTGCATGCCAAGCTTTAAAGCCTTAAACTGAGCATACATTCCTCGAAAACAGAAGCCTATTCCGGATAACGCAAAGCCAAAAATTACTTCAAGCCAATATCGTGTTATATATTCTCTCACGCATGATTACCATCCTTTTTATAGCATAAAAACAGCACCGTAATGGTGCTTCATTTTGCTTGTTAATATTGCTAATTGCTTATATGGGGTATCCTCTAATAAAATCTCAATGAAAAAGTAAGTTTTATCTCATCTATCATCTAGAGAATACAACGCTTAATAAACCTCTTCATAGTAGATGACCACCTTATCAATATCATCCCTTGAGATACAGTTATTAATCTGAACCTCTAGTGATTGTTACAAAGAAACCAATGGAGTTACATCTTCAGATATTCCAACTGTTAAATCTGTAATATTATCAATTGCCCATTCCATACAAGCTTCGCCTTAGATTTCCATTTAATTACCGGGTTAACTTCCCCTGATTGTCCTTTCATTTGATATACTGCAATGGCATAAGCAAGTTAATTTTGTTTATCATTAGTACCCGAATAATATTTTTCATCAGTAAATAGGTACGAATTATCGACAAGATACAATTATACCTTCTCTTTACTTTCTGTTATCTTTGCGATTTTCATCTTCTGCGGTTGTTTCAGATATGTTCCATCTCAATATTTGTATAGATTGCTACCGTTTAAGTCAATCAGTGGAAGATTAATTACACCTTTTAATTCAAAAAGCCTTCCACCTTCTTGCGTAATACAAATATCTGTTTTGATTGGCTCTTCAAATGCATCTGAGAAACCTTTTGTGATGCAGTTATTTGCATCAAGTCTTAAAGTAGTGCTTATTCATAATCAATCCTCCTTACTACAATTCTGCGTCAGCAACCCAACTATACACATAACGACTACCGCTAACTGCATTATCTGTATTAATCAGCTCAACACCTTCTGTGTTTATCATAGAGCTTAACACTGTGGCATAAATATTAAGCGCTCCCCAAGCACTGAGCTTGTTTAATGTACCATTCTGACTTTTAAATGTCATAGTTGGGTTTACTCTTTTATCAACTTTAAATGGAAATCCAATTACTTGATATCCTGATTGACAAACAGAACTATTAAAATCATATTTTTCATAATATCTCTGACATGCAATCAGCTCATCCCCATAACTTTTTGAAATAAAGGATGTGGCGTGGTCATTTAATTCTACTTTAATATAATTTACGATATGCGATAAAACATCTCTAAAAGTTATATATATTGAGATACAGGTTGATCCGAGAGCATTCCACTCGAACCTGAGGCTTGTATCACTTGCACCCTTTAAGTTTATACCACTCGTGCTAGTGAGGACACAGGTACCAGTATAAATAATGCCATCAACAGAAATAGTGTACGAAACTTTTTTATTAATAACATTATTTCTTACTGCATCAGTTAATTCAATTCTGTTTTCTAATGACCTAACTTCCGATGGCGATGCCGGAAGCAATACTCCGTTTGTATCCTTAGATACCGTATAGGCATGAGTACCGAATCCATCGCCTATCCACCTATCCGCTGTATACTTCACTTCACCAGCAGCAATATTAAATGATGTTCCTCTCTGCCATACTTGAAAATCGCCATTAATCAGTAGATTGGGTCTGTAATCTTTGCCAATTTGTAACTTTGCATCATCGCTGTCGCTTACCTCTTTTAGTGCTGTATCAATAATATCCATATTGTTGTTTTGTACATTAACATCATAATAATCATTCTCTGTTGGTTTGATTAAATCATAGTTTTTAGTTTTTGTTGCCATTACGTAAGCACCTCGTTTCTTAATTGATATTGCGTATAAACTACAAGCTGCGAATGAGTAAATAAAGACAATCGCGAATTTGCATTATACATATATTCGAAAATATATTTTAGGTGTGCCGGCTTGATCTCTTCAATTGTCAGTATAAGATCGGCCATATTTTGCGGTACTCCAAGAGTACCAATAAACTTAACTTTAAAGCTATAATTTACCGGGTCCTCAAGCACCTCGACCTCTCCGTTGCTATAAGCTGCTGCCGTATCAATCAACATTTGCTTTGTAACCGTTCCAACACCCTTTATCTTCGCCTTGATTCGCTCACGCCGAAATTCATCCGACTTTGATACATCAACCTGGATGCCATAGATTTTTTCATACCGGCTAAGTAATGCGGTAGCAGTGTTAACAAAGCACTGGTCAATCGTTTCATCAAGTCCGGCTGCCTGGTTATTAATACCTGTACTCAGAATCTTCTGCAGTTCCTCCATGGTTCGGTTGCCCGCATAATACTCCGGTAGTACTGTCATCAAATCCAATTAAGTCACCTCCACTAATGTTACTGTTCCCGTAAAAGGCATTTCAGTATCAAGTATGGTTATGTTTGCGGTGCCGGTGTTAACAAGCAGGGTGTTGTAATCTTCTACTCCGGCTGTAGTTAACAACAAGTTACCGATCTTGGCATAGCTTACACTATATGTTTCAAATACGGCATCTTTTAGGTATACAGTAAGTGCAGCTGTAAAGGTTGTCCTTATGTCTGCCAGCGTCTTAGTGCCATTTAGTTTAACATTTGCAGTGACTCCAATTTCTTTTGAAGTCGGACTTACCACAGTCACCGTAGCACCGATTGGACGGACTGTTTCGAGATAATTCGCAACAACTTCCGGTAAATCTACGTCAATTGTCATGTTTTCGTCTACTACTAATACCTTGACTGTTCCGGCTCCGTTCCAGAGGGGAAATACCTTGGCATCGCCACATCCGGGTACTTCAAGTGCCCAGTTTCGGTAGTCGTATGCATTTCCGCTTGTGCCGGCTGACTGGATCTGGGTGTAAAATCTGGTGCGTAAATTATCGTCGGTTTCCTCTTCTTCACCCGGTGTTATTATGTCGGTCAAAGCCGCAGTTATACCGGATACATTATCGATGTTATCGACTGCTCCCGAATATTGGTTTCCGATATCGCCCAGCTGTTCACAGGTGGCGCTATAGATATTTGTAGACAGTAATGCTGTAATTGCATAGCTACTACCATTTATGCCCCATCTTGTTCCAATACTGACTGCTCCTGAGGTCTCAATCTTTCTTACGGCATAGGTGGCACTCTTTCGCGTAATGCTGTAATCTGCTACAACCCTATCAAGATATTCTCCAATTGCGGTATCCCCCGATACCAGGTCAATAAAATTATTCAGATTAAAATATGCCTGCGCCAGCTGATAGGCACAGGGAGCCAGTGCGTCATAGATTATGGAGCCTTCCCGCTTATCGACATCCGAGGTTACACGCCCAAGCATATCCGCCACTATGTTTTCAAAGGTCATTTCTTCAAACATCAAACATTCACCTCCTTATTAAATGTACTTATCCCATAAATGCTTACCACATCAAAGGTACACAGAATGGAATCTTTCGTAATACTGTATGTAAAATTCTCTACATTTTGAATTCTGTCATCTGTAAGAAGACATTCCTTTATCCTACGCATTAATTCCATTTGCACATATAGTTGATCCTGTCCAATCAGGTTCTCTAGTTCAATTCCATAGGAAAAACTAAAGATTGGATATTCATACTTCTCTGTATTAAGCATCAGATAAATCGCCTGCTGTAATGCTTCCTGCTCCTCCACAAAGCCTTGGATGGAACCATTTGATAGCCTGTAGGTTCTTGAGGTTTCCGTGGTGTCCGATGACGAAAGCGTTACGTCTATGCTTGCGCTTGGTATCATATTTTCACATCCTCCACTCTATATTCATTGGTGCTGCCATTCAGGGACAGTGCGATAATCGAGCCCTTCGTGATAAAGGCTTTATCAATGATTTCGACCACATAGAATTCCTTCCCTCCATGGTTTCGAATAATTCTCACCTTATCACCCTGTGAGGCAAATTTCTTAAGATTTCCTTTGATCAACTCATCGGGAATCGTAAGCTTTTCATTCATCATAATTCCACTGTCAACAACCGTGCCAAGCATAAGACTGCACAGCTTTGCATTATTGATATAGTTCTGTACAATCTCTTTAATCTCGTTAATCATAGCATCGCCTCCACTTCCATTGTATGAATCGGGAGATAATTATGGGTGACCGATTTTACGATTAGTCTCTGGCTATAGTCAATATCCTCAATTTTACCGAAGAAGCTTGTGCCGGCTCTGATTCTGGTATCACCAAGGCAGCTTAAGGTTAGGGTTTCGGATTCTCTGTTATAAAGCTTTAGCAAAATATCTGCCTTTGATTTTGCAGCCGAAGCATTCATCTTATCAGAGGCCTCATAATACATAAGGAGTCCGTATGTAGATACCGCAGTCTTATCATTTACCACGACAAACTGCTTTTCTGTATCTGTCTCTCCCTTTGCATAAATCTTAATCTGATTATAGGTTTCCTCGTCTATAGATTTTTCATAACTATAATCATATGCAAGGCTTTGATCTCCCAGAATCAGATTGAGCTGTAAATCTGTTAGGTTCTGCAAGCACACCGAACCGAATTCGTCTCTTAGCAAATACCAGGTTCCTTTATTGGTCAGCGTATCGCTAATACCTGAATAGATAACATCAAGCCAGGTTGAATCATCCTTCACCTCTGTCGCCAATTTATATCCCATATCGCTTAATGTACCTTTCTTTAGGTGATAATAATTGCACATTCGCGTTACAAGTGTAGTCACGGTATCCTCATTTACAATGATAATATCCTTCGCCTTACAATACCTTAACTGATCATAGGCCGTAACGGTGATTTCCTTTCCTTTACCTCTACTCACCTTAAAGACAAATCCGTAGAATATATTAGATGAATTATAGGTAAAGCTTACAACACTTCCATTTTTAATTATTAAATCCTGATTAATATAGGTGAATTCAAGTGAACTGCATCCATTATTAATCGAATCCTTAAATGTAACCTTGCTTACCAACTGGCTTATCTCATAAGTCTTGTCATCTACCTTGACCAAAAATTCCATCATGCAGGCATCACCAGCTTCTGCCCTGCATAGATCAATGAAGGGTTCTTTATTTTATCTTTATTTGCATTAAAGATTTTAGTATATTTTGATCCGTCACCATAATATTTCTTGGCTATCGCCCATAGAGTATCCCCACGCTGTACGACATAAGACCCGTTACTTTTGGGATTGCTCTTATCAGCCTTTGCTTTTTTGGTTTTACCTGTTTTTTTATCCACCTCAAGAAGAACCTCTTGCTTCCCGAACTCCCTGTATTCCAATAATTTAATGGAAACATATTTATCCTGCTCTTCTCCTGCTTTTTCTTTGACGGATAGACTTTCGATCAGTACAGGTGTATTGATTATATTGCTCGCCAATGTGTACTCTCCGGTTGCCATCCCTGCCAGAAATCTGATTGGCTCAAGCTCGTCTCTCCATTCTGTCAAAATTGTCAGATACTCCTCTGCATTTTTAAACAAATTTGGTGTTTCCACATAGTGAAGACATTCATGGGGTAACTCAATCTCAAAGCTATATTCCTTTAGCTCCATATGTGATGGAACTGCTATCTGCCCCAGCTTTAAAATCTCATATTTCTCATTTGCCTGGGTTGAGCTCACTTCGATTTCCTCAGGATTGACAGGCAGCCGCATGGTTTTATCGTTCTTATCAAAAAAAACTGCATAATTACTCATCAGTATACCCCCTCCGGTGTTATGGCAATCTGTTCCTTCAAAATCGTTTGGATTCTGCCGAAAAGCTTATCTACATCCGCAGTCTCATGTACATCGCCAAAGCTAACGGCTATGTTGGGAGCGAGTGTATTAGTCGCAACATTTGCAATATAATCTCTCTCAGCCATATCCCGTAGATAGCCCAAATCTTCCTCCTCCATGTTAACATCGAGTGAGCCATTTGTACCTGCCCCTTCTACTTTAAGCGGATCACTGGCCGTCCCAAGCGCATCGCCCGTGGTGTTGAATTGGTCGAAATCATACCCCGAATCAGAACCACCTAATGAACTTAATGCTCCGTCAATATTTCCATAGATATTTTTTCCGGTTTTTTTCCCGTTATTGAAGGCTTCTGTATAATCCATTCTGCTTAAACCAAAATCCTCCGAACTCAGATCCAGATTATCTGTAACCTTTTGATAGTCTTCATCTGGTGCGTATTTCTCCACTGCTGCATCAGCCATATCCTTGATACCAGCACGCCATCCGGATACTGTATCTGCCATATTCGTACCAAACACTTTATCCATAGCAGAAGCCACTGTCTCGATAATTCCCAATACATTATCTGCCATACTTTGGAATAAATAGATTATAGATGAAATAGGGCTTGTAAATAAATTGCCAAAAAAGTTTGCAAAGTTTATAAATGGATTTATCAAATAACTAACAATACCGAGAATATAATCAAACAGGCCTAAAAACAAATTCCAAATGCCTGCGACTGCTACACCAACCACTCCTCCGATAAAGCCAAATATGTCCTCAAAGGATACTCCCATGGCTTGAAGGATATAAATTACTGCTGCAATTATTCCTATTATGATAAGTATTGGTGCCATCGCAGCCATTTCTGCGGCTATTACCCCTACCATAGACTGTATAATTCCGATTAATGCAGTTGCACCAATAAAGAGCAAATAAGCACCAATAGCCATTAATATGGGTATGATTTTCGTCCAATTATCGGAAACAAACCCTATTAAATTACTGACTACTTGAGAGACAAAACCTAATGCATTAATGATTGTATTGACGCCAGCCTGAACTGCCGGGGAATTCATGATATCACTCACTAACTGCATGATCGGACTAAGAGCATTTGTCGCACTATTGGTTATCTTTGTCCAGATATCTGCAAAAGTTTTTGGCTGATTTTCAAATTCTGTATTAATGTCACTACTAGCAGCAAACATGGCATTTTTTAGAATGTTCGCTGTTATTAATCCCTGATCTGCCATATCATCAAGTTGAGTACTTGATTTTCCGGTATATGACGAAAGAGCGTCTCCCATTGTCGAACCCGCTCCGGCGATGGAGCTTAATTCATCACCCGATATCATGCCATCCGACATACTTGTAGTAACATCGGATAAACTCAAGTCGGATTCATCCAGCTTCAATGATTTTTGAGATAGTTCTGCAAAGCCTATGGCTGAATCATTATCCTTACTAAAGGTATCCAAAGATCCGATACCTGATACTGTATTAACCATATCACTATAGGATATACAGGATCTGTTTGCAGCCGCATTAACCTTGTTCTGCAGTTGCATTTGTGTTTGAAGACCGTCATTTACATCTGCAAGCTTATTACTTGAGTTGGTATATTGATCAACCATTTCCATACCCTTGGTTATATTGCCAAGACTTAAGGCTGATTTTGCTAACGCGAACATATTTGCACCGGCTTTTTTTGATCCACTTTCAGATTTAGCCAGCTTACTATTCATTTGGTCAAGCGAATTTCCCATATTAATAATTAAGTTATTATTCGTTGAAAAATCCATCATGTTTGTGCTAAAATCGTTAAAATTCTTTGTTGCTGAATTTATTACATACGATAACTTGCTCATATTTTTTACACTACTGTTAATGCTTGTGTTCGAAACCATCAGACTATTTAAATTATCAATTGTTGCCATTATCTTCTCCTCCCTCCTTTTGTTTTTGACCGATTTGCCGCTCGTTTTTCTTCTTCCGCCCTTAATTGAATGCTGGCATAGATGAATGCCTTTTCTCTATCCTCCAAGGCATCCAATACAGACGGCAAGATGTGAAGCTTTTGAAAAGCAAAGTGTGCAAGATTAAGCTCTGCATCACCTTGCTTTATCAGTTTTTTGCTTCTTCAATATCCTCGTTGATGTTCTTATCAAGTCCGCTAATTTCCTGAATTGCCTGTGCCAACGTTGCATATTCTCCAACATAAAGCATCTTTTGAAGCAATGCAGATTCACCTAGTACTCCATACTCTTTTTGTAATTCGGCATTAGTTAGGTCAGGAAAAACCACTGCACTCGCAGTCATTGCCTGTACATACTCAGCACGATCAAAGGTATCTGCCCCTTTTTTATCTCTCTTTGAAAATTTCTTAATTAAGTATTTATTCTCTTCCTGTGTGATCGGACGTATGATAAACGGTACCGGTTTGTCTTTCTCTAAGAACCTGTTTGATATAATTACTTCTTTGTTCTCTACCATAATCGGATGTAAAAATGCATTTAATGAACTCATATTATTCCTCCTCGTATAGAATATGGGAGCCTACAGGCTCCCATATATAAATTATTAAGTTGTTTGAATGTAATCCGGTAAAACAAATTCATTTTCAACTTCGATACTGTCAAAAGTAAAATCACCATCAAAGGTTACCGGGTCATCCGACTCCTCTAATGTAGTAACTGGAATCGTGTTGAAAATTACATTGCTCAACTTTACCCTCTGTTCTCCAACCGTTGATTGAGGATCTCTATTTGTAACCTGTAGGCTAACGCTGCCACGGGTCCCTTCATTAATATATTTAATCGTTTGCTTTAACTGTTCACTGTTCATAAAATAAAGGGTGGCTGATCCCGAACCGGTTACCCCTGTAACCTTATGTTGGGTCATTCTGCTTCCCAACATTCTCTTTTCCTGAACCACCAGATCAAGCTGTGCTTTGATACTGGATACTTCGAATAATTCTCTTGTTACCCCATCTATTGTAATAAATGCGGTACCCTCCTGAGCTGATATTGTATCTGCTAATCTTGTATATGCCATATTTATATTTCCTCCTTCCTTAAGCCAGATTTACTGTTATATAAATCTTTTCTACGCTATCCACCGGTTGTACATAACAGTCAATCACAACCGCATCACGGTCAGTTCCTGTTGAAGCTTTAACATCATCCGCAGTAAAATTCTGAATTGCTGATAATCTCTGAAGTTCTTTGAAATAATCAATTAAGCTGGAACGAAGAATTGCTCTTCCATCATTGCTGTTATTGATCTTCCCAATATAATTCGACTCAAAGATTTCAACAATATCACTGTTAATGCCATCAATTGTACGGATTACTCTGTTCTTCTTGAATACCTCACCCTTATCCACTGTTGTGGAGGTTAAGGAATTGATATCATAAACTGCTGTCACATTCTGTGCACTGTCTACCTTAAAGATGAACTTACCGGCAGTGATTGCTGCTTCCATTTCAGACTTTGTCATTCTTGGAGATACATCTACCGCACCGGAATAGATCTTTCCGGTATTTGACTGATTGATACCGGCTCCTGCGGTAATACCTGCAACCCAGGCTGTGGTCTGAGCCGGTGTTAAGGTTGTCCCATCGGATAAGACAACTCCGTTGGTTACATTGACGACACTTTCATCATCTGCTGTCTGATTTGCCAGTATAACCTGAGCTTTCACTCCGTCATCTGATCTCAAAGCCTCAATCCAAGTCACGATAGCGGATTTGTTGGCTACATAATCTGTCCCATCATACGGATAGCACAAGGTATTGAAATTAACTGTTTTCAAGGCTGCTAAGGCTGTATCCAGAGCTCCTGCCGTATGGCCGGTACCCAGATTATAGACAAGCACGATCTTGGCTCCCTTTAACGTTTCATTTACGAGTCGTTTATCTGCAGTTGTAATACCTGTCGGATAATCATTTGCTGATGTGGTTACGGTATAGATATCACCGGCCACTCCCACACTCATTTCCTGAAGCAATACCACGGTTCCCCTATCTCCCGGGGTGATAGATAATGCTGCATTGGTTAAAAAATTAATATATGCTCCCGGTAAAACCTTATTCTGACTGGTCCATGTTCCTGACATGTTAACCCTCCTTTAAATATTCGTATTAGTTTGTTGTTGCTGCATAAGACACTCTTCTTCTTGAAGCATTTCACAATAACGGATATCGAAGGTAAAATGTAAGATACCGTCCGTTATCTTGGAAATTTTATTCATTACCTGATAGGTACCAATCATATCAAACGCCTTGAGTAAAGTCTCCTGTACCCGAATACAGTCGGCACGAATTGCTGATTGGTCACTATAATAAGTAATATCAAAGGAAACCTCACTACTAAACTTATTACTTAACCGTCTGTGATAGCTCTGGTTTGTGATTTGAATCAGAAAAGCCGGTTTACTAAAGCTTTCCGGTAAATCTTCATCATAGGTAACATATCCGATTTGATATATCTCAAATAGCTTACTTACGATTGCTGTTTTTAAATCACTAATCATGCTTTTTACTCACCTTCTCTCTACCTTCATTTGTATTTCATGGTTTGTTATGTCTTCAATTGCCATGTTCTTGTTTGTCATAAGTACTCGGTTTAGTTCCCCCAAAGTCGCTTCCGCCAGTTGCAGCTTTACTCTCATTTGATCCCTTTGAAGCTTCATTTTACGGTAACGTTCCTCGATTTTCTCTTCTTGGGTTATGAAAATCCTGTTCTTGCTCATTTTCCTTATGATTTCTTTGACCTGCTCCTCTGACAATCCCTGTGATATTAATAATTCTGTAAAGACCATGAAGAATTCCCCTTCCTGTACCTACGGTTTTTACGAGTGTTCCATCTCCTGCTTTGGTATCTGTACTTGTTCTTTTACGTCTGCGAGTACTAAAAGACAAAGATGAAAAGTACCTGTATATAAAATCACGGACGCTGCAGTCGCCCGGGAATATACCTTGCATTCATTTACTTCTGTTTTAGTTGTTAATCTTTATAATATTTTGTAATCCACTGCCCACCCACATTAATAAAATGATTACATTGCCCCGTGTCTGTGACACAACCCCAATTTGATAACTTTGCCTATAAGGAAGTAAAACAAAAGCATCCCCAAGGGTATTCAGGGACGCTTGTTGTATGTCTCTTACATTTAAATTCTGATGTCTACACTTAATTGATATCTTGTCGGAAGTATTCATAAGCTTCCATATTACGATTGTAGCAGGTTGAACTGTGATATGTGTGCCGGTTAATGTACTGTCGTATCAGAGGTATTCTAATGTTGACTTGTTTGTCAACATTGTGACCCATCTATAAAATCATTGTTTCCCTCCCTACAAAGGTAAGGAATCAACTTCACAGCTTTCCATGTTACAATTATAGCAGCTTCTAATGTGATATGTGTGCCAGGTGCAGTTACGCAAGACTTATTTAGGTCCCTATCCGAGGGCACTGGAAAAGTCCCTTTCATAAACTTGATATGAATAAAGTTGTATCTATATTCAGCTTGGCATCGACCGGCCGATAAGGCCGTTTATGTTCGGTTTGATTTTAGTCTGTTGCCTTTCCAGATATTTTGTTATTCTCTTGGATATCCCGCTACGGTCCATATGTAGTTTTGATCCGATTTCCTCCTGCGAATAACCGTCGATATAACGAAAGGTAAATATCTGCCTCACTTCACTGTCCGGTATCTTATAAATATAATCATGAATATTACTTTCTATCTCCAGAAGTTCATCCAGTTTCTTATTACGCTTTTTCTGAAGCTCCTGAATCAGTTTCTTTCGTCTTCCATCTTCCTCCGGATCGACTCCAGTTATGTAAAAATATTTTTGAATATATGGAAAATGTTTTGACGAGCCTCTTACCCGATCCGATACCATTTGAACTCCCGTTTCCTCTAATCTCTTGATTCGGGCACATAAATCATCTATCTCATTTTTAATTGCCCTGTATTGACTCAATTCCTGCTCTGTCATTGAAAACACCCTTTCTTCGTTATGTTTGTATTAAATTGCATCTGCTGTATCCGCTTCAAGCTACATAATTGGTATATAAACTCTCTTTTAGCTAGCACGACGACAATAAAATACCATCTACCGAGCAATTGTATAATTTACACAAACTGATAAATTGCTCTATCGTAAGAGAAGTGACTCGATTTTCCCAATGACTGATCGTCGTAGATACAACACCCATTTTATCTGCAACTTCCTTTTTGTGTAAATCCAGCTTTTTTTCTCATCTGTGCCAATGTCATTTTCATCAAATCATCCCCTTTAGTGGCCACATAAGCTTTTACCATATTTTACATGCAATATTTTGTATATTTAATTATACTCGCTTTTAGCTATATGTCAAGCCTTAAGTTAAATTATATACTGCTTTTTTTGAATTTATCTCACTTTTAGCTTGCAAAACATATGTTTGAGTGTTATAATTTATTTGAAGGGGGGGGATGAAATGTCCGAAGAAGAAATTAGAAAGATTTTCTCCAGAAACTTGACTGCTATATTAGAAAGAAGAGGTAAATCTCAGAAGGACTTAGTTGATTTTATTGGGGTAAGCTCCTCTACCGTGTCCAATTGGTGCACTGGTCAGAAGCTCCCCAGAATGGATAAGGTACAATTAATCGCAGGTTGGCTGGGGGTAAATAACTCTGACCTTCTCGAAAACAAAAAAGCTGATAAGCAGATGACCTATGAGGAAATGATAAAAATATACACCAGGGGGAAGAACATCTTAACACCCCAAGAGAAAATGAAGCTGGCTAAAATAATTTTATCTGATGATGAGGAATAACAAGCAATGGATTACGACAAAATCAAATATACGGTATATGCTATTTACACAAAATGTGAAATTACCGAACTTCCTTTTAACTGTCTTGATATGATTAATAGAAAAGGATATGAGTGCAAAAAGTATTCACAATTAACACCGATTAAATATCAGGCATGTATGGAGCTCAGCGCTGATTCATGTATGATTGGTAATGTCATTTATTATAATGATAAAAAATCCGCCAGAAGAATTAGGTTTTCCTTAATGCATGAGTTGGGTCATATTGAGCTGGACACGGAGAATGAAACAGAAGCTAATTTATTCGCAAGCAATATACTCTGTCCCTCCATTGCTTTGTATTTCGCACGAATCAGTAATATCAGGGAAATATCGAATTTATTCAACATTTCCCTGGAATGTGCAAAATATGCAAAGGAATTCTATGAAAAATGGCTGTACAGTGTAAAAACCTATGGTATGACCGACATTGACCGTAAGCTCTATCAACATTTTTATAAGGATGATATCCGTCAATTTATCTTTAAGGAGTCTCAGTGTATTTACTGTGATAATATCATATACAACTCCAATAAACCAATCTGCAGTAAATGCGATAAACCTCCGGCAGAGAACGAAGCATCTGGCCCGCCTTCTCCCACGGATTTTTTGATAGCAGAAAGTTCCTGGCTGTATCATGGTATATAGGGAATTCGGAGGTATGAGGGCTGCTAATCAAAGGTTAAGGTCCGGATATAACTCTATTTTAAGTATACATAAGTAATTTAACATAACAGAAAAAAACATTTTAAAGCTATTAGTAAATTAAGCCCAAGTGCGTAGTTATCTAATCAACTACGCACTTGGGCTTATTATCTATTTCAAAAACTCTGGTTTGGGTATAACAAATCGTCTTTTGTTATCTATATAATCCTGAATATAAGCGAGAGGCTATTTACTAAAATCAGCCGGGAATGCCGGGTTAATTGCATAGAAATTCCTTGCATCGAGTTCATCAAGAATTATTCTTAGTGCCTCACCGAATCGGTAAGTTGACAGTGAACTGCTGTGCTTAGTAAAAGTATTATAGTGAAGTATTCCATTATTGATACGCATTGGCTGACTCAAAGTAGGACCTTCGGTTAGCAATCTGATAGTATATCATAGAAATTATACAAAATCTTTAGTTTACTATTTTAGGGTGATAAAGTCAGACATATTTTCCATATGGTTGAATTTTATTTTAACAAATTCGAAAATCAATCCATTGTATATACACTATTCAAACATTATAATATAGCTATCAGCTGAAATAAAATTGTATGAGGTAATGAAATGACTAATAAAATTAGTGAAAATATTTATAAACTTAGAAAGCAACACAATTTTACACAGCAACAGCTATCAGAAATTCTTGGAGTATCAATTGCCGCTATCTCGAAATGGGAAACAGGTTCTGCTTATCCCGATATAGAGCTTTTACCAAAGATTGCTTCAATATTTGATGTGTCTATTGATTATTTTTTTGATTATAATTTGGATTCTATTGACAATCGCACTATCGTTATTGACAAGGCAACGCAACTCAGAGACAAAAAGGAATTTTCTACAGCTATTTCTATGCTTAAAGAAGCCTTATTAAGATATCCCAATGATATACTATTAAAATTCAAGCTTGCTGAAACAATGATTTTTTCTGGAGTTATGCCTCCGTCAGATTCAGAAAAGTTTAGGGTCTTAACCGAAGCTAATAAAGGATTGAAACAAGTAATAAGTAACTCAAAAAATCGAGAAATAATTGATGAAAGCTATTATTTATTAGGTATGTCATATATAAACCTAAAAGAATTTGAAAAAGCGGAAGAAACTTTTAATCAACTCAATCAAAACAATTACATGAAAACTGAATTAGCTTTAATGAGGCTTTATTTAGAGAAAGGTGATATAAACAGTGCAATAAAACAGTTTCAAACTAACGTATTTTTTTCTATAGTTCAAATACACTCTAATTCGTTATGGATCGATAAACTTTTTGTTGATGATTTAGAAAAAGCAATTATGTTTTATGAAATTGCAATAGAAGCATTTAAAGCGTTTTCGAATAACAATTCATGCCGCTTCGATGTTCATATTTCACAATTTTATGAAAGAGTTGCTTTAGCATATACGAAAATTAGGAATTTTGATAAGGCCATTAATTCATTAAAACTTGCTGTGAAATATGCACAGTCTTATGATAATCTACAAACTGAAAATGATTTACCGCAGTTTGATAGGCTAAACAAAAATGATACTGCCTGGGATAAGGTTTATAATCGGAAATTGCAACTATGGAATAATATTGAATCTAAAATTAATACCGACTATAAAATATTATACGATAGAACAGATTTTATAGTATTAATTTCAGATTTAAAGAAAGATATATCTTAGATAGTAAAATGATTATTATGGTTCGAAAGTGCCACCTGTCCGAAATTCGCTCCACCAGCCACCTCATAAACAATATCACCTGAATGTAAATAACTTAACATTGAATGTGTAGAATAATTCGCACGTTGATTAGTTCTTTCTGTTATAAAAAACGTATACCGCTTTCACTACGACTATGTAGATTAGCGGTATACGTTTTTCGTCTACTTCGTAAAATCCGCCGGGAATGCCGGGTTAAACGCATAGAAGTTTCTTGCATCCAGTTCATCTTGAATGAGGCGCAGGGCTTCGCCGAATCTCTGGAAATGAACAATCTCTCTTGCTCTCAGGAACTTGATCGGATCACATACATCATGGTCATGAATCAGACGTAGAATATTATCGTAAGTCGTCCGGGCCTTTTGCTCTGCTGCCATATCTTCCACTAAATCCGTAATCGGGTCGCCCTTGCTCGCGAAGCTTATTGAGGTATATGGTACCCCTCCGGCAGCCATCGGCCATACTCCCAGTGTATGATCTACATAATAGTTCTGGAACCCACCTTCTACTATTTGCTCCGGTGTAAGGTCACTGGTCAACTGATGAACAATGGCACCCACAATTTCCATATGGGCCAGTTCCTCGGTCCCAATATCCGTAAGCACTCCTGCCACCTTCCGGTTTGGCATAGCAAAGCGCTGCGATAAATAGCGCAGGGATGCCCCTATTTCTCCGTCCGGTCCACCGTACTGGCTCATGATTACCTGTGCCAGTTTTGGATTGCATTGATCAATATTTACCGGATGCTGCAAAATTCTATCATAGCTCCACATACACTAGCACCTTCCTTCCCATGGCCAGGGCTCTTCAACCCATGCCCATTTACAATCATTTTCTACATGATATGAATTAATCGGCCCGTAACATTTGGTATACTCCATGACAGCCTCATTTCTTGCCTGCGATGCTCTGTCCCAATATTCAAGTGCGGCTCTGTCCGTGGGATGTGTATCAAGAAATAATCTGAGATCATCACAGACAAAGCTTGATGCTGTAATAAACGCATATAATTTTTCTCTGTTATTACCATCCATTATTTACAACCCCTCCCATACCATTTTAAATCTAATTCCTTGAATAATGTACCGTTTGCAAGAGCTGCAAATTCATTTTCATAAAGGTCTCTGAAGCACTGCCACGGAACATAGCACATGGCAATCGGAAAGCGGTCAAAGTCACCATCATGTCTGCTTTTATCGCACATATCTTCACATACATGCTTTTCACACATGTCTTCACGTATATGGTTGCCGCATACGTCCTCGCAAACAGGCTCACTATGCCTGAATTGCGAATTGTTTCTGCTGCAACCACAGTTATTTCCCATATTACCACGATACATCCGTCTATCCATAAATTACCTCCATTCTACCGTTAAAAACGGCTTACCTGTCATATAATTCGTTCACCATGAATATACTTAGGTCCGATTCATGATCACTTTTGCTGTACGATATATATTATGAGAATGTTACTTATGGGTGCCTGTACGAAAATCTTGATTTAACGAACAATTTATTGTATAGGTGTATATTTATGTTTGTCTACTTACAATACTTGTAAGCGCGATCATTATCATTTTTAAGACATTGACAATAAATCTCATATCATATAATATGGAGTTATATTGGGATGAAAATACCGAATCAAGGGAGAATATGGCATGTATCATTTTATTATTAACCCTAAATCCTGCTCCGGACGTGGAATACGCCATTGGTGGACTATTAAAGACGAATTGGATAAACATCAAATACCCTACACCGTAGTTTTTACAAAGCACATGGGACATGCCACATTGCTTGTGCGCGAAATCTGCAGTGATAATGATGGTATTATAAATATAATTGTCCTGGGCGGAGATGGTACCTTAAATGAAACCATCAACGGAATTGATGATTTCAATCAGGTTCTTCTAGGTTACGTTCCATCCGGCTCCAGCAATGATTTTGCAAGAGCTCTTAATATTCCCCAGGATCCAATTCAGGCCCTTGCAAATATATTGAAGCCGACAAGATTTCAGTATCTGGATTATGGAGTTGTAAGTTTTTTTGATGAAGTCACTCCTCCAAGAAAGTTTGTCTGCAACAGTGGAATCGGCTATGATGCCAATGTCTGCAATGAGGTACAGGCCTCACCATTAAAGAAACGTCTCAACCGCTTCGGCGCAGGGAAGTTTGTATATATCGCTATAGCCTTTAAGCAGTTACTTACAATGAAACCGGTTAGCGCAACAGTGATCGTGGATGGCATAAAAAAAGACACCTATCAAAATGTGCTCCTGGTATCAAGTATGATTCATAAATATGAAGGTGGTGGACTCATCATGTCCCCGAAAGCAAATCCGTGCGATGGTTTATTAAGTGTCTGCCTTGTTCACGGACTACGCAAGGCTAAGGCTTTACTCCTGCTACCGACTTTAATGTCCGGAAATCATGTTCGATTTAAAGGTGTTGAAACCTTTGATTGTTCTGAGATAGAAATTATGACCGACAAAGATATTTCAGTACATACAGAGGGTGAAATTCCTTCCGTATGCTCCCACATCAAAGTTTGCTGCATTCAAGAAAAAATTAGAATGATTCTATAAGGAAAGTAGGCGATATTATGCTGCGGCGCATGAATACCCAATCATCATCATTAGTTATTTTTATTAGTATACTGACCATCTTGGTGCAGTTTATTTGCTATCAGGTATTTGATCCAATCATTATCATTTGGGGAATCTCCTGCCTAATGTCTGTCATCGGATGCCATATCCTTCTTGAGCAGACAGGTACATACCGGATTTGCTTTGATTATTCCTTTTTGTCCCTGTTCATCAGTTTAACCATCATTTTACTTACTTGGTTGGGGAATGATCACTCCTTTCTGCCCTATACCGAAACCATGCTCGGTATCGCTTTCATTAACTGGCTGATACCTATGCTTCACTGCTTTCTCAGATACATGCTTAATTATGGTTCCAAGGTAGATGATTTCAACAACTTCTACTTATACAGTAGTATTGTTTTTCTTATCTCCTATACGATGCTCCTTATTTATGGATGCTTTTTCAAAGATGCATTTTCATGGGCATATGGATCTAGCCTGAATGCCCCTGTCTTTTCACCGTTTGAAGTGCTTTCAGTTCAGATTGAAGATTATTTGAGCGGTAATACAGCTCTGAAGGACATAATCATCTACCTGGCAACCCACATTTTAATCTATACCCCTTACGGCTTCTATATTAGGCTTATCTTGCGTAAGCAAGGTCGCCTGTTACGATTTCTCCTGTTTCTCATGCTACCCTTATTCGTTGAAGTTCTTCAATATTTAATCATATCGGAGCGCTGTAATTTAGATGATTTGGTTTATGGGTTAGTCGGAGGCTTTCTGGGTTGCTTAGTTTTCTTTCTAACTAATTCAATCTTCCGAGCATTTTCCGGAAGGGACTTTCTCTCAAAAAACTCGGATTACCGTAGTTTAGGCAGTCTCCTTCATTTTTAATAACAATTACTTCGACATCCTCCAGAAGTCATTAAGAACCGGTCTCATTGTATTGGCATCAACAGTGACGAAGGGAAACCATTCCTTCGGAAACAGGTTGTTATATTGTTTTTGTGTGAACCGCTCATCCAGCAAAAGAATTGCACCACGGTCCTCATTTGTCCGAATTACTCGTCCTGCTGACTGCAGCACTTTATTCATTCCCGAGTACAGATAGGCATAATCAAAACCCGTACCATTTCTTTCATCAAAATAGCCACGAAACAGTTCACGTTCATTACATACCATCGGAAGACCGGTTCCCACAATTACTGCTCCTATCAGCCTATTATTCTTGAGGTCTATTCCCTCGCTGAAAATTCCTCCCATAACGCAAAAGCCAATGCGGCTCGTTATCGGTTCCTCTACAAATTCCTCCAGAAACATTTCCTTCTCTGCTTCCGTCATACTGCTCTTTTGTACAACCAGCCCGTCAAATTCATCCTTCGCCAGCAGGACAATTTCCTGTAACATCTGATAAGAAGGAAAGAAAACCATGTAATTACCTGTTCTTGCGCTGATAAAATCTTTGATATATTTTAGAATTCTTTGGTATTCCTTCTCATTTCTTCGTGTATATTTGGTGCTTACATCCTTTCCAATCATGATAATACGGTTTTCCGTCTGAAAGGATGAAGGTGCATACACCGCATAATCCTCTTGCATTCCACCAAGCTGTTCCATATAATAATTAATCGGTATTAAGGTTGCAGAGAAAAGCACAGCACTTCTCCCCTTATTCATACAAGCAAGAAGATTCTTCGAAGGGTCCATACATTGAAGCTTGAGCCGAAAACGCTCCTCTTCATAATCGGTATAGATTGTATAATTATCGTCAATTAGCTCATACATGTTCAGGAAATGTCGAATATCCAAATAAAGGCGAAGTATTTCCTCCTTGCCTTCCGTTATGAAGCCTTCCTTGAGGAACGATTCATATTCTGTCATTAGGCTGATTAGGTGAATAACAAAGCCGTCGACTGTTTCAAGTACTTCAAATTCATCACAGTCTCTCTTCATTTTCAACAAATCACCGTTGCAATGCTCGATTAATCTGCTAAGCTTACCGCTTTTATCTTTAATCAGTCGCTTCACCTCGAGAAAATCCTCTTTATAGAGGTTTGCGCTGTACATCTCTCTAGACCTGTCCACAAGATTGTGAGCCTCATCCACCAAAAATACATATTCAGACTGCTTATCATTCATAAAAAATCTTCTTAAATACACATTCGGGTCAAAGACATAATTATAATCACAGATCACTGCATCCGCCCAAAGTGTTACATCCAGACCCATCTCAAAGGGACAGACGCAGTGCTTTTCTGCATATGCTGTGACATGATCTCTGGAGATATCATTCTCACACGTCAAAAGATCGAATACAGCATCATTGACCCTGTCAAAATAGCCCTTGGCCCTGGGACAGGCTCCCGGATTACAGTCGGGCTTTTCTAGTATGCACATCTTATCCTTTGCGGTAATTGTGACTACTTTAAATTCAAGACCACTGCCACCAAGCAGCCGAAAGGTATCCTCTGCCACGGTTCTGGTTATGGTTTTCGCCGTTAGATAAAAAATCTTTTCGACGATACCTTCACCCATCGCCTTAATTGTCGGAAAAACAGTGGATATTGTCTTACCTACTCCGGTAGGTGCTTCGATGAACAACTTCTTCCTTCTTAAAATCGTCTTGTATACACCTGTAACCAGTTCCTTTTGTCCTTCTCGGTATTTAAATGGAAACTCCATCGATTTAATTGCTGCATTACGCTTCTCTGTCCATAAGATTTGCCATGCAGCCCATTTGGCATATTCAGAAACGAGGTGCTCAAACCAACTGCTTAGTTCTTCAAAAGAAAAGGTCTCCTCAAAGTATTTCAGATTCTCTGTCTCAAGATTACAGTAAGTCATTCGGATACCGATCCGCTTGTGATCATACTTCGCTGCATAGATATAAGCATAGCACATTGCTTGCGCTCTGTGGACATCTACCGGTGCCGTCATATGTGACAGTTCCATATAGACACCCTTAATTTCATCAATAATTATTTCCGGTGGCTCCGCTGCCTCCTCTTCAAAATTCAGAACGGCAAAATCCTCTTGAATGGTGTTGTTATTAATGACACCATCTGCTCTGCCTTCAATGGTAAGCTCAAAGTCAATACCATCTTTGGTTACGGGAACAGTGATACATAACGCAACCTCCGCAGAATAATCGGAGCCCATTTGCTTTTGCAGCTTTCGATGAATACGGCTTCCTGCCTGCATTGCATCCGCATCACTTCTGGTCTTAGTATTATCAAGATCGCCGGAGCGCAAGATAAATTCAACAAGATTACGAACCGATATTCTGATTTCTTTCTTCTTATCCTGCATGTTATCTTCTCCTCAAATCCACTGATCCTGTTTAAAAAAATATCATAAGTCATAATAAAGTGCCAGCTTGCTGACACTTTCGCGCCCGAGTGGATTACGAAGCAATAAACTTCCAAACGCATAAATTCATTTATGCGTTGTCCGCTGAGGTGCGCATCCACCGTGGAGCGTTTTTATGTAATAGGACGTAATTTCCTATTACATAAAAAGCATCTGTTGATAAGTCGGATGCTCTATTATTATAGCACATATGTTTGGGCATGCCAAGTAATTGTGTAGCATGCTTTTTTTATGAATTTCTAAATTTATTATGATTATATATTGCATTTTCTACCTCAATCTGGTACATTCTAGTTATATTCCCTTAATTTATTTTAGGGGTATGCAAGATGGATTTATGCATAGGTGAGTATTATATTATTTTACTTGTCATTCATTCACTTGTCATTAATCAGAAAAAGCGAGGTAGTATAATGAGCGAACATAATCACGATGGCAGCTGTGACTGCGGACAGGATCACGAGTTTGAACACGATTCTATTACATTATCTTTAGATGATGGTACAGAGTTAAATTGCATCGTATTAGAAATTTTTACAGTTGACGATAAAGAATACATTGCACTTCAGCCGGAAGAAGGAGAAGAAGAGGATGATAACGTGTTTTTATACCGTTACATTCAGGAAAATGATGATGAACCTCAGCTTCTTAATATCGATGATGATGACGAATTTGAAGCAGTCGCCGATGCCTTTGAAGAGCTTTTAGATTCAGAGGAATATGATGAAATGTTCGATGATGAAGAAGCTGAAGAAGAGGACGAATAATTCTCTGCCTCATGGTAACTAAAGTTTTCTAAATAAGAGCTGCGTGATAATCTGCGCAGCTCTTATTTATGTCTTTGAAAGTTAATGATGAGCCTTCCATATAACCGAATACTCCACCCTTAAGCTTTTCTTAAGGATTTATTAATAGAAAGCTTTTAATTTTATTATTTATTCTGGTATAATTATGTAATGATTCATATCAGATAAGCAAATTGGAGAATAAAAATGGATGCTAATATATTGATTGTCGATGACGAACAAGAAATCGCTGATCTTGTGGAGTTGTATTTGAAGAATGAAGGCTTTCATGTATTTAAATTTTACACTGCACAGGAAGCCTTAAAATGTATTGCTGAGCAAGCTCTTGATGTAGCCATACTTGATATAATGCTACCCGACATCGATGGGCTTACCATTTGCCGGCAAATTCGCGAAAAGTATAACTTTCCAATCATTATGCTGACGGCTAAAAATGCGGAAATCGATAAAATATCGGGCCTTACACTGGGAGCCGATGATTATGTAACAAAGCCCTTCTTACCTCTTGAACTGGTAGCCAGGGTAAAGGCTCAGCTTAGGCGTTATACAAGATATAATTATAAGGAACCGGAACAAGAGGATAATGTCATAGCATTTTCGGGACTTGTGATGGAAAAAGATAACCATGTCTGTCTGCTGAATGAAAAACCTTTAATCCTTACTCCGATTGAATTCTCTCTTCTTTGGTATCTGTGCAGGAACAGGGGTCGAGTTGTCCGGTCGGATGAATTATTTTGTAATGTGTGGGGCGAAAAATATTACTCCGGCAATAATACGGTTATGGTGCATATTAGGCATATCAGGGAAAAAATGAATGATAATGCAGAAAATCCAAAATATATCAAAACAGTCTGGGGCGTGGGATATAAAATTGAAAAATGACTTTCATAAATTGAAATCAAGCATTCTACTTCGGGTAATTTTTATTCCGATCATTTCCCTATTGATTGGATGGATTATCCTGGTATTATTTATTGACGGTATTTTTCAAGATTCTTTCGCTCGTACATTTGTTTACCTAAGCCAAAAGATACTGAGGATTGATAATCCCATCTCATTATATCAACATATCTTTCGAAATAATAAGACCGTATGGATTATCCTTGGCTATACCACCATCTTGCTCATTATTTTTTACCGATCTCTTACCCGTTTAATTCGTTACTTTAATGAAGTAAATAACGGGCTAGACTATCTGCTCGAAGAAACAGAAGAAGAGATTATACTATCACCCGAGATTGAAACAATAGAAAAGAAGCTTAATCGCATTAAAGCCACCCTAAAAAAGCGCGAATTGGACGCTCAGTTTGCAGAACAGCGAAAAAACGATCTGGTTGTTTATTTGGCGCATGATATAAAGACACCTTTGACTTCGGTTATAGGATATTTGAGCCTTTTAGACGAAGCTCCTGACATGCCAATAGAACAGAAGATCAAGTACACTGCGATAACTCTCGAGAAAGCTTTTCGTTTGGAGCAGCTTATCAATGAATTTTTCGAAATTACCAGGTATAATCTTCAATCCATGATTCTTGATAAGCAGGAGATCGATCTGTCCTTCATGTTGCTGCAGATGACGGACGAGTTCTATCCCCAATTAAGCTGCACCGGCAAGACTGCGAAGGTTAATGTCGAAGAACATCTAGTCCTTCTAGCAGATGGGGATAAACTTGCCCGTGTCTTTAACAACATCATGAAAAATGCCATTGCCTATGGAAATCCGAACACAGTGATTGACATTACTGCGATATGTCAGGATGATCATGTTCTGATTACCTTCATCAATCAGGGTAATACCATTCCGGAACATAAGTTGCAAACCATTTTTGACAAATTCTATCGTCTTGATGATGCCCGATCTACCAATACCGGAGGCTCCGGACTTGGTCTTGCTATTGCAAAAAGTATTGTGGAAGCCCATGGTGGCAATATCACTGCCGAAAGCAGGGATGGTCGTACCACATTTTCCGTAAAACTGCCATCCCCAGTGAAAACCTGGTAACAATTTACGTATAAATAAGAAAATAATTAAAACATAAGATAAATTTAAGAAAGTCATAAAATCAAATTAATACATCACTCCCTTCGAAATGCTTTAATTAAGTTCGAAAGGAGTTTTTCCATGAAACGCTATAAACGAAATTCTTTAAAAAGATTATTTAAAGTAGTTATGTTACAACTTTTTCTATTCTCGATCATCATCATAGGCGGCAAGAGCTTATATGAAATAGCCCAAAACAAGGAAGTAGAAATATCCCAAAGCAGAGCTGAAGAACCTATTCGAGATATTACACCTATCGCCGGTAACGTTGAATTAATCACTGACGAACCCTACTTATACCAACCCTTGTCACCTACTTCAGGAATTTCAGATGATCTCGATGTTGATTTAGCAGACGATCGGCTGTTCAGCCGTAATGTCATTTTAATGAGACTATCTGACCGGAAGGTTTTATTTGAAAAAAGCAGCAATGAAATCATTTATCCTGCCTCACTTACCAAGATTATGACTGCAATCGTTGCAATTGAAAAGCTTGATAATCCGGATGATCCTATTGATCTTCCCAGTGACATTTTTCAGAAGCTATATGATGATGACGCTTCCATGGCAGGTTTCTTACCCGGGGAAACTGCATCTGCCCTTGATCTTCTCTATGGTGTCTTACTTCCTTCCGGAGCGGAATGTTGTGTGGGGCTGTCCGATTATATTGCCGGTTCAGAAACGGATTTTGTAACTCTTATGAATCAGAAGGCGGGGGAACTTGGTATGAAGAGTACGCATTTTACAAACAGTACCGGCCTTAGCGATACGGATCACTATACGACAGTAACCGATTTATCAATTCTATTGGAATATGCCCTGGAAAATGATAGTTTTCGTGAAATCTTCACTTCCTCCGAACATTCGACCTCCCCTACCAATCTTCATCCGGGCGGTATCACCTTCTACAGTACCATGTTCAAGAATATGGTTTCACCGGACTTTGACGGAGGCTCCATACTGGGCGGAAAGACCGGTTATACAAGTGAAGCCGGTTTATGCCTCGCCAGTCTTGCATCGATAAATAGTATCGAATATATATTGATTACGACAGGTGCGAAAGGTAATCATAAAACAGAGCAGTATAATATCGATGATGCTTTATCTGTTTATGAAAGCCTAAAATAAATGTCTCTATTATTTGAAGAGACTGATATCCCAAGATTCGAACCCGCGATCAAAATTAGGGTTCTCGGGCTTCTTCGTCTAGCGAGACAATCTCATCTATAAATCTAGACCAAGCGGATACTTTGTTATAACGTTCCTTTGCACTATAGATGAACAAAGCTTCCTTTGCTCTGGTCATCGCTACGTAGAATAGACGCCTTTCCTCCTCGATATCCTCCGGCAGTACTGCTTTTTTATGCGGAGTAATACCTTCATTTGCATCAATTATAAAAACCGTATTAAACTCCAATCCTTTCGAGCTGTGCATGGTTGCAACCGTGACGCTATCTGTTTTGTAGTTTCTCTGATCTGCAGCCTGCCTTTTCAGTTCGTCCTTATATTCCTCCATATGAAGGAACCAATCCTCATAGGTTTTATATTCTCGTGAATTCTCCTGGAGCTCATCCAGAATATCCATGAGTTCCTCTGCATTCATCCTTCTATCTTTTGCATATTCTTTTAGGTAGTCCTCATATCCAATCCCTTTTCTTATATAATTGACTGCTGCATAAGGCCCCATCCTACCCAGTATCGATAAGTCGTATTCAAACTGTTCTAAGCGTTCTAACATCCAATTCTTATCCTCATAATAATCCTTAACAGCCTCAAAATCAACCTCCGGCGTATCAAGGCACTCCCTGGAAATATAACGTTTCGGCCTGTTGATAATCTGAAGATAGAGACTCCGCTCTGTTCTTCCCATCGCTATTTTTATGTAGGTAATAATATCTGTCGCAATCCAGTGTTCATACAGATTCAGTAAGTTGTCCCTCATATGAAAAGCAATATTATACTCCATCAACTTATGAACAAGAGCTCCTTGCCCCACTCCGGTTCTCACCAACACCGCCATATCCGACAGCGAAATCCCTTCACTGCTCATTTTTAGTATTTCCTCACACAGCGCTTGGTTCTCTTGTGAAAGTGTATCAAAATGTCTGATACTCACACCGCCTTCTTGCATTTTGTCAGCATCTGATTTCTTCTTATACCGGTTTTGATTATTCCTGATCAAATTGCCCGCGGCATTAACAATACCCGTCCCTGAGCGGTAATTCTTATCCAGATTCATAATTTTGCAATCAGGATAATCTAAAGGAAAATTGAGCATTATCTCAGGCTTTGCTCCGCGGAAACGGTAAATGGACTGATCGTCATCACCGACGATGAACAGATTACTGTGTGGAGACGTAAGCATGCGAACGATTTCATATTGGAGCATATTAATATCCTGAAATTCATCAATTAAAATATAGCGAAATTTATTCTGCCAAACACTAAGAATATCCTTACGTTCGGTTAGTAGCTGATGACATAATAACAGCATATCATCAAAATCAATCAGATTTGCCTTTCTAAGTCTTTGGTTATATTCCGTGTAGAGGCTCCGGAAAAGTTCATCGGCACAATGGATGGAATAGTAGTTGTTAAGCTCCATACGGTTTCCCTTAACTAGACTAATTTCAGAGCTTATATCGCTTATGAATTCCTTCTCATCCTCATATTCCAGCTCCAACTTATGAATGATATCCTTTAGATATTGATAACGCACATCCTCCCTAACAATATTACCGGAATTCATATGATAGGCATGACGGAGAATTGTAAAAAAAATCGCATGAAAGGTACCAAAATTAACCCCGGTACGTTCAGAACTTTTCTGTGACAGAAATCGCTCTTTCATTTCTTTCGCTGATGCCTTCGTAAAGGTTATAACAAGGAGTTGATCCTCCGGAATATGCATATGGTCAATCAAATATCTTACCCGTTCCGTAATCACGAGCGTTTTCCCTGAACCGGGGCCGGCAAGTACCAGCATTGGACCCTCCCTATGATGAATTGCCTGCTCCTGTGCTTCGTTCATTTGCATAGAAATCCTCCGTTTAGTATTCGTAAAAATTTCGCTGTTTCGCTTTTTATTGTAGATTACAATATTACCTTGATATTAGTGTAAACAAAGATGAATTTTACACTTAAAAGCTTGTGTCTGCGTAATCCTAGGTCCAAACCAACTCAAAGGGTTGGCATGTTAAGTTTAGTGTGAATAAAGAATTCAGTATAGCTAAATTCTTGGCAAATACAAGCATGAATTACAATGGAAACTATTCTTATATTTACAGACGTTCATCAACATTTGCAGCCACTATGTGGCTATGCCGGGTTAATGCGAATAGAGACTTTTTGCTGGAGTACGCTACAGAATATTGGTTAGGTATTTTACACTTCCAAGGACAGGAATATTGGTTTTAATAGGATTTTACTGGTGTATGATTTTCAGATTTACTTTACACAATGAACAGTACATGCAATGTTATTTCTTGGCCGAATAAAGATATTATGAATTCAAATGTGGGAACGTGTGGAGATGATAAATTAAGTGCTTATTAACAGAATTTCATATGATGTATTAGTATGCATGTTTTTAACAACTTTCTTTAAACTTTCTTGGTAATATTTTCTTCCACTTTGGGGCGGTTAAGAGGATGAGCAAAATATCCTCAATATCTGGAACAGATGAATACGGTTGTATGATTGTAATGTCAAAAGCCATACAAATAACTGATACTCGTTAATTTGCACATCTACTAAACTATAATTAATATTTGGCTTATGACACTCCAATCATATATCCGTGTTCATTATACGATAACCTAATTGATATTTTGCGATAACCCCACTTCTTTGAGCTCCAATTTGGAAGCCTCGCATTACTGTATTGATAAGCTTAATTTTTCAATTGCTGTTTTTATACGACGCAGGCTCTCGTCTTTGCCTAGGATATTCATGATTTCATAGGCGCCTCCCGGGGTGGACTGCTTACCTGATACTGCAGTTCTTACCGGCCATAAGCCCTGCCCGTTCTTGATGCCCTTCTCGGCGATGTATGTCATGATAACACCTTCGATAGCTGCCTCAGAATAATCGTTAAGTTCCTCAAAACGGGGAAGAAGCTCCTTCAGAACCTGAAGGCAACCTTCTGAATCGGTTTTCATCTTCTTATGAGTATACATTAATATATCATAGTCCGGAAGCTCATCAAAGAAATCAATCATGTCTTTGATATCTACGAGAGTCTCTAGTCTTGTCTTCACTAATGCTGCTATTTTCCTCAAGTCAAGATCCTTTTTAATTGTCTGTTTGATATAAGGAAGTGCCAGCTTATAGTACGTCTCAAACTCCATGTTTTTTAAATATTCGCCATTCATCCAACGAAGCTTTACCATGTCAAATACTGCAGGCGCTTTATTAACATGGGTGTAATCAAAATCGCGGATCAGCTCTTCCATTGTCATTATCTCGTTGTTGTTCGACGGACTCCAGCCAAGAAGAGCGACAAAATTAATAATTGCCTCAGATACAAAGCCCTGCTCCAGGAGATCCTCATAAGAGGAATGACCGCTACGCTTACTTAATTTCTTATGCTCTTCATTCGTTATCAACGGAAGATGGACATAAATCGGCTCCTCCCATCCAAAATCCTGATAAACCCTTGTATATTTCGGTGTGGAGGATAAATACTCATTTCCCCTTATTACATGAGAGATTTCCATCAGATGATCATCTATAACATTCGCAAAATTATAGGTGGGGTAACCGTCGGATTTAATTAATATCATGTCATCCAATTCATCATTATCAACTGTAATATCACCAAAAATCGCATCATGAAAGGTCGTCGAACCCTCCGTCGGATTATTCTGGCGAATTACATAAGGGATACCTTCTGCCAGCTTGGCTTCAATCTCTGCTTTGGTCAAATGAAGGCAATGCTTATCATAATGAATGATTTCTTTAACCTCATCCTCCTCTTCATGCTCCGTATCTCCGACAACTGTTTTCAGAGAAGCCAACCTCTCTTTGGTACAGAAGCAGTAATAAGCTGCTCCCTTTTCTATCAGCTGCTTTGCATACCCTAAGTAAATACCGCTCGCATGACGCTCGCTCTGGACATAAGGACCGAAGCCTGCGTCTTTATCAGGCCCCTCATCATGAATTAATCCTGTTCCCTTGATTGTACGGTAAATAATATCTACCGCACCTTCCACTAGACGTTCCTGATCGGTATCTTCTATTCTAAGAATGAAGGTTCCATCTTCATGCTTTGCTATTAAATATTCATATAATGCTGTTCTCAAATTACCGACATGCATTCTTCCTGTCGGGCTTGGTGCAAATCTCGTTCTGACTTTGCTCATGTCTTTCCACCTCTCATTTCATTTCAAACAATGGCTATTATTTCTTAATAATATGTCATTTAATGTAACGATATTATACCATAAGTTATTTAAAAATCAAACCCTTTCACATTTACCGACTAAAAAAGGTATTACAGTTCAGCCTACAAAGAGATATATCCGGACAGGGGAAAAATGATTTCCATATAGGAGTATTTGCATTCGTCGGTACTTTGGCTCTGTCTTATAGAGCCTTATGTACCGTTATGTAATGCAACTTAGCGAAAGCGGCTCCTACATGGAAACATTTCTTTCCCAGTCTTGTCACATTCCTTGCTAGGCTGAACTGTAACTGAAAAAGGTATCTTCATCAGCATGCTGCTAATTTAGATACCTTTTTCAGGTCATTTCTGTTATATATTAATGTTAGGAGTAGGCTTAACCTTCCGTCTTCATTGCTTCAATTGCTTTAATTTTAGTAGCGCGCCTAGCCGGGAAATAACCGGAGACAAGGCCAACGCAAATGGATATGCCAAGGGACATAAGAGGTAGATAATACGGAATGATCGAGAATTTTGTACTCGTCATATCTCCTGTAAAATTACCTGACATCAAGGTACTGAATATCGGTGCACCATACCTGTTTATCAAAAAGGATGCTACGTAACCAAAAATAATACCGATGACACCCCCAAGTAAGCCAATGATGGCCGCTTCAAACAAAAACAATTTACGGATATCACTAATTGTGCAGCCCAGCACCTTCATAACGCCGATTTCTTTGGTCCGTTCATAAATCGACATAACCATTGTATTCGCGATACTGATTGCTGACGCAAACATTACTATGATACCCATTACAAGAAGAATTAGCTGAATATTTTCGGAAGCCTTCTTAAGTGGAAGTAGATACTGTATCATACTGTAGGACTGGAAGCCCATATCCTCTATCTTATTCTGAACCTCTTCTACATTATTAATGTTATCTACATTCAGCTTAATCGTGGAATAATTCTGTAATACTTTGATTGCCTGCTTACGATCCTGAAGGGATAGGGTATTACAGTACTTTTCGTATATCTTCTTAAAGTAATCCATATCCACGTAAGCTGAACCATCGTACTCAGTGTTCGATTGCTCCATCATGGCGATATTCTTAAGCGGCAGACTGAACTCTTTCTTTTTCTTGTCAGGCGACGGCATATATTGTTGGAATTTAAGCTCTACCCTCTGCTTCTGGATGTCAATTGTTACTTGCTTTCTATAGCTCGAATCATAGAATTGATAAATCGACTGCGCTCCAAATACAATAGGAGTATTATCTTCCTCCGTGGGAAATGCTCCATATTGAAGTGCCGGAAAATCAAAATCATCAAAGGTATCGCTTTTCATAGCACATATATTAATCCAGGTCATATACTTCCCCGAATATAACATACCACTTGTCTGAATCACCGGAGATACTGCTCTGACATGTTTGATTGTATCAATCTGATCAACCAGATTATCGTCCAGCGTCTGTTCCTTACTGTTGACCCAGTTACCATCCTCATCGAACACATCTGCATAACTATTGACATTAATAGTCGTCAGACCTCCCTGCGTCATAACCAGTTGTTTGAAATTATCATTGACTCCGTTACCGATTGATATCGTAATAATGATACATAGTGAACCGATTACTACCCCTAGGGTCGTAAGTATCGTTCTGGTTTTTCTGCGGAACAGGCTTTTTAAGCCCATTTTTAAGAGATCACTAATCTTCATAAAGGTCTATTCCTTTTTTTATTTTTCTTTTTGCCAAGAAGGTTCCAAGTGCAATACTGACCACAAGAACTGCTACTGATATCCCAATAACAAACGGCCAAGAGGATAACAAGGAATCTTTTCCTGCTGCTCCTATATTCATAGTAGGATCAGCCAGGGTTCCTTCCCCTGTAGCATCTCCTCCGACTGAAATGTCACCACCTGAACTTGAGATTACTTTTTCTGCAACTGCTGTACCTATTACATATGCTGTATCATTAATGAATATTGTTTCCATATAGTCCTCCATTCTTTTATGTCCATAACCTATCGTGAACTTAACTGCCAACGCTTAGGCAGTATCCAAATTACCAGCTCCGTAGTTTATACATCATTCTGTTGACACCTTAATATTGTTCCTGTTCTTTCTTACGAAGCTTAGCTTTATATACGTTGATAATAACCTTTCTGGTCACAGGAACAAAAATTGCAAATATAGCAAGCAACATAATTACGAAGGCCCAGATTGGCATTATGTCAGCCTTAGCTATCGATACATCCGGATTCATTACAGGCCCTACTCCACCATCAACAACACCCGGATCCAATACTGTAGCAGGCATGACTTCTCCCGTAAAATCTTGAGTAAATTCGATCGTCTCACCATTACTATCCTCATAGCTAATCTTCAAGGTACCGGATGCAGTACCTTCCATATTTGGCGTTACTTCGATTTCTTCGTAAGCTGAGCTTCCCGGATCTACATTTCCAATAAACAGCATGCCACCGGTTGGCGTAAAGCCATCACCCTCCACAGTAGCCGTAACATTATTAAGGACTGCCTTGCCCATATTATAGAAATTAAAGCCTAATGTTGCAGCTTCTCCATTAATTACACTCCCATTAAAAGAGGTAACTTGTGTTCCGTCTACTACGGGACGCGCATTTTCCTCTGCATTTAGATTCAGAGTCTCGGTCTTCGTAACACCAACCACACCTGTCTCGGCATTTGGTTTTTCACCATCATACTCATATTCAATCGTAAGAGTAAGAGGGTATGCTTTGGTTGTTGCGTCCGATTTTACCTTCATCTCAATTGTATTTTCTATCGATTCACCCTGATCTATCCTATTGATAAAGAAGCTGTTGCTTCCCTGAGTGACCGTGAATACATTGTCAGCTTGAGTAATGGTTACCGTGATATTCTTTGCTGCTGTCGAGGAGTTTGTATTATAAATATCATAAGTCAAATTAAAGATGGTTCCTGCTTTCAACTCATCCGTATCCGTACTGTATTTACTGATAATCAATTTCGGAATACTGTTGCTGCCAAGATCATTCTTTATATTACGTATCGGAATAATTGTGCTTCCTTCTCCGCCGGTGTAGGTATACTTAACCGTCAGATTATTGAGTCCTTCCGAAATACCGGAGGAAACCATCAAAGGAATTGATATTTTCTTCTTTTCACCACTTGCTAATTTATCGATGTATTGATAGGGGTCTGCATTTACCGGAATAAAGGTTGCATTCGTTAATCCATCCGGATAAATCTTAAGATCCGTAGCATCAACCTTACTTTTATTCTCTAATTGAAAGGTAATGGTAACCTTATCGCCTGCCTTCGGCTGCTCCGGACTTTGAACCACCTTTGTGATTACAATATCGGGGGTGCCGGCTGTTGTAGCTGCACTTACATCAACATAAACCGTCTCGGATAAGGTGTATTTGTTACCCGAAGCATCCATATATGTAACATTCACTTTTACTGTTTTCATTCCGCCTGTTGCGTATTTTGATACAGTGAGAGGTATTTTTACCTTTTCCGTCATTTCTTCATCAATATTCGTAACACTGATTCCATTGGAAAAATAATTCTTAATAATACCATCTTGTGTGATGCTGGTAGGATCAATCTCAGCGATTATGCTCTTCGCAGTACCTAGTCCGGTATTTTTTAGGTCTATCTCAAGAGAAAAATCCTCACCAGGCTTTAGGCTGTCACCATACTTCATATCGGTAACCGTCAGATTCGGTGAAGCCACATTCGCGGTAAGACTGACACTAAGCTTATAAGCTGCCGTTAAGCTTGTTCCTCCGGGAGTTTTATATGTAAAATTGACGCTCAGTGGATTTTTCCCTACACTGGCAGTCGTAAGAATCGTTACCGGAAGAGTAATATCCTTCGTCCCGCCCGATGGCAAATCTCCGACTTTTACGCTTTTCACGCTATAATTACCATCCATTACCGTACCGAAATCCATGGTAAGGTAAACATTCTTCGCCGTTATTTCACCTTCATTCTTAACAGTAAACTTCATATTGGTATTACTGCCGATGTTAGTACTCTCAAGAGATGCGTTGCTGACAGTCAACTGTGCAGGAGTTTTCTCCTGTTGAACTTTTAAGTTGATTTCCAAACTATAGGTATTACTTGAACTTGCCAAATAATCGGTGCTATCGAACACAATTGTAATCGGATAACTCTTAATCTCAGCTGTGTCATCGACCGTAACATCAAACTCAAGATCTGTTGCTGAGCTATTATATATATCATTAATCTTTGTTCCATTAATATCAAGGGTAGGCTTTGTAAAAGTAAATAAACCTGACACAGAACTTACCGATATGTCATTAATATGTAAATATGAAATTTTGGGCTTAATTGGAATCGTAATGTGAGTTGTCTGTCCAGGTATTACAACCAGGTCCACATTATCCGTAATCGTAATCATATCATCAGCCGCTTTTACTTGTATTTTATTTCCTGTAAATCCAGTTATAACCATTGCCATAGTCAGTAATATAACAAATAATCCTTTTAATTTACTCTTCATCCTTAACCCCTCTGCTTCCTTCAATAATTTATGACAATACAGCTTCCGATTCAGTCTCATTTGCCACATCTTCTTCCTGTATGCTTATGGAAGAATCCTTCTCTTCTTTGATTTCTATTCCTTCTATGTTACCATCCAGTATATGTATGATTTTATCAGCATACTCTGCCAGCCTTCGATCATGTGTTACCATCACTATGGTTTGATTATTATCCTTAGCTATCCCTCTAATCAGATCCATAACCTCTTTTGATGTTTTAGAGTCGAGATTACCGGTCGGCTCATCTGCAAATACAATCTCAGGTTTTCCAACAAATGCCCTGGCAATACCAACCCTCTGCTGCTGTCCACCGCTCATCTCTCTGGGCTTATGTCGAAGCCTTGGCCCCAGTCCTACCTGAATCAACATATCTCTTGCCATCTTTTTTCTTCGTTTTGTAGTGACATGTTTAAAGATTAGGGGCAATTCAACATTCTCCAGAGCTGTCATTTGATTCATCAGATTATACGACTGAAATACAAAACCAAGCGTATCTTGTCTGAATTTCGCAAGACTCTTCTCTCCCATCATGTGAATGTGTTTACCTTTAATAATAATCTGACCCGAGGTAATCTTTTCAATACCTGCCATTAGATTTAGCAAGGTGGATTTTCCGGATCCTGATACTCCGTACAAACAACAGAATTCGCCTTTTTGTATCGTGAAGCTTACTTCATCTAAGGCACAGATTTTTTCCTTGCCCATTCGGTAGATTTTTTTTACGTTCTTAACTTCAATAATATTTTCCGATAAATTTTCGCTCATTTTCCACCTTCCTAATTATTACCTCCACCAACCTGTCTGCAAGACTCACTTAGAATTATAGTACAACATATATATTAAATAATGCGTACCATATTTCTTAATATTTCCTTACATTTTGTTAAATATTATGTAATCATTTATTTTTTTCACGTAAAGCCCGGTATAATTCCTTTGCCGGGCCCTACTTTGCGATTTTATTATTCTCTTTACACTGTACCTGCTTACCCTCATTCTTGTGCTCAAGTCTATGTTCAATAAAGCGGACAAATACCAATTTAACATAGGCCCCTACCGGAACCGCCAGAAGCATTCCTAAAAATCCGCCCACAGCACTTCCGATAATAATCGATACAATAATGATCAACGGATGGATTTTAATTGATCGGCTTAAAAGTTTGGGTCCAATGATATTACCATCCACTGCTTGAATAACAAACAATGCAATCAATGATATGATCAGAATTTTTATATCACCATTCATCAGACAAACAATTGTCGTGGTAATATATGCTACAATTGGACCAAAATACGGTATCAGATTACCGATACCTGCTAAGATACCGATTATTATGGCAAACTTAACTCCCGTAATGGATAGCACCAGACTGATGAGCAACATCATAACAAATGCATCTGTCAACTGCCCTCTGATATAGCCTGAAAATACATGATCCAGGTCATGGGCAATACTATAGATTCTTTTATTAGCCATGTCACTGAATAATGCTCGAAATACTTTTATTACATATGACAGGAACATTCTGCCATCAATCATAAAGTAGCAGCCTATGATAAAGCTGAAAATAATCGTTGTCAGATATCCTGAAATATTCGTAACCGCAGTGAGCGCGGAGTAAGCCATATTCTTTAAGCTATTCAAAACAAATGCTGAAACATTCTCAAAATATTTATCAAATTCCGGAGACTTAATATTAAATTGCGATAACTTTTCAGAAATCGAATTATAAAAAGCATCAAAGTTCGTCTTATAATCCTGGGCAAGCTTTATGATGTCATTCAGGCTGGCCGGTCTTACTTGATTCGTCACAGTAAATATCAGAACTGATATCAAACCGGATATGATTATTAGGAAAAGCGTTACAGCAGTGAATGTTGCCCATGTTCTGGGTGCAACAAATCCTTTGAATATTCTTACCTTCAACAGTTTGCGGTATTTTCTCTCAAAGAAATCCACCAAAGGATCCATCAAATAGGCAAATACAAATCCAAGAATAACAGGCTTGATGACCCGAATTACCCATCTGAACTTACCATATACCATGGCTGCAACATCCGGCATATTTTTAAGAATCAAACTCAATGTATATATGACAACTACAGTGAAGATGACATACAGGGAAATCTGCATGTAATTTTTATTAATCCTATCTTTCCATTTCATTCGCCGGCTAAACCTCTTTCCTGCTTTCTAAATAATGAAGAATGCACTCTACCGTAGCATCAATCCCTACATAATTACTCTTTATTGAAAGATGATAATTATCGGCTCTACCCCATTTTTCATCCGCGTGATAATTATAATAATTGGCCCTTCTCTTATCCGTTTTTATTATTTCTTCTTCGGCTTTATTTTCCTTTATGTCATACTCACTTATTACCCTTTTCTTTCGAAATTCCATATCTGCCCATAGGAATACATGGACAACATTAGGGAAATCTCTCAGTATATAGTCAGCACAACGCCCGACAATAACGCATGAACCCTCTTGAGCCAACTTACGAATTACATTCGACTGAGCCAGATACAACTGATCATCCAGCGAGAGATGGGTAAAGCCTATGTCTTGACTGCCATATGCACCCATTCCCATTACGATGGAATACAAAAGACTGTTGGATGCTTTTTTCTCTGCATTTTCAAAAGCCTGTTCTGAAAATCCACTTTCCTTTGCGGCTCTTGTAATAATCTCCTTATCATAAAACAAAATGCCAAGCTTTTCAGCCAGTTTAGCTCCAATCTCCCTGCCGCCACTGCCATATTGCCTGCTGATTGTTATTATTTCATTCATAGTAAGCCACCTCATTCCATTTAATATCCTTATTAGTCCTTTAAGTATACCATAACATGACAACGGGTAGAAGCATTTTACAGATTAAATTTACATTAAAATAAATTATTTAACAGAGCCATTTTTAAAGTAAGCCTTTTATAAAATGGTAGCTTATCATAATTCTGAGCATACAAATTACGGCTAAATTTCTCCACCTGACCAAGCTCTCTCACCGTGATGCTACCCCTTCCATAACGTGCTTTCTTAACAATTTCCATAAAAGTAGCAAATTGCCGAACATCAATATCTACAATGTGTTCCGCTACATACTTCTCATAATCCTCAAGGCTCGCCCTCTTTCCCGGAAGCCCCTTACAAATGTATAGTATCTTTTCGGTCTCTGAGTATACAAATATGGCTCTTTTGTTACGATTTCTCACGTTCCTGATTCTTCTTCGCCTTCTTATCCTGACAATTAGGAAGAATACTGCAGCTGCGACGGTCATTAAAATAAATGCTATGATAAACCCTATATTGAGCCTTGCTTTCTGATCCTCCTCAGCCTGTTTTGCTGATTGCGACTGTAGTTGTAAATCTTGATTTTGCTTGGCTTGCTCCTGATTCATTGCAGCCTGTGTCGGTATCTGTGGCTCTATAGTCGGTAATAGCACATCATCTTTCTGATCCAAATATTTTTCGGCATAAGAGAAGTCATCTGCCACCTGAGTATTATATGCTATTGCTGATCCGGGTGTAAAATCCATAGGAATCCATCCGCATCCATCCATATATATCTCAATCCAGGCATGTGCATTATAATCTCTGACACTGATGGTTGTTGAAATCATATCCATCGATATAACCGTATCTAAATTCTCTCCTCTGCTCTTCGAATAGAGCGTTGCACTCTGCTCTATTTCAGATGGATTCTGCATTGCCTGTACTGCTCCTACTGAATAGCCTTCTACATATCGTGCCGGAACTCCCATTGCACGTAGCATTAAGGTTGCCGCCGAGGCATAATGAGAACAATAACCCTTCTTGTTCTCATATAGAAAATACTCAACAAAATCCTTTCCTTTCGGAAGCTCTCCCGGAGATAAGGTATATTGCGTATTCTCTGCAAGGTAGTTCTTTACATAGTCTAGTTTTTCCGTTAAACTCATAGCACCAAAAGAAGCATTATCTTTGGAGAAATCCTTCTTGAGTCTGTTTAAGCCCTTTTCCGGCATTTTTGTATATACATCGTAGACATATTCCCGGTAAGCCTTTTCATATTTTGTATACTCAGTATTCTGCATGTTCTTAATCAACGTATCGGAGGACCCGCCCAGTGCAACATTAAAGTAATAACTAAGATTATAATATCCGTTGCGTTTGTAGGGAGCGGCATAAAGGTCATCTTTATTATATGTTCGGTTCAATTGTTCATAATCAGTATAATAGGGCGCGTAGATATATTTCTTATTTGCCCCCTTATACTCTATCTGCATTGAACCCTTAAATATAAAGTAAAGTGGATCTTTAACGAGATCAGTTGTCCAAGTAAAATCATGTCCGGCTGCCTCGCTCATATCAACCTTCTGATCCTGCAGAAGAAGATTCAATAGCTTATTTGTCTGATTTATAGAAGAAAAGGATTCTTGGGGCAGCAGCTTTAACAGTTGTTTGTATTTACTTTCATCCTCCTTATTATGACCTACCCAACGGTTTCCGGTGTAATCACTACCCACATAACCCTTAAGGTATAAGCCCTCTATCACGGATGAGTAAATAGCTTTTACTACAAGCTGCTCATCTCCTGTATAATTAACCTTTCCGATGTTACCAAGTTCACCGCCCAGCAAGCCTCCGGTAGCTGGGTCAACCTTAAACAGCTTATAATCTGTAAACCTTTCCGAAATATCCTCCAATGAGGTTTCCATAAAGGTCTGCTGGACTTTTGATTTCATATCATTCAGTTGCGCGATGTTATCGTATTTATCTTCTGATATAAATAATTTTAATATAAAAAATACCGTTAAGGCCAGTAAGCTAACCCATACCGCTGATCTGCTGTTAATCCTTTGCAACAGTGTGCGTTGTTCCCTATTATTAATATGCTTGTAAGGAAGACCGGATTTCGTCAGGTATAATATGGCTACAATGTATGCAACGAGATATTTTTCCGAAGGAATGACTCCAAGCAGGAAACTTGCCGCCACCGGAAGAAACAGGATCAGACTGCAAAGATTGACCAGTCGGTTTCTTACAACAGCAATTGTAAACAACCCTATCATCGGAATCATAATTATGATCATAAGAAGTGTGATATCTGACACTTCATTTGACCCATCCGCAACATAATAGTTAGTGGAATATTGATAGTAGTCATACACCCTCTTAATGATTAGATTTTCTACTAAAAAAAATCCGTTCTTTAGCTGCGGAAGTCTGCTATAAAAAAAAAGGCCATAAAACAAAAATGTAAAAAAAAGCTTAACCAAATCATAAGACGGAAATACACACAGCGCAAACATAATGCCTGCGCAAAGTAAGATCTGGACATTGATATTCACCGGAGCCGGCATGCTTTCAATCAGTACAGAAAAGGCACTCCAGCTTCCGATAGTGATTGCAAGAATCTGGATAATTCTTGCCGAGATCTGTATGCCCGGTTTCTTCTCATCAATTATTAGAACGGAATTCTCCATGATAAGTCCGTTCTGAAATCTTTTACCCAAATTCTCACCTCCATTTCTAATCTACGCTCAATTGTTCCATGCCATTCTTAACATTACCCATCAACATCGAATATACCTTAACACCGATGTCCTTATAAGATTTCTGCATTTCTTCCTCAACCATCCTGCTAAAGTCTTGATTACTGTCTCCATGCATATAAATTACATGTCTATTGTAAGCTTTTACCTCGGAAACAGACTCAATATGAGGAACAGATATGTTGTTGCTGATAAAAAACAGTTCAGAATACTGTTCATGTAAATGCTCAGCCAGATATACCGACATAACATCTACACTCTCTTTATACGGCTTCGCCTGAAGAAGTCCGTCTACCGCATCGAAAAGATCCTTCTCCTTACATACACAAACTCTCCTGCATATTCTATGCTCTACATCATACCAAGCTAAATAATGTGCATGCCGCTTCATTATAAGTGAATAGGAAAGGGACAGCGCACCCTCTAAAATGGAATCAATACTTTGTAACAGAAAATCCCCCATCCCATCATTTAGATTAATAAAAAGCAATTCTCTGCAATTGATCGGGTCGCTGAATTCTTTCATCATCAGCTGATTCTGTTTCATACTAAGCTTCCAATGAACTCTCTGTAAGCGATCTCCCTCCCGGTATTCTCTGATATCAAAGACCTCGGAGGGGTCATCACCCTTTCTGTCAGGAGAATAATTGTCATTCTCCGTCATATAAATGTTCCTTTGGAGGATTTGATGATCCTCAAGTTCATAGTAAGATGGTAAAATCGCCACCTTAATCTTATTCTCCAGCTTTCGCCTCAGAGAAAACAGCTTCATATAATCATAGATACGAATACCTTCAAGCGTAATCTCCATATTACCGGCATACTGTGAAGTCATATGGAAAATGACAGAGGTCTTTGTCTTGTAATCCAAGGAAACACAAATTGTCTTCTTAAATTTGGTGGGAGCGTATGCATTTTGATAAGAGATATAAATCTTAAGGAAGGATAAAGGAAAAATTGTAGGGTTTATGAGTTGAATTGAGACCGGAATCTTACCATCCTTACCTGCAACATGAGTGATACAGACCAACTCTGCTCTTACCTTTCCATAGCAGTAGCTTAAAAGACCGAACAAAAAGAAAGGCATCATAACAACCGTTATAAATATCATGCCAATATAGTATTTATTAAACAGAATTAACAGCAGTCCGACGGAAGCAAGAAGCATCAGATACCGCAATTTACTCCTGAACATCTTTCACCAGTACCTTTCTAAATATTAGTGTAGACTTCCTTTGTGTTAATTCGGGGAGCCCTAACAATACGCAGGATGTCATCTAAAAGGTTGTCCACTGTTACATTATTAACTCTCGCCTTCGGTCTTAAAATCATTCTGTGGGAACAAACATCCTTAAATACAATGGAAACATCGGCAGGAATTACATAATCCCTACTGCTTAAGAAAGCGGTCGCCTTTGCCATATTCATCAGCGCTAATGAGCCTCTTGGGCTGGCGCCAAGCTCAACTAATGGGTTCTCCCTTGTCTGCTGTACTAAAAGTGTAATATATTCATAAATGGAATCATGTACATAGACTTCCTCAACGAGGCTCTGCATTGCAATAATATCCTCTTTCTCAACAATTTGTACTACATTATCAAGCGGATTTGTGTTTTGACGTTCCTTTAATATTCCTATTTCGCTTTTAATATCAGGGTAGCCCATGGACAGCTTTACCATAAAACGATCCAACTGGGATTCCGGGAGCATCTGCGTACCGATGGATCCGATTGGATTCTGAGTCGCCATAACAACAAAGGGCTTCGGAACCTCTCTTGTAACACTGTCGACGGTAACCTTACCTTCCTCCATAACCTCAAGCAGTGCAGATTGTGTCTTTGGTGAGGTTCTGTTAATCTCATCCGCCAGAAACAGATTGCACATGATAGGCCCCTGTTTATATTGATAGCTCTCACCGTTCTTATTCAACATATGAAAACCAATCACATCTGTCGGCAGAACATCAGGTGTAAACTGAAGGCGGTGATGCTCCAAAGCCATTGCCTTTGAAAACGCAAGTGCCAGAGTGGTCTTTCCTACACCCGGGTGATCTTCAAGTAAAATATGGCCCTTTGCTAAAATCGCAGTAAGCACCTTTCCGATGACCGCTCGCTTTCCGATGACTACCTTATTTACTTCGTCCATAATTTCAATTGCTTTTCCATTATATTGCATCATTTCCTATTCACTTCCCATCTTTGTAATTTACTGTATATTATAGCATACTCAGACATAAATTCAATTTGATTATTATAATCCCCTTCTGCCCTTAGAATTAGTTTGTGCCGAGGATTACTATCATAGCCGCATTGGCTATAAATACAAAATATAAAAATGAATTTCCAATGGAATTCATTTATATATTCCTAATGGCACGCATGATTCTTGCGAGACTATATTCGCACTAATCCTATTTGGAATATTTCCTAGTATTAAGCAAAGTAAACATAGATAAAGTAATTATTTCATGTTCTGTAATAATTTTTCTATAGATGAACAACATATAAGTATATTTTGTGAACAGGCTTCTTATGACTTGACTTATAGCACAAAATGATTAAAATTAATAATGAGAATACTATGGAGGGAGCAAACACGTGAACAGTTCTAAAAAATTAAAAGCAAAGAAAGTAAAGGAAGTAAAGTTTAGCGATAAGCCGATAACCAGCATTTCCAAGCCTTGGCTAATATCCTCTCTTGTGCTTGTAGTACTGTTGATTGGAGCCTTGTTATTTGATCAACTTTATTCACCGACACTTATGACAATTGATGGGAAGAAGTACAACTTGAGAGATGTCTCTTATTACGTTTACTCTGTAGAGTCCAGCTATAATAGTTATGGCTCGTATTTGGGGGATGACTTTTGGGATATGACCGCTGATGAAGATACCGGCACGACCATGCGGGAACAGTCGAGACAGGATGCTATTAATGAGGTTCTAAAATATGAAATGCTGAATAATGAAGCAAAATCCCAGGGCTATAAACTTACTGACGATGAGAAGAAAACCATCAACACGAATGTAGAATCCCTGTTAGCTTCAGACCAAATGACCACAGCTGTCATCAAGAAAAATAATTTTACAAAGTCATATCTCACAAAGATAATTAGTAAAATGACTTTGGCAGAGCGTTACAGAGATGATCAAATTGCTAAACTGGATATTGATGATGCCAAAATAAAAGACGGCGTTTCCTTCGACGATTACAGACAGTATGATATGGAATACATATTCATATCAACCCAGACAACTGACGCAGATGGTAATGATGTTGATATAAGCGATGCAGAGAAAGCTACTGCACTTGATAAAATCAATGCTGTCTACGATACAGCAAAAACAGCGTCGGACTGGTCATCAATGGTATCCTCAGAGGATCCGGATCTGACTTATGAAGAAAGCAGTTTTGTTGTAAATGACTCTACCTTTTCCAAAGATTTCGAAGCAATGATGGAGAAGATGGATAACGGTGATGTTAGCGATGTCTACACAGACACAACCGGTTATTATATTGTTCGAATGAAAGATAATAAGGCCACTGAAGCCTATGACGATGCGGTGACAAGCGCAATTTCCGACGCTGAAAACTCCGCCTTCAATGATCTCTTTGAGAGCACAATCAAGCCTAATCATCCCTATACTTTGAAAAACAAAGCATTGAATAAGCTAAAAATGGGCAGCGTAACACTGTAACATATTTTGCGATTGATATGAATAAAATTTTCCTTTCTTGAAATAATATAGATGATATTTCAAGAAAGGAGATCCAAATGGCAAAGAACAATAATAGTAACTTCAGAAACAGCTCTTCCGGTAACAGCAAGAACAACTCTTCCGGTAACAGTCAAAATAACTCCATGGGCAGCAGCAAGAATAATGCAGGCGGTTCCATGAAGGATACCAATGCACAGGCACCCAGCAAGGGTCCAGCCCGTAGCGGCCCCGGTGGTGAATAAACTATAAAATAAGGCTTCAACAAGTCTATCTAACTTGCTGAAGCCTTATTTTGTTATTGTTAAATTATGTATTTAGCAGTAATATTAGTTATAGAAAGAAGGCGAGTCATTATGAATTTAGGTAAAGAAATAAATCAGGCCACAAAAACAACCTTGGTATTTGCAGTTATTACCGGTATATTTACTTTACTTCAAAAACTTAGTGCTCTTGTACTCATTGGTGAAAGCAACGCAAGTTTCAAAGTCAGTATGGAACACTTCGTAAAGGTCAACCTGTTATGGTTTATTGCCGTTGTATTAATAATCTTAGGTCTTTATATCTTCATAAAGAAAACCGACGGCATATTTAATCTGACTTTCCTACATAATCCAACAATTCGTTTAACAGTCGGTCTATTAATATTATTTGAAGGAATTATTAATTTATCAAATAAAATCCCTGTACTTATATTGAATATCCAAACATTTCGTCATGCAACATCATTGTTGGGAGATGACAAAGATAAAATAATGAGCGGCTTTTTAACTTCAGATTCCATACCAATAGTAACAAATCTATTACTAACATTATTAGGCTTATATTTTGTATTAAATCGAAAAAAGATGATAGAACAACCATAGAGTATATTCTTTAGCACTTGGGTTGCAATGCCCCACCAGGGCCAAATGGTATGACAAAGGTTAGTATTCCTGCCGCATAGGGTGCAATATCATACTGTTGAAAGTAGATAACAAGCCCTTCCTTGGACAAATAAAAATTACTTGGCTTGAATGTGCTTTCGACCAGCTGGTCATATTTATCAAAAAACATGGCATTTCCGCCTGTCATTTGTTCATCAATTTGTTGAATAATACTTTCCGTTACAAATTCTTTCACATCATTTCGATTTGGGAAGAAATCGGACAGTTCCATTCTTCTGCTCTTTTGCAAATCCCAAGTATCAGAGGAACGGACCGTTAGGCCATGTGCTCCACCCGTATATTCATACTGATCAAAATACAGACTGAGTGCGCAGTTTTGGTTATAGGTAACTTCAAATGTCACATAGGCTTCAAATTGATGAATCGGATATTGATTAGCCACCGAATACTCATATTCCACCATTGCCATCTGATACAGATTCATTACATTGGACTTCTCATACATCACTGCCTTTGTATGATATAAGGTGTTCAACTTATGTGCCAGTGTATTGTATGTCTGGGAAACAAATTTGGGATATTTTATTGTATATTTTAAGATTAAGTGGTTTTTATAGTACATATCCTGCTGTATCATTTTCTCCCGTACAATCATCTGATATCCATCCAGCATTCAAACTGCCCTCCCATCAATCGTTAAAAGCATCTCCTAGCACATCATATGCCCTAATAATCGATGATATTCTTGTCTGATTTAAATTACATTATGTAATCACTGCCTCCTGGCTTTCATCCCCTAACAGAAATATCCCCGTGCTTCGGATTAAGCATCCGATGTACGGGGATATTTCCTTTGGAAGAGTGAATAGATACAATTTATGAAAAGTTTAGGTACAAGCGAATGATTTTAGAAGCTACATGGCTCCTTTCAGCTCGGTATAAACCTGCTGCTCAACATGGCGAATCTGTTTATAACTCATGGCAAATTGAAATACCGAATCGCAAGCGTGTACAAAATCATACAGGTTACAGTTACCGGTTCTTTCTCCGATTCCAAACAAGGTACAATCAATCAGCTCAGCTCCTGCTCTTGCTCCAACGATTGAATTCGCTACAGCCATCCCGAGGTCGTTATGGACATGCATCTCGATACGGATGTCTGTATTCGCTTTTATCGTCTCGACAAGCTCCTTGGTGCGCTTTGGCGTCAGTACTCCCACCGTATCGGCGACACGGATAGTATCTACTCCGGCAATCCTCAGTTCCTTGATGATACTTAGCAAAAAACCAATATCTGATCTTGAGGAGTCCTCTAATCCGACTGTGACCTCAATACCATTACTTTTGGCTATATCCACACATTCCAGTATACTTTTGATGACCCAGACCTTGTTCTTTTTCAATTTACTGTATATCTGAATATAGGATACCGGCGTACCGATATGTATTATATCCGGTTTGCATCGGATGGATTTTTGTACATCCATAATATTCATCCGACTCCATACCGAAATTTTTGCATTTTGTTTGTTTTCAATTATCCTGGAGATCCCCTCTTCTTCCGAAGCACTCAAAACTGGGGTTCCCGCCTCAATTTCATATACTCCGAGTTCATCGAGTAAAGCTGCAATTTTCACCTTATCTTCAATCTGAAGTGCTATCCCCGGGCTTTGCTCTCCGTCTCTTAAGGTGGTATCAACGATGTATTTGGTCTCCTTCATTGTCAGTGACCTCCCTTACCAGATTGATAAACTCCTCATCACACAGACTCTTTCTGTTCTCTGTACAAATGTCCTTTATATGATTTAATAATTTTTCAACAATTTCATTTTCAAGCTCCGGAAGTCCCAATTCCTCCAGTTTAAGCCTCACTGCTCTTGTACCTGAGTGTTTCCCAACTACTAATACAGTCTTTCCTCCAACTAGACAGGGATCATACGCTTCATACGTAGCCGGATTTTTATTAATTCCGTCCGCATGGATACCTGCCTCAACCATAAAAATATTTTTTCCGATGATTGGTTTTTTATTACTAACGATTTTTCCGGTTATCTTTTCATACAAATTTGTCATTTCCGGCAACATGGTAAGGTCACGGTTTGGTTTATACCTTACCGCCAAACGAAGTGCCATTAGCACCTCTTCTGTTGCCGCATTATTTTTACAACCCGTGAAGCTGGTTGTAATATTACTTCCAAAATCCGTTGCCCATTGCATTGCTATTGCACTTGCACAACCAAAGGTATTCTCCGGATTTAGAATAATTGTACTGCGGGGTAGAAAATTAATGATTTCGTTAAAGTACTTTTCATAAGATTCATGACACATAATATCATCCAAACCTACGATGCGAATTTCCTTACAGCTTCGAAGAGCTCTCAGCTTTACAATTTCTCTTGAGTCATTCATCTGAAGTTCAAAGATTCGATTCTCATCATGAACCTCTTGATGGCATACATAGCGGTAGAATCCCGGATAGGAAAGAATCTCATCTGCAAATTCAATATCCAGGATATACTTTCTGTCGTCCCTTAACTTTGCCATTCTTTCATATGCCTTGACTGATAATTCTACCGCATCCACGCCTATCGTAAATAAATATTCGCTGAAAGCATACAGATCTTCCTTGGATGGCAGATTATAATCAAATGAAGTTAGTGTATTGTCTATTAATCGAATAATACTACCACCGCTCCTTTCACCGTCAAATCCCAAACCCTATAATCGACCTGTCAGAAACAAAATTAAATCATTAATTCTTTTACCGGAGTGCCACCCATAATATGTTCTTCCACGATTTTTTCAATATCATCTTCGGACAAATTCCCGTACCAGATACCTTCCGGATACACTACGGCTATCGGTCCCTTGTCACAAATACCAAAGCAACCTGTATTGGTAATCATAACATCGCCGGATAAATCGTTATCCTCAATCGCCTCCATAAATTTCTGAACAATATCCACCGAACCCTTGGAGAAACAGAAGCCCTTCTGCTGTCCGTTTATTCTGCAGCTGGTGCAAACAAAAATGTGATGCTTTAAACTAATCATAACAACCTCCCTTTACCGCCACCGCGGCATAATAAATATTAAAAGACACTTACGTGTAACTTTTCAAAAGTTTTATTCAGCTGTCAGCTTTTCGGCTGCCATTTTTACAGAATCTTCGATTCTGTCATATGTAATAAAGGTTAAAATTCCCTTATCTCTTAATTTTTGTTTCGGCACATCACCAATTCTCATAGCTACCACCACATTGCAATCCGAAATCGTACTGATAATCTGATCCATCCGATTATCACTTTCACCACAATCATCCGGACCTTTGCAATACTGACCGACAGGTCTCTTTTCTTTAAAGACAGCATTTCCGTTCGTATATTCGTAGATATAAAATTCTGTCGCATGTCCAAAATGCTGATCCACAATCATTCCGCTCTTCGTCGCAACCGCAACCTGAATTCCTGCGCTGTTACCTACAACACCGTCAGTAATTTCTGTAGAATTGATGTCTATTTTGCCCTCTGTGGATTTCTCGTTTATATTATTATCTTCAGCGATTGGTTCCTCTTTATGACAGGCATTGAATTCGATGGATATGTCATTGTCGAGAGTTCCGATTGCATCTGCTCTGCATTGTCTGCAGTGATACATCTGCTTCATGGTTTCTCCACATTTCTTTCGCATCTCCATAATCTCGATATTACTTACCAGCGGTAGATTTTCGAACACACTGCCGGAAACCGGAATGAGTTGCATAATATTGGTGATTGTACCGCCCAATGCCTTAACTTTGGCAACTACCTCCGGGATATGATACTCGTTAATTCCCTTCAGCATTACAATATTAACTTTGCAAATAATTCCTCTTGAAGTAAGCATTTTAATTCCTGCCAGCTGATTAGCCATCAATATAGCTGCTGCCGCTTCACCATAATATTTTATGCCCATATAGTCAACATATTTATAAATTTGTGCACCAATTTTCGGATCTATAGAGTTCATAGTAACTGTGACATGGGATACTCCCAGTTCAATTAATTCTTCCGCATACTGCGGAAGCATCAGTCCGTTGGTGGACAGACAGAAGGTCACATCCGGGTCGTACTCCTTAATCTGTCGAAGCGTTTGTTTTGTCTCCTCGAAATTAGCCAATGCATCTCCGGGACCTGCAATACCCACGACAGAGAGATTGGAAACCTTTTCCTTAACCTCCTTGTATTTTGCAAAAGCCTCCTCAGGATTTAATACCTTGGTCGTCACTCCCGGTCTGCTTTCATTGGGACAGTCAAATTTTCTTAAACAGTAATTACAACTGATATTGCATTTTGGGGCAATCGGAAGATGCATTCTTGCATATTGATGTGCCCCGCAATTATAGCAGGGATGCGTCGCCGTCTTCTCTTCCATAGTTTTTCCCGACTTTTCCTGATTCATAGACACTGGCACCTCCTCTGTGCGATTCAAATTATCTATAATACTATTAGCTGATATCTCTTCTTTCATAACTTTCTCACCCTTGTAATATTTCAGGTAAAGCTCATCTCGAAACCCTGTTTCTTTCCGGCTGAGCATTTCATTGGAAATATCATCAAGATAGGTTAGGGACCCTTCATAACCAAGGGTTCGAAATCGCTGTCCGCCTACTCTGTCATGAATCGGAAAGCTACGACGTACCAGTGGAAGGTTTAGCTTTTCAGCAATTCTTCTACCATCGGAATTGCCGATCAAAAGATTCACTTGAAGTTCTCTTGACAGTTCTTCCACGGTCTGAAAATCTATTTCATCAAGGATTTCATACCGTTCGATATAGTAAGCATCTGCAACTGTTTGTATCTCCTCTGTTAACATTTTCTTTAAGTCAGGACACTTGGTTCCGGTCGCTGCAATCATAGGCATGATACCGTTTTCCACACACATCCTGACTGTACTGAATACAAAATCCGGTTCGCCGTAAATAGCCGCTCTTGCTTCTCCGTTATATTTGTGACCGTCTATCATGGCATCTAAAAATCTTGATCGTTGCTTTGCTGTCTTATCCGGTATCTTATGCGCCGATATCTCTGATAGTATTTTAAGCAGTTCGTCGTTATCTCTGAGACCTACCGGCAGATTACATCGTTTAAAAGGTATACCATAAGTCTCATATAGATACTGTGCAACGGATTTTGAATCGTTTACAAAGGTGGAGATTTCTAATGTAACTCTTGCTCCTGCCATTTTCTTGATATCCGAAAGACTGGTCCCATGCTGGGGAAGCTTATGATATTCTTCTTCGTGACCTCCATCGAGATTCTCTGAAAGATCGGGCAACAGTATATAATCCAGCCCAAAGCTTTCCAACAGTTCCTTTAAGTATCTGGTATCTGCCGGTGAAAGCTGGCTGGTGACCACATTGATCTTTTCATTTCGGACTGTCTCCATCGGAGTTAATTTAACAATCTGATACAGAGTAGTCATGAAACCCTCGAACTGTGTTCCGGCATAGCCTGCCGTAGAGGCATTGATGATGGTAACATGACTGTACTGCGGATATTCTTCATAGAATTTATCAATAATTCGTTTGACATCTTCCCCGATTGTCTCTGCCAGACAGGTTGTTGCAACCCCGATAACCTCCGGATCATATACCTTAATCAGATTTACTAAACCCTGAATCAGGTTCTTCTCACCACCGTACACTGTTCCTTCCTCTGTCAGAGAGGAGGAAGCGATATCGACGGGTTCATTATAGTGTGTTGCCATGTGCCTTCTGATATAGGTACTGCAGCCCTGGGAACCATGAAGAATGGAGATACATTTCTTTATTCCATAGAATGCTGTCATTGCGCCCATCGGCATACACATTTTACAGGGATTTACCGTAAGGTTTGTTAAGGTTCCTCTCATACAAGCCTCCAATCTGCCGTCAGACGGCGTTCTTTATATGCTTCCACACCGGGTTATTCATGCTTAAGTTGATTTCCTTCGTAAAATTTACAACTCCGTCAAAGCCGCATAACGGATGCTTCCTTTCATGATTGTGGTCGCAGAAGGCAATCCCTAATTTATAGGCAAGCGGTCTTTCCTTTACTCCACCGACTAAAATATCTGCCCCTTTTTCCTTCATGAACCGCTCAAGCTCAGCGGGATTGGCATCATCCAGAATTATTGTATCTTTATTTACAATGCTTTCAATAATTTCATAATCATCTTTTTTACCGGTCTGGGTACCGACAACTACGGTATCCATTCCCAGTGATTTAAACTGACGGATTAGGGAAATTGCTTTGAATCCGCCCCCTACATAAATGGCTGCTTTTTTACCTTCCAGATTCTTGCGATAGATTGATAAAAAGTCCTGCAACCTTGCTTTTTCTGTCTCACCAAAGGCAATCGCCTTCTTCTTGGCCTCCTCATCCTTAAGTGCCTCCGCAATTCGGATCAAAGAATTTATCGTATCTTCGATTCCATAAAAGCTGATTTTAATATAAGGAATACCCATCTCTTCCTCCATACGGCTGGCAAGATAGGTACTGGAGCCGGCACACTGCACGACATTAAGCATAGCCGAGGGTGCCTTAATTAATGTTTCATAGTTTGAATCTCCTGTGATCGTTGAAACCACAGATATCCCAATTTTGTTTAAATAATCTTTTACAATCCATATCTCGCCTGCTAGGTTAAAATCTCCAAGGATATTAATACCTTTTCCTTTTACCTCTTGCTTGTGTGGAAGCAAAAGCTCCATGAGCGCATTACAAGCCATTTTATATCCGACGGACTTGTTTCCCGAAAATCCGGGGGACTTCACCGCCAACACACGGATTCCATATTTTTCCGACATCGTTCTACAGACTGCAGCTACGTCATCTCCTATAACGCCGACAATACAAGTGGCATAGACAAATATCAGCTTCGGATGGTGCTTTTCTATTACTTCTTCAATTGCATTCGTCAGCCTCTTTTCGCCTCCGAAGATGATATCCTGTTCCTGTAAATCTGTTGAAAAGCTATTACGGTACAAATCGTCACCACTACTTAAGCTTCCTCTGATATCCCAGGTATAACTGGCACATCCGATTGGACCGTGTACAATATGAAAGGCATCTGTTATCGGATTAAGAACAACTCTTGCGCCACAATAAACACATGCTCTCTGACTTACAGCACCTGATACACTGTTACCGTCACATTGTAACCCATTGCCACTGCAGCCGTCCTGTTTCTGTAAGATCGAATCTTTTCTGGCTTCCAGTACTTCTGCTGAATTGTTATTCGTTGATTCCCTTACATTCTCCATACGATGCACTTCCTTTCTTTCAATTTACAACACCCCTAAAATCATCAGACGATACCACATTTGTCTTTTGTCCGTTTTGGGGTGATTATCTTCACCTTCCTATATCTTCACCTATATCACGCCTGGCGGTGTCGCCATGCTAGGGAGCACGGCGCACCAAGCGCTTAAATTGGGAATCGGAATAGGGAAGCAAGGATAATCACCCCGAAACAGGCAGTTTATATCAACATGCGGAACTTAGTACAATTCATTTGCATTCAATTACATAACCATTTCAAAATCTTCCTCGGCTGCATCTCTGTCCTGACGATCCAATAATGCATTGGTAATTAATTCAGCAAGTCTCATCGCACCCTTATAACCTACAAGTGGCAAATAGGAATGGATATAACGATCAATGATAGGAAAACCTGCTCTGACAAAAGGAATATCCTCTGCTCTTGCAATGTGTTTTCCATGAGTACCACCGATTAATAGGTCAACACCCTCTTGTTTAATCCACTGATGCAATTCGAATAAGTCGCCCGCAGCTTTCGCTATGCAACCCTCTACACCAAACTTAGTGAACAGTTCTGCGGCTGCTTTCTCAAAGGAATCTCCAGGAGTCCCTGTCAAAATATATTTCGGAATCATACCCATCTCTAATACGTATTCTGCGATGCTAAGAACCGTATCAGGATCGCCAAAGATAGCAACTTTCTTATTATAGGTATAAGGATGAATATCAATCAAAATGTCAACTAACTGTCCGCGTTCCTCTTCAAGAATATAAGGAACATCGCCTTTGGTATAGCTTTGAAGAGCCATAATGTATTCATCGGTTCTACCAATACCGATCGGTAATGGCAGAAGCTTATTGGGTACGTTACATTTCTTTGTTAACAATTCAGCAGGTGCTTCGCTTGCTGCCTTACCAAATGCGAGTGTTAAATCGGAATCTCCCAAGGTAATAATCTCATCCACAGTAGTTCCACCCTTAGGAAATAATTCGAATTTACCTGTCATCGGGGAGTCCATAACACCGCTGGTATCCGGAAGCATCGTATATGCCACGCCCATATCAGATGCAATACGTTTCATTTCTCTCATATCTCCGGGATTAACAAAGCCGGGCATAAGTACAACCTTACCATTCTTTTTTCCCGAGGATTTGGATAAATAGCGAATGAAACCTGCTACCATGTTACTGAAACCATTAATATGAGAACCATAATAGCTTGGGGTATTACAGTGAACCACCACTTTGCCTTCGGGAACTTCAAGCTCTTGAATGAAGGAATTTAAGTCGTCACCAATGGTCTCAGAAAGACAAGTGGTATGTACTGCAATAATCCTGGGATTGTAGATATCAAAAATATTCTTTGTAGCTGCTTTTAAGTTTGCACCACCACCAAATACGGAAGCACCCTCGGTAAAAGAACTTGTGGATGCCATTGCAGGATCCTTAAAGTGACGGGTTAGCATCATTCTGTGGAAGGAGCAGCAGCCTTGAGAACCATGGCTGTGTGGCATACATTCGTGAACGCCTAATGCGGCATACATAGCGCCCACCGGTTGACAAGTCTTTGCCGGATTAATTCTTAAAGCACTTCTTTCATAGGTTTCTTTCTTCGTATAATTAAGCATTATTCAACACCTCCCATTGTTCCTTCGAGACTCGGAGTTGATTTCCAGGGAGCTTTTACATAACTCCAAGCCGGGGTATAGATACCCATTGCTATGTCTCTTGCAAAGTTTACTGCGCCACGGAAACCGGCATAAGGTCCACTATAGTCATAGGAATGCATCTGTCTTGATAATACTCCGCTTTTCTGAGCTATATATTTCTCCTTGATACCGGAGAAGTAGATGTCCGGCTTCAACAGCTTTAGGAACTCTTCTGTTTCAAAATGGTTAAGATCATCTACCATATAGGTTCCGTCTTTCATATCCTTAGCCATACCACCGTAATAATCAAGTAATTTTTCTTCTTTTAACTTTTTCATATCTTCTTCTGATAAATAAACATGGAACTTCTCCGGATCTGGCTCAACTGTAATTTGCTCTATATTCTTGCTATCAGCATCAATTTTTACAAACGGAATAATCTCGCGTCCTTCGTATTCTTCTCTGTGTCCAAATTCATAACCGGCAAGTACTGTATGAATACCTAAGTCATTTAATAGGAACTGGAAGTGATGTGCTCTGGAACCACCTACGTAGAGTGCTGCTGTCTTGCCCTTCAATTTACCCTTGTAATAGTTAAGACTCTCCTCAATCAAATCTACTTCATCAGCAATTACAGCTTCTGTTCTTGCTGTTAACTCAGGATCATTAAAGAATTTAGCCATATTTCTGAGGGATTCAATTGTAGCATCTATACCAACAAAGTTAACCTTCATCCAAGGTGTACCGTACTTTGTCTCAATTAACTCTGCAATGTAGTTAATGGAACGGTGACACTGTACTGCACTTAAGTTAGCCTGATGAGCATTTGCGATATCATCCATCTTGGAACCACCGGTAAAGACGGATACGATCTCATAACCAATTCTCTTTAATATTCTTTCTGTCTCCCAGCCATCGCCACCGATGTTATACTCCCCAAGTAGGTTGATTGCGAATTTATTGGTTATCTTTCTGTCGCCTTCACCAATTACATATTTAATTAACTGGTTATTCGCAATATGATGTCCAGAGGATTGGCTAACGCCCTTATACCCTTCGCAACTGAACGCGATACATTTGATACCAAATTCAGTCTCTGCCCATTTTGCAATAGCGTGGATATCATCGCCAATCAATCCAACCGGACAAGTGGAACAGATCAAGATGGTCTTTGGATGGAATAAATCCATCGCTTCCTTAATCGACTGCTTTAATTTCTTTTCACCACCGAATACGATATCCGGCTCTTGAAGGTCTGTTGAGAAACAATACTGTAAATAATTATCCTCACCTTCCTCGGTTTTTGCTTTATGTCTTCTGGTTCCCCAGCAATAATATGCACAACCGATCGGTCCATGTACAATTGTAAACGCATCTTTAATTGGTCCTAATACAACACCTTTACAACCGGCATAGCAGCAACCTCTCGCGGTAATGATACCGGGTATTGTACGAACATTTGCTGAAATCGCATTATTCGTATCATTGTTATTAACATCAACCATATGCTCTTTACGGTTTTTATATACTCTGGAATTATATTGATCCAGTACTTTATTCATTACATTCATAGCGCCCTCCTTACTTGTCTTCTAATCAATCCGGTCATTCACAATTAATAGGCTTCCGTTGTCGATTCCCCGTTACGTACGCGATAGCTTTCACTAATAGGGAGGATAAATATTTTTCCGTCTCCCGGATTCCCGGTACTGTTTACATCAATAATTGTCTTTACTACGTCATCAACCTTGTCATCTTCAACGATCAGGGTAAAGACTCGTTTTGAGATTAACCGCTGTGTTTCCGATAAATATTCACCGGTTGCGGTTGCAGGTATCTCTCCAGAATCAACAATGCTTCTGAGAAGCGTCATATCAATAAGCTTCTTGCCTCTTCCAAGTACTTTTCTACAGGTAAAGGCAGGTGCTCCAGCCTCTGCTAACGCATCTTTTGTTGCGTTAACTTTATTCTGTCTGACTATCGCCATAACTTCTTTCATGTTAAAGTTACCTCCTATTCAATTTAATGAAAAATCAATATGTGACTCTTCATCTTGAAACCTGTATTTGACTTACAGTCCTTTTGTCTTTGTACTGATTGTATAAGCTTCTTCCACCGGGCTGACGAAAATTCTTCCGTCTCCAAAGTTACCGTTTTCACCGGTTCTTGCATATTTCATAACGATTCTAACAACATCGTCCTTATCTTTATCATCTACAACCATCAGTAACATTTCCTTCGGAATTTCATCGTAGAATATTTCGCCAACCTTAACACCCTTTTGCTTACCACGTCCGAATACATCCATTTTTGTTACTGCAGGAAAACCTGCGGATAATAATTCTGATAATACGGTTCCAACCTTCTCGGGACGAATGATTGCTCTTACTAATAACATAAAATACACCTCCATTATTATTATTTTTAGATATCCATAAGACCATGTGCCATAAGTAATTCTTCTAATCTTTCCTGTTTCATCGGCTTAGGTACAATGAACATATCGTTGCCGTCAATCTTGTTAGCCAACTGGCGATATTCATCAGCCTGACCAGCTGTGGGATCGAATTCAATAACTGTCTTTTTATGAATCTCAGCTCTTTGAACCATGTTATCTCTAGGTACAAAGTGAATCATCTGGGTTCCTAATTCCTTAGCAAATGCAGCTACGAGATCTGCCTCTCCGTCAACCTTTCTGGAGTTACAGATGATACCGCCAAGTCTTACGCCACCGGTATTCGCATATTTTTGAACACCTTTTGCAATATTGTTGGCTGCATATAACGCCATCATTTCACCGGATGCTACGATGTAGATTTCCTGAGCTTTACCTTCACGAATTGGCATTGCAAAACCGCCACATACAACATCACCAAGTACATCGTAAAATACATAATCAAGATCACTGGTGTAAGCACCCAACTGCTCTAATAGATTGATGGAAGTGATAATTCCACGACCTGCACAACCAACACCGGGTTCAGGACCGCCGGACTCAACGCAACGAATTCCCGCATAACCATTCTTCATAATGTAATCTAAATCAATATCCTCTCCCTCTTCACGAAGGGTATCAAGTACTGTCTTCTGTGCCAAACCACCAAGAATTAATCTTGTTGAATCTGCTTTGGGATCGCAACCTACGATCATGATCTTCTTACCCATTTCACCAAGTCCTGCAGTTAAATTCTGTGTTGTTGTAGATTTACCAATTCCGCCTTTTCCGTAAATAGCAACCTGTCTCATAATAATTACCTCCTAATCTGATTTTAAATAGTGGGTTTTTATATAGGAAATGTCTCCTATATAAAAAAGGACGCCACTACTTTCGTAATGACGCCTCTGTCGTAAGTTTTGGTGTTTACTGCTTGCAGTAAAACAATCCCTATATTTATGTCCGCATGAAATCGTAAACGTTTCATGTTTTACAATTTCTATGGGTAAATTCTATCATCTGTCAGATTATTTACAATACATCGATTTGTCAAAATTATAAGCTTTCCAATCATTGTTTTTGCACAATTTATACTAGTACTTTTAAAAAAATCAATAATTAGTGTCCTTTCATACCTTTCTTAATGCTATTATGACACTTGTTATCCCAATAGAAGTATATTTTATCCTTTCCTTCCACTGCCTAAGTACACAAAGGCGCCTTAGATGATCTAAGACGCCTTTGTCAATTGTGTTTGACAAAACAATTATATTATTAAATAGTTTAAATTAATTAGTCGTTATTATAACTATGCAAGTGACTGTTTGTCAAGATAAATATTCAGATCCTGTAATCTATTCTGTAACCTTCGGTTACAGTTCAGCCTCAAAGAGATGTATCCGGACTGGGATAGAAATGATTTCCGTATAGGAGTATTTGCATACGAACTACGTAATGCAACTTGCGAAAGCGGCTCCTATGAAAACATTTCTTTCTCGGTCTTGTCACTATCCTTGCTAGGCTGAACTGTAACAAACTACGAAATAATTACAACAAATATAAATTTGATGTCAATTAAGCAGGTCCTATTGCATATATAATTAGTGAACGATTTTGCATAGGAGTGTCATATCATGAGTAATGTTATATCTGTTTTGGGGCATTCTCTGATTTCAGGTCTTATTCCTAATACGAATCTTTATGTAGTTTACATCTCATTAGTCGTATTGTTCTTTTTGCTTGGCTTAGTCTTAGGCCTTAATATAGAAACAAGAAGAAAAATTTCAAAAGAAGAGAAGACTCATGACACTGTCAATGCCTCAGATAAGACCAAGCAAACCTTTGTTACCGGGCAGGACAATATAGAGAACCAAAAGATATACAATACATATCAAGGCCACAGTCACTCAAAACGTCGACGTCATAAACACTCTTCCATGCACATACAATAACAACCGTTTTGATTTAATTAAAAGTATTTATGTCGTGTTGCCACTCTTTGTGAGTAGGGGGCTGATGCATAAATTGCTTGTAGAATACAAGCAATTTATGCATCAGCCCCCTATAACCTATCGGTCCATGCCGCCTGAAGAGGTCTTAAACTCGGTATTTATTTTATTATGATCACTGTTGTCTCCTGATTTCTCTATTGCGCTACCCAACCCCTCCTTTTTCAAGTGTTCCTTTTCCTTTTCCTTACGATATTTTTGATTCGACTGTTTACTCAAAATCTCACTTCCCTTCTTATAATAAGAATATTGTTCCTTAATCAACTGCCGCTATGCATATATTAGAGGTATTTATCCGAAATACGCATAACAAATCGATGAAATGCTAATTTATATATTGACGAAATCAACAAAGCCTCATAAAATGCAATAATAGCTTGATACATTTAGATACGGAAGGATAAAATTATGGAACAGACAAGTGAAAAAGTTAACAAGAATCGAATGATTATACTATTTAGCGTGGTTTTAATGACCTTTATGGCAACCCTTGACGGCAGCATTGTAAATGTTGCATTACCTAACATGGCCCAAAAGCTCTCTGTCAATACGGAATCAATTGCATGGGTGGTCTCATCTTACCTGATTGTCATCTCGGGATCCATATTGGTGTTCGGCAGATTGGGGGACCTTATTGGAAAAGTGAAAATATTCAAATACGGTATTATTCTATTCACGATTGGTTCTCTGCTCTGCGGGTTCTCGAACTCATTCCTTCTATTAATTGTTGCCCGATGCCTTCAGGCCATCGGTGCCTCGGCAACCATGGCAAATAACCAAGGTATTATTACACAGGTATTTCCAAGCAACGAGAGAGGTAAAGCACTTGGTATCTCGGGAACCTTTGTTGCTCTCGGTTCGATGGCAGGACCACCAATCGGAGGTCTTATCATCTCCAGCTTTAGCTGGAAATATATCTTTTTAATCAATGTTCCGATTGGCATCCTTGTATTTATTCTAGCCACTAAAAATCTTCCTAAGTCTAAGAAGGTTCTTGATGAAAAACTGGATGGAAGAGGTGCTTCCCTGTTTGCCGTATCTATTGTTACTTTATTCATTTCCCTGATTGTCGGTGAGGATTACGGTTATGATAATCCTGTCATATTTGCCGGTCTGGCTATCTCGGTTGCTACCTTCGTGGTTTTTATTATATTGGAAAAAAGAACCGAAGATCCATTACTCCAGTTAAGCCTGTTTAAGAATCGTTTATTCTCACTCAGTATTTTCTGCGCTTTTATTTCATTTGTGTCCATTAGCAGTTCTATGATTATACAGCCTTTTTATCTGCAAAATGTACTAAAATACTCCCCTGCCTTAACAGGTCTTATTATGATTGTCTATCCGCTTGTCATGGCGGTGGTTGCTCCTGTCAGCGGACATCTATCAGATAAAATAGGCTCTGAATTCCTGACTTTTATCGGCCTTGTGGCGAACAGTGCCGGACTTTTTCTGATGTCAACCCTAAATGAGCATTCGAGTATTTTAGTAATGGTAATCTATATTGTAATCATGTCTCTCGGAAATGCCCTGTTCCAGTCACCGAACACCTCTTTGATTATGGCAAATGCTCCCCGCAATATGCTTGGAATATCCGGAAGCGTTAATGCATTAATCCGTAATCTTGGTATGATATCGGGAACCACACTGGCGATACTCATCCTATACAATCGGATGAGCACGAAGTTAGGATATCACGTATCCACCTATATTAGCGGGAGAAACGATGCATTTATCTACGGGATGCGGGGGGCGTATTTGACCGCAGCCTGCATCAGTGCATTGGGTGCAATACTTACAGCTTTACGACTTTATAAAATTCGCAAGGGAAAAACCATGGAAACCAATAAGTAATAAATGATGTACTTTTTACAGTTCAGCCTTCAAAGAGATGTATCCGGACTGAAAAAAAGAATTCCATATAGGAGCATTTGCATACGAACTACGTAATGCAA
>DBTU01000053.1:119165-181053 GCA_002307215.1 Lachnoclostridium sp. UBA1308
TATATGGAAACATTTTTTCCCAGTCTTGTCACTATCCCTGCCAGGCTGAACTGTAACCTTTACTTATCTATTATTTTGTCACCATCTTTACTTCTACCCGGTTCTCGCTTATCATCTCAGGGGTAATAAGCAGTTCCTTACCTTTCACTTTATCACCATTAACAAGCCAGTAATCAAACTTCTTACCCTTAGGCACAGTTGCTGTGACGGTTGTGTTAATATCGGAATAATAGCTCCCCTGAAAAGCGGTATCAGCCGTATTAGAATTTATTTTAATCTGACAGCCGTCCGAAGGCTCAACACTTAGGGTATAGATATCCTCCAGATTAAAATGCTCCTGATATTGTGTTAGGATATTCTGATTCCGCAAAAGAATGTAATTCTTGAGGTCCATCATACGACCTGAGAGTTGATCCTCGCTTACCCAATCCTCCAGAAGATCCATACCGTAAGTATGCTCCAGTTCATTTAGTCTTGATGCATTCATTTGATCAAGAACGCTGGCAAAGTATGTGGGTTCAAATACACCGTTAATCAGATCCAGAGTTTTCTTAAGGAATATCTCGCGACAGTCCTCTCTCTTCATCAGTTGACCGAACAACGGGCATATCTCCATTATTTCACCGTTTTTCCCGATATATTTACTAATATTGTTATCGGTAGCTTCTTTCCCATAAATTCCTGTACTAAAATCCATGTCGTGAAGGAGGTAACGCCATTTGCCATCAAATGGAGCCTCACCGTAATTCTCGCCCTCACCAGTATAATAGCGGTAGGTTTTATAGTTATTATGGGGCCAATCTTCATTATTCAAGTAGATGTTGAGCGCAAAGTAATCCAGATAATTCTCCACATCAATCAAAGCGGAAAGCTTCTTAAAATTGTCATCGTTCGTTAAATCAGTCCTGGAATAGGTTTGATACATATCATCATATTCCTTAACGTTTTCCGTGTTTTCGCCGTCACTGTCCGGATTCTTATTAAGTTCCCCACCTTCAAGTACCTGAAAGCTTCCGTCATAATCACCATAATGGTCCTCAAAATATTCATCACAGTAAACCTCATGAAGCCAGTAAAATCCGCGGTACTCACCATCGACAAACACAGCGGCGGGACGCACAGCTTCATGATCTAAATAACCGGCCTGTCCGGCGAGTGTCTGGAACAGTTCATCCCTTATAAATGTGAAGCCGTTGTCGTTACCGCAGTTACGCAGTACCAACTGCTTAAAGGAATCAATCACCTCACCCACCGATGAAGTGCGATCCGGGAAAAATTCGTAACGCAGCTTATTGTTTTGCTGGTCATATTCTTTTCTGGCAAATATTTTAAATGATTTCTGCTCTCTTGCTCTAGACCACCCTCCATAGGTGCGGATACCTGCATTCTGCGCGATAACCCGGGTTCCATCCGCTTCAAAGACCTCCAGATATACTTCGCGTTCACCTTCCATACCACGGATATTATAATTTGCCGGATCATCCGGATTTGGTTGTACACCGGGATTCTGTGCGATATAATCATCTCTTAGTTTTCCTTCAACAAAGATTCCGTATTCGTAATCATACAGGTTATAGGGATCTGTTGTAACCGAAAATATCAGGGTATCAAACCTCTCATTTACGTTCTTACCCACAAAATAAGTATGTACCAGCGTATTCGATTCAGTACCGTCATTATAGTATACCTTTGCTTTGATTACAGTTGCCTTTGTATCATTATTTGCGATCAACTTAATAGGTTCTGAATATAAGGCTTGTTCCTCGTTTGGGTCTGATCCATCTGTTGTATAGTAAATTTTTCCTGGTTTACCACTGTGAATCTCTACCTGCGTGTCCTCCCGATAGAAATAATCAGCCTTTGTAAAAGAAAAATCCTGCTCCGATACCTGTGATATTGACGGGGTAATACTAATATCTGTACTTCCTGTATCTGCTGTATCTCCGACATCTCCTCGTTTGCAACTCGAAACGCCAAATAGAATCAGAATAAGTAGTATAACAAAATATCTTTTTCTCATACCTTTCCCCCATTTATCACAGTTTAAAATTTGATCAACTTTGTTAGGCAATACGGTGTTAGTAAAGTATTTTTATTATATTTTTACTACGGTTATATACAACAGAATTTATTTCATATATTATCCATCTGATATTAAATAGTTACAGTTCAGCCTATCGGCTAAACTGTAACTATTAACATAATTCATGAATATTCACAGGCCCGTTATGCTACAACAACTCTGTTACGACTAATTTTCTTTGCACGGTACAAGGCTATATCGGCTGTTCTAATAAACTCTTCAATGGATACTTGCTCATGCGGTTTCATCGTGTGTACCCCCAGACTGATTGTGACATAGTTTGATATGTCAGAGTGCTCATGTCTAATCTTCATATCTTCGATGCTGATACGCATTCTTTCAGCAAACGCTTTTGCATCCTCTTCTTCCATTGCCGGTAAAATAATTGCAAATTCCTCTCCGCCATAACGAACCACTGTATCCGAATCACTTTCTGTTCCTGTAGACAACACCTCAGCTACACGCTTTAGGCATACATCCCCGGCCTGATGCCCATAGTTATCATTAAACGCCTTGAAAAAATCTATATCGATCATAATCAATGAAATGTGCTGCTGTTGCTGCCGGCATTGTTTCCATTCCTTATTTAATATCATATCGAAAGCAAAACGGTTATAAATTCCGGTCAAACCATCCGTTATTGATAACACTTCCAGTTTATGATTGGCCATTTCCAGTTCTAGGTTTAGTCTTTTTAATTCAACTGCACTTTCCCTGAGTAGCTTTTTGCTTATATAATCCTCCGCTCGATTCTTATACCTCATGAAAGCGATTGCCCCGGAAATAATGATTATAGCTGTACTTTTGATTACATCCCCAATTAAACGGTCTTCTGATGCATGAAAGCTCAACAAAAAATAAACAAAAAATGTATGTACCGTAAGGTATATTATTACAATAAACAGGGGCCTAAATATCGGAGTTACGGCAACCGCGATGATAGAAATCATATATATAAGAACCTCTCCACCGGACATTTGATCCAACAATGACATACCGGCACACCAGCATAATACGAATATCGTGAAAAGTATACTTAGATTAATATTCCCTTTCACATGCTTTGGTAAATCCTTTGCCATGATATGAAACAGCAGAAGAAATATCACCATTGTAGGTATCATTATCAGATACATCAATTCATAATATAGATTAGGTTTTTGAAAAATGCCTTCTTTTTTCATAATTATTGTAGCAATTAATTGAAAACTTTCAATTATCAGGAAAATTGTTGATATAAGTTTTCCTCTTGTAGCATTTAGTTGATGGATGCCGTTCAGAAAATCCTCACGGTCGCATTTTTGTATTTTGATCTGAAATAATTCTTTAGACTTATGTAGATAATATCCTAACATAATTTCCTCTGGTTTCCTCTAATATATATTTTAGCGCCAAAGTATATTTTACCACATATTAGTATATTTTGTCATTTTTTATTTTTAAAAGATTATTGAGAATTATTGGGAAGCATAATTCTCATTTCCAGGGGTAGGTACAAGCTAATTTTTTCGATACTTTCTGCGTCTGTTACTTTATATCAACTACTTTATATATTTTATGTTGAACTTTACACCTTTGTTTCCGGCGAATACAAGGTATCCCCCTGTCGGGAGCGTTACTGTCGTACCATCATAGGTATATGAATTATATATGCAGGTACCGTCTGAGCGGTACACTGACCAGGAAGCAGTCGCCGGTATGGTCACTTTGATCTTCTTTCCCTGCGATTTTTTGTCTACCTTAAACCACTTTGCGTATTCCTCTTGGCCTATTGTCACCTGAAAGTTCGCTTTTGTGGATAATGTACTTATGGCATCTTCGGAAATATAGAGTAAATCGCTCATTTTAAGATATTCAGTTTTATTTTTCAAATAATATTCCAAATTATACAAATCTCGCCCGTTGATACCCGGGATTTGTATTTGCATTTCTGCATTATTTTTGTCGATAATGCAAGCGTTATCAAAATAACCGTCCAATTTCGTCCGCATGGTTCCTATCATTATTGGCGATTCTAATGCATATACTTCTGACGAATATATTTCATTGATCATAAAATACTTTTTATCTTTTCTATTCTCCCATACTGCTTTTACCGCATCTGATATTTTGACCGGCTCAAGCTTTTGAGCCTGATACTCCGAACTTGCCAACTGGCCGAGGGCCGGTAGTGAAGCATAACCGGAGGCGAATAGGTAGGTGTTGCCGTTATCCTCTTTCATAAATGATACATATGCACTGCCATCTGTCGTGTAAAACCTGCCGTCACCGGTATAATAAAGCTTCTGGGAACTCATCGATGATGCTGATTCTCCTGCATAGGTACTCAGCACACCGTCCTTGCTGATATCAATTCGTACGACGCCACTCATATAACCATAATAGCCCGAGTACTCCGCCATTTCCGAGGGCATAGTCCCTCTTATGATATTCTCAAAGGTTTTATCCTCATGTATTTTCTCAATTGCTCCTTTTGCGAGTAATGCTTTTAGTAAAAGTTCCTGAGCAAAAACTTGATTATAAATACTTGCTCCACCGCTTGAAAGAACGGCTACTGCCATATCCTCTCCCGGTAATACGATCAGACTTCCGTGAAAGACACCGGTATCTCCTCCCTTGATCAGAGCCTGAATTCCATACTCCGTAAAAGGATAGGTGTTAACACTGTCCCAGCCAAGGCCGTAAGAAAGGCTTGAATCTTCATCGGGATACCATAACCCATTCAGATATTCGGCATTTGCCGTCTGAATGGCTGTTTCTGCTGTAAGTAACTTTAAATTGCTTTCTTTCATAAATGCTTCCGAAAATCGGCATAGATCTTCGGGTGTTGAATAAATTCCTCCCGCACCGATTGCAGAGATGTCTTCTGTTGGCAACGCCTTCTTTGAATTATAGAGATATGTCTTAACAAGCCGATCTCTGGAAAAATCATCGTCAGGTGTCTTCGTATTTGTAATACTTAATGGATTTGTGATGTATTGCTTCATATAATCGGTGAAGCTGATTCCACTGACCTTTTCCACCAACATCTGTGCGAGAGTGAAGCCATCATTACAGTAAACACTGAAGGCTCCCGGATCAGCCTTCAACCTTTGTGTTGACAAATTCTTTATGAATTCTTCATAATCAATTGCATTATTATCAAATGACATCATGTTATTATAGGAGCTTCCCATCAATCCTGAGGAGTGATTTAAAAGCATCCGAACTGTAATCTTCTTGTAACGTGAATCCTCCATCTTAAATTCAGGAATATATTTAGTAATGGGATTATCCAGCTTGACCTTTCCACTGTCCACCAGCTGCATTACCGCAGTTGTCGTGAACATTTTGCTGATGGAGCCAATTCCGTACATATCATCTTTGGTCAATTCCGAATTGTCAGTCTTACTATATACGCCTGACTGACCTGATACAACAATCTCATCATTATCGATCAATGCATACGAAACACTGGTCTCACCATACCCTGATATCAATGTATCGGCGGTCAAATCGGCCCACGCCTTTACGGAGCTATAATTTACAGCTCCCTTTACTTGTACCGAAAACGGCTCTGATGTCATGATGAATATGCATACCATCATAAGCGTAATACTTAATTTTATGATTTTCTTTAACATATCTTATCCCATCCTTTTTTTCATCAAATGTTTTTGCATACAGAATATGGTAATTCAAGGAGTTAGGTTTGTCAAATATGATTGTTAAATATAAAATACAATAAAAAGCAGTGATTCAACCTCTATTATATCTTGAAGTATTTATGTAGGGTATGCGCAATTCCATCCTCATTATTAGATAAGGTAACCTCATTTGATATTTTCTTTATACAATCCAGTGCGTTGCCCATAGCTATTCCGAGCCCTGCGAATTGCAACATAGTAATATCATTTTGTGCGTCTCCAAAAGCCATCACTTCTTCCGGACTGATATGTAGGTAGTCACAAATATTTTGCAGAGAACTCGCCTTATCAATACCTTTCATTGTCGCCTCAAGATATACCGGTGAGGATTGTATAAACGATAATTCAGTATTAAATGGCTTCATGATCTTATCTGATACCTGCACTAATATTTCATTTGAGGCAGCAATCAAAACTTTTACCGGATTGAAATCTATATTATCTGCAATGTTATCCACTATTTTTATTTCCATATGGTTAAGTTTGCTTTCAACCTCAACCATGAAATCATTCCTGTCTTTCGCATAATAATTACTACTGTCATCCACAATTGGCGTTACCTCAAAATTCTCCAGATGCTTCAGCAGTCTCCTCGCCGTTGCTTTCGGAAGTGATTTTTCATAGATTACTTTATTTTCAGTTACATCAACGATTCTGCCACCGTTATACGAGGACAAAAGACCATGATATCTCTCAAGCTCCAGTTCATTACTTTCTCGCATCATTCCCGGTGTCGGCCGCCCGGAAGCAAGCACAACCACCACCCCTTGTTTTTGAACTGCATTCAGTGCGTCCTTTGTAAACTGTGTAATTACCTTTTTGTCATTATTGAGTGTTCCGTCCAAATCAAGTGCTATCATCTTGTAGTGCATTACATAATTCCTCCTGAGTAACTTTCCGCTTAAATAATCTGTCTCCTGTTGTCAACAGAACATATTTCATCATTTATCTTTTCGTCTTCTGACGCATTCTGCCAGCAGATACTCGATCTGCCCGTTGATTGAGCGAAAATCATCCTCAGCCCAGACCGCCAGTTCATTCCATAGACCGGGTGAAAGCCTGAGAAGAATCTGCTTCTTCGACTTATCTTTTTCTTTCAGTACTTTTTCTCTACTTAAAACTTCCTGTTCCATTTGCCTAATCTTGTCAAGCCGTATCTTAAGCTGTTCTTCCTTCGCTTCTATTATGTTATCTTCCATTTCACACACCCTTCTGTATACGGTATCTTCTGCAGGGACTTGGAGGATTAATAAATTGATCCGGTGTTAACAATCGGTTGAGCATCTTTATTACCGCACAGAATTACCAGTAGATTGCTTACCATGGCTGCCTTACGTTCCTCATCAAGAATGACTATACCTTCTTCTCCCAACTGTTCGATTGCCATCTTGACCATGCTGACTGCACCTTCCACAATCTTATGACGTGCTGCGATAATCGCTACCGCCTGTTGTCTCTGTAGCATAGCTGCCGCAATTTCTTCCGAATAAGACAGATGGGTAATTCTTACTTCCTTAATCTCCAGTCCTGCCTCGCTTACCCTCAGCTGTAATTCTTGCTTCATGCAATCCGCGATTTCCTGACTGCTTCCTCTGAGCGTCTTTTCATCCGTATCATCTTCCATAGTGTCATAAGGATATAATCTTGCGATATTTCGAATCGTGGAGTCACACTGAATTGATAAAAATGATTTATAATTTTCAACGCTAAATACTGCCTTGGTCGGATCAGTTACTCTCCAGATAACGATTGCTCCGATGATGATTGGATTGCCAAGTACATCATTAACCTTCTGCTTCTCATTATTTAATGTTAATGTCTTCGTGGATATCTTCTTACCACCTGCCGCCGACACGCTCGTATGTGTATTGCTTCCCCTCGTTGCTGTCGCTACTGAGGATATTGAGAGGGTTGTCAGACCTGCCGGATTGAATGCCACAGCAAACGGATTGGTATAGTAAAAGCCTTCCTTTTTAATTGTTCCATAATATTTACCAAACAAAGTCATAACCATTGCTTCATTTGGGTTAATGATATGTAGTCCGCATAGTGGGATTATTAATACACACATGAAGATAATTCCCGTAACAAGCAAAAACACACCAAGAACGACACTGTCATGATCCATATTAATGCCTCCAAAAATCGTCATTAAGATTGACAGTACATAGCCTGCCAAAATCAAAAGCAGCATGATTCCACCGCTAAAAGGATATATCTCCTTTTCTTCAATTATATTCATCTTATTATTGTTACCTTCCTGACTCATGTTGTTTCCTCCTTTAAATACATTTTAATGATATCATTATGATATCATATTAATATAATAAAACCAATTTGTCAATTGAGTTAAATTAGAATATGATTAATATACAAAGGGGCACGGCATTATATTATCATAATATAAATGGAGCTTTTGCAAAATTGCCGGCAAAAATACAAGCAATCTATGCAACAGCCCCATTAAATGCCACTCCGATAATCATATAATGGTCTAGATAATTAATTTACCATGATTTATATTATTGTTACTATCCTTTACCTTTTCGTTAGCAATCCCAAAACTTAATGTAAAATAAAATGTACTTCCTTTTCCTTTTTCACTAGCGACTCCGATGTCTCCTTTCATTATGTCTACTAACTGCTTGCAAATGGAAAGACCTAACCCTGATCCCCCGAATTCCCTGGTTTTTGAACCATCAATTTGACTAAACCTTTGAAAAAGTCGATCTATATTAATATCCGAGATACCTATTCCTGTATCTGATACCTTAAAATTTATTTCAACTGTCTGATTTGTTACAGAAAGTAATTCAACATCAAAGCGGACGCCTCCACTGTGTGTGAATTTGACTGCATTCGATATGAGATTATCAATAATCTGCCGTAAACGTTTTGGATCACCCTTGAGAATTTTGGGGATTTCCGGAGAAATAGAATATTCAAAGCTTAAGTGTTTATTCTGAGCCATTACCGAGAACAGCTTTATACTTTCATCAATTACCGCTATAAACTCAAATCCCAAATTAACAATATCCAGTTTTCCCGCTTCTATTTTTGCCGCATCCAGCAAATCATTAATTATTTGTAGCAGTCCGCTTGCGCATACCTTAATCATATGCGCATTTTCTTCCTGATCAGCATCCAGACCCGACGACAATAACAGCTCCGACATTCCAATAATGCCATGGAGTGGTGTTCGCAATTCATGAGTCATATTAGTAAGAAATTCATTCCTTGCCCGGTTGGCTCCTTCTGCCGCTTCCTTACTCTCCAATAGATGCTCTTCATATTCTCTTTGTTTTGTAATATCTTCTATAAACATAAGCACTTCATTTTCTTTTAAATTAATCAGTGGAATAGTATTGATTCGAATCCAATAGGACTCAATTCTATTTTGCCCGGCCACTGAGTACTGGATTTCCATATCTTTTTTTTGATGACCATCCAATATGGCATCATTAATTGCTTTTATAATAACACAAGAATTACAGTGTGGCCCATAACTACAGCCATCCTCGAAGCTGTTCAAGCAATTTGTTACATCCCCGAACCTAAAACCGGTGATATACGACCCCTCCAAATGAAACATATGCTGTAACCGATTGTTTTCCCACCTTATAATCGCAGATTTATCCACAATCAGAATTGCCTGAGGTAAGGCTTCTAAAACATTCTTTAAATTATTTTTTTCTCTGCGAATATCCTCTTCCACATGCTTAATCCGGTCAATATCCCGAAATACTACGGCAACACCTTCAATCTCTTTATTCTGGCTGCATATAGCAGAACAATTTGCTGAGACAAATATTACTTCTCCATCCTTCTTTACCAGTGCTGTATAATTTTGAAGTCCAAACGTACTTCTATTATCAAGAGTCTTTTGTATTGGACTCACTAAGCTTTCCTTCGTAAAAAAATCTATTATTTGAAAAATTTCATCAAAATGTTTATCGATTGCATCGCAATTGCGCCAACCAGTTAATTTTTCCGCAGAAGAATTCATAAATGTGATGAAGCCCTGCTTATCGGTTACTATAAATCCTTCTCCTATACTTGATATTGCTTGGGTTAGGCTATCCATGTTTCACTTCACTTCTTTCAGATTTTTGATAGTATAGTATCATTTTTTACCATACTGTGAAAGTCACAAAAAGCGGAAATATCAGGTGAATTATCGGATATTCACGACAAGACCAACTAAAAGTCTTTAAACACATGTGGTGTAAGCGTAGTATCCTGCTACAACGCAACCTCACCCATCTGTTGCTTTCTATATAAGGAAAATGTTTTTCCTGAATATTTCTTAAAAACTTTATTAAAGTACTCATAGTCCTGAAATCCCAATTGGAGTGCAATTTCATAATTCTGCTTTTCTTCCTCCCTCAGAAGAATTTTAGCTCGTTCCATTTTAAGAGATGTAATGTATTCCAACAATGTCACTCCTACTCTTTGTCTGAATATTTCACTAAGGTGAGACTTACTAATATACATTCTCTCAGCAATCAATCGAATGGAAAGATTCCCATGAATATTGGTTAGGATATACTCACAGGTTTTTTTAATTACAGCATTATCCCGACAGGGCATAAATCGTTTAATTATTGATAATAATCGTTCCGTTAGTTCTCGGATGAAAGAACTTATCTTATCCCAATCCTTACCACATATCATTATGAAGTTATGGAATTGTTTCATATCAAAGTATAACGGCAACCATTCGTAATATTTCATTACTTCATTCAAGATATCATCTATTGTATTCTTTAAAACAACTAATCCCTTATTTTCATCGCTGTAATATGCTTCTCTGATAGAATTTATCATTTCGATAATAAGGGGTGCAGCTACCGTGTCTCCTTGCGAGATACCTCGGGCAATATCCTTTGCATCAATCGGTGAAAAATAGTAATTTACTGCTATTCCCTGAAGCTCTGCCAGCTTTTCTTCTTCTTCATGTCTATGAGTTAAATAATGTACAATTCTCTCAAGGAGCTTATTAAATTCCATTTCCGAAATGGATTTACTTATATAATCAAATGCCCCATAGATCATTCCTTGTCTTGCATAGCTGTATTCGGTGTAGTCACTTAACAGCACCACACAGGGGCAAAGCTTCCTCTCATATATAATTCGAAGAAGCTCCATTCCGTTCATTCTTGGCATTTTGATATCGATAAATATAATGTCTACTGGGTTTGTCTCAAGTTTCTTTAGCGCATCAAGTCCATCCATCGCCTCTTCCACGACCTCAAATTCGTTAGTCCATTTATGAGCCAGTTTGAATATTCGACGGAATATTTCAACATCATCAACTATCATTACGCTATACATCCTCTGACCTCCCGCTTTTATTGAATCTATTAAGTATTGACCGGTAAGGTAAAGTGTATCACGGTCCCTATCTCTTTGAATCCCTCTATCCAGGTCCTTCCTAAATGAAGTTGTATTATCTTTCGTACTGTTGCCAGACCAATCCCGCTTCCCTCGAATTCATCCGCCGAATGGAGTCGTTCAAATACATTAAATAATCTACTTGATAATTCATGATCAAAACCAACACCATTATCCTCAAATGAAAATACTTGTTCTCCCTTCTCTTCTTTATATCTCACTTTAATGACAGCTACTTCACGTGTTCTAGTAAATTTAATCGAATTAGACAGAATGTTCTCAATAACACATTTCATCAATATCGCATCCGCCCATATAGGAGGTATTCCGATCTCTGTGTCGATCTTTATGTTTCTTTCCGGAACAGCGGAAATAAGTTCATCATAGATATCAAGAATTAACTTCTTCAAATCGAGTGGCTGTTTGCTAATAACATTATCCGCCATCTTCGAATATTGAAGCAGCTTATCAATCATCTCCGTCATATTCCTGTTAATTTGTGTAATCTTAACTACATAATCCTGTACTTCACTAGGAATCCGATCAAGGTAATTTTCCATCATTAATTGTGTATAGATATCAATGATTCTTATGGGTGATTTCAGATCATGGGATACCATATACGTAAAATTCTCCAACTCTTGAACAGCTCTCTCAAGTTCCAAGGTTCTGTCCTGAACACGTTGTTCCAACTCCAAATTCAAAGTTGCCAACTCCTTCTTCGACTCTTTATAGGCCGTAATATCTTTGCCAAAAATCGCTATACCTTTCGCTTTATCATCTTGAAAAATAGGATTAAAAGATACTTCAAAGGTCCTTCCCCCATATATATCTTCAATTGTAAAAAGCCCTTCCTTAAGGGCTCTATCGTAGAGCGCATTCCATTTATTCTGTTCCTTCTCTTGAAATACAGATTGTGACATAGGCATATCGTCAGCCTTCATTTCATTAACAAAAGATATTGTTTTAAGAAATGCCTGATTGCAGGTGATTAAATTATAATCTGTATCAACAAGCCAAACATTATCCTGTATGCTTTCAAATACTGCCTCCAGATTGGTTGTAAGTTCTTTTTGTTCTTCAACAAAGCAGGTTACATCCCTGAACATCCCGACTATCTTATGATATCCTTTATCATCCAACTCAAATTTTGCATGAATCCAGACATTATGTATCACTCCTTTTATATCCTTAATCTGTACTGGATAATTGTTAATTTCATGTTTCTCCGTTAATATTTTCAACATTGTATTTCTTTCTGAAAGATCAAAATAAAAGTCACCTATATTCTTGCCAACCATATCCTTCGCAAGACATCCCAACAGCTTTTCGACTGAAGGGGAGATCGTCAGAATACAACCCTCGATCGTTGTTTCAAAATATACATCACTTAAGTTTTCAAAAATACTATGATATTTAACTTCACTAGTTCTTAGGCGTTCATGAAAATCCTCCTGCCTTTGCTTCAACCACGCCAATACTCCTCCCAAGATCAGACATGCCGAGCCAACCGCCATCAGATCCCGTATATGATTCCTTGTCAGCAAAGCAATGGACATATCTGATATATTGTCCGTATCAAGCAATTGGTTTCCCAAAATAATCATGTAGTGTATCATCACGCCATAGATCAGTGCACCATGAATGATTTTAATGTTTTGACGTGAAAGTTTTATTTGTTTTAGCTGGAACAATTTTCTGATTGACGGTAATAAAATTAATACTGAACAAACCGCCAGTGTTACTGATTGAAAAACCATATTTCTATAGATCAGTAGAATCACTGTCCGAAGAGTAACAACCACTTGTCCTCTATGATTGAACACTAGGTATCTATCCTCAGATAGAATATAGAATGTAATACAAGAAAGGAACAACCATATCAAATATCTCAAATGAGATACAGTAATCTCCTTATAGTAATTTTCGTCAAAAGGATTTCTCTCTGGTTTTTTACCAATATATATAATCCAAATAACAATATTACTCATCGGTATCAGGGATACGAAGCCCTGATAAGCTCCAAATGGAATCAGCATAAATTCCGTAATAAAACATATTATTCCATACCATCTACCCCAAGCCAAAGTAATTAACAAAGCCGGCAGAATGTTGTAATTCAAAATGCGATTGCTACCCCGTGTCGCATAATCATAGAATATACCAACCGCGCATCCAATTATCCCAACCAATACAGATATCATTAGCTTGTATTTTGTTTCCATAATATTTTGTTTCCACTTTTTCAAATGAAATCGTATCACTCGATATCTCCTTATAACTGTCATCCATATTATTATAAAATAATGTCGGATTAAATACAACCTTAACCGATTATCTGTTATTTTGTTGAATTTTGATAAATATATCTCGTATGACATTGTTTTTATAAGATTTGTTCATACTAAAGATTGCAGAAAGGAGACTGAGCTTGATTATGAAGAATTTTGATGAATATACGGTGGCTGATATTTCTGAGGACGATGTAAAAACTATATCTGAATTAGAAAGAATAATCAGCGCGAAGGTAAAGCAAGATATTGTGTTGGTCGCATATAAACCAAATGACAATCGCATATAAACCAAATGACAATACAATGGCACTGTAGTATTTATGGAATTTATGGTATGTGTGATACAAGAATTTCCTTGTATTCTGTGATTTTACTATAGTAAAAAGGAAGTGCGGTTAACTATGTCTAACTGAATGACATAGGTCAACTTCACTTCCTTTTTGTACTTCTTTATCTTCTATTTTGTCAGTTCTTCCAGTGCTTTTTTAATTAGCGCTGTATTTCCTTCTAATTCCTCAATAATCCGGCTGACCGTGTCGTATCCGTACTTAGCCGTATATCCTGTCGCAAATGCATAGGACTTATTTAATAACTCTTTACATCTTTCACGATTCGGAGAAAGCAATTCCACGCACTTTGTTCTGAATATACTGACTGCCCCATTTAATAAGGATAGGCTTTCCAATAAAGCATCCGCTATCAGCGGCATGAATGCGTTCAGCTCAAACTCCCCGTGCGATGCCGCCATCGTTATGGCATAATCATTGGACATGACCTTCATTGCGGTCTGGATTACCATCTCGGGGATGACCGGATTTACCTTCCCCGGCATGATTGTGCTACCCATCTGCAGGGGTGCAAGCCTTATCTCACCAATCCCGCCATATGGACCGGAATTCATCAAGCGAAAGTCATTCGAAATCTTCATCAAATTCACGGCAAGCGCTTTCAGTAGTCCCGAAACCTCTACAAATACATCATTATTCTGGGTAATGTCCATCGGGTACTCTGCTGCAGCCAACCCGATATCCGTTAATTCACGTAATTGTTCAATCATACCAAAGCGATATTTACGTTCCGCGGTATCTGATGTTCCTACCGCGGTTCCGCCTATATTAACCTGACGAAGACGTTCCTCCACCTTATAGATGCGCCAGCGATCTCTTGCGATTGCCTGTGCATATGAGCCGAATTCCGCTCCAAGTGTAATTGGAACTGCATCCATCAATTCGGTCCTGCCTAATTTCTTAATATCTTCAAATTCATTTTCACGTTCCTGAAGTGCTGTCTGAAGCTTAGAACAGCTTTCGCTCAGTTCCCTAAGTAGTCTGATTGCTGCAATTCGCAGAGCCGTAGGATAGACATCATTCGTCGACTGCCCACGATTAATGTCATCTAACGGATGGACATAATTGTATTCACCCGCCTGCCTGCCAAGAAGCTGCAGTGTAAGATTCGCAATGACCTCATTCACATTCATGTTGGTCGAGGTACCTGCCCCTCCCTGCAATGCATCCAAGACAAACTGATCCTTTGCCCCTCCCGACAGGATGAGATCACATGCCTTTACAGCCGCTTGATATACTTCCCCATCTCCTATCCCAAGTTTTTGATAAGTCATGGCAGCAGCCTTTTTAATCTCTACAATTGCATTGATTAAAAACTGATTTGTCTTCTTATACTCCAGAGCGAAATTATCCCGTGCTCGTGCTGTCTGTATCCCGTATAATACAAAGTCCTCCAGCTCGATTTCACCAAGCTTGTCCTTCTCCTTACGCATCCTTTATTCCTCCAGTTCAGCCAGCAGATGGGGAAACGGCTCTAGGCTCCGCTTCAGTATCCCTTGAATATAAGCAATCAAAATTCCGTAATTTGTGATTGGAACCTTCTGGTCCTGTGCACATTTTAAACGGTATTTTACTTCACGTTCCGGCAGCATACAACCGCCGCAGTGTACAACTAATCGATATGCGCTCAAATCTTCCGGAAATTCACCGCCGGAGGTAAATTCAAAATTAAGCTGCTTTCCTGTATAATTTCTAATCCACCTTGGGAGCTTCACCTGTCCGATATCATCACACTGTCTGTGATGGGTGCAACCCTCGGAGATCAAGATTGTATCTCCATCCTTGAGCTCGTCCAGTATGACGGCACCCTTCACCGCCTCAGAAAGCAACCCCTTATATCTTGCAAACAGGATAGAAAATGAAGTCAGTAAAATGTCCTTTGGTGTATCTGCGGAGACCTTAGCAAACACCTGGCTATCCGTAATAACCAGTCTTGGCTTCTTGCCCAAATTCGCTAATGTCTCCCTCAGCTCATACTCCTTAACAACAATTGCTACCGCATCTGCCTCGAGGATATCACGGATTGTCTGTTGCTGCGGGAGTATTAACCTGCCCTTTGGAGCAGCCTTATCAATCGGTGTGACGAGAACGACAAAATCAGAAGGGCTGATTAAGTCGCCTATTATTCTAAGCTTCTGGTCATCTCCCGGTGCCAGGGACGCGATTCTTTCCTTCAAGGCTTCGATATTTATCCTGTCCTTTGCGCTGACATAAATCTCATGCATCTGTGCTTCTTTTACTGCCTCCAAAAGATCGGATTTATTATAGACTACAATGTAATCTATCTTCTTCTCTTCAAAGAGGCTGATCAACTCCTCATCCTCTTTTGCTTTACCAAGTTGTGCATCCACCACAAGTACCGCAACATCCGTCTTATTAAGCACTTGTCTGGTCTTCTTAATTCTCAGCTCTCCGAGAGCTCCCACATCATCAATTCCCGGCGTATCGACAATCATGACCGGGCCCATGGGAAGCAGCTCCATCGCCTTATATACCGGATCTGTAGTTGTTCCCTTAACCTCGGATACTATTGCAAGCTCCTGTCCTGTCACCGCATTGACAATGCTGGATTTCCCCACATTTCTCCTTCCAAAAAAACCTATATGTGTACGGTCTGCTGCCGGTGTATCATTCAGTCCCATTTATCTCACCAAACCCTTCCTGCCACTGATTAAATTATCAGATATATCTTATATAGCATAATTATCGGTTTCGCGCAAGTAAGACCCGTATACTACCCAAAGCTTACAGGCGTTACCCCCATCGAAACCGATGGCGGCAACGCCTGTAAAACTTGTATTATCCGGTAAATACAGAGTAATTAACTGTTGACGAATTTCATGAGCTCATAATTAAATTCATCTTTTTGATCATAGAAGGTTGCGTGTCCGCTGAATTGGAACGGAAGAAGTACTGCATTATTGATTAATTGTTGTTGTATTTCCCCGAGCTCAAATGGTACGACTTTATCATGGATTCCATGTATTATCAATGTCGGAACCTCAATACTCTTAAGATCGTTAAAAAGCACTTCATTGATCCATGTATATTCGACTGCGACAGTTGCCCACCCGGCCGCCTGAAGTCCAAGTTGGAAGAACCAGTCGGATAGAGCACAGGTTACATGTTGATAAAAGAAGATATTACCAAAATCGGTCAACATCTGCGGCCGATCCGTTATCGTCGTATTTATCATATCTTTTACTGTCTGCTCCTCAAGTCCGTGAGGGAAATTCGGACGTTTAATCAGACTGGGTGCCGCTGCGGCAAACAGCCCCAGTTTAGATACTCCATGCCCATGATGTCTTCCCATATACCGAATTGCGATTGCGCCTCCGGTAGAATGTCCCACCAGCGTAATATTCTTTAGTTCTAACTCGTCAATCACACACCGGATATCATCTGCCAAAGTATCATAATCATAGCCGTGGAATGGTTTGTCCGAATTGCCGAAGCCTCTGGTATCCACTCCGATACATCGAAAGCCGTAATTCGGAAGCTGATCGAACTGATATTCAAAAAGATTAAGGTTTCCTGGCCATCCGTGCAAGAATAAGATTGTCTTTTCGTATTCCGGATTAAGATCCTCTACGTAGAGTTTTACGCCGTTTTTACCGTTAATAAAGTAACCCATATGTATTCTCCGAATAGTACTCTTTTTCTTATAGTATTATTGCCGGCTTGTCTATGTTCCCGATTGACGGTAATATATATAATTGTTACCGTTCAACCTATCAGCTGAATTGCAACAAATATTCTCTGTATCTCCCGCCGGCTCCGGTCCAGGGAGAGATTGCCTGATAAATGAGCTTATAACTTGGAGGTATCGGAAAGTCCTGTGCCAGTACCTCCGTGTGACCACGGGAGGAGGTTTCCCACAATCTAAAATTACTGTTCTGATGAAAGATATACTCTGTTTTATTTCTGGCAATCGTATCGAAATATTTGCTGATATCCTCATAAGACATCTCTGAAAAAGAATTGGAATTATACGCCACATCAAAGTAGGTATTAATATTCTCATGGCTGACGGAAGGTACCAATACCAGCTGATATTGTTCGATATCCTCCTGACTGATCCTACCATCAAGTGCCCATTTGATTGCAATTCTTTTATCTGCCTGACAGCTCCACTTTTTCGTAAAATAATAGTTGGTGAGCAATGTTTCCATCAGATCACATACAATATAGCAGAAAGACTCCCTCATCTGATTCAGAAAAAAGAATACGCCTCCATAGCCCGCACCGATCTCAAATATGACGGGCTTTACTCTGTGCTCGGTCAGAGCTTTTATTTTGGTGGCATGATAATAATGTCTGCAAGAATTATACATAACCAGAGCGTTGTCAACTATGATTCCGAAGGGATTACCTATCTTGGGAGCTTCCAGTGCAGATACCGGAAGCTCAGAACAAAATTCCTGCCATGTATCTATATCCAAAAGTGTAGCATTCGCGAGTTCGAATCGGTCAGCATCTGTGTCGGTATCCGGAGCAGAAATCCCGAAGGAAATCTGGTTTCTAAAGAAATTGCGATACATTACTATTAAGGTATCCTTATCTTGATCTGCCAGGGCCTTTTTATAATCCTTTTGCTTATTTTCCTGTATCCAGCTCCATTCTCCGCTGGCTAGATCCATTATTGCTGAGTATTTTTTATATTCCTCCAAGATATCCTCGATAATTTCATTATCATTTTCATCAACAATCTCCCTGTTCTCTAAAATATTGTCCACATAGTAAAGATATCTTGGATGTGTCTTTCTTTCTATTCCTGCAAAAGTAAGTCTCTCCATAACTGCCTCCGATCGCCATATTTCATTTATTACTATACGCTGTGACGGCTAATTATTTCACATATATTTGTAAAATGGATTGTTGTTCCTTTTTATTTTTCGTGGTATACTATCAAAAACAGGATTTAATTACACATAAAAATGTACGCTATTGCTTTTATACAAAGAAGATAAGGCAGGCATGACACCATATGAAACTTTATGAGATACCGGTAAATACATTAGTTGAATTACAATTTTTTTACATAGACGAAAAGTATAAGATCAGCTCCGGTTTACTTTATAGAATTGCTGATACTGTATATGTTTCAGCCGTTAAAACTGCCGGAAAGACCATTTCCGCGAAGAGATTGCTTAACTTTACATTGATATATAAGGCAGACGGAAGTATATACTCCTTTACCGGACTAAATCCACGGTCGATTTCTTACAACGGCCAAAATCTATATGCTATCCAGACAAATCAAGACGGAAAATTAATCAGTCAAAGAAATGCCACCCGCCTTTTCTTGGGTGCTCCCGTCTCTGCCAAAATAACTTCAGAAGGAGCCCCAAGACACTTACACTGCATCTTGAAGGATATAAGTATGACCGGCATGTGTATTGTGAGTCTTTCACCAATTGATGAAACCTCCAAAATAGAGATTTCCTTTCGTGCCAACGAAAGTGCCGCTGAGACACTGATTGCAAGCATTACCAGCACCCGTGAATTCAGAAGCGGTAATGGATTTTTGTATGGTTGTGAATTTGAAGCTCCCAATCAAATCATCGGGAAATACATAGAAAAACGACACGCTCAATTAAAAGAGCTCGCCGAAAGAGAACGCGCCGAAAGTAAATCTGCAAACTAAGGGGCTCTGTATTGTAGTTTATACAATGCAAGGGCCTCTTTTATTACCAATTACTTTGTATTACTACTATCCTTTTCTTTCGCCACCAAATTCCGTACTACCTCAAAGGCTCCTGTGCTTGCCAATCCACTCGCCATACCCCCTAAAAGTATCTCAGGCGAGAATTTCCATCCCTGAAGCCAAACATTCAAAATAACGCCCAGAACTGCCATAATCAGTGGTATATACTTATTCGGAATAAAATCCAGACTGTGCTTGATAATATATCCCAAGCAGAGACAAATGGCCATAATTATGACTACTACATACTGACCTACAACCTCCATAAATTACATCTCCTTTTCATAATCAGGTGACTGTCACAACAGCAAATACTAACAGAAAAAACATTTTGTTAATGCATATGCCAAAACACTATCATTCATTCCCAATTTGCGTATTATAAAATAACAAGATAAAAAACGATGTGTTTTTATGGATTCAATTCATGTGACGAGTATGATAACAAGGAAAGAGGAAATTACCGCTTCAAATATGGACGGTGAAATTGTTATGATGAATATAGAAACCGGAAATTATTATAACCTAGGCAAGACTGGAAGTGTTATATGGACACTGCTGGAAAATCCGATTACTGTGGATGCACTGATTGAAAAACTACTGAAGAAATACCATGTATCAAGGCAACAATGCGAAGATGAAGTAATGGCTTTTCTTAATGAAGTATATATCGAAGGGTTGATTATGGTCAGATGAGTGCAATCTATGGTATCTTACACCTGGATAAAGCTTTCGTACAAGAAGAGCACTTACACAAAATGCAGGAGCTAATCTTCCATTACGGTAGGGATGCCCAGGATATCCGGCTTTTACAAAATATCGGTCTAGGCTGCTGCCTGAATAAAATAAACAAATACTCGCAGAATGACATTCCCATATACTACGATCAAGTACAGGAAAGGATGCTGGTCGGTGATGCCCTCATTTATAACCGGACAGCGGTAGCTTCCTCCTGTCATCTCACAGACAAGGAAAATCTATCTACCCAGGAGCTGTTACTGGCGGCTTATCAAAAATGGGGCGAGGACTGTGCCAAATATATAAATGGTGACTTCACCTTTGCAATTTGGGAGATTGATCATAAACGGTTGCTACTTTTTAGAGATCATCTTGGCATACGACCACTATACTATTTTTATAATCAATCAACCTTCGCCTTTGCCACCGATTACAGAGCTTTGCTGGCTTTACCATATGTCGGAAAGCAACTCGATGAAATTATGTTATATGCCCTACTCAGTGATACCTATCACATTGATACGGAGAGCACCTACTTTGCACAGATAAAACGACTACCTCAGGCACATGTAATGCAAATCTCTGTGCATGGCATGCGTATCAGCAAATACTGGACACCGGGTGCAGGACAGAAACTAATACGATCCGGCGAAGCAGAATATGCAAATGAACTTTTTTCGCTTGTTAATGATGCCATTCTGTTAAGAATTAATTCTATAACGGCAAAAATAGGCTCGGAATTCAGCGGAGGGCTTGATTCCTCCGTAGTCACGATTCTGACCCACAGAGAGTTAATAAAACAGGGTAAATCACTGGAAGCATTCTCTTGGTCCCCTACCTTTGAACTCCTTGCACGACTTGAGAAGGATGAGAGAGAATTGATTCATGAGGTAAGTACCAAGGAAGGCTTTGAATGCACTTATAGCTCCTTTTGTCATACCCCTGAGCAGGAGTTTACAGGTCCTGCCTTAATTACTGACGGACAGAGATGCACACAGTTGCGCCAAGTGCTTCAGGAAATGTCTTCTCACGATATTCATCTGGTAATGAGCGGTTGGGGAGGCGATGAAGGAATCAGCCACAGAGCAGACTTACCCGAGCTTTTACTAAGTGGATATATAGGACATTTTATCATGGAGGCCAGGCATCTGACCAAGGGCTCTTTCTTTCGGTTTATAAAACTGCTTTTATCAACCCCTATCAGTTTACTACGGCGTCCGTACAGTTTCTTTGGTACGCAGAATAAGAACATTCCGAACATTATGAATAGTGAATTTGCAAAGAGGCAAAGTAGAAAGTGCAAAAAAGATATTCTATACTTTAAAGTCAACCCCGTAAAACATATTGAATCGGGAGTCAGCGTCAGCAGAACAGAGTTAACGGCTTTGCTTTCCAGCGAATATCAAATACAATATCTGTTTCCATTTTTAGATCACAGAGTAGTGGATTTTGCCCTGTCCATACCAAGACATTACTTTTATAAAAAAGGCCTCAGTCGATATATATTCCGAGAAGCCTTCCATCCTATCTTGCCTGATAAGCTTTGTTATAATACAAGTAAAATAGATATCGCAAGAGAGGCCTATTGGAAAGAGGCTGAGGATATAAGGAGAAAAGCAGAACTAGTGATCGATTTCATTGATAAAGACAAGTTCGCTCCTTATATTGACTGGAATAAGCTTGAAGAGCTGATGAGTCAAGAGTATTTTCAAGAATCCTCGAGAGCGAGTATTTTTACATTACTTAAATTGCAGGTATGTTATGACCTTCAACGAATTTTGGAGCTATCGGTAAAATCAGAATAACCGAAGGGCTCTTACATTTGCCACAATTTTGCAAGAGCCCCCATCATTTATCCGAGTAATACAGTCAATTTCATCTGCTGCCTCCTATCATCAGAGAACCATTCCTGATATGATTTATTTATGATGGACCTTGGATACCAAGTATTTCAATCGGCAAAATGGTAAGACCGCTGTTTGTATGCTTTTTTGTATCCAGACTTTGAAGTTGCGGTTTCTCCCATTCCAATTTATCTTCAAAATTTTTCAACATAGCTATCCCTCCTATTTATTATTTATGAGATGATGTCCTATAAATCAAACAAATTTTCTAATTTCATCACCGCGAAATCTTTCGGGTCATATACTATACTGGATATTATTTTTACAGATAATGAAAGATTTGCTGATATATTATATTCAGGTATACCCATTATTGTGCTTAATACGACATTTTTCTACGAATCAGCATTTGTGTTAGGAATCAGCTTATAATATATCCTTTCCCCTGAAGTAATAAGGAGCCCCCCCATGAAAAAGTCATCAAGACTGCCATATCATAAGGCAATTTTACCCATAGAAATGAGATTGTTAATTCTTTGCTCCGTGCAAGATGTCTCGGAGGAACAAAAGAAAATAATAGGGCGACTGCTTCAACGGCCTGTTGACTGGGACTCTTTTTATCAAATGGCAATAAAAAATAGGGTTTACCCAATCGTATATAAGAATCTAAAAAGATTTGCTATCGAAAACATGGATAGATATATCCTGAAAGAGCTTGAAGACGACTACAAAAAAAGTCATTTTGATGCCTTTTTGCAAACCAACGAGTTGATTAAGGTGATGGAGTTGTTAAAAAAGCAAGATATCGAGATTATTGCTATCAAAGGACCGCCTCTTGCCTTTTACCTTTATCATGATATATCTATGAGAGCATCAAGGGATTTGGACATACTGGCTTCCCCCTCCGATATCACCAGAATTGATAAATTCCTTCTGGAAGCGGGTTATACCAAGGACTGCAATGCAAAGCAATTATCCATCAAACAAGAGACGCTTCTTATCAAAAACTTTCACCACTTCTCCTATCGCAATGACCTAGGCATACAGCTCGAACTGCATTGGAGATTATTAGGCAATAATTATGACATTCCCTTTGAAGATCTCTTACCCAGAAAATCAGAAATTGTTTTATTTGGCAAAAGCCTCCCTGTTTTAAGTAAGGAGGATAACCTTATCTATCTGATTCTGCACGGCTCCGGTCACGCGTGGAAAAGGCTGAGATGGATCTGCGATATTTACGAAATGGTTAAGAATAACGCTTTGGATTGGAACATTATCCTACAAAGGGCAAAGGAATTGGAAATGCTGCATTTGCTTGAACAGACTATGATCTTACTCAAAATTCTTTTCCGTTATAAAGCAACGATTAATCCCATCTTAACAAAGCATGACCGAAGGATTGCAAATGAATTGGCTGCCCTGTCTATTCCCTTTATCACCGGTCTTGACGATGTTCCCGAGATATATGGTCATTCCCTGTATGGTAATTATAAGAAATATATGTTGAAGTGGAATACCGGAGCCGATAAGAAAATACATTACTTCGTCAGCCATCTGATTCCAAATGCCGAGGATTTCCAGGAACTCAAATTACAGGATTCTTGTTTTTTTCTTTATTACCTTCTTCATTTTTATAAATTACTGAAAAGATGCACTGCTATTTGCACAGGTAAAATTACCAACTTCATCAACACAAGGAAGGAATGATGGAAACTATGAATCATTACAAAGCATTTGGACTTATGCTGCAATCTGAATGCGAATTTGATGAGCTTTTACCCTGCGATGCGGGAAAAGTGGATATTATCATTAAAAAAGGTAAGGTTCCGGATATTTCGGAGAATATAGTTATCAATACTCCAAACGTAAAAATCGGTAAGGATAACTATTGGTCAAATATCGAAAATGTAGCCAAATTTTATGTAGAACACGGGCGGTTGATTATCCTGGAACCCTATGAAAATGCCTCCTTTGAAGAAATGAAGCTTTATATCTTCGGTTCTTGTATGGGTGCTGCTTTATATCAAAGACGCATCTTACCGCTTCACGCAAGCGCTGTAAACGTTGGAGGAAAAGGTATTCTATTAACCGGAGAACCGGGTGCAGGCAAATCAACAATTGCCGCTGTCATATACCGAAGGGGATATAAAATACTTACGGATGATGTGACGGCAGTTGCCAGTGATAGTCCCTTGGAATCGATCATGTATCCCGGCTATCCCGGTCAGAAGCTTTGGGAAGATGCAATTGAGCGAATCGGAATCAAGGAAGAGAAAAATTCGTTAAATAGAATCACAGGTAATCTTGATAAGTATTCCATTAAGAGTAATCTTTATTACGAATATAAGCCGATACCTATCCGGGTAATAACGGAAATCATACCTTCAGAAACCAACGACCTTCGGCTTGAAGAAATCAAAGGTGGTGATAAGCTTGTTGTTATCATGAAAAATACATATCGAAAAATACTGGTTGATGCAATGGATCTGCGCGAATGGTATTTCAGACAGTGTGTTGCTATCGCAGCAAACGTTATTGTGTACCGGATCACAAGACCACAGGATCAACACCTGGAGCAGGAAATAGCGAATCTGATTTTGGAGACTATATCATGAAGTATTTGCTTAAATTTATTAAACTCCCGATAAGAACAAAGCTTATATTAATGGAAGCCTATCTGATGTTAAGCTTGGCCGGGCTATTGCTATGGGCTTTTAAATTCAAGAAAATTGCACGCTTATTAGGTCGGTCAAATCGTGAGACCGCCGTTTCTAATGTGGGCATCGATCCCTATCTTGTGAGACAGGTTGCTAACGCTATACGAACAATGAGTCCGTATACCTTACGAAAGAGTAAATGTTTGGTACAAGCATTTGCAGCAAAATTAATGTTACGAAGAAGAAAGCAAAGAAGCACACTATATCTGGGTGTCGCAAAAGCAGAGGACAAAAAAATGATTGCTCATGCCTGGTTAAGGTGCGGGAAGCTGTATGTAACCGGCGGAGACGGAAGTATCACTTACGCGATAACCGGTAAATTCGCCAGCTGATTATCAGTAGAATAACTGCTGTGAGTACTCCGGTCTCTCCGGCATAATAAGCACTATTATCAGCCTTTGTTAATGGTCCGCATATTAACATATCTATGTAATTATGACTTGCATGAAGCAAAATAACAGGCCACAAATTATCTGAATGCATTCTTAAATACGCCAAGATTACGGTCATCAACACTGTTTGTAGCGTAAACATGGGGATTTGATAATAGATTGGCGTTCCTGCCTGATACAGACCGCTAATCATTAACGGATAATGCCATACAGACCAGATGAATCCACATATGATTACAGTAGGCCAATAACTTAACAATTCATTCATTTTTGGCAGCAAAAATCCGCGCCATCCGATTTCTTCTCCCATTGCAGTTATGATTGTAAAAAGAATACCGAAAAGCATAAATCCGATTGAATTACTATACACTTGTCCGGTAAATGCCGATGGGTTAATCGCCCAGTATACCCCGTAAGACACCCCCAAATATGCTGCCGGGATAAGAATTCCCATTACTATGTATTTTACTTTACATTTACCAAATCTAAATAGTTTTTCTTTCTTATCAAATATTTGCTTTGTAATAATTGCAGACAGGCCCGGACACCACATAAGCAATGCTCCTACACTCAAATCCGCTGTCCCCATTGAAAGCATAATAAAGTAACAAACACTGCTGAGTGAAACGGTCAGGATGAAAAACACTATAATTGATTTTTTCGTCTTAGTCATCTCTTACTCCCCAATAAAGTTAGGCAAAATATAGTATCGTCACTATCTAAAATTTGCTTCTTCATAAGCTGTTCCCAAGTATATCGGGCTATCTGAATTTAATATTTCGGCGAAATTAATCTTAAGCTGCTTCGGTATTAAATATATTTCTGAGATCTTATATTCTTTTCCCTCCAAAGGCATGCATCGTTCTTGTTCCCGCTATACATCTGCCCCATTGAACTGTTCCTGCCGGGACAAACAATTCATCCCCGGGATTAAGAACCATTTCCTTATCCTCAAAGCAAGCGGTATATTGACCTGACACGATGATTGTATACTCATCGAAATCGTGCGTATGCTTTTTGGATTCCCTGTCGGAATAGCAAGTCCAAAAAGCCATCTGACCGCCTCCCGGCCCTTCATAATAATATCCTTCAATATCTGCAGTGTTTTGTGCGGTAGTGGGTATGCGGTTCTTTTCGTTTTTCATAAAATCCGGAAAATCCTTCATGATACTTACCACTCCTTCTTATTTTGATTTAATTTAAGAATATCTTATCATTTCCATTTTTATCCGTCAATTCAAAGTCAATATAAAATCATTTTCGTAATACCATTCTAAGGACGATTGCTAACATAATCCCACAAAAAAGGTTACTAAGGTAAACTAAGGGTTTGATTTTCTAGTTGATGATATAAAAATCACTTCCAATTTTGTCTAAATAAATCCAGGTTTAGCTTTCATGAAAAACCTTGTTACATTCCATTACTGGGATTCCTGTCAGCAAACGTCCCTAGAATGATACTGCAAAATAATTTCATCAATTATCCTCTTGACTGTAATCTTCATGCGTGATAAGATACATTTGTTTCGTATCCGTAATATTCGATTCGGTTATATACTCTTACGAAATATAAAGGATAGGAGGTGACTTATTGTTTGAATTGGTAGAATTGCTAAGTCAGGTAAATACAAAGATCTTTCGAATATTATCACCCATAGTAAAGGTATATCATATCTCCCTTACGGAATTAGTATTACTTTGGAAGGTCAATAAAAATGGAACTTACAGAATAACAGACCTTGCGAAAGAGGTAGGGGTTCCCTTCAGCACGCTGACCGGAGTATTCGACAGATTGGAAAACAAGGAGTATTTAGTAAGGATTCATGACAGCAAGGATCGTAGAAGTATATTGATTCAAGGTACACCAAAATTAAAGGAACTGATTGACACCGTAATTATGAATGCAGACAGTGAACTTACCGGATTACTGGACACATTACCACCTGGATTTATTGATCGTTTCCTGGTGGATCTGACACAATTACACACACATTTATTACAGAAAGAGACTGATATTAAAAATGGATAATTCAAAAAACAAACAACACTGGGTACTCCCCGTATTAATCGTTATGATAGGCGGTTTCATGTCTATTCTTGATTCAAGTATTGTAAACGTAGCTATCTCTACAATGATGGATGTATTTCACGCAAGCGCAAGCCAAATCGAATGGGTTGTAACCGTGTATATGCTTGCCCTTGGTGTTGTGATACCTTTCTCCGGATGGGCTGGCGATAAATTCGGGTATAAGAACTTATATATATTTTCCTTAATCATGTTTACGTTTGGATCTTTATTATGTACCCTAAGCTGGAGTGTCGGTACCCTAATTATAGCCCGTATTATTCAAGCCTTGGGCGGTGGATTATTGATGCCTATCCTGATGACCGTGGTTAAGAAAATTGTACCGGAAGGAAGCTTTGGTACTGCCATGGGCATCGTCGGTGTAGCCCTGCTGATTGCTCCCGCACTCGGGCCGACGGTTGGAGGATATCTAGTGGAATATGTAGGTTGGAAATGGATTTTCACCATCAATATTCCCATTGGAATTATTGGACTTGTTTTGGCTTTCTTTTTTCTTCCAAAGTTTGAGAAAACCACAGTAAATCGACTTGATATCGGAGGGGCTGCCACGATTGTCGTCATGCTCTTCAGTCTGCTATTAGCCTTAAGCAAGGGTGGTGATTGGGGATGGACCTCTCTACTAACCCTTTCACTATTGTTATTGAGCTTACTTACTTTCTGTATCTTTATAATTTTAGAATTAAGAATAAGCTCTCCTTTACTTAATCTGAGAATTTTTAAACACAGAAATTTTTCCTTTGCTAATATCACGACAATGATAACAACGGTTGGCTTATTCTCCGGTATCTTTTTCGTGCCCCTGTTCTTACAAAATATTAAGGGCCTAGGCGCTCTTGAGACAGGTCTGATCATGCTTCCCGGTGCCCTAGCTTCCGGTCTGCTGATGCCGATTGTCGGTAAGCTTTTTGATCGCTTCGGCGCGAAGCCGCTAGCTATCTTTGGTATCCTCAGTCTTTCAATCACAACTTATCTTTTACACAACATTGATGTAACTACAAGCAATACGCAGATCATATTCTGGATGATTATAAGAGGCGTCGGCATGTCTTTTGCAGCTGTATCGGCTCAGGCAGCCTCACTTGATTCTGTCTCAAAACGAGAAGTTGGCGATGCCTCGGCTATCTCCAATATTATCTCGAGGGTCTCGGGTTCCTTGGGTATTGCGATACTTACCACTATCTTGACCAGCCGAATCACCAGTCATGCAAAAACCATCTCCGTCCAGCTTGCCTCAGCCGGAGCTGATATTGCAAGTCAAACCTCTCAAATACAGGCGATGGCTTTTGTAAAAGGCCTCGATGACATCTTCATGATAGCATCCATATTAACCCTTGTAGGCTTAATACCGGCAATGTTTTTGAAAAAGAGAGTCATTACGAAGGCTGTTGTAAAAGAATTGTCGGAAGCATAAGAATTATCAGAAGCATAAGCATTGTCGGAAGTATAAGAATTGTACTTACCTAAGAACCGTTATTAAATCGCTGTTAAGAATACAAGAAGCTTCACAGCTCCCTATACCACACAGTTGGATATACATGTGTATAAGGGGAGCTTGTGAAGCCTTTTTATTACATAAGCTATATCTGTACCATGTTACAGTTCAGCCTTCAAGGAGGTTCATCCAGACTGGGAAAAAATGATTTCCATATAGGAGTATTTGCATACGTCGGTACTTAGGCTCTGTCCTATAGAGCCTTATGTACCGCTACGTAATGCAACTTAGCGAAAGCGGCTCCTATATGGAAACATTTCTTTCCCTGTCTTATCACTATCCTTGCTGGGCTGAACTGTAACATTCCCTTTGAACCTATCCTTTATTTTTTATGAAACTCTGACACCTTTAATCCCTTACCGCAGATTGTTATGCCCGCCAACGCCTTTAAGACCTTTGGGCCTTTGCCATTTAGGATCTCAATAAATGTAAGCGAATCAGTGACTGTGATGATACCAATGTCCTCTGCTGTTACCCCTTCGATGTTGGATATCACTCCAACGAAATTGGTGGCTCTGAGCTTTTTCTTCTTACCCCCATTGAAACGCAGTGTCATGATTTGTTTATTCAATGCATCACTTTTCGGCTTCTTTATCACCGGCTTCTCTAATAATTTTGCTGAAAAATCAGACCTTTTATTCGAAATTTCTTCCTGTCCGGGTAATTCCATCCGTGGAATTTCAATTCCTAAATATTCAATAATTTCATCCATATAATGTTCTTCCCTTGCTGTCACAAAGGTAACTGCTTTCCCCCCAAGGCCTGCCCGGCCTGTCCTACCCGTACGATGTACATAACCTTCTTTCTTAAGCGGAATATCATAATTGATAATAAGCGTTATATTCTCTATATCAATTCCTCTGGCTGCGACATCGGTTGCAATCAAATAACGAAAGGATCCTCTTTTAAAAGCATTCATCGTTTTAGTCCTGTCCTCTTGTTCCATGTTTCCATGTATTTTGTTACAAGGATAGCCCAAAGCCGATAGCTCATGATGCAAGGTGTCAACGCGTTCCCTCGTTCCGCAGAAAATAATACAGCTATCCGGATTCTCTATCATACTTACATTCGTTAACAAAGAAAACTTTTGATCCTCTGTAACCCTATATTGGATGTGTTCGATCTTATCTACCGAAATGCCCTCCGATTTCATCTCAATATCAATCGGCGTCTTCATAAACTTAAGCGACAAATTTTTTACTGCCTTCGGTAACGTAGCCGAAAATAGCATTGTCACTCGTTCCTTTGGCAATTCCCTAATAATTGCTTCTACCTGATCAATAAAGCCCATATTTAGCATTTCATCCGCTTCATCTATCACTAGATAACTGATCTTCTTCAAAGAAAGTGTACCTTTTTCAATATGATCAAATACACGCCCGGGAGTTCCCACTACCACATGCGTTTTTTGTTTCAAATCAGTTTTCTGAAGTGAAAAGGGATGCTTACCATATAGCGCAGTTGCCTTGATACGCTTTAACCTGCCTATATTGGTAATCTCCTCTTGCACTTGAACCGCAAGCTCTCTTGTTGGTGTTAAAATTAATACTTGTGGTTTATTCTCCAGCCAGTCAACCAATTCACAGATTGGTATTCCATACGAAGCCGTCTTGCCGCTTCCGGTTTGCGATCTCACGACAAGATCCTTCTTCTCCAAAGCGTACGGGATAACCCTGCTCTGCACTTCTGTCGGTATATCATATCCCAAACTATGAATGGCTTGTAATATTTCATCACTCAGCCCATACTTATCAAAACTATCATTGTCCATCTTTGTCCTCATTCCTACGCTGTCTTTCGTCTCGCTTAGCAAGACTATTCCAAAAGTATTATATGTCATAAACAAAAATACATCTACTTTATTCTTCCTCAAACCCTTTCCAAACATGGTAATCTCCTTTATGCTTACGATAAATAGCCGGTGAGCATCCGATAAGCTTAACAAAAGTGTAAGTAAAATGCTGGCGATTATTAAATCCAACACTAACAGCTATATCTGTGATTGGTAGACGACTGGTTTCAAGATAAAATTTTGCTTTTTCAATTCTTAGCTCATTCATTTTATCTACCAAAGTCTTTTCCGTCTGTTCCTTAAATAATCGCTGCAAATAGGCTACCGATATCCCAACTTCTTCTGCCATATCCTTTATCTTAACATCCTGATCAAAATGATCGGATAGATAAGAAAGTGCCTTTCGTACATATTTACTGCCACCCTCAGCACGATACTTTTTGCTTCTTTTCCTTCCTATTTCTATTAAGAGCTGTGCCAGAATAAGATTTTGCAGAACACGATGTTCTGTTTCATCGGTAGTGCTTTGTAACTGTTTATGAAGCTCTGTTATAATCGTATGAAGATTGCCGGCATCATCAAACCCTTTCAATACCGGGACCGAGAGCCTCAAAAAATCTTGATAGGATTTTGATAGTTCATATAATTGCTGTAAACAGATTGCTTCTTCTTGAGGTTGAATTGATATTTCCAAATTCAAGATACGGCACTGTGTCCCTCTTACCACTTCCAACTGATGAATCGTATTACAATCAATCAATACATATTCACCTTCTCTTAAAATCCATTCCTCTTTTTGATTTTCATTCACCCAACAAAATATTTTACAACTACCACTGGCTACATACATTATTTCAAATTCCCTATGTTTGTGAGGCTCCATTTCAAAAAAATCAAAATTCATTGCGTAATAACGTTTTATTCGAAACCACCCCGTTGTATTCCTGCTATCATAAAGGCTCTCGTTTATGGGCTCTTTATCATTCTTGTAATCAGTCATCCTTCCTCCTGCCAATCTGCTATCAATTAATTCATTAGTTATTTAACTCTATCGATTTATTTTAACAATGACCGTAGACATTTATTTGAAATATAATTCGAAAATATATCTTTCAAATTATATCATAATATCTTGCATTATTATATAGAGTGCAGAATTCTTTCCTCATAACATTCTAGTATGAATTATACTATATCCAGCTGATCATTATATAGATCAGCTGGATAGCAATAAATATTAGGAGGATATAATTTATGTCATTCAAAATAGCTTTTATCGGAGCCGGAAGCGTAGGCTTTACACGAACATTATTTTCAGATCTAATGGCGGTCCCGGAATTTCATGATATCGAGGTAGCTTTTACCGATATCAATCAGCACAATCTGGATATGGTAACAGCATTATGTCAACGAGACTTAGAGGAAAATGGAATAGGCATCAAAATACATTCCACCCTTAGCCGCAGAGAAGCATTTCAGGATGCCCGTTATATTATCAATTGCGTTCGTATCGGAATGCTTGAAGCCTTTGAAACTGATATTGAAATTCCCCTCAAATACGGAATAGATCAATGCGTCGGTGATACCCTATGTGCCGGAGGAATTATGTATGGTCAACGTGGTGTAGCGGCAATTTTGGATTTCTGTAAAGATATTCGTGAAGTCTCCGCTCCCGGTGCCATTATGCTTAACTATTCCAACCCGAACGCTATGTTAACATGGGCAGCCAATAAATATGGTAAGGTACAGACCATTGGCCTTTGCCACGGCGTTCAAGGTGGTCACATTCAAATAGCTAAAGCTCTTGGCCTTCCAACGGATGAAGTTGATATTATCTGCGCCGGTATCAATCATCAGACTTGGTATATCTCAGTCAAACACAATGGTGAGGACCTGCTACCTAAAATCCAGCCAGCCTTCCAAGCTGACGAAGAGCTTTCCAGAACTGAAAAGGTAAGAATTGATGTACTTAAGAACTTTGGTTATTATTCAACCGAATCGAATGGACATTTATCCGAATATGTAGCTTGGTATCGAAAACGCCCTGAGGAATTAGAGAAATGGATTGATCTTGGTATTTGGATTAACGGAGAAACAGGTGGTTATCTCCGTGTATGCAGAGAAGGCCGCAACTGGTTCGAGGAGGATTTCCCTAACTGGATGACGGAACCAGCCAAGATATACGCATCGGAGAATCGTAGCATTGAGCATGGTTCCTTTATCATTGAAGGTTTAGAAACCGGCCGAATCTATCGTGGTCATTTTAATGTTATGAATGAAGGCTGTATCACTAATCTTCCTGATGAAAGCATTGTTGAGGTACCCGGCTATGTTGATGCCAATGGTATTAATATTCCGAAGGTAGGCGATCTGCCTTTAGGTTGTGCTGCTGTCTGTTCTCAAAGCATCTGGGTGCAACGTCTCGCGGTGGAAGCTGCCGTTACAGGAGATATCAAATTACTCCGCCAGGCAATGTTAATGGATCCACTTACCGGAGCGGTTTGTGCCCCTGCAGAGATCTATCAGATGGTTGATGAGATGTTAATTGCCTGTGAGGATTGGTTACCTCAGTATCAAAAGGAAATTGTAGCAGCTAAGATCAGAATATCGTCCAATAGTCTAATCCCTGCTAAAGAATATAAGGGAATTCGCGTAAATGAGAAATCGATAGAAGAAATGCGAAAAAACAAAGAAGAAGCGAAAGAGAATGCTGCCGAAACAGATAAAGCAAAGAAAAGACCGTCTGTGAAGTAACGCAATATACCTTAAGGGGACATTAATTATGAGTTAATGTCCCCTTAATAACCAATTTAGAGAAATATGCCAGTAAATTCGGATTGTCGATTTTACCACTCCCGAATAAGCTCTTATGGAAATTTATAAACAAGATTGATCCTCATATATAATATTTTTGCTATATCTACACCGAACTCAATCTTATTAACTTTTTATAGATTGTCTTTATATTATTCTTTATGTTGTCATTTATACTACCGGAATTCTTCTTTTCCATACTGTCCACTACTTCGATAATCGCTTCCATCAATTCGGATTCTATCATCTTACTTCTGTTTAGTCGGTTAACGATAGTATCTCTGGAATTAGCCTTAAGGTTAATATCAAAACAATACTTCATCATGTCATTAAAAATGTTATATATCTCGTTTTGATCATTTGTCTTGATTAATTGCTTATAATAAGTCAGTAAAGTCTTATCCTTTCTACTTCTGAGCTTAATATATAATAGAATTGTAAGAAGCAAAATTATTAGTCCGACAAATACTATCCCTCCGAGGTAGACCGCTTTCTTATTTAACTGAATGATAATGATCCCATCTTTATGAGCTGCTTCGTAGCCTACCTGACTGATTTCTATCGTGCTATAAGTGGGTGTCTTTTCCTGAGTAGTAACTTGAGGCATCTCACCCTTAACCGATATTTTCGTGCCTGAGATTTCTGTATTATCGTATTTGCCTGTCTCCGGGTCAAAGTAAGGGATTGTAATCGGATCAATCGTTAAGTCACCCGTCTTTTCCGGTACCAGAATGATATTAAATACTTTCTTGGCGTAATATTTATTATCCTTAATACTTTCTTCACTGCTTTTTTCAGTTTCATATACAGAGAATCCGGGTAACTCACCTTGAATCACTTTACTGAGATTATCAAGGTTGCAATTACCTGAGGCAGTTACGTTAAGTATAATTGAGTCTCCATAATTAACCTCCTGTTTATCATAGGTGGCTTCCATTTTCACTTTACCTACAATTCCGGAAAAATCATCGGGCTTATTATCCGTTGGTAATGGCTTTACTGTGATCTCTTTGGAATCTGTTTTCAAATAATACGCTTGACTTGAGCTAAAGAAATCTCCGTTACTGGCATTTGCCTGAAAATTAAAAGCAGGTATGGTGTAGGTACCTGTCTTTATTGGTGACAGAAACATCTGCTTCAACTCATAATGAGCATATTTTTTACCATCAACCGTTACATAACCCGAAGTTAATTTATCATCTGATATTACATTACTAACAAAACCGTCAATATTCACATCATCTAAAAATCCATAGTTCTCCAGGTTGTAACCGGAATATAACTCATAGGACAGTGCTGTCTTCTGACCCAGATAAATCTCCTTATCCGACAAATTGGTCTTGATGTATAGAGCAGAATCCGATGCCTCGCCGCTATCTGTTTGTCCTGCGGATTTTTTTACACTTACTTTCAATTCATTGGTCTGATAGGTTTTTCCGTTATATTCTATGGTCGCCTGCAAGGTATAGTCCCCGATACTCTTTGGCATAATTGCATAATTGATATCTGTTTCAGTCGTGGAAGCTCCATTGACAATTTGAGTTGACTGCGACTGGTTATTGGATAATACATCAAAGTTATCTATCCCTTCGATTTCATTCACTGTGGCATTGGGGGCATTCATTATGGAGAGCGTCAAATTACCACTGACACCTGTTTCCAAATTCTCATTGTCAATCGACAGGAGAAACTGAGCATCTTCTGCCCGAACAATTCTTTGATTCAAAAATAGTCCGGTAGTTATAACACCTATAAAAAGTAAAGTTTTCATGAAAAATCTTTTACCAACCATTTCCTTCCTCCGTTCCCTGCCCATTGACTTCCTGATTATTCTTTAAACTGCTTTCTTCTTGTTTTTCAAGCGCAGCCAGTGCCTGTTCAATCTGACTGTCTGCCAGAGCTGCCGGTGATGGGTTAGCTCCGCTTGCATCGGAGGAGTCCTTACTATCCTTCTGCTCACCCTGTGAGGAATTTTGTCCTGATTGTGCTGATTGCTGATCCTTATTCTGGTCTTGACTCTGGTTCTGGTCCTGACTCTGGTCCTGGTCCTGACTCTGGTTCTGATCTTGATTCTGGTTCTGGTCTTGGTCCTTATTCTGGTCCTGATCCTTATTCTGGTCTTGGCTCTGATCCTGGTTCTGATCCTGGCTCTGATCCTGGTTCTGACTCTGGTCTTGGTTCTGATTTTTGTCTTGATTCTTATCCTGATTCTTGTCTTGATTCTTGTCTTGATCACTGCTTTGTGATTGATCTAGTTTCTTTTTTACAAATTCATAATTATATTTTAGATCAACGTTTTCCGGAAACTTCAGAATTCCTTGTTTATATGCTTCTAACGCTTGTTGGTAATTCTGACTTTGCTGAGTCGTGTCACTCGCGCTGTCGCCGAGCTTCAAGTAGGAATTTCCTTGATTCATATATTTATCCACTAAGTCAGAAGCATTCGTATAATAGGCGGCGGCCTTTTGATAATCTCCGGTGAGGTAAGCAGACTGCCCACAATTATAATTCAATATGAGATCCTTGGGATTCTCATTCAGACCCTTCTCATAGATCTTCAGTGCCCCGGCATAATCACCCGAAGCATATAAATTATTCCCTTTCTTTATTATCTTGACTTCCTCATTATGAAAAGGAATAATTCCCACAAGAAATAATACTACTAAAACAACTGATAAAAATCCGGATATAATAGCTGCCTTCTTCATTGTTTCGTCCTTTCCGGCAATAGGAATGTTAAGATAAGGAGTAACATTCCTGCACCCAAAAAGTATTGATAAAGCTGACGATATTGACTCACTCTGTCCGTCTTAATCGTATCAGTTTTTAATGTGGATATATCCTTCGTTAGCTGAGTAATCTCATCACCGGTTACGGTTGATTCATAATAAGCGCCGTTTCCTTCCGATGCCAAATTCTTAAGAACCTCCGGCATCAGCTTTGAATTAACATACTGCCCGCTATCATCTTTCATATAATCGGTAACCTGAGTGCCTGATGTATCATAGACCGGAATCAGTCCTCCCTTTTCCGTTCCTATACCGATGGTAAATACATGTAGATTTTTCGACTCTGTCTTTTTTAGAGCGTCAACACTTTTGGAATCCTGCTCTTCCCCATCGCTCAAAATGATAATTACGCTGTCCGCACTGGAAGTCCTCTCAAAGGAATTGGCTGCTAAGTTAATTGCTGTACCGATATTGGTTCCGTTTCCACTGATCATATCCGTATCCACAACATCCAGAAACATTTTAGCCAACTGATAGTCATCCGTAAGGGGCATCTGAATATAGGCAGAGGAAGTAAATGGAATATATCCCACTCTGTCTCCGTTCAGGCTATTAAGAATAGTTTCTATCACTTTTTTCGCTCTGCTCATCCTATCCGGCTTAATATCTTCCACCAGCATACTTTTGGAGGTGTCAATCAGAAAATAGATATCTAAGCCTTTTCGTTCAACCTCAGTATACCCCTGTAATACCTGGGGACCCAACAAGGCAAATACAATGAATAGCAGGCCTGAAAATGTTATTATGATTCGTAAAGTTTTATTTCTAATATCTATGTTTCGTTTTAATAAACTCAATATCTTTTCTTTTTTCTTGAATCCCAGAACAAGCAGGACAAGACACAAGATCGGAATCATGATATATATTAAGTTATTTATATTTTTAAACTCAAGATTTCTCAATCGTTAATCCTCCCTTACCGTTTTATGGTATCCTGACAAAACAATAGCGGTCGAAGAATATTCCCATCAGCAAAAGTATGAGTGCTCCCTTCATCAGTGGGAAAGCCAGTTCCTCATACTGCTGCCTGTTATCTTTGTTATACTCCGTTTTTTCTAATTGATTAATATCTGCAAATATTCCCGACAAAGCTTTCGCATCTTTCGCACGAAAATATTTACCTCCCGTCGTATCTGCGATTGATTTGAGCAAGTCCTCATTCAGCCCACCATCCACCTGCTGATACTGTGTTTGACCGAATACTTGTACCGGCATAATCGTCTTATCCGTCCCTACGCCAATTGTATATACTTTAATGTTGAGATCCTTGGCCATATCGGCTGCAGTATTCGGATTGATCGTCCCTGCATTGTTATCACCATCTGTAACCAGAATCATTATTTTGGAAGCCGCATCACTCTTCTTTAGTCGGTTCATCCCCACTGAAAGAGCCATTCCGATTGCCGTCCCGTCTTCATCCACAGATTCCGAGGTAACCTTCTGCAACGACTCCGTTAAAATATCATGATCAAGTGTTAAGGGTACTCTGGTATATGCCGTTCCGGCGAATATAATTAAGGACATTCTGTCACTTGCTCTTTCCTTAATGAAATCAGCCATTGTGCTGCGTGCTACTTCAAGGCGATTCGGCTTGAAATCTACAGAACCCATAGAACCGGAGATATCCAGAATCATAGCAATATCAATTCCCTCTTGCTTTATCGGTGCGGCCTTAACAGGCATCTGTGGCCTTGCCCATGCGATATCCAGAAGAATAACGCTAAGTACAATCAGATATATCCCGACCTTATGCTTCCAGGTCTTTTTCATTCCTGAATTCTTAAGAAGCTGAACACTGGAGAATTTAATAGTCGCTTTTCTTTTCTTTCTTAGCATTATAAAAAGGATAAAGGGGATTAAAATCAGAAAATACCAATTGGCTAATCGAATCATGCTTCTACCTCTTCCGTCATTTCCAAGCTAGCTACTATTCCCTTTAGCTCCTCTAATATTGCCTGTTTAAGCTCCATCGATGCCACCGCATTAGTGAATTTATAATAGTCACATTTTTCAAACCAAGTATGTAATGCTTGGCGATTTGTTTGTAACTTAGGCATCGTACCCAACTCCATTATTATTTCGTCCGAGGTTTTTCCTTTTATTTTACAAGAATAGCTGGATTCCATGTATTCTTTTAGGCAAGAATTCATTTGAACCAGACAGCCATCCTCCTTGAGTAATAGAAGATCTGCCTGCTTAAGAAATTGCTGATAAGGAGTTAAGACTATCCTTTTCTTTCTTCTCAATCGGAATAGTGTAATTCCACCGGTCACCAAAAATATCACTATTGCCAGATATAGCAGGTACTGCCAGTTTATAGAAAATCCGGCTTTTTGCGAATTTTTGGCTCCCTCAAAGACATCCTTACGATCTATCTCCTCCAAGGTTGATTTGACTGTAATCTTCAACTCATCATTACCGAGTTGTATGGTTGTCGTTCCTGGCTGAAAGCTTCGAACAGTAAGCAAATACCCATCTGCCTCTTCTTTTAAATCAACAATTTCAAAGTCAGAAAACTTATCTCTGATATCCTTCTCGGTAATATCTTGTGTTGATATTTTTAAATTGATAAGATCCCCAATGTAAATATTTCGCTCTTTGGCATAAACCTTGCCAAACGGTAACAGCAGCAGGAAGGAAAATATCATAAGAACTAACAATATCTTTATTTTTCTCATGCACGGCCTCTTTTACGAAAGAATTGTATTAAGGGTTTTACATAATCTTCATCCGAATGAATCGTAATCAGATTGTTTTTGTAGGGTAACAGCTTTTGATCTGATCGGAAGTTGTTTTTGTGGTTATCTAACACCACGACTTCTCCTGTTTCCAAGTCCTCAAAGGTAAAGATAGCCCCGGCCGGAATTATTTCTTCGGATCTGTCAATCACACGTATCATAACCAAATCATTACGGCTCAAGGTTATCTTCAGTTCCTTATGAAAGCCATCATCCAAAAAATCAGATATTAGGAATACGATACTTCTTTTCTTCTCGATATGATTAAAATATTGCATTGCTTTCGTCAAGTCTGTTCCTGTGTTCTCGGGTGAAAAGTCAAGGATACTTTCAATTGCGGACAAGACATGCTTCTTACCCGTTTTGGAGGGAATGAATTTTTCTACCCTATCCGTGAACAGGATAAGACCCACCTTATCGTTGTTTTTACAAGCCGAGAAAGCTAATGTTGCTCCAACTTCGGCAATCAATTCCTTCTTCCTACCAAAGCTGTTCGACCCCGACATATCAATCAAAAGGAACATATTCAATTCACGTTCTTCACAAAACTGTTTCACATAGGCTTTGTTATGTCGTGCCGTAACATTCCAGTCGATATTTCTTACATCATCTCCGGGATAATATTGCCTTATATCCTCAAATTCCATGCCTTTTCCTTTAAAGCCGGAACGGTATTCACCGGAAAATAATTCCTCTACCACTCTATTTGATTTTATTTCAATTTGCCTGATCTTACTGATCATTTCCTTAGAAAGCATATCGCATCCTCCGTAATCCGTATAAATTAGCTCGTATATGTTTACGGCAGATTAACTTTGTCTAAAATATCTTCAATGATTTTCTCAGAGGTGATCTCTTCTGCCTCAGCTTCATAGGTGAGAAGAATTCTGTGTCTTAAGATATCATAGACCATGGCTTTAATGTCATCCGGTACAACATAATCACGTCCCTTAAGGAAGGCTCTTCCCTTTGCCGCTTTAATCAGATTAATGGAGGCACGAGGGGATGCCCCACAAGCAATAAATTCAGAACTTTCCCTGGTTTTTAATACTATATCCAGGATATAGTTCTTTACGTTTTCATCTATATAAATATTTTCAATTTGCTTTCTTAACTCAATAACTTTTTCACCGGTAAGAATCACATCTACCGGATTGGGTGCCTGCTTTACAGAAAAGCGGTCAATAATCAGGCTCTCTTCCGAACGGTCAGGATACTGTACCTTTAGTTTCATCATAAAACGATCCTGTTGAGCTTCCGGAAGCGGATAGGTGCCCTGTTGCTCCAATGGATTCTGAGTTGCAATTACCAAAAAAGGATGATCCAGCGGATAGGTTGTCTCACCGATGGATACCTGTTGTTCCTGCATTGCTTCCAATAAGGCTGACTGTACTTTAGCGGGCGCACGGTTAATCTCATCTGCAAGAATTAGATTACTAAAAACCGGTCCTTTCTTAATAATGAATTCACCCGTCTTCTGATTGTAAATCTCCGTACCCAGAATATCCGCCGGCAGAAGATCCGGAGTAAATTGAATTCTTTTGAAATCCACTCCGATAATCTGGGCGATTGTACTCGCCGTCAGTGATTTTGCAAGCCCCGGTACTCCTTCGAGTAAAATATGTCCGCCGGTAAAAAGTCCGATTAAAATTCGGTCAATCATATAATCCTGACCAATGATTACTTTTCCGATTTCTTCTTTCAAGGTTTTTACTATATCGTATTTACTGCGATCGTTACCATCTGTCATCTGTCTATCCCCCAAATAATTTAATTTTATTATGTAACTATTCAGTCACTTTATTGTGAGCATTTATTTCCCTTAATTGAATATAGAAAGAAAATGTGATTTTTTTGTGTAAACATTGTTAATATTCTATGTTCTGGTAAAATCCAGGGGAATATTCTGAACAAAAAGAGCAAGGGCCTCAAAGTTTAAACCCTTTGAAGCCCTTGTTCTATAATACTTTGTGTTTTACATGAGGGTACTAATCATCCTCATCTTCGTCCTCATCTGTTAACGGCATAATTATTCTTTGCGTCCCGGATGATATTTGGAGCAGCGGAATATATAGCAGTTTTATGTTTACGTTACTGTGTTCCTGCATAAATTCTCCCGGATATCGTTGATAATGAACTTTTCTATGGTGCTTTACTTGATTTGATTCCATGCTTCCTGCCTTTGATGCTTCCACCTTATTTTTAACCAATTTCTTGGTTATTTCTTCCGCAAACTTTTCAGGAGAACATAAGCTGTTTTTAACTTCATCCATGCTAGTATTTTCAGAGGCTTCCATAATATTTCTGATAAGTTCATTCTCTATCTGAGCTTTCAGCTCCTTAGAAGCTTCAATCTGAGACATGACCCTATCAACATAATCCAGGATGCTTTGATCCGACATTTCGATTCCCCCTATTATCTATATTAAGACTAAAATCAAAATAGAAAGAAATTTCGGATCTATTATGAAAATATTTAGTCTTTCATAATATAATATGTCGAATACCAAAATAATGTGTCTGACCGGTTGTATCTCTGTTTGATTTAGCTATATATAAGATTTTATTCACAAAAGCTGAAGGGTGGCCACGGTCCTGATAGTTCAATCATAAACCCGTTGCTTTCATAATATCCTTTCAGCTCATCTATTTTTGTAGCAAATTGTTCCTGCTTATCGATATCAACCAAAAAAGCACAGTTTAAAATCATCGGAGTTGATATCTCTGTAATTTCTTTCGCTAGAATTTTGTTTGATCTCATTTCAGCGGCAAAACTTTTTAGATTCTCAGCGAATTCATTTGCCAAATCACAAATTCTGCTTTGTATCTTATCCTCCAGCTCCCCATCAAATTTCTTTTTCAAGAAAAATGCTGCTCCTTTGGGTTTTCCTACTAAACTTTTTTCAAAATTAACAATTTCATCTCCCATTACTTTTTCTTTATATTTTTTTTCATCACAATACATTTTAACGCTAAGTTCTTCTCTCTTATTGATCTTTTCAAAATTATGTACAAACAGTTCATAGTTTTCCGTAATAATATTTTTAACCCGTTCTTCCGCAGTAAATATCGTTAAAAACTTCATTGGAATCATGCTTGATAATGAATTGATTTTTAAAATTATATCCATAAACATCACTGCTTTGGCTTTCAACCACTCAATATCTTCTCCTTTTTCGGCCATGGCCTCTTCTCCGTATTGCGCCAAGTCAACATTGCCTACGATAGCAAAAAGTCCGGAATTTTCAATACTATATAGCTTACCTAATCCATCCATTCCATGAATGAGAAATATATCATTATTTAATTCGTTCGTTATACAGAAAAGTAGTATACCGTCATTTTCCACAATATCAGCCTCTCTCTTTATAGTTTTTCTTCTAATTTACTAAGTCTCTCCATTAGTAATTTATTTTGTTCCAGAAGCATTCTTGTATGTACTTCTTCCTCTTTTTGCTGTGCATCTTTTAGTTCCTTTTCAGCCTTCGCTTTACTGGACAAATTCGGATCTGATTCCCACCAGTCTATTCCCATTTCCTTCGCTTTATCAATAGAAGCAACAACCAATCTTATTTTTATTGTAAGGAGCTCAACGTCCGCTAAAGCAATACTGATATCTCCGGCAATAACTACTCCTTTATCAAGAATTTTTTCTAAGATTTCTCCCAGACTTGAGCCTGAAGTAGACTGGTTTAAAGAGCTTGATCCCATAATATACCTCCTATACCGATTGATAAATTACATTAAGTCCCCTAATGGACCAAGATTTAAATTCAAATCCTCTTCCGTTAAATCGAACGCATCTCTTAGTTCTATCATCTTCAGTTCCAGATTCATAAATGCTTCGCCCAGTTTTTCTATGTCTGTATCATCCACTGTACCATTTTCAATTCGTCTCATAGCTTGATTTTCCATTAGTCTTCTTAACAGTTCAATTAATGTTAATACTAACTTTGCTAATCCCTGCTGAACTCCCTCAGGATCGGCATTCAGTCTGTTCTTGAAGCTGTCATTTAATGAATTAATATCCTCTGTGAAATCTCCGGTATTATCTATATTGTCTAAATCTTTTATATCACTCATTCTCTTCACCTTCTCGGACTATATTAACAAAATGATATGCCGGCCATGGACCGCTGTACAAGATCTTATATGCCGGATTATTTTTCTGCATCTCTTCGACCGCAAGATCAAAACACTCTTTTTTATCTTTGAGCACTAAATAGGAGGCGTTAAAGATTAAATTATTTTTTAGTGGCTTTGTATAACAGCTGTCGGCAGCAATTTCGACTAATACTTTATGGCTCGTTTCTATCGGTAATAATATTTCATTGATTTGCTTTTGCCTATTACAATATCTTTCATATCGCTTCAACATATAGTCCTTTGGGATCTTCAATAATTCCTTGTCCTTTTTATCTTCCTCCTCAAAATCGATTTTATAAAACGCTTTAATACCCAGCTCGACTTTTCCTGCAACATCCTCAAGGTTTTGAATAAACTGATCATAATATTTTTGAAGCATTTCTATTACGCTTTCCTTTGATTTACAAATTGTCGAAAAACACATAGGCAGCACACCGGTATTCTTCATCAACTCAGAAATCACCTTTTCATGACACTGAAGATTATCATAACTGGTCTCAAAATAGGTTAAAGCTGTTCTACTTACATAGGCTGCGAGGTCCTTATATACCACCTTAAAAATTATTTGATGGTTATGACCTATGACCTCCTCCTCGATATCAAATGCGTTTAATGCAATACAATAAATATAATAATTATTTTCGTCCATCATTTTTATTAACCTTCCTATCTCCTCTGATGGTATCGACAGATCCGATAACCAATCTAAGCCCTAAATAGATGAGATCAATGTCAGCAATTGAAATCATTAAGTCACCATGTATAACAATTCCCTTGTCTAAAAGTCTGTCAAGGAGTTCAAGAAGAGTCATTTCTTTTTGTTCTTCGGATAAATTGCTCATCTGGGCCCCGTTCCTCCGCTACCTATATTTTCACTAAACCATAAGACGTTTTGTAGCGGTAAATCGTCTTATCATCCATTATCTTTTTTGTAATTTCGTACTTCTTTGAGCTGTGCCAGTATTATAGCTTCCTCCTCATCATATTCGTCTTCTGTAATTTCACCGCTTATCAATTTTGAATACAATTCCTCTAATGCTTCCATATATTTAGTTTCATCCAACCATTCTTTTATTCCTTCATCATATATGAGTTCGAATATATTGAATGCTGATTTAATTAGACCCATTTCATCACTTTCCTTTTTGTTTTATCACTTTTCCTCTGCCCTCTTACAAATCATCAATGAATAAATGGAATTATTAAAATTCTCCTTGATTGAATCTCTTTCCGGAATGAAATCCAGCTCTACCTTTTTCGAGTAGCAAATATCCTTCTTTGTAGCTGTGATAGTTATCGTATTCCTATCCAAATAAAATTCAATATCTTCCCTTTTAACACCGGGTAGCTCTGAAACTACAGTTATCTTATCCTCCTCCTCAAAAACATCGGTAACCGGTACTACTATTTTCGGACCGTTTTCTTTTCTGTTTGTTGTATCATCAAACCTAATATTACTGAAGCCGTCCAACTTATCAGGCGCAAGCTTTATATTTATTCCATATTTTCCTGTGATCTTTCTTTGATTATCCGGTTTGATATCTCCGTTAATATGTACTTCCTCTTTATCTTTTTCCACCATATCAGCAACAACGTTAATAAGTTTATCTATCCCTGTAAACATTGAAAAGAAGCCGCCCCGATCCTCATCATTATTTTTCATCTTTGTCCACTCCTTAATTCCATAGCCAATGTAAGATTTTTCGCAAAACAATCTCGATTTGTGCATTTACTAAAAACTATATTTACACATTATATTCGGTACATACTAAGTTATGTGGCAATCCTTGAAAACTTTTCGGAACCTTTTATTGTTAAAATTCTTTGCACAAATTAGCAACGACCGCAATATAATGTATAAAATCTCATCAACTTATTATTGCGCTATGAGGAGGTAATATGGACAGTTATCACTATTCAAAAAAAACATCTTATCATTACAATCCAAATGAACAGCCCGCTCAAAACGAAAAGGGCATTAACGATTCTGTATATTCCAGAGTCCCCAGCATACCGACTTTTTCTATGAAACCTGTAATATTACAGAAAACTAAAATACCACCTCCGTTTGCCTACCCCAAACATACAGAGACCTCTTTCTCACAGCCTTTTTCTTCCAGTCTTAAGGCTCCGCAAAATTTAAATTATAAAGACTCACCTTCACTTGCAGATGTGAAAAATGATATTCAAAAACTCCCTCCCAAAAAAGCAATTCACCCAACGGTAAATCCACCAAAAGTTGATTCTCCAAAAATAGCTTCTCCAAAAACCAATCCCACAAAAGCTGTACACAGGGATCAATGGTGGATGGAATATGATGAATATTTGGGGCGATACCTAAAATAATATAGTTTCATAAATGGTACTTATTATGGAATACATATTTTGCTTATTGATAATAAAACGCTGCTCCAAACTATGAAGTGATGATTAAAAATAGTCGGTTACCGTAAGAGAGCTACTTATTTATTTCGATGAATCAAAGTTTACTTTCTCGAAAAAATAAGTAGCTATATCTTATGGCAACTTATTTTTTTGTAATACCGAATCTAAACCGTATCTCTTATTCCTTGTTTTCTAAATCAAAATTGATTCGAATATCCACAAAGTTATAGGGAGGCCAGGGACCCGTATAATTGAATACCAATTTGTTTTCAAATACCCGGCTCAATTTTTCCACTTCCTTGTCAAACTTCTCACTCTCGGAATTCTTTACCAGGAAATAGGAATTAAAAACGGTCTTAATCGGTATTTCATCCTTTAACTTACTGTCAACTGCTAATTCACTGAGCGGAGCATATATTTTATCCGAGTACTCCACCTTCTTATTCTCAATTACCGCCTGTACCAATTTACCCAGCTGTATTTTATCAAGTAGAACCTCGTCTTCCTCTTTACCGAACACCTTGCTTTTCAGCACTTTTATTTCATCATTCTCGACATCCTGATTAAAATAATTGCTATCCCATGTGACTTTAAGGCCTACTTCTGATTTATCCTCCAGTATTTCTATCTGTTTTCGAAGTTGTTCATAATTTGAGGTAATAATGCTTTCAATATCCTTTTTATTGTTGCTCACCGTTCCAAAAGCAACCGGAACTACTGTATATTTTTCCATCACCTTAGTTATTATCCTCTGGTGATTAAGTACATTCTTTCGTGTCGGATCAAATTCATAGACATCCGTATTGCTGATGACAGCCGAAATATCCTTATATGGCAGGGTATATACCGGAGATATTATGTTTGCAAAAGAAGAACTGCAAATATTGATAGCATCCTTTTCTTTGATAAAACAATATATGTACTTACCCGGCATTGACATTTAATCACCTTCCTCAATAGCACTCAAAAAATCCTTCCTATTTATCTTATTCCTATTCGTTTCGCTCTGATTCTGTTCCTGATTATCTATATACTCCGTTAATGCATTCATTGCTGCCTTATGACATATTTCCATAATATCTGCACCGGTGCGACCATTGGTGATTGTAGCCAATTCATGCAGATCTACATCCTCAGCTAATGGCTTACCTGCTATGTGAATCTTGAATATTTCAACTCTACCAACGTAATCGGGAGATTTAAATTCCAATAGCATGTTAAACCTACCCGGCCTTAAAAGAGCCGGATCAACAATATCAAGACGATTGGTAGCACCTATGACTATAACACCCTTAAGCTCTTCAATACCGTCTATTTCCGTAAGCATTTGGCAGATCATTCTTTCCGTAGCATTACTATCATTATTTCTTCCTCTGAGTGGTACGATGGAATCAATTTCATCAAAAAAAATAATACAAGGCGCTGCTTGTTTTGCTTTTTTAAATATCTCCCTCAACCCTTTTTCTGATTCGCCTACATATTTTGATAACAGCTCAGGTCCTTTCACTGATATAAAATTTGCATTGTTCAAGGAAGCAATCGCTTTTGCAAATAATGTCTTTCCGGTACCCGGCGCTCCATAAAACAATATGCCCTTCGGTGCTTTGCATCCATAATAATTATATGCTTCTTTATACTGTTCCGGCCATACGATGCTTTTAATTATCTTTTCCTTGATTTCATCCAAGCCACCTATATCATTAAAATCAACATTCGGAATCTCTACGAAAACCTCTCGGATTGCGGAAGGTTCAATTTCGTTCAAGGAATTCCGGTAGTCCTCCATTGTAACCTTTAGTTTTTCAATCACCGGATATGGTATATCGGAAGCTGTAAAGTCAATCTGAGGGAAAAATTTACGTAGTGCCGACATTGCAGCTTCACGACACAGTGATTGCAAATCCGCTCCTACATATCCATGCGTAAGCTCAGCCAATCGTTCCAAATCCACACTGTCATCCAGAGGCATATCTCTGGTATAAACCTGAAGTATTTGAAGCCTTCCCTTCTGGTCAGGAATTCCAATCTCTATTTCCCGGTCAAATCTGCCGGGTCTTCGTAAGGCCGGATCAATAGCATTTGGTATATTAGTCGCCCCTATAACAATTACCTGACCCCGATCCTTCAGTCCATCCATCAGGGCTAAAAGTTGCGCTACCACTCTCTTTTCAACATCACCGTTTACACTTTCTCTTTTCGGCGATATCGCATCAATTTCATCCAGAAAAATGATACTGGGAGCATTATTACTTGCTGTATCAAAAATCTCTCTCAGTCTTGCTTCACTTTCTCCATAAAATTTATTAATTATTTCAGGCCCATTAATATGCGTAAAATATGCGTCGGTTTCGTTGGCGACTGCTCTGGCTATTAAAGTTTTTCCGGTTCCCGGAGGGCCAAATAAAAGTAGCCCTTTCGGGGCTTCAATTCCCAGACGACGAAAGACTTCAGGGTATTTGAGTGGCATCTCAATCATTTCTCGTATACGCTGAATTTGCTTTTCCAGACCACCGATGTCTTCATAAGTAACCCTGTTGTCCTTTTTAAATGCACCTTCATTTTTTAATTTAATTATACTATCCTTCGTGATTCGGACTGCACCTTCGGGCTTGGTGTCTGTAATGATATACTCACGGGAGGAATATCCAATTGTTTTGACTCTAAGATAATTTCCTTTAAATACTGCGGTACCTTCAATTGCACTCTTCAGATACTTAATATCCTCATCCGATTCAACATTTTTATCGGCACAGCTTATTACAACAGACTTTGCATCTTCTACATCAACCTTGCCAATCTCAACACTTTCATCGATACCTACTCCTGCATTACGCCTTAATATTCCGTCTATCTGGATTAGATTTTTTCCTTTGTATTCATCGTAAGCAGGTAAAATTTTGGCCAATGCCAAAGTCTTTCCCTTAATCACAATGATATCTCCGATGGATACTCCTAATATCTGTATTTCCTTTTGATCAATTCTTGCAATTGCTTTTCCTACATCTTTACTTAGCGCTTCTGCTACCTTATAAACAAAAAGTTTCTTTTCCTCCATTACAATCTCCCCTGTCAATCAGCACCATATAAGTAGATGCTTCCTATGGAATTCAATTTCATCGATAATAGATTAATGCTCTATTCATTATCTAATGCTGCTTTTCTTTTTGTCTCTTTTAATGTAAAGCTGATTATTTCCATCGTACTATTAAGGATTACATCATAAATCTCAACGATATCACCTATTCCCCTTATGGCAGTATAATTCGGATCTATATTTACCTCACAACGTACCTCCCATTCTTTATCATTCGGTGTCACTGACAATATTCTGCATTTTTGATTTAGTGTTTCCTTAAAAAATCGATTCACGCTGTCCGAAATTTCAGAAATTTTCATAATTAACTCCATTTCTCCAGTTGCTAATAGATCTTTCTAGTCCTTTCATAGCTGCTGGAATGTGATAAGAACTATTTTATCATTAAATTTATGCGTAAAGCCGCGTTAAGTATTAATCATTTGTAATTTGCTTAACAAATAGAATGTCGATTGCTTCATCGATTATCTTATTTAGTTCCTCTTTTTTATCTACCGATAGCCCTGAGGAAATGTTAATAGAACTGAAGATATCCTTACAAATCTGTCGGAAAGTAGCATTTGACGATACCATTTTAATTTTAGCGGATTTTGCTATTTTCGCTAACATAATACCACCTCTGATTGATACATAGTCCGCATCATTGAATTTGACTTTTATAAGTCTGGTTAAGTTGACTATTCTTTGTGACTCCTCAAGACTCATACCCGATCTGGACATAATAATGTGATTTTGGGTATCTTCATCCAAATTAACCATGTCAACTGTAATCATTCGATCGGTAAGTGCATTAGGTGACCGATATACACCAATATATTCTTCCGGATTGCTTGTAAATATTATTTTAAATTCCGGATGAATTTTTATAAAAGTATTATCATTTCCATATGGAACATCTACTATTTTTTCTTCTAAAATAGACAAAAACACATTGTTAATCTCCGGTGGTGTCCTTGTAAATTCGTCGTAAATAACGGTGTACCCTTCTTTACATGCTGTCAAAAGTCTTCCATCATTCCATGATTTTCGTATCAACTCTTCTTTTTTATAAACCGATGTAATAAAATTATCCTCTAAAAAATATCTTCTGACACCGGAATAACCACCAATTAAATTTTCATTATTAATATCTTCATTTCCACAGATTAGTAAAATCGGTCTGTTTATTTTTTTTGCTATATGATATGCTAATGAGGTTTTACCGACACCTGCAAGCCCTCTTAAATGCACAGGGTAACCATTATTCAAATACAAGATAGCTCTGTTTGTTAAGTTTTTAATATAATTTGTTACAACATATTCACTTGTCTCTAAATCAAGAACCTTTGATTCACTCATTTATTCTGCCTCCATTGTTATCAGCCATTTCGTAGACTTATTTATTTTAATCTACTTAAATGCGAGGGTTTTACGCAATATTTGGTAAAATCCTCGCATCTGTTTTAGCTATTAAGTTCTAAACTACCGCTTTGGGCATCTCTATTATGCCAGTGCAAAAGCTTCTTCTTCATCATGCTCATGATGTTTTTGTAATAAACCTACAGCATTTGCGTAGCAAAGCCAGGTTCTTACACTTGCAATTACAATTCTCGCTTCGATAGATAACAGTTCAATTCCTACCAGGTTTACTCTAGCCCAGATATCAATAACAATACCTTTATCCAATATTCTATCAATTACTTCTACTAGGCTTGCACTATCAGTTGACTTCTTCATAATATATCCTCCTATTTCTTTATATTCTTAAAATAATATATGCATAAGACAAATCTTAAGTGATAAACAAATACTTTATCCATTCTCATAAAATAGTAGTTTCTTTCCGCTTAACGTGCTTAGTTGCTATGCTATGCTAATGCAAACACCTCATCTTCACGGCTATGTTCATGGCTTAACAACCCTACTGCATTTGCATAGCAAAGCCAGGTCCTTACGCTTGCGATAACTATTCTTGCTTCAATGGATAATAACTCAATTCCTACCAAATTAACTCTTGCCCAGATATCGATAACAATTCCTTTATCCAGAATTCTATCAATAACCTCTACCAAGCTGGCGCTATCTGTTGATTTCTTCATAAAATAATCCTCCTTAAATATGTTATTTTTCTATAACAATATATGCAAGGATTAACATTTCGTGTCACTTATTTTTGCTGTTATATACCTTTTTCAATTTTGTTACCGTTTACGAGTACAAAAAAATACCCACACCGCTAATAAATATACGATGAAGGCAAGTAAATCATAGACCATTGCATTTTATATATAGGATAGGCATATATTGTACCAAATACAATTCGAAAGTCGAAAACTATGACACGTGTATTTTTTGCATACAGCGGTTTAGACAGAACTATTCTTGAAACCATTTTGAAGGATTTAAAATTATCAAAGGAACATTATTATATTTGGTACTATCAGCCGGGTATGAACGATGTCCCTATGGAAAAAATCGGTGAAGTAATTGCAACTATGGATATATTTCTCCTACTCTTGACCGAGAATTCTTTAAGTAGTCACAATGTACAGGCAGAGTTAGAAATAGCATTCAGCGAACACCACATAAAAGAAATTTATTCAATCTTAATTGATGACCGATTGATGAAAGATTCCCCGCGAACAATACCGGAATCAATTCAGTGTAAAACCTACTATTCAAATAGCGTCATAAGTGCCGCAGAAATAACAAGAGGTATTCTTTCCGACTATGAAAATTAGAAATAACGACCAACTTGCTATGCAATATTTAAAAAACAGTCTTAAATATTATGACAAGAAATCTATCTCCTGCAAGAGATGGTATACAGTACTGATCCTTGCAGATATTATTCTGTCCTCCTTTATTCCATTTACCATATTATTTATCGACAGTCATAATTATATTAAATTCATAGTTGCCCTTATGGGTTCGTTCATAACCATTGCTTCCTCCATAAGAATAAAATTTAATTTTCAGGAAAACTGGGTTGAATATAGAACGACCACAGAGATATTAAAGTATCATAAATATCTTTATGACACCCTGTCTCCGCCCTATAACGACAATAACAAAGATGAACTGCTCATATCAAAAGTAAACGAAATCTGCATTAATGAGAATAAAAATTGGCGTAATATTAAATTAAGTAATATGAATATTACCGATGAGAATCCGTAGGTATCGGTACAATATTTCGATTACTTATCATTCTCTGGAATATGCTAAAACAAAGTATATGTTTTACGAAATATACCTTGTTTACAAGGATATCTTTCACCATCTACACCTGTAATAATATAGTCGCCTTCACTAATATAATGTTTACCTTCTAAAGTTCGTATGAAAGGTACTTCATCGGATTTCAACGGATTAACATAATTATCCGGCTCCAAGCCTGACTTAATTGCTGTTGTAATGTCATCAAAGCCATCTTCCATACCGCGTCTGTATTCAATTGCATCCACCGGTACCGGTTTTTTTATATATTTTGCCATCATAAACACCTCATTCATATTATTTCTCATTGAAGATGTTTTAAACAAACAACTTATTTTTCTATGATATTATATGAATTTATTGGTGAATTGCGATTTAAGCTGTACTTATTTCATTATCTCTTAGCGAAACCGGTATCGATTCAAATTAGATTTGTGTAACTTTATATCATTTTTTCTTGGTTATTCATGGAATATCCACCTTTTTCTACGTCGTTACTATCGATCAAATTATCTTGTTTTTTTATATTACTTAATTTCTTTACTGCTCCGTAAGGTTCTCTTAGGGAGAGATGATCACCTTGCCCGGAAATGACCCATAAAATCTTATATCCTCTGGGTATTACCTTCAACTTATGTTCACCTTCGCCATCCGTAAAATATACCAGAAGATTTACCTTGTTCTGATTCGCGTATTCAAAGACCGGGTTGAATTTGGTACCTCCGATTTTACTGATTCTTGTCTTTATATCCTTCACAGATTTTACTTTATACTCACGTCTGATTCTATCGTCACATTCCAAAATCGTAATTTCATGATTATAATTTTTTACGATATTAAGCACTTCTTTCATTGCCTGCTTGATTTCATCGTCACTAATACTTCCACTTATGTCCAGCGCAACAACTATTTTCGCTTTATGACTCCGAAGCTGTCCCCTTAGATCCAATCGATCCGGCTGCCTTCTGTCTCTTCTCGTAACAGTCTTCTTTTTATTACTTTCAACAGTACCCATCAACCGATTAAGATACAGATTCCAGGGCAATTCCCCATGATTTTTCTTTAGAGCCGCTATCATACTTTCCAGATAAGTCGGAAGCTCCCCTTTTTCGGAATTACGAATCACCTTTTCCGTAAATTCCTGCATGGTTTTCTCATCGATATCACCGGACTCTTCCCAGAGGTCATGGGTTTTTTCTGAACTATATTCGGGCTCAGTACTCTCGTACCAAGCAATATGGTCTCGCAGAGGATTCTTCTGTGATGTATCAGCCTCCAAAGTATCTACTTCTGAACCTTCAGCTTCCGGAGTATCTTCTTTTGTAACTTCAACCTCCTTCTTATCTTCCTCTGAAGCATCTTCCTTCAAGGTCTCTTCCTCCTGCTCTGGTATATCGATAACCTTTTGAAGCTGCTCCACATAATATTCAAAGGGTCTATAGGGTTCGAGCCTTAAATTATATTTCAGATTTACCCATTCTAAAGTGGTGGCATACCCCGGTAAATATGTCAAATATTTATTAACGACGATATCCATTGCCATATTAACAGCCAATACGTTATACCTTCCCTTATATTCTTTTGCTCTGATTAAATGCAGGGATACGATATGTAGTATTTCATGCTTAATGGTACTTTCCATTTGTCTTATATTAAGCCTTAAAAAAATCATTGGATTATAGTAAATGACATAGTTAGCCCCTTTAAAATTCACAGCGGTGGGGCTGCTAAAATCAAATCTAATCTCTCTTGACATTTGAAACAAAAAGTATCCATAGAAGTTATCCTTGTCTTCCATAAGTCTTAAATTAACTTTATCAACCAGACAAAAGAACTCCTTCCTAAAATCTTCCGATATTATTAAAATTGATTTATCATCTTTCTCTTTCTCATGTGAAAAACGAAACATAATGTCCTTTGCTTTTTCACGTAGCTCAATCAACTGATTATCAAAATAAGTTTCCATATGTTAACCTTTCATTGCTGCAAAGCTTCAAAGTACAATTCTACAAAGGCTTCATTTTCGATGGCATATTTATATAGATTAGAATAACTGTTTCTGATATCTTTCATGATTCCCACGCGCAAGTCTACAGGATATATTCTCAAAAGTTCTATTAATCGATTCACATAATAACTTGGTTCATTGCTATAGTTGTCTATATTTGATTCCAGATTCTTAAGAATATTCTTTGCCACTATATACAGTCTTGTGTGTGTTTCTCTTTTTACTTTTTCTATTATCGATTCCGAAAAAGAGTCTTCTATAAAGACATCTTCAAATGATATGATCGGTGTATAGTCTGATTCAATAAAGTTGATAAACTCTTGTGCAATTAATTTACCTACATTACCTTTGATAACGTTTAAAAATACCGATCTGGGTATGGAATCTTTTTGCTCCTTATAAAACCTGTAAGCTTTAGAAATTCTTTCATAGCTTCTGGGAGTTGCGCTTATACTATCCTCATTAATTTTCTGCAAATATTCCGGGAAAGCCTGAATAAACTCTATTACCTTTTGTTCAATCCCCACATCAATTGCCCAACCGATCCACTGTAAATAATCCGGCTCCATATTCAGCCATACAAATCGATTCTCCTGCGCCGCATCCATATCCACAACCTGATAATCAAAGTTAGATCCATATTTACCGGAGGGATTCATGGCTGCTAATATTCTTACATCCTCAGATAACTGATAGCCGTTAATTTCCCTATTTAATATTAGATTCATAAGCTCCTGTTGTACGGTATGCTCACAACGATTTATCTCATCCACAAATAATAGAACCGTCTTTCCCTTCGCAATCTCATCATCAATCTCTCTTAGCTTATAATGAATGGCATAAACAGTCGTTTTCATTTCTGTCTTATCTCCCTTATCATTCATTTCAACATAGGATTCTATCGTAGGAAGACCACCGATTTCACCTTCCTTTAGGAGATTTCCATCAATAATAATTAGGCTCCAATTATTTTCTTTCGCAATTTCTTTGGCTAAAGCGGTTTTTCCTATTCCACTTTCCCCAACAATTAATGGTACTTCTCCGGTAGCTTGTACTAATTTAACGCTCTTTAATGTATCTATATAATTCATTTTCATCCTCCATTTTACCATAACCTGCGAATTTGGACGCAAGTACAAATTCGCCGTGCGAAAATAGCTTTTTATTTTCACACTTCTTTATAGCAGCTTCAGCTTTTCATCTACTGCTATCTTTTTTGCCTTTTTACTCCCATACCTGTTAATCATCATTACCTTGTCCATCTGTTTGATATCACAATCCTCTAAAACGTCGTAGTTTAAATAATCTCTGACATATTTTTCTTCCACTTCTTCCTTTGATAACACTTCCTTTAACACTTCTTCCAGTTCATCTTTCGATATTTCTTTTATCACATATTTCAAAACCAAAATATTTACTTTCAGGAAATCTATTATTTTTTCCTTATCTAGGTCATTGATAAAATTAATAGCCCCCTCATTGTTCTTGATGGCTATCAGTTCTGCCTTAGGTGTAGGAGAACTGATATATCTTAAGGCCTCATAATTGATTGTTACAGCCGCTTCCTGTACACTCGCGTAAGGCTCTTTAATAAATTTAATGGAATCGTAATTCTTACTGACCGCTAATAACTGCAATTCCTCATTTGGATTTTTAATATATTTAATTGCCCATCCGGCTTGATTCATCGCTAATCTGATTACCTGCTCGGATGGACTTTTTATATACTCCAGGTTAATCCATTTATCCTTGATCGCTTTTATCATCATATTTTCTGTCGGTTTCTCTATAAATCTAATCGCCCCGGCATTATTGTCTATCGCTAACTCCTGTAGCTCTCTCGTTGGATGATCGATATATTCCAACAAAAGTCCGTTACTTTTAATCGCCAATAGCTTCATCTCATCAGTAGGATTCTCAATAGATATAATCGCATTCGGATTCTTCTTTATCATTTCAATAAGTTTTAAGTTCGCCATACTGATCCTTTCTTTCTGTAATCCTTAATTCCGTGTGTATTATTCCTCAGTATACCATTCTGACCGTGTACAGGCAATTGATTCAAATCCGATTTTTTCTGATAAAGACTCAACTCAGATGGAATCCTTTTTATGCTTATATAAGGAAAACAAAACCAATATTACTCTTGATCATGTTATTTATTCAAAAGTAGCTACCTTTAAAGACGGACTCGATGTACTTATTGCTGTTGATACGACATCTGCTACTATCCTTGAAGTTGATGGAAACATCAGTGTACTTACGGATAATTTTAATAAGCGGTCGAAAAAGAAGGCAAAACAGTCCGAATAAAGAATCCAACTAATAAACAGATAATTCTTTTAAGGTAAATCCTCCAAACGGACTATCCGAATTCCTGATGGCAACTGCTTCAAAATCGTATGAATAAACCTCTGCATATGCGTCGTGCTCACTTTTTAACACTCCCTCAACTTGAATTTCATTCTCCGAAATCAAAGTCACACGATCAATTTCTATATAAGGCCACCAGGTAGCTCCATCCCCACCTACCATGGAATAGCTATAAGTTCCATCCGTATAATCGCTTATGTATTCAGACGCTTTATGCTCATCGAATTTATCCCCGACAGCTGCATATATTAACGCATCGGCTTCCTCTGCAGTGAAGGTATACAGCATACCGTCAGCTGCAAGAGATCCTATCATATGTTCAAACACCACCATATTAATTACAAAATTTATTTTGTCTTGATCCGTGGGTAAAAGCTCAATCTCATCGGATAACTGTAATACCAATCCGTCCTCTTCACTATAAATTATATTCGAGTTATAAATCCATTTTATTAGGATACCCAGCTTATCCTTATCTTCATCGGTCAACTTAATATCGTTCTCACCTAATATAGCATTGGTTGGTGTTGTTAAAGCTTCAGATGGTTTGGTAGTTGCAGTAGGTTTAGTGGGTTCAATCGGTTTAGTAGGTTCTTCGACAGTATCTCTCTTGCTGCAGGACATTAAACTAAGGAATACTACTGAAATTATGAATATAATAATTCTTCTCATCTACTATTAACCTCTTTCCATAATTATTATAGTAATACAGATGTATTTATTTCCCCATATCGATAAGTAAGTTCATTTAAATTTATGCCAAACTGTAATATTAATACCTTTTTCTGTTTTCAGGCCCTAAAAAAAAACCAAACCCGAAAGTTTGATTCTTTTCATTATAATACTGCAGTCAAGGGGACATTGACCAAGGGGTTCAAGTCCCACTTTAGTAAAAAAAAAGTACCTATTGACTTACGTCATTAGCCACTTCTTTTTAACTGCAGTCAAGGGGACTTGAACCCCTACTCCATTGCTGGAACTAGATCCTTAGTCTAGCGCGTATGCCAATTCCGCCATGACTGCAAATTCATATTCTCACCGGAGGATGTCCAGCGAACGAACTTTATTATAGCAAGAATTATTTTAAAAAGCAAGCCTTAATTTATACTTTCGCTTATCTGCCAAGCAATATATTGCATTCCGAACATGTCGAATATCGTGGACTTATCAACAACAAAATAACCACGGAATACTAATAATTAAATAAAGCTAGCCCTCCCATGGTTATTCTGTACCCTTTTGCCTCTCATTGTTTCTTTTTTCGCAGGCAGGAGTCAAATACATCCCTCATCGCCGGATTACTGATTAGCTTTCCGCGGTAATCAAAGCGTGAACCATGGCACGGGCAGTCCCAGGTCAGCTCATTCTGATTCCATTCCAGACTACAACCAAGGTGAGGACATTTTGTAGTGATAAAATAATATTTTTCTTCCGCTTCACGATATACCCCATACCGTTCCCCGTCATGATTAATTACACCCGCTTTTCCAACCTCGATATTCTTTATCTGATCATGCGGTATCTTCATATGCTCCTTTAATAGACTGGCTGTAATGATACCCGCATCCTTAAGAAACTTCTTGCTGCCGGAGAGCATAAGCCTGCTTGGACTAAATACCTTCTGATATTCATTTTCCTTTCCCATAATCATATCACTGATAATCATTGCTGATACCATCGAGCTTGTCATTCCCCACTTATTAAAGCCTGTTGCCACGTAGATATTCGGCGTGATTACAGAATATTTACCGATATAGGGGATTGAATCCGGTGTCATACAGTCCTGATTGGACCAGGAGTATTTAATTTCTGCCTTCGGATACCATTTTAAGGCGGCTTTTTCAAGCTTTGTGTAAGCATTCAAAGGCTTATACTTGCCGGTTCTGTGACTACCGCCTCCGATAAGTAGATAATCCTTATATCTGCGGAAGGAATAGCCGTATGGGTCTGCATCCAGATACATCCCGTCCAGCCGCGCCTTTTGCATAATGTCCTCACCCTGAAACGCACTCACATACTGCCTTTCCTGATGCATCTTAAAAAAGTAGTAGCCGGGTGCATTGATAAACGGATAGTGTGTTGCTATAACGATTGATTTTGCCCGAATACTTCCCTTATCCGTGATTATATTCCCGCCACTTTTGATCTGTGTTACTCTTGTATGCTCATAGATCGTCAGCTTCTTAGCCACTGCATCCAGGAATTTTAATGGGTGAAACTGTGCCTGACGCTCCCATCGTATTGCCGCTTTCACTTGAAACGGTAGCGTAGTCTCACTCGTAAAGGAAGCCGGAAGTCCTAGCTTCTTAACCGCCTCTACCTCCTGTTTGATCCTCTGCTCATTATCCAAAGTATAGATATAGTTTGGCATAATCTCATAGTCACAGCTAATCCCCAGCTGATTGATTATTTCCTCATACTTCTCTATTGCATGCTGATTTGCCATCGCATATTCCCAGGCGCGATCTTCACCCTTACTCATCATCAACTTATGATAAATCAAATTATGCTGAGACGTAACCTTAGCCGTGGTGTTCTTGGTAATGCCACTTCCCGCTTCCTGACATTCCAGTACAACCACTTTCAGGCCACGTTCCTGAAGGAGATAGGCGGTCAGAACTCCTGCCATTCCTGCACCGATTACTGCCACCTCAGCCGTGATATCCATATGCAGCGAAGGTCGAGTGACCTTAATTTCCTCTGTGTGCTCATTCCGGTACTCTTTTTGTATCCAAAGGGATTCTCCCCGTTCCTTTCCACTACCCTCAAAGGTTCCGTTTTCTTTCCAAATTGTCTTCATATATACCTCCGTCGCTAGCTCTGATGATTAATAATTCGCTTCGCTAAGGATATATTTTCCGAAACATGAAACATTTATGCGGTACTTTAGTAAAATCGGGACGACAAAAAACTCCCCGAGTAGGACTCGAACCTACAACCCCACGGTTAACAGCCGTGTGCTCTACCATTGAGCTATCGAGGAATATGTTGTAATTTTAATACGCAAAAACTTGGATGTCAAGAGCTTTTCAGCCGTTATTCTATTATTTACCGGTACGTCTATGCCGGCATGGATTACTGCTGCCGTAATTAAAATCATGAAAGGAGCTGACGATTGCAAAACATATCTCGCATCAGCTCCTTACCATATTATATTAGCCCGTAAGATCATTTTTTATCAAAGGATTTTACCGGGAGCTTGTCCTAACATTTTTCTTATAAGTGCATCCTTCCCGTACTTTCTAATAGCTGGTGGCCGTCCCTGCATAATTCACATTAAACGTGAAATGATATAGTACTATGCCGGGATACTCATACGCATAAGTTTGTGACCAGTTGGTCAAGCTAACGTAGCTCAATGTGCCCCTATAGCTTCCGTCATCATAGCTATAGGTTGAGCTAGCCATCGACTGTCTGATACTGTCAATTGCTATCAACGGCGCAACAATATCATAGGCACGTGTCGCTGTAACACTAATTGTTGTTATTTCGATTTGCGTAACGGTTCCTGAATAAGTTACATTAAAGTGATAGGTATATAATGTTATGCCTGGATACGATGCATAATAAGTTGATGTCAAGCTATTATATCCCGTATAGTTTAGTGTACCCTTATAACTCCCGTCATTATAGCTGTAGGTTGAGTTGGAAATAGACTGCAATACGCTGCTGATTGCGGTATCCGGACAGGTAACCGTCTGCGGAACCGTAACAGTAACTACTTTAGTTTCTGCTGCAAGAGCTTTTATACCGGCAAATGACAGTGTAATCATTAGTGCGAAAGCAAACAAGGTACCGATTTTGAAACTAATTCTTTTTGACATGATCCTCTCTCCTTTTCTTACTATGATGGGTTAATAGCAACACTTGTGATATCACTCTTTTGTACATGCAATTTAATAAGTTGTATTATTAATTACAGCTTAGTTATATCATATTTGGAATTATTTGTCAACTGGCTTGTCTATTATCAGACATCTTTTTTTCTATATTTAATAAATACCGTGTTGAAGTAAGATCATAATATTGTAACGAAAGTAAAACCCTGAATGTAGTTAAACATAAAAATATTTGTGTTGAAATAAAAAATTCATTATGTTATAATCAAGTTCGTTCCGTAGTTACAGGAACGCTTGCAGTTATGGCGGAATTGGCATACGCGCTAGATTCAGGTTCTAGTCCACGCAAGTGGGTAGGGGTTCAAGTCCCCTTAACTGCATTAAGGGTTTGAAACGTGTTGCGAAAAGTGAATATTTTATCATGTAGCCAAAAATGTAGCCATTGACTTTTAAGCCAACGGCTACATTTTATTTTAACGTAGTTTTAATAAGTTTACTGCGTCCGAAAATCCTTTTTTGTAACATATTGTTTCAGCTAACCCCTGTACGCCTACAGGATCGCAATCACCCCGCTCAAGTTTCAAGTAATCATCGCTTTCTAGTAAGGCAGTTTCGCATCTTGTTGCTACAAAGTTTTCAAAATCTTTATCCAAAGTAAATCCCCCTTTATATTGCGCCAGCACGTAGCAGTGAAATTAAGTATCATTACGTCGGAACAATTGTTCGTTTTCAATCTCTATAACTTAATATCACACAATTCACAGAATAAAAAATAAGCCCCCGTTACGGGACTTTAATCAAGCCATATGCATATCCCCTTTATTTAAATCAAACAAAGCAAACACCGCCTTGGTGTCTGATTAAATTATGAATTTTATCTATTAGGGAATAGACTCTACCGAATATTACTGTAGTTATCTACCGCTATTAATGAACTGCAATGTGTAACCAAGGCCATTCATGGGGAATACGGCAGATAACTACTATAACATTTTAGTACTAATGGGCTTGTTTTGATATTTGTAACTTTTGGAAAATGTAGATTAGTCACAAAAATATGCAGAATTATCGGCGTTATTAATTTTCAAGTATAACATTTCTAAATAAATCAATAAAAAGAGTCCTGTGTATAACTTGGTAAGGTTGTACATAGGGCATCTTTCTATTTACAAAACACAACAATAGCAATATTATACCCCCGCCAATTAGGACTGGGGTATTTTTATGTTCTGGATATCTTCTCTTCTATTGCATCTATGATGAATTCATTCAAGGAATCATATCCGGCTGTTTTTGCTGCTGCTTCATATTCGGCTTTTTTACCCTTTTTAACATAGGGATATAATCTATCATAATTCGCATCATTATATTTATTCTTGGCCTTAGTTGCAGAAGTTCCCGTTCTTTCCATGGAGCACCACCTTTCAAATTTATTATATATCATAGAGTATACTGGCGCAAGTATAAATGCTGCACAATATAACGTGAGTATATTTGGTATACTTGCACATTGAAAATTCACTCACGCGGATACGATGCATATTTGATAGATGGGCAACAGCTAACAAAAGGAAGGACGGCTCCGATATATCGCTTCCCGGGCGGAGACAGCGTAGTGTTTGAAGATGAATTAAAAATAATTAATTATCACACAGGTTTCCGGTCATCCTTTAACTGGAGAAAGGAATTTTATGAGCAAAGAATACTTTTTAGTGGTTTCGGCTTTCCATGATAACGGAAAAGTAATAGCAAGTGTACATACAGAGACGCATGAGGAAAAGCCAAAAAATAACAGCAGTAGCAATGATGATTGTGATCTTTACTACGATTGGTATGACACTTACGATGAGGCGTTAATAGCAAAGAATGAAGCCTTAAAAGCATAACCCCGTCTGATGATGGCTACTGGGTAGTAGCCGAAACCGACCATAA
>DBTU01000052.1:0-19293 GCA_002307215.1 Lachnoclostridium sp. UBA1308
ACCTTAAGTTGACCACATTGGGTACTTAGGCCCTGTATTTTAGGACCTTATGTACCACTACGTACTTCATCCAAGCGGAAGCGTGTTGCGAATGAACGATCTTATGTATTACCATTCAAGAGCGAAATTGTGCAAATTGACGATAGACATAATAAAAGTGGGCTTATGATACCCCAATCATACAGAGATATCCATGACATATCCTTAAAACACATAAAAAACTTCCAGTGGTTTTCCACTGGAAGTCTCTTTCAATTAAAATTTACGTTTTCTAGCTGCCTCAGACTTTTTCTTACGTTTTACGCTGGGCTTCTCATAATGCTCCCTTTTGCGGATCTCCTGTTGGATACCGGCTTTCGCACAGTTTCTTTTGAATCTGCGGAGAGCACTATCTAATGTTTCATTATCTTTGACGATAACATTTGACATAGTTCACACCTAACCTCCCTCCAGTTGTGTATTGTGCGTATACAACTGTTTGGGTATTTTTTGAATAGCACTAAAAAGATTATAACATAAATTTCAATTTCGTCAACCTGTTTTTCATATTTCGTACCATTAGAAATGATAATGTGGTTGCAGTTCAGCCTTCGAAGAGATGTATCAGGACCGGGGAAAAATGATTTCGATATAGGAGTATTTGCATTCGTCGTTACTTTGGCTCTGTCCTTTAGAGCCTTATGTACCGCTACGTAATGCAACTTAGCGAAAGCGGCTCCTATATGGAAACATTTCTTTCCCGGTCTTGTCACTATCCTTGTAGGCTGAACTGTAACATAATGTGTGTCATTATGCCCCTCAATTTACCACAGCCACTTTAAATGCGGATATTTAAAAATAGCTTTTCCCTCAATATTTTTTAAAGGTACAAATTTATTTTCCCAATACCTTGCATCTAAGGAAATATTACGATTATCACCCATCATGAAATAATTACCCTTAGGTATTTTGAAGGGACCGAAATCACCGGTCGGTTTCTCCTTTAGATAATTCTCCGTTAGTGGTTTTCCATTAATATACACTACTCCGTCAATTCCCTCAATCGTCTCACCCGGGAGACCAATGACTCTTTTGATATAGTCGGTTTCCGGTTCATCCGGTGCAGGGAAAACGACAATATCTCCTCTACCCGGTTTACTGAACAAATAAGCCGGACGCAGAACAAATACCTTCTCATTAATCATAAATGTATCTTCCATGGAACCTGTCGGTGAACTGATTTTATAGAGAACGAATTTATTGATAGCAAGTGCCAGTACGTAAGCAATAACAATTACCGCAACCCAGCTTAGTATTTCCTTAATGAGTTTCTTATTCATATCTTTAATCTCCTATTCGTTAACTACATTATTTTAGTATATTCTATTGTTTTAATAAATGATATGGATTTAAAGAAAACCTTACCTTTGATTTCCTTTTCGGTAATTATACCATGCGTTTTAGTTCTGCTATCCAACGCGACTGAAAGATTATCACCAAGGACAAAATATTCATCCTTTCCTAAAATAACCGGATAAGTAATATCGCCTGTGGGATCAATATCAGAGGCAATATTCTTAACTTTAACCTGTTTCCCGTTAATCTGCAATTGATTATCTATAATCTCTATCTTATCTCCCGGCACTCCGACAACACGATTAATCAAGAGTTCTCCATAATGCTGATAAAGGATAACATCCCCTCTTTTCGGAGGGATTATCAAATATGCCATTCTATTTAGAATAACATTCTGTCCCGAGTGATAGGTCGGCTCCATACCATTACCATAGATAGTAGCTTGCTGAAACACCATCGTAAATAGTAGAAACATAGCTACAAATACTGCGACAATTTCTATAATTGTTTTATATTTACGTCTTCTCAGTCTGGAAGCTATACCCTTGATATGGGCAGCATCCTCTTCCTCCGAAGCAAGAAAGGTATTCTCATTCTTCTCCGTTTCTTCGGGTATCGGAGTGATTCTAAGTTGCTCCATTTCTGCGTTAAATTGCCTGCAATCCTGACATTCTTTAAGATGCTCTTCCACAAACTCTCTACTCTCATCCCTTAAAACATCATCGTTATATAAGGGCAACAGATCTTTCACGACCGAACAAATTTTATTTTCCATAATGTCGATCCTCCATTTCCTTCTTCAACATCTCTTTACCGCGATGGTAAATTACCTTCGCAGAATTTTCACTGATTTTCATTAGTTTACCAATCTGTGCAAAATGCATCTCAAGATACAAACGGTAAATCAATACATCCTGATATTTCGACTTCAACTGATGAATACTTTGCATCAAAATATCAGTAAATTCTCTGTCCAGTAAATATTCTTCCGGTGCTTTCCCCTTATCCGGAAGTTGAATTTCCATGAACTCCTCTGTATCCATGCTGACAAGAATCGGATTTTTCTTAAAATATTTAAAACAGGTATTCTTTGCAATCTGATAGATCCATGTCTTAATTCCGCATTCTCCACGGTATTTATGTAAAGATAAAAATGTCTGGTATAAAGTCTCCTGCGTCAGCTCCTCCGCAAGATCCTTTCGGTATCCGGTCAGTTTCAAAAGGAAGAGGTAGATTTCCTTATCATACTTCTTGTATATTTCCTGAAAATCTTCATTCACTTTCTGCACCTCCTGAATATTAGTAACAAATCCAATGAAAAGGTTACAAAGTAATCAATATTTTTTTATTATTTATGACCTATTTATGACCTATTTATGACCTGTGCAAATTGACGATCGACATAAAAATAGGGTGATTTGACACCCTAACCAATTTTCAAATTCAAGAAAGAGGTAAAACCAATTGTCATTCGAAAGGAATTTCTCCCACGGACAACAAGCAATTTACCTCTTTCCATATAGCAGCTCGTATTGTTATTTTTTTTCAAGATAAAAACGTATTGCATTATAAAACAATTGAATACTCCATAAGGTTAATGAGGAGATCGATAAAATCAAGCTTAATGTAACATTTCTTTTTGTTAAATAACATACAACAGGTACTAAAACTACTAGGATTCCTGCCCAAAGGGTTCTGATTAGCTTTCTTCTATAACTCAGTTCCCAATAATTAAATTTGAAGCCTTTATCAACCTTCATTCAATATAACACCTCTAATCCCATTCAATTTAGGAAAAAACTGAAAACCGCGTGACTTATTACTAACTATTTGATCTGGTCTCCAAGAACATCCTTTGCCTTCTCAATTACTGCATCGATGCCTGCTGCATTCTTTCCGCCTGCCTGAGCCATGTTCGGTCTTCCGCCGCCACCGCCACCGACAAGTGTAGCAAGCTCCTTCACGAGATTTCCCGCATGGGCTCCCTGTTTCATGGCACCTTCTGTCACAACTACCAGAAGATTAACCTTATCCGGTGCTGTGGAGGAAGCAAGAACAACAACTCCCTCTCCGAGCTTATCCTTTAACTGGTCACCCAGGTTACGAAGCTCGTTCATATCAACCTCCGGTACCTTTACCGCAAGTAATTTAACACCCTTGATTATAGCAACCTGGTTCATTACATCACCCAAGGAATTGTTAGCGAGCTTGCTCTTTAATTTCTCGTTTTCTGATTTTAGGGCTTTCATTTCTTCAAGGAAGCCTTCAATTCTTACGGTCAGCTGCATCGGTTCCGTCTTTGCTGCTTTTGCTGCTGAATGGAGCTCCTGTTCCAGCTCTTTGTAATAAGAGAGAACCCCATTACCGGTCAGTGCTTCTATTCTTCTTACTCCGGCTGCAATACCTGCCTCGGATAATATTTTGAATACGGAAATGACACCTGTATTATTTACATGTGTTCCGCCACAAAGTTCTTTGGAAAAATCGCCCATGGCTACAACACGTACATCATTTGCATACTTTTCACCGAATAATGCCATTGCGCCTTCTTTTTTTGCATCCTCAATACTCATAACTCTAGTGTTTACAGGCAAATTATTCGCTATCTGCTCATTTACCATGGCTTCTACCTTCATAATCTCTTCCTGCGTTAAAGCAGAAAAATGGGTAAAGTCAAAACGCAGACGGTCCTCGTTTACCATGGATCCCGCTTGCTCTACATGGGTTCCGAGAATACTGCGAAGTGCCTTCTGAAGTAAATGCGTTGCACTGTGGTTCTTGCAAATGGCAGCTCTTTGAGCAGCATTCACCTGAAGCTGAACCTTATCTTTTATCTTAAAGATGCCCTTGGTTACTGTTCCGACATGACCTATCTTACCACCCTGTAACTTAATCGTGTCCTCAACCTCAAATTCAGCATCGGTCGTTACAATAAACCCTGTATCCCCGGCTTGTCCGCCCATTGTTGCATAAAGACAGGTTTCCTCAACTAAAATCGTACCCTTCTGGCCTGCGATCAGTTCGTCCGTCAATTCCGTTTCCGAGGTTAAAACAATAATGGTAGACTCACAGGAAAGCTTATCATAGCCAATGAACTTGGAGGTAATACCGGCTTCAATCTGCTGATATACGGTTTCTTCGGCTCCCATGTAGTTGGTCGTGCCTCTTGCAGCTCTGGCGGTTACTCTTTGAACCTCCATCGCCTTCTTAAAGCCACTCTCGTCTACCTCAAAGCCTTTTTCTTCCAGGATTTCCTTTGTTAAATCAACCGGAAAACCATAAGTATCATAGAGCTTAAAGGCATCCTCACCGGCAAGTACCTTAGAATTCTTATTTTCTAATTCCTTCTCCATGTCGGTCAAGATACTAAGACCCTGATCAATCGTTTTATTGAATTTTTCTTCTTCAATGGTAAGTAGCTTTAGGATATATTCCTTCTTATCCTCAAGCTCCGGATAACCGTCCTTGGATTCATTAATTACTACCTTGGAGAGTTCCGCTAAAAATCTTCCCTGAATGCCCAGAAGTCTTCCATGTCTTGCACCGCGGCGTAACAATCGTCTGAATACATAACCTCTGCCTTCATTGGAGGGAATAATACCATCGGAAGCCATAAAGGTTACGGAACGGATATGATCGGTAATCAGACGGATGGAGATATCCTTCTTCGCATCTGTCTGGTATTCTACTTTGGCAAGCGAACATACCTTATCACGGGTTGCCTTGATTGTATCAATATCAAAGATTGAACTTACGTCCTGAACAACGGTTGCAAGTCGCTCCAGACCCATACCGGTATCGATATTCTTATTCTCCAGCTCGGTATAGTTGCCTTTACCATCGCTGTTAAACTGAGTAAATACATTATTCCAAACCTCGATATAACGATCACAATCGCAGCCTACGGTACATTCCGGCTTCCCACAGCCATACTTCTCGCCGCGGTCATAATAAATCTCAGAACAGGGTCCGCAGGGACCTGCGCCATGCTCCCAGAAATTGTCCGCCTTACCAAAACGGAAAATTTGGTCGGCAGGAATACCGATTTCTTTATTCCAGATTTCAAAGGCCTCATCATCCTCCTGATATACAGAAGGATATAAACGATTCTTATCCAGTCCAACCACTACCGTCAGGAACTCCCAGGACCAAGCGATTGCTTCCTGTTTAAAATAATCTCCGAAAGAGAAATTGCCAAGCATCTCAAAGAAAGTTCCATGTCTTGCCGTCTTACCAACATTTTCAATATCGCCGGTACGAATGCATTTCTGGCAGGTGGTTACCCTGTTTCTCGGAGGAATCTCCTGACCTGTAAAATATGGCTTTAAAGGTGCCATGCCCGAATTAATCAGCAATAAGCTGTTGTCATTATGAGGTATCAGCGAAAAGCTTTTTAATGCCAAATGTCCCTTACTCTCAAAGAATTCAAGAAACATTTTTCTAAGTTCATTCACACCATATACTTGCACGTTAGTAGCCTCCTATAATTAAGAAAAATAATTTTTTATTTATATCAAATACATAAAAACCATTGAAAAAAATCTATCCAGCACATATTTAATTCGAGTAGCCCTTTTGATTAGAGGTAGACCGGTACTTCGCGACCAAGAAAACTTCGAATTGCTTAATCAAATCAGCTTCCATAACCTTAGTGAAACCATTGGATATCATATTTTTAATGATGGCACCTATTGAAGAGCTGGAGAAAACCATAAGAGGATTCCAGCGAATCAATCGAAGCCAGAATGAAAATATGAAATCCTATGGTTTCAATCCACAGTCTAAACAGCTGATATGATGAAGCAATCTCAAATACTCCCCGCGAAGTTCCATCTAGCCATATCTATTTCCTATGTGCCAATTCATTGGTGACATCGTTCCAGTCAAGTCCGCACTGCGCCATCAGTACCATCAGATGATACAAATAATCCGCAATTTCATAACGAAGCTCCTCTGCACCCGGGTTCTTCGCCGCAATTACGATCTCAGTTGCTTCCTCACCACATTTTTTCAGGATTTTATCAATACCCTTGTCAAACAGATAGTTAGTATAAGATCCCTCTTTGGGATTTACCTTTCGGTCCATGATGATATTATAAACATCGGTGAATACATGGAGCGGATCAGCATTATTATATTCTTTCTTGATAAGCTCCTTATGGAAACAGGACTTCTCTCCGGTATGACAAGCCGGTCCGATCTGGAGTACCTTGGCGAGTATTGTATCATTATCGCAATCAAGGGTTAACTCCTTTACATATTGGAAATGACCTGAGGTCTCACCCTTTAGCCACAGTTGACTCCTGCTCCTAGAATAATAGGTCATTCTTCCACCCATAATGGTCTTATTATATGCTTCCTGATTCATATAAGCAAGCATTAATACCTCGTTTGAACGATAGTCCTGAACAACGACTGGAAGCAATCCATTTGCATCTACTTTAAAATCCGAAAACAAAAGCTTGCTCTCAAAGGCATTGACATCAATTCCTTCTTCCTTCAGTGCATGCTTTGCTTTCATGATATCTTTATTTTCAAAGAAATTCGTCGAAACTCCGATTACATTATCGATGGAAATGAGACTAGCGATATCGTTACGCACCAGACTGTCACGAATCCATACCTTAATCTTACATTCTTCAATCTTAGCTTGCGTATTCGAAGATAAGGCTACATGTTTAAGCATCACGCATCCAACCTTATATTCCGATAATGTATGATATACATCTTCTTCTGCGTCCATACATTCCGCCATATCCAGCTCCACCATAATCTTCGCTGAACCAAAACGCTCAGCCGATTCCATTAATAATGCCTTATTCTCCAACAGATTATATTTTATCATAACAGAGGTAGCACCCGTATATACAGCTTTTTTTACATCCTCCAGCCGACTTACATAGCAACCGAGGGTAAATGGAATATCAATTTCTTTGGACAACGTCTTAGCAAGAGATAAAAATTCTTCCCTGGATATCTCATCCTTCGAATAATTATACAGAAATAACTCGTCAGCACCCCCATAAGAATAGCTTTTCGCCATCTTCAGTACATTGGCAGGTATCTCACTCTCCGCATTGATATAGGGTATGATTTTCTTATAAGACATTAGTGATTATACCTCCTGAGGTTTTTCAAATAAGCTGATTGCTTTTTTTAAATCAATTCTATTCTCGTAAAGTGCTTTGCCCACAATCGCACCATATACTTCGATTTCTTGCAGCATTTCCAGATCTTTTAGGGAGGATACTCCACCTGAGGCAATTATATTCAGTCCGGTCGCATCAACCATCTCTTTTGTATGAGAAATATTCGGTCCCTGAAGCATACCATCTTTGGAGATATCGGTATAAACTATGGTTTTTACGCCGTAGGTCTTCATCTCAAGGGCAAGATTCACTGCTTGAAAATTACTGACCTTCTCCCATCCCTCAATAGCAACCATGCCATCCTTCGCATCGATACCGATGACAATTCGTTTGGGCCCGAAGGTTGCGATTGCCTCTTTTATGAAAGCCGGATCTTTCACAGCCTTGGTTCCGATAATTACTCGTTCAATACCAAGATTTAGTTTATTTTCGATATCCTTAATGGTTCGTATACCTCCTCCTACTTGAATCGGTATTTTAACTTCGGATACAATTCCATGAATGACATCATCATTTACGGAATGTCCCAAAAGTGCACCATCAAGGTCTACGATATGGATAAAGGAAGCTCCTGAAGCTTCCCATTGTTTTGCTATTTTAAGTGGAATATCAGAATATACCAATACATCCTGAAAGCTTCCCTGTCTAAGCCTTACACACTGTCCATTTTTAATATCAATTGCCGGAAATAATTTCATGTTATACCATTGCCTTTCTCTTTATAACGAGATGAATTGGCGAACCAATTCATCTCGTTATTTACTATTATGTCATAACAATAGCTCATTTTATGATCTAATCAATTGTACCCTTCGTTGATAGCACACCCTGAATACGTTCATCCATACTGCAGGCATCATCCAACGCCTTTGCAAAAGCTTTAAAGGCTGCTTCAATAATGTGGTGGTCATTCCCACCGCTTAACATTTTAATATGTAAATTCATTCCTGCCGAATAGGATATCGCATAGAAAAATTCCCTAACCAGTTCTGTTTCCATATAACCAACCTTGTCCGAAGAGAATTCCAAATCATAAACCAGATAAGGTCTGCCGGATAAATCTATTGCACATAGAACCAAAGTTTCATCCATCGGAAGAATAAAAGATCCATATCTTTTAATACCCTGTTTGTCACCCAGCGCGCTTTTGATTGCCTGCCCAAGAACAATTCCGGTATCTTCTACGGTGTGATGGGAGTCTACATATAAGTCCCCTTTCACTACCAGCTTAAGATCAAAAAAGCCATGTCTAATAAAGCTGTCCAACATATGATTGAAAAATCCGATTCCGGTTTCAATCTGAGCCTTTCCGCTTCCATCGAGATTAAATTCCAAGCTGATGTCGGTTTCCTTGGTTTTACGGTTTACCTCAGTACTTCTTCCCATCTTAATCTCCCTTCTGCCAAGCCAACTATAATAAATTCTCTTTGTCTTGCCTTTTAATTAATTATACCTTAAGCGGATTAAATGTCAAATTACTTTTCAAATCGCACCGCTATGGAATTGGCGTGAGCTGACAGGCCCTCCGAATTGGCAAAGGTCATGATATCCTTATAAATCGGTTCCAGCGCCTCTTTCGAATAGGCAATAATACTGGATTTCTTAATGAAATCATCCACGCTTAACGGCGAGAAAAATTTGGCGGTTCCGTTGGTCGGAAGGATGTGGTTCGGTCCTGCCATATAATCCCCTAGGGGTTCGCTGGAGTATTCCCCAAGAAAAATTGCACCTGCATTTTTAATCTTGGTCATCACCATAAAAGGGTCCCTTGTGATAATTTCCAAATGTTCAGAGGCTATTTCATTCGCGGTATCAATTGCCTCTTCCATACTTTCGGCAATCATGATATATCCGTAATTCTCGAGTGACTTTTCAAGAATCGCTTTTCTTGACAGTTTCTCAACAAATAGATCAACTTCTATAGATACCTGAGTTGCAAGTTCCCTGCTGGTTGTGATTAAGATTGCGGAAGCCAGTTCATCATGTTCTGCCTGTGATAATAAATCGGCAGCTACATACTTAGGGTTGGCTGTCTCATCAGCCAAGACCAGAATTTCACTGGGTCCTGCAATAGAATCAATACTCACATGTCCATATACAGCTTTCTTCGCCAGAGCTACATAAATATTTCCGGGGCCTACGATTTTATCAACCTTAGGGATACTTTCTGTTCCGTAAGCAAGTGCTGCGATTGCCTGAGCTCCGCCCACCTTATATATTTCTGTAACTCCGGCTTCCCTTGCTGCTACTAAGGTTCCTGCATTTACCTTGCCATCTTTTCCGGGAGGTGTGGTCATTGCAATTCTGTCAACACCGGCTACCTTCGCAGGAATTACATTCATAAGTACTGAGGAGGGATAGGCTGCTTTACCGCCCGGTACATAGACACCCACTGCTGCAATCGGGGTCACTTTCTGTCCAAGGATTGTACCATTGTCGGTGGTATCAAACCAGCTATATTGCTTCTGTTTTGCGTGATATACCTCAATATTGGCTTTCGCCTTCCTTATAACATCAATTACGGGCGGATCAACTTTTTGATAAGCTTCTTCTATCTCCGCTTCGGTTACCCTGATTGTGTCCTTGTTAATATCCGTTTGATCAAATTCTTTCGTATAGGCAAAAACCGCTTTGTCCTTATTCTCCTTAACATTGTTTAATATCTTCGCAACAACTTCTGCATATTGATCATATTGATTCGGGCTTCTTTTTAATAAATCCTCTAGAATATTCTTTTTGGTCTGAGCGTTCAGTTCTATCGTTCTCATATTCTTACGCTTCCTTTCTATAATTTTCTTCATACCGGAATCCTTTTCCTGCACCCGGAGATAATATATAATTCTATTCCTGTTGTCTATTACTTCTGTAACACCGCTTCCTTCAGATCTTTTATTATCTTTGTGATTCGTTCATGTTCCATCTTCATACTGACTTCATTCACAACCATTCGTGCAGAAATATTACAGATTTCTTCTAAAACCTCGAGTCCATTTTCACGAAGAGTTGAGCCGGTCTCCACAATATCGACGATAACCTCCGATAATCCAACAATCGGAGCAAGTTCGATGGAGCCGTTGAGCTTAATTATCTCAACTGTCTGATGCTTTTTATTATAAAAATAATCCTTTGCTATATTCGGGTATTTGGTTGCAACCCTAATGAGCTCTCCATGTTGTAATAATTCCTTAGCCGAAGCCGGCCCTGCGACACATATTCTGCATTTACCCAGTCCCAGATCAACCACCTCAAACATCTTTCTGCCTTCTTCCAGAATGGTATCCTTACCGACGATACCGATATCTGCAGCACCATATTCAACATAGGTTGGTACATCAGTTGCTTTCGCAAGGAAAAATTTGAGCTTGAGCTCTTCATTGATAAATATTAATTTTCTTGAGGTCTTATCCTTGATTTCTTCACAGGAAATTCCGATTTTCTCAAGAATCTCCAATGAATTAAAAGCCAGTCGCCCCTTAGCCAGGGCAATCGTAATATATCTCATCCTAATCTTCCTCTCCTGATACCAAATCTAATTATCTACTGTAGGAATTCCTTCATCTGAACTGCCTGCATCATGCCGTCAGAAATATTCATAACCTTAATCTCATTATCATTATCCAAATATAGAATTCCACCGATCTTCATCCGCTTCGCGTAAGCAATATAATCATCTGTGTTCAGATTATCGTTCGACTTCTGTAGAATAGTATTAATACCGCCCTTACGAAAATGATTTGCCAATGCAATTGCCTGTTTGCGATAATCCGCTACGTATAGAATCAGCGTATCCTGCGCCTCCGGCTCAGTTAGAAGCTTTTGCCTTGATAGCGCAAGCATCAGCTGATCTATTACAATCGCAAGCCCAATTGCAGGAGCCTCCTTACCGAACTGCCCTACCAAATTATCGTAACGTCCTCCGGTTGCCACCACATCACCGGTACCGTAAGTATAAGCTTTAAAAATAATACCTGTATAATAATTGTATTTACTCAACATACCAAGATCGAACGAAATATATTTCTCATACCCATATTCCGTCAGTAATTCATATAATTTCACTAAACGCTCAATCGACCTTTGCGCACGACTGTTACAAGTTAATACCTTCGCCGCTTCCAGAATGTCAAGCGTACCGAATAACTCGGGGAGCTTAAGGAAAATGCTTTTTAGTTCATCACTCATTTCCTTGGACATGATGATTTCCTCAACACCGAACATATTCTTCTTCTCAATCAATTCCCGCAGGTTGGTTATTTCTTCTTCATCCTCAAAGCCGGCCTCATCCACTAATGCACAAAAGAAGTCTGCATATCCGATTTCCAACTGAAACTGCAGTAATCCGGACTGGAGTAAGCATTCAATGGTTAAAGCTAACATCTCTGCATCAGCTTCTATGCTGTCATCATTAATAAGTTCCGCACCCAGCTGGGTCACTTCCTTTAATTTTCCTTGATAACTGGTGTTATTTATATAGGTATTCCCGATATAGCCTAAGCGTACCGGAAGATTCTCTTCCTTATAATATTTTGCCGCACAGCGTGCAATTGATGGAGTTATATCCGGTCTAAGTACCAGAGTATTGCCATCGCGGTCAAAGAATTTATACATATCCTTTGATGCAACCGTACCTCTTTCTTGATTAAATATATCAAAGAATTCAAAGCTCGGAGTCTGAATATCACGGAAACCATAATGCTCAAGAACATGATGGAGTTTGTTCTGCAACGCTAGCTTCATTGCACATTCCGAATTGTAGATATCTCTGACTCCCTCGGGTGTATGTAGTAATTTGTCCTTCATTTTCAGCACCAAGCCTTTCTTCTACTCACTAAATCCAAATATTAACATCAAATATATCGCTGTTATGCCCTAAATACTTCAGTATGGTAGCGTGATAATTCGCTACCATACTGATATGTCGTTTTATTATAATTTATTCTTACAGTGATGTCAACCAGATATTATACATGTTTATAAATCAACCATAATAGGTTGATGCTGGACGTACGGAAGAAATTTATCTAAGATATCTCTCGTCTTGATACGTAAGCTTGTGGTATTGATACATGGGTGGCAACCGATGTATTCATCCATAAGGATATCCTTATCAATCAATAGCTGCACCTGCATGTGGGTATCGTTTAACAATCCCATGATACTGACCGATCCCGGAGTAATATCCAGATATTGTTCCATATACTCCGCCGGTGCAAAGGATAATCTGGCGGATCCGATCTGAGAGGATAAGTTCTTCGTCCCAAACTTTTTATGTCCCGGCATCATAAGTAAATAGAATTTAGTTTTCTGGGTATTACATAAAAACAAATTCTTACAAATTGTAATCTGTAAAAGCTTATCCACCTCATGACAATCATCAATGCTTGCCGCTGCCTCATGATCCATTCTGGTGAACGGTATTTCAAGCTTTTCCAGAACATCATAGGTTCTATTTTCTTTCTCAAGTCTTCCTACAGCTTCCGGTCTGACTGTATGAATTACATGGTCAATTCTTTCTTCCATAGTGATACCCTCTCTATTGTTATATGTATTCTATTTGTTAACTGTACTTTCTAATGTTTTATGAACTTTCTAATGTTTTATGAACTTTCTAATGTTTTATGAACTTTCTAATGTTTATGTACTTTCTAATGTTTATGTACTTACTAATGTTTTATGAACTTTCTAATGTTTATGAACTTTCTAATGTTTTATATACTTTCTATCGTCTTATGTACTCTATTTGATAATTGCACTTTCTATATGTTATATGTCCTCTCGACGTTCCAGATCCTTTTGGACCATATTGAGATAGTGAATACAGCCTCCACCGAGCATGGGTATTTTCCAGGAGCTGTCTAATTCATCATAGCGAAAGCTTTTTCTGCCACCATTTACTGCTCTTTGCCAAAATTCATATAATCGTTCATAGGTCAAATAGTAATACATCTCATGTTTCTTATAATAAATCAGTAAAAATGCGATACCTTTTTGCTCCTCAAATTCCTTCATAAAGACAACCTGATGCTCGTGTATATTACTCATACTGAAAGTATCCACCGCACATTCCTTGGCATCAAAGCAAACCGGAATACCTTGAATTACCCCGATATAGTCAACTGTACTCTTCTGTTCGAAATATGCTAAGGTAATATGACGATTTTCTTTATCGATATTAATCGGCGTGATCGGGGTAGGCACTTTCTGTATCAGTGCCAGGCCTTTTTCGCGGTACTTCGTATTCGTTAGATTAACCAGCTCCTCAAGCATCGAGCCTCTTAAACCCCTAGAATTCCATGACGGCATATCAACATCTCCCTGTACATTTATTTGATGTCTACATAAATATGATTCGAGTGTCATAAGCCCTACATATAACTTATATTCGTTAATTTGCACATCTACTTCTCTGCTTTAGCGTGATACAGAATATAGTTTGATGAGCAATTGTATGAAGTCGTTGGTACTTAGGTCCTGTATTTTAGGACCTTATGTACCACTACGTACTTCATCCAAGCGAGAGTTTGTTGCGAATGAACTATATTCTGCATCACGCAATCAAGAAATGAGATTGTGCAAATTGACGAACCATAATTAAATTTGACACTCGAATCAAATATAACTATTCAAACAATTCCATCTTTATCTTTTGAAACAGCTTCGGCAGTTCAGCTACAAACTCCTTATCCGATAGATATGATAATTCTCCCTCAAGCTTTGGAAAGATCATGCGGTAAGAATGCAGCAGTTGACAATCCAGACCATATTTCATCTTAAAATAATGATTGGTTCTCTGACTGCCGTATTTGAAATCTCCGACAATCGGGTGACCGATACTTGCCAGATGTGCACGAATCTGATGAGAGCGCCCGGTTATCAACTTTACCTGTAACAAAGTATAGTTTCCCGAAGCAACATCTTTATCTGACAAAGAAATCTCCTGTCCAGTTACCTCATTGCTCCTATCAGAACTTTTTGAATAGAGCAGTGGCTCATATTCCGTGCAGATATATTCCGTGTTTTCAAGTTGACGGGCATAAATCTTCACTTGATTCCTGTCCTCATCCTTGTTTAGAAACCCTTCAATCCTTTTCTTAACATCAACCCTACCCTTTACAATACATAGATAATATTTTCCTAACGACCTATCTTTCAGTAACTTTGCCATTTCCTGAAGTCCCAACAGGGATTTACCGGCAATCAGCAAGCCTCCTGTATTCCGGTCAAGCCGGTTACAGATTCCGGGCTTAAAGCTCTGCAGCTGTTCCTTTGTCATCTGTTTGGTTGAAAGCAGATAAGAAATAATCAGTTCCACCATGGATATATCGTCCTTCTCGGCCTTTTGTGACAGCATCCCTAAGGGTTTATTAACGATCAGGATGTGCTGATCTTCATAAATAATATCCGGTTTTTCTTCTACATCTGTAACACTGACTGCTTCAAAAAACTGATCAAAGGTCTCATCGGATAAAAATAGCTTAATTTCATCCTGAACTACAAGCTTTTCAGATCCTTCTGCCTTTTTACCGTTCAGTGTGATATTCTTCTTTCGCAGCATTTTATAGATAAAGCTTTTTGGCGCTTTATTCAGTATTTTAGTCAGCAGCTTATCAAGCCTCTGTCCTGCCTCATTCTGTTGAACATAAAACTGCTTCATAGCAATCTCCAAACTTTATCGTTATTTTTTCGTGTTTATTCATCAATTTCTGATAGTAGCCTGTCTATAATAAATCTTTATCATGATTGATTCAAACCACACGTACATTGTCATATTAATTTTGCGACGATCCTGTACAAATAATCTCTGTCATGGAATTCACATAATAATCAGCTAGTCTGATCTTCTCTTCGCGTTCATTTTCGGAATATTTATCATAAACCGCACATACCCTCATATTTGCATTTTTACCTGCCATAACTCCGACTAGGATATCCTCAAAGACCAGACATCTGGACGGTTCAATACCCAGATCCTTGGCTACCAAGAGATATATGTCCGGGGAAGGCTTTCCCGTTACCACCTCACAGGAGGTGCGAATTGAAGTAAAGTATTTTGTTAGCTGTAGATTTTCAATAATCAAGCCGACCAATTCTTTCGAGTTACTCGTAGCTATTCCCGCCGGTATCCGCTGCTCACGCAAATATTGAAGAAATGGAAGGACTCCTTCTTTAAGCGGAACCTTATTTAAATATTTGTCCCAGGCCATTTTGTTCCAGTCACTTTTCATCTGATCAAGACTATCCGGTAAATCAAAACGCTTTTTAAAATAGATCGCCGTTTCCGAAAAGCTCATTCCTTCAATTATCTTCTGTAAATCCTCCGGTAGTTCAATGCTGTATCTTGCAAGGTATTCTCTGTCGATACTTTCCCACATCCACATGGAATCCACCAATGTTCCGTCCAAATCAAATATAACTGCATCGATATCTTTTAGCATGTCATCCCTCTGTAAATCAATATTTTATTCATTGATTGATTTTCTTAAGCGCATTTAACTCATCCTGCGTCAGCTCTCGGTATTCTCCGAGTGCAAGCTTCTCATCAAGGATCAGTGTTCCCATAGAAAGGCGTTTTAAATAGATTACTTCTTTATCGACTGCTTCAAACATACGTTTAATCTGGTGAAATCTGCCTTCATGTAGCGTAAGCTCCACCTCCGATATATCGTCATAGGTTAGTATATTAAGCTTAGCCGGTAATGTCAAATCGTCCTCACCAATATCTACACCAATTAAAAATGCTTCTTTATCTTCTTCTGTTACCATTCCCTTTACCCTGGCATAATAAACCTTGTCCACATGCTTTTTTGGAGACAGCAACTGATGGGCAAGCTCACCGTCATTCGTAATAAGAAGCAGTCCTTCTGTATCCTTATCAAGTCTTCCTACCGGAAATAAATCCTTCCTCTGCTTTTCCTCAATTAAATCCAGTACCGTTTCAAATAGATTATCAGCCGTTGCAGAAACTACTCCCATCGGCTTATTAAGCATATAATAGACTAATCCAACATAGCTTAATTGGTTACCCTCAAAGCAGATCTCATCTGAATGTATTGATACCTTTGCCTCCGGTTTAATACATACTTCACCGTTAATTGTGACTTTTCCTTTTCTGATCCAAAGTTTCAGCTCGCTTCGGGACCCAATTCCCAAATCCGCCAGATACTTGTCAAGACGTAATAGTTCTGCCATAATAGTCCTCCCTCCTGCCGTAATTTCTTTATACCTGTTAAATATCACACCCTTTGCTGGGCTCACTTACTGTTCAGCCTTCAAAGAGATGTATCCGGACTGGGAAGAAATGATTTCTATATAGGCTCCTATATGGAAACATTTCCTTCACAGTCTTGTCACACTCCATGCTCGACTGAACTATAACTTATACCCATCTCCATCCGGAGTAATACTTATTCCTGTATTGATTCCCCATGATTTTAAGCCATCCGAGCGGAAATTCCTCCACGCATACCAAATACCAGCCCTCTAAGTAATCTCCCTCAGGTTCAATCGACTCACATTTTAGATAACGTACACACATCGGGTCATCCGCTTTAAATTGTATGATTTTATCATAATCCGAAATTTTCAAAGCATTTGCCAGTGCTTGTGAGGGCTCAAAACGCTGTTGTTTCATTTCACCAAGCAGTAAGCCCTTTCTTAGCAAGCGGAGTCCCTTGAGACTTGGCAGTCCCTCCGGTAAAAGATACAGTTTGTCTTCGCGGATCTCAAGTAGTTCCTGATTAACCGGGAATTTTAAGTTATTTATAAAATCCTTTGCCTCTTCTGTCAGTATGGATTTTACTTTGTCAGGCATACCACTGCTGTAGTATGATTTCTCTGGAGCATTTTCTTCATTCTCTCCTTTATGAAGCAAGGCTACAAAATGTCCCTCTCCGTCAATTTTGTGAGGCCACAGACGTATACAATTGTTAAGCTCATCCCTACCGTCCGCCCATTCCGGCTTTCCAAAATCAAAGCCTTCATAGGACAATCCGAATTCCTTTTGAGCCTTCTCCTGCGGCAACGCATTTACCACTTGAAATTCCGGGAACTGTTCCAAAAGATATGATATCGTTCCCTCATTTTCTTCGGGCGAGAAGGTACAAGTGGAATACAACATCATACCACCCGGCTTCAGCATTTTTGCTGCAAGTAGGATTATTTCCTTCTGAATCGTATTGTAATAGTCAACTCCAAACTGCTCCCAGTTCTTCATGATCGATGGGGTTTTACGAAACATTCCCTCTCCGGAACAGGGCGCATCGATTAAAATCTTATCAAAATATTCCGGAAAATATTGAACTAGCTTATCAGGTGCTTCCGATAGTACAATCGCATTACGAATTCCAAAAAGCTCAATATTTTTAAGCAGAGCTTTCGCTCTGGAGTTACTGATATCATTGGATATCAGTACTCCTTCCCCTTCAAGCTTTGCTCCAAGTTCTGTGCTTTTCCCACCCGGAGCCGCACAGATATCCAGTACCTTATCCCCTTTTTCCACCATAAGCAAGCTGGCCGGCGTCATTGCGCTCGGCTCCTGAATATAGTATAGGCCCGCATAATAATACGGATGCCTTGAGGGTTGTTCCTCTTTGTCATAGTAATACCCGTTTTTTACCCATGGTATTTTCTTAATAGAAAAAGGACAGATTTGTTCGAATGCTTCCGGTGAAATCTTTAGAGTATTAACTCTCAATCCGCCAAAATGCGGCTTTAAGTAGCTTTGCAAATACTCCTCGTATTCATCTCCCAAAAGCTTCTTCATTCTGTCCTCAAACTTTATCGGTAAATTCATGATCTCACTCCATCAATTTCTTCAAGCCTGTTTTAGACTCTATCTCAGGCTCTGCGCCCGGTAACGTGCAGAAATCATATCGAGGTTATGGCTGAATTCTGCTAATTCATTCTGATCCCCATTCTGATAGATACGGAAGAAATCATCTTGAATTCGTACAACCTCCTGTTTATTGGCGACCTTATAGAGATTTTGAATATTTGTCAGGATATCAGCCACAATATTGGCTTTTATTGTAAAAGAATTCTGAGCGTCCATAATTTCATCCCGTACAACTGACATCTCTCGATCAAGAATAAGAATTGCTTCTGCTGCGGAGGATAGACGCTCCCTGATTTCCTCCGGCATATTCTGTTTATATTTGTAAGCAAGGGAATGTTCAATCGTCGACCAGAAATTCATTGCAAGTGTTCTAATCTGTATCTCAACCTGAAGTTCCTTCTTTCCCTTCAGCGTTTCCACAGCATAGATGACAATCATATGATACGAACGGTATCCGCTCTTCTTGGCATTCTCAATATAATTTTTCTCATGTGTCACTGTCATATCAGATCTGTTCTTAATAATATCCACCACCTTATAGATATCCTCTACAAACTGGCAGATAATACGAATTCCTGCAATATCATCAATCATTTCTTCAAAATTGCGTAAATCTATGCTCTTTTTTTGTGATTTCTCCAATATACTTGAAATCGTTTTTACCCGGCCTGTTACTTGCTCAATTGGTGAATATGCACCGGCATGCTTATATTCATCTATAATATGGTTGAATTTAGTAATTAATTCATTTACAGCCAAGGAATATGGATCAAGTATTTCCCTCCAAAGTTGAATTTCCATCGTAATACCTCCTAATAACCTGCCTATCCAATCTATCTTAACTATCCTATCTTAATCCTATCTCTGATTATTCGTTACAGTTCAGCCTTCAAAGAGATATATCCGGACTGGGAAAAAATGATTTTCATATAGGAGTATTTGCATTCGAACTACGTAATGCAACTTAGCGAAAGC
>DBTU01000052.1:19550-34501 GCA_002307215.1 Lachnoclostridium sp. UBA1308
ATGGAAACATTTCTTTCCCGGTCTTACCACTATCCTTGATAGGCTGAACTGAAACGATCATTCCTCCAGCATCAGGACCATCATTGACAAAGTAGCCAGACCGGCTGTCTCCGTCCTCAGAATGCGTTTACCCAATGTAATCGGTTTTATATTCTTATTCTTTGCTTGTTCAATCTCAGATTCCTCAAAGCCTCCCTCGGGCCCAATCAATACTCCGATAGAATGATATCCACTAAGACTGCTCATAATCTCTCTGGTATATCGCATTCCTGACGCATTCTCATATGGTACTATTGCCAGTTCCAACTCACTTGCCGCGCTCAAAGCCTTTTGCCAGGTCATAACAGGTTGTATCTTTGGTATGATACCTCGACCGGACTGTTTTGCGGCTCCTTCAGCGATTGTCTGCCAACGCTCCAGCTTCTTCTCTTCTTTTTTCTTATCTTCTAACTTTACGATTACTCGCTTCGTCATGACCGGTACTATTTCATATACGCCAAGTTCAACAGCCTTCTGGATAATCAATTCCATCTTATCTTTCTTTGGCAATCCCTGAAATAATGTTATCCTATTCTTCAGCTCTGCCTCTGTCATCCGTTCTTCTTTGATTTCAGCAACAATTTCAGTCTCTGACATCTTACTAATTATACAATAACAATCTTTTCCTTGTCCATCACAAATTATGATTTCATCGTCCTGCTTCATACGAAGAACATTCTTAATATGGTTTACATCGGAACCGGTAATTCTTACAATGTTTCTACCGATTTGCTCCGGTGCTATATAAAAACGGTGCATGGTTGTCTCCTTATAGTTCATAATCGCATATTTTTATACTTACAAACATGCCTACCTATCGAATTAGTTTGGTCCAAGTGTGCCCTTAACACTTTGGTTACGTAGGCACAAACTATTAAGTGCGAATGCTGTAAATGCTGATAACGCCTGTAAATATAATAATGAATTTCCAATAGAATTCATTATTATATTTCTAATGGCTCGCATGATTTTTGCGAGACTATTTTCACATTAATATTATACAGCAAAAAGAACATATGTTCAACTGTTTATTTACTGAATACATGTTTTCGTCATTATTGTGTAATAGTTATGGCACCTATTAACTGGGAGCTCCTGCTATAAAGGATACCCAGTCTCCCATCTTGTTAACTGAAAGCACCTTAAACCGATTTTTCTCAAGCGCTTCCCGTACTGCATTCTCCTTCGTGTTGATGATACCCGAGCTTATGAAAATACCACCCGGCTTTAGATTCTCACCAATAACTTCTGAAAGAGGGATAATCACATCCGCGAGAATATTGGCAACCACCATATCATACTTATTTCTGCCAAGCTGCCTGCGAATTCCATCATCCTCAATGATGTTTCCGGTTACGAACTTCAGACTTCCTTCTGCAATCGGTAATTGATTAACTTCTGCATTTTCAATTGCAGAAGCGGTTGCTATTACATCAATATCAATACCGATCACTTCTTTCGCTCCAAGCTTTTTCGCAAGGATAGACAAAATTCCGCTGCCACTTCCGGCATCCATTACAACAGCCTCCGGTTTCATATAATTCTTTATCCCTGTTATACAGAGCTTAGTCGTCTCATGTGCTCCGGTTCCAAACGAGGTTCCGGGATCAATCTCAATGACAAGATCATTTTCCTGATAATCGGTAAGTTTCTCCCAAGTGGGCTTAATTACAATGTTATCATCCAATCGGAATGGCTTGAAGAATTCTTTCCAGTTATTAATCCAATCTTTGTCTTCCGTCTCAGTAATTATTATCTTACCACTGCCCACATCGACAAAAGAGGATATATCCTTTAACCCTTCTTTTACATTACTAAGCAACTCGTCCGCATTTACCTCCGCATCGGTATAAAAGCTTATCGAAGCTGTGCCATCATCCTCTTCCAGTTCGGGCAAAATATCAATGAATAGCTTCTTTCTATCATCCTCCGATAGCGGAATATTATCACTGACTTCAATACCCACAATTCCAAGATCATTTAACAGGTCGCTGACCAAATCTACGGCCTCTGTCGTAGTTTCTAATGAGAATTTCGTCCATTTCATGCTATTTACCATTACTTCAAGAACCTGTCATGAAGCAATATCCTTCTTTATTGATTTGTTATATTAACTCTTATATTCATTCTTTTATATTATAAAACATGGTTCAGGTGTCAAGTGTCAAATCCTCAAAATATTTTTATCTTCGTCAATTTGCACATAAACAAGCCACCCTATGGTAATACATAAGATCGTACGATGAGCAACTGTATGAGGTCGCAACGTACTTCATCCAAGCGAAAGCGTGTTGCAAATGAACGATTTTATGTATTACCGTTCACGAGCGAAATTCTGCAAATTGACGATATACCAAAACATTAAAACAGGGCTTTTGCATCATGCATCATTTGCAAAAGCCCCATAACATCTTACTATTTCCAGAATTTCTTCTTACCTTTATCCTTATCAGCCTCAGGATTGTCCGGATTTGTTTTGCCGGTCATGGCTTCCTCAAATCTGTGCAGTATTTCCTTTTGCTCAGCATTTAAATTAGTCGGAACCTGTACAATCAGGGTAACATAATGATCTCCGCGAACTGCCCTATTCCTTAGGCTGGGAACACCTTTCTCCCTGAGACGAATCTTTGTGTCAGTCTGTGTTCCGGCTTTCACATTATAAATAATATCTCCGTCAACCGTACTGATGTGAATGTCTCCACCGAGTGCAGCAGTAGCATAGGAAATCGGTGCAGTTGAATAGATATCATAATCCTGACGTTGGAAGATAGGATGTCTGCTTACTTCAACTTCCACGAGTAGATCTCCTCTTGGACCACCGTTGGTTCCCGGTTCTCCCTTGCCGCGGATTCTGACACTTTGCCCGCTGTCAATACCGGCCGGTATGCCTACTTCAATCTTTTTCTTACTATTTATAAAGCCGGAACCATAACAGTCCGAACATTTTTCTTTAATAATCTTACCTGTACCACGACAGTTCGGGCAGGTCTGAACATTACGAACCATCCCAAATAATGATTGCTGTGTATGCACAACTTGACCTTTACCACCGCATTGTTGGCAGGTATCAGCACTGGTTCCCGGCTTTGCACCGGTTCCATGGCAAGTATTACACTCATCCTTCAAGGTCAATTCCAATTCCTTCTGTGTGCCAAAGACAGCCTCTTCAAAGGTTATTCTAACAGATGTGCGCAGATTGGCACCTTGCATCGGACCGTTGTTCGCACGTCTGCCTCTGCTTCCACCAAACAAATCTCCAAAAATATCTCCAAAGATATCTCCCATGTCCATGCCGTTAAAATCAAAGCCACCTGCACCACCACCGGCTCCGCCATCAAAGGCTGCATGTCCGAATTGGTCATATTGTCTGCGTTTGTCGGCATCACTAAGTACAGCATAAGCCTCAGAAGCCTCTTTAAACTTACTTTCTGCCGCCTTATCCCCCGGATTCATATCAGGATGGTACTTTTTGGCGAGTTGTCTGTATGCCTTTTTCATTTCATCATCCGTCGCTGTCCTACCGACACCTAAGACCTCATAGTAATCGCGTTTATCTGCCATCTTCTCCTTCACCTTTCAAAATACAACATTTGCTGTAAATCATTTGCACATTAATCCACGGAACGCATAGCCAGATAGGCAGTCTATTATGACCGCCTATCTGTTTTCTATTTGTGAGCCTATCATAAATTCACGTGACTATTCTGTCACTGCGGTTCTTTCGAACCGATGCACACAAAGTATGTTAAAAATCACATATTTGGGCGCTGGATAGGGTACTGAATAGTTACAAATTCACTTCTAGTGTGTTAATAATATAGACTCAGATTATTTGTGCTGTTATACCTCACGGTAATCTCCGTCAACGACATCATCATTGCCACCGGCCGCTCCACCGGAAAAACCTGCTCCTGACATATCTGGGCCGGGACCACCTGCGCCTGCTGCTCCACTCTGCTCATATAGCTTTGCAAATAAAGCCTGTGCATCGGTCATTAATTTTTCTTTTGCTTCTTTGATATCAGCAATCTCTCCATCGGACATAACCTCAGGATTGGATTTTTCAATTAATTCTTTGAGTCTTGTAAGATCTGCTTCTACGATTGATTTTGCTTCAGCATCAATCTTATCGCCAACCTCACCGAGAGCCTTCTCAGTCTGGAATACCATGGAATCAGCATCGTTTCTTACGTCAACTGCGTCCTTACGTCTCTTATCTTGTGCTTCGAATTCAGCTGCTTCCTTAACTGCCTTATCGATATCGTTATCTGACAGGTTAGAGCTTGAGGTAATTGTAATACGTTGCTCTCTGCCTGTTCCAAGATCTTTGGCAGATACATTTACTATACCGTTTGCATCGATATCAAAGGTAACTTCGACTTGAGGAATACCTCTTCTTGCCGGTGGAATACCATCCAGACGGAACTGTCCAAGACTCTTATTATCCTTAGCAAACTGTCTCTCACCCTGAACTACATTGATATCAACTGCGGTCTGATTATCTGCGGCTGTTGAGAACACCTGGCTCTTCTTTGTAGGAATGGTTGTATTTCTTTCGATTAATTTGGTAGCTACACCACCAAGAGTCTCAATAGAAAGTGACAACGGAGTAACATCAAGAAGAAGAATATCTCCTGCGCCTGCATCTCCTGCCAATTTACCACCCTGGATTGATGCACCGATAGCTACGCATTCATCCGGGTTAAGTGTCTTGGAGGGTTCTTGAGCGGTTAACTGTCTAACCTTATCCTGAACGGAAGGCATACGAGTGGAACCACCTACTAATAATACCTTTTTAATATCTGACGGGGATAAACCTGCATCACGAAGCGCATTCTGTACAGGAGCTACCGTTCTCTCTACAAGGTCATGAGTTAACTCATCAAATTTAGCTCTGGTTAAATTTAAATCAAAATGTTTCGGTCCATCAGCGGTTGCTGTGATGAAAGGAAGATTGACATTGGTGGTTGTAGAAGAGGATAATTCCTTCTTAGCTTTTTCAGCTGCTTCCTTTAATCTTTGAAGAGCCATCTTATCGGTAGATAAGTCAACGCCGTCGGATTTCTTGAATTCATCAATCATGTATCTGGTGACTCTCTCATCAAAATCATCACCACCAAGTCTGTTATCGCCTGAGGTAGATAATACTTCGATTACACCATCACCGATATCGATAATGGAAACATCAAAGGTACCGCCACCAAGGTCATATACCATAATCTTTTGCTCATGTTCGTTATCAAGACCGTATGCTAATGCTGCAGCGGTAGGCTCATTAATAATACGTTTCACATCAAGACCTGCAATCTTACCTGCATCCTTGGTGGCCTGTCTCTGTGCATCATTAAAGTATGCAGGAACGGTAATAACAGCTTCCGTTACCTTCTCTCCAAGATAGCTCTCTGCATCAGCTTTCAGCTTCTGTAGAATCATAGCGGATATCTCCTGAGGAGAATATCTCTTGTCATCGACCTTTACTCTGAAATCTGTACCCATATGTCTTTTGATGGATGAGATTGTTTTATCGGAATTGGTAACCGCCTGACGCTTAGCTGGCTCTCCTACTAAACGCTCTCCAGTCTTTGTAAATGCCACTACTGACGGAGTTGTTCTGGATCCTTCCGTATTTGCAATTACTACCGGTTTACCGCCTTCCATAACAGCTACACATGAATTTGTTGTTCCTAAGTCAATTCCTATTATTTTACTCATAATTGATTCCTCCTACATATAATATGATTTGTTGACAGCTCCCTAATTAACTACTTTGACCATACTGTGACGAACAACCATGTCACGGTACAAATAACCCTTCTGGAATTCATCAGAAACTATGTTTTCTTCTAAGGCTTCATCTTCTCCATGCATAACTGCATTATGAAGATTTGGATCAAATGCTTTGCCTACAGCATCAATTGGCTTTAATCCAATCTCATCCAACGACGTTAACAGCTGCTTATAAATAAGTTCTATTCCCTGAGCAAATGCACTTTCCTTTTCTTTCTCTGTAATCGTTCCGAGACCTCTTTCAAAATTATCTACAATGGGAAGGATTTTTTCAATGATACTTTTCACTCCCATATCGTACATAGATGCTTTCTCTTTCTCTGATCGTTTGCGGAAATTATCAAATTCAGCAACCGTTCGCAGAAGACGATCCGTAAGTTCACCAATCTTCTGATTCTTCTCCATCAAATCCTTAGATCTACTGTTCTTAAAAAGCGATTTACTAACCTTTTCGGGTTTATCATCAGAGCCTTCAAAAGGAACAACTTCCTCAGCTTCCAATTCACTGTCATCCATTAATATTTCTTCCATCAAAGCATCCTCAGACAATTCCCGGTCTAAAATATCGTTGTCCGTTTCTGTCTTGACCTGCTTTTCAGTAGTATCATTTGGTTCATCCTTCATTGCCTTCTCTTTTCCTTCCCAATAATATATTTTATAACTTAGGTTTTCTTTTTAAAAATATCATCCAACTGCACCATTAAGGACTGTAGTGTACTTACTACCTTTTTGTAATCCATTCTCTTGGGACCGATAATCCCGACTTTACCGTAAATACCTTCTTCAATTTCATAAGTTGCCGTTACAACAGAGCATTCCTTCATGGAATCAACCGGAGTTTCATCTCCGATAAACACTTGAATTCCCCTGCTCTCCTCATCCTCCATCTTATCCTGGATGAACTCTGATAGAGCTTTCTTTTCTTCCAAGGTATAAAGTAAGCCACTGGCTTGATCCTTATCACTAAGCTCCGGATATTTCAGGATATTGGTTGTTCCCGAAGTGAATACCTCAAAATCATCATCATCTGCTACTGCTTGCATAATTGCATCCAGAATATCATTAACAATGGTTCGATATTCCCCTGCTTGCTCCTTCATCTGAGTGATAACCGGAAGATTTATCTCTCCGAGATCAAGCCCTTGCAAAAAGGTGTTTATAATAATATTTAATTTCAGTAAAACTTCCTTATCTAAGGGTGATGCTAAGCTAATGATTTTATTGTTTACAATATTTCGTTCAAATACTATGACCGCAAGTAGCTGATTAGCATCAACCTCCGTCAGCTGGATGAATTTAACCTTCTTCTTATACTGCGGCGTGGTTACCATAGTTGTATACTGGGTATTCACTGCCAGAAGCTTTGCCACCTGTTGTAATAGATTTTCAAGTCGATCGGCTTTTTCTAACAGTAATTCCTTCATATCTTCTACTTCTTGAACCTTATCATGCAATAGCATATCAACATAGAGCCGGTAACCTCTATCCGAAGGAATACGTCCCGCCGAAGTATGGGGCTGTAAAATGTAACCCAATTCCTCTAAATCCGCCATTTCATTTCGAATGGTTGCTGAACTCAAATTCAGATCTGCAAATTTTGAAATAGTTCTGGATCCCACAGGTTCACCGGTTTCTAAATAGTTTCGAATGATCGCCTGCAGTATTTTTAATTTTCTTTCTTCTAATTGCTGCATAATCAACCTCGCTTCTCAGAAAAGGTATATTCATTCCTCAGTTATTTCAATATTGTTAGCACTCATTGATGGAGAGTGCTAACATCTATATATAAAATATCACTCTGTTTTTCGTTTGTCAAGGCTATTTTTATTAATTATTTGTTAAATGCTGTGTATAAAAGCACCCCATCATTTTTTTATGATAGAGTGCGCTCTAATTCCAGAACAAAGTGCCAGCTTGCTGACGCTTTCGCGCCCGAGCGGATTGCAAATCAATAAATTTTCTCGCCGCGTGGTGCGCATCCACAGCGGGGTGTTTTTATGTAAAAGGACGCAATTTCCTATTACATAAGAAAATAGCCCCCGTAGGAACGGAGGCTATTTAGGCTATGTATTATTCTGCAATTGTCTTGCGTCTTTTCAGTACTACTGTGCCTGTCAACATAACAGCTGCACCGGCTATAAAGTATAATGCAAAGGAAGTTGATCCAGTCTTAGGAGCATCTGAAGCTTTAGTGTCTGTAGTTGCTGCATCTGTTGCTGCATCTGTTGCTCCAAAATCCTCAACAGATATAAGTGATTGATCTGAATCTCCGTCTGTTAATAACATTGAAAAAGCCGAAAAATCACCATCTTCAAAATCTACAACTGTCGAACCGTTTGCTAAAGTAAGTGCATTGCCATCAGCATCCAATAACTGCACATTATCAATATAAAAATCATTCAAATTTCCTGACCAGTTCATGAATAAATAAGCACCGCCCGTTGCATCCTTTGTAAAGCCCATACCATCAACGAAGGTCTCTTTAAAGGTAACAGTTGCGGTTGAATTCTCCGCATCGGATGCTTCCCAACTTCCACCCTGATACCATACTAAACCATCTTCACCGATTTTAGCGCCTATACCACCACCGTTCCATGCTTCAAGCTTAGATCCGTCAGGACTAGCTACAGTAACATCAAGGGTTATTGCTCTTATCTGGTCAAGATTAGAAGCGCCGACCAAATCAATGGCACTGATCAGAACCTTAGCAATCATACCTCCATCTTGCTTGTCAATAAATAAAGCCTTTCCGGTTGCTGCGCTGGCAGGGACTGCTGCAAATAGTAATGTTAAAGCAGCTGTAACCGCTAATACTTTCTTTAATAATCTCATTGTAAATCTCCTCCTCAAATATATATTTTTGAGTACGGATATCCCGCACAATTAATACATATGTATTTTAGCAAATAAATAATGGTATGTACATTGGCAAAACGCATAATTATATGATTGTTTTTTTGTGCATATTATAAGCATAAACAAATCAAATGTAATATCATTGCACCATATATGTTAGTTAAGCAAAAATTTGACGAAAACATAATTACTAACATCAATACCAAATTCGGTCAATAGGATATTATCTCCCTCTACAACCAATAAGCTGTCCCGAACCAAATGCTTGATAATCTCGCCGTAAACACTGTCAATATCTACTCCGAATCTATCAAGGAAGTCGGTTCTGCTGATGCCGGCAACCATCCTAAGACCAAGAAACATGAATTCCTCCATCTTCTGTGGTTGAGTCAGACGCTGTATATCTTCTCTAATTCCTACGGAATCCATGATGCTAATAGGCTGCGTTTTCATAATCGTATTTAATGATCTATTCACAATCAGTTCTTCTTTATACAAATTACATCGTTCAATATATTGTGCAATATCGTGCACATTTGAGATTCTTGCGTCATCAAGTAATGATGAAGCACCTAATCCAACTCCCAGATAATCCTTCCCCGTCCAATATATGCTATTATGCTGACATTCAAATTCTTCTTTTGCATAATTCGATATTTCATAACGATGATATCCGTGCTTTTGGAGTATTTCCTTCGTATTACTATAAATTAGGCGGTCTGTGTCCTCGTCCGGCAAATCTTTATATCCTACTGTACCTTCCCGATACCTATTATAGAATTTCGTCCCTTCTTCAACAATCAGACTGTAGGCAGAAATATGCTCCGGATTAAGTTCAATTACTTTATTTAGTGTATTCTCCCATGAACCGAGGGTTTGTGACGGAATTGCAGATATTAAATCAATATTGATATTACCAAAGCCAAGGCTTCTGGCTAATCGATAATTTTCCTCGAATTGTTCGTAGGTATGGATTCTTCCAAGCAGGGCTAATTCATCGTTATTTACCGATTGCAGACCAAAGCTCAGACGGTTTATACCAAGTCTTTGATAAGTCCGTAGCTTATCCTCATCAATTGTACCCGGATTGATTTCAATCGTCACTTCCGGATTCGCGCGGTTAATATGGAATACACGATTTACAGCCTCCATAATACGTTCGATATGGACGGCGTTAATGTAGGAAGGAGTTCCTCCACCGATAAATATCGTTGAAACCTTATATTGATCCGTCGTTCCACCATACTGTTCTATCTCGGTCAACAAAGCATCTATATATTTACTAACTGTTTCCTTGGACGCCGGAGAAGATAGAAAATCGCAGTAATCGCATTTTTTTGCGCAAAAAGGAATATGGATGTATAACCCAAGATCTTTTCTTTCCGCTTTACAAATGTCTGATAAATCATTGTTTCCTACATTGCTGATGTCTGTATCATTATTGCTTTTCGCTTTATTGATATCTGTATCATTATTTTTCTCCATTTTTGTACCTGTCCATTCTTTTTATAGCTTATCTATTCGCAAGAAAAGCTGTTTCATTATCCATTACTTCAGAAGAACGCATCTTTTTGCTAAGTGCTCTTTCAGAATTTACGAATATCAAAACAGCTTTATCTTATCTAATTAAAATAACTGATTAACCAACATAGCAATACAGGATACAGGTGCGTTTCTCTCCTGTAATCAAGGAATCAATCATAAAATTAGTTTTCATCCAGTTTTAAAACGCTCATAAATGCTTTTTGCGGTATCTCAACATTACCTACCTGACGCATTCTCTTCTTGCCTTCCTTCTGTTTCTCTAAAAGCTTTTTCTTACGCGTAATATCTCCGCCGTAGCACTTGGCAAGTACATCCTTACGCATCGCTTTCACAGTCTCTCTGGCAATAACCTTACTTCCGACCGCTGCTTGAATCGGGATTTCGAATAATTGTCTCGGTATTTCATCCTTCAGCTTCTCACATATTCTTCTGCCTCGCTCATAAGCGCTTTCTGCATGAACGATAAAGGTTAGAGCATCTACCTCTTCTCTATTAATCAGAATATCCAGCTTAACAAGTTCCGAACGAACATAGCCCTTTAATTCATAATCAAAGGAGGCATAACCTTTTGATCTGGATTTTAAAGCATCAAAGAAATCATAAATTATCTCATTTAGGGGTAACTCATATTTTAGTAAAGCTCGGGTCGTCTCCATATACTCCATCCCAAGATATACACCGCGTCGCTCCTGACACAGAGTCATAATGGATCCGACATAATCGGTCGTTACCATAATTTCTGCAGAAACAATCGGTTCTTCCATATAATCGATGACCGAGGGATCGGGAAGATTTGTCGGATTTGTGATATCAATCACTTCACCATCCGTCTTGTGTATCTTATATATAACACTTGGCGCAGTAGTCACAAGATCCAGATTGTATTCGCGCTCCAATCTTTCTTGAATGATTTCAAGATGCAGCAGTCCGAGAAATCCACATCGGAAGCCAAATCCAAGTGCAACCGAAGTCTCCGGCTCAAATTGCAGAGAAGCATCATTTAACTGAAGCTTCTCAATTGCATCACGCAGATCAAGATATTTCGCTCCATCGGCCGGATACATTCCGCAGTATACCATCGGATGTACCTTCTTGTAACCGGGTAAGGGCTGTGCACACGGATTTGCGTTTTCCGTTACCGTATCACCGACACGTGTATCCCTTACATTCTTTAAGCTGGCGGTAATGTAACCTACCATTCCTGCACTCAGTTCATCCGTCGGAACGAATTGTCCCGGTCCAAAGATTCCAAGCTCAACCACATCGGCAACTGCCCCGGTAGCCATCATCTTGATCTCGGTTCCGCGTCTTACGGTGCCTTCTTTTATCCTGCAAAAAACAATGACTCCTTTATACGAATCATAAACCGAATCGAAGATCAACGCCTGAAGCGGGGCAAAACGATCCCCCTTCGGTGGCTGGATTCTTGCTACAATCTGTTCAAGTACCTCTTCTATATTAATTCCCACTTTTGCCGAAATCAGCGGTGCATCATGGGCTTCCAGCCCTATAACATCTTCAATTTCTGCAATTACCCGTGCCGGATCGGCACTCGGGAGATCAATTTTATTAATTACAGGCATAATATCAAGATTATGATCAAGTGCAAGATATACATTTGCCAATGTCTGCGCCTCTATTCCCTGAGCAGCATCAACAACAAGTATTGCACCCTCACAAGCGGCGAGGCTTCGGGATACCTCATAATTAAAATCCACATGTCCCGGTGTATCGATTAAATTAAATATATATTCTTCTCCATCCTTGGCCTTATAAACGGTACATACCGTCTGAGCCTTGATGGTTATTCCTCTTTCTCTCTCCAAATCCATGTTATCAAGTACCTGTGCCTGCATCTCTCTGCTGGTGAGAAGACCTGTCATTTCAATAATTCGGTCTGCAAGGGTAGATTTACCGTGATCAATATGGGCGATAATACAGAAATTTCTTAGTTTACTTTGGTCTAAGGCCATTATAATCCTCCTGGGTATCTGACAATTCTTTATGCTTTTTATCTGTATGATTATAACATAACGCTTTCTAAGTAGCAAGATAAGGAGTTGTCCGAACTTTTATTACTGCGTTTAGATGAAAACCTCTATTCACCCTTTAGTACATGGTCCAGTACTTTGGCAAAGGGAGCCATGGCATTCTTGGCAGATTCCAGCGTATTTCCCTCTGTCCCAAGCTCCATCAAAATACTTTTGGGGCGCACATTCAAATTGTAACGGTAGCTTTTTAAATAGTTTTTGCAAAACAGTTTTGGATACAGCTCATAGGATTTCAACTGCAACTGTAAGCTAAAAGCAAGATTTCCCTGAAGATTCGGATTCTCGAGATAAGATATTGGACCGTTCTGATCTCTACTGAGACCATTAAACAGCATGATTCTGGCAGTTTCTCTTCCGTCTACATTGATGGTTCTTGCATCCCCGGAATCTCTATGTAAATCAATTACTACTTCAATGGATGGATTTTCACTTAGCGTTTTATCCAGCCCATCCTCAGCCACACTGTAGGCATAACTCCGATCTAATTTTCCATCCACGATATCATAAGTTGTTGTATCATGGATTACATTATAACCATAATCATTTTCCAGTATATCGGTAAGATAGGTTCCGACGCCGACTACCGTATCCTCCGGGTGACCTGCTCTGCTATCAATAAATGCTTCCTGAGAGTGTGTATGGTAAATCAATATCTGCGGAATACTGCTATCTTGTTTCATCGTCATATCCATACCTGTAAGTTTTTCGGCATCAAACACTTTATTGGTCACTTTTGTAGAAGAGTCAACAATATAAAAATTCTTCACCAGAAAATTAACATCCTTTAGTTGATCAGCCGTAAATTCAATCACTGTGTTTGATTCGGTAGTCTGGGTGCTCTCCGCAGACGAAGCATCATCCTCGTAATATACTTCTCCATCCTCATAACCGATTTGAAGTTGATCTCCCTCTGAAGAATTAGTATCCTCCACCATCTCCGAATTGAAAACCGCTCCATTTGTCAACACATATTCCATACTTAGATATTGTTCCGATACCTCGTAAATTCTAAGCTCATTATGAATGTCATTACTATTCATGGCTTCAGCAGAATCCTCTGTATCTGAACTTATAGGATTCACCGGTACATTCGAGTAAGCCTGTGCTTCCATTGTCCAAGAAGAAGCTTCCTTTGTATACTTATCAAGAGCAAGCCCATCTGCTAGGAGTCCAATCGGAAAAATATTATGTTCTGTATTGGCACTATAACTAATCAGTGAAGACCCACTCTCCACTACTTTACAGCAAAGTCCGGAAAATATGGCATCTGATAGCTTCGAATCTGCTTGGCCAACATTATCCGAAAAGGATAATACCGCAAAGCGAATGATAAGATATACGGATACCACTATAATACCGGACCAGATAATCGGATATATTCTTTTTCTCAGCCTGTTTTGAAGTTTTTTCATTACTGCCTCCATGATAAGCAAACGACATTCTTTTGATGCCTTATTCATTATATTCGGAAGGCTTGTATATATTACTCATTTATGATGGCACGGGTTGTACTAAACCCAATTCGCTACATTGCCTGAGCAAAGCAGGAATTCAGCGCCTCAGATACTGTAAAGCTGATACGTTTGATCGATTCATCGATGTTTTTAGGGGTTACAAACATATTATCAATTTGCTGCTCTCTTATTTCGGTAATGAACTTATCAATATCCTCCTCTCCAAATCCGGTATTTTTCATATATCCGGTAAGTGCATCCGCTACAATGGTCGCAGCATCCACTACGGTAGGAACTCCAAGTGCGATGACTTTCGTACCAAGACTTGCTTCATCAATGGCCTTTCGGTTATTTCCCACTCCCGAGCCCGGACTGATTCCCGTATCCGTCAATTGGATGGTCGTATTGACACGGCTGACACTTCTGGAAGCCAATGCATCAATTACAATCAAAAGCTTCGGCTTTGTTTCCTTAATAATTCCCTTAATAATCTCTACTGTTTCCATCCCTGTCTGAGCCATAACACCAGGAGAAATGGCGCTTACATTTCCAAGATGATTTTTCTTTTGAAATTCATTACCATATTCATTGATAAGATGTCTGGTAATAAAAAGATTATCGACAACCTGCGGCCCTAATGCATCCGGCGTAACATCGCGGTTACCCAGGCCCACCACCAGTATCTCCTCTCTCTTTAAATCTCCAGCAAGCTTCTTTAATTGCCTTGATATTTCCTCCGAGACAGGCTTGCAATAGCTCTCATCTGCCCGGTCAATATCCGGCGCTTCTATTGTAATATAAGTACCGATCGGTCTCTGCATTGCCTTGGCACCCTTTTCATCCTTAATTACCACCGTTGAAACCTTGATATTGTTCTTTTCATCATGATCCTCCGTCAAAATGACGCCTTTAATCTCAACGTCATCCTCCGGGAAACTTTCCCTTACCTCTAGAGCTAAGTCGGTTCTGATTTTACTATTCAATTTGTGCTTCCTCCAAGACATACATTTGATATGCTTATTTTCTACAGACATTCTAAAATTATGTATTCATTGGGTAAAAGTGATGCAATGTTACTTGAGAATCGAGGTAAATATTTGTTGCAGTTCAGCCTTCAAAGAGATGTATCCAGACTGGGAAAAAATGATTTCCATATAGGAGTATTTGCATACGAATTACGTAATGCAACTTAGCGAAAGCGGCTCCTATATGGAAACAT
>DBTU01000052.1:34740-49463 GCA_002307215.1 Lachnoclostridium sp. UBA1308
CATTTCTTTCCCAGTCTTGTCACTACCCTTGCTAGGCTGAACTGTAACAAATATTTTGCATATTTACAAAATAGTCATTGACAGAATAAACCGTATCGTCTACTATGTAATAGTATGTTTCCATTAGAGCGTCCGTGTCCGGATTTAATGAAACAAGTAATCGAGTAACCAAGATCAAGTCAGCATCTCACTCTCAATTAGATGTCCTTGTATCGCGGTTAAATTATCATATAATTGGAGGTGTACGAGTTGGCTAATATAAAATCCGCTAAGAAAAGAATCTTGGTTAACGAAACAAAAGCTATTAGAAATAAGCAAATCAAGTCCAAGGTTAAGACGGTTATTAAAAAGGTAGATGCTGCTGTTGCTTTAAGCGATAAAGAACTTGCTAAAACAACTTTAGTAGAGGCTGTAACAGAAATCGATAAGGCTTCTTCCAAAGGAATTTATCACAAGAATACAGCTTCAAGAAAAGTATCTCGCTTAACTAAGGCTGTTAATAGCATCGCATAACAAAAAAATTAGCAAACACCCGGAAATGTAACCCACATTTCCGGGTGTTTTTTATAGCAAAAGCTCTGTCTTGTCCTCACTCTCAAGAATCCGTTTCAATATCTTAATTCCCTCTTCAAACTCTGTTGAATTTCGCGCCGCTGTTACAGAAATTCTTACCGCGCGACGATCTGTTGAATTGCCCACAAGGAAACGCTCCCCCGAATATACCTGAACTCCTTCGTTCTTGGCACAAATCTCGAAGCTTTTACCGGTAAAGGCTTCCGAAAGCGGTATCCACCGAAACGGGCATTCTCCTTCTCCCAGTATCTCGTATTCTCCAAGATGACGATTCACTATCTCATTCTGCTCCAGGGTATAGCTTCTGCGTTCGGTTGCAATAATGTCCGCTATCCCTGTGTGTATCAACCTTGCAGCTAATTCCAGCATAAAGGGTGATACAGAGATATTCATATTATAGATTCCCGTATATATTTCCTTATGATATAGTTCAGGAACTACTACGAAAGCCAGACGAAGTCCAGGCGAGATGATTTTGGACAGACTTAAGATGTAAACTGTCTGTTCGGGGGCAAAGTACGCAACAGGAGGCAGTGGATCTGCTTTCAGAAGGCTATTGATTGCATCTTCTATGATAATGATATGATACTTCTTCGCGATATCCGCTATCATACTCCTTGTCTTTCGGCTCATATTATGTGTCGTTGGATTATGAAAATCAGGAATGATATACAGTCCTTTGATTCTTTCATTCTTAATCGCATTAACCAGTCCCTCCTGTGTGATTTCATTATCCTTCCACTCAATCGGAACCAGTTGGATACCAAGCATCTTGGCAGCGGTCTTAATTCCCGGATAGGTCAGAGGATCTGTCCCTATCTTATCTCCTGCTTTAAACAGCGAGGCCAGTATGGCGGCAATCGCATTTTGTCCGCCTGCGGTAAATATAATCTGTTCCGGAGCAACCTCGTAACTTACTTTACTAATCCATTTCACCGCGGCTTCCTTCTGCCGGATACTACCCCCTACCGTTCCATATTGAAAAAGTTTTTCAGACTCTGGCTCCGATAAGAGCTTTTGAATATATTCGGTCACTTTTCTGTTCGGCCAGGAGTGCGGAAGGATTGCGCCCATTTCAATCATCTGAAGCTGTTCCGGATTTGGGCTTAAGATATGATTGGTTCCGGCATCGGAGGCTACATAAGTACCGCTTCCGATGGAAGCACAGATTAAGCCGTTTTGTTCACACAACTTAAAAGCTCTGGATACAGTGCTCAGATTGATATCCAGATAATCCGCAAGTTCTCTTTGTGGTGGAAGCTTTGTTCCCGGCATCAACCTTCCACTCTTAATATCCTCCTCCAACATACGAGCGAGTACTTTATAAATCGGACCCGAGGTACCGGTGAGATCAGGCTTCCAGCTCATCGGATAATGATCAAATGAATTAACAGGCATATACTCCTCCTATAAAATGTACGATCGACTTGATAGATATATTCAAATTTACAATTGTCTTTATATATATTTAAAACATTTCAATTGTTTTGCATACAATTCTAGCATTGTATGCATGTAAATGCAATGATATAATTTAAAAAATCCTACAATGTAGGTTACAGTTCAGCCTACCAAGATATTGTTAAGACCAGGGAGGAAGTGTTCCCATGGATGAGCCATTCCCACTTAATTGCATTACGTAGCGGTACATAAGGTTCTGATAAACAGAACCTAAGTACCGACGAATGCAAATACTCACCATGGGAATCATTTTTCCCTAGTCTTATACTTTTGACTTAGGTAAGCCTGAGCTGTAACCAATACAGTAATTTAATAGTAAAAGAAAGGTGTGCGCCTATGAATGATTTATTTTCCGATCGGATTTTGAAAACGAAAGCATCCTTTACTCGTGAAATCCTGAAAGCAACAGAAAGCAACGATATCATCTCCTTTGCCGGCGGTCTTCCGAATCCAATTTCCTTTCCGCTAGAGGAGCTTGCAAAATCGTCTGCCCGTATTATTGAGATGCACAAAGACAAAGTGTTTCAGTATTCCACAACGGAAGGCTATCTCCCCTTACGGCAGTTAATCGCTGATCGCTATGAGAAAAGATTCGGCCTCAAGTTTTTACCGGAGGATATTATGATTACGACAGGCTCGCAACAGGGTCTTGATTTGGTCGGCAAAGTCTTAATTAACAAGGGTGACGGCATCATCCTTGAAGAGCCCGGATATCTTGGTGCCATTCAGGCCTTCTCTCTATTTGAGCCTACATTCCTTCCTGTTACACTGGAAGAGGACGGTGTTAATCTCGAAGAACTTGAGCATATACTGCGTACCCAAAGTGTAAAGATATTTTACAGTGTACCAAATTATCAGAATCCGACCGGCCTAACTTATAGTTTGAAGAAACGGGAGGCCATTCGCAAAATACTCGAGAAATATCAAGTGGTTCTTGTTGAGGATGACCCCTACAGTGAGCTGTGTTTTGACGGTGAGTCTTATCCCTACATCGGTGCTGATCAATTAGAATACAGTGTTTTATTCGGAACTTTTTCCAAAACAGTGACTCCCGGGATGAGGCTGGGCTTTGTCATCACGAAGAACAAGGCCTTAATGAAGCATCTTAATACCGCAAAACAAGGGTCGGATCTACACACCAATATCTTCGCCCAATATCTTATTTACGATTATTTGGTACATAACGATTATGAGAAGCATATCACAAAAATTACAGCCCTCTATAAACAGCAAAGCAGTGTGATGCTTGATGCAATGGATCGATATTTTCCTTCCTATGTATCACATACTGCTCCGCTTGGCGGTATGTTTCTCTGGGCAACCTTAAATAATGGGCTGGCAGCAATCGATCTTCTAGCAGAAGCCGTAAAAGAAAATGTAATATTCGTACCCGGAGATCCGTTCTATACCACAAAGGAGCGGGTAAATACACTCCGACTGAATTATACCAATTCAGAAGAAACTACAATAGTAGAAGGCATCAAAAGATTGGGTGCAATCCTACACCGATATGTCTAGGCAACCGGCTTCATATCTATTTTAACACCTGGACATCTATCATTAATGATTTTCAAAAACTTCTCCTTGTTTTCAGGCGAAATACATGTTCCACCTGATATTTGAAGTCTATCAAAAGAAAGTGCGGGCTGTTTATCATAACTTCTGATATGTTTTATACTTTTAATAGTTTTTAGCTCAATATTCATCCGAAAAGGACTGCATTTAATCTTCAATTGTTTATCCGTTATCGTATAACCTGTATCAAGCCACATCCATATAAATAAAATATCTGCCAATAAAATCAAACCTAAAGGATAAATCAGAAAAAATCTTATCTCCTGTAAGATAATAAAAGATATTAAAGTAAATACTGTAATCCCACCTAATGGTAATAAAAAACATAATATTGCTACACCCATACTTCTCTCTGACTTAAAATACATTCAAACGCGCCTCCAATATAACTTATTCACAATAGAAAACCTTGCAAAGAGATTACTTTAATTATACAAGAAAAATCCTGAAATACTACCATTATTTGATGGTTAACAAATCAGGCGTTGACAATTAGGTTTAATTTGGGAGTCAAATTCACTTTCATAAAAAGAGCCTTTTAAATCACGTTATTTCACTTGAACTATACAATGTCTTTAATATCAAATACTGGATCAAATTTTGTATTTTAATGCACCTTGAATCTCTGAAACTATAGATCAATAACGCAAGGAGTACAAACAAAAAATGATATGCCCTCCCTTATTATTTACAGTTTTGTTGTTTCAACTGTTAACTATAAGAGGGAGCATATCATTTTGCTGTGTGCGTTATTAATTGAATAAAACTATTATCTTGATTTCTTCACCTCGAAAAAATATGTTACTAACACATCTATTATCTATTTAGATACACAGGTACATTAACAATATTAATCTATTGGACTGCCTTTATAACTTTCCTGGTAATACTTGCTTTTACATTGGAGCGATCAAGTCAGGAAATCGTCCAGGGAAGGACGATTTAGGAGCATGCGACATGGATGGCGCTTTGCTCCGACAGACTGTCCCAAGCTCCGATGTGAAAGCTTAGTATTACCTGAAAGTTATAACCGAAAGGAAAATAGATTAATATTGTCAATGTACCGTTCCTTATAAAAGGTCCTTTCTTTTATAAGACCGCCCCTTTCATAAGGTCTTTTCTTACGCAGGTTCTGTCAGTGCCTGTTCTTCCTTCATAAGTGCCACTTTATTGATTTCCATCATATCCGGGCAGGCAAACAGGCTTGCCTTTTTAATTATCTTGATCCAGATAACTGCATAGGCGAACATTACCATTAAGATAACACCGAATATTTTATAAATGAATATTCTGGTATCTCCCGCCGCAATATTCCAGATCATAAAGATGTTACCGGCGATACAGATTAATTGTGGAATTCCTCCGAGGGTCAGCTTCTTATTGCGTCCCGATGCATTCGGATATCTTTTACGAAGTACCAGAACAGAAATATTGACTAATATGTAGGAGGAAAGCCAAAAGCAGGAAGCAGCAAGCAAAAGTGTCGTCAAACCGGAGGACTGTGTAAAACCGGTGATAAGATTGATGGCAATAACAATGGCAAGCATTGCAAGACCGGCAATCGGGGTATCTTTCTTGTTCTTCTTTGAGAAGACCGAAGGAACCATCTCGGCCTCGGCCATACCACTCAATATTCTTGTAACACTGCCAAGTACTGTATTAATCGTACTGACTCCGGCAAGTATCGTAACAAAGGCCATCCAGTAGCCTCCCACTTTACCAAGCATATTCGTTGCAAATAGCATATGAGGCAGCTCTGCGGAGCTAAGTGCATCAAGTGTCACGTAATTTGTCATTCCGGCTCCCAACAAAGATTGTACACCGAACAATAAGAGAAGACTTAAGATCATGGCTAAGGGTATGTTACGCTTAGGGTTTTTCAAACTTTTTGCAATCGGAATAACAAATTCGATTCCGATGAACAGCCAGAATGCTAAGGCAGAAAGTGAGATTAGTCCGGACAAGGTATTAATCACCGGTTTCGTCTGCTCCGCGGCTGTAACTACGGTACCTGTTCCAAGCTTAAAGAAGCTGATGATTCCAAGCAAGAAAAAGGATCCAATCAAAAGAATTACTGTAATATTCTGAATCTTTGCAAATATATCGACACCCATGAGATTAACAATTACTAAGAGTACAAGAATAATCAGACTAATCAATAGTGTGGGAACCATAGGTAAAACGGTCTGATGGAGTACCATACCACACATTGCCATTTCTACTGAGGCCGCCAACATATTGGTAATAACATAGGCGGATAGATTTGATACAATAGAAGCCACCGGTCCCAATCCGACTAGGGTGTATTGTCCAAGACCACCTTCAACATCAGGCATCATTCCGTGTAATTCCGAGAATGTTAATGCCAACAGACTGCTTAGTACAAATACAATAAATAATGGAATGATAAATCCTTTTCCGGCTAATCCTACACCCTGTCCGAGTAACAACAGGCAGGTGGTAGCAACAATTAATCCGACACATACCGAGACAGCACTTCCTAACCCTAATTTCTTCTCCATATAAATAACACTACCTTTCTTCATGGCCTGCAAACTTTGAGCCGCAGGCACAAATTTGTGTGTGAAAATCCTAAAATACAAAAAAGACGTCTATTCATATGCCAGACGCCTTAGTCATTATTTATATATTCTTTCATTATAATAATTTATCTAAATTAAAATTGTATAAATCGGAACCAATCAGATTTTTGCTTTAAATCTATCATGGCGAAACGCACTGATATCCAAACAGGTTTGCTTCTCCACGACCATCTCTGACAATAAAGTTCCTACGGTAGGTGAGATACCAAAGCCATGTCCGGAGAAACCACAAGCCAAAACTAATCCCGGTACCTCCTCGACTTTACTGATGACCGGAACATGGTCTGCGCAGTCATCCATCCAGCCCGCCCAGGTACGTACAATTTTCACATCTGCAAGCACTGGGAAATATTTCATAATTCCCCGACAGATGCAAGAGGCTGTAAGACTTGACGAGGAGGGCGTTCCATTATCGCGGTTGACTCCTTCAAATCCGGAGGAACCTCCGAATACAAAGGATCCGTGTGTGCTCTGATGACCATAGAAATCTGCCATAGCTGTACCTAACATCTGATAAAACATCGGTGGCTGCGCCTCCGTAACCAGTACTTCCAGCAAAGCCTGATTTACCGGCACATCGAGTCCTATCGTATTGGCAATCCTGCGGCTGTCATAGCCCGCAGCAAGTATGATTGTTTCACCCTCATAGATATGATCGGTGGTTACCACTTGTCTCGCTCTATCCTTTACTTTCCTAATCGCTATTACTTCTTCGCCGGTAATGAAACATACTCCAAGCTTTCTTGCCTTTCTGTAATACGCAAGTGTTGCAAGCATTGGATTCGCATGCCCGTCTGTAGGACACCAGCTTGCACCGATCACTTCCTCTGATAGAAATTTACAGATTTGTCTGCTTTCTCCGGTATCAATCATCCTTACATCCAGTCCTAAAGAGGATGCACTGTCTGTAAGCCCGTTTAAGATCTTAAGGTGCTCCACAGTCTTACCCAGCCGCAGATTTCCCTCCTGATAATATTCTACATCCATCTCGAGTTCATCCTTCAGATGCGGCCATAGATTTTTTACACCGTACATTGCGAGTGGAAGCTCCCTCTTATCACGTCCCGACTGTCTGACACCGCCACCGTTTCTACTGGAGCCGCCATTTCCGATACTATCTGATTTTTCCAGCACGATGACCGAACAGCCCTTTTTTGCAAGATAATATGCCGCGGAATTACCGATAATACCGCCACCAATTATTATTACCTCTGCATTGTTCGTCATAAAAACCACCTCTATTCTGCCTTACTGCGGCTATATTTCCTCATTCGCATATACAATCATTTCTATCGGCCTCATAGGAGCTCTGGAGGTTGCCGGCTCCAAATCATAGGGACTGATACCAAGCTCTTTCGCAACAATTCCTTTTACCAGTCTTCCGCAGGTTTGTCCCTGGCAAAGACCCATTCCGGTCCTTAAATATCTTCTTATCTCGGTCAGGGTAAACATACCTTCGTGCACTGCCTGCCTGATTTCTCCTTTGGTAATCTCTTCACATCTACAGATAATTATTTCATCATCCTGCTGAGGGATAAATGTTCCGATATTCTTGAAACGGTCTGTTACTTTTCCCATTCTATTCCTCCTTCTAAAAATATCTATATCAGCTTTCGCCTTTTTACTTAATAAAACGAGCCTGCATTGCATATTTCAAAGGCACTTTCATGGTAAGTAGATTGGTATGATCAAAGGCAGGGGACGACTTTACCTCCAACACCTCTGCATCACAGATTACACTACCGCTTCTGTCAAGAGCTTTTCCTTGATAACCCTTTGCCGGCAAAGGCAAAAATTCATAGGGAATAACAACCTGGGCATAGCCAGGTTCATAGTCCTCGTTTATTAGAAAGATTGCCTGGCCGGAACAAGAAGCAACGCACATTCCACACCCACTGCAGATCTTTTCTTTATCAATTACCGGGAGGGACGTGATATTCTCCCCAATTCTAATACATTTTTTTGTACAAGCATCTTGACAGGGATTACAAGGAATGTTCTGGGTACATTCAATGACAGGATGTATCCCCTTAGACTTTTTCACTCCGGGAAAGCGGAGGATTTCCTCATCACTGAGATACCCCTTCTTCAGAAGACTTGCCGAAACATCGATTCCTTCGTCTGTCTTCTCAATCACTTTGCCTCGATTACCCGGTGCAAACATTCCCTGTCTGAGACTGGATAACGCCTTATCCATCTCTGCCGTCTTTTCATCCATCAGGTCCTTACTGATATATCCCAGATATTTTGCTGCTGCTATTCCTGCGATATGGCCTTCAATCATTGCTGAGCTTGCTTCTTCAATTCCTGAGACATCACCGGCTGCAAATATTCCGGGAATACTTGTCTCGCCGTATTCATCACAGACCGGTAGATATCCGCCCGGAGTATCAGACATTGTACAACCTGCCATCTTCAGCAGCTGTGCCATCGGAGATAACCCAACTGCCAGACAGATAGTATCAGCATCAAAATGCTTCTCTGTACCGGGGATAATCTGCCATTTTGAATCTACCTCACCAATAACAACTCCTGTTACGCTTTCTTCACCTTCAGCTTTGATAATCGTGTGCGAAAGATAGAACGGAACACCGCACCTTGTAACTTTTGATGCATGCACCCCATACCCACCTACTTTCGGTGAGGCATCCACCACCGCCACAACTTCACATCCGGCCTGTAAAAGCTGGAAGCTGACAACAAGACCAACGTTACCGCTTCCTAACATTAGTATGCGTTTCCCGGGCTTTACATGATGGAGATTCATCATCGTCTGGGCAGCTCCGGCGCCTATAACTCCGGGAAGCGTCCATCCGTCAAAGGTAATCATATTCTCAGAGGCTCCGGTTGCAATGATGATGGTATCCCCTTTAAAATGTTTTATTTCGTCTCCCAGCTTTACCAGCACTTCTTTATCCAAATAAAGACCGATTACGGTTGCATTCAGCTTAACAGTAACGCCATATTCATTGGCTTCTCGAAGCAAATCCTCACCGATTTTTATTCCTCTGATTTTAGCCTTATGCTCCCTGGAGCCGAAGAATTTATGAATTTGTTTGAAGAGCTGACCGCCAGGCTTTGCATTTTCATCAAAGACAATTACTTTAAGTCCATGCTTTGCTGCTTCAATCGCAGCGGATAGTCCGGCAGGACCCGCGCCGACAATAATCAATTCATATCGTTCCATAGTAAGTACCTCCCAAACCGTTACTTATTCCTTTACAGAAACTCCGTACTGTGTCTCAACTATCATACCTTCCGCTAACGGAGTGATACAGGTACGGACATTCGGCTTCTTATCGACAACCATGACACAGTCCGTACATCTTCCGATTGCACAAAATATTCCGCGCGGTTTATGCTCTTTTTTCGTATAACGGTGAACCATTACTCCGGCCACCTTCAACGCAGCTGCAATCGGCTCACCTTCAAAGCCTTCTATTTCTTGTCCGTTATAAGTAAATGTGACCTTTTTTCTAATTTCTGTTTTTCCCAGAATCGGATGCTCTTCAATTCGCATAATACCTCCATTCTACCGCAAACTTGCGAATTTGGGCGTCAGCACAAATTCGCCGTGTGGAAAATGATTTTCCACACTAACGTAACATGCCTACCCTTAGAATTAGTTTGGGCCGAGGATTACGCAGGCTCAAACTTCTAAGTGTGAATTATGCTTTTCAATAATTCACACTACCTCCTTATTTCAATTTCATCTATTAAGCCAAATAAGGTGTATCCCACAGCTTGAGTTTTGTACCAATTCCCATCTCTAAGGCTCTACGGTAAATGACCGTTCCCCAAGCGACATCCTCAACCGGCATCCCACCTACGGAATAAAGAATGATTTCTTCGTCATTCTTTCGTCCGGGAGTCTTTCCCATGATGATATCTCCAAGATCTTCAACCATTTCGGGAGCCATGATATGATCATGAATCAAATCCATGTAGTGAACTCCCATAATTCCTATGGTTTCATATGCAGGATACGGAATTTCCTCTGACCAGGCTTCATAAAGCATTCTGCTATCCACAACATTTTTACAGCGATTCAATACAAAGTCATCATCAAATCTGCCGTTAGCCGGAAGACAAAATAACGCACCGGGTTTAATCCATTCTTCTTTCACATAAGGATAATTTTCTGAACCTTCGCTACCGGAGGTGGCTAAGCTGATAATATCAGAACCCCAGACAGCTTCTTCAACGGTATTCACTACTTCTATCTTCGTTATTAGCGGAAACTCTGTCTTTACAAAGTTTATAAAACTATCAATTGATTTTTGGCCTCTACCCATGATTTTTACTGTATCTATTTCCGGGCAAGTACAGACAAAGGATGCCAATGCTGTCTTATTCATAACTCCGGGTCCTACAATACCAACCACCTTGGAGCCTTTTCTTGCAAGATATTTTGCACCGACTCCCGGAATCGCTCCGGTTCTGTAAGCACTTAAAATATTAGCAGACATAAGAGCCATCGGAGCTCCGGTATCCTTATCATTCAGCATTAAGGTAAGAATGGATCGGGGAAGCCCTTTTTCCTTGTTCGCTACGTTAGAGCCATACCATTTCACTCCTGCCATATCAAACCTACCACCAAGATAAGCCGGCATTGCCATGAATCTCCGGTCAGGTCCGTCTATCGGCATATTAGGGAATTCTGAACTTTGCGGAAACAGCATCATAACACCATGGGAATTCGCATTTGCTCCACCCATACGAAAATCTCCGACACTCATAAGCTTCAACATCTCTTCCATCGTTTCAACACAGCCGGCCATATCAGTGACTCCGGCATTAATCATTTCCTCTTCACTCAGATATAAGAATTCAACCTTTGGATAACTCATAATTATTTCCTCCATTCCTGCGCATATGCAGTTTGTGCTAAGTGTGCCTGCACTCTTTGGTTACATAGTTCATATTTTGCACATCTGTAATATTCCTTATTAGTTACTGATTATAAACGGATACTTCTATCATTAATTGTAAAAATCGGAAGCAAGGAGTGAAAAAAGAAATTCATAGTTGCAGTTCAAACAGAATGTATTATTTAAATTCATTGGCAGGAACAAAAAGAGTATGTTCAAGTGGCTTTCACCACTTAGCATACTCTAGTACCCAGCACATTCGGCATAGCCGACATTTGATTTAACTTATATTTGCATAGCTGCTCATAAATATCCCAAAATAGTATTCAACTAATTAATTACCTGCAGTTTATCCAGGTAACAATTCTGTTGAAGGCTGTTGATATATTTTCTTGGTGTAAACTCCGTAAATTCTTTAAAATCCTTGATAAAATGTGACTGATCGTAATATCCTGCCTCTAGGCCTGTCGTTGTTAGATCCGATGTATTTATATTCTGGGTCATGCCGTCTATTGCTTTTTGGAATCGTATGATGCGTATCAGTTCCTTAGGCGGCATACCAAATTCTTCGCTGATAACCTGATTCAGATATCGTAAGGAGTATCCGGTTTTCTCACTTAAGTCATTTAGCTTTATATTGCCTCCCGATTGCATGATTTCCTTGCGTAAGAAACATCCAAGGCTATAACTTTCATATTTATCTTCATCATAAATCTTTATATAATAGCTTAAGAATACTTTGATTTTCTGTTCGAAGGTCTTAGCGGACCATATTTTTTCAAAGAATTCGTCCCTCTCGGATATGCTGTCGAACAGTTCATCATATCTGATTTCTTTTCCAACCAGTTCCTCCAGCTTTACATGTCTGCCCACAGGATTATATCCGGGAAGAAATCTTACGCCAAAATGATCACATCGGTTCATTGTTTCAACATCAATCTTTTCCAAAGGAGTTCCCGCCACCTTGGTTTCAAGCTTATTACCATTACTACAGAAAATAATATCCACACAAGCATCCGGAATACCGCTCATCATATCATGCACTGCCTCAAATTGATAAAAATGAGATATCCCGTACCTCATAAGGCTATATTTCTTATAGGCGTTTGTTACTAATACAAATCCCGGCTGCTTCGGATGCAGCAGTTCAACGTAGCTTCTATTTGTCATTGGCTGCTCCTTTCGATCGTTTGTATAAAAAAAGGCACAAATGAGTATCAAAACTCCTTTGTGCCTTAGAAACTTTATACAACCTTATAGATTATTTGTCAACAGTTATTAATAAAGTCCACCTTTACTGGCTTCAATATAATTACAAATCAAATTTACTGCATCATATCTGGTCAGATTACTGGTCGGATTAAAGCAATTGTTTGAATCACCGCTCATGATGCCAAGTCCTTTCGCAAGCGCGACTGCCCCAATATACTTAGTATTAATTGTGCTCTCATCAGCATAACCCGTAACATAGATATTAAGCTTTGCCATCTTAGTAAGACCAATCCAGTCGATAAACAGCTGTGCTATCTCTTGACGCGTAATCAGAGAAACATCATCCATATCAGTAATATCAGAACCATAACCGACATTCTTGAGTAAAGTCTTGAGCTCTCCCACGGTAATATTTTGACTGGGAAGGAAATTCTCACCGGCAAAACCAATATTCATATCTGCAAGTAATAGAATATTTCTGTTTTCTTTTGTATCAGCAATATCCTTATATGCATAAGGTTCTGTCTTCGAATACACTGTTCCGTCATTATTTAGTTGTTCCCCTGTAAAGGGGGAAATGTAATATGGCGTGATATCCGCACGATACACCAATCTAATTTCATTCGTTACTGTGGTAACACCTGTTTTCTCAGCGTAATTGGTAATCTGATTAATTTCATATTTTAACTCATAACCGTCTTTGGTAAGATAAAAATCCATAGCCTGATCTGCTTTGATTACTCCACTTGCTGACTGGAAGGTAACACTGTCATTCCAGTTAGAACCATAGGAATAAATCTTTCCTGTCACACCGTCAACAGAGCCATAAAGATTATTTTCCGGATACTCTATACTTTCATTTGTCCGGTTATATACATAGGAATATCCGCCGTATATAGGTTTTTCCTTTTGATAGTATGCAATATAATCATCATTTTCACTTGCCAGAACCGAATTTGCAAAGCGGCTGGCTGCCTGGCTCTTTAAGAATTTTTCAAGGATTTCCTTGCTCTGTTTCTTGTTATATTTTATGGTTACGGTATCCCATTTCTGCTTCTCGGTATTATACGTACTCTTAACACTCGAGTAATAGGATAACAGCATACCGGTCTGAGCGTCTACGGAAGCATTGACATATCCCCTGTAATTGTCGGTTGCTGTAGTCTCTCTTGGATCACTAAGCGTAATATTCCATACATATGTGGTCTTATCGTTATTCTCTATCTTGTTCAGATTTGCTTCTTTTTTGGTAAGATTATCATCCTTGTATAAGCTGTTATTTTCGGTAACTACATTAATAGCTTTTGTCTTGGTTATCAGCTTTTTTAATTCTTCTATTTTCTTAATCTCATCTGTAGTTAAAGTGACCGACGAACCTGCAGCACTCTTTACGACGTCATACAATGCTCCGGTTTCGGAAGCCGCCTCATCCGCTGAATTGGTTACATATTGATTTCTGGTCGTATATATCTTTCCGGTTATTGCATCCACCGAGACATAGCTTTCTGACGGTTCATAAACCAGAAATGCCTTCTCTGCTGATGATGATATACCCTTGTCATACATGTATACATTATTAGAGCGATATACCAGCTTCATCTTCAAATTTTCTTTTAATAAAGCGGTTGCTTTATCCTTAGTAATTGTATCCTTGACTGACGGTATAGAAGCATCATACAGCCAATTAATAGAAGCCATTGTTACTTCCCCTGTTATGCTATTCACATTTACCGTAACTGAATTGTCCGGGAAATCTATATTGTTGTTCACTCTTTGGTAAGTATATATATAATCACCGTTGTAAGAAGAGGTATACTCAGAGCTTACAAGTTCAAGAAATCCTATGGTTTCAGGAGCAATTTTAGCGATAAAAACTTCAGCCTTTGGCTCAAGTTCACTCTTTAAATATTTTGCTACACCACTGTTTGTTGATTTATAATCATATTTGTAAAAATATATGATGTGATTGTCTGCATCAATATTTACATTAATGCCCATATCCGTATTTGGATTGTTCCAGCTTAGTGACCAACATGCCTTGCCGAAAGCACTTGAATCACTGTAATAATAATTAAACTTAGAATACTCCACCGGTATTGTTATCTTACTCTTAGCTTCCAGAATTGCATTCTGGAGGGCCTCATCTGTAGGGTCTGAAGAACTGCTTGACGGCTCACCTATTGCAATGCTATCGGCTTTACCCTCAGTAGGCGCTACCACAGCCGCAAAGTTCTGCACCGGTGTTAAAGTCATGAGCAGAACAAAAGTTAACATTAGAGCAAAAAATTTTTTCATAAAATACCTCCATTCGTTAATTAATTCATATTTATGTTCTCGTCCGTTAGACGATGCATAATATACCATGGTTTCATTTAAATGTAACATATGGAGAAATATTTTTATTTATCTAAATTGCCAAAGTAACTTC
>DBTU01000060.1 GCA_002307215.1 Lachnoclostridium sp. UBA1308
TTGCACTTTCTGTTGGGGTAGTTGTTGGGGTAGTTGTGGGCGTATCCTTGCTGCCACATCCTGCCAGCTGCGATATAGCCAACAGCATCACCAAAAGGATACTCATAGACTTTGTAAATTTTTTCATTTTTTTCCTCCCAATAAGTATATGTTTCTTATAATCAAGCGGATTGCTCCGCAAGTTACCTTTTCACCCGCTAAAATGCGATTCGAGATATTTACCCACCGTTTCAGCTGTTCACACGAATCTAGGGTACTTGAAAAATGATGTCCTTCATATTCCATCTTCATCCAGTGTAAACAAATAAAATTCCCCTCAATTTTAGAATTATTCTCTGCAATGGCCTTTACTCTAAGCATCTGATTTATATCGAATTACTATAGATAAATTGTAACAGGTTTTCACTTATCGCACTTTCTTTTGATATTAAAATACTCTTCTTTCTTTGCACCTTTCTTCCTTCAAGTCATAGTAACGCAATATTTGTCATGCATTCTTTGCGTTTCATCTTTTCTCTACTTTAATTATTTTATTCAGCAAAAAGCAGCAATGAATGATTTTTCCAATATCATTCATTGCTGCCCTTCTATTATAATGTGTACATACGCTAAGTAGGAATGCACCTGGTAGCATGGCATCTGCCTTCACCTGATTTTATGTGTCAATCATCAATGTTTTCAGGAGTATCCATACTATCATTGACGAACTTTTTGTTTTTCTATCAATCAATAGCAAGGCCATTTTTATAACCCCGGATAAGAATAAGACAAAAAATAAAAATATAACGAGCCCCGTAAAGTCAGGTATATATGGCATTATTGACTCTATCGAAGTACGTATCGAAAAGAAAAGTAACGGCGGTATGACTATGCTGATTGCCTTTTACAATGGCCAGCGAAATACCCGGTATTCCTTCGGCCTGCATTTTTTTTGGACAAACTGATCTATTTTTGATGTAGCATCTGTAACGGTTTCAGTTGTGGAAGTGACGGCGATGCTCCCGATCAAAACACAAGAAAATACACAGCACAGCATGAAAGCAAGCGCCTTTTTAGCATTTAATCTACCCATTCTCATAACTCCTCACACGTTTTATCGCTTCTATGACAGTAATGGCTTAATCCACTTATTTGCAATATACTACTGTTTTGCTTTCACTTCCCAAACCATGGATTGTTGTAAACTTGGCGTTATTGTCTAGCATTTTTTAAAAGGTTTTTAATATATTCAAATGTATTCCCAAGCTTTTCAGCTTTATCATAACGTAATCGTTTTATATCCAATTTCTCACATATCTTCTCTGGAGCACCTGAAAGTAACCATTCATATTCGGCGTTTCGAGCCTTTGCAACTAAACCTACAGGAATCTTTTGATTGGCATATAGAAGCATTTCTCGACTGTACTTAGCAGGGTGCATCTCTACGAAATACTGTCCATCTACAATGCTTGAAAGCCATTTCTCGTAAATACCAATGTTCTCTTCTAAGTTATCTGCCAGGTGAACCTGCGGAATTGAGGGAAAGTTGTAATACTCGATATGGTCAATCAAACCCTTTTCACGAATCCAATTAGTCATTGCTTCGCTAAGACCTTGAATATAAAGCTCTGGGAGCATATGACTATCCACATAACTTACATTCAACCCCAACTTTTGCAAATAATCCAATTGGCGATTGTATTCAATCAATATTTCTTCAATCGAGGGCTTTCTCTCATAAAAAATAGATGGATCAGAATAAAATGTCCCACTTGGCGTAGTAATTGTAGATATCTCATTGAGTGGAGATAATGGTTGCCATTTGATGAATTCCCATTCCGAATTTAATATAGCATGCATACCAAAACAAACATTTTTACAACCCTTTATCATTTCTACCCCTTCTTCAATATATGAGCCCGGAGCCATGCACGATACATTTTTAATATAATCGCCGTTTTTCACCGCCAAAGTTATAGCTATATTTGCTGAATTACTTGAACCTAAATCATCTGCACGTGTTATTAGTGTTACAGCCATAATTATTATCCTCCTCTTTCAAAATATGCACATCGTAGAATTGTTAATTAATATAGAACCTACTCCAATAGCGAGATTTATTTTTCTTCTAGCATATCTCTTTCTTTGAGTTCCTTTACAATTTCTGCATGGCGCTTTTCAGAAAGCGGGAAAAAGGATATCACAATTACCATAATTAGAAATCCTATAGCTGGTATCCAAGACATCAACATATTCATCCCGTTGATTGTGAATGGTGTCTGTTCGACATTGGGTTTATATCCTATAAATGTCAGATAATATCCAACCATTGCTCCACCAATTGCAGTTGCCAATTTCATCGTAAAAGTACACATCGAAAAAACAATGCTTTCAGAACGCTTCCCTGTTTTCAACTCTGCGTATTCAACTGTATCACCCTGCATTGAAGTTATCAAAACCAATGCCATCCCAAGTCCCACTCCGGAAAATGCGTTCAATATTAATAACATCTGTAGATTATTCACAAAATAATACGAAACAGCACATGAAACTACAGCAATTAGACCAGCAATAATAAAGGGTCGTTTTTTGCCAAGTTTTTTTCCAATCAATGGGGTTAGCGCCATGGATATAACCATTGGCAAAGCGGTAGTTATGGCAAACAGAGGCAAAAGTTTTATATTATGAAGAACATAGGTGAAAAAATATGTTCTTTGTACATCTCTAATAACACTGGATGTATTGTAAAAAAGTAACCCAAAAAGAACAATTATCAGTGGAGGATTTTGAAAAATCACCTTAATAGAATCCGAGAATTTCTCATTTGCTTTTGGAGCAGACCTGACACGCTCTTTCGTAAAAATGGCAGCGATAGTTGTACCAATTATACAAATGGACCCATATAATATACTGACAACAAAATAGCCTTTTGCATTGTTTCCATGTCCTAAAGATGTAACAAGCGGAATCGTCAGAGTCATAGCACCTACTACACCAAGCATACCTATAATTTTCAGGACAGACATGATTTTGGTTCTTTCGGATGGTTCAACTGTCATGGCGGATGACAGCGCCCAATAAGGCGCATCCGTTAATCCATAGCAAGTACCCCAGATTATATATGTAATATAAGCATAAACAATCTTTCCAACAAGCCCTACCTGCGGGCTAAAGAATGTTGCAACAGTAAATATTCCAGCGAGTATGCCACCAGCTAAAATAAATGGTCGAAATTTACCCAGTTTTGTGTTCGAACGGTCAACTACCAGTCCGATGATGGGATCTAATATCGCATCCCATATTCTCGCGACCAAGAATAGTGTCCCGACAACCGCAGCACTGAATCCGACATTATCGGTGTAAAAAATCATCAAGTAGGCAGACATGAGTCCATAAATGAAAGTTTGCCCCAAAGCACCCATGCTGTAAGTGAATATTTGTAAACCAGAAACTTTCTTCATTATCCAATTCCTCCATTCCAAAATTTTTTATAAAATAGTCTATCCTCTAAATAATCAGATTCAAAACATGATCTCTTCAATCAGTTGCCCTTATTTCGTTTTACTTTGTCAGCAAAACACCTTCATAATGCATTTATTTTACTCATTATCATGATAATCTAGACATTAGTTGTTTGATAAAAATTCCTGAATCAAATCACCACAACTGTCAGGGTTATCAAGCCAAGGCAGATGACCGCCACCTTGTATTTCATGGAACTCCGAGAAAGGTGGAATTTTTGAATTTTTCCGCACAACTTCTATATCTCCAGACGTATCATTCATCCCCCAAAGGAACATGATTGGCTGCTGGATAAGTTTCGTCTGTTCAACTTGTATTATGGCATCCGGTCTCTTCACACGCTCCATTAGGCTGAGAGTTGATATTTTATAATGAGGAAGCTTCTGAAAATAATAATAGCACTCAGCCATTGCTTTAGGAAGTTGAGATAATGATGCTGGTGTGTGCCCTAAAAAAGACAGCTTACTTAGCGATTGCTTTATACTTTTCGGCATAAGCAGGTTGAATATAATATTATTAATACCTGGTGTTGCCAGTAATCGAAAGGTGAACGACATGCTGGTGCCCGCACAAGCACCTATGATCGTTAAATTCCTGACCCGTTCCGGTTTATCCATAGCAAGCCACAAGCTCCAAAATCCACCCATCGAATGTGCCACAATAGCAACGTTCTGAAGGTTGAGCGAATCCAGGACAAAGGAAAGAGTATCCACAGCAAATCTTCGAAAATCGACAGTCCGGTGATCTATCCCTTCGCTCAAGCCTCCACCCGGTCGATTGATTGCAATTATACGTTGCCCTTTAAGTTGGGCAATCAAGGGTGCAAACGGAAAACTGTCTCCTGTATTCCCAGGAACAATCACAACGGGCTCTCCCGAACCTATCTCCGTAATCCGTATGCGAATGCCCAGTCCAGGAAGCGTTAAAAAGTATGTTTTCATATCCAATCCGTAGAAATCGAACAAACTTTTTTCGGAATCGCGGGCAGCAATAACACTTGGGTCGTTATCGTCAAGTGTCAATATTTTGTTTTTACTCATATTTTCCTCCATTGCTATCGAATGAAATTCCTAACTAATTAAGTATTATTATATCTGACAATAAAAAGTATATAGAATTATAAATACTTTACTACGGCTTATTTATACATAAATAAATCTAATATCTGCTTTACTTCACTTTGAAGACAATATTTTTGGGTACACAGCAAATTTTATGGTTTAATTTATGCTTTAAATTTTCTTCTGTATAATGTGTGCTAAGTTAAACAATAAATTATACTTTAATTTTTATCTGTAATGCTATAGAATATAATAATATTAATATCAAAGGGAGGCTGTATCATGCAGAATTATCAATTCCCAAAAAATTCTATTATTGGTTATGATTTTTTTGAAGAAAAAACTCAGCCAATACATGTCCATTCTAATATTGAAATTTTTTATTTATTAGAAGGTGAAACCGTTTTATGGATTGATAAGAAGAAATTCATGCTTAAGCAAGATGATTTCATTGTAATCAATACAAATATTGAACATTATCATAAAGCTGTTTCCAATGTCTTGTACGCCTGCTTTCATATCAATTATTACGAGTTGTGCCACCAACTCAGCTCTTCACAGCTTTTTTTCTCATGCAATTCCACTTTGGAAAAAAGCGTGGAGCTTGACGATTTTCAATCAGTAATAAAGAGCATTTTCAATCAACATACCAAATCTCAGCAGAGTAACAATTTTCTGCTGACTAGTTTGTATTTTAATCTGCTGGCAATATTGGTAAACCATTTTCGTATACTTGAACGCCCTTATCTTTCATCTGAGAAAGAAACGGATGAAGCCAGAATAAGAAAAATTCACAGCTTTTTAAACAGCAACTATAAGGATCCAATTTCCTTGGAAGAATTAGCATATAACCTTTTTCTGACACCAGCTTATTTGTCAAAATATATCAAGAACCATTTTCACATGAATTACACAAGCCTTTTAAATGAAATCCGCTTGTCTCATGCCATTGAAGAAATGGAAACAACTGATAAATCCATAACACAAATCGCTATGAACAACGGTTTCCCAAACGTTACATCACTGGACCGGATTCTAAAAAGAAAACATGGCAAAACTCCTTCGGCATATGCAAAAACCTTGCGGTCATTGACCCCAAAAACAAAAATTCAGCCAACAGATCTCAGCCAGAAAGTGAATAAATATATTGATCATCAAATGCAGGAGATGGTATCCGACAAAAGCGTTATTTATAAGACAAATGTGGAAGCAGGACATCTCTATAATAAAAGCTTTAATCGGATGATCAATATCGGCGGTCTAAGCGATATCTTCAATTTCAATTTTCATGATCATCTACTCACAATGAAAAAGGAACTTGGGTTTGAGTATATTCGTTTTTGGGATTTATATTCTTCCATTATGCAATCAAAAAATGGCGACAGCTGTACCTACAATTTTTCAAAACTGGATCGTATTTTTGATTTGTTCATTGATACCGGCATACGGCCTTATATTGAACTTGGATTCAAACCCACCTTGGTTCTAAGTTCTGTAAAAAAAAGTGTTGACTTCATGGTTTCCAAGCAGAAAACAATTCTTTTCAAAACTCCGTCAGAATATGAGTTTTTTCTAAAATCTTTCATTACTCATTACACAAACCGATATAGGCTAGATGAGATTGAAAAGTGGTATTTTGAACAATGGATTGATCCCAGACAGATTATTGGCGAAAATTATAATACTTACTTCGATATGTTTGAGGTTACATACCGGACGTTGAAATCAGCCTCGCCAAATATCCGTGTCGGTGGCGGCGGCTTGACGTTAAAGAATATAGGACAAGCGTTAAATGCTTATTTCAAAGAATTTGAATCAGTGAAACCTGTTGAAAATGCGAATAAGTCAAATATTTTTCTTACAGATGAAGACTATTCAGCCATTAATTCAGATTTTTCCTCGTTTTTAAGCGCTTGGCAAAAAAGACCATGCCATCCGGATTTTTTTAGTATGTACTGTTTCCCCTATACCAACGTCAATAATATTAAAAACTATACCAGCATGAGAGATCAAGTGTTAGTAATACATGATGAAATAGAAAATGCCGGATTTAGCGTTCCCGAGTTCCACATTTCAGAATGGAATTTTACAGCATCGGACCGCAACGCTCTGAATGATGGCTGTTTTAAGAGCGCCTATATCGTTAAAAGTGCTTTGGATACAATGCAGCTGGTGGATCTTATGGGACATTGGTCGGCCTCTGATTTGTATGCAGAATCTTCGGACACCAATCAAATCTTAAATGGCTGCAGCGGTCTAATCTCATGTGATGGTATAAAAAAACCCGCATACTATGCGTTCAATTTTTTAAACAAAATGGGGAAATACCTTCTCTTCAATGAAGGCCATTGTGCCATCACCAGTAATGGGGCTGATAATTATACTATCATATGCCATTTTTATTCAGATCTTAACTACATTTATTTTTTAAAAAGCGAAAATGAAATTACTATATCAGAACAGAACAGGCTGTTTGAACCAAATGAAAAAATCCGCATTCAGTGTCAAATCGAAAATGTCAGGAACGGGAATTATTCTATGAGAATCCATTCCCTGAACTCTGATACTGGAAGCGTGCAGAATGAATGGTTAAGAATGGGATTGCTGCCAAAGATGAACAAGGATGATGTCGAATATTTGAGACAAATCTGTACGCCGCGCATATCTATCAGGAACTGCATAGTAAAGGATCACATATTAATTATTGATACGATATTGGAAGCCCAGGAAATTCAATGTATACAACTGGATTACATGATATTTGCAATACCGCAACCAACAGGGTGAAATCCAGGTTAACTGACATGGGCACCTTCCTGCGGGAACAGCCCACTGCCTTGACCGAATACGACGAGCCACTTAACTACTCTTTAATTAGAATTCAATTATTGACAGATCAAATATAGTAAGCTACACTGATTATATGTATTGCTTACTATATGGGAGGAATTAATCATGAAGATAGAAGAATCCTTGGGATTTAAGCTGGCAAAAGCATCACAGCGTATGTTTGAACTTTTACAGCTTGCCTTGATCAAACTGGTATTACATCAAAGCAAAATGGAGCAATGCTGATTATTCATGAGCATCAAGCACCCGGAGGATAGACGCACTTACTGTCTCGTTTTGACCGATGAAGGGAGAGCGCTCATAACCTCCCTTTGGGTCGAAATGAAACACTGCGAGGATATATTTCTGCATAAATTGAACAAGGATGAAATCACGCAGTTATTCAAATTGCTTGATATAATTGAGAAGGAGTAAAAAAGCATGAACAAAATGGATTATTTTACCCCACCCTTCCGGTGTTATCTATTGATACCTTGCCTAAATATAATTCAAGTTATATGGATATGGAACCGGTATCGGCAGGATTAATTGAAGCATATCGTCTCCGCTTATATGCTCTGTTTCAAGCAATTCCATATCATTTCCCAATAATAAATTATGCATGGTTTTATCGTTATCAATCACTAATTCCATATTGCCTGACCTGATCATGTATTTTCCATCAGCCTCACAAAATTCTATATCTTCAATCATTTTTTCCTGTGCAAACAAAGGCTTTAGCTTTTGCATAAACTGTGTAAAATTAATGATTCTCATAGTACCGGGGTAGTTACAGGTTTCTAAATTTATCTTATAATCTTCAAGCGCTTTCACCATATCTGTATCAAACCAGGAAGTGTATCCTGAGATAACCGTAATATTTAGCTGTACCATTGTCTTTAAAATTCCTGCCAGAACTGCCTTACGCTTCCCTGCATATTCAATAACTTCCATTATTAAGTCGCCATTTTCCTTTGGTATAACTGCGCAAATAAAATAACCCTGCATTTGTCCGTTTTCTTCTACGCAAAAAAACTTCGCAATATGATCAAACACAGAGGCACTGGGTACTCTGTTGGCTAAATCAATAAACCGCTGCTTATCTCTGATAAATTTAACTTCTTCCTTATCATAAAAAGAAGAAAGAAGATGAAAATCTTCTTGACTGCATTCCTTTAGTGAAAACCATAGCTTTAGCATCTCCTCATTATCGCCACTTGCCTTACAGACAAGGATGGAAGCTAACCGGCTGCAGATATTCGCATGGTATTCTAAGTATCTCCAGGACATAGAAATATTTTTATCCTCATGCTGTAGGTTCTTTCTCATTGTTTTAGAAAACGATTGAATTATATTGGGTATCTTTGAAAATTCTTCTGCAGCTTCCCTACTTATTTGTTCTGTTTCATTCCTTAGGTAGGGTGGGTTAAATGCCGCCGACAGTTGAGATAGATATTCTTTGCAGAGCAGTCCGTCTTCTCCGAACGCGTGCTCGAAATAGTCTTTGGCAAGCTCTTCAAATTGCAAAGTATCATCCCATAAGGTTTTTCCCATTACATACATGGGAAAAGCCGTAGGCAGAAAAGCCCGCTGTACCTGGCAACTGATCAGCCCGTTCAATCCCATTGACTTAAATTTTTGATATCTGTATGCAGGATTTCGCTAATTGAATAATATGCGGGATCATTGTAATGATCAAAATATAAATGATAATCGAAGTCAAAACTATCACCTTTAAACTGCTTTCCCCAAGCAAATAGAAATGACAGGTTTTCTTCAACACTTTTTGCTAAGGTTATTTTATTTCTTGTAAAAGGCGGAAGTACTCCTATCTTGCCTTTTGTTACAAATGGCTGGCTGTAGGTTCTTGTTATTGGCGCAAACATAAGTATAAATCTATCCTCATTTTGAATCTTTTCTGTCTGTGGAGGCCACAAAAGTTCAAAATAAATCAGGAATACAATTTTGGTATTAATATCTTTTTCACTTAAGAGCTGATCCAATTCATTCAACATTTTTACATAGATATCCGAAGGAGTGATTTTCACACAATTTTCGCATTCACAATGATTATTAAGCCCGTCTGCAAGCCAGAAATGTAATAGGTCCACTTCCTTATGTTTTTCCAAATAACCGGCAATATCATGGACCACTATTTCCCTTGGGCTTCGACTTGTTAGGCAGCCTTACCCTCATGCATAGCCTGATGTGATTTCGTCAGACCAGAGATTTGCCCACTGGTTAGTATGTTCCCAGTATCCAGCTTCCTTCGGATTCCATCTCACGATGGACACCCTTGCCTTCGGCTATATTCCACATTAACGCATTATAACCTCTATCAACGGCCGCTTGTCCCAGTATAAAGTAATGATCCTCTAAGTGTGATTCTCCACCGTTATGGATAAGAATTGCGACTCAAAAGTTCCTGCTACTTGCCGATTGTCGAAGCAACTCTTGACGGAATAATCCGAATAAAGGAATCCGAAAAGCTCAGTGGCTAAGCCCTTACATTGGGCCAAGCTGGCCCGACGTAAGCAATAATGACATAAAGAGGCTAGAATCTTCACGGGTTTTGACCTTTTTGTTGCAACTCGGCGGTCATAGTTTAATAATCGTAGACCCGTGGTTTTTTCGCCCCTCGCCTTTCTACGGGTTTACTAATTTAATATTTAATTTCTTTATGCTTACTTGTGGTTCAAAAAAGCTTAAGCGATGAACAGAAAAGGCCTCCAATTTGATAATCCGATTATTGCCGGTCCAGCGCCGCACTGAAAAACAGTACCCAGACCCTTTCAGTCTGGGTACCGCAAATTGCACTCAATTATATTGTAGAATTGCGATTCCGGAGAAATCTTTTATATTTGACAGATTGACATCAAGCTCCTCATAATTTTTTGCATCTTTTTTTGAAACGGTTATAAATGTATCGACCGTTCCAAATATGAATCCGAGAATCCCCATCGATTTCGTCCTATAGTGCATCGGTATCACGACTGTCGGTCGAAGTTGTTTCATGACTTCCGTTGCGCCGCTGGCATCCAGTACGGCTCTCCCCCCTATGGGAAGGAGCATTATGTCCACTTTTCCGATTTCCTTAATCTGCTCAGGACTTAACAGATGTCCCAGATCGCCGCAATGGCAGATATTTAATCCGTCCATCGTAAAATTATAGACGATATTTTTGCCTCTTTTATTCCCCGAAACGTTGTCGTGAAAGGTCTGTACGCCTTTAATGCCTATGCCGTCGTGCGAAAACACGCCCGAGTCCTTGATATGCGAGAATTCCCCCTTAATCGCACCGACATTGTTATGGTCGCCATGATCATGACTGACAGTGACGACATTCGCGGCAATCTCCGGTAGTTTGAATCCCGCCATAGAGCCGAACGATTTAGAATACGGATCTGTGACGATCTTTGTGCCGTTTTCAGCTGTAAGCATGAAGCACGATTGCCCAAACCATTTTATTTTCATACGAATCTCCCTCCATCTATAAAGCCATGCGCGTGTGGCGTTTAACCTGCGACCAAAGCCGTACGATAACATATATTCAGTTATGTGCAGATGACTTGGAATATCCCATGACCCATCGGTCTGTAACGGTTAAGAGCAGTGCCAAGACGCTAGCAACAAGCATAATGATCGAAATAACATTTAGCCCAGAATCTGAAACATTCTTTTGAAAAACTATGCTGATTATGGCTGTTGATGCAATGGAACCTAAATATCCGGCAGTGCGGAAAAGTCCAGAAGCGGTTCCGAGCTGGTCTGCAGTAGACAGTTTATAAATGGCTGCCTGATTCCCGATAATCATTGACCCCATCGTGACGCCGAATAAAACAGTGATTATCACAATGAATATAACCGAAGACGCCGTGGACAGAAAGAGAGCGCAAACGGAGGCAGCAATTGCGAATCCTGCAGCTATGAAGAGCGAACCGCGCACCATGTTTCTTCTGGATAACAAAAGCGCCACGACAGTTGAAACGATTACCATGGGCAACATAAGCAGTCCGGAGTTTGATGAACTAATTCCTTTTACCGCTTGCATCCATTCAGTCAGGCCATAAAGTATGGCGTAACAGCACAGCGTGAGTGCACTAAAACGTATATATGTACGCGTAATCGCCATATTCTTAATAAGAAGGCGTACATCTATGAATGGGCGTTTTACGCGCAATTCCCACAGAATCGATGCTGCACCGAAGATTACGGTCAGAGCGAGAGGAATCCAAACGAAATCAGGCAGCGAGAATAGGAATATCAGGAGGGAAATCATTGTTCCCGCAAATCCGATGATTCCCGTTCCATCAATGCTGGAGAATATCTGGGCAAATGATTTAGCGCCATCGGCATGAGTATCCCGAGGAATCCATAATATAGTTATGATAAATGCGGCAAGTGCGAAGGGAATATTAATAAAAAACGTCATACGCCATCCAACAAATTGTACGAAAGCTCCGCCAATCGGCAACCCAATGATACTTGTAATCTGAGCAGCAATCTGAAGAGAGCCCAGTACACTTCCAGGCGGTTCGGATAGGCCGCCGGATTCAGCCCGTTTACGGATGATCATCATGGATGATGGATAGGCGGTTGATGTGCCAATACCAATGAGAACTCTTGATATGATGAGCATAGTGAGATTCTGTCCAACCCCCCCGACTAAACCGCCCAAAAATAAGATAATAATCCCACTTAGAAATACCCGGCGCGGCCCTAATACTT
>DBTU01000009.1 GCA_002307215.1 Lachnoclostridium sp. UBA1308
GGAGAATATATGTAAATCAAATGGTAGATTCAGCTCATTTAGAGCTTGAGCAAAAAGTAAGTTTTGGCACTGAAAATTCCAGTGATCGGTTGCTGTAATCCATAGAAAAGTCGGTGGTGTTTTCGCTGTAACATATTTATGATTTGAAGTAAAGTCTATAAATTCATCCACTGTAATATCTTTTGTTAATAGAGAATCTGGCGGCAATTTTTCCTTAGAAAAGGGAGATGTCTCACCATAACATAAAATGATCGCATTAAGTTTAGAACTCGTTTGATCAATCGGATCGTTAAAATCTGGTTCTCCCAAAAGCATCGACATAATTTGTGCATCTCGACTATCCGGTTCTATAATTCCATTATTAAAACGAGTTCCTACAAAAGCGGTGAGATAACCGCCAGCTGAAAATCCTATCATGCCGATCCGTTCCGGATCAATATTAAATTCTAGGGCATGATACCGAATATACCTAACCGCTCGTACTGCATCTTTGGTTGACGTAAATGGAGTAAAAGGAGCAACCCGATAATTTAAAACAAAAGCATTTATTCCTATTTGATTTAGCCATTTTGCAATTGGTTTTCCTTCATTAGACGCTCTAAATTGAAAACATCCGCCCGGGCAAACAATAATTGCAGGGCGGGGTTTCTCCCCTTTTAATAAATAAGGGGTCAGGGTAGGTAACCCTTCGTTATTCAAGTCCCCAATAGTAAAAATTAAGTCGGCATCAGGAACATTTTTATCCCAAAGTTTTATATCTTTTAATCCCATCGATATTATCCTCCCATTTTAATCTGCGGCTCGGTTGACCGCGGCTTTTCGCGATATATCATTTACTATTCCAACCTTTTAAGTAACCTATTTTACCACAGGTATCACTTCCCATATTTTAGATAAGAAAATTATACAACCTAGTAGATGCAATCAGATACCTCAAAAATCTTTGAGAAATAAGAATGAGCAAGATTAAAAGAGAATGTGCCATTTCGATATTTCTCCACAGTACAAAAATAATGATTATAAAATATTATCTACAGCTTGAATTGAGTAAAATAGCAGAAAAATTGCAAGTAGTAGACGGTGTATTGCTTCATAACATCCATTCTGTCAACTCGACTCTTTGACATCCATTCTGTTTCCTCAACCCTATCCTTTTTTATATCATGGATTGTTCTCCCAACAGAAAAACAAGGGTTTCCGGGCAATGACACCCTCCGCTCATATTCATATTCGGAAAGCCCCATACAAGAAACTCCTTATTTCAAGCCTTTTCAGGCCTCTCTACTTTGCTACCCTTGACATCAATACTACCGTCTCCACATGCCTTGAGATACAAAAAAGATGTCGTATCAATCTGGTATCCCCTTGATGGAGGAATTGTCGACATTACTACCAAGAGTCATAGGATGTTTCTTCGGTTAAATTTAACTGTCTCGATTTTCTTTCCCAAACTAGATTTATATAATTTTAGTTGATATAATATGATTGGTTAATATAATTAAACCATTAGACGAAAGGTGGTACTGTGAAGGATTTTCAAGAACCATTACATTCTCTGGCTGATGAATTCCACCAATTGAGTGAATCATTCACAGTATTTGGGGACGAATCAAGACAGCAGATTTTTACAACATTAATTCGGGCCGGATGTTCCGGTCTGCGTGTGGGAGAAATCACAAAACAAACGCACTTATCGCGGCCAGCGGTATCACATCATTTAAAGATTTTAAAAGATGCTAAGCTCATCAAGTTAGACAAACTCGGAACCATGAATTTCTATCATGTGGACACTGAACGAACCATTATTAAAAAAATGCAAACGCTATTCAATCACATGGACATGCTGATTACAGATTTTGAGGAGGATAATCAATGATTTTATACTTTTCAGGAACCGGCAATAGCAAATATGTTGCTCAAAAGATTGGCAACACCACCGGAGACCAAATAATATCTATGAACGAACGTATAAAACAGGGGAACACGGAACCGCTGCAATCAGCTTTACCTTTTGTTTTCATCTGTCCTACTTATGGATGGCGATTACCCCGTATTGTAGAAAACTATATTAAAAAAGTAACTTTTTCAGGAAGTGAGAAAGTATATTTTATTTTAACATGCGGCAACCATACTCTTAATGCCGTTTATTATGTTGAAAAACTTTGTCGATATAAAGGGTTTAATTTACAGGGATTTGACGCAATAGTAATGCCCGAAAACTATATCGCTTTATTTACTGCACCGGACAAAGAAGAATCTGATGCTATAATCGCTAAGGCGGATGCAAAAATCACTCAAGTAGCAACGGATATACGCGATAAAAGCTGCTTACCAGTCTTCAACAATACTGACGGAATAAAAGGCCAGATAAGCAGTGGCATAATTAATCCTGTTTTTTACAGTCTCATTGCTCGCGCTGACGGATTTCATACGACAGAGAAATGTATTCATTGCAAAAAATGTGCAAAGCTTTGTCCCCTCAATAATATCAATATGGTTAATGGCAACCCTGTCTGGAGTAAGAAATGCACACACTGCATGGCCTGCATTTGTGGCTGCCCAAGTGAGGCAATAGAGTATAAAAACAAGACTCAAGGAAAAACAAGATACTATTTATCTGTTTAGTCCGCACAAAATTCACTACGGCTCATCGGTTCATCTGCACTATTCGTCATCCGAACTATACTCTCCACACGCCATAGTCAGGGCAACATGACTATATTTTTTCATGTTCCCCTGACTATGGGTAAGCCTATTCAATACGCCGATTATTACCATTCCGGTGCAACATTGAAAAGCAATACCCAGACACCTTCAGTCCGGGTATTGCAAATTGCACTCAATTATATTGTAGAACCGCAATTTCCGGGAGATCTTTGATATTTGATAAATTAACATCAAGTTCCTTATAATCTTTTGCATCTTTTTTTGAAACGGTTATAAAGGTATCGACTTTTCCAAATATGAATCCTAGAATTCCCAATGCTTTTGTCCTATAGTGCATCGGTATAACGACCGCCGGATTGAGTTGATTCATTACTTCAGTTGCACTGCTGGCATCCAGAACGGCTCTCCCTCCTATGGGAAGGAGCAGTATGTCCACTTTTCCAATTTCATTGATCTGTTCAAGGCTCAACAGATGTCCCAGGTCGCCGCAATGGCAGACATTTAATCCGTCTATCCTGAAATTATAGACGATATTTTTGCCTCTTTTTCTCCCAGAAACCTTGTCATGAAAGGTTTGTATGCCCTTTATGTCGATGCCTGCCTGTGAAAATACTCCCGGGTCCTTGATATACACAAAGTCTCCTTTAACCGCGCCGACATTGTTATGGTCACCATGATTGTGACTGGTTGTGACGATGTGCGCGTCGATTTCCGGCAATTTATAATCCAGCATATTGTGATACGGGTCCATGACGATTTTTGTGCCATTTTCAGCAGTGAGCCTAAAGCACGAATGCCCAAACCATTTTATTTTCATATGAAATCTCCTCCTTTTATAAAGCTTCACTCGTATTGATTTTTTTTGTAAATTATGGCTATTTACATTGCTAACCTAAACACTAGAACTTGTTATGCTGTAAGTAATGATCCTCGTTTTGCTTGCTATATTGCTGTTTATCCAGTATCGACAGGTTAGGCTCTTTAATCTGATGCAGAAAGAATGCAGGGATAGCAGCGATTACGGAAAAACCCACTGCCCACCAGAATGCTGTGTTGAAGGCGTGCACCATTGAGCTGAGTACGCCGCTTGTCATCTGATTCTCGACGATGACAGCCAGCGTCGCCGGGCCGAACGCGCCACCGATTGTCTGTAGAATCCGAATGGCAATACTTGCCTGCGGTACCTCAGCTTTTCCAAGCCCCAGATAGGCTGCGGCCATCACTGGAATGGTAATGCCGCCAAGACCCGCGCCTCTGACTAGCAGTGCAAGGATCAGCACGATATTACTTGTATGGGCTCCCGCTAACGCAAATGGAATCGTACCGATGACCGTGACGGCAAGGCTCACCAGTACGATGACCCGCGCGCCGATTTTATCCGTTAGACGACCAATCCAGCTACGCGTCAGCAGCATACCAACCCCCTGCGGGATCATCATGACACCTGTCATTATGATACTTTCACCGCGTACCTGCTGGTAGTATAATGGGAGCAGTAGCATCGCGCCGTTTGTCGCCATCCCGGATATGAACATCATGATCGTCGACACTGTAAAATTGCGAGACTTAAAAAGCCGCAGATCGATCACCGGCTTGTTTTTAGTCCGCAGAGCGTAAAACACAAACACAGCCAGTAGAAATACCCCCAACAGAACCGGAATTAGCACTTCCTGATTGCCAAACTCACCATAGGTACCCACCTTGGATATGCCGTATATGAAGAGCGCGAACATCAGTGATAATAGCAGGATTCCTATTAAATCAAACGACGTCTTTACCCTCGGTGAAACGTCTCTGGGGACTAAGAACATCGTGAGCAAAAGTGTGATAAAACAGACTGGGATATTGATATAGAACGCCCAGCGCCAGCTCAGGCTATTCAAAATGAGACCACCCAGCAACGGGCCGAGAATCGGTCCCAGCAAAGAGGGAATGCTGATGATGGACATCAGCGCGCCAAGATTCTTCCCACCGGCGATACGCACAATTAGTGTCGTCAGTGTCGTGAGCATGAGCCCTGTGGCAAAGCCCTGGATCAGCCTGAAGCAGATCAGGCTCACAATGCTCCAGGATACACCGCATAAGATTGAGCCAAGCAAAAACAGCATGAGGGAAAACGTGTATACCTTCTTGCCTCCATACCTGTCGACTGCCCAGCCCGAGAACGGCACTGCAATTCCCATGCTGAGGGCAAAGCCTGTTGTGACTCACTGGATGACGGAAACTGTTGTTTTCAGATCAGTAGCCATGACTTTAAGCGCCACATTGACCATGGTGCTGTCCAACAACGGCGCTAATATGCCCAGTACAAGAATAATCGAGATTCTAACCACCTTTGGATCAAGTTTCTCTCCCACTGACTGCACTTTTTTGTTTTTTTTATCAGACATAGATATTCTCCTTTCAAGAGATATAAAAAACGCACTGGAGTGCTATGATAAAATTGCAGCCGTGAAACACTCTCAGATGAAATCGGCGTGAAGAAGGTGGCGCAGTAACATCGGATTCCATACACCCTAGCTAATTGGTGCAGCCATTAGAAGCAGTATACCGATCCAGCACACAGACAAATTTCTTTTCCAAATAGGCATAACTTTCCTCCATTTAAAATAAAATCTACCTTCATTTATCTCTTTTATATTAAAATGAATAGCGGTTGAAAGCCATGCACAATTTTAAATTTCATACACATTCTTGCTATAAAATTCTGATGGGCTTAATCCTTCTATTCTTTTAAATATCCTACTGAAATAGAACTCGTTGGTGTATCCCAACTCAAATGCCACTTCTTTGACCTTTTTATTGTCCTCAATAAGCAGCTCTTTGGCCTTTTCGATTTTCATTTTATTAAAGTACATAATGATTGGATAGCCCGTTGCTTCTTTGAATGCCCTGGATAAATAGAATGTGGATAGTCCGATTCTCCCAGATAATTCCTCTAAAGTGATCTTTCTATTGATATTCTGACGCATATATTCTATTATCTGGTCAATCTTCAAAGATATAGCATGATTTTTGCTCTGCCTTATATTGTTTTGAGAAACCCAAATAAGCAATTGCCGAAGTAATGTAGCGGCAACAAACTCATAGCTTGGCCCCTTGTCATTCCAAGTATCCAAGAGTTTATCAAACAACTCTTCCAAAGGAGTATAGTCCGTTATTTTCTGGGCGAACGGCTGTCGTATGGTTTGGATATCCTCCCTATACTTCCATTTGCCGTCAGGACCTAGTACCATACGCGAGCCGCTGAAATGCACCGTAACATAATGTTCAGGATTTTGAGCCCGTGGTTCGATTGATTGTTGAACACCCGGAGGAATATAGAACATCATTCCCTTTTTTATCGGAAATCTGTTGCCTCCAATCACGATATGACCGCTCCCCTCGGAAACAAAGATCATTTCGTGATGTTGATATGTCCTTGTAACACCGTACGTAACTTTTCCAGGGTCCTTCAATTTTTGCCCTTTACAGTAATGTATTTGGCATAATATATCTGTTACCATACTTTCCTCCAAGATCACGAGAATACGCAGAAACTCGTAGTTTATTATAGACGCATCTAACTATATTCTATCATATCTGATTATGCTATCAAATCACGAAGTTTATTTGATCTGTTTTATTATCGTTCTATTCATCATTACTCTTAAGATAATTAGTGCTATAGTGCCACTATATTCTGATTTTGAAAAAATATCGGGTATATAAATGGTAGCAAATGGATGTGGAAATCTACTACAATTTTGTTTCATGTATATTAATACTGAATAATAATCGATATGGTAATTAGTTAATAATAAATCCTTACTCCTTCTTTATTCTTAATGTTTTTTCAATTAATCAATTTGAATTACTGTTATTACGAATGTTGTTTCTACATTCCATTATATTTATTTATTTTTAAAATGCAAACATTACGCAAATTGAGATAATGTCAAGATACTTTATTTGAAAAACTTAAGATTACACAAGTTTTGAACTTTATTTTTGTCCCTAATCTACTATATTTTATCTACAAAAATGAACTTTATTATTCCTATAAATAAAGTTCAAAACAAAATAAAGTACATTCCATAAATAATGTACTTTATCACTCTATTCCTTATTCAGCAAGGATTTTCTCTATTCAATTATAAAGTACATTATTTTTTAGTTTTAAATCATAAATGAATTTATTTATTAAAAAACCTCAAAAAATAGACTTTATTCTCGTTAAAACTGAAAAAAATAATTTCGTACTATTCGTCAAAAAATGAACTTTATTTTAAAATTCACTTCAAAACGTGAGTGCATTTTTATTAAAAGAAGTATCTCTTTTTCCTACGTAGACCTTTACAATAAGGACATGACTCCATATGTCTATGTTGATAATATATCTTTTTCTTAGGACTCATAAGATATTTTGTTTTACAATCTTTGCAGTCCTACCATACAATTTCCTATCTGATAATACAAAGGCCTGTAAATTCTCAATCCCCGGTACCTCTGCAATTGTCATCATTTCCTTAAAAGAAACAGTGCCTCGTTCAACTTCTTATTAATATTCTGCGGAGTCTAACCAATACGCCTGTAAAGTTGCGAAAGACTGATATTCTATGTCATTCACAACTCTCTTATCATACTCAATGTTGCCATGTTATACCATCACTAATATAACTCCTATTTTTAGTAAATGTTTCAAATGATGACGTAGTGAAAAAGAAGTAATCATGAGCTATACTGACAATAGATAGAAAATATGGTACAGGCTCTCCTTAATGCCAGAAAGAAGCTGTTCGGACCATCATCAGAGATCACCCGTCAGGTGGAGGGGTAGATGAATCTGTTTGAGACCACCTTGGAGCTGGCAAAAGAACTGTTCAAGGAACAGAAAAAGATAACCGCACCCTCTCATACCAGGACTGCCAGACAGCCTGGTGTCAGGGTTGAAATGCTGGCAGGGCTTCCAAAAGAGATTGAAGAGTTCATCATCGATCAAAATGAGACCTGTCTATCTGTGGTGGCGAGTTAAAGATCATTGGTAAGAAACTCGTTCGTACAGAGGTAGAATTCATTTCTGCGAAACAGAAAGTAAAACAAATCGTACAGCATGTAGCCAAGTGTATGAAATGCGGAACTGAGAAAAGTGAGAATCCAAAGGATCACTTCCAAAAAGCGACGGTACCAAATTCATTGCTTCCTCACCTTTACTTGCTATTTAACGTTCATACAGAAAAAATTGACGTTCATGTATCAAGGTATTGACAAATACTGACAATGTGATATATTTATAAAGCAAGCTTGCGAATATGGAAAAAATAGTATAATTTATTGTAAAGAAAATTTTACACAAAAAAGAATAGAGGGTATTAACAATGAAACAGTTACGTAAAATTATGGTTGTCTTGTTATCATTAATAGTTGTCCTATCTTCAACGCCCGCTTTTGCTAATGCGGATACAAATTTAAAAGCTAATTTGCGTTCTGCCAATCTTGACAGTCAGATTCAAAGTCTTTTGGATGATCGTGCTAAATTATTGATACATACCAATGTGGATCAAAATGTTCTTGATAAGATTGATACAAAGTTACATAAATTGGGCGTTCAATTTTTGTCAACTGATGAAGTTAATAAACAATTTCCACAAAGTAAAGCAATCAAAGCACTAGAAACCGTTCCTACCACTACAAGTGGTGCAGCTATACAGCCTTATTATGTAACGCCAACTTCTCCTGTAAACCAATATTTGTCGTATCGTTCTAACTTTTACGCTAACGGTAACACTTATAATATTCAAAGACTTATAGTTCAGCCTTATAGTACGAGTTCACCGTTATATAAACAGGGCAGTAGAACTATTACATTCGACACCAATTGGCAAGCAGGAGTGGCCAACGCTCTAACAGCTGTTGGAACGGCTGTTGCGGGTTCACTCTACGAAACTGTTGCTAATGTAGCTCTTACTTTATATAGTGTAGTTTCAGGTTTTGTTAGTGGAATTACTAGAACAACAGAAGTTGATGTACCCAATATAACTTATACATGGTCGTCGAATGAAACAGTGGTTTTTACTTATGTACGTCTCGAAAGTCAGACTGATGATTATCAATGGCTTTCTGAAATATCCACGAAGACCTTAACAGCAGTAGGATGGCAAATACCAACGTTTAGTTATAAATTAGGAAGCTTGTGGCTATTGACACCTCAAATAATTTCAGGGTCTCAAAATATTAGTATAACACCATCGGGCTATGATAATATTACGAATGCTGTAGCGCAATATAATAGCGGCTTATCAGGACCACGTTTAGCTGAAGTTTCCAGCATCCAAATCTCTGGACCTGAAAGCAAGACGGTTCAATATATTAGTCCAGTTTGCCCGAACTTCCCACTTCAGTGCGAACCATGAAAAAGGTTATTGCAGCAACTGCCTTTCTTATAGTAGTTATTATTGTGGTCGCTATAATTTTGAGAAGTAATCTCTCAATGGTTATCAGTAGAGCTGGATTTAATCCAAGTGATATCAATATCCTATACTCAGGTATTGATAATAATGGAGAAAGGTTTATGGTAATAAAGACCAGCACTATCGAACATAAAATAGTACTGGGTTATTTGACTAAAAACAATCTTGGATTTTGGTCTCTAAAGTACACTGAGGGTGATAAAGTGCAAAGTGGGCATATTGTAAGTATTGGCTGGATGATTAATGCCGGTTTTAGAAAGTACGATATGACTAAAGATTCTATTTTTGTAACAGAGTGGCATCAATTGTATTATGGTGATAATGCAATTAGGTTTATTGAATTTCTTCCAGGAGAAATTCCTGATGGTGTAGCAGTAAATATTCGTCAGTTTGGTAAGGAGTATTGCATTCATCTCATAACTTTCAACGAACCAGACACTTTCAATAAAATTGACATACATAAACTTTTACTTAAAGATAATGATATCCAAGATTAAGTGCAAAAAATATAAGGGGTATGTTCTATATTACAACCCCTTATATTTTTTAAATGTTTGCAAAACACCAGAATCCGTATAAATATTTCAAAAGCATTGGCTTCTAACCCGTAGGACGATAAATTATCTGCTAATAAATCTTCTAAATCCTCTCTATCTTTAATAATTTTATCAGACTCTTATACACATTTGGGATTACTGCTATACGCTAAGATGGTTTACTGAAGGTGCTATAAACATAACATCCAGTCCAAAGAGTTCGATATTACTTAACATAATTTCAAATTTATGAAACTGCTCTGATACTATTTTTACTTTTCTATCAACAATACTTCCTGTGATAGGTCATAATAATCGTACATGAATGATAATCTTTGCATACCCTCCGAACTTAAATATTATTCTCTGTGATTTGGAAGTGCCCATTTATTTAGAATTTTACCTACATCCTTGTAATCCAAGTTAATCCCATAGCCATTTTCCTGACTTGGTAATGTCCCTGCGGGAAAAGATACCTCAAGATTATTCTGAGACATAACAATGTTTTCTGGTGAAAATGCTTTTTCTATCTCAGCTCTAAGTACAGGGTCTGTAACCTGTGCTAGATCAAGAATCGTTTGTATCACTTCATTTTTCTCACAAGAGAAAAGTTCCCAAGTATTGATCTGCTTACCGGTTTTTCGGTCAAAAGCAGCACCAAGTCGCAGCTCCTCAACATTAGATCCATCAATAGGCAGAGTCACAGAAGTCAAAAAATACATAACACTGTCGTTAAAAGCTTGCAGGGTAATATCCTGTGATAACATGTAAGCACTAAATTCAGACTTAGTTTTCGTTTGTTGATAGTCAGCATACGCTCTTTCAAGTTCGTTGTTTAGATCATAAAACAAGCCCTGATCCTGATAAAAGGCAAGAATATTAGATTTTACTGCTTTAGATAAATCGGTAATATTTTCTAGTCCTCCTACCACGATATCTTTAGCTCTAGGTATATTCTGAACGCGCACTAATGTAGTTCCATCGTTTAATTTATATTCCATGTTAAAGGTGGTTGCCCACATATCTACAATTGTTCCATCAGATAAACACAATTTATCTTTTATAATGACAGCATCGATCTTAATATCTTTTACTATATATGCCTTAATTTTTTCTATTATCAGGAGTTTTCATGGATACGGATTGCCCGGTGTATTCCACTGTAATCATTACATTGGTTACCGTACCATTTCTGAAATCTTGGGCAGATATATCATCAACAAAAGACCATACTTGAGTTCCTTCATCAAGCATAATACCAATTTCTTCATTCTCTTCGGTATGAAGTACAAATTGTGTATCATTAGATCCAGTTCCATGAAAAGCTTCAACTACCTGTCCAGTAATTGATTTTTTACTATTGCAACCACATAATAAGCATATACAAACTAATAATAGAAAAATAAATATTCGTTTCATAAACTTACACCCCCTCTTCTCTCTGTACCCCCTCGGTACTACGATAAAATCTAATGTTAACACTTGGCTCCAACGATTTGAAACATACTTATATTTTACAGCTTGCGTGATTGATATAATATAACATAATATTCCATTTTAAGTCCTTACGAATCTCTGACAGAATATTAAATATAATCTTTACGATTATTAATTAGACCCGTACATGCAGCTTCCCAATCTACTGATACCTCATTTCAAAAGTTGGTACATCAAATTCTGCATGCTGTATTTACAACAAAGTTGCTATTTCGACATCCAAGCTGTATCGCACTAAAGTCTGAAATAGTTATTGCCTTATCGTATTCCATAAATATACTTTTTAATTGCTCAAATTTCACATCTATTATCGGTATTGAGCGTTCCCAATCTAAATCTAACACATTATTCACTCCCGTCTGCATAGTAGATAAATAACATTTGTTCACATTCAAAAAACGGTTATGAAGGAATTTAATGTACACCCTTATCATAATTTAGCACTCAAGTTAATTTCGTAACGTTGCCCACGATACACGGCGCATACGGTTGATCGCGGCTCGTAAGTCATATTCGCGTGGTAAGTCGAGAAAGTGGTTCATCGTCGTAAAGAACCCAGTATCAACGATATTTATGCCCTCTAGCTCTATCTGCTCATATAATTTACTTACACACATCGCAACGTCAATTTTGCGTTCAACCGTTTTACGGTCAAGACCTCGCATAGCTAGCGCAAGCCTCTCTAGTTCGTTACCATCGTCGGATCTTCGCTCTAAAAAACGCAACATGAAAGCAAGCGCATCAACTTGTGCGGCCGTTGCAATATCATGTAGGTTACGTACATCAATCCTCTCATCACCTATGACAATGAAGCCTGTATCGGAGACCTCGAGTTTCTCAGTGCCGCTTCCTTGGGGATAAGGAGTAAAACCGCTATTTAATAAAACACGTCGCGTTGTCCAATCGGTAATGCTCGGTGGTTCAGATGACACACACGAAATGCTTTTTGCGTGCAATGTCACGTCATGAATTACAAAGTCGTCCATCATATAGATTTTATCCGCTACACCAAGGTACTCGCTACTGCCGCCTATTACAAGTATTGTTGATACCCCGTTGGCCGAAAGTTCACGTACACGGTCGGTGAATGGGGTAATCGGCTCTTTTTTTATTAGCTCCTTCATCAGCACGTCGCGAATCATAAAGTTTGTCGCACTTCTATCCTCGTCAATAAGAAGAAGCGTTGAGCCGCACTCAATAGCTTCTATAATATTCGCCGCCTGTGACGTAGAGCCGGAGGCGTGAGTAGTTGAAAAGGTGCATGTATCTCCGTCTGGTATCCATTTGATAAACGGCGAAATGTTAAGACACGATATAGCGCGTCCGTCCTCAGCTGTTATGGTAACAGCACTATGGTCTGTGATACATAACTCTCGCCCATCGCCCGCAACATGGTTGTATATTCCTGCAGATACCGCGTTCAATATCGTAGACTTGCCGGAGTAACCTCCACCGGTGATAACCGTTACACCACGCCGAATCCCCATACCACGCACACCTGCAACCGTGATTTCATCCTCAGTCGTACTTTGAAACGGTAGTGCGTCCTTCATCGGAAATTCAGTGCCTTTCTCCCTTGCAAGTATGCTGCCGTTAGCAATAAAAGCGCAATAATTCTCCTCACGCAAGAACTTGCGGATTGCGTTTTGCTTTTTTTCAAGTACAAGTACAAGTGCATACTTAAGTCCCTCTCTGTCAAATTCGCGGACAAACCGTTCTGTTTCATCAGGCAGATTTCCGACAAGCATTTTCCTCATCCGTTTAAGATTACCATGCGGAAGCTGTGCTTGTATCCGTATGCAAAGACACATAATGTCTGGCGGTGGGTCGATAAACTTTGTTACATAAATGCCCGCTCCATGTCCATTTTCATAGTCTTTCGCGGGGCACATGGCAAAGTATGCCGCATTACGCACAAGAACTTCTCCGCCGGGCGCGTAGACATAAAAATTTCCATTGTCACTATCCGGGCGAGCTTTGTTCTCATATTCTTTGTTTACAAGCTCAAAATATGTTGCAATTTTTCGCAAGCAAAAATCTGCCGCAGCAACCGTATAATCCATAATATTTAGACGATCAACGGGAATTGCAATTGTGATTGTCGGACGATCAAGAGCCATGCGGTTTGTACGATCAAACGTATATGAAATGCCGTCGCGCCAGTAGGTAGGCTCACGACGAATCCCTGTACGTTCGCTGGCCGCTTCGCCTCCGGGCTTTCGATAGGTCACGATACACTCGCCATCGTAAATTTCTTTTTGTACAGGATTTCTGTCCACCATAACCGTATAACGGAAGGTAGTTGTGTCAGTGTCTGTAATTTGATTAAGATACCACAAAAGTCTTTTCAATAATTTCTCCCTCACTAGGAGGACAAAATAAAAAGCCGCTGATAAAATCAGCGACGTGAAAAGACAATACTAACGTATATGTATCGTTAAAAAGTCAATGCAGACAAAATGATTTTATCAGTTAAATATAAAATTAGCATTTTCATTTTGTCCACCTCATTTCTAATTATTTTGTATAACGACTGTTACCAAATTATCCTAGCATAAATTTATACGAAATACAAGAAAAATTTTCGTTTTATAAATGGGTTCTTACCTTAACTGTCTTAGGTGCAGCGTTTCAATGATTTCTGTACATGGAACGTTCCACTACCACAGCATGAATAATGATTACCGTCTACATTTTCTTTTTTATAATGGCATACATTATTGTAGGAAAGTCTGGCTCAATTGCTGTAATACCACTGTTGAGCAAAGTTAAGTTGTTTTCTGTTATCTCCTTTGACAAGGTATCAAAATTGACCACTCTACATGATGTTGCTGCAATGTATAGTTCTTTACCTGTTGCTTCATGTGTTCTTTTTTGTAAATCAAAAGCCTTAGATATATCAGTTTTTCTTTCTTCCATTCCATCACCAATGGTGCATATTAAAGCAATTCCTGTTTCACTTAATTGATTATAAATAAACTTGTAAAAGGATTTTCTATCATCATCTTGTACCAGCATATGAATAACGGCAATAGCATAAATAAAATCAAATTTTACTTGAAGGCTATCGGTCAAACAATTTAACACTTGAAAAGAATCTGCATTGTCTGGATAGCTTTTTTTGCAATAGTCTATCGCTGTCGATGAAACATCAGTAGCTAACACGTTAAACCCATCTTTAAACAAGTAATGAGCATCTCGACCTTCCCCACATCCTATTTCAAGTATTTTAATTTCATAATTATTAAAATAATGATTAATAGTATTAATTACAATTTTAGAATTATTATCAGAAAACCATGTAATGGAATTATTATGGACTTGTTTGTATCTATCATCATATGCTTCATAATACTTCTTTGTTTTTTCCATACCTATCCTTCCTGCTTGAAAAATATATTATTACTTCATTCTTTAAAACTATAACGAGCCATCAGTATGGTAATATTGTACATTACATGTTTGTTAATATCAATATTATAGTCTAACAGAGCCATAAAAAAAGTTATTACTTCCACAAAATCTGTGAGTGCAATTTTCTTTAAAGAAGTTTTTTCTGTGTAGACTTTTGTAAATAGTACAGACCTTATTTTTTTTGATAATAAATCCTCCTCTTAGGACTCATAAGATATCTTTTCTTACAATCTTTACAAATCCACCAAACATTTTTAGAGTAATTATCTAATATAGTGTCTGTGTCACATAAATGATTACTATTGATTCTATCCCACTCTTCTATTTAATTCGGATGATTATGTTCGACGGAATTGACTCCAGATAAGGGTCTGAACCATAACAAGGAGGTATAGATATTTAGAATTTACTGTCATGTTTGCTTGTAACGTTGGGAAGCATATGGTAAAATTAACCTAGGGGATTTCACTATCGAGGAGAAAAGTAATGGATAACATGAAACTATTATTTGTTGAAGATGATAAGGAGATTAATCAACTTGTGACGAAGTATCTATTAAAGAATGGTTTTAGGGTTGATAGTATATATAATGGCATTGACGCCATAGCGATGCTTCAGTCAAATGATTATCAGATGGCAATCATAGATTTGCTCCTTCCCTTTGCTGATGGTTATGAAGTGCTCAGAAAAATCAGAGAAAAAGGTAATATGCCTGTTTTAATTCTTTCTGCCAAGTCTACAGAAGCGGATAAGATAATAGGCTTAGGCCTGGGTGCAGATGATTACTTAACAAAACCGTTCAGTATAGAGGAACTAATTGCACGAGTAAAAGCCCAGCTTCGAAGATATATCAACTTTGGAAACCTAAATTCTGAAGGGAGTATCATACAGCACATGGGATTGGAAATAGATTCCAACGCTCATACGGTTAAGGTTAATGGTAAAACTGTAGCATTAACCTTAAAGGAATATGAAATACTTATACTTCTTATGAAGCATCCCAGAATAGTTTTTACGAAAGCCCAAATTTTTAATCTGGTGTGGAATGAGGATTATATGTCTGATGATAACACACTTATGGTACATATCAGACGATTAAGAGAGAAAATTGAAACTGATCCATCAAATCCTAAGTACATTCAGACTATTTGGGGAATTGGTTATAAGCTGGGTGAGGAGTAACTATGAGTATACTCGTAATAGTTCTGTCGGTTATGTTTATTTACATGGTATATCGGTATATTGTTATTATTAGGCAGCTTAACAAGGTTTGCGCTATTCTGGATTATATCAAAGACGGCAATTATAACAGGAAATTCCTGTTGAGGGGCAATGCTTCGGTGGTAAATCTTTGTGCATGTCTAAACAACTTTCTGGAAAGATATAAGAATATAGATAGTAGAAAATGTTACCTTGAACAGCTGCGTATAAGAATGATTACAGATATTTCCCATGACATAAGGACTCCATTGACCGCTTTACTAGGCTATGTGGAAGCACTTAGTAAGGATTCCTCTTTAACTGAGCAAGAAAAGCTCAGCTATCTTAATATAGTTAATGAGAAGGGAATAGCACTGTATACTATGATGGATGATTTCTTTGAATTAACGAAACTGGATGAAAATCAGGAGCTTAAGTTAGAAAAAATAGAAATAACGGAAAAAGTACGTCATGTAATGACTACCTTCTATTATGATTTTATCAAAGAAAACATAAAGCTGGAACTCAACCTGCCGGAAGAATTAATTTATGCTTATGGTGATGATAAGTGCATTGAACGTGTATTAATGAATCTGGTGTCAAATTCCTTAAGATATGGAAAAGCCGGCGGGGTGATAGGTATTAATGTAAGCGAGCATCAGGATAGAGTATGGTTTGAAGTATGGGACCGGGGGGGCGGTATTTCCGAGAAGAATATAAATTTTGTTTTTGAAAGGCTTTTTTCGGCGGAAGGCTCTAGAAATTATACATTAAGAGGAAGCGGCCTTGGATTGTCGATAGTAAAAGAACTTGTAGTGAGAATGAAAGGTGATATTACAGTCACAAGCCTGCCGGATGAAAAGACAGTATTCACCTTCTATCTCACTAAAATCGAGTAATACATAATATCAGCCCTTTGATTAACTTCAGAGGGCATTTTTATAATCTAAAGTTGTATCTTATTTAAGAAATTCGTAAGATATAATTAAGCTATAAGTAAGATACATTATTTAAGATTATTAGGAAGTGATTTAATTATAATATTTGGTTAAAGGAGAGAGGGATTTGAAAAACACATGTATTGTCACACTAGCTCCCCTGTGCCGCCTTCGGCGGCTCTTAAATCAGGGGTGTGAAATTGTTCTTTATTTCACACTAATATGCTTTATTTTATTTGCGGCAGCATGTAAGAAGTCAGAGGATGGCTTTAGAATTTATGAAGAAGTTCCGGATACGGTGGAATGTATCAGCAATGTGATATATGGACAAGTGGGGGACACATCCCTCAAAATGGATATTCTGAGTCCCTATCATCAAACATCAGACTCATTACCGGTTATTTTGTTTATACATGGAGGAAACTGGTCAGGCGGCAGTAAGGAGGATAATCTCGGAATGCTTTCCGGTTACGCCGAGAGTGGTTATTTATGTGCCAGCATAGACTACCGTTTAAGTGATGAAGCAATATTTCCGGCACAGATTGAAGATTGTAAAGCAGCTATTCGTTTCTTAAGAGCTAATGCAGAAAAGTATAACATTGATACGAATCATATCGGAGTATGGGGAAGTTCTGCAGGTGGACATCTAGCGGCACTTATGGGAGCTTCCAATCGTGTCACTGAACTTGAAGGAGTGGGTAATGAGAACTATTCCAGTGAGGTCCAAGCCTGTTGTGACTGGTATGGCTCACTTGATTTTAGATCAATGATAACTAAAAATGATGACGGGGTAGCAAAACTATTGGGAGGTCCTCCACAACAGAATTTAAAACTTGCTGCAGCAGCCAGTCCAATTGTTTATATCAATAAATATAGTGCACCTACTCTGGTGATGATCGGAAATCGGGATCCGGGGTATAAAAATTATTATAAATATGGGAAGATTTATTGTAAATCCTTAAAGAATTTAGGTATATATTCAAAGCTAAAGATCATCAAAGGTGCCGGACATGGCTTTTCAGATTTAAGTGAATATAAGACGGTTAAGAAGTTTTTTGATAAGCAGCTAAAGTGAGATTAATGGAAAGGAGCTTTTATGGAATATGTATTAAGAACTCATGATTTAGTCAAAAAGTATGATAATAAGATAGTAGTTGATCATCTAAACCTCAACGTCAAAAAAGGAGAAATATACGGTTTTATTGGTAAGAATGGAGCCGGTAAGTCAACCTCCATTAAAATGATTCTGGGATTAATAAAGCCTTTGGAAGGAACAATAGAGATTTTTGGTGAAACCATAAAGCCTAGACAGTATAAGCATTATGAGAGAATAGGGTCTATTGTTGATGTTGCCGGGTTTTATCCAAATTTGACCGCGATTGAAAATCTGGAAATTCATCGTTTGCTTATGGGTATACCGGATAAGAAGTGTATCAATTCTTGTATTGAGGTAGTTGGATTAAATAAGGAAACTAGTAAAAAGGTTAAAGATTATTCCCTTGGTATGAAACAGAGATTGGGTATAGCAAGAGCATTGTTATATCAGCCTGAATTACTTATTCTAGATGAACCTACAAACGGATTGGATCCTGTCGGCATGAAAGAAATCAGAGAGCTGATCCTGCGTCTGTCGAAAAGAAGTCAAATGACGATATTTCTATCCACACATATCTTAAGTGAGGTACAGCAGATTTCATCAACCATTGGCATTATACATAAAGGTGTATTAATTGAAGAAATATGTTTTGAAGATTTTCAAAAAAAGAACAGTCAATTTATTCAGTTGAAGGTGGTAAATGACAGGATGGCCGCTTATGTGCTGGAAAAGGAACTAAATATTATAGATTATTCTGTTGTTGAACCCGGCGTAATCCGAATTTATGATGTCATAGAGGACACATCATACCTCAATAGAAAGTTAATTGAAAATGGCATCGACTTTAAAGAATCTGTCACTATGAAGAATTCGTTGGAGGACTATTTTGTAAACCTGACAGGAGGAGAGATAAATGGTTAATATTTTATTAGCTGAAATATTAAAATTAAAGAGATCCAAAATATTGCTTCTTATTCCGCTTGGAGGACTGATACCTGTTTTGCTAATGCTGCTGGTATATATGGACAGCCAGGCAAGCAGTATAATAAAAACATATGTTTTTGGGTGGGAATATTTCCTTGATGTTACATTGTACTATGCTAATATTACATGTCCTGCCTTTTTCGCTATATTAGCAGGATATATTTTTACAAGAGAATATCAGCTGCTAACTATCAATTCCTTATTTACCTACTCATTTTCAAGAATGAAAATTTTCACTGCTAAAATGATAATAATTATTATATTAATGACTGTAACGTTCCTGCTGACCATATTCTTTACCATGATTTTTGGCCTTCTTTTGACGAAAAATCGATTACTTCCGGATACACTACTTGATTTTGTGAAGATAAATATAGAAATGGTGTTTATTAATATATTATTGATTTTTCTTGCAGTATTAGTAAGTATCCTTGTTAAAAATATAATTGCGCCTATCGTTCTTGGGATTATATATATTTTCGGTTATGCTGTATTGAATAGATCCTTTAGTGTATATGTTCCGAGCTGTTTGTCCAGCCTGTTTGCCACGTACTTTACCTCGCAGTTAGGTAAAAATCATCCGGTTATGACTCATTTCGAATTACTACCTGATATCGGAACAGCTTTCCATACATTAATTATTGTGTCATCCGTGTCTTTTATAGCATGTATCATTTATTACAGATATAGTGATGTTGGTTAGGGGGCGATAAAATGAAAAAATTAATAAGTATTCTTTTCCTTATTATATTAGCTTCCATATTCAATTATTCAGAGTCATATGCAAGTACAAGTTTTGCAGTAAATGCAGATATACCTCTCTATGGAGTTAATTTTGATTTAAATGATACGAATATAATTTTTCGTGTTTTAGATAACAACAATACAAAGGTTTTTTATGTTCAGTATAATGGCTATTTATGCGAAGAAATGAATGGATATTTACCCATCGTTGCGATGAATGATAAAGGCTTTTTCATTTCCTGCCAAATTCAAAGTCCTGCCGCGACCTATACAATTGACCAGACGATTCAAACAATAGAGATAGGCTCTTTAGCGGTTGATGTAGTAGCAGACTACAGCCGCATTGATGACGTTATTGATTATATAGGCGGTCAGTTACCGATTAACAGTGAAGCCTCACTTCATAGTCTGTTTGCTGATTTGACAGGAGCTACACTTATCATTGAAGCTGGGAATGTGGCAGAAAAGAGAAATGAAAATTTTACATTAATGACAGATTTGCCTCTTAACATAGAAGAAAACAAGTATTCCGGTACCATATCGGAAGAGGAAAAAGAAAGCTATGTTTTGACATATAACCGTCTCCTGAAAGATGTTAAGGATATTAATGTTGATAAGGCATTTGCGATACTGGAGAGCTCATCGCAGGAATGGAGAGGTGGAGGAACCCAATGCTCTATGGTATTTGATCCGGAATACGGAGAGGTTTACTTGGCTTTAAACAGGGATTATACAAAGATTTGGAAGGTTTCACTGGCACAATCGAGAATTGAGACTTGGAAAGGCTTCACTAAACAAACAACTGCTTATATTGGAGAAGGCATTACTTCAGAAGAAATTCTTCATCCGGATAGCTTTCTTGAAAAATATGGGTTATATATGGCAGTCATTGCCGTTATTATGGTATGGATCATCATAGGCAGCATAGTAAGACGAAAAAGAATTAGAGCCTTTAAGCCAAAAGAAATGGAATGGTAAGAATATAGATTATTTTGAAACCAGAAGAAACAGAGACAACATAAATCTTGAGTTTGGAAGCTAAAACGGTCTAGAGCCTTTATTTATAAGCTTTAGACCGTTTCGTCTGCCTGTGATATCATTATTTTGGATCATATAACGCGTTCTTCATGAAGTAGTCGTGCTGCTCACTGATAAGTTTATTGATTTCGTTGACATCAGACAACGAAACATTGGGTATTTCCAATACAAATGCACCGCATGCAGCCTTGCTTTCTCCATTGGGAAACGTATAGGTATAAACAAATTTATCGCCCTTACAATAACCACATTCCCCGCATTTTGCAAGGCGGTTATTGCTTGATAAAATCCTATCACGGATGACATCGGCGAATTTATCCGAGTAATTAATACACGACGAAAAACGCAATCCAAAAAATGCTTTTCCACCCCCCTCTCGGACGCCGAACCTTGCTAATACTCGATTATGAGCAAGGTTATTAAATGAAAGAATAAACCCCTTTGTCCGTTTCCTCATCGGAGTGTAATCCAATTCAATCAATGTTTCGATGATAGGTTGATAGACTAATTTCTCCTCGTTGCTTATCATCTCATAAAATTCAAGAATAAATTCTTCCCATTTCTTCATTTGTGCGCCTCCTTGGATTGATATTCGTAATATAGCGGTGCGCATACTCTCTACAGCTCAGTGCTAAACATATAAGCAGTGCTGTATTTGTCGCATCCGTCAAGAAACACTTCCGCAGTCCAATATTTATCCGGATACGGAATTTGTATACCTTGGCCAAGCATAATGTTTCTGGTGACATCGTACATGGCATCACAGTCATAGCCCTCGCGTTTGTGCATAGCGTTCATATCGCCGGAGAAAGTGGCATATGCAAACTGGGAACAGAACGGCGGGCCTGCCTTGCCATCGATCTGTGGCACGAAATCGAAATAGATAAATCCTTCCGGCACAGGGGTGTCTGCACTCATAAACCGACCCCAAAAACCATGCCACGGACCAACATCCACACATTGCCCGTAATGGTGCATCAACAAAACATCATAGTCAAAGTCCAATTTATGTTCATTCAGGGTGTCCAGAATGCTGAAAAGCTTCTTGCGAACCTCCATATTGGCCAAGTCATCACCTTCGCGCCCGACAAAGCGCATGGCAGACATTTTTTTGTATTCAAAGCTGTCCACTTTGAAGTCCTTTTGTTGCCTCTCAGCCACATCCGGCATAAACAGCGCCCACTGTACCCCGGCGTCACAGTCCTTTAAGTAATTGATATATCCAAATAAATCTACATTATCAGTACCTGTAGGGCCTGTTTTATTTCCTGCAATTTGCTCCCGTATGCCACGCTCCATCATAGTAGAAAAGTCAGCAAACACTTTGGCAACCACTTCATGTAACCGCTTGTCATGAGCCAGCCCCGACAACTCGTCATCAAATCGGTCCAATGCCTTGAACACCGCTGCGTTAACTACACCGGACTGCTCTAATTCTGACAAGTACACCCGAAGCTGCGTATTCTGTTCTTTGAACCGCGCCAACACGCCCTGCATCAGTATTTGCTCGTTTTCGGCGAGTTTTTCATCACTCCATTGGGAATCGTCCAGCACCCATTCGGTCAACGCATCAAAAACGCTCGGATTCTGCCCCCTCGCTTTAGCCGCCCAGCTAACAATCCTGTTGTATTTTTCGGTATCCGTCAGTTTCTCGCCCTTTTGCCCTTCGATGTCGCTCCAATAAAATTCGTCAATCAGTTTACGTGACATATCAAATCCTCCTTGAATGGTAACGTTAAAGTACAGCGGATGAAACAGCTTAACCTTTCTCCGCTGTACTTTCGATGGAGGCACTCCGTGAAACCGTGTAAACGCCTTGGAAAAACTTTCTTGCGTATCATATTGATACCGCATAGCCACATCAATGATTCTGCTGTTTGATTGCAACAAATCTTGTGCAGCTAAACTCATTCGTCTATTGCGAATGTATTCACCAATGGTCATACCCATTACCAAATGGAAAACAAGCTGAAAATGAGAGCTTGATGTATAGGATTGGCACGCTAATTCGTCTATGTTAATATCTTCGGTCAAGTGCTTTTCGATGTAATCAATAGCTTTTGACAGGCATTGTATCCAGTTCATAGAAAACCTCCTTTCAAGGAATATTTTATAATAACATGACCCCGAAAGTCATGTCTCAAAATATGATGTTTTGTCATCTCTGTAGATTATGCTTAAACATACGTAGGGCGTTTACTTAGTTACAGTAATCGTACCTTCCTCGCCGTTCAAAATAACATTATCGCCTGTTTCTAAAACATCAAATGCATTGCTTACATAATAAATTGCTGGTATGTTCATTTCACGTGTGATAATTCCCATGTGGTCAAAAGGTGAGCCACCGGTTACAATCAATCCAATTTAGATTTACAAATGATTCAAAAACACCTGCCATGCTTGTTTTGCTCTGGTCTTCGCAATTAGCAGAGGAACGCACAACGAATTTACGATTTAAATCAAGACCGCAATCTGCTATTGCATTCATAATTTCGGTTTCTTGTGTTGCATTAAATCGAGAATCATATATAAATGTTTGTATGTCGATGTTTTTAGCATAATAATCTGTTGAAGAGTACGGGAAACTGATATTTTTTATATACGTATCAAAAACTCTAAGGATAATGCAAATCCTTTCGGAACATAAAAATTATTGATTAATTGCCCCAATACATACGCTTTATTACCATAGAGCATTGCATCACAGCTAGCTAAGTTACAACTTTGTTTATTCATTTAAGTTATCCCCCCATTCATTTTTAGTACTTTAAAAACACCGGACTTTTCGTTGATTGTATTGAAGGTTATGGCTTCGAGACTCCGTATATTTTATATCTATATTATACCATTTTTGAGTGATTTTCGATATGTTTTTGATGAATATAAAAGTCTGAAAAACGCTGATTTTAAGCACATTTCAAGGCATTTTTTCGTCGTAATCACAACGACTAAAAGTGGGTATTTTCTACATTTATTTCTACCGGGTGAAGTGCTTTTTGAGGCTCTACGAAAAGATTAAATTCGTAATTAAATATTAATATATAAATAGAAAAAAGCAACACATAGTATATTAAAACTATTGTCGCTTTTCCATTTTTATCAATCAATTCAGCCATTGGTCAGCCTGATGACCTCCATACCCATACCAACGCGGATTATCCAACTGCCAAAGCTCGTCGTTGATATAACCTGCGACGTACAGTGCGTCCTCAAAGTCGTCTGCCTGTATAGCATCATCCCGAACGATTTTCATTTTCCCATTTACAAGCTCCTGCTCTGTAAAATTATAACTACCATCATTCACCGATTCATAATAAGCCAAACTGAATGTAATCACGAACTCACCGTCAATAAACTGATAAATATCCCACTCATGGTTGCCTGCGCCGGAGCCTCCGGTTGAGTAAATATATTTTTTCTCCGGGTCAAGACCAGGATTGCAAATGTCAGAAAACGATTTGGATTTGACAAACGACGATGTTTCCGGGTTCCATAGCCAACAATCATACCAAGTATTTGAATGTGCGCCGCCAAAAGTATTTAAGATAATCACATCTTTATAACCATCAAAATCTACATCTACAACATGCAGACCCATGGTATCCATCATTTGATTATAGACAGCGTTTCCAATCACTTCATCAAGTACAGTCTGCGAAAAGTCCGCCGAGAGGATGGAAATTCCATTTTCATCATAGACCTTCAAACCCATAACATAGCCATACTCCCATTCGACCGCACTCTGCGTCAGCCCCGTAGCCACAAAACGGTATTCCGGCATATCTTCATGAAGACGAGCATTGATTTCATAGATCATATTGTTGTATTCAACGCTGTTTAATTCCGTTAAAATCTGTTTGTCACTGCCATCTATGTTCATGGAATAAAGCTTCGCTCCGGTTATCTTATAATAGATCCGGCTATCTGAAGCGATGAGCCAGTCCACGTTATCATCGGACAGGAGTTTCCTATCTCCGCCGTCCGCATTTATGCTGTAGATTTTCTCCTCATTTTCATTTATGTAATAAATCAGGTCATCCACCACATTTATGCTTAACGCATAATCATCGTTCAGTTTGTGCCTGTCGCTGCCGTCGGTTCTAATAGCATAAAGCTTGTAACCGTCCGCCTCATTGTTATAATAAACCCAGCCGTTCGCCACAATTAAAAGATACGGGCTGTCATCGGTCAACTTTATTCTGTCGGTTCCATCGGTATTTACGCTGTAGATACCCTTGATACCGCTAAAATCACCGGAATAATAAATCCGGTCACCGACCACATTCATATACAATGGATTGTCGTCATTCAATTTTTTATTGTCACTGCCATCGGTGTTCATGCTATAAAGCGCAAAGCCGTCATCTGTATTGCTATAATATATCTTGTCGCCGATGACATTAATACTCTCAGAAGCATCGTCGTTCAGTTTATGCAGATTGCTACCGTCGGTATTCATAACGTAGATTTTCATTCCATCGTTCCCGTCTTGGTAATAAATCCGGTCATCGGATACATAGAACCACGGCGTCCAATCATTGATAAGTTTACGGTTATCACTGCCGTTAGTATTCATACTGTAAAGTGTTCCATTATCATAGCTGTTAGCATAATAGATCTTCTCGCCTTGTATCACACAATCCACACAGTTATTTACAACCTTAGAGGCGATTACCGGGGTGCTTGACTGTGTGGCTTCCGATTCGGAAGTTGCAGCGGACGTTGACGGTTCGGCATCGCCTGCTGCGATTGCCGGGGTATTAGTTACTACTTCCGCAAGTTTATCGCTTTGAGTTCCGCAACTGCAGAAACTCAGAATAGATAAGAGAACGGTAAAAACTATCAAATTTCTTTTCATATCGGCTCCTTTTAATTGGATATCAATTGAACCATTCTCTGTCTTAATTTGTCGTTTTAAATATATTATATATCTTTTAATATGCTATTTCCATATTAATCTATTTAAATGTGAACAATTTAATTGTTATTAATTTGAATATTAATGCATATCGTATAGCTACTCATGACTGTTCATATTTGTGGATACGTAAGAATATTTACCTTTATATTTCGAGATTTTTCTTACATTTTTCTCATATATTAGTACAAATTGTAATATCATTATTGAAAAACTAAGGATTATGGTATAATAAGTAAAATATGATTCAGTCTAGATAAGCTATATTAAAATAAAAGAGAACTGAGGGATAAGAATTGATGGGAATAATGTTAGTATTAGCTTTACTGTTGTCACAAGTATTTGTAATAATATATTCTGTAAAAATAGGCTACAAACAACCAAAACTTCAATTAGATATTAATGCTGCATTCATCATTATTACATTAATCTTAGCAATTGCTAAAATAATATCAATTGATCTGAGAATAATACCATTATTGGTACTACTTTTTATCCAAATTCTATTTAATGCAAAATCTATATTTAAACCAACTACACCTGAAAAACTTCGATTAAAAAAGTATATCTTCTTAAGATTTTTAAGGCTGTTGTTATATTTTGTCTTTACGATACCAATTCTTATCTTCCCTTATTATAAGCCGATTGTTCCCACTGGTGATTTCCAGGTACTAACATCTATATATACATGGGAAGACCGTTCGAGATATGAATCTTTCACTGAGGCTCCTAACGATTATCGGAATATCACAGTACAGTTTTGGTATCCTAAGACGAATACCCATGAAAGCACAAATAACAGGAATGAAAAATATCCACTCATAATATTTTCTCATGGATTGGGCACGCTACGGGGAAGCAATTTATCCTGTTTTAAGGACTTAGCGAGTAACGGATATGTTGTTTGCAGTATAGATCATTGATGTCATCTACGTTCTTCATTATTTCACGATATAACAGAGTCCCGATTCCATTTTTCCTTGAACTCGGAACTACATAAGTATATATATCCGCTTTATTATTTTCCTTACCCCATATTCGAAAGGTACTAAATCCCAAAATTCCGGCTTTATTATCATCAAAAACAATTATTTTGTTACTCTTATCAGTAATAAAATTAATATCTTCCTCGTCAATTATAATTTCTTGTTTAACTATATCCACTAATTGTTTTTTGTCTTCAAGATTAAAATCTCTAATCATTTGCTTCCTCTTTCAACAATGTATTTATTATAATCCACATCTACGAAGTATTTCAGCTCCACATGGTTTTTTCGCTTTCATATAGCCATCTATATCTTCCGGATAATACGTTGCAGCAAGTAGTTTTACTTCTCCATACCAATCACGGTCTTCTTTATGCACTCTCAAATAATCTCTAAATGCGATATGTCGCAAATATTTTTTCACTTGTTATGCCATTGGAAGTTAAAATCAACAATACTTTCCACCTCACAGGATATAAATAATTTGTTGTATTACAAGATAATATAAGCTACTCCATTTGCCATTTCTCAAATAAATCATCAATTTGACCGTCAAGCCATCCCTTTATTCGTTGCATTCTCTCTTCCTCTTGCTTCTTACCATTCCAGATTAATTGATTCAGCTCATGTTCCAGTTGATAGATGGTTAGGCGCTTTTCAATATTGGGTACATTCGAGATAAGCTGTAGATTTTCGACAACTGATTTTAATAACAATTCAAGATTTTTTCCCGGAATTGATGGATAAATGCACCAATGAAAAAGATGAGTTAATTCAAAGTCTGCTTCGCCAAATAGTGAGCATTCCCAATCTATTATCCCAGCCACTCTGTCTTCAAACACAATAATATTTTTCGGGTGGAAATCATTATGTAACAGCTTGGCACCCGTTTGGTATTCCAGGGAGCCGATATTTGTATAGAGATAATCAAATGCCTTGGAGACTATATCTTTATTTTTTGGCTCCAAATCCACTTCGGACAAGCCGTTTCTTAATAATCCGATATACTCAAGATGTCCATCTTTCCATGATTTTTTGTAGCTCGGAATTGTAGCAATATAGTGACCAATGTCATAAGAAACGGCAGTTATTGAATGTAATTCATTGAGGAATCGAGCAATTTCTCTTCCAATATCGTATTTTTGTTCGTCTGTAAGCCTCTGTATAACACTCCATAAATCATTACCTTGCACATAATCATTAATTAGGTAGTAGTATTGTTGGCCGGAAATAGTAAATGCTCCGGAGGAATGAATTTGAGGTACAGACGAAATCGACTTTACTCTATTCTGCTTCATTTGATTATCTAACATGAATTTTGATATTCTTAGTAGGTATTTGTTATCTAATAGGTAATCTACAATTTGACTGTTCTCTTGATAAAACTCCATCATGCTTATAAAGATACCTTGAGCTTTTAATATTTCTTCTATATCGTTTATATGCAAATCGATATCATCTTGGTTCATATATACCACCCTTTTTAAGTATTCTTACGCTGCGACGCATGTTCATTTTAATAATGTGCTACTCCTATTCTCCCAGAAGCTTCAGGTATATAACTATTTATTCATAAAGTCCTTCTGTTGATTTTCCGCTTTTCCCGGTTGTTCCAGTGACTCGTGGCCATTTATTGGTTTCTATTATTGTGGTAGCGTTTATATTACCTAAATGAGCATAAAAATGGCGAAATTGCGAAAAAATCACGCACAATCGGTTGGAATTACACCCCGATGGAATGTCATATAGCATCTCATCAGTAAGTATATCTAAATAGTTCATGATTTTTGCCTTAATACTACCAAGATACTGTAATAATTCATCTCTTGAGAGCGTCTTTTCACTTTTTATGTCTAAAGAGTTTAAGTTTAGTTCGTGAAAATCAGGTTCTGTATATTCGCTTGGATTGATGTACCATTGGTCGCAGGAATGTAACATATGATATACATGTTTCCATATAGGCATATCACAAAGAATGAATTCAAGATTGCATGTCTGTAACATAATATTTGCATTTGTAAACAAAACTTCTGTATTAAGCTTTATTGCATTTGTTAATTCGGATCTCATACCTGCACCTCCGTAAAATATATATAATAGAAACTTATCTGAATTGCTCATTATTACTATAATATACTGTATAACTCTTCTCATATTAAGCGAAATTCATTTCACCATATAATGGAACATTATACCACATTATGTCTAGGTATTATATGCCATTTTGAAGAATTATGGAAATCAATCTCCTAATATCTTTCACTATCTCTTTCCTGACTATTCCCTCTCCCCTCCTCCAACCCTAATTCACTACCCTCATTCACTTCTATTCCTTCTCTCATCAATATCCACCCCACCCCCCTCCCTCAACAAATTTTATCTAAACTTACCCCAGATTTCACACGCATATAACTAATCTTTTTTCTAAAAACGCTATAATACAACCATAAGTTATATATCGAATAATAATGAGGAGATTTTATGATCAAACGGATATCCAAGAAATTTAAGAAAAAAGTGTATCATATATTAACTAGCGGAAATGCAGATATTGCATTCTATACGGAAGCTTATGTTGCAGGTAATAAAGAATGGATTATGAAGAAGCCGATCATATTTGCAATTAATTTAATTAAGATCAATATAAACTGTCTCGTTCTTCATAGGAAATTTACATTGAAGGATTTGTTGCCGGGCAAAAAATGTATTGCAAGAATTCACAGACGTCCAAAAGTTTATCAATATTCAATGGCCTTGATGTGCTATCCGTGTATCATCACCGATATATTCGGCTCCTTATTAGAACTTACGGTAGATATGGACCTGATTTATCAAAGAATAGAGGAAAAATATAATCTACCTGGTTTTCGTAAACTTCGTAAGGAATATGATAATAACTTCAAATCAATTAAAAGTATTTACGAACTAATTTCTAAGGAGCTGGATGTTCGAATATCAGAAGCTGTTGAGATAAGGATGTTCAAGAAGCACCTGGTTTTAAATCCATATTTAAAAAAAGCCTTTGAAATAGCTGCATATAACCGAACTAATATTGTTGGAATCCTTGAAACAAGCTATTCAAAGGAAAATGTTGAAGAAATTTTAGAGGAGTTTTCAATAAAGCTATATGATATATACGTTTCAAATGAATGTATGCTTCCTTTTTATAAGATGAGAAATGAATATGTGAGAAATTATAAGAATAAAGACGAAGCAATTGACGAAGAGATTATTGTTGTAAGTGCAGATTATAATAAGGCCTTCAAGCGTTCGAGAGGATATCATATTGCACAAAGATATTATCGCTCTTCCAAAGAAATCATGAAAAGTATTCCGGTAGCGAATTTGACAAAGGAATTTAAGGAAGTATATCAGACGATTTCCGGTATTGAATTGTTTGGCGGTCAATACAATCATAAAAACATATATGAATCTACTTATCTGTATTTAGCACCGGCAATTTATGCGCTACTGGAGCAGACTTATCAAAAAGTTATCCAAAGCGGAGTTAAAATAATTGCATTATGTGATTCTGAATGTATCTTCGTCTCACTTTATGAAAAATATTTTGGCGAAATCAATACCTGTATATGGTCTGCATTTGCCGGTGCAATCCCTACTACCGAAGCTGAATGGAATAATCTACTTGAGGATTGCTGTTTCCTTGAATCGTACCCGGCAGATCGAATCGCCCATTCTTTAGGATTTTCCTTTCAAAATCAACTACTGAAAAATTGCAAAAAGGAATTTATTGAAGTGGCTCTTCATAAGTCAAGATTAAAAGATAAAAAGGTGATAAATAGTTATCTGAAGGACTGTCTCGGAAATGAAAAAAGAATTGTTGTAATAGACCCGATGCCCGGATTATCTTCTCTTGATAATTTTAGTAATTATGCGCATGAAATTAATCCCCAAATTGAGATTGACGAGATCTCTATGAGCCGCTTCCTTAATAAGGACACAAAAGAACTTGATATTCTTCATCGAATACTTCAAATGGATACACCTTATGTAATTGGTATTTATGGCGATGAGGTAGATGCCAAAAAAGATGGAATCGCTCGGCCAAAAGAAATAACGTTTACTCAGCCCAAATTTATTGAAGATATTAAGAAGGAAACCATAGTTCAGGCACTGGATGACTACTGTAATGCTTTTTCATCCTATCAACACAAAAATAGTTATCTATCGATGAATCCATCCGATATCAATGAGATATTAAATTACGCGAAGGACGGATTGATTCAATTAGAAGAAGTGCTAGGAGGATATCTAGAATGATTTTATATCACGCATCAACCACATATCACGTTTTATGCTGTATCGTACACAAATTGGCATTTCACAAAGATGAGAAAGCTACTTTTATGATCGTTGAACATATGCTGCCAAAAGATGAGCTGAAAGCATTTATCAATAAATTAGATTCCTTTTCCTGGTTTGATGAAATCATATCTGTACCGGAGGGTTCGTTCCGCTTGCGTCATGGGAAGACTCTTAATTTACAGAGTAGTGAAAATGATATATTAGAAGTCATTCATAATATCTGTTCGGATGTAGATGATTGGTATCCTTCGGGGTTTCACCAATTTGAAGAGTTATATGTAGCATCGGATCAATGGTCAGTCGGGGTATATTTATTGCACCACAGAATTTCATATCATTATTTTGAAGATGCCAGTGGAATGCTTGGGGATGAGGAAAGATACCTAACCATAATAAGAGAGCTAAATCTTTCTAACTATGTAATCTGTAACTATCTAAAAGGTGTTGGAAGAAGTGAGATTGTTGTTGAAAAATTATGTGATATGAAAAACCAACCGATGGGATTTTCCGATCAAAAAGCAACTGATTTTTCTATATACCATATCGTAAGTGCTCTGCCGGCTGAGCTAATTGAGAATATACTTTTGTTATATGACGCAAAACGTTACCAGATAAATTCTACCAAAAAAGTCGTCGTTTATATGACGCAATTTCTGAAAACACTTGCACTGAAAAATCTTGAGGTTCAAGAACACATAACTACTCTTCTACTGGATTACTTTGCATCGGATTGTAAAGTGATTGTTAAACCGCATCCGAAAGACAGATGGATTGATTATCAAAAGTTATTACCGGAAGCAATTATTTTGGATAATTCTCTTCCATCAGAACTTTTACCCTTTGTTTTAGAGGGCGATTTTCATTTGGTACTAACTGCCAGTTCTACCTCGGTCGGAGGAATGAGTCATATTGCAAAAAACTCTATCAGCTTTGGTACCGATATCGAGATTCACTATGATAGGCTACATGACATGTATATTGCGGCAAAACTTATCAATGAAGTTTTTCATGGCCAGCAAATCATAAAACAAAATATTAAAAGTAGTCACCTGGAGCATTTCCTATCTCTATATTCGAACGATTTCTCTGGTATAGAACCAAGTAATAGCTCTATCTATATCGATGGTGGCGAATATATCATTGGGGAAACGAATAATTATGAATTTATCATCAATCAAAGAAAGGATATTCTTATATTTTTAAATTACAATCAAAAATATGAATTTCTAACGTATCCCGGTCTGATTCACAAGAATTTTATTGTTATCAAGAATAAACTGCACAAGAATAATGAAATCTGGGTATATTGCGAAAACGAAGAAGAAAGGAGAAAGATATTGTCAATGAAGGAAATAAAAACTTTAAAATATTCAGGACTGGAACTGGAAATCAACTGTGAAGAAGCGACTTATATCATGATTTTAACCGGAAAAATGAAGGCGTTGCAATATGCGCTAAAACAAAAAGAAAACGAAGAACAAAATCAAGTATTTTGCAAAATAAAAGAGGTAATCAAGCAATATCAGGAAGAAGAAATCACAAAACGCATTCTACTAGAGGAGGAAGGCATAATGTAAATTATTGAAAAGCATAATTTACACTTAGAAGTTTGTGCCTGCGTAATTCTCGGCCTAAACTTATTCAAGGGGTAGACATGTTAGTAAAGCTGATGTATTTCAGCAGAATGGAGAATTTATGAATAATGTTATAGCATTTGTCCCTATAAAGATGAATAATGAAAGACTGCAAGGCAAGAATACCAAATCCTTTACCAATGGAAAGCCACTGCTCCACTATATACTCGAATCCCTTAAGGAAGTTGATGGGATTGATGAAATCTATGTTTATTGCAGTAATCCTATGATTGAAGAGTTATTACCAAGTGGAGTTAATTATTTAAAAAGAAGTGAAAGTTTAGATAGTAAAGATACCCTTATACTAGAAGTCCTAAAAGCCTTTGCGCTGGATGTTGAGTCGAACCATTACATATTAGCGCATGCTACTGCTCCCTTTCTAACCGGAAAAACGATTCAAGAGGCATTAGATATGGTATTAAGTGGTGCATATGATTCTGCACTGAGCGTAATTGAATTGAAAGAATTTCTATGGTCAAATGATGAGCCGATGAATTTTGATATCAATAAAGTTCAAAAGACACAAGACTTAGAACCAATCTATGCGGAAACTACCGGCTTATATATTTATCCGCGCGATTTACTTCTTATGGAAGACAGACGAACCGGCAACAACCCCTATCTTGCAAAAGTAGACAAAATTCAAGCAACCGATATTAATGAACCAATTGATTTTGAAATTGCAAACGCTATTTTTCAAGAAATGCAAAATAATAATCAAACTAATTAGAATTAAAGGAGTATCATATGAGTAGGATAAAATTATTAGATTGTACCTTACGTGATGGTGGTTACATTAATAATTGGAAATTTGGTAAGCAGACAATACACAACATATTAAAACGTTTATCGATATCTAATATTGATATCATAGAATGCGGATTTTTGACAGACAAGGAATATGAGGTGAATTATTCCCTTTTTCCGGATACGAAAGATATTAATCCTTTTCTGGAGAAAACAAATGAAAACTCACTCTATGTTGCTATGATTGCAATCGGTGAAAAGGAAATACATCCAAATCAAATATCAAATGCAAAAGAATCTAAGATAAAAGGCATTCGACTTACATTTCATCAAAACGAAAAGAAGAAAGCTTTTGAGTACGCCAAGCTTCTCATGAAGAAAGGCTACTACGTCTTTATGCAGCCGGTAGGTTCCGCTAATTATAGTGACAATAATCTATTGACTTTGGTGAAAGAAATGAATGTGCTTAAACCCTTTGCATTTTATTTTGTTGATACCTTAGGGACAATGTTTCATGATAATATTGTACATATGATTTCACTCATTAATAATAACTTGGATCAAAGTATTGCACTGGGATATCATTCCCATAATAATCTTCAACTTGCTTTTTCAAATGCTCAGGAAATGATTCGTTTTCCTATGAATCGAGAAATAATTATTGATTGCTCTGTGTATGGGATGGGGAGAGGCGCAGGTAATCTATGTACAGAATTAATCACTAATTACATTAACAGCACCGAAATGAAGAAGTATGAAGTACTGCCCTTACTCGAGATCGTTGATGAGAATTTAATTCCAATCTACAGTAATACTCCTTGGGGGTACTCCGTAGGTTATTTCTTAGCGTCTACTATGTTCTGTCATCCCAATTATGCGACTCATTTGCTGGCAAAACAAACGGTCTCGGTAAGAACCATCGGAAGTTTACTTGATCAGCTTCCGGAAGAGAAAAGAAACACCTTTGATAAGGAGTATATAGAAGAAATTTATTGGAACTATCAGAAGCATGATGTGAATGATATGGATGAAATTGAAAAGCTACGAAATGATCTGGCCGGTAAGGAGATTTTAATAGTAGCACCAGGTCGAAATGCAATCTCTCATGTAAAGAAAATTCATTCATTTATTGAGAAAAAAAAACCATATATTATTACTACTAATTTTTTACCGGATTATCCGGTGGATTTGGTTTTTCTGGGAAATGAGCGCAGATATCATTTAATAAAAAGTGAACTTAAGAATCAAAATGTAATATTTACTTCAAACATCACCGAAGTACCGGAAAACGCCAAAATAGTTAACTACTCAGATTTATTAAATTCCTCGATTGATATCTCCGATAACACAGGAATGATGCTTCTGAAGCTATTAGTGAAAGCATCTGTAAAAAAAGTGACTTTGGCAGGCTTTGATGGATTTAAGAAAAACTCTATACTAAATTATTATGATTCAAAATTAATAGGCTCCGTTGATTCAGAGTCTTTGGGTAAAAAGAACAAGAGCATGAATATTCAGCTTAACAAGCGAAATAAAGAAATGAAAATTAATTTTCTTACTCCTACCAAATACAAATTAAATTAGTAGTACTACCCTAATAAGAATTTTGGATTTTTCGTATTTCACATAACCGAACGGGCATACACAAGACAGCTATTTCATAACTATCCAACATATGCCCGTTACTTGTATTCTTTTGCATTAACTTAACATTCTGTTGCTCTCTCCGGCACAAATTTTTATGAAAGCCTATAAATATAAAATTTGATTTCCACTAAAGTTCATAATTATATTCCCCAAGAATTTATTTATACTGAATTCTCTACTCAACGATAAATTTATTAACTTCCTTAACAAGAACCTCAGCATTCTGGTTTAATACTTCTGCAGCTTTATTTAACGTTTCTATTGATTCCAGCTGTTCGTTTGAGGTCTCGTTGACGGTATTTGTAGAAGCGGCAATCTCTTCCAAGACGGCTGAAATACTCTCGATTGCTCCCAAAGTACTTTCCCTTGCTTCTTCAATATTTCCAACATTCTGTGATATGTAGTTAAGATATACAATCAGTTTTTCAACACTATCGTTAATGTCATTAAAGGAATCTGTTGTATTCTTTACCGCACCTTCCTGAATATTCAGTACCTCCCCTGCGGTTTTCGCTATCTCTGCCACATCCTTGGTATCTCCCTGAATACTTTCAACAATTTTCTTGATATCATTTACAGAACCCTGCGATTGTTCAGCAAGCTTTCTGATTTCACTTGCTACAACGGAGAAACCTCTTCCATATTCACCTGCTCTTGCTGCTTCAATGGATGCATTCAGAGAAAGAAGGTTTGTCTTCTCAGCAATCTCGTTAATTACATTGATAATTTTGCTGATGGATAGGGATTTTTCCTGCAATCTCTCAATACCTTTGATAATATCCGTTGTAATCTTAATCGTTGACTGTGTTTTATTGTTCAAATCTACAGTAACTAGGGTTCCTTCTTTTATAGTTAACTTTGTACTATCTGTAATTTGACCAATTTCCTTGGTATTTTCAGTAACAAGCCCAATTTTCTGAGATAGATTATCCATTTGTATCAGACACTCTTCTGCATTCTTAGCCTGTTGGGAGATGCCCTGTTCTATTTCATTCATCGCCGTTGAAATGTTCAAGGATAACTTCAATAATATTTCTGTGGTACTCGTTACATTTCCGGATGAATTGGATACTTCTGTACTTAATCCATTAACATGCCGAATCAGATCCTTCATATTTGAAAATGTGCTTTGGATTTCATCAATCAAGGAATGAAATTCATCCTTACGTTTGGATTTGAACTTGACTGTAAGGTCACCCCTAGCGGCATCTTTTAACCGAAGGATAATACCTTTGATTGTAGTGCCGATCCCTTGTGACAATATAACTGCTGTTCCTACTGCCATAATAATTGCAATAATTACAATAATGACAGTTACCTTCATTATATTATCCGCCTGGCTTGTGATAACATCCTTCGGCATCAATGCACATACCATTGCTCCGGAATCTTTTACTTTTGAATACATAAAAAGATAAGTTTTTCCATTGTATTCAACATATTCTGAAGACTTGGCATTCTCCGATTTTACCGCATTCTGATAAAATTCCTCGTCGGTAAAAATTGGTGCAGTATCATCTCCTTCTTGTTTGGCCACCGCTGTTATTTCTTTACCGTCTGAAGTGACCATTGCAAGAAATCCTGATGAATCATATTCCATTCCGGCTAGTATATTATGTATTGCCTCTGCACTTACATCAATAATAACCAGGGCATTTGCTTTTGCCAGACTCCTGATTAATCTTAAGGAGTAATCGTTTGGAGTAGTTCCTAATTTTTCATCCAAATACTCATTCGAGCCCACCCAAGCACTCTGAAATCGATTTTTTTTAAGAGTTGCTCCAAGGTCTGTTTCGTTAAAGCCTCCATATACACCGCTTTCATAAGTACCTCTTGTGGCAACACATTTTACATCATCTGAAAGGACATAGATATCGCCAATAAATTCATCCGAAAGATTCCTCGTTGAAAGTATGCTTTTTATATTATTATATACAGATGCATATTCTGAAATTTTCGATGTATATAAGTTTAAATAAAAATTAGATAGGGTTGTATCATTCATATATTGTACACTCGTAGCATCCACAGAAGCAAGACCAAAGTGTAGATACTCACCAGTCATATTAATAGTCTGAGCAGCTGATTTTTCATAGTTCTTAACGATAGCATTCGATGCTACTTGAAAGGATACTACACCTAAAATAATAATAAAAGATATTGGAACCAAAAAAGATGCAATAAGTTTAAAACGTATGTTCATATGTCTTTTCTTATGCTTAACACCGAGATTTTCCGATACCAGCTTAGGCTTAATATCGGATTTTGAGTTGCTAGTCTCCCCACTTTTTTTCTTTAAATGAAGCATTTTTCTTTCAGCTAACCATTTCTTGAACTTTACAAACTCCCTCATTTGTTTTCCCTCCACTTGTTATCCAAATTGTTCCATGAAATGATATGTTTCCCCTTATTTTTACTCTATTAATGTAATATTATGTAATCTCCCACAAGATCTAATTCCATTATGCACCAAACAAACGTCACCGTCAATACTGGCATTCATATCTCTTTTTTTAGTATAAAACAGGCCGAAAAACGACGTAAATATTATTAAAACTTATGAAATGTAATTGCAAAAACACCCACAACTTGCTATTAATACTAATTAGCTAGTTATGGGTGTTCTATATGATTTACTATATGATTTACTATATGATTTACTATATGATTTACTATATGATTTACTATATGTTTTTTTATACTCTGATATGGTCTTGCTCTTATACATAGATTACTTTAATATCTCCAAAGCTTACGTTTCCATGAATTGTTACAACGGGAGCATCGGAACCAAAATTATCGTTATCATTCATATCTCCACTAAATACATGAGATTTACATGTTGTTTTCCATGATTTTGGGATAAATAAAATTACAGTTCCAAAGGATACATCAACATAGATATCAGCTTTTCCGGAAGGAATTAATGTATTATCGAAATATACCTTTACTTCACCGAAGGAACATTTGATATTTGCTTTCACAAGATTATCTGTATTCACATATTTAATGCATTCTCCAAAACTGGAAGAACAATAAATATCAGAATCATCCTTTTCGTTTACAACATTGCTGCTGAAAGAGGCGTGATTATGGTATCTATGATGATGAATGCAATGAAAGCCCCACATACTATGCTTATTGAATATAAGAGAAAATCCACAACTAAATAATAATGCGGTAAAGAGTGCCGGCCAAGGTGTAAAATCAGTAATATTCCATTCGTCCGCATAAAGAATACAAATGAATGCCAATGGGAACAAGACACCCCAGAAGTTGAGCCGAACAATACTTTTAATAATAATCATGCCTAAAACAAAAGTTGCTACCATGTCAAACATACTGACATCGGTAAAATAACCAAACTGGTTAAAAATGATGAGCGCCGCTGCTAAGATAAACAGCAATCCCCAGAATATATCATGCTTTTTCATATACATTTCCTCTTTTCATCTAATCTGAATTTTAATGCTTTATAATAGTTCCTGGACACAAACACCTGCTTGTGTGTATTTTTGAATTGTATTTCACTTGAAGCCGTGAGGTTTCGAGAGATCGAATAAATATGATTGATATTTAATATGGTGGATTTAGAAACCCTCATAAAATAGCCGGGTAGCATTTCTTCCAGTTCATAAAGACGATATGTTGTTTCATAAACATTGTTCACGGTATGTGCACTGATACCATGGTCCAAGGTTTCAAAAAACAGAATATCATCCAGCAAAAGATAATACTCTACATTACCTTTATACAGCATCAGAGTCTGATCCCCCTTTGTAAAGTCCATCAAAGTGTGATATATTTTCTGGGTTCTTTCATCTAATTTTCTGCAATGGATAACGACTTCATCCTCATTTAAACTTTCATCAATATCTACTCTTACCTTCATCTACTCACCTCCTTATTTCATTATAATGACAATTATATAATTGTAAATAGGGTGAAGCCCAAGTGGTAAGGTTTCGATATCAAGAGGTGACTTTTTATTCTTAAGGAATATAACACCCATAGTATTTTGGTGACTAAAATGTTGCTTTTTACTTTTATACATGAATAAGAGCCTTTGCACAATAGCTCTATAGCCATGTCACAAAGACTCTTACATTACATTATACTACTCTATTCTATTTTCCGGCGTCTCATCTCTCCTACCCAATTTCCTATCAAAAATCACAGCAATAATCGAGGTAACGGTTGACAGTATAAACAGGATTAGAAGTAAGGTGTTGGACAATTTTGAATCCAAAAAATTCATGTTAGGATTATATTGATCGAGAATCCAAAGTGTAATAAACATAATGGACATAATAATTGTAGCATGTGGTATGATCGTTACAATTTTCTTCATAAGTTATTCCCCCAAATATATGATGTCACTGATATCCCTGCCACCTTGCGCCGGTATATTGACGTACTCATTATTATAAACCATGGATGCTGATTTTCCACCATCCAAATTATATGCACTGACACATCCGGCATCAACCATGATTTGTGCAAGTTCGTTCAGGTTTGCTCCCCTGGAATAGCCACCACACCTACCATCAACGATAACAAATACATAATGACCCTGTTCAATATATCCGATAGCGCTTCGAGGCTGATATCCATAGAGATAATCTGTAGTATGAAAGGAACCCGGAATATCACCGTTTCCGTCAAGTAGAGCTGGGCCAAAGGTCCACGCCTGCCAAGCACCTTCGTCAATCACTTCATCTGCATCAAAATCCTCCGGCGAATAGGTCTTCATAGTACCATCCGTAAATAATATACAAACATCCGCATCATTACCGGTTGACCTATATAATATTCCATTTCGTATTACAATGCTGATTTCACTGTTACCGTAATAATCTCCGGAGATTGTAAGTAATGCACCGTTTTCAGCAGCCATATCCAAAGAGGAATCTGTTATATTCCTGGCGTAGGTTCCTTTGGCAAAAGCTGTTTTTATATATTTAACGTTAGTAACATAGATGTCAGAGATATAGTAAGTTACCTTATCATTACCACTACCAAGTTCAACCATATTCGTTGTAAATTGAATGTTATCACTTTGATAGGTATTCATTTCGGTTATCGTCTTTAGCTTGTTACTAAATGCTGCGATATCACTTTCATTTGCACTGATGTTATCTGTATCGGTGTTCCCATAGTTACTGAAATTACCGATTTGAGCCACTCTTGAGGGGTTATCTGTTGGAGCTTTTCCGGATGGCTTATTGGTTGGAGCCTGCCCTGTAAACTCTTTGGTTTGTACTACAGGACTTACTGAGATAATATTATTATTTTCCGTTCCATTATTATCCGGTAGTGTAAAGTTACTATAATCCAGGTCCGTTGTTGTGGCTACTACTAATTCCGCGGAGCTCAATTTTTTAGGTAATACAATTTGATAAAATGAAAATGCACCCAAACAGACAGCAGCAAGTAAAACATCGATGAAAATCAACATCCATACCGACATTTGCTTTTTTGAAAAACCAGCTTCTGACTTAGGTTTCTTATGAAACATAAAGTGCATCTTATTTGTATTACTCATGCTAACTTAATATCCCTGCCCTTCGTAGCGAAAGTTATTTTTGCTGATCAAGGCCTCTAAATACAAGTATTTAGTATCGCCGAATTCTTTATTTGCACTGATTCAATTGGTCGCCTTGGGCGACTCTAGTGACAATATATCAAAAATATGATAAATACAATACAGGAAAAATTACATCAATGTAATAATATATTTTGGATATTGAGCTACGAAGGTAAGCGAAAGGGCTGCCACTTTATCGCTTATGGATACAAGAATTTTCTTATATTCATAAAAAATAAATTAACAGCTCTTTTTGTAAAAAAATATTAATACAATTACAGGTCATCCGTATAATAAGGTACTATGATGTAATTTCCACTGTGTATTTGATCTGAAGTCATTCCATTGCATTCTTTAATTTCATCAATATAATCATTCATATCGCTATATTCATCGCTGATATGTTCGGAAGCAATACTCCATAAGGTATCTCCCTTTTGAATCTCCACGCTGGCTACCAGCTTTACTCTTTCCTTATCACCCTGCGCAGTAACAGTCTTGGCAGCAAAGCTGACAGATAATATGATTGCAACCAGTAATACTGCAATTCCGATAATCCAAATTCTCTTTCTGTTATATTGATAGTAATTCTGACTTTCCATTCTAATTTGAGTTGTTCTGTTCATCCTTCATACCTCCTGAAATCTAATCTATATACTCTACATATTTTTTATTATAGTATGGGACATGGTCATTCAATGTCCGATGATAAAATATTAAAAATAATTATTTTTAGTAATAACCGGATCTCGAAAACCCATCATTTTAAGAACGTTTGTTTTGTTATTTAAATTATAATACTAGAACATTTGTTTGTCAACAGAAAAATACGAACATACATTCCCGAACATATATTTTGTTTTGCAAACATTATTTCGTTTTTCAGAACATAAGTTTTGCATTATTAAGACATATATGTTATAATGATGCAAATAGGAAATGGAGGCTGACCTTATGGGGTATGGTAGAATAAGTAATAAGCAGAAAGAAATTTTAGAATATTTAAAATCTCAGATTATAAATAAGGGATATCCACCGGCTGTTCGCGAAATTTGTGAGGCCGTTAAATTAAAATCAACCTCTTCCGTACATTCTCATCTTGAAACACTGGAGAAGAATGGCTACATACGCAGAGATCCATCCAAACCGCGTGCAATTGAAATTGTCGATGATGAGTTTAACCTGACAAGACGTGAACTGGTGAATGTACCTGTGGTTGGTACCATCACAGCTGGCCAGCCCATTCTTGCCGTTGAGAATATTGATAGTTATTTTCCGATTCCTTCCGAATATATGCCAAAGGAAGATACCTTTATGCTTAAGGTTAAAGGTGACAGTATGATCAATGCCGGTATTTTTAATGGCGATAAGATACTGGTTCAGAAACAGTCACATGCTAAGAACGGTGATTTTGTTGTAGCTCTGCTTGGGGAAGAGGTTACGGTTAAGACCTTTTATAAAGAGAATGGCTATTATCGTCTTCAGCCGGAAAATGATACGATGGAACCTATTATTGTTACCGATTTAAATGTTCAGGGTAAGGTTATCGGATTATTTCGAATGTTTTAAGTGAATAGATATAGATTATGCCTACATGTGAGCATTTTGATAAGGTCCGTAGCGAAAACCAGCTACGGACCCTATTTTTGCTTATATAACTCCTAAATACTCTTCCAGCGTAATATTTTGTTCAGAAATCTCTCTAGCCGCGTCCTTTCCAACCTAACGAATATGTCAGGGCTCATATTAATATCCGGTAATTGATTCATATCAAATTATATTTCAACAAAAGAATAGTATCCCAGCTTCACTATAATAGGGATACTATTCTTTGATTAATTATTAATAATAAGTCATCAAGCACAATATCAGAATCAATATCATTGCTTATATCTAATCTTCAAGTTGTTCCAAGCTGACTGTTTTTCCATCTCGCCAGATTCGTTCCAGATTATAAAACAACCGGTCTTCCTTTGAGAACACATGGACTATAACGTCACCATAATCCATCAATATCCAGCTTGCTGAACGGATTCCTTCGATTCGTTTGGTTTCAAATCCATTTTGAGCAAGCTTATCAACCACACTACTCACCAACGCATCCACCTGGGAGGAATTCGTTCCGTTGGCTATGATAAAATAATCAGCAATAATGGATATATCTTTGATCTCAATAATCTGAATATCTTCAGCCTTTTTCTCATCCATTGCTTCATATACAAGCTTTGCCATTAATTTTGAACTATCCATATAAATTCATACCTCGCTATATCTCTTATTTTTATTTGTATAATTTTTATAATGTAGGGTTGTTATATATAATGCTCTGATTATTCAAGCAGTTCCTTATAATACAACAAGGCACTTTCTGCCATACAGTCAACTTCCCTATTGGTATTCATTAAATATTTAAGAACATTATCAAGAGTCATATATACTGCCAGATCAAGATTCATATACGCAGCTTCACGGATTTTCTGAATTCGAGGTAGGGGTTTACGACCGGGTTCAATATAATCCGCCAAAAAAACAATCTTTTCAAGAAGCGACATGGCCGGACGCCCCGTAGTATGATAAGTAATCGCGTTCAGTATATCCTTATCTTCTACGCCATAAATATATTGAGCAAATGCAGCACCTACCTTTGCATGTAATAGAAAAGGACAGCGTCCCTCGATTTCTGTAACCGGCAACTGATACTTCTTACATTCCATAAGTAACTCTTCGTCAGTAAGAAATTTAGCGCAGTCATGAAGAATACCGGCTAACACAGCCTTATCCGAATCGTAGTTATAAATCAGTGCCAAATCATGGGAAACCTCTTCTACTCCTATGCTGTGAAGATATCTGGATGCTTTCATCTTACTTTTTAGTTCAACTCTGATTTGTTCTAATTCCATTTGGCCTCCTACTTTGCCGCATAGAGCTTCTTTTCTCGAATATATTCTATCACCGTATCAGGCAAATAATACTTTACAGATTTTTCTTCGGTAAACCTTTTCCGGATCGATTCCGATGCAATATCAATCATTGGCATATTAATATAGATTATTTTTGCATCATACTCTTTCTTTAAGCATTCTATATGCTGAAGAATTTCTTTTTCCTTCGCCTGCTCTCTTCCTGCAACTGCAATGGTGCACAAATCAAATACAGTTTGAGGTTGGTACCATTTTTGCATCATGAAAAGTGAATCCGTTCCTACGATAAAGTAATATTGTACATCCGGATTTTCATTGGTTAAAAGCTTCAGGGTATCCGCAGTATAGGTATAGCCATCTCGCATTAACTCAAATTCGGATAGTTCAAAATATGGGTTGTCCTTAATTGCAAGACGAACCATATCAACCCTCTGTTGTTCCGTGACTTCTGACATTATAGCCTTATGGGGCGGATTCTTTGAGGGCATAAAAAGTACCTTATCAAGCGCTGCCTGTTCTCTTGTGTTTTCTGCTAAGAACAGATGTCCATTATGAACCGGATTGAAAGTTCCTCCCATAATACCTACTTTATTCATAATCAAACCATCCTTATCTTACCGTAAAAGTTGGATTCAATATCAATGTCTTGAATTCTTTTTGATATTGTCTCGAATTCCTTTGTGAGATATAACTATTTATTCTTTGTTTTTTTCTCTACAGGAAGTTCGATTTTCTTCTTATCCTTTGCTTCCCGGTAGAGAACTATTTTTTTACCGATTACTTGAACGATTTCTGAATGGGTACGTTCAGAAATAACACTTGCCAATTTCTTGGGATCATCGATACAGTTTTGTAAAACATTTATTTTAATCAGTTCTCTTGCTTCCAGAGCCTCATTCACACCTTCAGTAATTTCTGGTGTTAAGGAAGCTTTACCGATCTGATAGATGGGATCAAGGGTCATTGCAAGACCTTTCAAATAAGCTCTTTGCTTTGTCGTCATCTGTAAACTCCTTTCTATATTTTTTTATTTATAATAATCAAAACTTAATCCGTACATTCTTACCGTATCTCCCTCTTGAATACCAAGCTCCTCAAGCTTTTCAAGAATACCGTTAGCCTTTAAGAAATGCTGGAAGAATTCAAAGCCTTTTTCAGAATCAAGGTTCGTATAACCCAGCATTCGTTCAATGCGGGGGCCTTCGACTGCAAACTTATTATCTTCTTCCTTCCATGCCTCATAAGGCTCATTGGACTTAGCCAGATCCCCGGGGAAGAATTCTCGTTCAAATACTACAGGTGTATGGTCAAGCTTAGAAAGCATATCTTTTACATGATAAAGAAGCTCTTTCACTCCCTTACCGCTGACCGCCGATATAGCAATGACCGGAATACCCTGCGGATCAAATTCTTCCTTCAGTCTTTTAATGATTGTCTCTTCCTCATCTTGGGGAAGAGCATCAATCTTATTTGCAGCAATTACTTGAGGTCTCTTTAATAGTTCAGGATTATAGGCCTCAAGCTCACAATTAATCAGCTTGATATCCTCAATCGGATCCCTTCCCTCGGTAGAAGCCGCATCAACAAGATGAATAATAACCTTGGTTCGCTCGATATGACGTAAGAATTCATGACCAAGACCGAGTCCTTCCGATGCACCTTCTATAAGACCCGGAATATCTGCGATAGCAAAACCACCGCCCTCCAGATCAACTACACCTAGATTCGGACTTAATGTTGTAAAATGATAATTACCTATCTTTGGCTTTGCATTGGTAACACGGGCTAATAGGGTTGATTTTCCGACATTCGGAAAGCCGACCAATCCTACATCCGCAATTACCTTAAGTTCCAGAAGTACATCCATCTCCTGTGCTTTTTGTCCGGGCTGAGCATATAAGGGAGCCTGCATGGTAGCTGTTGCATAATGCTGGTTTCCTTTACCGCCTCGTCCGCCTCGAAGTATTATCTCTCGACTATTACTATTAGACATATCAGCTACAATTTTACCGGTAGTGACCTCCTTAATAACGGTACCCGGTGGAACCTTAACAATCATATCCTCACCATCTTTGCCATGGCATCGTTTTCTACTGCCGGGATCGCCATCCTGAGCGATGAATTTATGAGTATATCGAAAATCCGATAGTGTATTTAAGCCTTCATCTACAACGAAAATCAGATCTCCGCCCCTGCCGCCGTCTCCTCCGTCAGGTCCGCCTGCCGGAACATATATTTCTCTACGAAAACTAACATGACCGTCGCCGCCCTTGCCGGATCTGATATGAATTTTTGCTCTGTCTGCAAACATGAAACCACCTCTCCATACCTTTATAGATAGTCAATGAAACAGATAATTCATTGCTAATCTATAAAGGTATTACTAACTTTATAAACAAATAGTGCCATAACATTTCAAAATTATTATTTACATTTCCTAATATCGTTATTATAAACAAAAGCACTAGCAAATACAACCGAAACCACTATAAAACAGCGGTAAGTAGGTTACAGATCAGCTTTAACGAGATATATCCAGACCTGAAAGGTAATGATTTCCATATAGGAGTATTTGCATACGAACTACGTAATGCAACTTAGCGAAAGCGGCTCCTATATGGAAACATTCTTTCCCTGTCTTGTCACAATCCTTGCCAGGATGAACTGTAACGTCGGAAGCCAATGGTATGTCATAAATAAAACCCCAAATTCGCTCGAGAATTTGGGGTTAATACCGAATGGCAATTATTTAGATTCCACAGGATATACACTCGCTTGCTTCTTATCACGGCCCTTGCGTTCAAATTTAACAACGCCGTCAACTAAAGCAAATAATGTATCATCACCGCCACGACCTACATTGTTTCCGGGATGAATCTTTGTACCGCGCTGTCTATAAAGAATATTTCCGGCAAGAACAAATTGTCCATCTGCCCTCTTAGCACCCAATCGCTTGGACTCGGAATCTCTACCGTTCTTGGTAGAACCAACACCCTTTTTATGAGCGAAAAACTGAAGGTTCATTCTTAACATGGTTTACACCTCCTAATTCATGACTAATGAACTGGTTTACCAATTCACCTTGTTTAAATGATATACAGAAAGCCTAAGCTTTCTATCAAAAATACTTCTGAGTTACTGCGAATTTATCTGCGAAATCTTGATATACTTCTCAGTATAATTATCTGCAACCCCACTAAGACCAAGTTCTAACGAATTCATCAAAAGATTCGTCTTTTCCGAAACTTGTGAAATTACATGAAATTCTATAAAACCTTTTTTCTCATCTTGTTCTATACTGAACTCATCCGAGGTAAACTGCTCTATTGAATTTATCGTATTGATTACTAAGACTGAAACTGCAGAACATACAATATCACTTCCACGTTTAGAGTAATCGGCATGTCCGGATAGTATAAAGCCTGTAATCAAATTCTCTGCACTTTTATAAATGGATACATTAATCATATCTCTTTACCTATGCGTTAATCTTTTCAATCTTGACTTTGGTATATGGCTGTCTGTGTCCATTCTTCTTGTGATATCCTGATTTTCTCTTGTATCTGTAGATAATTACTTTTCTGTTCTTACCTTCTTCTACAACAGTTGCAGTAACCTTCGCGTTAGCTACCGTAGGATTTCCTACAACAAGCTCCCCGTTATTGACTGCAAGTACTTGATCAAAAGTTACAGCTTCTCCAGCTTCCATACCAAGTTTTTCAACCTTAATGATATCGCCTTCCGCTACCTTGTACTGTTTTCCACCAGATGCAATTATTGCGTACATATTGGCACCTCCTATTATCATTACTCGCCAGTTGTGGTGTCTGATGTTAAATCAGAGCTTATACCTCGCTGTGCGGCACACTAGAATATGTTAGCACACACCATGCTATTTGTCAATGAAAAAATGATGGGATATGGTTTGCGTTGTTACAGTTCAGCCTACAAGGATAGTGAAAGACTGGGAAAGAAATGTTTCCATATAGGAGCCGCTTTCG
>DBTU01000026.1:0-69705 GCA_002307215.1 Lachnoclostridium sp. UBA1308
TCGAGAGTTGTTGAGCACGCATTAAATAATGATATAAGTACAAAAATGTATAACTTCCCCCTCATGATTAATTACGATTTGTGTAATTGATTTGAGGGGGATTTTTATGCCTGGACGAAAAACTATTTAATGAAAGAGAAAATTGCTAAATGGATTAAGGAAGATCAAGGAGAAAAGTCCGTATTGAGGGTACGAGTAAATCGAATAATCAGCAGGAGCTTTTTTACTTCGGCGGTAAAAGCATTAATTTGTTAGGCGTGAAGAAGCACTTTGGTCAAAATGGATATGGAATTCAATGTAGGTAATAGTTTACATACTATTTTCAAATTAATTTAGCATATTAACTTTATAATTTTATTGCCTATGAATGAAAACACTTTGATCGGATTATATGGATAATACTTGACTTCAATCGCTCTAAGCGCAACATTGTCTTCGTTAGGAAGATAAAGTGTCATCACAGCTCTGTTATTTTTCGTTGCGGCACTTGTAAGAGCTATTTTCGCATCTTTGATGTTAATATCGTAATCAACTCCGTTTTTTTGCAGTTCAGCCTTCAGCTCGGTGAAAAAATCCTCTCCGTCTGTTTGTCTGGCGGCGGTCATTTCATATTGTTGCTGATCGTTCCCTGCGGCGGCATCGGTATGCTCCAAGATGTCGATAGTAAAATGGTATAGACCTAATAATGCCTCATCCTCAAATAATCTGGATACAGCCGTTGAATCCATGGTAAAGTATGTTTGCATCAGCATCACAAGAGCTTCCTTGAATAGGGATATACTATACGGATGCGTACATTCTTCAATTTGATTAATATCGGAAATACTTCCCCAGGGCGGTGTTGAAGTATGTAAATAAGGAAATTGATCATCTATGTAGTAAGGATTTTGCCCTGTACAACTAGGATATTCACCGTAAATGTATAATTTGCCACAGTAGATTTTCAAACCAAAGGTATAGGTATGTTTAAAACCATCGATAAAACTTCCCTTTATTCCGGTGGAATCAATTGTAATACTTCCATTATAAGAAAGTATTCCAATGATAGTTTGTATATTTCCGCTCAAGCTGTATCCGCTATTGCTGATCCAGCCCTTCACCTCACCGATGATATTGAACGGACAGCCCTGTGGAAACAGCGACACTTTTCCATTGGCTTCAAATATATCATCTTTGATGTTAACCGTGCCGCTAAAGATTTCGCCTCCAAGAATCCGTATGATTAAGGTGCCATTGGCATCAGTTTTTAAGAGCATATTGGTAAAGGATAATTTCATATCTGTCAGGTTCAGTATGGTAGCGCTGGTGAAATCCGCATCTGTACTGCCGTCGTGTTGAATTCGAACATCGTAGGTAAAGTCAGTCCATGATAATGGCAGCGTTCCATTGACACAAAGCGTATTATTATAAAGGGTTATACCGAAGGATATGGTTCGTATAAACTCAAACGAACCTTCGATACCGCAATTGGAGACGGTAATACTTCCACCTGCCTGGAATATGAGGATACCGGCTTTGATTCCGCCTGAAAGTGTGATTACCTCATTGTTGAGCAATCCTCCCATATTATCGGATGACTTTATATATACTGGACTGTTTTCATCAAGCAACGAAAAGGAGCCATCGATTATAAAGCAGCCTGCTTCTGCATTTACCGAGGATTTGCCTTCAAAAACAGGAATATTTGCTATAGAGAATTTGGTTTTTCCCTGCCCGTATATTTGAAACGGTATTGTAGGTGGGTCTATTTTGACTGTTGCCAAAAGGCTCAAATCTAAGAGATCGGAAATTCTTCCTGTAAGATAGAAGCCTGTGCTAAAACGCTTTGTATCCAGCGCAATCAGTCCAAATGCAGCCTCAAAGCATGTAAATGTTGTGTTCCAGACACCATTTAGGAATAGTATGATGCCCTTATCATCCTTGGTAATCGGCTTGGCCTCATTTCTCCTCGGAAGTATTTCCATGAATTTGTTTGTTTTTGAGGCATCAATATTCAGCTTTTCATATCCATTCTCTGTGATGAATTCGTTTGGCGTAGATATAATCCAATCGGCTGTCATATTTATGCATAGAAAGCTCAAGCTGTAGCTTGACAAGCCAAAACGGTACTTTATATCAATTGACCGGATAAAGGACTCAAGGTCAAAAAACTTAATAGCGTTCAAAAGATAGGCAACAGTTTCATACAGGGAAAGTTTCAATTCTGCTTCCTGCCCGATTAATCGGGCGCCTAGCATATTGCCCGTTTTAATATAATTAGGTCCCAGTATGAGCTTAATATCAAAATCCTGATATTTTTTTTGCGGATCCAGATGGAATTCAGGTTTGGATACAAACTTTATCAGGTCGTTAAACATGCCTCCGATTTCTTTTATATTAAAGCTTGGCTCCGGCAGTCCGAACGATGTTTTGAGAGAAAAATCACCGATTCCGTAATAATCGATTCCTACCTTATCACAGAAAAGCGGTATAGGAATAGGAAACCCCGCCTGATAAAAAATCAATACAAGTATGTTATGAAGCTCTATTTTACTCCGATATTTTTTCGGATTCCCGATATAGTACTGCGCTTTTTCATCTGAAATAACACTGGCGGCAAGCGTCAGTATGTCAAAGGAATCTATGTCGGCATCAATACGAAGCTTGAATATTTGACCGCTCAATATTTCTCCGAAGGAGAATTCCCGGAGCTTTATACCTGTGATAAAGAGGGAGGGAGGAGTGAGCAGCAGTATTTTTATGCCATCAGGCTTGGCAGACAGAGATATGTCGATTCCGCCATCCGCAGTGATATAAATCTTGAAATGTAATTCCTTTGGTATCTCAACGTTCATATAATCAAGGAAGGCCTCCGGCAGTTTATCGACCAGCGAAGCAATTTCTTCAAGAGCATCAATTATTTGCTGCGGCAGACTGTTCGGAAAGAAATCTTCTATTAGTTTGACATTCAGCTTACCATCCACAATAAATTTAGGAGGGTTGCTGAAGGGAATAGGTAATTCCTGGGGCAGTAAACCGGCAACATCCTTCAGATTTGCATATTCCAACAGGCGCTTCAACAGATCCAGCGGGATGGCAGGATCCTTCTTTATTAGGAAGCCCCCGCTTGCCTTGAAGCCTCCCTTATCGGTATTTAGTTCGAATACCGGCTTCTCCAGCCAGATTGATCCATACTTGTCAGGCTGAGTGTCAGGTCCCAGACTGATAGCCCAATAATCCATTTTGTCTTCCGACTCAGACTTGACAAAGGCGATAGGAAGCTCACTTAACTGAAAGCCTATGTCAAACTTTCCGGATTCTGTTTTCCCGTAAAAATTAATTCCAAGATACTTATTTCCTTGGCCGTAGGTATCGAATATAACCACTTTAGGTCTGCCCTGTTGGTCTACGCCGAAGATATCATTAAGCCCGGACGGAAGATAATACTTGATTTCAATTTCTACCTCCGCCATATTGCTGTTCAATACAAGTTTCATGTTATTTAGCGTCAGGCGGGCTTCACCTATCTCAAGTGCCGGTATATCACCCACAGCGGGAAGCTTTAGGCTGGGAATAATAATATCAAGGAAGCTGTCCTTCAGCTGCATCGCTGCTTCCTTCGTGCCGCTGTCGACCGATAGCAAAACTTCTAAATTTGCCGGCAGAACCTTTTGTATTATGTCAGAAAGCTTTGTGAACACAAGTTTGATATCCGATTCAAAATGCCAGCCCTTCTCTTTATTAATTTTCAATTCTACAATTTGAAAATTCATCGAGGACAGCTCAACATTGCCATTTTCAACCTTATAGGGAATTAGCAGCGGTATTTCTCTGAAATAACCGCTGTCGGGATCGGAGATATAGCTTATGCCAAACTTGTCCGCATCTTTACAAATCTTTAGCGTGCCGCCAATGTCAATCAAATAGGTGTCCTGTTCGTCCTTCAACAGCTTGATTTTTCCCTGAGCCGTCAGCTCCCACTTATCAAGGCTTTCAAAATGGAACTTAATATGCTTGCCCTCCACTTCACCCAATTCACCGAATTGAATATTTGCTTCGGCTACAGCGGATATTTCCAAAAGCTTGTTCGCCGTATCCATAATGATTGAGCCGCTGATTATTTTAATACCTGCTATCTCTTCCGGTATTAAGTATAAATCTGTTCCCGGAAGCAGGCTGCTTATTGATATCGCTTGAGTATCGGTCGATCTGAAGGCACCCTCAAACCTCCAACCATTCTTACTTAAGCTGGCACACAGGTGTATATCGATATTATCGAATAGGTTCACACTGCCGTATAGGTGTACATCTTCCGGGAGGATGGATGTCTTTCCCTCTTCGCTTTTGTATTTAAAATATAGATCAAATTCCTTAATGGTTGCAAACAGAACCGATATTTCAATAGTACTACTTAAATTGGTACTGAATGAGAATTCCATCGGCGAGGTGGAGCCGGAGATTGACAGCCCCGTGCATTCAACCTGCGGAATACCAATTGGATAAGGCAGCAGCCTGTTTATAAAATCGGTAATATTGATATTATTGTCATCCATAAGCTCTACGCTGAAGTCAATGGCTATCTCGTCTTTGCTCTTTGACAGATAAAGTATAGCACTGAACTCACTCTCATTAGCCGAAATACCCTGGATAGCCGCAATACCCTTAATGCTGGCGGTAATATTTGGAGCCCCCATCGGATCCTTAATGCTAAATTCAATTTTAAAGTTGTTAATACTCAGAATATCCGGAATTACTACAAAATCGCTAAGCTTATCGTTAAGGCCGAAAGAACAGCCAATCTCAAGAAGCTTTATCTTCTCAGTTGAGCTTATCAGATAAAGCCTTTCCAATAATACCGCATTAAATACCGGAAAGTCGGCAGGAATCCATTCTAAAAAGTTAATATTGCACATCAGCTTTGAAAAATTATCCAGAGCCAGCTCTGCAATTTCCTTGGTATCCGCTTCCAGAACGACTATATTTGGCTGATTTCCATATATAAAGGCATCCAGTGGAAGTCGGAGCTGCTTATCGGTAGCATACCTGTATTGAAGTACTGCATAAATTCGATAGAAGGTATTCGGAGAAATACGGATGGTTCCTTCTCTGTTTCCAAACATTTTATAAAGACACAGAACCTGTAAGCAGAAAGACAGCTCCAGATGGCCTAATTGAATGGGATTGAAAGTCTCTGTCTCAAGGCATAAGCGAGGTACTTCCATAAAGGTATCAATAGCGCCGTCTGCATGGAAACTATCCTGACTTGAAAACAGTTTCAACCATTCTAAAGCTTCCGGTAGGATTACTTCTCCTTCAAAATGGAGGCCCTTCGTAATTTGATCTTCATATTTTGAATCATAAAAGAACCCGGAATACTTCTGCTGCAAATTTACATTCTCTTCTTCCTGTTTTGATGGCAGGGTATCCAATACAAAAACAGGCGAATGGAAGTCAAGAGCATCTATCGAAAGTTGATCAAGAACAGTGAAGCTTTGAGACAGCTTATAATCGGCACCTTGCTTATTAAAGCGAAGGCTGCATTGCGGTGTGCCTGTCTCATCTATCCAAAATTCGGTCTGAACACCTACATTCGTAATATTTAAGAAAACCTGTAGTTGACCTTCTTCTGTCTTGATTTTATCATCTGAAAGAACCGGTTTTTTGGCATCCTCAATTAATATAGTCCCGCCGCTGAAATGCTGCAGCAGCTTTGAAGGCGGAGAGTCTCTAAAATCGTCCGATTTTATTCTCTGTGTTTTTGTCTGCTCCTCCCAGCCTGAAAGCAAAATATTGTATAATTGATTCAGATTCATATTTATCCTCCCTATAATAAAATACGGTTTTCTTCAAATGTCTCGTGTAAATTCCAGCTTATAATATTTCCTTCTTTCCTATAAATTCGCCCTCGAACATTTTAACAGCCATTCCCGTAGCTAATGCATTTCCATTTGAGTCAATTAAGGTGGTGAGGTTTTCGCAAAATACAAAATTATTTGGATGATTATCATAAAATTTATTTATTGTAGCTTCTGCAGCAAAAGCTTTATTACTTTTACCACTTACAAGAACTACATTATTTCTATCTTCGTCCAACAACAATAATATCGTGTTGTCTATTTTACTACAACCCGTACCGCTTATTATATAAGTGGCTCCAGGATTTCTTTCAATATGTTCTTTGAGGTAAAAATTATCGTTGGTGTTGTGAAAGGAGCCATGGTGAGGAATTTTAATCATTGAGTATTCCCAACCATCCTCAAACGGCTTAACGGAACATGTATCTGCCGTTGCATCTCCCATACTCAGATATTTAAAATTGCCCAGACTAACTCTTGTACACATAGACAGCTGATTTTCCTTGTGTGTAACCTTGGGATGGTGATTAAGATTTTTCATTTCTGGAGTAAATAATTTAACCTTTACATTGTTGGCGTTTACTTTAATACCTATATCATCCTTGATAAGAGATAACATGGTTAGATGTTGTTTGTCGATGCCTAGTGTCCTAAGATCAGTTCTACTGCTAATTTGTTCAATGATATCTTCTGGTTCAGCAGAGTAGGAAGTTATTTTTTCACAATATCCAAATAACAGAAGTTTATTATTTAGCGTAGCTATACTATTTTTAAAACCCATTACATGATCTTGGTGCCAGTGTGAAAATATCACAATATCTACAACATTTTGCGCTATAATATTTGAAATTGTATTGACATCATCTGTGCATCCGCCATCAATGATAATAGTTGCTGAAGTGTTGTTCCTTGTCGTAAAGGTAACAGTTGAAATATCTCCCCAGCCGCCGGAATGAAGTGAACCATAATTTGTGATTTCCAATTCTTTATTTGCGTTCGTGTAATGTCCAAATGAAATGAAAAAATGGCTTGCATTATCAATTGTTATCATCTTTATCCACCTCCATAAATCCTTTTTATTTTTAGTTCTCTGCAACATTATACAAAATATTTACAAAAAAACAGCCTCGGTTGCATGATCGTCGCCTGAAATGACATATTTGGATTTATTCATTATATTTTGCGTATATCGGCCGGCTTCGGTGTTTTGTCAGGGGATTACCATTGCCGTATATTTCGCATACTTGAAAATTTCCTCAAAAAGAAATACAATAAGGACAATAATACGAATTTGAGGATGATCTTTTCAATTTCTAAGGAGGCGAAGAATATGACCTATACGATCGGAATCTGCGACGACTGCACCCAGCAAGTGGAGCTTCTTGACGGCTTCCTGCATGCTTGCGGGGATTATGGTGAGTTTCACGTCATTCACGCAAGTGAGCCGGTGGCTTTTTTGGAAATGCTGAAAACAGACCGGCCTGAGCTTGTGTTCCTTGATGTGGATATGGAGGGTATGAACGGTATCGTTCTAGGTGAAAAGATCAGAGCTCTCTATGAAAATACCGTTATCATATACATAACCGGCTATGTAAAATACGCCTTTAAAGCCTTTGGGCTCAGAGCGTTCCATTACCTTCTCAAGCCCGTAACCATGGAACAGTTCCATCAGGTTCTGAGTGAAGCATTGACCTATATACAAAAGGAGGACGCCTGGAAAGCAAACAGGAAATTATCCATTCAAAACAAAGGCGAGCTGCTGATTCTGCCCTACCAGGACATCTGGTATTTTGAAAAAATCGGACACAAAATCAAGATTTGTGTGCTGTCCCGCGAGGTTACCTATTACGACAACTTCAATAGCCTGCTTGTGGGGCTTGACGGGGACTCGTTTGTGCAGTGCCATCAGGGATATATCGCAAATGTGGATAAAATCAGGGCTTTCCGGGACAAAACACTGTATCTGGACGGTAACATCCAGCTTCCTGTCAGCAGAACCTATGTCGAACAGGTCAAGGAAGTGCTGAAAAAGCAACTCTTCACCGGGAGGGAGCAGCTATGAGAGGGCTCGGAAACAGACTAATCGGCGATGAGAACAGTTTTACATTTGAGCAGAGGATTTTCAATTTTGTTATCCTGCTGAGTATATGCATGACGGTCTTCGGTGCCTTGCTGGATATTTATTACAAGGTTGGTATCTGGGTTGACCTAATGTTTACCGGCTGCTGGATGCTGACTTATTATTTTTCGCGGTTTCACGTGCATTTCGACATTGTCTCCAAGATTTCAATCGGCATCTTCATTTTTGCCTACTTTCCGTACTATTGGATGTCCAGTGGCGGAATTAGTGGTACCTTCCCCGGATTCGCGGTGATTTTTATTGCCATTCTCTGCATCATCTTAAAGGGTAAATTTCGAATTGCCATGACCGTTTCCATGCTGGCAGTGACCGTTCTGTTGGCCTGCGGGGATATTCATTACTACGGAAGCCCGAAAAACGGTATGGATCTGATTCTCTCCGGCGTACAGATTTTGTTCGTTATGGCGGCTATGGCAATTCTGATCTCATTCTATTCCGATATCCACAGGAAGGAAAAAACAAGAAACGAAGCCTATGCCAGAACCATAGAGGAGCATTACCGCCAGCAGCTTTATTATATGAAAAGTCTGGAGGAACTGACTGACCGGCTGAAATCGGAACGACACGACTTTAACCATCACCTTGGCGTAATCTACGGTCTGCTGGAATCAGGAAATACAGATAAGGCCGGCGATTATGCTTCGCAGCTTGTCAAAACATCCGGGGAATATCAGAATCTTGTGGATGTTCCCTACCCAATGGTGAGAGCGATGCTAAACTACAAGCTGTCTGCCGCAAAGGATAAAAACATCCGGCTAAGACTCCGTGTCGGTGTCCCGGAGGGGCTTACGTTGCCGGAATTCGACATCACCGTCATTCTTGGAAATCTTTTAGACAACGCCCTTGAAGCCTGCATCACCGTTGGAGAAAGCGATCGTTATATTGGACTCAATATGTTCTATAAACCGGATTATCTCATCATTCAAACCGAAAACCCGGTCAATGTAGCATCAAAGGCACAGCAGGGAAGCCATAAGACCACAAAGCCTGACGCCGAAAATCACGGCTACGGTCTGCGGAACATAGAGTTCTTGGCGCAGAAGCACAATGGATTTATGAAGACTGCGAGGGAAAACGGCGTGTTCAGAGTAGACGTTGCACTCCTGACCGAGCCGGGTCAGTCCGCGGACAATATCAACTCCTCTTTGTAAAGCGGAAGAAATATTGCTCCCATATCTCCCAAAATGTTAAAAAAATGTTAAAATGTTAAAATGTTAAAATGTCCGCACGAAAAATGCGGATCCTGTCATTTCAAGCGCCGATTATGCAATCGGCGTTCTTTTTTTGTCTTTTTTTATTAGAATGAAGTTAGTAAACAAGTAGGAAACCAGCGTTTCTCCGCCCGTTATCGGGCGGGGAAGTATTATGTGGTACTCAAAGCTTATTAAAGAAAATTTCAAGAAGGAGTATATTATGAACAAGAAAGAGTACATTAGGAACACGAAAAGGAAAATGCTGTCCTTGCTGCTAACTGCGGCACTTGTTCTCATGCTTATTCCGTCCGAAACAGTGACGGCGGCCTATAGCTTTTTGGGTAGCGGCACTTCGTCAACCGACCCATATATAATAACCACGAAGGCTCAGCTTGATGAACTGGCATCGGCAGTAAACGATGGAAACGACTTTGGTGGATGTTATCTTGAACTTGGTAACAACATCACCTTTTCCGGCAGTTGGACACCGATTGGTAACCTGTACTGCAGCTTCGGCGGAACCTTTGACGGAAATGGGTATACGATTTCAGGCCTGTCGATCGGCAGCAATACCCAGTACAATTCATCTTTTTCTTACGCCGGCCTTTTCGGAAATGTTTCAACCTCTGCCACAATTAAGAACTTAAACTTGAGCGTCAGCATTTATTCAGAGGCTTCGAGCTCCACCATCGGCGCACTGGCGGGGTATTCCGACGGCAAAATCGTCAACTGTACATCTTCCGGCATAATCAGCGCATCCGGCACCTATGTTGGGGGGCTGATCGGATATGTAAACAGCGGCAGCATTATCGGTTCCTCCTCAAGCTGCGCTGTAACCAATACCGACGACGGCGCATATGTGGGTGGGCTTATCGGCGAAAGCCTGGGTGTTGCGGTTAACTCGTACGCAGCCGGCAATGTGACGGCAGGAAACAGTGGCTATGTAGGCGGTTTTGCAGGGCAGAATTATAGTGCACTGAGTTGCTATTCCACGGGGACGATAACAGTAAACGGCTCGATGTCCAATACTTTGGCCGTAGGCGGATTTACGGGCATCGATGCCGGCGGTTATGTCTTCAATTGCTACAGCTCCGGAAGCGTTAGCGTTAGTACACTGACGTCTTTATCCGAGCACACGCTTTATATCGGAGGGTTTGACGGCATAGAGCAGGCTGCGTATATGAGTAACAGCTTTTCTTCGATTAGTACAATAACTACCCCGTCTGACAGCACAAACATCACGGTAAATGCAGGCAGATTTACGGGGGAACTGGCAGGCAATTACACAAACTGCTATGACAACAACAGCCTGAGCTTTTCTGCCAACGGCAGTTCTGCAGGTACTACATATACCGGTTCGGCAACCGCACTGTCCACTGCAGTATTCGGCGGTACGGCTGCCTCTATTTTCTTTACAACCGACGGCAGTTCTACGGCTACAGCGTCGTCGCTGGTTACCGCGCTCAATGGGGGAAGAGCCGCTTTTTTAAGCTCAGGCACCTCACCATCAGCTATTTTGGGCAGTTCTCCTTTCAGCGGCTATACCCCCATGTTCTGGGAAAATGGCACGGCAGGACATCCGATTTGCTCAAGCCTTGCAAAAATCGCTGTGACCTCCACAAGCGCATCGCTGGGACTTGCATCACCTTTCGGCGGTGACAACGCGAGCATAGCTATCTACAAAGCCAACGATGCGACTGCATCGTCGGGCACGGATATTACATCTGACGCAAATACAATGATACTGTCATCAGGCGACGCCGTTACGATCAGCAATCTCAATTCTGCAGAAATTTATTATTACTACGTTATTTTTACAAACAGCAGCGGTGATATATACACATCGGAGGTCGTGAGCGTGGAAACCACCCCTGCTTTGAACCATGCCCCGACACTGAGCGTAACGCCGCTAACAGGGCTTACATTGTTATATGGGGCAAGTAACGGATCGCAGCTTTTCACCAAGGTCACGGCAGGCATTGGTGCCGGCGACGGCAGCGGCAGCGGTATCCAACACTTCAGCAGCATCACGCTACAAGTCACAGGTATTCAGGACGGAAGTGACGAGTGTCTTACAATAGATTCCTACGACGTTTATTTATACCAATCCGGTACGACCACTAATACTTACACTACCCAAAATGGCTTTTCCGTCACTGTTACAAATGCCTCCGGCACATCGGCGACGGTTACCCTTTCAAAGGCTTCGACGGTTTTGTCAGATTGGGATACAATGATTGAAAGTATCAAATATTTTAACAAAAAATGTATAGTGGGTAACCCAAAACTTGGCACGCGTACCGTCAAGATCACCGCCATTATGGACGATGGCGGTACGCTTAATGGCGGAACCGACTCTGGAACCTGCTCCTATAAATCAGACGTTACGATAGTATACGGTATCACCTATGTACTTGGGATCAACGGCGCGACAAACTCAGCTTTAAACCCTTCGATGTATGATTCCACAGCGAATATATACTTAGTGGCTCCATCGGCCAACAGTTACACGTTTGAGGGATGGTACACAAGCAATACATTTACATCCGCTTATCTGGTGTCATCGCCCGCAATTGCGAAAGGTGCCACCGGAAACTATACTTTCTATGCCAGATGGTATAACACCGTATCCTTTGACACCGGCTCCGGCACTGTGGTAACCAGCCAGAGTGTGGCGACCGGCGGATATGCCACGAAACCGGTCAACGACCCGACCTATGACGGCTATATCTTCGGCGGCTGGTACACGAACAGCGACTACGAGACAAAATTCGATTTTACGACTACGACAATAACGATGAACACCACCATCTACGCCAAGTGGACGACCATCACAACCGAATCGGTTACTGTGAAAACAGCGCCGGCCAAAACAACCTATACCGAGGGAGAAACCTTAGACCTTACCGGACTTGTGGTAACCCTGAATAAGAGCAACAGCACCACCGAGAATGTAGCTTTTGCTGATTTCACTGCAAAAGGTATCACTACTTCTCCGGCGAATGGAACGGAGCTTTCCACCGGTGATACCGCTGTAACCATCACCTACACCGCAGACAGTAAGTCAGTGATCCAAAGCATTACGGTCAATCCGGCACCCGTGGTGAACAGTGCAACGATCAGCCCGACAGGCATAAATTATGATCTTAGCTCACCTGCCGATGTAGTCACCACCATTACCTGGAACAGCGCCAGTACGGTGACAGATGTAGTTTACGGCACAACCTCTTTGGCAACGCCTGATGTTTATGCTGTCTCAGGAAGCGCATTGACCATCAAGAGCAGTTACATAAATACGCTGGGGATTTCAGAAGGCGATGTAGTGACATTTAAAATCTCCTTTGACAAAGGAACTTCCGTCACCCTTACCGTCAGCATTGTTGACAGCTATATTCCTGCGGGCAACTACAGCATCACCCTTCAGAGTGGTGGCAACGGTATCGTGAGTGCCAATATCTACTCTGCATCAAAAGGCACGGAAATCATCTTGACCACAACTTCGGACAGCGGTTATCACTTCAAGGAGTGGCAAGTTATGGATGGCGGTGTGACGATAACAGACAATAAGTTCACCATGCCGGACAACAACGTGACGGTGAAAGCAATTTTTGAACTAATCCCCGCGTCCACCTATCAAGTCACTATAAATGGCAGCTATACAGACGCAAGCGGTGCAGGTAGCTATTCTTCGGGAAATATTGTTACTGTAAATGCAGGCAGCCGTGACCGCTACACATTCAATGGCTGGACTTCGACCGACGGCATAACCTTTTCCAACGCAAACAATGCGACAACAACCTTTATCATGCCGGCAGGTAACGTGACCGTAACCGCATCCTGGAGCTATAGCGGCAGTTCAGGAGGCAGCCTTAGTGAAGGCGGTAATGCCGGAAGCATTGACGGCAGCACTTCGGACGACTCTGATACTACCGAAGTACAACAGGAAATTAAACCGGATCAACCCACGATAGAATCAGCAACGGTAAAAGCAAAGAAAGAAACCGACAACTCCGCAGTAGCGGAAATTCCTGAGAAAACAGTTGCAAATGCGATTGCGAAAGCACAAGCAGAGGCAGCGGAACAGGAAAAAGCCGAAAACGGTATTGGTGTTTCACTGTCAGTCAGTAGCCCTGTCGGAACGAAATCTCTTAGAATCGTATTGACACAGCCTGCTTTGACACTGCTGGCAAAGGCTGAGGTATCGTCATTAGAGATAGACAGCGGTTTGGGTAGTCTGAATTTTGATCTGGAAGCCATAAAAGAAATCCAGAAGCAGAGTACCGGAGCTGTTACAATCAGCTTTATTCCGGCAACCAGCCTTAACAATGATGTGAAGGCACTTGTTGGAACAAGACCCGTTTACAACATTTCCATCAGCTATGGAAAGGACGGAAAGACCGCTAGCATCACTACACTGGGAAGCGGCAGTATTACTCTCTCCCTTCCCTACACACCGGGCAAGAATGAAGCCGTGGGCTGTCTGTTCGGAGTTTATGTGGACGGCAAAGGCAATGCGACCCGTATTGAGGGTTCTACCTACGATGAGAACAGCAAGAGCATTATTTTTGACAGTGATCATTTTTCAGTATATGGCGTGGGCTATACGGCACCAAGTAAGAAATTTAAGGATATCTCCTCTCATTGGGCGAAAGAATCCATTGACTATGTAGTAGGTCGGGGATTGTTTTCCGGTACATCGACTACCGCCTTTTCACCTGAGGCTGCTATGAGCCGCGGAATGTTGGTTACAGCGCTGGGCAGATTGACAGGTGTTGATATAAGTGACTACAAGACTGTCAGCTTCACCGATGTGGCAGCAGATAAGTATTATTCACCTTACATCGAATGGGCATATAAGAATGGTATCGTAAGCGATATCGGCAATCGTCAGTTTGCTCCGGATCGTGCCATCACCCGTGAGGAAATTGCCTTAATTCTCAGTAACTATGCGAAAGCTACCGGATATACACTCCCGGTTACCCGTGAGGCAGCTGCCTTTGCGGATGATTCAAATATTGGAAGCACCTATAAGGAGGCAGTAAAAGCCCTGCAGCAGGCAGGCATCATGATGGGTGGAAGCGGCAATAAGATTAATCCTAAAGCAAATGTGACCCGTGCCGAGGTTGCGGCAATGCTGCACCGGTACATCAAGCTGACCATTGATCCCGCCACGGCGCAGGGATGGGCTGTGAACGATGCCGGACAGCGTCTGTATTATAAGGACGGCAAAGCCCTAACCGGCTGGCAGACCATTACCAGCGGAGACCAGATAAAGAAGTATTATTTTACTGTTGAGGCAATCATGGTATCCAGCAAGTGGCTTAAGATTGACGGCAACTGGTACTATTTCTACAAAGACGGCTCTCTTGCGGTTAATACGAAGGTGGACGGCTACAAGTTAGACGAAAACGGTGTGAGACAGTCCAAGTAACAGCACGCAAACGGTTACAGACACAAAAATGAGAGATGTATCAACTAACATTATAGAGCCGAGAGCAAACCCATCGAAAGGTGGGGACGCAAAACCGTGGGATCTACGGCGCTCATCGAGCGCTATGATAGCCTGGCTGCCGGAAGTCAAAAAGCGGAATTCCTTATTCTACTTTCATAGGTGGGGTAAGGAATTTTGTACGTAATGGCGTAAGGGAATACTTATTTTATTGATTTTTTTAGTTGTTCTGCTATAATTGCTGTATAAAAGTGGAAAGGGTGATTACATATGGGAAATAATATGAATGTAAAATTGTATAGTACAGGGAGGGTGACTATAATTTAACCCTTCTATGAAAATGGGGGCTTAATGTCAGAAATAACATACAAAGTAATTAATAACAATGAGGTAGCTAAGATAGCTGAAATTTTTGGTGATTATATTATTCAATTTAATTGTTTTCATTTTGGGGAAGGTTGTCTATCATTAGTAGCTTATGATAATGATGTGCCTGTTGGAATTATATCTACATATCCCTTAGGGTATCCTAGACCATTAGAGCATTTGAAAGACGCATATATTGATGTCCTGGAAGTAGATGAAAGGTATAGAAAACAAGGTATAGCAAGAGGAATGATAACACGTACTGAAAAATGGGCCAAAGATAACGGATATCGTCAGATTAGGTCATGGAGTAGTGAAGATAAAAACGAAGCTATCCCTATGTGGTATGCATTAGATTATTGTATGTGCCCAGCAAAAATATGGGTAGAATGGTGTGAAAAAATCGTAGATGGATTTTATGTTGCTAAAAAGTTATAATAAGAAAGTTATAAAGTTAATATGCAATTTGATTAATTGATATAGTAATTCTAAAACTCACCAAGGTTGCTTTAAGAGATAGACTGAGGTGAGTTTTATCGATACAAGGTAAAGAATCTTTGCGTGACAATTCCCGAAAAGTTATGTAAAGTTATATACTTGAGTTTCCGCAAAATGTAACTGAAGGATAAATAAATCTAACCAAAGTGCCAATCTGCCATTTTTGGAAGGGTGTAAAGTGGCAGTACCTAAATTTATGGCTCTTTAATAAGCCCCGACTGAAACCGGACTTGGAAAAAATATTGTTTTACCTATTTAGGCGATTAGCTTAAAGCATAGTTGACGGTATGCAGGACGTTTTGTCCTGAACCAGAGTCTGACACCCTCTTTTGCATAAGATAGTATGCCAGAGATACCTTTCGCTAACCGGTAATAGCAGAACTGAACTTTTTCCTTTACAGGAGCCGCTGTCTGTATGATGGAAACCTTAAGGGCATTTGTTTCTGATTTCATTGAAACCTGAGCAAGAAATGCCATGCATAGGGAGATATAAAAATTTAAAGCATTGATTGCCTTGAGTTTCCGGACACGGAAGTTTTCTAACCGGAAAACCTGCTTCTCACAGCGGAAATATTCCTCAATCCGCCAGCGGGAGAAATAAAGTCTTGCAATCCGGATGACATCCTCTCGGGATTTTAATTCCTTGTTTGTTGCAAGCATCATCGGATGCTCTGTGAGGCCATAGACAAGAACCAGATAAATATCTTTCCTGGATGCGGTAATCTGAACCTTCACATGGGATAGATAAGCCTCCCGTTTTTTACCTTTATAAATCACCGGTGTTGTGATTTTGCCTTTTCGGCGATTTCGAAGTTCTGTGGCGGCTACCCATTTATTATGAAAAAGGAGCTTCTTTTTAGCTGTAAGCCGAATCACATAATCCTGCTTTAATTCATCGAGCTTTAGGAACATCTTATTGTCATCATAGCCTCGGTCCATAACAAAAGTAGCTTTACCAAACATGGCTTTTCCGCGCTCCATGGCATCGAAGGTTACGCTATTGGTGGAGGTGAAGGTCTTTTCTTTTGAAGAATGGATTTTGGAGTAAATACTGACCGGATGATTGCTTTTTGTCATGACACAGGCTTCCGTTACATGATAGCCCTTCTCATAGACATTTTTGGTGTCGGTGCTTTTGGAACCATCCCGAACAAGTCCCAGCGCTTCGAACTTGTATCCGTCAGGTTTGACAATATCACTATCATCGATATGAATAACCGGCTGATCAGGAACCCATTTTCGTATCGTATGAAGATACGAGGATAAAGCCGCCTTTGGTATTCCCTTATTCAGATGTCGGGTAAGTCTTTCCACACTGTTTACCTTTTTGGAGTCTTCGTGAAGCTGATCCACTACATCAGTTAAAAGACAACTGCCAGAAGCTAACATGCCATAGGTCATGTCAGCAGTAAACTTTCTATTCGGTTTGGAAAGCTTACCGGATATTTTGTTTGAAAAAGATAAAATTTCTCGTTTCAAAGTGTAGGTATTTGTTGTAGAATTAGCCATAAGGAATCCCTCTCTTTTTTGTTTAGTAAGGTTTTATTGTGGTGATTTAATTTTACATCAAAAAAGGAGAAGATTCCTTATATTTTAGGCATTTTCTTAAAGTTGTTTATAACAATACTGATGGAACAAGGGTACTGTGGATAAAACTGCGGAAACTCAAGAAAGTTATATAGGGTTGATTTCGTGAGTTCAGTATCAAAGAACATAAAAAAGATAAAGCTTCAGAGAAAATTTACACAGGAAGAATTGGCCAATAAACTATTTGTTACAAGACAAACTATTTCAAATTGGGAAAACGAAAATCTCAGCTTGATATTGACATGCTTATTAAGATAGCTCAATCTTTAGATACAGATATAACTACGTTAATTTATGGTCTACATGATCCGGCTGATCAGAAAAAGGAGAAAAGACACCTGATTTTAGCCGGTGGTTTTTTGTTTATTCTTAGTGTTTCTCTTTATTTCTTAACCAAAATAGCACGTGACATGTTTATGAATTTTAATACTAGTCTCACTATGCTTCTACACTTAGCCATTCAACCAATATTCTGGTTCGTGCTTGGTTGGACACTTATGCAAGGTTTAGGGGTGTTGGATGTTATAAAACCAACGAAGTCAAAGTATAAGAAATACATACATACATATAGCAGCATTAGCAATTGTGTCGTTATATATTATACTCATGTTGCTTTATTTTGTAGAATCAGTAAAAAACATGGTTCAGCAGTACCATTATAGTCAAAATTCATCTCTTTATCCGAATGGTTATAGTTATACTTATAAAATACCAAGAACTCTAGTTCGCATCGAGATGTCTATAATAAATGTTGTTTACAAACAACCTATTATGTTTATTATTCCAAGCATTTTCTTTTGGTTCAGTAAACCAATTACAGGTGGAGTGACGAATTTTGTACATTTTGGCATAAAGAGACATCGAAATGCAAATAAAAATACTTAATTTTCATTTAAATGGTTGAACTGCAAATAAAAATATTATATAATCATTTTAAAGTTAAAAATGAGGAGCGATTTTGTGGAAAACAGAGCAGGAAGAAAAATTAAAACGGGAATTGGGAATTCGGAGTATACTTGTTTTATACCGGCACCTTTGCCTCTGCAAAATCCAACAATCCAATACGATGATGAAATGATTTATTTGATATCTGAGGCAAATAGATATATTGGTAGACTGGATGAAGTGACGGACACGCTTATCTCTCCGAGCTATTTTGTGTATATGTATGCACGCAAAGAAGCAACACTGTCATCTCAAATAGAAGGCACGAGAGCGACATTTTCCGACTTAATTAAAGCGGAAGCGGGAATGGCGGATGAAGTTCCAAATGATGTTAAGGAAATTGAGAATTATGTAAAAGCTACGAGATATGGATTTGAGAGGCTGGAAACGTTGCCTCTGTCTTTGAGACTGATCAGAGAAATTCATGGCATCCTAATGGAAGGCGTACGGGGTGAGAATAAAACGCCGGGAGAATTCAGAAAGTCACAGAACTGGATTGGGGGTTATTCTATAAATACAGCAAGTTATGTTCCCCCTTCCATTGATCACTTGAATAGCTGTTTGGATAACTTTGAAAGATTTATGCATGAGAACGACAAATTATCACCTCTTGTTAAAGCGGCTCTAATTCATAGTCAGTTTGAAATGATTCATCCATTTTTAGATGGAAATGGAAGAGTTGGAAGGCTTTTGATTGCTTTTTATTTAGCTGCAAATAATATTTTGCATAAACCAACTCTTTATCTATCAAAATTTATTAAACATAATCAGCAAGCCTATTATGATTGCCTTTATAACATTCATGCCCAGGGCGATTATGAGACATGGATTAAATTCTTTTTGACAGGAATTATTGAAACTGCAAGGGAAGCGGTAGAAATTGCAAGAAGCATCACTGCTCTTCGGGAAGAGGATTTAAAAAAGATAACTGCAATGGGACGAACCAGTGAAAACGCACTTGTAATCTACGAAGGTCTATTTGATAAAACAACTATTAGTATAGAGGAAGCGACAGCAAAGCTGGATATCAGTGTTGCTACAAGTGGACGATTGCTGGAAAGGCTCTGTGAAGAAGGTATCCTGAGCAACTTTGACAATCGCAAACGTAAAAAGGTATTTATCTATAAGCGGTATATTGACGCTTTCAATAAGGATTGATCCAGCTAATTAATGATCCATGTAAAATCGTTAGAAAAAAGTTAAAAATTGAATGAATCCTTTCTGTATAATAGTTTTATTAAGTACAGAAAGGATTTTTCAAATGAAAACAGAAATATTATTTAAGAAAACATTAATTGTATTAGCCATAATCTGTGTTGTGATGCAAAATATAACGTTGGTATATGCAGATAGTAACCTTTCTCCTGCAGAGTTGCAAGACAAAAGCGGCAGTAAAATCAGCGGTTCTGTTATAGCACTATATCAAGAAAATATCAGACAATATTCACGAACTGGCACAAGGAGATTTTAGGCAGAAGCTACCGATAGAAAGTAATAATGAACTTGGTCGCTTGGCCAAAGACATTAATGTGATGTCTGATAAAATAGATATATATATGAGAAGTGAAAAATTATGGAATGAAGAACGATACAACATGATAACGAATATGTCGCATGATTTGAAAACCCCAATTATGTCTATTGATGGCTATATCCATCTGATCAAAAATAGAAAGTATACGGATGAAAAGGAATATGATACCTATTGTGAAATTATAGCAAGAAAGTCAGAAGAGTTAAATAATGCAATCAATCAACTGTTTGAATTATCAAAGCTAAATTCCGATGGGTTTTCCTCCTTCTTTAAGACTACATCTTTTATTCGTGTAAAAGTGTTTGAAAAGCTGTTGAAGCTTCCAATATCATATTCGGAGACGCATCACAGCGGTGATACCCTATCAAGGTTGAACAATGACATCAGAACCATGCAGGAAGCTTATGGCTGGTCGTTCCGGATGATACTGGTACGCTTATTAAGCGGTTTTTCTTCTGCATTCGTAATGTTTTTGCTTGACCCTCGGGTAAGCTTTTTACTTATCACCATCGGATTGCTGTCTGTCCTTATTAGCGCCGGACAGACTAAGGAAGTCCGCAGTATGAACGATGCAGTTCAAAAAAGTATGGGTGGCTATACCGAAAACCTTGCAAATATTATCGGCGGGTTTATGACAATGAAAAGTATGGGCTTTGAGACTGAAATGATGAAGAAAGCCAGCACAGCAAACCGGGAAATCCTTGATAACAACTTGAGGCTTTCAAAGAAAAATGCCGCAATGGAAAGTCGCAACTTCCTGTTTGGTTCGATAAATTTTGTTGGTGTGGTAATCCTGGCTTCATATTTGGCGCTTCGGGGCGTAAGTTCCTTGGGGTCGGTGGTTTCGATGGTATATCTTTTAGGAAATGTTAATAACATGTTTTCAGAAATTAATGGCATGCTGCTTCGCATGCAGAGTTCCCTGGCCGGAGCAAAACGTGTAACAGAGCTTTTAGATGCCGAAGCTGAACCGGAGGTTGTAGATACTGAGGGTTCAAAGAATCGGGATATGATTGTTCTTGAGGATATTATTTTTGCTTATACCGAAGACTCAGGGACCTTGAAGGAAATCAACCTTACAATTAAGAAGGGTCAGGTAGCAGCTTTGGTAGGTCCGAGCGGCGGAGGCAGCCTATGCAAATGAGTTTATTAGCCAAATGGAGCAGGGTTACCAGACCCTTGTCGGAGAACGTGGTGTGCAATTGTCCGGTGGGCAGCGTCAGCGCATTGCCATTGCGAGGGCCTTTCTAAAGGATGCACCAATTCTACTTCTGGATGAGGCAACCTCGTCGCTGGATTCTCAAAGCGAACAGCAAGTACAGACTGCACTGGAACAATTGATGAAAAACAAGACGGTTCTTGTCATAGCTCATCGCCTGTCCACAATTGAAAATGCGGATATCATCTATCTACTCGAGGATGGTAGGATAATTGAATCCGGATCCCATGAAGATCTGTTGCAGAATGAAAGTCTTTATCATAGTCTTCATCAAATCCAGTTTACCGGAAATTGAACTTCTTATTGTTAAGACCTCTAAAATGTAATATACTATGAATTCCAGATAATGAACGCATAGTAGCGTTGGAGGGGTAAATATGTGTGCAAGGTTGAAAGAACCCTTTGAATATAACAACAGAAATGAATTTCTAGTTAAATTAGGCGATTGGATCGGTGATGTTTTTTATGATATCTTGCCGGAACATGGATATGAAGTTAGGGAAGAACAAATATATACGGCTTATCAACTTGCAGATGCGATTTGTAATAACCAAGTCCACTTAGCGGAAGCCGGACTTGGTACAGGCAAAACAATTGCTTATTTATTATCAGCAATTGCTTATGCTCGTTTCAGTGGAAAACCTGTGGTGATTGCATGTGCCACCACAGCGCTTCAAGAACAGCTTACCGGAGATGAAGGTGATATTAAAAAGCTTTCGCAGCTTCTGGGACTAGAGATAGATGCGCGAATGGCAAAGGACCCTTGTCAGTATATCTGCGATGTACGAGTGAATGAAACGAATGAAGATTTTAGTACGATGGCAAATGAGATTAATCAGTGGATTTATAAATCAAAAACGGGTGAACGCTCAGAAATATCGACTATTCCGGACCATATTTGGAAGCTGATTGGCTGGAATGAGTCCATGGCTTGTGATATCTGTGAGAGTCGTGGTTTTTGCAAGCTGGTTAAGGCAAGAGAACATTATCGTGCCACGAGAGATTTGATTATTGTGGATCATAATATCTTTTTTCATGACTTATGGACCCGCAAGGATAGGATTGCAAGTGGGAAATCACCTATACTACCAAGTTATTCGGCTGTCATTTTCGATGAGGGACATAAGGTATTGCTTCCCGCTGCAATGCAGGCAGGACAATATATTAATAAAGAGGAAATAGATCAAATGCTCCTCTCCTTTCATGAAATACAAGGAGTTAGGGCTTCCTTAAGTACGGCAGCAATTGCCATGGAGCAGACTTTCGGTGATTTTTTTGCATATCTGGAAAGTGCAGTCATAGCTGACGAACAATCGGAACGGTTATCTCTTAAGATCAATGATACCTTAATGAAAGCTGCAAATACCTTTCATAAGTCACTGGACTATCTTCTTCTTGAGATGCAAATTGAGCAAGAACTGTATATTGAATCTTTATCAATAAGTCAAATACAGGCATACGAAGGACAAATCGAACGATCGATAAGGGCATTGACCAGCTTCTGTAAAAATAAAAGTGCAGATACGATCACCTGGGTAGACAAACTGGATGGTAGCTTTTGGGTTGTTCCTAGGAATTTAAATGAGATGTTGGATGTGAATTTATTTACGAAGGGATTACCGGTGGTGTTTACCTCCGCAACCCTAAGTAATGAGGGTGATTTTAATTATTTTATACGTAAGCTTGGGTTGAAAAAACCATCGACGTCTACAGTGGGAAGTCCTTTTGATTTAGAAAAACAGGTTATTGTCTATTTATCAAAGTCCCCTAATAGTAAAGAAGATAGGTTTACCCTTGGTATTGAAAAATTAATATCTTTACTAAATGAAAATGGGGGACGAGCTCTCGTACTTACTAATTCCATGAAAGAAGTTTGTAAAATCAGAAGAAGATTAAAGGGACATCAGTTCTCCTTCAACGTTTTATGTGAAGATGAAGGAAATCGAGGTTCTCTTGTCCAAAAGTTTAGAGAGGATGAGACCTCGGTTTTAATTGGCGCAAATTTCTGGGAGGGAATTGATGTGCCCGGTGCGGCATTAACCATGCTAATCGTCTGGCAGTTACCTTTTCCGTCTAGGGATCCTTTGATGGAAGCACAACGTAAAGAAGCAAGCGAACAGGGACTAGATCCGATTTTTTCAGTAGATTACCCCGAAATGGGGCTGAAGCTAAAACAAGGTTGCGGGAGATTAATCAGAACACAGAGTGATAAAGGAGCAATTGTTATTATGGATTCAGTGTTTGGAGCCCCCTGGGAAAAAGTTGTCATGGGTGCGCTACCTTTTGGAGCAAAGCTGAAACAGTTGGAAATATGATAAAAGAAGAGAAAAAATGACCAATCAGGAAGATTCACCTTGGTTGGCCATTTTTGATTACAAAAGTAAAAGTACATGGTATAATGAGTTTATTTATCTCAATAATATGGGCAAGATACTGAATAAAGGAAATCGAAAAGGTTGAAGCAATTCAGTATGCTTTCTCTAATTATTTCAAGTGATTGTAAGTAACCTCCAGATATTGAATTGGCTTGAAATAAATCGCTTTGAGGGAAGGATTAGGAGAACGTGAAGAAGAATAGCCTGCAATTTGAATTGAGCTTAAAAATCAGTGTTTTTTTTATAGTAGTTATCTTTGCGGTCAGTAGTGCAATTATTATTTACATGTCCAATCAGTACAATAAAATAATTATACAGAATATGAATAACAACATTGAAAATGTTGTCGAATCAATCGATTATTATTTTGATGACGTAAAAACACCAATGGTTATGATTGCCCGAAACAGTAGTATTTTAAAGGCAGTTAAAGATTATCAGAACATGGATAACAGGGAAAAATTGGACACGGAAAATAGTTTGGAAGATTTCGTACAGAATATAACTGCTTTTAAGTCATTTATTAATGATATTATTATCATAGGTAATAATGGATATGTTTATAACATTAATAATAATAGTCCGGACAAGTATCTTTATAACTTTAAATTTTTAGATAGTAGTTATTTGAAGGATGCAGAGGAAGGAACTATCAAATTATATTATCTGGGACAGCACCCTACAGAATATTATATATCCGATGTACGTGATTCAAAAGTTTATTCCGTTGTACTACCCATAAGAACCGGAAAAAATAAATTGAGCTATATCATGTGTGATATAAAGGCTGAGACGATTAATGAAATTCTTCAAAATACTTTAAAAGATAAGCGGGCTAAAATGTTCATACAGGATGAACAGGGAAATATTCTTTATGAAGAGGGAAATATCGGGGTATCGGCAGAAGAAGTTATGGAATACAGGACTGGGACGGGTAATGAAGCATATTCAAAAAAAAACATATTTGAAATATTATTTTCAAAGGGCAGCTATATAACTGAGGTAAAATCAGATATTACCGGGTGGACATATATTTACGTGGAGCCATTTAAAAATTTTAATGGTTTTATAAAAAAGGTATTCTTTTTTAATTTGATCATTATTATTTTTGCATCCACAGTTATTATTTTTTTTACGAAACAGTTATCCAGCCAGATTCTTAAGCCCTTGAAAAATATTGCTTTTATGATTCAAAAGATGAAGATTAACCAGGGAGAGAAAAATGAAAACAGCTTATATATGAAAGGACAGAACGTAAACAAATTAAGTATAGAAATCGAGCAGATGATCCATAGAATAGATAAACTTATCAGTGATAATTATTTGTCTGATTTAAAAACAAAGGATGCTCAAATTCAGGTTTTGGTGAATCAGTTATCCCCCCATTTCCTTTATAATACATTGCAGTTGATTGAATATCAGTCCCATCATAATCAGAAAGAGAATATCACAAAAATAATAAATGGGCTCAGTTATATTTTGCGATATTCAATCAGTAATGTAAAAACAGTTTGTTTAAAAGAGGAGTTTAGTTATATCTGTTCTTATCTTGATATTTATTGTCTTCGATACCAAAACAAATTGGAATACATAATCATTGGTAAAGAAGATTTGGAAAGTGCTGTTATTCCGAAAATGATACTGGAACCGGTGGTTGAGAATTGTATCAAACATGGATTTGCAGGAAATTTTAAGGACGCAAAAATTAGAGTTACCGTTTTTCAGGAAAATCAGAAGCTTTATATTGCTGTCAGAGATAATGGGAAAGGGATAGATGAGAACGAATTGCTAAAGCTGCAGGAGAATCTGGAAAAAATGTCATTTCTAGAAGAACATATCGGTTTAAATAACATTCATTCCATCATAAGATTACGCTATGGGGAACCTTTTGGGATATCAATAAAAAGTCAATTAGGAGAATTTACAGAAGTCACTTTACAAATGCCACTGAATTTAGAATGAGGCAGAAACTGCATATGATTTGTGGGGGATACTGGAATGAGAAGGATATTATTGGTGGATGACGAGGATTATATTCTCGAATTGCTGCAGGAAATAATTGATTGGGAGTTTTATGGTTTTCAGATAATAGGAACGGCAGAGAATGCAAGAGAAGCTATGAAAATATTTTATCGGGAAGCACCTGATATTATTATTACGGATATCTGCATGGATGATATATCAGGAATTGAATTCATCACAAGGATACGGTTACAGAATTCAACAGCAAAAATTATTATTTTAAGTGCATATGATAAATTTGAGTATGCCCAGAAAGCAATGAAATTAGATGTGGATGGGTATCTTTTGAAGCCCATAAATAAAGAAGAATTATTGAGTACCCTGCTAGAGGTACAAAAAAAGCTGGAATCAAAAAACGAATACCAGGATCAGATACGGTACCTTCAAAGCTCTTTGAGCAACCTTCAGAGAAAATATTTGGAGGAACAATTGATATGGATTTATAAAAACGGTACAAAATCAGAGGCAGTTGACATTGAGATGCCGGGCTTTTGGGCTGTTGCCAGTATCCAAACCATTGTAAGAAATGAGATTGTATTTTTGGAGAGGCAAATAAAAAATTTGGCAGGTGTGGAAGCTTTTACTCTTTTTGTAGGGGATGGTTTATTTGCTTTGCTGTTGTATAGCAGCAATCAGAATGGAAATCAAATAAAGGCAGCATTAGAACAGATAAAGAAAAAATACTGTGATGATGAAAAGTCAGTCTTGTGTGGTGTAAGTAATACTGATGAATGCAAGGAATTATCTCAGATATGTGAAAATAGCCGAAGGGCGTTAAATTTACTTTTTTATAAAAATACAAAACACTATATTACAAATGCTGTAATAAAGAATATGGTTCAATCGAGTAGAAGAGAAGAATTGAATCAGGAACAGTTTCTCCTTTGGATTGCAAACAATGAATTGGATCGATGCAGAGAGCATTTTCAGGAATATCTGAAACGATGTGCAGATAGGAATGAAGATAAGAATAATGTAGATCAGTATTTTAACCAATGTGCATATACCATAAAGTCTTATGTACAGGAAAAAGGTAGTATTACAGAAATTGAAAAGCTAATACAGGATGCCAGTCTGGCATTGCGTAGTACCGAAGTTTATGATTTGTTTGATCATTGTTTAAAGCTTATCGATGGAGACAGCTTTCATTTAAAAAAGACAGGAATTATAATAGCCAATGCACAGGATTATATTCGAAATAATTGTTATGATGAAAAATTCTCTGTAGACTTATTGGCGGAGTATTTGAATATCTCAAAAAGCTATTTGTCCAAATTGTATAAGGATGAGACAAAGGAGTCGATATGGAATTATGTAATTCGTGTCAGAATAACAAAAGCAAGAGAAATGCTGGTAAATACAAATGCGACGAATTACGAAATTACAAAGGCGATCGGATATGCAAGTGAGTATCATTTTTCCAGAGCCTTTAGCAAAATAGTAGGAGTATCGCCTTCTACCTACAAGAAGCTTTATTTGCAAAAAAAATAATATATGATAAGAAATAATAGTTTTTATCATTTTATATGATGTGCTTATTTTCTATACTTCTAATATAGGAGGGACAGAAGATGGGCATATTTTTTATGGATGGAAATTCGATTTGTAAAGATGGAAGGAAACTGGCAATAGTTGAAAAACTAGAAGGCATAGGATACTGTGATGAGTTTAATATGATAGAATCCGGTATATTTGAATGGACCAGGTCTATATTAATCAAGGGTACTTCAGATGAGAACTATCAAAACCTTCAGATGGGAATTCAGATAATTGCTCCAATTGATTTCTATATGATTCCGGGAGTGACTTATAATGGAAATAAATGGGGAAACGGAAAAGAGCCAAAAGGATTGTCACTTGAAGGAGAACCCTGGAAATTTGGATATCATAGATGTGGTATTCCGGCAGGAATGTATTGCCAGAATGAAGAGTTTGCAATAGGAATGTGGGGGAGCCTGGAAAGTACACTGCATTTTTCGAGTATCATGGACAGGAATGAGGAAAACAAACTGAGCATGAAACTGCAATTTCCTGAACAGGAAGGGCCAGTTATTTATTGCGCTAAAGATCAATATGAGAAAGGCCAATATCTGGAATCATTCCTGCTTGAAGCAGATAAAATTGAATTAAAGGCAGTTGTTGTTGTCTGCGAAAGGGAGAAAGAATATGATTATGCAAAATACTTGCATACAGCCTGGAGGTATTTTAGAGAGATATCCAAACCCAAGCGCAGTAAAAAAGAAATCTGGGAGCTGGGATTTGACTTTATGAGGAATAGTGCTTATTTCGAAGATGCGAGCTTTTGCGGTTTTTGTATGGGACTGACATGGAGTGGAACACAGTGGATTCAGAAAAAGGATTACCTGGAAATCGGCTGGGTCGGACAGAATGCATCGCTGGCAGTTTCTCTTATTTATAAACATGCTATTAACGGCGATGCCCTTGCCTTACAAATGGGACTGCGGATATTGGATAGTTGGATTGAACATGCAGTTTTACCCAATGGCCTGTTTCGATGCAGATTTGACAAAATCCTGATATTTGGGGACAATCAGGATAATAAGGATGAAAGAAATGACGCGGCCAATCTTTACAGTGTTGTGGATGAATATTTGGATGCCTATCAGTTACTGAAAGAAATGGGAATAGAACGGGAGAACTATAAAGTAGCGGTATTAAACTTATGCAATTTAATGGTACGGATACAGCAGGATGATGGAAAATTTGGAAAGGCTTGGTTTAATGATGAAAGCTGTTCCGATACAGATGGAACCATAGGCTGTTATATTGGAAAAGCCCTTAGTATCGCTTATCGGCTGACAGGGAAAGAAGAATATCTTACGGCTGCCATGAAAAGCTTGCGGTTTTATTATGAAGATTTTATAGCAAATGGATACACAACCGCGGGAGCACTGGATACATACTGTGTAGATAAAGAATCTGCCATTCCATTGCTGGGTGCAGCATTGGAGCTTTATCAATGTACAAAGCAGGAGCAGTATCTGGAAAAGGCTGTCATGATAAGCAATTATCTTGCTACCTGGCAATATCATTATAATGTGGATTTTCCTGAAACCTCTCTTCTGGGGCAGATGAAATATAAGACCAGAGGAGGCACTGCCGTATCTGTACAGCATCACCATATTGACTGCTTTGGATTGACATTTTATGAAGATTGGATACTACTAGCTCAGCTGACGGATGACATAATATGGAAGGAACGTGCCGAAGCCTTGTGGAATAACAGCTTATATAATATTTCGGATGGAACGTTGGTGATTAAGGGGCAGAGGCGGCCAAGAGGAAGCCAGGATGAGGGATTTTTGCAGACCAGATGGCATACTAAAAAGGGAGAATATTTTGGTGTATCGGAGTGGTTGGTTGTCTGGAATACGGCTTTTCGTTTGAAAATACTGAGAAAAGAGTATTTGGCAAATAAAAGAGTATATAGCAAAAACAAAAAGAAGATTTGATAAATGTTAAGAACTTAAAGCATTTTATACGTTCATCTGAACTGCTAAAATCTTTATATAAGAGTTAACCTTATAAATCTTAAAGAAAGAAGGAATTTTATGAAAAAAAAATTATGGACTATGCTTTTAGCACTTTCGCTTGTTGTCGGGTTGGCAGGATGCAAAAGCAACACAGGGGGCACATCAGACAATCAGGGAGCAGAGGTAACTAACCCTCAGGCAGAGGTAACTGCCTCGGCAGACGCAGATACGTTAATCGAGCCTTGTACCTTGACATTCTTGTCCTGGTATCCGCTGGAAAAATACCAGCCAATCCTGGAAGCATTTGCCAGTGAATATCCGGATATAAAAATCGAATTTCAATATGCGGCTCCGGTAGCAGATTATCTGGAAAAAATGCAGGTTTTGACATCAACAGGTGAAGTTCCGGATTTGTTCTATATTTCAGCTGAGAACAAAACAGAAATGATAAGCAATGGTTATTGCGCAGATATTACTAATACGGAGGCTGTTTCCAAACTGGTTGATGTAAACAGACAAACCTATGAGGCAGACGGGATTGACTATGGATTTGCCCCCACAACCTGGGTAGGCGGATATTTCTACAATAAAGATATTTTTAGTGAACTTGGCCTGGAAGCACCAAAAACATGGGATGAATTCCTCAACGTATGTGCTGCTCTGAAAGAGAATGGAACAAGACCGATTATTGAAAGAGGAGAGTGGTTCTGGGACAGCTTTTTGGGACCGTTTATGAATGATTATCTGGCAAATGATCCAAATTATCACCAGGAAGTTATCGATGGAACCAAAACCTTTGCAGACGGATGGGGTCCTTATATTGAGAAATGGTACAATGATTTAGTTGTTCCGGGATATATTGATGAAGACCTTGTCAGTGTAAGCTCACAGGAATTTTTCAGTGAATTTGCGACTGGAAATACAGGAATGCTGGCAGGACATGCAGGGCATTTGTTAGAAGTACAGAAGTTGAATCCGGATTTCGAAATAGGCTTTTTCCCGATGCCGGGTACAGAATCGGATATTAAAGTTGCATATGGAGCGGTAGATTGTGCTGTTGCAATCAGTTCGAAAACGAAGTATGCAAAACAGGCAGAGATCTTTTTGAATTTTATTTCAAGAGATGATATCATACAGCTTTACCAACAGATGAACGGTTATGTAATTGGTATGAAAGGAATCACATCAAATGTGGATCCAATCCTTTCTGATGTTGCAAAGATGTACTCAGATGGACAAATCAGTGTATATATTCCTCAGGGAAATTGGGGCGCATACGGTACCGGTTTACAGCAGCAGCTTATTTCTTCCAGCCAGCAATTATTGCTGAAAGAAATTGACAGTAAGACATTAATTCAACAAATGCAGGATAAATTGACAGAATTAAAGGACGAGTAATAGCTTTCGGCTATGAACATCTCAGAATATGTGGAGACATAATTGTCTCCACATATTATTAGGAGGATATTTATGTTAAACCCCAGGTTTTTTAAAAAATACATATATTTTATTATCGGTGCATTTATGATTTACACTGCTATTCTGATTATTCCTATCGCACTTAGTTTTGCTTATTCTTTTACAAATTGGGACGGTTATTCAAAGACTATCGATTTTGTCGGTTTAAAAAACTTTATAAAAATCTTTCATTCGGATGCAATGCTGTCGGCTTTAGGAAATACATTTGTGTTTAGCCTCTTTAATGCGATAATAATAACAGTTTTGGCAATACCGCTGTCTCTGGTATTTAATGCCGGTTTTAAAATACGCAATTTTGTTCGGTCTTCATTTTTCTTTGCTTCAGTTCCGAGTGTTCTGATCATCGGCTATATTTTTCAACTATTTTTTGGTCCCACAAGTAATGGAGTAATTAATTCATTTTTAGGAAGTCTAGGAATAGATCCGGTGAAATGGCTTTCAAAAGGATTTTTGCCAATGTTTACTATTATTTTGACAAATGTTTGGAGGCTTACGGGATGGCATGCCTGCATTTATCTGGCAAGATTACAGGGCATATCAGAGGAATATTATGAAGCGAGTAGAATTGATGGAGCATCAAAATGGAATATTTTTTGGTACATAACATTTCCTCTGTTAGCTCCGGCTATGACAATCAGTATGATGCTGATTATAATTGATGGATTGAAAATATATGCTTTGCCATATTCTTTAACCGGTGGCGGTCCTGGGTATAGAACAACGTTTATGACCCAGTTGATTATTGAAACGGGTATTGGCGAAAAGATGGTAGGAAAATCATCAGCAATGGCAGTTGTATTTTTTGCTGTCATCATGATTGTAGCCCTTATTCAACTTCATTTTTCAAGAAAGAGGGAAGAATCCATATGCTGAAAAATAAGAAATTGTTGAATATTGTACTTCAGATAATCCTTTTCCTTCTGACATTTGTGTTCTTAAGTCCTATTATATATATGGTTCTGAATTCTTTTAAACCATATAGTCAGATGTTAAAGGCTCCTTGGGCTTTTCCTAATACATTTTTTCTAGATAATTACATCAAAGCCTTTCATCAGATGAAATTTTTTCAATCTTTGTTTAATTCAACAGTGATTACGGTGGGATCTGTTTTTCTGATTGTGGTTTTGGGTGCTCTTGCAGCTTATCCGATTACCAGATTCAATAACCGGATGACAAAATTTTTATCGGTTTATTTTTTGATTGGGTATATGGTTCCTACCCAGGTGCTGATAGTACAAATTTTTTCAGTTATGAAAATGGTACATCTAATTAATACAAAAACGGGATTGATTCTTGTCTATGGAGCCAGTGTATCCTTTGCAATTTTCATGTATCAGGGTTTTATACGCTCTATCCCCATTGATATGGAAGAAGCTGCACTAATCGATGGAGCCAGACCATGGCAGGTGTTCTGGAAAGTGGTATTTCCTCTGTTGAAACCGGCAACGGCTACCTTGACTATTTTTCAGACTATGTGGATATGGAATGACTTTGTTCTTTCTAATTTATTCTTAAGTTCCAGAAAAAATCTGACCTTGTTGTTGGAATTACACCAGTGCATTGGTGAATTTAGCCTTGACTGGTCTGTAATGCTTGCAATTATGTGTATTGTAATGCTGCCTATGGTCATTTTTTATCTACTGATGCAAAAACAGATTATTGCAGGAATGACGGCAGGAGCTGTGAAAGGATGACAAATATGAGAATAATTGATGTTCAGGTATTTCAAATAAAACCCAGGTGGATGCTTGTTAAAATAAGTACCGATGAAGGCATAACCGGATGGGGTGAACCGACGTTGGAGGGAAAAGCAACTGTAGTTGAACAGGCGGTGAAGGTATTTGCTGAACTTCTGATCAATGAAGATCCGATGAGGATAGAACATCTTTACAATAAAATGTATAGAGGCGGTTTTTACAGAGGAGGCGGTGTAATCTGCAGCGCAATCAGCGGTATTGAACAGGCCCTATGGGATATTAAGGGAAAAAAATTAGGAGTTCCGGTCTGGCAGCTTTTAGGTGGAAAATGCAGAGATCGAATCAGAATGTATGCTCATACAGTTCCCTTTAATGACAATCCAACAAGGGAGGAGATACTATATTGGGTGAATAAAAGGAAAAAAGATGGTTTTAATGCACTTAAAACTTCCATGGTAGCTCCTCCTATCAGGCATATCGATACCTGGGACAAGGTGGAAAGCATTATAGATAGAATTGCAGCTATGAGAGAAGCAGCAGGAAATGATGTGGATATTGCCGTGGATTTTCATGGCAGGATATCACCGGCTATGGCACCATTACTGATGAAGGAATTAGAGCCGTATCATCCCATGTTTATTGAGGAGCCGGTATTGCCGGAAAATGTTGAGGTTATGAAGCGGATTTCTGAGAAGACAGTGCTTCCTGTTGCTGCCGGAGAACGGCTATTTACAACATATGGCTTTAGGGAAATTATCGAAAAGCAGGCTGTGAATGTCGTACAACCAGATCTCTGTCATTGTGGAGGGATACTTCAGGCATTTAAAATTGCTGCTATGGCAGCAAACTATTATATTTCCGTGGCTCCTCATAATCCGTTGGGGCCAGTGGCTTTGGCAGCCTGTCTTCAACTTGACACCTGTATTTCGAATTTTACGGCACAGGAACATCCTACCCATGAAAAGAAACTGGATCTTGGAGTTGGATTGTTTAAAGATCCCTTCGTAATAAAAGAAGGATATATTGATGTCCCTAATAAACCGGGGCTTGGTTTTGAAATTGATGAAGATGCGGTAAAAGAATTAAGTTACGATGGAAAATGGACAAATCCGATTCTGTATTTTGAAGATGATCATTCCATGGGAGAATGGTAACAGGAAGAACTATTAACAGCTGGAAGGTGATGAAAAATGAATCAACTGATAACCATTGGCGAGACTATGCTTTCCCTTGTTCCAAAGGAACAGACACCATTACGTTATGGCCCTGATTTAGGAATGCATATTGCGGGAGCTGAAAGCAATACAGCAATCGGGGTACAAAAACTAGGGCATTCCGCTGCTCATATAACCCGGGTTGGGGATGATAGTTTCGGACGGTATTTGTTAAGGATGCTTCGTGCAGAAGGTGTGGATACATCCTATGTCAAGGTTGATCAGGAGTATCCTACGGGTATTATGTTTAAGGAATTTTTGCCTGGTAACAAGACTTCAATACAATACTATAGGTCGAATTCTGCGGCTTCCCACCTGAGTACATCGGACATTCCGGAAGAAGCCATATCACAAGCTGAAATTATCCATTTAACAGGCATTACCCCTATATTAAGTGAATCATGCCGGCAAATGATCTTCCATATACTTGAAATTGCAGTTGCAAGTCACAGCGCAATAAGTTTTGATCCGAACATAAGAAAGAAATTATGGAAAAACTGCGATTATCGTCCGCTTATGAAGGAGATTATCACAAAATCTTCTTATGTGCTGATTGGGCTGGATGAGGCTTTAGCTTTATATGATACAGATAATATTCAAAGATTATCCAAGCTTATTTTTTCTTCCGGTAAGTTGCAGTCTCTTGCAATTAAAAACGGAAGCGGTGGTGCATGGGTATGCAATTTAGATCGGCAGCTTTTTATTCCACCGGTATCCTGTCACTGTATAGATTCAGTGGGGGCCGGAGATGCCTTTAATGCAGGTTTTCTGGCCGGTATTCTGGAAGGGAAACCACTGGAAGTATGCGGTACGATTGGTGCTGTTTCCGGAGCTCTCGTAACAGAAACCATGGGCGACATTGAGGGAATGGTTGATGAGCGGGATGTTCATAATGCTTTGAACCATATTGACATTGCTTACAGATAAGAACTTTTATCAGAGAGGTATTAGGATGAGGAAATTAATAAAACAACAACCGGTTATTGCTATTTTACGTCATACACCGGAAGATGATCTAGAAAATTATGTAAACTGTCTATATGAAGGAGGACTTCGTTCCTTTGAAGTTTCATTTAGTACTAAAAATGCCATTTCCCAATTGAAATGGATGAAACTGCATATGCCAAAAGATGCTTTTATCGGTGCCGGAACAATTCTTACAGAAGAAAATGCTGCCATTGCAGCAGATACAGGTGCTGATTTCCTTCTATCCCCTTCAACAAATGAAAAGGTTTTAAAATTTTGTGCAAATCATGATATTCGATTTTTACCCGGTGTATATTCGCCTACAGAAGTAAGTATATGTCTTGCATATGGTTACTCCACACTAAAATTATTTCCTGCCGGAGACTTACCGAAAGGTTATACAAAAAGTCTTCACGGACCTTATCCGGATACGGAATATGTAGCTGTTGGAGGGATTTCACCGGTAACCGCGGCGCAGTATTTAGAGGAGGGCTTTGTAGGAGTCGGCATAGGTAGCTCATTGGTTGACAGACAGCTGTTAGCGGAGAAAAAATGGTCTGAGATTTCAGGCGACATCAAAACCTTCTTAAAAGGGTTAAGAAAGGATCAATTATTATGAAGATTACAAAGGTATCTGCTTATTTAGTGCGGCCGCGCTGGTGTTTTGTTGAAATAGAAACGAATGACGGGTATACCGGATGGGGAGAAGCGGTTATTGAAGGAAAAGCATCAACTGTAAAAGCATGTGTAGAAGAAATGACCGAATATTTAATCGGGGCTAATCCTTTCAACATTGAAGATATATGGACACTCTTATACCGAGGTGCTTTTTACAGGGGAGGTCCGGTTATTATGAGTGCAATTGCTGGAATTGACCAGGCATTATGGGATATTAAGGGAAAGTGTTTTAATGTACCGGTTTATGAATTAATGGGAGGGAAATGCCGTGATAAAATGAAGGTGTATTCCTGGATTGGCGGAGACCGTCCCTCGGATGTAGCAGCAGCAGCTAAGGAAAGGCTGAAGGCAGGATTTAAAGCAATTAAGATGAACGCAACTGAAGAAATGGGCTTTATTGACAGCTATGACAAGATTGATCTTGTTTTGGAAAGGGTTGCATCAATACGGGAAAGTACAGGAAAAAACTTTGGAATTGCCATCGATTTTCATGGCAGGGTACATAAACCAATGGCTAGAATCCTTGCAAAAAAACTAGAGGAATTTGACCCTATGTTTTTGGAAGAACCGGTTTTATGCGAAAATATGGAGGATTTCAAAGAGATTGCTGCCAGCTGCAATATTCCCATTGCCACCGGAGAGCGATTATTTTCTAGATGGGACTTTAAACGTTTATTTAGTGCAGGTGGCGTGGATATTATCCAGCCGGATCTGTCACATGCAGGAGGCATTACTGAAGTAAAGAAAATCGCATCCATGGCTGAAGCCCATGATATTGCATTGGCACCCCATTGTCCATTGGGACCAATTGCGTTGTCTGCTTGCCTTCAGGTCGATGCAACCTGTTATAATGCAGTAATTCAAGAGCAGAGTATTGGCATCCATTATAATATTGGGAAGAGTGTGCTGGATTATATTACAAACCCAGAAGATTTTTTATTTAAGGATGGTTATGTGAACTTTCCAAAACTTCCGGGACTTGGAGTCTCAATTAATAAAGAGCTGGTAATAAAAGAAAATGCGGCACCTCATCACTGGAAAAATCCTATTTGGCGAAATGAAGATGGCTCCATTGCTGAATGGTAAAGTAGTTTCGAATCATCATATTTGCGTATCATGTCCATTAAAGCCCTTGAGCATGGAAATAAATGCTTCAAGTTCTGAAGCATCACGCAACCACGGCGAATTAAAATTACCGGAAGATTTGACGGATATTTCTGAGTTCACCGCCCGAGGTTCCTCCATGATTTACGGAAAGACGAAGCTGCTGAATATTATGTTTACGGAGGAGCTAGGACGTCAGCTTGCAGGGAACAGTGTTACGGTTAATGCACTTAATCCCGGGTTTAATGTTACAGGTCTTGGCCGCGAATTGGGATTTGCTTCAGTCCTTGCTAAAGTATTAAATACTTTTCATATAGGTGATCCACGAAAAGGGGCTGATATTATTATTCGTTTGGCAACAGATGCACAGTTTGAAGGAGTGACGGGGGGTTACTATAACGTCGGTACCGGAAAACCCATACTACCGATTTGTCCTGCCGGTGATACCTCTATGCAAATTAACCTGTGGAAGGCTACAGAAAACTTACTGAAACAAAAAGGCTATCTTGATTAAGATTACATTCATCATAAAATTTTGTACCATGTCTAAGATTACATTTTAGTAAAGTAAATTTTGATTGACAAAATGAAACTCACTGTATATATTATATTAATATAAGAAAAAGACGTTGAAAAGGAATAGTAGCTGTCGGATAATTTTCAGAGACCTGTTGGTTGGTGTGAAACAGGAATTAGAAAATAGCGAACTCGCCTTCGAGTTACTGGCTGAAATTAAGTAGGCCATGTCGGAAGCCCACCGTTATAAGGGATAGATATCGGTTTTTATTGTACCTGTATTGAATCACACAATATAGAGTGGTGTAGCAGATATAACTTCTGTCTCTTTTGGAGATAGAAGTTTTTTTATTTATCTACAAGGAAAAGCAGTTTATTTTTAAGCTGTTTTTGCACCGTTACAATATAGGGTATCGAGAAAGTGCATACTTCATTGTATGAATTAGAGTGGTACCGCGGAAAGCTCCCTTTTCGTCTCTTATTATCATAAGAGATGGAGGGAGCTTTTCCATACTCAATTAATATAAGGAGGAAGTTATTATGTCAAGAAAAATTTATGTATTCGACACAACGTTAAGAGATGGAGAGCAGGTACCCGGAGCAAAGCTCAATTTAGAAGAAAAGTTGGATATCGCGGTACAGATTGCTAAATGTAAGGTGGATATGATGGAGGTGGGTTTTCCGTCGTCCTCTCAAGGAGATTTTGAAGCAGTAAAGGCAATCAGTAAAAAAATTGGTCAGGATATATGTATTGCAGCATTAGGAAGGGCCGTTGAATCAGATATTGATTCTATTTATCAGAGTATTCGAGATGCGCAGAACCCCTTGATTCATATCGTACTTGGTTCCTCCGAGGTGCATGTAGCAAAGAAGTTTCGTAAAACACCCGAACAGGTGATTGAAATGGGAGCGGCAGCTGTGAAGTATGCTAAAAAGTATCTTCCGCAAGTACAGTATTCCTTAGAAGATGCCAGTCGGTCTGATTTTGAATATATGTGGAAGACCATAGAAGCAGTGGTAAAAGCGGGTGCTACCATCATAAATATACCGGACACTGTGGGCTTTGCTGTTCCGGAACAATTCGGTCAGTTAATCTATCGGATGAATGATAGACTGAAAAACCTAGATCCAAAGGTTTTATTAAGTGTTCACTGTCATAATGATACCGGACTGGCAACAGCGAACACTTTGGCTGCGGTACGGAACGGAGCGGATAAAGTGGAATGTACCATTAATGGAATCGGGGAGAGAGCAGGTAATACTTCACTTGAGGAAGTAGTCATGGGAATTAAGTTGCATGAGGATTATTATGGCGGTCATACGACAATAGAGACACGCAAAATTTACGAGACTTCACGTATGGTTAGTGCTACGATGGGACTGGATGTACAGGTCAATAAAGCGATAACCGGAGAAAATGCATTTGCTCATTCCTCGGGTATACATCAAGATGGGCTATTAAAATCTAAGGATGTATATGAAATTATGGATCCGCAAACAGTGGGAGCTCCGCCGATGGAAATTGTATTAACGGCAAGATCCGGCAGACACGCATTTTTGCATGTAATTAATCGATTGGGGTTCGAGATACAAGAGGAACATGTTCCAGAAATCTTCCAGAAATTTTTAAGTATGGCGGACCAAAAAAAAGAAATATATGATAATGACATATTAGATTTATTCGAAAACTGTACGAATGTAAAAAGTATATCCTGCAAGGAATTGTGGAAATTGGAGGAATATCAGATCATGGCAACCGGCACTTTACCCACGGCTACTGTAAAGTTAGTAAAGGGTAAGAAAGAAGTAGTGACCAGTAATACCGGGTCGGGAGTAATAGATGCATTGTATAGTTCGATTATTGATGCTGTACAATATTCAATTGAATTAATTGATTACCGTATTCATAATTTGGGTAGAGGGAAAGGAAGTCTAGGTAAGGTGACTACGCAAATCAGATATCAGGATAAAATGTATTATGGAAAAGCCATCGAACAGGATGTTATGAAGGCCAGTGCACTTGCATTTATCAATGCAGTCAATAAGATTATTTTAGAGGAGGAGTGAAGAATAAAATGATGACAGTTAAAACCATAGAAAAAAATAATACGATAATCGCAATTGTACAAAGTGAGGAGCTACTAATAACAGATGTTCAGTCTGCCTTAGATTTTGTTGCAAGCATAGCATATGAAATGGATTGTAATTACATTATTCTGAACAAAGAGGCAATTACTGAGGATTTCTTTGTACTAAGCACTCGTCTTGCCGGAGACATACTTCAAAAGTTCATTAACTATTATATCAAGTTTGCTGTTGTCGGCGAATTCGCTCATTATACGAGTAAACCGTTAAAAGACTTTATGTATGAGAGCAACCGGGGCAAGGATGTATTTTTTGTTGGCACAGAAGAAGAAGCAATTACGAAATTGATTACTGTAAAATGAACCAAACTCATTATCATTACAATAATAGATAAGAGGTTATGATACAGGCATTTTAAATCCGGAAAGGGGACAGTACGAATGACAATAGATGAATTGAATTATTTCATCATAGAATATGGAAAGCTTCTGTATGTTTTTTACTGTAATCTTTGCGGAGATAGAATGGAAGCAGATGATTTGTATCAAGACACCATCTTAAAAGCTGTTGAGTTACGCCACAGACAGGAGAAAGGAAAAGATGGAGCTGTTTATCTTAGTAACCTTTCTTGTGGGATTATCTATGGCTAAAGTAAAGATAGAAAAAGGGAATAGAGAGCATCTGGTACCCATCACCGAGATTCCTGTCAGCAACCGTCCCTAGGACGATACAGCGAAAAACATTCCTCTAGTATTGAGCTTTACAATTCAACAAGGTTGAACTATAATAAACATTATAGAATTAAGAAGTTGGAGCTACTATGTATTATATCTATGTGATTGTCGCTTCACTGATGTGGAGCTTTGTTGGGATTATGGTCAAAACGGCTTCGGGTATGGTAGACAGCAGTATGATTACGCTGTGCCGGTTTCTCTTTGGAGCTGCTTTTCTGGCATGCTTTTTGTTGTTGAAGAAGAAAAGGCTCCGAGTATTCTGGCGGGATAAATGGATTTGGATCGGTGTCGTTGGGAAGAGCGGCAATTATATCTTTGAAAACATTGCAATTACCATGGGTTTTGTATATGGAAATATTGTTGTATGGCCTGTACAGGCAATTTTTCTGGCGGCCATATCTGTTATATTTTTTAAAGAAAAAATGTATTTACGAAAAGTAATGGCTGTTATCTTCTGTATTGCGGGGGTGATATTGATCAGTTGGAGGGGAGTGCCGTTAAAAGAATTCTCGGGAACCAATTTAATTCCCCTGGGATTGTTCGCACTTGCTGCGATCGGCGCCGGTATTTACATCATCAGCCAAAAAAAGCTCGTAGACAGCATGAATTCCTTAAATATGAATTTTTCTGCTTTTCTGTTGTCGTCCATCCTGACTGCAGTGCCGGTTCCATTTACGTTCAAGGTTCCTATCGAATTCAATGTTTTGGCTATTTGTTCCTTGGTAGGCTTAGGAATCGTAACAGGAGCCAGTTTTTATCTGTACGCAGAAGCATTAAAGCGAATTCCGTTTCTGGTCGCAGTTATGATAAGCAATTCAAGTGTTATATTTACACTATTATGGGCCTGGCTATTTTACCATGAAGTAATCAATGGTTATATGCTAGCAGGAACTGTTATCATGTTGACAGGTCTTGTTCTGATCAATATTCCGTACCGTAAACAAAAAACAACCGAAAAGGAGGAATAGATATATGAAGAGAATACAAGTAAATGTGGATGCAGGTAATCCCTCGAATGCTTTAAATCGTACCTGGAGGTATATCGGCTATGATGAATGTAATTACACACAGGCTCCGGAGGGCAGAGAATTGCTACGCAAGTTTGGACAGCTTGAGGATGCGCCATATTATGTAAGAACGCATCACTTATTCTGCACGGGTAACACGCATGGTATATACAAATGGGGCTCCACGAATGTATACAGGGAGGATGAACAGGGTAACCCCATCTATAATTGGGACACGGTGGATGATATTCTCGAGATTATGTTAGATAGTAACTGCAAACCGTTCTTTGAGCTTGGCTTTATGCCCATGGATTTGGTTGATCCGGAACTTTTTAAGGGAATGAACGAATGGGGGAGGTTCGGCACCTATAAAGATAAGTTCTGGTCCTATCCACCGAAAGATTATAAGAAATGGTATGACTTGGTATATCAGCTTGTAACGCATTGTATAAATAAATTCGGAGAGGCTGAAGTACTGACCTGGTATTGGGAGTTATGGAACGAACCGGATATCTTTTATTGGAGGGGCACCTTTGATGAATTTTGTATGCTTTACGACTATACCGAAGCTGCCGTTCATTCTGTGCTGAAGACAGCAAGACTTGGCGGACCGGCAACTACGGGGCCCTCACAGGGCAGTTCGGCACATGTGTTTCTTGACAACTTCCTAGAGCATTGCGTGACCGGCAAAAACTACTATTCGGGAGAGATAGGAACCCGACTCGACTATGTTACTTTCCATGCGAAGGGCGGTGCTTTTCCCTTTCATCAGGACGCACCAAAGGCAACTCCCTCACTCAGGAGTTTTGTCAATCAGGTTAAAGTTGGTCTGGAGACTATCAAAAAACATGGGTTTGGTGATCTTGAGGTGGTTTTATCCGAGGCTGATCCGGATGGCTGGGCAGCAGGCGGAATGTATGATAATAGGAATATGAATTTCAGAAATACCGAGTATTATGCAAGTTATGTGGCTGCAAGTTATCATTGTATTGAAAAGCTGGGCAAGGAGATGAGCATGGATGTGAGGCCTTTGGCTTGGGCATTTATGTTCGTCGGAGAAAGATGCTTTGAGGGAACCCGTACATTTTCAACGCAGGGAATCGATAAAGCCGTATTTAATTTATTCAAATTATATGCAAAAATGGGCAATAGGGCTCTATCATTTTCATGCTCCGGTGATAAAGATGTGCTATTATATAAGGATGATTACGGCACAGATGAAGAACCCATTGTTTCCGGAATGGCGACGATTGATGACAACCGGTCCGTTCAAGTGCTGGTATTCAGCCATCATGACGATGGAGAAATCGCTTCCTGCCAGGAAGTGGAGGTAACGGTTGAACACTGTCCTTTCGACGGAAATATTAGCTGGAAGCATTATCGGATTGACGAACAACATAGCAACGCATATGCCGAATGGATTAGGCAGGGGAAACCGAAATATCCTGTCGGGCAGCAATACAGCGAAATAAAAGCAAAGGACGCACTGGAGTTGATCGAAGTTCGAGAGGTTACAGAGGTGAAGAATGGAAGGGTGCAGATGAAATTCAACCTTCCGGCTCATGCAATCTCGCTGATAGAAATTAGTAAGCAAGAATAATCTAGTTTAAGTGCAGCAAAAGAGGTTAAAGTGAATTATGAAAACATAATTCACTCTTGGAAGAACTCCGGAATGAATACCATAGGGATTTCATTCTGAACTTCTTTTCTGATTATTTGAGATGCTGTGTTGTTGCGTCATGTATACAGAAATGGGGGTAAAGTATGGAAATCGGAATTCTGGTAAGGAAAATCCGCCTACAGCAGAAGCGAACGCAACAAGAAATTGCTGATTTGTGTGGTTTTACAAAGGGCATGCTGTCTAAAATTGAAAACGAAAAAGTCATCCCATCCTTGGCGACACTTTCAAAGATCGCCAAGGTATTGGGGGTAAAAGTGTCGACACTTCTGGAGAAGGAGGGAACAGGAATTGCCGCCTTTTCTCCGGATGCCTATGCAAGCGGGATGAACTTTAGTGCTACTGACAAGGGATATTCGATATTTGCTGCAGCCGCTGATTATACCGATAAGAAGATGCAACCGGTATTTGTCATAGCCAGAGAAGGAGAACTGAAGAAACATTTACTCACGCATGAAGGCGAAGAATATATTTATGTTCTGGAAGGTGAGATGATATTTCGTGTAGCTAATACAGAGTATAAATTAAAAGCAGGAGAGAGTCTGTATTTTGATGCATTGCAGCCACATGGGCTCCAGAAGGTCAGTGAGGAAACACATTACCTGAATATGATGATTTAAATTTGGCGTTAAGTATCCTAAATCTATCCTTTTCCTAACTTTCTATATTATATAATCGTATCAGAGATCAAGAAAATAAATTTCTTAAAGGAATAATTTTCATTGATTCTCTGTTTACAATATAATGAAATTGTGTATGGAGGTATAGTATGAATGGAAAATCTTATTTAAAGAGAAGTTTAACGGTAACATTATTAGTAGGAATAATTTTTGCCGGCTTAACTGCTTTTACGGCCTGCAAAGAAAAGGAAGATACGAAGAATAAAAGTGTAGCAATCAACTATGAGAAGGATACGCTTACGGTATCCTGTGAGGATGAAAAGGTTATCGTTGATCAGGAGGGGCTGCATATTAGCTCTGCTGAGGGGACAGTAGACCTCTCACTTGATGGAATTCATGTTAATGATGGAAGTAATACGGTGGATATCGGTACAGATGGTATTAATATCGAGGGTGATGAAGGCAATGTTAATATAGATCTCCCAGGCGTTTCGGGTACTATTTTGGGGGAACAGAAGGGCATTGATTATTGGAACTGTAATCAATCTTTATTGAAACATGAAATTACGGTAAGCGGAGAGACCATCAATATTGGGATAACTCTTAAGGACGGTTATCTCGTTACGAAAAACTGTTCCGAAGAGTATACTAAGATTAGTGGAGTAAAATTAGAGAAAACCGAGTCGGATGAGGATGGCAATATATACCGCTTTTATACTAAAAAATGATACAGGAAATCCTAAGGGTTAGCAGGGAGGGCTATTATGAAGCTTTTGCTGGTGGAAGATGAAATTCAATTGCAGGGTATCCTTGCGAAGGGTCTGAAAAAATGCGGTTATGCAGTGGACACAGCAGGTGACGGAGAAGAAGCTCTGGAGCTGTTTGAAGTAAATGAATATGATCTTATCATCCTTGACTTGAGTCTCCCCAAAATAGATGGACTTGAAGTACTGAAAAACATCCGTAAAAGTAACCATACTATTAAAATATTAATTCTATCAGCACGTTCGGATACAGAAGACCGAATTACCGGTTTGGATCGCGGAGCGAATGATTACCTAGTAAAACCATTTGATTACGACGAATTGAAAGCCAGAATCAGGTGCCTGCTTAGACAACAGGTAGTCATGCAAGAGACTGAGCTTACGGTTGCAGGCATAACAATAAATCTAGCCAGGTATACCGTTAAGATCGGAGATGAAGTGTTGCCACTTACGAAAAAGGAGTTTTCTATTCTTGAGTATCTGATGTTGAATAAAAATAAAGTCATTAGCGCAGAACAGATTATTGAGCATGTATGGGATAGTGAAGCGGATTTATTCTCTCAAAGCTTTAAGTTTCATATCAGCTCGTTAAAAAAGAAAATTGCTGAGAAATACCCGGAGGAAGTAATTCGTAATGTTCGTGGCCAAGGATATATTATTATAGAAGATAAGGCGGTAATATAGTATATGAAGAGGATACCACTAAGATTAAGAATTACACTTCTATGCAGTTTCATTTTAATAGTGATGGCGGCTGCCTTGACACTTGTCAGTGTACAGGTTGCGGACAAAACCTACACCAATCAATTTTCTATGAATTTCGGAGAAGGTTTTGGTATGACTTATAATGGCAAGGGGGTAGACTTCACGGGAAGTCAAGGAGAGGAAATAAATAAAATTCTTGATTTTGCCCTTCAGATATCTCCGTCTAATTCTGAGCGAGAGAATACAGATGCCAATAATAATGCCTCGGAAATCAGCCATATATTTGATGGTGCAGAGAAAAAATTCACTCTTCAAAGCGTTGTAATAACCATAATCTTTATTGGCATTGGGATGCTTTCCATATATCTTATCGTAGGCAGAGCGCTTAAGCCGGTGCATACCCTCAGTGAGAAAGTTAAAAATATTAACGAGAATAATCTCTATGAGAAGCTTAAGGATTACGGTGCAAAGGATGAGATTGGATCTCTGACGGCTTCCTATAATCAGATGCTCGACCGTTTATCTGAAGCCTTTGACTATAAGAAGAATTTCGCAGCCAATGCGGCACATGAATTTCGAACGCCGTTAGCTACAATGAAGGCAGGTATTCAGGTACTTGAGGCAGAGGAGGAACCGACGGTTGAAGAATACAAGGAAATTCTTCAAATTGTAAAAGACAATAATGCACGGCTGATTCAGATTGTAGATAACCTGCTTTTATCAACGAAAGATGAACAGGATAGCTTCTCTGAGCTTATATCTGTGGAAAAGCTTTTTGAAGAGGTAATAAATGAGCTGGCGCCTATCGCTGCAACATCAGACATATCATTGATGGTTAGTAACAGTATAGGAAGCTTGAAGGGAAATCGGACATTGTTATATCGAGCAATCTATAATCTGGCAGAGAATGGTATCAAATACAATAAAAAGGGCGGAACAGTTGTGCTTGACGCTTTTGAAAAGAAGGGCAGTGTATTGATAAAGATTATTGATAGTGGAATTGGTATAGCACCGGGGCACTTGGAGCATATATTTGAACCCTTTTTCCGCGGGGATATAGTAACAATACATTCCGGAGGGGGCTCCGGACTTGGATTATCCATTGCGAAGACCATTATTGAAAAGCATAACGGAACGATTCGTGTTGAGAGTATTCAGGGTAAGGGAACAACCTTTTTACTGGAGTTTAGGAAGTGAATGAAATAGGGGAGGTTGTAAGTGCTGCTTACAACCTCCCTTATTTTGTCTTACCTTATGAGAATAAGGAACCTCCGCCGCAGGTGCAAAGGAGTAAAATAATTGGCAATATGCCACCTAATCCGCCTAAGCCGCCACCGTCACTGCAGCCACATCCGTTGTTTCCGCCGGAGCCGCCAAACAGGCCACCGTCACCTCCGCATAATAATAGTAAAATAAAGATCATGAAAATTGGGCTCATGCCGTTTTCGCTTCCGTTATTACTACAACAAGATGCAGTTGATAAGTCACTCATAACTAAACCTCCAATAATTTATTATAGTATAGCATATGAAGTATCCAGATATATTTACATATATCAATGTGACTTAGTCACAGGAAGAGCAGGACATGCATGGGTTCCAGATGCCAGTGAAGAAACACATTACCTGAATATGATGATATGAATTACAACAGCTAAATTCGATTCCATAATTCGTAATTTTGTATCCGTTTCTATGCCATTGCCCATCGACTGCTCATGGGTGTATAATTATATTTGATTTAAAAATTCTGACGATGGAGAAATAAGAGCTATGTTGCGTAAGAGAGAAAAGACGCTTCCTTCGGTAAATAAGGGGCCCGGTGTAATCAGTAATTTTGTGTGTGGTAGGCTGGAATACAGGCATGTTCTTTGTTTTATCATTTATTTTACCGTTATCTCGGTACTTGAACTGATGGCTTATTCAGGCAACAGTGATGTTGCCACATGGATTGCGTCAAGGATATGGTTGGTCGGAGGAGTGATATGTATTGTTATTCTTCTTGTTCTATTTGGAAATGCAGTAAAGACGGACTTTCTTCAGATGAAGTTGATTTCTCTGATAGCAATAACAGGAATAATCATCTATTTAATCTGGATATGTACTAGCGTGAGCGCCGCTGATGTGAGCCCGGATGCTACGCAACAGGCAGCGGCAGGATTGAATTCATTTTTCACGAAGAATTTTAATTACACCGGGAAAGCCTTTCTTGGATATCCAAACCGTCAATATCTGTTGATTGCATTACCCGCTTTGTTCTTTGGACGAAGCATTGCGACCCTTCATATAGGGTTTGCACTACCATTTATTATCGGAATACTTACAATGTACAGTGGCTTGCGAGGATGGCTGGATAAGAAGGGCATCAATGGGAGTTATGCTGTGATTGCCGTCTATGCAATTTTTGCATTCCGCTTTGTAACAGAATATTATATTAATTTTGAGCAGGCAATCTTACCGATTTCCCTGACAATGATTTTGATTGGACTATTTCTTAGGCTCTTGTGCCGACCGGACGCCGCAGGGGTATTTTGTATAGCCTGGATCGGAGGTCTATGCAGTAACTGTTATACTCCGGCGCTTGCAACGCTGGGGCTGCTGCTTCTATTGATGGGACTTTTTTCTGTTACATTAATCTTAGCACCACGCAGACTACCGTTTCTATTAGAGAACAGGAAGCAGACCACCTATATTTTGATTATGGCGATTGTCAATATTCTTATATTTTATATGGCAACTTTATTGGGAGTAAGGGCAGACAGGGTTACAAGACTGAGAGAGGGAATACATTATTCTTCCGTTATTTATAAAAGCATCCTAAACTTTTTGACCGATAAAAATGCAATATTTATGGGCTTTATGGGCCTTCTTGTGATTGTATATCTCGTTGCAGCTTTATCTCTGAGATTAAAGGTGTATGATTTACTGATTTCGCTGTGGGTTTTAGGTGTCTTTGTGGCAACGAATTTGTTGGAGGGTTACACGACATATGCGGAAGCAGCGGTTATGCAGAGGGCATTAGTTGTAATTCCGGTATTGATTGCCGGGATGTTTCTGGCCTTCTGTGATTTCGTAAAAAAACATAACCTGCAAATGAAGAATGACATACTAAGCGTGATTCTTTTTGTTCTGATCTTGATCGGACGACATAACTTTGCACAGACGAATCAATCGTTTCTCTATTATAACTATATTCAGCCAATGAAATACATGCTGGAGGATCTGGAGAATACTACAGATCAATTGGGCCTATCCCATACGGATACATTTAATTATGTGATTTATACCGACAATATCTGTTTCACAAATTCTGCAGATTATTTTAAGTTCTTATATCCGAAGGCCATCGTTTATAACGCAGAAAAAGGGGCATTCCCGGAAGGAGTGGACCTGTCATTGCCGACCGTTATCTATGGAGATTATAATTTTACCGGAATGACTCCGTCCGGAGAAATTCGGATGATATCCTATGATAATAAAAGATATGAGGAACAGGGCTATTGGTATGAAGAGAGTATATCAAAGTAGTGGATCGGATCCGGTAAACTTACTTATTTCTGGCAATGCTCGCAGTAATATACATTCCCGCCCATAAAACTTTCTCTTCGGATTTCGTACCCACATTTCGTACAAGGATCCATATACGTTTTTTTACTAAGATATGTCATGTAGCCGCCGGGATTTCCAAAAAGGTCCTTTTCAGTATCCCTTCCGCCCTTTTCAGTCATTTCATACAGAACACTTTTTATGGATCTATAAAGGTTACGCAGATCCTCTTCAGACAGTGTATTCATCTTGCGCTTTGGATGAAAGCCTGACAGATATAGGATATCTTGTAATACACCATTGCCTACGCCCGGCATCCGCTGCTCGGTAGCAATAAAAGCCTTTAATGATTTACTTGCAAGTGCATCGGTATAGAGTGAACGGAAATATTCATAGGTGAAAGCACTACTTAACGGTGAGGGCTTTGCACAGGATCCAAGATAGTAAGGATTATCATTTTGTCCTTCAAGGTAAGTCCATAAGCCTCCGTACATCTGTATGGTGGCTACAAGTGCTGAGTCATCAGTAAATTCAATATAGAGCTGGTGCTTTGTCGGTGCTTTTGTGTAATCGTTATAATATTTTGGCGTGGCGCCATCTCCGAATAGAATACGATAATCCTCTGCTTCTATTTCAACCATTCCTCCACGGGCATAAGTGGAGCCGATTTGTTTGCCGGCAAGAAAGCTGTCGTAGTCCGCAGGATCGCCGGAATACCAGGCAAACTTATGAGGAGATTTATTAGCCTCCACAAATTTAATTGTTTTTCCCTTGATTGTTTTATTCAGCTGTCCGGCTAGGGTATTGCTCTCAGGTATTTCCAACATAATAATAAGCGCATCCTTTCATTTCGTTTTGAAATATTTATTGTCCTGTATTTTGATTTCAATTATATAACAAAGCAATTTATTTCACCAGTAAATTGGTCAATAATGCAAAAATATTAACAATTATTTCTATAAACGACAAAATATTCTTGTGAAATGCAAGTTGGTTAGTCTATAATGTTAATGAAATAACGTATAATTCGGAGGGTGAAATATGATAACATGTAAAAAATGTAATGCCCAGTTGGCAGAAGGATCTAAATTCTGCTATAACTGTGGTGCAGAGGTTACTGAAATAAAGTACTGTGCGAAATGCGGCACACCAATAGGCAATGAATCAAGCTACTGTATGACATGTGGGGCTCCGGTAGCAGCTGTTCAAACGCCAATCTCTGTTCAGGAAAAAGCACCGGAAGTACAGATTCCATCCCGGCAAGTATTCGCACCGATTCCCGTACCAAATCCGATGCAGCAAAGCTCACAAGCAGGTGCCCCGGTTAAGAAATCCGGTAGTAAGCTGCCTTTTATTCTAATAGGAGCAGGAGCGCTTGTTCTTGCTATTCTACTTGCCGCATTTATGGTTCCTAAGGTTTTTTCGATAATAACAAAAACACCTGAAGGTATTGTGTATATGAAGGATGATGAGATTAATTATTCTTCACTGTCAAAGGTTAAGCCAAAAGAGATCACAGATAATCTGTATGCGGGCACAACGTCAGAAAATGATTATGCTTTTACGAGCTATGTATGCTTCAGTGAAAATGGTAAGAGGATGTTCTATCCCGATGAAATGTCCGACATGTCGGAAGGAGCTACCATCTACTATTGTAATATAAGTGCAAAAAAACAAGAGGGACAAAAAATTGATTCGGATATCACCTCCTATGTAATTAATAAAAAAGGTACCAAGGTCTATTATTTGAAGGGGACAGACGGTGATTTTTATCAGAGTGATTTAAAGGACAAAGATAAGATTGATAGCGATGTAGTTGAGTTCTATGTGGATGAAACCGGAAATAACCTAGTTTATATTACGAATGACGGAACAATTTATCGGAAGGAAGGCACAAAGGACAGCGAGAAGATTGACAATAATGCTACACTAAGGTCAGTATCCTCTGATTTGAAGAGCATAATTTACATATCAGATGGCGCCTTATATATAAAATCCGGTAAGGACGACAAAGAAAAGATTGATTCCGATGTGTATGACATTATAAAAACATACGACACCGGTGAGGTGTATTACTTGAAATCGAATGATGCCTCGTTATCTCTGTCTGAATTTGTCAATGACGATTTGGCCGATTCCGACAGCGCTATGGAAGAGCCGATAGAGCCGGCTTACCCGGATTACTATTCTTACCAACCAACGGATACCTATCCGACAGAGCCGGACTATATGGACTATGCGGATTACTGGGGAGATGTTGACTGGGATACGTATTATGCCGCTTATGATCAATACGCGGCAGACATCTCCGCATATACGCAAAAGTGGGACGATGCCTATTATGCAGCGATAGATCAGTATAACTTGGATTATGACAAATATACAAGTGACTATGATGAGTATTATGCCAAAATTGATCGTGACAGCCTTCGTGAAACCTTTGCCACAGAGAAGGTTACGTTAACAACCTATAGTCTGTATTATTATGGGGAGGGTGAATCAAAACTCATTACAGACGCTTATAATACATACAATGATTACTCGTTTGAAGCGCCTGTTCTGGTCTATCAGAATAATATCAAAGGAGAATATAGCCGAATGAATATGTCGGAAATAACCTCTTATGAGGATGTATACAATCTGGCATCGGCAACAACTTCCTTTACAACCGACGTATATATAGCTGTTAATTCAAAGGCAGTAAAGCTCGACCAGAAGGATGGAGCATCCTATTATATGAATAATGATGGGACTCGCCTTTACTTTCTTAACAATGTAGATGTAGATGAGAGTACCGGGGATTTATCATATTTTGTGATCAAAGGTGATACGGTTTCTTCTCCCGAAATATACGATACAGATGTATACAGCTATAATCTTGTAGGCGATGAGGGCGTTCCGGCTTACTTTAAGAATGTTGAGGACGGAAGCGGTGATCTCTACCTTGATAAGAAAAAGATAGAATCAGATGCTTATGCCTATTCAGCATATTCAATACCGGGAACAGATACAATCACTTATTATACCGATTACAATGATACAGATTATACCTACACTTTAAAAACATATGATGGGAAAAAGTCAAATAAAATTGCTGATGATATATACAACTTTACGATTTTGAAAAATAACAATATTGCATTTATATCGGATTATGATGACGGTGACCAGACAGGGGATCTGTATGTATACAATGGTGGTAAGGAAAATAAATTAATTGATAAAGAGGTGTCCCAGATATTATATGTATCTCAAAACTATTTCTGGGGTGGCTCATATTCTGATTATTAATTCATAAGAATAGCCAAAGAACTGCTGCAAATAATTCCATTACCTATATTAACAACAAACAATACGGTTGAATCTATTATCCTGCCTCCGGGTTTTTACCCGGTATGGGCAGACGAATATAGATACAACCGTATTCATTTATTGAACGATTGTGATTATATTGAAACATTTCTTTCCTGTCTTGTCACTATCCTTGCTAGGCTGAACTGTAACGACTATAACTAACGGGTACCCTTTAAAACATTTCCAATCATCTTGAAATTCGGTTTTTGACCGCTATATAAGATTAGCCCTTTATAAAGTCTTCCGGAAAGCATCATAATCAATAAACAGAACACACACAGTACAGCTAGGGTGAGAATACCCTCTCCGAGCCCTATGGTACCCGTAATTAAGTCGGACGGAACACTGAACGGAGCCGTGAAGGGAATGTATCTGGCTACTTTGACCAGTGCTTCATTGTGGTAGATAGGAGCCATATAAGCTACCAGGAAGCTGATAATAATAGGAAACATAAAAAGCTGTTGGGAGGAAGCAACGTCCTCCGGCTTAGATACCATACAGCCTGCCAGCCCGGCAATTACACAGTAGAATAAGAAGCCGACACAGAAGAAAGTGATTGCAAGAATAATTGCAGCAGGGGATAATGCAGTCTCTCCGATGTTATCCTTCAGGAAGTCAATTACAGTAATCACGGAATTCGTATAATCCGGATAAAGGACGTGTGCAATTGCATCAGCACCATATAAGCCAATAAAAATGGAAGCGATCCAAGTCACAAATTGTAGCAATGCCATGGAAGTCACTGCTAAAATCTTACCGGAAATCAATGCATATGGGTGAATTGAGGTCAGCAGGGTTTCCATAAGCCTAGAGGTCTTCTCGGTGGATACGGACTTACTGATGGTCTGACCATACAGAATCAGCATCATATAAAGCATAAAGGCGAAAAGCATAGGTGCGATAAGCTTAATTGCGTAGGCAATGCCGCTACTACTTACTCCGATAGTGGAATAAGAGGTAACTGCCGGGGTCATCACGATGGAGAGCTGGTTACTCGTCAGACCGGACTGTAGAAGCTTATTGGTATTAAACGCGACTGACATTTCCTGAACTACCGTATTTGCCTGACCGCTTGATATAATTGAGCCGGAAGGAATTACTGCCTCAAGCTCATATCCGCTGTCCGTTGTGGTAATAATGACGGCAATTGAGGAGTCGGAATCTGTTCCGGCAGTCTTTACCACAGTATCGCGCGACTGCTCGGTAAGCTGAATATATTCAATGTTTTGAAAGCGCTCTGACTGAAGCGATGTATTAAGCGCTTTAAAATCAGTCGGTTGCAAGCCACTATTATCAAGAACAAACACTTTATTGATGGGAGAAGCATCAGCATTCTCCGGTTTGTTATCTTCCGGCTTTGCATTGAGTAGGGTTATTGTTACAATAACACCGATAATCACTAATGAAATTAGGGCTGTGATCAGCTTGAAGGCTACTCCCTTGGTGGACTGACGCAAGGTAAAACCATATACGGATGTCCATCCGCTAAAATTATGTTTCATAACTACCTCCTGTATGCCGTAATCGGCGATTAATTCGTCTTGTACCTAGATAATTTGACCAAATCCTTAATCTTAATCTTGTTGTCGGTATGAAGAATTAATGTCTCAAATACCTTAGCAACAAATTTTAATAATAAGATGTTGGAGACAATCAGCAGGGCGAAGGATGCAGCTGCAATCGGGAGGCTGACCTTTCCGACTAAAAGTGCACCGGGAACAAGGAAAGGTGAGGATAACGGAAACAGGAAGGCAAAGGTTACATAAGGATTGCTTCCGCTTCCCATCAAGACATTAATTGCTCCGACACCAATATATGCGCCGACGAGGCTGGTTATGGTAAATAAGGTCAGTCCCTCTTGTAGTTCCTCAAGCCTGCTTACCGTCGAGCCGGCAAGACCTGCCAGTGTCGCAAAAAATATCAGACCGAGTAAAACAAATACAATGCACAGGATAATATTTCCGAGGTTTAAATTCTCAAAAATATTCTCAGGTAAATATTTCGTCATGATATCTTCCCCCTTTCCTGTGATAAAAGCCGCGGAGACTTTACTGGAGATGAAGACCACAACGACCATTGAAACCATTTGCAAAAGTACCGCCGAAAGCATTGCAATGATTTTGCCGATAATGAGTGCAAGCGGCTTTACCGAGATTAACAAATATTCCATGACACGCGTGGATTTTTCGGTAACGAGGGAGGTTGCGACCTGGGCACTGGCGATGGAATTTACCATAAGTACAAGGAACCAGAGTCCATAAATAAACCAGTATTCACTGAAGGAAATCTTGGTATCCGCCTTTACGATTTCATTTCCACTTATATCAAGCATCGAGACCTTGGTAGCAACACTTGCATCCAGTTTTGTTTCCTGATCCTTTGTGACTCCAAGGGCTATTCGCTTGTAGGAATCAAATTGTGAGGCAACCGCGTCCCCCAAGGTAGACAGTGAACCGTCACCGACAGGTCCGCTACCGGCCTTCACAAAGCTTAAGGAATACATTCCGGGTGTATTAGATATCGTTAGGATAACTGAGGTGTTTTCCTCTGCTTCGATTCTATCTGAGACAATATCATAATTCTCAGTCATTGCTACCCAGGTAATATTACGAAAGGCAGCTGTATCATGAAGTTCTGCAAAATCCATATCGGGTAGGGAGGTCTGATTATCGACATATACCTTCTCAATCGGACTGGGTTTATCCTTAGCATCCGCTCCGTCCAATCCGCCGGAGGTAATTAACGACATCACCGGGATGGAGAGTGCAGCAAGAAGCAGGAATATCACATACGAGATAATAAATGATTTACTTTTCATAGTCTGGAGGAAGGTAAAGGAGAGAACATCCCTCCATCCGCTTATGCTACTTTTATTCATGGACATCTCCCACCTTTTCAATAAATATTTCATGCAGTGACGGTTCACGCAGTTCAAATTTAATAATCGGTACTTTGTTGCCAATCATATCTGCAAGGAAGTCCATAGCCTGCGCCTCGCCGGAGACCTTCAGGTGATATTCGCTCGGTGTCTTTCCCACAATGGTTAATCCAAAGGAGGAGATATAGGGAGCAATATCAACATCGCTTTTCACAAATAGATTAACTCGGCCATAGCTCTTTCTGATTTCGTTCAGATTACCCTGCAATATGGCCTTGCCTCTGTCCATTATGGTGATGTCAGAGCAGAATTCTTCGATGGTCGGCATTTGATGGCTCGACATAATCAGGAATTTATTTTTAGAAATTTCTTCTTTTATAATGGATTTAAATAAATCTGTATTTACCGGATCGAGGCCGCTGAGCGGTTCATCCAGAATAATCAATTCGGGATCCGAGATTAAGGCAGCCATCAACTGGATCTTCTGCTGGTTACCCTTTGAAAGCTGATCGGCACGGTTTGCTTTGGAGGTCCGACCCTTTACTTTTGGCGGAAACATATATTCATTGACATCAAGTCTGTCGGACCAGTATTTAATACGCTCCATTGCGGTATGTTTAGATACTTTACGAAGCTTAGCAAAGTATAACAGCTGATCGAGTAAGGAGTACTTAGGATATAGACCGCGTTCTTCGGCAAGATAACCTACATTGGTGTGAACCGCATCCAGTGGCTTGCCGTTCCACAAAATCTCGCCTTCATTTTTCGCGAGCATGCCCAAGATAATACGAAGTGTGGTTGTCTTGCCGGCACCGTTGGTACCAAGCAAAGCATATACTCCCGGCTGATTGATTTCAAAGTTCAAATTGTCAACTACTACCTTATCACCATAACTTTTGGATAAATTCTTTACACTTAACGACATGTTACCCCTCTTTCCTGAATCTTTTCAAAGACTCGTTTCTTTCATATTAATATAAAATTTATGTAAACATGTATATATTTGCCATAAAACATGGTTATCATACCATAAAATGGATTGCTGTAAAAGTAAGAGACCTGTTTTTTAATGAATTTATAATAATGCCACTTGTCAGAAGCCAAATTCAAATTATGGTACGTCAATTTGCACAATATCATTTCTTGATTGCGTGATGCAGAATATAGTTCGTTCGCAACACGCTCTCGCTTGGATGAAGTACGTAGTGGTACATAAGGTCCTGAAATACAGGACCTAAGTACCAACGACTTCATACAATTGCTCATCAAACTATATTCTGTATCACGCTAAAGCAGAGGAGTAGATGTGCAAATTAACGAATATACGTTATTTGTATGGCTTTTAGCACTCGAATCATACAACGACTTTTGAGGTTGTCAAAAGCTGTTTCTTATACTGACAGAAACCTCGACCTCGCTCATCTGATCCAGGTCTCCGGTTAGATGTAAGCTTTCCAGTTCGCGCTCGGTGGCATCAAAGCTTTTTTCGTAATCCTCGAGATAATATACAATCCTTACGGTATAGTTACCGGTCTCAAAATAACAATCCGGCTTATTGAGGAAAAAATCACCGCCTGCTCCACTGTCATATACGACCGTATCGCCTTTTGAGATAAGAAAGGCTGAGACACCGCGTTCGCTTTTACAACGAAAATTAAGTTGATAGTATCCGGTTTGTTTTATATTTAGCGTATCCGTAAAATCAGGTGTATCTTGATTGATGTCGGTTGTGTAATCAAGTTTATATACATAAGAAGGAAGGAAAATGGACAATAGGATAAGTATTATCATCAAGAATAGTCCAAAGGTCATGACATAGCCGCCATATTTACTAATATCAGAGCTTGGTTTCGTACCCACTCGCTTCTTCTTTATTTGATGGGCACAGAGCTCAACTAAGCCAAAGGCAACTGTAAGCATAATGCATTCATACAGTGAAATCCGCGTACGGTAATTATAATATAACAGTAATTGACTAAAAAATGACAAGACTAGTACAAACTGCAATATCCTTGCTAAGCGATTCCATTTACTCAACATTTCCTTAAGTGAGTTGTCATCGGTATAGATTTCATAATCGTCTTCCGGTAAGGCAGAATCATATTTCTTACGGAAATAGTGCCAGCCATTGAAGGTGGAATTAATATGCTCCCAGCCCTGTTCTGCAAAGATAGCGAGATATCGGCTATTTTCACCTGAATTAATATGTACGCCATTGTTATAATCAAGCTTATAGCGGTAGAGCTGATTATCCTGTATATAAGTATGATGGAAGAGACCGCCCTTCTTCAGCTGCCAGCCCTTCTCGGACATAGAGTTCATATATTCTTCTTCTTTGTCATAATCATAAACGAGAAACATCGTAGGTTTTATCTTAATTCTTTCAGTCACCTAATTATCCCTCCCATCCATGATGATATCTGAGTTTTCCACCAATTCCTTTAACCTGGTACGTTCCTGCTCCAGAACCTCTTTACCGAGAGAAGTGATTTGATATAACCGTTTGCGGTAATCTTCAGGATTCATGCTCTGCATCTCGAAAATCCAACCCTTTTTCATCATATTACCGATAGCCCCGTACATGGTACCGGAACCGATCTTAACTCTCCCCTTGGAAAGGCGGTCCGTCTCTTGCATAATACCATAGCCATGATTAGGAGCCTGATACAGACAGAGCAGTAGATAGAAATAACACTCCGTCAACGGTTCTGTTTTCAATCCAAATCCCTCCTTATTTCTGAAAATTACATGTGCATATGCTGTTATACGACATATGTCGGTCTGCGACATAGATTGAGTATATCGTAGCACGACATATGGCGGGTGTCAACATAAATTTGGAAAAATTTATTGATAGGTAATTATTCAAACATTTCTTTTCCTTTTATTGGGACAATGATATAATTCAATATAGTAAAGCATAGGAGGAGAAAATGTTTAATCATAAAAAATGTACTTACATATTCTTATTAATGTTACTACTATTTATGTTAATCCTTGCAGGATGCGCGAAAGATAAACAAAATAATATCGCATCGACACCGACTACGCCGACAACAATGCAACCAACACCGACAATATTTTCAACAGCATTAGTAACCACGACCCCGACATTGGTTCCGACCCCGACAGTGACTCCGACCACAGATAATATTACTCCGATTAGCACGATAACTATAACACCGAATGTAACAAGTGGAGAGAAGTTAGATGAATATCTATGCGGGGAAAAGGAAGAAGCCCTGTTCAGCTTTCAGATAGCTGATCAAGAGATAACAGCAGCTATTTGTATATCAAAACTTGAGCCGGGATATATTGTGTATCGCTATGGGACGAAGGATAAGATAGAATTAGAGTATCCGCAAAATAAAGATGAGACCTCCTGGGGTGATTTTACATACTCGTATTATATGCGTGGTGGTGGAGCTGATAATGAAGGAGTGGATTTGAATTACTTGATTTTTGATAACAGTGGCTATGAATATCAAATATATGAGGAGTATTCTGCGACTGAGGATAAAACCGACGTAGGGATTAAAGTGACCAATACGGAAACAGGTGAGGAGACTGATATAAAAGGGAATAGTGATACCATTCAAGGAAGTCTCATTCCCCTCAGAGATAATAGTAAGGTAAATACTTATAAATAATAAAATAAGCTAGAACTAAATATCAAGTGTTGTACAGGGCATATTGAGTCATCGACATATCTAGACATTATATGTTTATTTGTGCTATAATTTGGTAAACATTATTATTGGGGGGGGGCAAATGCATGTACAATAAGAATACAAGGTATAAATTATTCATCGTAATCGTAATCATGATTAGTTTCATAATGTCAGACCTTTCACCACTTGCGGAACAGATGGCAAAGACAGCGCAGGCAGCTACAAGCGCATCGGACAAGGGAGATAAATATACTCCCCCTGAGGGCTCGGATAAGGCAGTCTATATCTCAGGACTTGATTTGAGTAAAATGACGGGTACTTACTATACGACTACCGAAGAAACCTATATTGAAACATCCCGGTTTATTTTATATTTGGATAAAGGGTTAAAGGTTCCGGTCAATGTAATTGATATGATTAATCATGACATGGACATGATAGAGGATACCACAGGATATTCCTTTTATGTACAGCATTTTGATGGAGAGGATTATTCAGGAGTAGAGTGGTGGCTTAGCAAATATTTTAAGACTGCAGATAAATTGATAAAGATTGGTGCATCTCACGAACGTGTTGAGATTGTTGCAATAAATGATAAGACAGTTGGATCCTGTGCAGTTGGAGGGGACGGAGTTATATTGTTTCCTGAAGATATTGAAATGGCGAGCGATAACGCGTTTGTAATGATTCATGAATTATTACATGCGGTATGTTCTCGTAATGGATCTTCCATGGGAAGTACATTATCAGAAGGATTTGCCACATATTTCACCTGTAAAATACTTGAGAAGGATACAATAATCAATAGCACATTTGATAGCTATTCCAACTACAGTAATTATCAAGAGGTAATAGATGAAAAGACAATTGAGAAGCTTTTTGTCGAAAGTGATATGGGCTTCAGTCCATATTTGCTTGGATTTAGACTGATGCATTTTATTATTGAAAAGTATGGAATGGAATCATATAGAAAGTTTCATAAAAAGGTTACTCAGAAAAAGATTTCCTCGGGATTAGGTGAGGATTTACCGCTAGATACTGTTGCATCTTTGATGAAAAGTGAATTTTCTAAAGACTTCTTTATTGACTTTGTTCGTTGGTATAAACTAAATCTGACTATATTCGGAGATAAGGATCTTTCGAAAACAAAAGATTGGAGTATTGGTGAGCATTTCCTCAATAAATATTATGGAAGTGATGCCAATGTTAAAATACCTAAATCGGTAAATACCATAGGGTCAGAAGCTTTTGCAAAAAACAAATCAATGAAAACCATTTCAATTCCAGATTCTGTTTCTGTGATTTATGATAATGCTTTTAATGGCTGTACAAATTTATCGGAAGTGACAATACCAAATAGCGTTATAGATATATCGAGTTGCGCATTTTATAATTGTAGCAATTTAAAGAAAGTTATTTTGTCAGACGGAATTATGAAAATAGCATCTTCTACCTTTGAAAATTGTAAATCTTTAAGTAATATTACGATACCGGAAGGTATAACTACGATTGAGGAAAATGTGTTTTGTAATTGTACTTCGCTAAAATCGATAAAACTTCCAAGTACATTAACGACGATTGATCAAGGTGCTTTTTCTAATAGTGGGATTAGAAAAATAATTCTGTCTGATCGGGTAAACAAAATCGGTATGTATTTATTCGACGGATGCAGTAAGTTGGAAAGTGTTAAATTACCAAAAGATATGAAAGTGCTACCTGACTGTACATTTTGGAACTGTAAATCACTTAAAAAAATTACATTGCCTAACAAATTAACTAAAATTGGAGATGCAGCCTTTGATTTCTCAGGGTTAACGTCAATAACCATACCGAATTCCGTCACCACAATCGGCGATTTTGCATTTGCTAATTGTAATAATCTTAAAAGTATAACAATTCCTGCCGGTGTCACCAGTATTGGGCCGGAGACTTTTTATAGTAGTAAGAAGGTAACCATTCATGGAAAAAAAGGCTCTTATGCTGAAAAATATGCAAAGAAATATAGTATTAAATTCTCGGCTAACTAATAAACCGGATAATTATATTCAATAGTAACTAAAACGGCTACCTGTATGATATGTTACCCCCGGAGATAGACAATGCTTTTGTATTTCATTGCATCTGAGGGTCTGAACATACCCTACGGGTAGCCTATTTCATTTGCCCTCATTTTACTAAACACCCGAATACAATCTTAAGATTTCCGTAAGAAAAATATCCAATTTAACGAAAGATTTTTGCGTTATATTATCATAGTCAAATATATCCATGTTTTATGTATACTTTTTTATGTTATTTTGTCCGGATATATGTGAAATAATGACGGTAACACTTATCTTTCACATGACAAGAAAATAGTGATACGGATGAATTCGTATATTTAGGTAAATGGGGGTTCTGAATGATTAGGCTGGAGAATGTTTCAAAGTATTATTATTCGGTAAATATGGCAACGCAGGCACTCAGAAAAATCAATCTTGAGTTTCAAATCGGTGAATTTGTAACAATTACCGGAGAAAGCGGAAGCGGTAAATCAACGCTGCTCAATATCATTAGCGGGCTGGATACTTATGATGAAGGAGAACTATACATCAATAGCGATGAGACCTCCATCTATGATGATTCTGATTGGGAAGAATACCGTAAGAACAAGATGGGGTTTGTATTCCAAAGTTATAATCTGATTGACCATTATTCTGCTCTGTATAATGTGGAGAGTTCGTTGATTATACAGGGTTATAGTAATAAAGAAGCGAAGAAGACGGCAAAGCGGCTTTTAAAACGGGTAGGTCTTGGCGATAAGATGAACCAAAAAGCGGAGAATCTATCGAGTGGGCAAAAGCAAAGACTTTCCATTGCCAGGGCTTTGGCAAAGAATACGGATATCATCGTTGCCGATGAACCGACCGGGAATCTGGATAGTGAGACCGGAAGGCAGATTATGGAGCTGTTTGCAGAGCTATCGAAGGACAGACTGATTATCGTGGTAACCCATAACTATGAGGAAGCAGCCCCCTTTGTAACACGTAAAATCAGACTCCACGAGGGTGAAGTGGTATCAGATGAGCCCGTGAAAGAGGGATACGCTGTCAGCAGAGAAGACTCAGTCAACAAGGAAGTCCCTGTTAGCAGCAAAGACTCAGTCAACAAGGAAGTCCCTGTTAGCAGCAAAGACTCAGTCAACAAGGAAGTCCCTGTAAGTAGCGAAGACTTTAAGAAGGTAGAACAAGAAATTTGTAACCCGGCGCCGACTGATCACGATCAACAGAGGACAGAATCGAACAGGAAGATCGCCTTGAACTTTGCCTGGATGAATATATCCACACAGCCCAAAAGAGCATTGTTTTTCCTCGTATTTCTACTGATTACGGCAGCAGTATCGTATATCTTTTTGGGCGAAATTTATAGTAACTGGGATGATACGAATACTAAGAAATACGACAACAGCGCATTCCTTAACGGTGATAATACAAGAATTGTCGTAAAGAGAGTTGATAGCGGAGATATCACAGTGGAGGATATGGATACCTTTCGTGGCATCAATTATGTCAGTATGGCGGATCAATATGGCTTTAGTAGTGATATCAACTATTACATAACCAAGGGATCGGATTACGATTTGACCTATGTAGCGAGTGATAATCAGGAGGAAGCTAAGCAGTCAGTTGAATTTCTTGATGAAACACATTTTATGAAATCCTCCACCTGTATCAAGGAGGCGGATCTGTCGGCAGGAGTGCTTCCGACAGAGCGTAATGAGATTGTCCTATATTCAGATAATAAGGAGGATCTCGGTAAAGAGCAGCCATGTTATTTCACCAGCCTAAATATGTGGGGGTATAAGCAATATTATACTACGACAGTGAAGGTGGTAGGCTTATTAAAGCAGATATCGGATCAGGTATATTTCTCCGGAGAGCTCTGCAACATGCTTTCTGTCAGCTTATACGGTGATCATTATATGTTGAAGCTGAACTGGGATCTGTTTGAGGGGCGCTATAAGGATGAGGTTACGTTTATTCCGGTTATTGGCGAGGGCATCGAATATATAGAGGGCTCGCCACAGCTGAAGGCTTCCCGTCAACTTATTCTGAGTAAGGGGTCGGCCCAATCTACAGGGGGTGAGCTTGATTACTTCATAGGTGGTGAGGAGGGTGACAGCCTACCGGATGTGATCATGAATGCTTCTTTACTTGATTATAATGAGTTATCAACGAAATTTGTTGAAATGAATGAAGAGCAATTCTACGAATTGTTCCCTTGGAAAAGCAGACAGGCATCCCTATATATCAAGGACTATATTGATACAGACTATGTTCTTAAACATTTAAAAGATATGGGATACATTGCAATCAGTTCCTACCGGATCAGTTCAATAAAATATGATGATGCTTTGGTGGCGATGAGATTAACGATAATCTTAAAAGCACTCTTGGTATTACTGATTACAGGCATTTTAGAAATTGTAATTATTCGTTCGATCTTTCAGATTAAGAAGAAAAATTACATGGTACTAAAATCCATGGGTATGAATCCGAAGACCATCACTTTGATGAATTACTTCGAAATGCTTTTATATACCGGGATAAGTGTTATTTTGGTTCCGTTGGCAGCAGGCATCCTCAGCTTATTCGGATTTGTCTATCTTAAGAACATGGTCAAATATTATAATATATTCACTTTTACCTTTTATGCTGTCATGAACCTATTGATAATCACAGTTGTTGTTTGGTCGTTTGGAAGATATATGAAACGCAAACAGAAATGGAGCTGACATGATAAAAATAAGTGGATTAAATAAATATTATAATAAGGGAAAATCAAACGAACTTCATGTAATTGATGAAACAAGTCTGGAATTAGATGATACCGGATTGGTATGTATCCTGGGGGAAAGCGGATCAGGGAAGACAACGCTGCTTAATACGGTCGGGGGGCTCGATACTTTTTATAGCGGCAATCTTACCATAGGTGATGTCACGCTAAGAAAATATTCTTCTAAAGTGATGGAAAAGCTTCGTAATACCAAATTTGGGTACATTTTTCAGGAGCAATATCTATTGCAGGATCAGACCGTAGCCTATAATATTCGCCTTGCCCTAAGTATGTTTAAGCTTAAGGAAGAAGAGAAGGAAGCAAGGGTGGATTATGTCCTGCAGGCAGTAGAAATGAGGAAATATAAGAAGCGCCTGGTATCCCAGCTTTCCGGCGGGCAGCAGCAAAGAATTGCTATCGCGAGAGCACTTGTGAAAACTCCTGATATTATATTTGCCGATGAACCCACCGGCAATCTGGATGAAGCTAACACCATGCGGATCATGAGCATCATAAAGAAAATATCACAGGATTGCCTTGTGGTTCTGGTTACCCACGAAAAGAGAATTGCAGAATTCTTTGCCGACCGTATTATCCAAGTGAAAGATGGAAAAGTAATCAAGGATATAGTGCATAAGAGTGTGAATACATATCAATTTCAGGATGATACCAATCTGTATCTGAAGGAATTTGAGAAAGAAGGCTATGCAGGAGATGCGGTTGAGGTTAATTATTATCATCAGGGAAGCAAAAATAAGCTTACGTTGAACGTGGTATACAAAAACGATAAATTCTATATTCAGACCCCAGAGGAGGCGAATGTTGTGTATTTAACCTCCGGATCGGAGACACAGATCGTAGATGCGGCAAAGCCAATTGTGGATATGGAGCAGATAGAGGATTTCGATTATTCACTTTCACGACTGAAAGCTGATAGAAAGGCAAAACTTTCCTTCACGGATATTATGAGAATGGCAATGGACAATGTAAGGACGCTTGGAAAGAAGCAGATATTTATGGTAGTGTCATTTCTCATTACCTCAGTACTGCTGGTACTTGCTCTAACTGATTATCTTACTACTTCTTCCATCGACAAGAAATCCATCATTACGGAGGATTCCCACTATATCACAGTAAATGTTGCCATGAGCAGTGCCTCAAACTATGATGATTATCTGAAAAGTTTTCATAATATTTATGAGAAATTCAGAAGTATGGATATGGGTAAGGACATCTACCCTTGCCTTAATACACAGCTCACTTTTGCATATCAAGGAATAGAGCAGATACAGTCGCTGCAATACTCCCTTGAGAATTTTTCTTATGTTACGATGGAACATTTTAATCAGAAGGATTTGACAGAGGGACGTATGCCGGAGAAAAGTGATGAAATCATCATAGACAAATGGCTGATTGATAAATTTTATCAGTCTGACAGTATACTGAAGGAAATGTATCCGGACGCCAAGAATTTCATTAATCTAAAGGTTATGTACAAGGAAGGAGAACAACCGCTGACGATTGTGGGGATCTGCGATCTTCAGGAGCCGGTCGTATACATCGATAAATATATGGGAATCAGTCTCTACTTGAAAAACAACTCGATTGGATCCTTGCAGCAGCTGCAGGCAGCTTATCCCGGAAAATATGACGATATTTCGCTTGCTGCCGATGAGGTTATGGTTTTGCAGTCCGAATTTGACAGCATAGGAAATGTCTCGAGCTCGGTGTTTCTTAGTCCGGAGGATAACAATTATTATTATATTGCACCCAACGGTATTTGGTACCTCGTTGTCGGAACCTATCCGACAGAATTTGGTGTCGACTCCATCATAGGAGATAAGTATTACGATAATTATATCGATAATATAGTGTTGCCGGATCAAACTTTCAAAATATATGCACAAGAAAGCGATTATCAGAAAATACTGGACTATTTCAATGGTAAACTTGATGGTCCGGATACGACCTATATCAAAATAAAAGCAAGGGACATTTACCAAGATGAACTTACGCAATATTACGAAGCAAAAGCTTATTATATGAATGCCCGTATGATCGTGACAATAACAATATTCGCCGTATCTATGCTAATGCTGTTCTTTACCATGAAGTCCAATGCTTTCAAACGAATGCAAGAAGTTTCGGTATATCGGTTGATGGGAATAACAAGAAGGAGCATATTGATGTCCTTTATTCTCGAAATATTTATCCTTACAAGCTGTACGGTATTACCGGTGATATGCATTTTGAGTAGTATTATTAAATTTATTGCGGGAATACCTTCTCTGCAACTAAGTATAGCATATCCTTGGTCTGCTGCGATACTGCTGATAGCATTCCTATATGTTGTTAATATTCTGGTGGGAATCCTGCCGGTGTACGGTTTAGTCAATCTTCCGCCTGCAAAAATGACACAGCAATTATAAAAATAATAATAAAAAATAGTTAACTAAACAGTAAACAAAATAGTGCAAAGCACAGAAAAGCAAGCTTTACAGCAAAAATGTAAAATAAACCCATGCCATTTTTGCATTTTATTGGGTTGAAATATCGGATGTTCTATGGAATAATGTACCTTAGCGAAAGGTTTCAGGTGAAGAACATGATAAAACTCGAGAATATATCAAAATACTATTATTCGGCGAACGCTGTCGTGCCGGCATTAAGAAAGATCAGACTTGAATTTCAAAAGGGTGAATTTGTTGCCATTACCGGAGAAAGCGGTAGCGGCAAATCAACCCTTCTTAATATTATTAGCGGGCTGGATACCTATGACGAAGGTGAACTTTACATACTTGGGGAGGCAACCTCTCATTTCGATGATGATAATTGGGAAGAGTATCGAAAGAATAAGATAGGCTTTGTATTTCAGAACTATAACCTGATTGAAAACTATTCGGCTCTATATAATGTGGAGAGTGTACTTCTAATCCAAGGCTATGAATATGCACAAGCACGCAAGATGGCTAAGGAACTGCTGGGGAAGGTTGGTTTAAAGGGACAGGCGAATCAACGAACCTCTAAGTTATCCAGTGGACAGAAACAGAGATTATCCATTGCGCGGGCATTGGCAAAGAATACGGATATTATCGTGGCAGACGAGCCGACCGGTAACCTCGATTCTGAGAACGGACATCAGATAATGGAACTGTTTGGGAAGCTGTCTAAGGATAAGCTCATTATTGTTGTTACCCATAATTATGAAGAGACTGCACCGTATGTGACAAGAAAGATTCGTCTGCATGACGGTGAGATTGTATCGGATACCCAGGTGAACGATTCTTTGTGTCAACCGGTGGAGGAAGAGGTGAACCGGACGAAGGAGGCCCTTCCTGATTCTACAGAGGGGAAGGTTGTAAAGGACGGTCGCAGTAGAAAGGCAGACAGTAGAATTGCGTGGAGGTTCACACGCATGAATATAGCAACCCAGCCAAGAAGAGTTATCTTATTTTTGTGCTTCCTGTTGTTTACAGCAATCGTATCTTATATATTCCTTGGAGAAATTAGTAGTAATATAGATGATACCTTTGTAAAGGATTATGATGCAAGGGCTTTTTTAAATGGAGACAATACCAGAATCATCGTTAAGAAAGCGGATGGAAATGCCATAACAAAGGAAGATTTAGGAGCTTTTCAAAGGATTAAACATGTTGTGATGGCAGATCAGTATGATTATGCAAATGACATCAATTACTATATAAACCTTGGGGTGGATTATGACTATACCTATCAACCCAAAGAGAGTGTAAACGACGTGGCTCCTGAAAAAATAGCCAACTTTCTTCAGGCTACCAAATTCATGAAGTCTGATACCTGTATCTCAAAAAAGGATTTGAGCACCGGAAGGCTTCCCAAAGCGCGTAATGAAATAGTGCTCTGGTCTAAAGACGAGAGCGTTCTTGACTCGCATTTACCGTGCTATTTTACAAGCCAGAATATGTGGGGCTATGATAATTATTATATGGCCGACTTAACTGTGGTTGGTCTGCTTAAGAATGAAAGTAGCCAGGTATATTTTTCGAGTGAGCTCTGTGATATGCTATCGGCAGCTTTATATGATGACAGCTACAATATCGGTATGAGTATGAATATCCGAACGGGTGAATACGATGTTAATCTTTCCTTTATTCCGGTCATAGGTGATAATAAGGAAAATGGAGAACTGAAGGTTTCGTCAGCGCTTGCGGATAACTCAATCTATACGCTACCCGGTGAAGCAAAGATAAATGTTTATCGTGGCAACAAGGAGGACAGCACAGAAAGCAATGGCGAGGAATACGAGGGGTATGTTCTTTCTGATTACAACCCGTATTCCATTAAATTTATTGAGGTCAGTAAAGAATTCTTTAATCAATTATGTGACTACCAGAGCAATCAGGCCTCACTATATATGAAGGATTATATCTACACGGATTATGTACTGAGAAAGCTTAAAGACATGGGCTATCAGGCAATCAGCCCATACAGAGTATGCTCGGTGGAATATAACCCTTGGAAGGTTGATATGCGTAATGCAACACTGGTGAGGTCATTGCTTGTGCTACTTATTATCTGTCTGCTGGAGATCATGATTATTGGGTCATTTCTTAGGATTAAACATAAGAATTATCTGGTACTGGCTTCGATGGGAATGAATCATAAGACGATTCAATGGATGAATTACCTTGAACTATTGGTATATACGGCAATTGCTTTATTAATTACGGTTGCCTGTGCCGACGGAATGAACCTTTTTGGATTCAGGTATCTACGAAACATGATGAAGTACTACAATCTTCTGTCCTATGCAGTCTTTGTCGCATTTAATCTGTTCATGATAACGGCTACGGTATGGTTCTTTAACAGATATTTGAAACGCAAACAGAAGTGGAGCTAAGGTCCGGTAATCACAAAGGGGTCCGGTCAACAGGCACGGGGATGAGGTAACGATGATAAAGATTAATAAACTGGATAAGTACTATAATAAAGGCAAAACAAATGAGATTCATGTGATAGATAAAACGACCCTGGAGTTTGGTAATACAGGACTGGTATGCATTCTTGGCGAGAGCGGTTCCGGAAAGACGACGCTTTTGAACGCCTTAGGTGGGCTGGATACCTATCAAGGCGGTAGAATAACCATTGATGATATAACCGTAAATAAATACAGCATGGCTGAGATTGAGAAGCTGCGTAACGAAAAGTTTGGGTATATATTTCAGGATCAGTTCCTGTTGCAGGAGGATACGGTTGCTTATAATATTCGCTTAGCACTTAATATGTTTGATATAAGTGATGAAGAGAAGGATAGCAGAATTGACTATGTCCTTCAGGCTGTGGATATGAAGAAATATAAGAAACGTACGGTATCCCAACTTTCGGGAGGGCAAAAGCAAAGGGTTGCAATTGCACGAGCACTTGTTAAATCACCGGATATCATTTTTGCTGATGAGCCGACCGGTAATCTGGATGAAGCTAATACGATGCGCATTATGAGTATCATTAAGAAAATCTCCGGGGATTGTCTGGTCGTTTTAGTTACTCATGAAAAACATATTGCTGAGCTCTTCGCAGACCGGATCATCTATATCAGTGACGGAAAGGTCGTTAAAGATTCCATCCACCAAAGCAAAAAAACCTACCTTTACAGTGATGATACCAATCTGTATCTAAAGGAATATGAGAAGGAAACCTTCCATAATCGCAATATCAATATGAATGTCTATCAAAACGATTCGAGTAACGGGATAATGCTGAATATGGTTTATACGGGAGGAAAGCTGTATATTCAGACTCCCGGCGAGGCCGATGTAATATTTCTGACCTCAGGGGATGAGATGCAGATGATAGATGATTACAGACCGGAGTTTAGTCTGGATCAGATTGATGATTTTGAGTATTCGTTGGAACAGCTGCATAAAGGTAAGAGATCTGAATTATCCTTTGGAGAGCTCCTGAAACTTGCAAATGTTAATGTAAGAAAGTTGGGAAAAAGGCAGATATTTCTGATTCTGTCCCTCCTCATTACTTCTTTTTTACTCGTGATTGCAGTAACTGATTATATGACTGTATCAGCGATAGACAAGGTTGATTTCATTACGGAGGATTCTCATTATATTGATGTGATGGGAAAGCGTAATTCCTCTGCAAGCAACGATCATTACTACGCAAGCTTCGATGAGATATATACGAGCTTCGTACAAAGTAACAATGAGGAAGATATCTACATTAATCTGGATGCAAACCTATCCTTTACCTATGACGGTTATGGACAGACAAAGCAGCTAAGTTATTCCCTGTCAGATTTTTCATTTGTGACGTTGGAGCACTTTGATGAAAAATATTTGATCTACGGACGGATGCCTGAGAAAAGAAATGAAATTATTGTTGACCGTTGGCTGCTGGACAAATTTCTTGGATCAGACAGTGTTTTTAAGACCTTGATGCCGGATTTGAACAGCTTCCTTAATCTTGTGGTGAAATCAGATGTATCCGGACAGAAGCTGACGATCGTGGGGATCAGTGATCGAAAGGAGCCTACCGTATTTATCGACAAATATACCGGAATCAGTACAGCAACCTGGGCGGATAAGATTGCCTCCCTGCAGCAGCTGACCAAAGAATATCCGGGAGAATATGATGCGGTAAATCTTTCTGCGGATGAGGCACTGGTTTCAACCTCGGTATATGACCGGATGAAAGCAGAAGGCGAGCTTGCATTTACCGCGAAGGGCGATAATAAGTTCAAGGTGGTAGGAACATTTCCGGATGAATTCGGAGTGTCCTATGTAATAGATGACCGATATTACAAGGATATCGTGAATATGTATATCTGCAACAGCAGAAGATTCATGATCTATACCGATAATAAAGATGAAATCAAGAATTACTTTAATAAAAATCAAGGTGGCTATAACACCAGTTTTGTTAAGTTTATTGCATCGGATATCTATGGAAAGCAGATGGATAAATTCCTCAAAGACAGGTCTGTGACGATGAATACACGCTTAATCGTAACAATAACGATTTTTGCAATCTCACTGATTATGCTTTATTTCACGATGAAGTCGAATGCAATGAGGATAACGCAGGAACTGAGTGTATATCGTCTGGTGGGAATATCTAAGAAAAGCATACTACTTGCCTTTGTACTGGAGATCATGATAATCACCGGCTATACGGTGCTGCCGGTCGTACTTGTCGTCAGCACAGCCATCAAATTCATTGCAGCTACGCCCTCCCTGCAGTCGGGCATCGTATACCCCTGGTATGCGGTGGGACTGTTGCTGGTGTTTCTGTATGTGGTAAATATTGCGGTAGGTATCATACCGGTTTATTATATTATACGCCGCCCTCCGGCACAAATAGCGGAGAGGAACGCATAGAAAATCAACAGAGGAATGGATAGAAAAACTACAAAAGACATAATCGCTGATCATTTATCTGTTGCTTTACATTAAACCGATAGCAGTGCTGGTTTTTTGGACGGCGAAGATAATTCGAGAAGGAAAAAAAGTTAGTATTCCTAATGGCTCGCAAAAATCATGCGAGCCATTA
>DBTU01000026.1:69965-102244 GCA_002307215.1 Lachnoclostridium sp. UBA1308
CGAGCCATTAGGAATATAAAAATGAGTTCCATTGGAAATTCATTTTTGTATTTTAGCATATTTTAATATAGTGTTTCTGGCTCAGGGTTAAAGTGATTTTATCATGAAAAGCTGTTGATATATATCATGTAAAGGGGCAGTTACAAAGGTGTGAAGCCTCTTGTATTGCACAACCTATAAAAGTAAATGTGGCAACCGCCCTACCACTTGCGGTCCTTCGGGTAGGGACAGGTTGAATCCGGTAGCTTGGCTCTGATTTGTACGATGCAGCCACATTGAAGGCAGGTGGTTCCATATTCGAGATAGGCGCAGACATCGCATTTCTCAAGGCGACTCAGATATAAGGAATCCTCGACGAATTTCATTCCCTTGAGCCGTGACAGCTTATCGATGGCCAGCTGTATATCCCCATCCGTTACCTTGGTGGAGGCAAGACAAGCTTTACAAATATTCTCCATTCTTAACCTCCAATCTCTAAAGTGATGTGAAAAAAGCACGATATCACGTTTTTTGCCGATTGAAATGCTTTCTTCAACCTAATTCCATTCTTTCAAATACTGAGCGAAAAGTACGATAAATGTTATGCAATCTCCAATACAACTACGGATTTTGCAGGAAGGGTAACAGTAAGATTGTTTTTTACGAGTTTAGCTCCTACAAACTGAGATTCTGTTACTGTCTTAGGGTTGTCAAAGGTGTTCATTGCGTTCATCTCATTAGCGGTTACAATTCTTCCGGTTACCTTAGTTCTAATATCTCCGATTAAGTCACAATCAAGTTCAGCAGGTTTGATCGGGTCAAGATTACAGATTGAGATATGAATCTTTCCATCGGCATCTATAGAGGAGGAGATATTTACTTGAGGAAGCTTGTCATCACCAACGATGTAATCATCATTGATAACTCTGGTATCCAAAAGCTCGGCATCTTGATGTACGTTGAACATTTTGAAGATATGGTAGGTGGGTGTAAGAAGCATCTTATCACCTTCGGTAAAGATTACGGACTGAAGTACATTAACCAACTGTGCAATATTTGCCATCTGTACTCTATCACAGTGATTATTGAAGATATTAAGATTAATACCCGCAACTAAGGCATCTCTTAAGGTGTTCTGCTGAAAGAGGAAGCCGGGATTAGTTCCGGGTTCAACATCATACCAGGTACCCCACTCATCAACGATTAGAGCAACTTTTTTATCCTTATCATACTTGTCCATAATCGCTGTATGCTTTGTAATCATTTCATCCATATAAAGAGTCTTCTGCATGGTGCTGAACCATTCGTTCTCTTCGAAAACGGTAGCGGAGCCCTTCACTTTCCATTCACCGGTCGGAAGGGTGTAATGATGGAGGGTCAGCGCATTCATATGATTAGCGACCTTTTTCATCAGAACATCGGTCCAGTTATAATTATCTCCATTCGGGCCACAGGCTATCTTATATACGGTGTTCTCGCCAAAGTTTCTTACATAGGTTGCATAACGACGGTATTCATCTGCATAATATTCAGGCTCCATATTACCGCCGCAGCCCCAGTTTTCATTGCCGATTCCGAAGTAAGTCAACTTCCAGGGCTGTTCCTGTCCGTTTTCTTTTCTTAGGTTAGCCATCGGAGATATTCCGTCAAAGGTCATGTACTCAACCCACTGCTGCATTTCCTGTACCGTACCGCTACCGAGATTTCCATTGATATAGGGTTCTGCATCAATCAGTTCACAAAAACGCATAAATTCATGAGTTCCGAAATGATTATTTTCGGTTATGCCGCCCCAATGGGTATTAATCATGGTAGGACGTTTTTCTATCGGACCGATTCCGTCCATCCAGTGATATTCATCGGCAAAGCAGCCGCCCGGCCAACGAAGAACGGGAATCTTCATATCTTTTAATGCTTCGATAACATCATTACGCATACCGTCAGTGTTGGGGATGGGAGAGTCTTTACCTACCCAGATACCGCCATAGATACAGCGGCCAAGATGCTCGGAAAAATGTCCATAAATGTTCTTGTTGATTTTTCCTTTTTTTTGTTCTGCATTCACTGTTACTTTGATCATGTTGAAATGTCCTCCTGAAGATTTATTTGAACTGTAGGCATTAGTAAGCCTGCAGTATCGTTCCTGTGGATGTGTATTTAATGTTATGGTACTAATTATATCAGCTTTTTTAAGGAATCCCGCAGGACTAAGGTACCCGGGAGTACAATTTTGCGGGTCATCTCTTCCTTTGCTGACAAGAGCTCGCCTAGTATGGAAAACAGCTCCAGAACCAGATATTTCATATCCAAATTAAAGGTAGTAAGTGCCGGAACAAATTCCCCGGCAAAAGGAATATCGTCGCAGCCGGCTACCGAGATATCCTCCGGTATTTTTACGCCATTTTCCTTAAGCTTTTGCATCAGCCCGATTGCCATCCAGTCATTCGTGGCAAACACTGCACTTGGACGTTCTTTCAAAGTCAACTCATTAAAAATATAGTCGCCGGAAAGGTATCCCCCCGCCCAGTTCATTTTCTCTGTGTGGACAAGAGGGTAAAGGTCAAGACGCTTCATGGCGTCGATAAAACCCTTCTTTCTATAATAGGCCGAGGGGTATTTCTCAGGACCGGCTAACAAAAGTACTTTTTTGTGACCGTAAGCTGTGAGAAGTTGCCCCGCCTGCCAGCCTATCTTGTAATCGTTAAAATAAATCTGTGAAATAACGTCATTATAATTATTATAATCTTGAATTGCGATGATGGCCTTATAACAGGAAATCAGCTTGTCTAATATATTGTTGTCTTCGAACAGCCCGATTATTACGAGCGGAATATCCTCTGTAGCCTTTTCAATTTGGTCAAGGCCTATAAACAGTAGATTAACGGATTGCTTCGATGCCATACTGGTAAGTTCACTAAGAAATTTCATATAAAAGGGATCATTATTCTTAATCTTTGGTGAACAGATCATATGAAGCTGCCGTATGAAGCTTCTGGGTGTAATATAAGTACCCTTACCCTTCACCTGTACCAGCATTCCTTCTCTTACAAGTTCGCTGACTGCCGCACGCAGAGTAATCCTGCTGACCTTGAAGTAATCGGATAATTCTCTCTCCGAAGGAATACGAATCTGTGTGTTGCTTCTCATCTGGTTGACATACTGCCTGAGTTCATGGGCAACCTTTTCGCGAATCAGAGGTTTCTTTTCCATAAAACACCCTTTCTAAAATAACATACCAATATAATACCATTATAGTACCAAAAAATATCCTTGACAATGTAGTATATTATGTTGATAATGTGGATTTTTATAGCTTGAATCGTTCTGCAATACAGATAGGTGAAAAATGAAAAGGTTAAGCGTCTTCTAAGACATCAACACGAACAGAGTAATTATTTATGATGGTAAAATTATGAGATTTAATGTAGTATAAATTTAGAAAGTAATTTGTGTTTGTTGGCAAGAACAAACGAAAGAGTTCTTATAAAAAACGAGGGGAATTTGTAATGTTCAAAGATGAGGTAATCGGTAAAATAGAGCTATTAATTCAATTATATAAAGAAGGTAAGCTTGGCGGTGGTTATGGAGTAGAGGTGAATTTAAGGGAGGAATATGATGAAAAAAAATAAAGCTTCATTAATTTATTGGCTTGGGGGTTCAACTTGTGCCGGAAAGACAACAATTTCCAATGCCATTTCTGCGAAATATGGATTTACAGTTTACCATTGTGATGATTATTTGGGAAAGCATATAGAAAAATCGAATGAACAAGAACATCCGAATTTAAACAAAATAACGGAAGTTAGTTGGAATGATATTCTTAACATGAGTGTAGAAGAATATTTAAACTGGATTACGGGTTTATTCAGTGAAGAATTTGGAATGATTCTAGAAGATTTAGAGCAGCTGCCGGATGATAAGCCGATATTGGTTGAAGGAATTAACTTGCTACCAAAACTTATTAAGGATGAGGTGGTAAATATTGACCATGCAGTATGGCTGGTAGCAGAAGATGCGTTTTATAAAAAACATCAAATGGAAAGAAAAGAATTGTTTGAAAGAATAAAAGAATGTTCAAACCAAGAACAGGCATTGCAAAATTATATGAATGATGATTTTGCATTTGGTAAATATATTTTAAATGATGCCGAAAAGTTTGATTTAAAGGTAATAGAAATAGTAAATGAGAGTGATATAAAGAAAAATATTGAACTCATTTCTAGGTACTTTAAGTTGGTTAATAAGACAGGATTATTATAAGTATTGCTTTCACAATTCGTGGGCAGGCATATAAGTTGAATAAATTATTAAAAATAGAAAGTAGGAGTGTCATCATGATTAAGGTGGGTATTTACGGGGCCTCCGGATATATGGGAGGAGAGGCAATCAGGGTATTAATGGAGCATCCCGAGGCTGAGATAGCCTGGTTAACCAGCAGAGGCGATAAGCCGGTAGAGTATTTTCATAAGAATTTCTATGGTATGGGACTCAAATTTGTAAAGCCGGAGGAAACGACACCCTGTGATGTAGTATTTTCTGCACTTCCCTCCGGACAGATTATGAAACAAGCAAGGGAACTTGTGGAAGCAGGAACGAGAGTGATAGATTTGGGTGCGGATTTTCGTCTGAGGAGCAGAGAGGACTGGGAACGTATCTATGGAAGGACGCACAGCGACTGGGGAATGGCACAGGATGCAAGCTATGGTATACCGGAGCTTCACCGTGAAGAGATAAGGACGGCAAGGGTAATTGCCAACCCGGGGTGCTTTTCATCGGCTGCGATTCTAGGCCTGGCACCACTTATAAAGAGGAAGCTGGTGGATCCATCGAAAATTATCGTAGATGGCTTGTCGGGAACTGCAGGGGCAGGTGCCGAGACAGATCGTGCCATTCATCATCCTGAAATAGGAAATAATTTAGTCCCCTATAATGTAACTGATCACAGGCACACCTATGAGATAGAACAGGAACTGGGGCTTCTTGGTGATACAAAGGTGTCAGTTCATTTTACAACTACCTACGCTCCGATTACCCGTGGAATCCTGGATATCTGCCATTGCTTTCCGGATAGAAGAGTGAGCAGAGACGAACTACTGGAGCTATATAAAGAATTTTATAAAGATGAGTTTTTCATAAAAATAATTGACCTACCAAAGGAGGAAGGAGCCTCCTGGCAGTATGCCCCTTACCCTTGGGTGGCCGCCGTATCCGGTTCAAATTACTGTCATATCGGCCTGGATGTGGATGAAAGAAGGGGACGAATCGTTGTGTTTAGTGTACTCGACAGCATCGGCAAGGGCGGAGCACATGCTGCTGTGCAGAACATGAATTTGATGTTTGGACTGGAGGAGACGACCGGACTTAAGAGGTCAGGATTGCATCCGTATTAAAAGTATCCTTACTTCTTAGTTAATCACTTACTAGGTGGAAATTTGCATTATCAGCTATTGTTATCAGCTGTTGTCATTGTTAATGTAACATCATCGATTACATATGTACCACTAACCCCATTTGTAGAATTACTGCTAAGCAGATCATGAACCTGATGTTCGGACTGGAGGCGTCGACCGGGCTTAAGAGGTGAAAAACTTATAATTGATATTTGGGCTTATTTGATAGGTCAATATTAAATTGTTTTAAATGTAAATTAAGTTATTTTTTGGTTGCATACAGTGGTATCATTATGGTATAATAATACCACAATGATAAAGGAGTTGATATTATGCCACAAATTATTCCTATTAGAGATCTAAAGAATACAAGTGAAATTTCTGAGTTATGCCATCAGAGTGAGGAGCCAGTCTTTGTAACAAAAAATGGTTATGGAGATATGGTTATAATGAGTATGGAAACCTATGAAAAAACCATGTATCTCAATCAAGTTTATCAGGCTGTTGAAGTTGCAGAGAAGGAAATCGAAGAATGTAAAACTCTGGATGCAAAAAAGGCCTTTAAAGAACTAAGGAGCAAATATGGAATATAATCTAACAATTACGGAGGTAGCAAATCAAGATATGAATAAGATATTCTCATATATCTTAAATCACCTATGTAACCCAAAGGCAGCCGTTGATTTAGCAGATGCAATAGAGGGTAAATATGATGAGGTTTGTATAAATCCGTATATGTTCGAAGAATCAAGGAATAAGGTGTTGAAGAATAAAAGCTATCATCGACTTCCAGTGCAAAATTATATAATTTTGTATAAGATTGATGAGAAGAATAGAGAAGTTATTATTGCAAGGATTTTCTATGGAGGTCAGAATTATCAAGAGTTGTTGTAAATAACTTAATAAAATAAAATTAATTTTGAATATATAGTTTGATTAGGAATCGAATAAGAATTTCGATTCCTTTGTTATTTTTTTGTAATACAAATTTCACTTACGAAGCATTTATAGGTATTGCAGTAACGCATAGATAATTGTCTAAAAGAATTCATAAATAAACAATTGAATTATTTTAGTGTGGAGAATATAATAAGCATAGTGAAAAACTGTAAGCGACAGAACAGGAAGAATAAACTTCAGGAGATTGACAATGTACATTTCAGTGAGCAAGAATCAAAGTATCACAGGAGGTTTCCATGCAGAATAAATTTATCACGCTGAGAGAGAAGCATCCTGTATTTACATACGAAAAATATGAGATTACAGATCTTGGTGACAGGCTGGCTATCACATATTTTTTTCATTTGGGCGACGATATTCTCTTTACTCCTAAATGGGAGTTTAGTAGGAAACACACATATATTGATTATGAACACGAGGAGATCGTTCGGAAGTTGGCTTTTCATCTGGGACTGGTGGAATTAATCAGCTACTGGAAATGCGCCTGTCCTCCGCTTGTAATAATCAAAGCGGGCTATATAGATGAGGAGCAGATAGATTGGTGGAAGCAGCAGTATTATCTGGGGCTGGGTGAGTTCTTCTATACCAATGGAATCGAGACTGATCAGGAGACATTCCTACAGGTCGTGGTAGATTCCGGCGCTGAGGTAAGAGAACAGGCTGACGTAAGAGAATCGGATGATGAGTGGGTGGATATTAGGACTACCTTTGAGAAATCAGGTTGCCTGATACCAATCGGCGGAGGTAAGGATTCGATTGTTACCTTAGAACTGCTGAGTGACAGAAAGAGTAGCAATCTGTGCTATATGATTAATAAGAAAGAAGCCTCCGAGCGATGTGCGGAGGTTGCCGGATATACCAAGGAAGAAGTACTGATTGTAAATAGGACGCTTGATCAGAGGCTATTGGCACTGAACAAGGAGGGTTACCTAAACGGGCATACACCGTTTTCCGCAATCGTAGCTTTTTCCTCTGTACTTTCCGCATATTTATATGATAAGAGATACGTAGTACTGTCCAATGAATCAAGCGCGAATGAAAGCACGGTCGAGGGAACGATGGTCAACCACCAGTATTCCAAGAGCTTCAAATTCGAAAGTGATTTTACGGATTATGAATTACGATACATTAATAGCGGCGTTCATTATTTTAGTTTACTCAGACCCTTCAGTGAGCTTCAGATAGCGAAGCATTTTGCCCTACAGGAAAAATATCATGAGATTTTCAGAAGCTGCAATGTAGGCAGCAAGGTGGATCAATGGTGCGGACACTGTCCAAAGTGTCTGTTTGTCTATATCATTCTGTCTCCGTTCATAACTATACAAAGACTCATAGAGATTTTTGGCAGCGATATGTTGAACGATGAGAGTATGATACCGACCTTTGACAAGCTGATCGGTCTTGCACCGGAGAAGCCGTTTGAGTGCGTCGGAACCTGTGATGAGGCCAATACGGCAGTTTGCATGACAATTAGGAGGCTTACGGCAGACCAAGAGGAGCTTCCAAAGCTCTATCAGTATTATAAGGATAAGGGATTATATATAGTTAACGATAAAAATAAGAATCCTTACATCAAATACTATAATGAGGAAAACCAGATACCGGAAGAGTTTACCGAAAGATTAAAGGCTTTGATGTTAAGTGAATGAGGGTAAAGGATGATAAGTCGAATCTGTAATTTATTTGAAAATAAAAAAATACTTCTTTTAGGTTTTGGCAGGGAGGGAAAATCCACCTACCGATTTATCCGAAAACAGTTTCCTGATATGCTAATCGGTATTTATGATAAGAAGCCTATTCAGGACGTGCCGGAGAATACCACATTTCTTACCGGGGAATCCTTCTGGGAGTACATACCTGATTACGATATCATAATTAAAAGCCCGGGAATCGTACTGGATACGACAGATTCCGAGGTGTTAAGGAAGTTCACCTGCCAGACAGATCTTTTCCTTGAATCTTATCGTACCCAGACCATCGGAATTACCGGGACCAAGGGTAAAAGTACGACGACAGCCTTGTTATATCATATTCTTCGCACTTCGGGCAGAGATGCCCTGTTAGTCGGAAATATCGGAATCCCGGTGTTTGACGTACTGGAGGAGATTGGTGAGAAGACGATGGTTGTATTTGAATTATCCTCCCATCAGTTGCAATACGTGACTCATTCGCCTCATATCGGTGTGCTGCTTAATATCTTTCAAGAGCATTTGGATCATTATGGGACCTTTGATAAATATAAATCTGCCAAGGAAAACATCTATAAATACCAGCAAAAAGGTGATTTGCTTCTATATAATGAGGAGTATTTTGAGCTACCGGAAGACTTTTTGCCGGATAAGATAACAATCTCAAATCATATTGAGAATTCAGTTGTGCAGATAAAAGATAATAAGATATATTACCTGGATCATGTGTTTGAAATCGAGGTTGATAAGCTGTTGTTAAAAGGACCGCATAACCTTTATAATGTCGGTGCGGCTTATGTTCTGGCACGTAACTTAGGTGTATCGGACAGCGAGTTTCGGACGGCCCTTCGAACGTTCAAGCCTCTGCCCCACCGTATGGAATACATAGGAGAAATAGCAGGGGTGAAGTACTATAATGATTCCATCTCTACCATTTGTGAAACCACTATTCAAGGAGTAAATAGTTTGACGGATGTTGATACGGTAATTCTCGGAGGTATGGATAGAGGGATATCCTACCAGCCTCTCGTGGATTTTTTACTCTCCTCCAAAATCAGAAATATTATATTGATGCCCGATACTGGCTACCGTATTCTAAAGATGCTTGAGGAAAGCGGTAAGATACTCAGTAATCAGGAGCTAGTAAAGGTAGCTAATGTAGCAGAAGCAGTTACTGCCGCTAAGAAGCTTACGAAAAGCGGAACAATCTGCCTCTTCTCCCCGGCGGCTGCAAGCTATGGGTTTTTTAAAGACTTTGAAGAACGGGGAGAGGTATTTAAGAGCTTAGTACTAAGTAACTAAGGAGTAAGTAACTAAGTACTAAGTAACTAAGTACTAAGTAACGAAGAACTTGTGAATAAAGCAACTAATAACAATTAATCGGCTCAAATGATAACTCCTACTTTAAAGATAAAAAGATTCTCTTTAAAGTAGGAATTTTGTTGTAACTTACTTTTCACTTTTTGATTTTTCATGCTTACTTTCGTGGACGCCGATTTTCTGCCCATTTTCGATACCCACATCCGCATTATCCTTTGGTTTCATTTTCCTAAGTTCGGCATCGCTTTTTCCCTGGTCCTTTATTCTGTTCCTGTTATTATCCATGAATGATATCCTTTCAAAGTCAATGATAAGATATATTATTTCCGTAAAAGCTTATATTATTTCTTGGTTCAAAAATCTTGCTTCAAAATGGTCTCTTACATAAATAAAATTAATTGAAATTTCATTTTTAACTTCTTTCGGATATTTTTTGTGATGCTACTTTTAAGGCATCACGTCGGAAGGTGTGAACATTAGATGAAATTGGTATAGACAAATTTACAAATACCTTTACCTGTGCTATAATTTGCTACAGTTTATTACTGTAATTTCATACAGTAATATAATAAAGTCTTCAGTGTCGAACATTGAAAGAGTAGTTGAAAGGAGTATAGATATACTAATAATATAAGGTGTATCTGGTATGTGGATGAAAAACAAATTGAGAGATAATTTTGTGCTAATACTAAAGGGCTTTATCATCGGGTCCTCCATGAGTATTCCGGGCGTAAGCGGCGGTACCATGGCTATTCTTCTTGGAATCTATGATAAACTGATTGGCTCTATCAGCAATTTTTTCAAGGATATCAAGGGAAACATGATGTTTCTGATTAAGTTCTGTATCGGTTCCTTTCTAGGAATCGGATCTCTGGCCTTTGCGATAGAATGGATGCTGGATAAGTTCCCGATGCCGGTTTCATTTTTCTTTCTGGGAGCAGTAATCGGCGGAATTCCGGCTCTGTATAAGAAGACAAAGGAATCAAAAATCAGAATATCGTCGGGTATCTACTTCCTGATTGGATTGGTAGTCGTGATTGCTATCGGATTTCTCCCCAGCGGGAAGATTGGAATCGGCACCGGTACGAGCCTCGTGCATTATATTTTGCTTTTGGTTATGGGAATCATCATTGCACTTGCACTTGTTTTACCGGGAATTAGTACCTCCCATATGCTTTTGGTGCTTGGTATGTTTGATACCACGCTGAATGCCATCAAGAATTTTGACATCGTTTATATCGGAATTCTTGGAGTAGCGACGCTGATTGGAATTTTCCTGATTACGAAACCAATCGAGTGGGTAATGAAAAGCTTTCCGCATCAGACCTATTGTATGATTATCGGATTCGTTATCGGATCCACCTCTGAGATATTTCGCTTTAAGATCGCGCCGGCTATCCCGGCGAGTGCAGGGCTTTCCTGGTGGCTCCCTATGGCTATCCTATCAGCAGCTACCTTTATACTGGGTGGAATGGCGATTATGTCCCTAGCAAGATTTTCAGATGATTAAAGTGAATTATTGAAATGCGTAATTCACTTCGAAGTTTGTGCCTGCGTAATCCTAGGCACAAACTAATTCTAAGGACAGGCCTGTTAAGATATATTGATATACAGCACCTGAACTATTACAATAAAATATAATTTAGAAATTTGAGGATGGAAATGAAAAATATAAAGTTAACGATAGAATATGATGGGAGCCGTTATAACGGCTGGCAGAGGCTTGGTAAAGAGGAAACGGATCATACGGTTGAGAACAAGCTGCTGGAAATCATACAAAAGATGACCGGAGAACAGGTAGAGCTTAACTGTGGCTGCCGTACAGAGGCGGGAGTTCATGCCTATGCCCAGGTTGTCAATTTTAAGACGAAGTCAGAAATGAAGCTGTATGAAATCAAGAACTATTTTAACCGCTATCTTCCGATGGATATCGCTGTCCTTGAAGCAGAGGAGATGCCGGAACGGTATCATGCAAGCTTAAATGCAAAATCAAAGACTTATCTTTATCGGATTGCAATCGGAGATGCTCCGAGTGTATTTGACAGAAAATATACTTATTACTGCTTTCATGCACCGGAGATTGCGCGGATGAAGGTGGCGGCAGAGCAATTGATTGGAAAGCATGATTTTAAAAATTTTTCCTCGGTAAAGAAGAGCAAATCCACGATGAAAGAAATATATCTGATTGAAATCAATCAGGATGCAAAAGAAATACAGGTCAAGGTAAAGGCAAATGATTTTCTTCATAATATGGCAAGGATGCTGGTTAGTACACTGCTAGAGATCGGTCTCAAGGAACGACCTTCGGAAGATATCGCAAAAATCCTTGATCCGGAATCTGAAATTGTAGGTAGTGCACCGGCAAGTGCTCAGGGCTTATTTCTTCAGGAAATAGAATACTAGATAAAATAGTACACACAGTTGAAACGATTACACATTTTCAATTGTGTGTACTATTTTATATTCTGTAATAATAGAAGCGTTTTTAATGAAATTATAATCAGCATTTTATGCTACTGCCATACTGATGTATTGAAAAAAATGGAATTATATTATAAGATAGATGTTAGGAGTTAATGACAAGAAACCGGAACCTTGCTTTGAGCAGGTATTGTGAATTGTTGAAAAATATAAAAATTCTCATAAAGCTATTTTTATTCGTAATGAAATGGAGATAAACATGAAGAAGAATAAGAATAAGAATTATACTTTGTATCTGATAGCGGGAATCAGCGCAGGTTTAACAATTCCGATCGCCGTAATTATCTTAAGAACGGTGCAGGCGGATATTGTGATTAAGACGGTGATGATTATGATGGCTTTCGTAGTTTTACTGATTGCCATCTTGCTGCTATATAAGATGATCTTTGGCGTATCCGTACAAGAGATTGCCCAAGAAGAGAAGGTGACGGAGCTTGACCGGTTAAGCCATACCCTATCGGAACAGCGAAGGCTTCATTATAATCCACAAGTAAGAAGATGCATCGATATCGTCCTAGATCAGGTTCAAAGATTTAAAAGGCGCAAAGAAGTTCTTCTGCAGATTACCGGAGCGCAGGAGGGCGGAGCAATCGAGAATATGATTGACACGGTTGAGGAAGTACTGATGAATAATGTCCGCAGACTTATAAGTCGGGTTGAGATATTCGATGATCAGGGAATACCTGAGATAAGCAAGCAAAATATCGGATATATGGAGGGGTTATTGTTTAAGAACAATGAAGTCATGACAGAATTTGAGACCTTGATCACCGAAGCCTCCCAGATGGGAGATACAAGTGAGGATAAAGACATCAGTAAGCTTAGGGATGTCATTAATGCAATGCAGAGTCTTCGCACCGATAGTGATGATGAGATAGAAGAACTAGCTAAAAAATACAGTAATCAGGGGGCTACCAAATGAATGCAAAAAATAATTTAATGAAATTTGTCGGAGGTATTGCAGTAATATTTATTGCGGTGTTAATCATAGTTTCGGTTATAAGTAAGTCCGCAGGTAATATAGACAATAATGCGAATACAAGTAATAAAGAGATGGAGACCTTTAATAGTAAGACGCTGGATGAGAAGATTGCATATCTATCCGAGAGTATCAATGTCAATACGAATGCTCCACGGAAAGCATCCATTGATTTGTCAAGTCCCACACTATACGATGAACTACCGGAGATTGATAAATACCCCTATGTTACCGAGGGAAATGGGGAAATTAATGTTGAGATATTTGGGAGCCCTGAGAAATCAGGCTCGGATAAGGACGGTTGGCTTGCGAAGGTAGCAAAGGACTTTAATGAGCAAGGATATACCGTAAACGGAAAGACGATTTCCGTATCTGTCCGAAATATTGCTTCCGGTCTGGGAGCTGATTATATTATCTCGGGTAAATATGCACCGGATGCTTTTTCGCCTTCTTCCGAGCTATGGGGTAATCTCATTAATGCTCAGGGAGGATCCGTAACCGTGGAAGCCGATAGACTTGTAGGTAATGTAGCCGGTATTCTGGTGAATAAAGATACCAAGGATAAGCTTACAAAAAGCTACGGCAAGGCAGATATGGAAGCAGTGCTGAAAGCGGTGGTTAACAATGAGATAGTCATGGGCTATACGAATCCGCTGGCCAGCTCAACCGGTTTGAATTTTCTCTTAAGTACCCTGAACTACTATGACAAGGATAATCTATTAAGTGATAAAGCAAAACAAGGATTTACTACCTTCCAGAATAACGTGCCGTATGTTGCCTACACCACGATGCAGATGAGAGAAAGTGCGGCTTCAGGTAAGTTAGATGGTATGGTCATGGAATATCAGACCTATACCAATGATGCTGAATTATCAAAATATGAGTTTATTCCCTTTGGCATCAGGCATGACAATCCATTATATGAGGTTGGAACACTTTCGGCGGATAAGAAATCGGTTCTTGATCAGTTCAAAGATTACTGCTTAAATGACAGTTCACAAGCCTTAGCTAAGGATTATGGTTTTAACGGACTCAATGATTATGTGGGTGAGGATTATAATACGGATGGCAGCACTATTTTACAGGCACAGCAGTTATGGAAGCAGAATAAGGATGGCGGAAAAGATATTATAGCTGTCTTTGTTGCCGATACCAGCGGAAGTATGGACGGGGATCCGATGACACAGCTGAAGAAGAGCTTAGTGAATGGGGCACAGTATATCAACGATAATAATTATATCGGCCTGGTCAGCTACAGCTCTGATGTAACCACAGAACTGCCGATCGCCAAATTCGACCTGAACCAGCGGGCCTATTTTCAAGGAGCAATAGAGGATATGCAGGCGGGTGGGGGAACAGCTACCTATGACGGTATAACGGTTGCTATCAATATGCTTCTGGAGGCAAAGAAGGCAAATCCGAATGCTAAGCTGATGCTGTTTTTACTTAGTGATGGAGAAACCAATGAAGGCCATTCGCTCGATTTTGTGGAACCGGTGATTAAGGAGAGCGGCATACCGGTCTATACCATCGGATATAATGCCAATATTGATGCCTTACAGACAATATCAAATATCAATGAGGCTTCCAGTATCAATGCCGACTCGGAGGATGTAATATATAAGATAAAGAGTTTATTTAATGCTCAGATGTAATAAAGATGGAGGATAGGATTTTGAACAGGAAGCTTTTATTTAATAATGGATGGAAATTTACCAAGCAGGAGTTAGGAACTTCCCTGGATACAGTAAGTGGGCAGGAGATTATTTGGTCAGAGATTGATTTGCCGCATGATTGGTTGATTTATAATACCGAGGATTTGTACGAGACAGGCGAGGGGTGGTATCAGAAGGAGTTTGTAATAGAGGATCTTACGGATAGGGCAATTAGTATCTGTTTTGAGGGAGTCTATATGGATTCAACGGTATTCGTTAACTATGAGGCTGTGGGTGAATGGAAGTATGGCTATTCCTCCTTTGAGTTCGATATCACAAAGCAATGTAAGCCCGGAAGAAATGAGATTGTGGTCAGAGTGGTGCACCGACATCCTAATTCAAGATGGTACTCGGGTGCAGGTATTTACCGCAATGTATGGCTAAATACCAGGACTTCCCTGCATCTGGTGACGGATGGAATTTATATCTCAACGCGCAAGGAAGAGGAGGGCTGGTATGTTGAGCTTGAGGCCGAAGTAGTGAATACCTCGGTTACAGGTACACAGACAGAAGCAATCCTAAAGCATATACTGCAAGATGATGGTGGCAAGGAAGTAGCCGTTATTCAGAAGCAGATATCAGTACAGAATTCGGTTACAAAGGAGATACAGACAGCATATGTTCAGGCTCCGACACTCTGGAGACTGGATAATCCATATCTTTACACCTTAATAACACAGATAATTGTTGATGGAGTTACGGTTGATGAGGAGACTTTGAGGTTCGGCTTTCGTACCTTTCATTTTGATGCGAATGAGGGCTTCTTTCTAAATGAAACCTACGTGAAACTTCTCGGCGTGAATGAGCATCATGATCTTGGAGCACTTGGAGCGGCGATGAACCGGACCGCTCTTTTACGTAAGTTTGTGAAGCTGAAGGAGATGGGAGTGAATGCGATTCGCGCCGCTCACAACATGCCTGCAACGGAGATGATGGAGCTGGCGGACGAGATGGGATTATTAGTTATCTCAGAAGCCTTTGATATGTGGGAAAGACCGAAGAACAAATACGATTACGCATGCTTTTTTAACGAATGGTATGAAAAGGATATAAAGAGCTGGGTGAGAAGGGACCGTAACCATCCCAGTATCCTGATGTGGAGTATCGGCAATGAAATCCATGATACCCATATCAGTGACCGAGGCTTAGAACTTACAAAGATATTAAAAGAACAGGTACTTATCCATGATCCGAAGAAGAATGCTCATGTGGTAATCGGTTCAAACTATCTGCACGGAGAGAAAGCTCAGAAGTGTACGGATGAGGTACAGTTTGCAGGCTATAATTATCTGGAACGCTTGTATGAAGAGCAACACGTAAAATATCCACATTGGTATATCTTCGGAAGTGAAACGGGAGCAACCGTACAGAGCAGGGGAATCTATCATTTCCCACAGAATAAGATCGTAGTTATGTATGAGGATGAGCAGTGTTCGAGTCTGGATAACTGTGCGACCAGCTGGGGTGTTCGGAGTATTCAGCACAGTATTACCTGTTACAGAGATAGAAAATATGCATTTGGTCAATTCATCTGGACCGGTTTTGATTATCTTGGAGAACCGACACCTTATGCCACCAAGAATTCCTATTACGGGCAACTTGATACGGCCGGCTTTCCAAAGGATAGCTATTATCTCTATCAGGCAGAGTGGACAGATTATAGAATTAAGCCTATGATTCACCTTCTTCCGTACTGGGATTTCAATGTTGGACAATTAATTGATATTCTTGCATATTCCAACGCACCGAAGATTGAATTATTCTTTCAAGATAAATCACAGGGAGCCTTTACAATCGATCATGCTCACGGAGAACAACTAATAGGCAAATGGCACCTTCCTTATGAACCGGGCGTCCTAAAAGCGGTTGCCTATGACGAGTATGGAAATGTGATTGCAACCGATATTCAAAGCTCCTTTGGGGAGGCAACTAAAATATTGCTGACACCGGATAAGCTTACACTTAAGGCAGATGGGCTGGATCTTATCTTTGTTGAGATTTCAACGAAGGATAAAAATGGTGTTCCGGTTGCCAATGCTAATAACCGTGTGGAGGTGTTGGTAAGCGGAGCAGGCAGACTGGTTGGTCTGGATAACGGAGACAGTACAGATTATGATCAGTACAAGGGAACCGACAGAAGATTATTTTCCGGTAAGCTACTGGCTATCATTGCCGCAAAAACCACGTTTGGTGATATAGAGGTTAAAGTAAATTCACAGGGCTTGCCGACTGAGTCGATTACTTTAAAGGCTGTTCCAAGTGAAATTACAATAGGAATATCGGCTCTTATGGAAAATACAAGATCCGAGTCAAATCAGGAGATTCCGATCCGTAAAATTGAGCTTACAAATAACGGGAGTAATCAGTTAGATACGGATCATATAACGACAACGGTTATCGCTAAGATTTATCCGGAGAATAGTACTTACGGAGATATTGCTTGGAAGGCGGTTACAGATGCAGGGATTGAAACCAATATTGTTAAAATCGATGTTGAGGGTAATACGGCGACAATAACAGCTCTTGGTGACGGCATGTTCCGCCTACGTGCCACCGCAAAAAATGGAGGGAAGACCGTAAAGGTTCTTTCTGAGTTGGAGTTTGGGATAACCGGAGTAGGCTCAGTGACCGTCAATCCATATGAGATGCTTGATGCAGCTCTATATAATGTTAGTAATTATGAACTTGATAACGGTCTGATGGGAGGCATTAATACCGGGGAAGGAATATCCAGTGTAATCGGTTTCCGAGGACTTGATTTTGGTGATTACGGTTCTGATGAGGTGACGCTGCCAATCTGCTTCTGGAGTGATAATCCGATGCCTGTAGAGATATGGGAAGGAGTTCCCGGAGAGCCCGAAGCTGTCTTGCTATTAAATACAACCTATCAGGCTGATTGGATTTGGGGTACCTTCCTACCGAATACCTTTAAGCTTCCCAAGAGACTGAAAGGAATTACCACCGTATGCTTTGTCTTTCATGATAAATTTAATCTTCAGGGGATACAGTTTACCCATAAGGAGAAAGCCCTTGAAGTGCTGAAGGCTACAGAAAATAATCAGATATACGGTGATTCCTTTACGATTACGCAAGAGGCAATTGAGCATATCGGTAATAATTCCTCTATAGAATTTGATAATATGAATTTCGGTGAAGAGGGAGTGACCGGGTTGACGATCTGTGGCAGATCGCATACCGATAATACGATAAGTATCCGCTTTGAAAATGAGGAGAGCAGCGTAAGCCGGAGCGTGGAATTCCCCTATACAAAAGATTACACGGAGATGGAATTTGAGCTTACGAAGGTAAACGGTATGCAGAAGGTAAGCTTCGTTTTCCTACCCGGCTGTAATTTTGACTTTAAGTGGTTCCGATTTAAGAGATAGTCAGATCCAGCCGTTCTCTTCCCAGTGTTTCTTATCTACCGGATTCCAGTTGTTCTTCTTTTGTGAAGAAGCCATTAATTTGAAGAGAAGGGTGAATTTGAGTCCGGGCTTACTCTTCCCAAGATGTTTATGTATTTTTCTGGCAGTCTTTTGAATTTGTTTCTCAAGGCTGCTTTTCTTTTCCGGCTTAACCTCTTCCCAGCTCTTTGCACCTACGGCAGCAGCAATCCGATAAGTTTTAGGGATTCCCCACCAAAACATCTGCTTGGTTATTGACTTGGCGGTTAATCCGGCACCCACTCCTGCAGTTGTACTGATAGCAACACCGATTTTTGTTCGCATTCCGGGGTGAGGCCGATGGGAGATCCAGCGATAGGCCATATGATCAAATAAAGTCTTTAATTGCCCCGTCATACCCATGCAGTAATTGGGAGATTCAGCGATAACCAGATCGCAGTCTTCAATGGATTGGATGATAGGCTTAATATCCTCTAAATGCGGACATGAATTCTCACCCTTATAGATACAGTTAAAACAGCCGATGCAGTATTTCAGGTGATTGACCCTGTATTCTGTAATTTCACCTTCGGGAAAATGCTTCAATAGTAATTGTGTGATATGATAGGTACTGCCCTTATGGTTTTGCCCGTGGATTACTGTTATCTTCATAATTCCTCCCCCATTCCTTCTCTTCGAATTAGTTTGGGCCGAGGATTACGCAGGCACAAACTTTTAAGTGTGAAAATGGCTTTTTATTTTCACATTAATCATAAGGGTAAATTACAAATATGTCAATCATAGGGCCTTTCTGGATATGAAAAAGTTACAGTTCAGCTGTATCCGGACTGGGAAAGAAATATTTGTTACTATTCACAGCCCAGTCAGGAATTAGGCATTATGATTTCGGCAAATGATTTTCGAAAAGGAGTATTTGCATACGCCGGTACTTAGGCTCTGTATTTTAGAGCCTTATGTACCGCTGCGTAATGCAACTAAGCGGGAGCGGCTCCGCTTCGGAAACATTTGTCGAAATCATATCACCATCTTTGGCTGGGCTGTGAATAGTAATAAATCATTTCTTTCCCGGTCTTGTCACTAACCTTGCTAGGCTGAACATAAATTTGAAAAACGTGTCATGGCAAAGTGGAATACTTTGCTATGGCACGTTGTATTGGAGTGACTATGATGAATTACCTCAAATACTCTAGGAGGCGGTTCAACATACTGTTACCATAATTTTGCACCGGGTTCAGAAATGCTTTTTAATGCATCTTCAGCACTATCTTGGCATTTTGGCTCAAGGGATATATCTCCCAGAGCGACTATACCGATCAAGCTGTTATTCTCAACGATAGGCAATCTTCGAATCTGTCGATCACTCATAAGCTTCGCAGCGTCGGCTACCTCCATCTCGGGGCTACCAAACACTACACTATCTGTCATGATATCGCAGACTTTCTGCTGTGTCACGTCCTGTCCCGAGGCAACACTGCGAACCGCAATATCTCTGTCTGTAACAATACCAATTAATTTATCCTTCGTACAGACAGGAATTGAACCACAATCGTACTGCTTCATTAGCTGTGCCGCATGTGCGATGGAATCATCCGAACGTAAGCTGGCAACATCCTTTGACATAATCTCTTTTACCTTCAAGATAATCACCTCCAGAAATAGATTGCCCCAAGTGAAGGGAATTTATAAGTAGATTAATTTACCGTTTTAGGGCATTATCAATCTAACCGGGTGAAATTATAAAATTTTTATAACTTATTCATCGTCACATTCTTGGCAATGCAGGGAATAAGGATGGCTTTTGCAGTCATATTTATCAATTGCTTCAGGGCCTCTTACCACGGTGCGTAGCATCCGAAGAGCACCGTCCTCATCCGCAGTAACACGCCAATCTACCATTAGAATATTTCCGTCAATGATTTCGATTCCGGAAAGACCGCGTGTTCTTATGCAGCATCCGGTGTTAAAATAAGGAAGATCATCCGTCTTTGGGAACTTGGGTCTATGGGTATGTCCGCAAATCAGCATCATTTTATACTTTTCAATCCATTTGTTATATACACGTTCAACCTTATGACGTTTATATAAATTACGAGCCGGACTTGCCGGATTTTCAAAGCCGACGATATGCATAAAACGCCAGAAGTAGCGAAGCAAGATCATGGACAGATGCCATAGTTGATCATTCATGAAGTCTCCCTGGTGCCCATGAACTACAAAAATTTCTTGCCCGGAATCTTTGTTCTTTAGAATGACAGCCTCCTGAGGAATTAAGTTTTTAAATAGTTCTACCCTTTCCTGTTTATATTCATCATAAAAGGTAAAATAATTATCTCGAACATAACGCGGTGATTTCAGATAATTGTTGTGGTTACCATAAATCATAATAAAACGCCCAATATCATAAAACTTTTTCAGAACGATAAAAACATCCGTATGGGCAAGTCTGATATGTTTGAACTCCTTATACTCCCACAGCTCGTCTCCGTCGCCGACCTCAATGTAGAAATAGTTCTCTTTATAATAGTAGTTCAAGGCATGTATGAAAACTTGCTGGTTTCGTGTGAACTCATCAGAGACGCTGTCATCACCGCGGTGAACATCACTGAAAAAAATATATCTGGAATCTTTATTAAAGTATAATTTTTTTGCATTTTTATAAGCTTTAGTCAAGCGGCTGTCTGTTTTCATAAATACCTCCACGATTGAACCTGCTGTTGATTTCATACTTATTAGTATATTGCCGATGACCGGAGTTATTCAGAAATTATGTTTTTACTTAACGAAAAGTCGACTTCAAAATGTAAAAATATCTTAATAAAGAATTAATGTATGGAGCGTTGAATCGGCTGTCCTGCAGGTATATAATGGAAGAAATGAGTATTGGATAGACGCTGTGTTGACCGTTTCTAATGTCATTGAAAATTTATGCTGACAATGAGAGGAGAACACATATCAAAAGACATACGATAATAATCAGCAGAAAAACATATTTTATTATAACAATATCAGTTCTTCTACTAACAGTTATCCTGATTGTGATACTATGGGCAGCCGGACTAGATAGAGCAGAGGGGAATTGGAAGATTTATAAAACCTCCTTAAAAAAAGGCGAAATAATCATTGATGCAATAGTTGATAGCAACACTACTTATGCAATCACCAGTAAAGCCGGACGCCGGGATTATGGGGATACGTTGGTAATCTTTAAAGATAAGGCTAAGGATGGCTGGACCCGTATGTATGAGAATGATTTTAAAGATTTAAAACCGTGGAGAATTGATCTTGCTGACCTAGATGGAGATCAGGAGAAAGAAATAATTACAGCTGTGTGTAAATCAGTACATTTTGATAAGAGGAAGAAAAACAGGCTGTTTGTCTTTAACTATATAGATGAAAAACTGGTAAAGAAATGGACCGGTTCGCAGATTGCAGGCGACTGGACGGATTATGCTGTCGGTAATTTTGTTCCGATGGATGGCAGTGAGCTGATATTCATACGAAAGACTGATTCAGGGGAACGGGTCAGCGTATATTACTGGTATGATTTTGGCTTTTTGCTGTTTGCCGAGAGTAGGGATTATGCTGAGATAACAGATGTTTCTGTTACCGGAGAGGGCAGGATACTTATGACATATAAAAAAACCAATAAAATGCAGAAGTTAATCCTGAAAGCGCAGGACGGAAGGCTGGTTGAAGATGAAAAGTAATCAGAAATTTTCGGTAAGAGAATTAAGGAAGAATGTACGAATGATCTCTGTGTTACTGCTTGTTATACTATCAGCAGCCTCATGTTCGGGGGCAAAAAAAGTGAATTCAGACGTTGTCGTGACAGGGGAGCAAAAGACTTCATCGGAACAGGCGGTTGTGACAGGGGAGCAAAAGACTTTACTGGAACAGGCTGTTGAATGGGGTAACGATAACTTGTTCACCGAGAAAAAAGCTTATGGCGATTTCTCTTTGCAAAGCAAGCAATCAGGAGATAAGAAGTATAATTTCCTTCTGGAGAAGGAGGACAACAATTGGGAATGTGAGCTTTATTATATCGAATGTGATGCTGATAATAATTTCGTGAAGGTCACCGCCTGCGGAGGTGGCAATAAAGATTTATTTACCTTGGACATTGTTAACTTAAGCGGAGAGAATTATGCGGCAGTTGCTAACGCTACTCACATGGGTAACGGAAACCTGGAGCTGTATCCCCTTGACAAGGAAAGTAGTCGCCACTATTCGATTGATGGAGTCATAGATAATCATTATGAGTCTATGGCCTTGGTTGATGATAATGGATACGATTATTCCAAATCCCAGGTTTATTATGACGGCAGGCTAAATGTCGAATATACGGATGTAAATAAAGATGGTTATACGGATATCGTACTATCAGGGATTATACTCGAGTATGAAGCTTATCCGGGTGAGGAGAGCGTTAATACTTATGGGAAGCTGACGGATTCACAAAACTGTAAGCGAACCTATCTGTATAACAGCAGTAGGAAGCAATTTGAGCAGTCGACGGAAGTATTAGACAGTGTATATCAAAAGGACGGGGCTTTCTATGAATACACGGGTTACTTGGATCTTCATCCGAAGTATGCAGAAGGGAATCCTAGGTTTGATTACGACGGGGACGGACTTCTAGACAGGGTATATAAACAGTATGGCAGCGATAAAAATACAAGCTCCTTTTATCTTTATTTTGGTAATGGTAACAAGCTGCTACTATCTGATTATAGCAGGGGTATTTTCTACAAGACGGAGGCTGTGGAGCTGACCGGTGACGGTGTGAAGGAGATACTCTTTGAACAGTTTTCGACAAGTACAAAGTGTGAGAATCTGTATTTATCAATCTATACTCTGAAGAATGGTAGCTACGAGCGCATGGATATCCCGTATTATGGGAAAGAGAAGGTGGACAACGAAGAGGACCAAATGCTGTATCTGCCTCTGGTTATGAAAAAGGATAGTGACAGCCGGGTAAGCATATACCAACCGGATTTGGGTTATCAAGGGTATATTACGACGCAAAAGGATACTTATGTTACCGGAGATAATACGGATGAAATGGGGCATTTATACTATCCGGATATCGAAGGTGTGGTTCAAAATTATCAGGCAAGCACAATGAGCTATACCAATACCGAGGAAGCGGGTAAAAAGGCCTTCCTATTTCGCTGCTACTTAGGAGATAAGTGGTGTAATAAAAGTGTGTTCTGGAAGCTGGAATATATAGCAGGAGAATGGAATATTACCAATGTATATCAGACAGATCCGATTCGTGTGGAGGTTGGAGCAAAATTCAAAGCAGATCTTAACGGAGATAAGACCGATGATACCGTGTATTATCAGATACAAACAGTAAAAGAAAATGGTTATGACATTGAAGTTCCATATCTAAAAATCAATGCAACAGAGTATAACTATAAATATCTGGAAAAATTGGGCGTAGCTGTCACAGACTGCAGCCAAATCGGATACTATATTCTGGATATTGATACCTCTGATTCCTACCGCGAGATAGCAATTCTTGATGAGGGGCCTAGCAATGATCCAAGAACCTATATCTTCCGCTATACGGGTGAGGAGCTTAAGTACTGCGGATATGTTACCGATTTTCCGGATCATTCCACATTTTGTACGAATGGGGACGGTAGTATTACAGCTAGTAAACGTCTGAGTATATTACAGACCTGGTGGGCGGATGCAACCTGGAAACTGAGTGATGAGGATATTTTAGTGGAACAGAGCCGTGATATGTATTACACGTATCAACCGGTGCCGGAGGAGGCTACAACGAATCATGCCACAAGGGAGCTTAAACTATATAAAAGACCGGATAAAACCTCCGCATCAATCACAGTGAAAAAGGGTGAAATCATACAGCTGACAGCTACCGATAACAAGAATTGGATAGAAATCATCTCAGAAAGCGGCACGATTGGCTGGTTTTATCTGCATGATGGGTTTGAGGTCACCCTTCCAACCGGAGAATTTAAGATAGGGGATATTGTGACACACCTGAATATGGCAGATTAAGAGGTTGTACAGAGATACAGTGAAAGAGATGAAAGCATTAATCTCTTCCTACGCATGCCTTTTTGATAAAAGAAATACCATGGATTTGTATTTTATTTAATTTGAGAAATTTGAAGAATGAATTTATGCTTCAATAAGGGAGGGAATTTATGAAACGAATTTTTGTAGTATTTTTATGTCTCTGTATGATATTAACAGGGTGTCACAAAGGAACAAAACAAAATGATACAAATGAGAGCGATATCACAGCCACTCCCACACAAATACCGACTCCACAGGCGGAGACTATGACAGATAAGCTCCTGAAACTGAACAGTGAGTGGTCTCTGGTGCAAAGCTTGGTTGACTTAGAGGTGGATTACGAAGCTCCGATAGCTGAGGCGAAGGTAGCCCCTTATACAATTGAGAGTGATTTATCCAATATCGAAAATATCGATCAGTTTTCCGGTTTCACAGAGGAACAGACCGATATGTTGGCCGAAAATGGCTTTGTTGTAGTGCCCGCGATCAATACGAGAATTTATTATACCTACGATGATAATGAGTATAAAGGGGTTCCGAATTTCATAACCTCGGACAGTGCCCTTCATCTCTACCACCAGTTTTATGACAAATCTCTGATGTGTATTGAGATGAATGGGCTGTACCAAGATCTCGATCAGATGACGGAGCAGATGCTTGAGAAATCAATCTTGCTTATGCAGGAACTGACGGATGAGGATTTGGTAACTCTTCAGAAACAGAATGTAATCTACTTTCTGGTAGCAAGAATGCTGTTTACCCAGACAGTAGATGTAAAAGTCTCTATTACTTCGGAGCTTCTTGATATTGCAAAACAGGAGTATGAGTTATGTCAGGCAGCAGGAGGTTATCAAGTATCTCCACTCTTTGATACGGATTATGATTATTCGCAGTTTACCGTTAGGGGACATTATACCAGAAGCGATGAACTGGGCAGATATTTTAAGACCATGATGTGGTTCGGAACGGCACCATATGCGTTTGAGAAGGACGGTAATTTTGTGTATGACAATATATACCGTGCACTTTTGATTTCCTACACGACATTTTCAGAATCGGATTCCAATTGTGATGCAGAGCTTTGGTCAAAGATATATCAGCCCACCACGCAGTATGTCGGAGCATCTGACGATGTCAATGTATTTGATATGAACGGTCTGCGTCTGTCTGTATATGGAAACAGTGATAATCCTGATGTTTTTAATGATGGAGATTATCAGAATAAGCTTACCGATGCGGTGAAGGCACTCCCGAGTCCACAGATTGAGGCAACACTTGATATCTTATCCACACCGACCGGTAAGCAGTTCCGGTTCATGGGGCAGAGGTATGTTCTGGACAGTGAGATAGTGCAGAAGTTGATCGATAACAGATTACGTCCAATCCCCTCCTCGCTGGATGTTATGGGAGTTTTGGGGAGTAATACGGCAAAGGAGCTGTTATTTAATGTGTATAAGCCGCAGGACACTTGGGCTGAATATACAGATAAATACAACACACTTTCGAGCAAAGTATCGGCACTGACCTCGGAGTATTGGAAGACAAATCTATATACCGGATGGCTGTGGGCGCTTCAGGATGTAACTACGGAATATGATCAGTCTTCCGGGATGCCCTTCTTCATGACGACCGACGCCTGGAAGTATAAGTCATTAAATACTGCACTGGGAAGTTATACAGAACTTAAACATGATTCGGTGCTGTATGCAAAGCAGGCGGTTGCCGAGGGTGGTGGACCGCAAGCAGTGGCCAACCAGCATTATGTGGAGCCTAATCTTGCTCTTTACAGTAAGCTTTTGTATCTGACAGAGAATACAATCTCAGTATTGCAAAGTAGCGGTTTGCAAAATGATAAGATTACAGAGGCGGAAGAAAGCTATAAGAAAATGTTGAAGCTCTTGATGGACTGTTCTGTTAAGGAACTTCAGAACGAACCTCTAAATGATGAGGAGAGAAAACAACTTCTATGGATTGGCAGTACGATGGAAAACATTATGCTTAATTTGCAACTTGGGATTGCGGAGGATATGGGTAGTGTTCCGGGCGATATAAGCGATATGCTGGTTACCGATATATCCACCAATCTTAGCAATTATCTGTCTCTGGGTACCGGTTATTTTGATGATATCTATGTTGTTGCTCCGGTCGATGGAAAGCTCTATCTGACCAGAGGAGAAGTATATTCCTTCTATGAATTTACCGCCACAGAAAGACTTACCGATGAAGATTGGTGGGCACTTAATGGTATAATCACTGTTCACAGTGATTATGGGGATTATATGGATCTCGGAGACCCATCTGCTTCACGTCCGAATCAACCAATTTGGATAAAACACTTTAAATCCGATACGAATGGTGTTAAAATAAAGGAATTAGAAGTAGATTGGGATAACCTAAGTGAATAGACGAATAATGAGCTTTATTGTATTGCAGATGAAATCACATCCTTGTGGAGTGAGAATTTGACAGAACAGAAGAGAGGGTCACAATGGAAAGAATATTACTGGGCAAAACGGGAATTATGGTTAATAAGAATGGATTCGGAGCCTTGCCGATTCAGAGAATCAGTAAGGATGAGACAACTGTACTTTTAAAGAAGGCTTATCAGAGCGGGATTACTTTTTTTGATACAGCTAGATTTTATACGGATAGTGAGGAGAAAATCGGATACGCATTAAGTGAAGTCCGTGAGAAAATTTATATTGCTACAAAGACAATGTCAATGAAGGTGGAGGATTTCTGGCAGCAGCTGAACACCTCACTTAAATTACTGAAAACAGATTATATTGATATCTATCAGTTTCATAATCCGGCCTTCTGTCCGAAGCCCGGTGACGGTACCGGATTATATGAGGCAATGCTCGAGGCTAAGGATAAAAAAATGATTCACCATATCGGTATTACCAATCACAGACTCCCAGTAGCTATTGAGGCAGCAGAGTCCGGTTTATATGAGACAATCCAGTTTCCCTTTAGTTATCTGGCCACTCAGAAGGAGATTGACCTCGTAAAGCTTTGTCGTGAGAAGGAAATCGGCTTTATCGCAATGAAGGCTCTGTCCGGAGGTTTGATTACAAATTCAGCGGCGGCGTATGCTTATATTGCCCAATTTGATAATGTACTTCCGATCTGGGGTATTCAAAAAGAGAAGGAACTTGATGAATTTATCGGATATATTGACTACCCACCTGTCCTTAATCAGGAGATTGAGGCTATCATTGAGCGAGATCGCAAGGAGCTTGGTAAGGATTTTTGCAGAGGCTGCGGTTATTGTCTGCCCTGTCCGGCAGGAATTGATATCCCTACCTCGGCAAGAATGTCGTTAATGATACGTCGGGCGCCGGTGTCGGTATATTTGAGTGAGGACTGGAAAGATAAGATGAGTAAGATCGAGAACTGTATCCACTGTGACCATTGTAAAAAGCATTGCCCTTATGGTTTGGATACACCGGCTCTTCTTGCCGAGAACTGGGCAGATTATAAGAACTTTATGTAGAAGATATGAGAGACAGACAAACATGATAGGTCCAAATTGTGAGACTCAATTTATTCTGGAAACTGATTAAGAAGTGTCAATAATACAAACCGAATAAGGAGACTGGATGAATAATTACAGGCTGACAATCCAATATGACGGAAGTCGTTACAAGGGCTGGCAGAGGCTTGGCGGCGGTGAAAGTACCATTCAGGAGAAGCTGGAACATGTTCTGTCAGAACTTATAGGGGATGAAGTTGAGCTCATCGGTTGCAGCAGAACGGATGCCGGAGTTCATGCGATTGCCCAGGTTGCCAATATTAAGATAGAGAAAGAGATTGATGCAAATCAGATTAAGGATTATGTGAATCGTTACCTGCCGCAGGATATCTGCGTCACAGAGGTTGCTGAAGTTTCTGAGGATTTTCACGCCAGATACAACGCCAAGGATAAAACTTACCTGTATAAGATATGGAACAAGGAATATTGTAATCCGTTTATGAGAAAATATAGTATGTATGTGCAGGAGCGACTCGATCTAATAGAGATGCGAAAAGCAGCAGCATATTTTATCGGTATGCATGATTTTACTGCATTTTCCAATGCCAAATCAAAGAAAAAATCGATGGAACGTGAGATTTATGAGATCAACTTTGAGGAAAAGGACGGGATGCTGAATATCCGCCTTTGTGGTAATGGCTTTTTATATAACATGGCCAGATGGATTGTGGGAACGCTGATTGATGTCGGACTAGGCAGACGAAAGGCATCTATGATACCGGCGATGCTTCTGGAAAAGGACAGGGCAAAGACAGGTAATCTGGCGGAGGCCTGCGGGCTGTATCTCGAGAAAATCAATTATTAGAGGGTTAATATGATTATTGGAACAGCAATGATTAAACTTCATTTACCCTGGGTACATTCCCTGAAGGAAAAAAGAATGGTGGTAAAAAGCCTTTGTGCGAAGGTGCATAACCAGTTCAATGTATCCATTGCAGAGACGGAGGAGCAAGATATTCATCAGATCGCTGTTCTCGGTTTTGCAGGGATTGCAGGAGACAGGGCTCAGGCTGATAGCATCATAGATCATGTGCTTAATTATATCGAAAGTAATACAGAGGGAGAAGTTATCAGCACCAACAGAGAGATTATATCATAGAGTTGTATGCGCGAGGAATTACTAAAATGATAATTGACAATATGTGGAGTTCAATATAAAATGAAATTAATTAGGACAAATGATATGAGAAGGTGGTGAAACGAATGGGTGATAAAAATCCGAAAAAAGCTCCGAAAAAGAAGAGTGGTGCGCCGGCATCTACAGCAGCAGCTCCTAGCACAACCAAGAAGAAATAAAAAAGGAAGCGTCGCAAAATAACTTTTTTAGTTAGGATGTGACGCATTCTTTTTGCGATTGAACAAAAAATGACTGAAGGATTCGATGCCCGTTGCATCACCTTTCGCTTGCTCTTTTGAAAAGTGATATATCATTTCCGCTTAAGCTGGAATACCAAAAAACATGAAAGGAGTATCGTTTTTATGCGTATAGTACACACAAAAAAAGTTTATATATTATTTTTCATAGTCTCAATACTCCTTGCCCTATATAAAGAAGATTATGCCAAAGCAGATCTTCTACCTACGTTACATAACAACTTTTTTCAAAAACATTCCAGTGAATGTGAATATATACCGAGAACATATATAGCAAATGGTATAAGTGGTAGTGTACGTGTATGGAAAAGCCCAGGATCATTCAAAGCAGTTGCAAAATATCCAAATGGTACTAAGTTCAATGTGCTTTATCTTTATACAGATGATAAAAATGAGACATGGGGTATCTTTTACTCCTATGAACAAAAATCTGCATATGGTTGGCTTCGTTTAAGTGATCTACAAGTTGAATATGACATAATATCCTTTTGCCAAGAACATAGAAACGAGTTTAAAGAATACAAGGGGGAATTTGATAACTATAAGGTTCAAGCATCCGCTCCCATTATTATCTGGAGCTATCCGGGCTCGGGTAAAATAGTTGGATATAACAAAAAATCTGATCAATACCATAGCATGGTATTTACCTATATGGATGATAATGGTTATTTGTGGGGATATTCTGCGTATACATTATCACCCGGATCTTGGAGAACATATTGGGGCTATTCTGCCACTTGGATTTGTATTAGTGACCCAACGAATGATAAGCTACCTATTAATATTTCATTGCAGCCAACCATTATACCGGCTGAGGATAATATGCAGTCAATAACCTCATCAAGCAATTGCTGTAAATATTATGTAATAACGGTGTTAATCATCATTACATTCTTTGTAATATTCATTTTTTTACTATATAAGTATAAGCGAAATCGTAAAAAAAGATAGAAACAAAAGTATTCACCATTCATATGGATGAATTATTAACAACCCTTAATTGGTAACAACATGGAGGTAGGAATAATGAAGAAAACTATCTTAGCCTTTCTATTATTAGGTTCATTGTTAATAATGGCATGTAATCATAGATCTGAACCAATAATAAAAATAAAGTTTGATGTTACTAATTTATCTGAAAGAAGATTTTCGGAAATTGTAACTTATGGACTTGAAGATCCTAAAAAGGAAGATTTTAAAGTTATTAATTTCTCGGTACAGATACCTAATTCACAAGATTTTCGTAATATAAAAATCAAATTCCCATCAACAGATCGAATATATGCTTTAGCAAATTCATATCGCTATGATCGGCTTTGGTATTTTGACGAAACATTATCTCCGAAAGACAGTACTAAGTTTGTGCTTTATTACAAAGGGTTAGATGAGAACGATATTAAAAAGATGTTTGGTTCTTTGATAGTAGTTGTATCTTGGACATCGGAATCAGGTGAATATAACGAAAAGTCACTATCAATAGATAATTATATTCAATTTAAATAAGGACAAGCCTTCAATATCAGTATTTTGTTCGATGTGACACAGGATGGCAGTGTTCAGATACCTTCTTTTCAGGATTTATATGGTACAAAAAAGGGCAGGGTATATTCTCATATACTCTGCCCTTTTAGGGCATGTAGACAATGCCCCAACTTAATGACATCGATTTCACAAAGTTCTTTTTTTTATTATGAACAATCTAAGAAAAAACGTTTCATAAAAATATTTACAGCTTATGCAGTAGCTTTTCTGCCCTTGGTGCCCGCAACATGCTGGCTTCCGGCATGTCACAGCCGAGTAAGGGCTGAAGGTAATATTTAAAGGCATCGGTAACATTATTGCCGCTTTTATTAATAAAATTATCCGGCATCAGCTTTGTCTTTCCTGCTACATTCTTCAAATCGGCCATCTTATAATCAACAGAATAATAGCCTGTCCGATGAATTGTAATTGAGCCGTCGATATTATGCCAGATAGCAAACTGAGCGGCTTTTTCCCCAACCTCCCTAGCTTCATGTTGATCAATCGGAGATACGCAGCCCATGAAGGAACGCTGCAAATAACCGAGCGTATCGGAACGAACGCGGCTTATGCCAAGCCGATTCTTGATTTCCTGGGAAAGAAGATCTCCTAAGGCGCCCGTACCTGATAATTGGGTATTTCCGTGAGCGTCAATTTCCTTATTTTTCGTTAGCTTCGAGATAATCTGGACACCGTTTTCGTCTGTAATACCCTCAGATACAGCAATAATACAACGGCCATATTTATCATACACATCTTTAACGTCCTTGAGAAAATCATCTATGATAAAATGCCGCTCAGGAAGGTAGATTAGATGTGGGCCGTCATCCGGGTATTTCTGTGCAATCGACGATGCTGCAGTTAAAAAGCCTGCATGCCGTCCCATGACTACGCCGATATGAACGCCGGGTAATGCTCGGTTATCCAGATTAAGACCGATAAAGGACTGAGCAACAAATTTTGCTGCAGAAGGATATCCGGGAGTGTGATCATTCATCATTAAATCATTGTCAATTGTCTTTGGAATATGAATAGCACGAAATTCGTAACCGGAGGACTCAGCCTGTTCATTAACAATACGTACCGTATCAGCAGAATCATTTCCGCCGATGTAAAAGAAATATCTTACCCCATGAGCCTTAAATACATTGAAAATCTCTTTGCAATAGGCATTATCCGGTTTATCCCGCGTAGAATAAAGTGCTGAGGAAGGTGTGACTGCTACCTGTTCCAAATTATGCGTCGTTTCCTGGGTGAGATCGAGAAAGTCCTCATTGATAATTCCCGAAACCCCGTTTACAGCACCATATACTTTAGTAATTTGCGGAAACTTTCTGGATTCCAACACAGCCCCGACTAAAGATTGGTTAATTACTGCGGTTGGACCTCCGCCTTGTGCTACAACTACTTTTCCTTCTAGTACCATACAATCATTTCACTCCTTTACTTTTCGAATAAGATTGGTCTAACGTGTGCTTCATACTGCTACGAGTATTCATCGTTGTACTTCTCATTCATACAAGCTTTCATTTAGCTTGCACGGAAGATATCTGTAGTAAATTCTGTGTCTTGTTGTGTAGGTGGTACGGGTGTCAAATTAGCATAGATACGTTCCTAACACTGCACCACAGGCTAGTTAATCGTATGTAATCATTATGTTATTCACAAATTAATTGTATCACCAAATGGTATAATAAGCAAATAATTACAAGACCGGTCTGCCTAAAATCGAATAACATTTTGCCGGTGGGCGAGGTATCAGCATATAAATTAACAACTTCGTTACAGTTCAGCCTAGCAAGGTTAGTGACAAGACCGGGAAAGAAATGTTTACATATAGGAGCCGCTTTCGCTAAGTTGCATTACGTAGCGGTACATA
>DBTU01000016.1:0-26978 GCA_002307215.1 Lachnoclostridium sp. UBA1308
GTCAAATGCGGCCATTTTTTGGCTACCCACTACTTTCTTTCACACTAAGCACCCCCTACTATTCTTTAAGCTTTGATGGTCTATAATATTTTCTGCGAAGTTCCTCCTGCTGCTCTTTTCTCTTTAATACATCCGACAATAAATATACATTCTTTTTAATCGGCATCAGCTTACCTGATTTAACCATCTGACTAAGTCTGGCCCTTTTTATATCTAAAATTTCTGTAACTTCCTTTGAAGTTAGAACTAGCTCACTAATCATTCTGCCGTCGATAATTTCCATAAAACTATTCCAATCCATTTTTTTCTATATTATATCATACCTATAAACAATTGTATAGAGATTATGGCTTATATTCTAATAATCTTTCATGGATATACTTTGTCAAATCAGGGAAATTACGCACAAGGACAGTTCTGCTAACACCAATAGACTTATAGAGTTCTTCGCTACTGATTTGATTATTACTTAAATGAGTTTTGTATAATACTTCATTTGCTTTATTAAGGATTTCATCCCTATAATTTTCTTTGAATAAGTCGGTTTGCAGATTCTTATATTCTTTGACTTTTGGGAGCAGGCCCCATTGTCTTAACGATTCTGGACATATATCTAATTCCTCGCATATGGAATTAATCGTAATGGGTATCCGGCTGTCAATTAATTCTTCAACTACAGATGTGAACATTCTCTCTCGTTCTTCCTTAGATGATGCCTTGTCAGGTCTACGAACTTTTTTGTTGAATTGTAGTAACTGACATTCGATGCTTAACCAATAATATAAAAAGTCATTGTACTTAAGCCCTAATTCACTACGGATTTTCTTTGCTGGAATACCTTTTATGACATTATCTTTAATTCTTGACATAATGACTTCATTATTGGTTGAAGGTATATTAACCGGTAGATCATCTTGGGCTATAATATGATTAGCAGCTAAGAAGATAATTGACCTTGTTACTTTGTCTTGAGAAGAATTAAGCTTAAGAGTTAATTCCTTTAAAGTGCAGCAGCTGCTTAGTAGAGGTCTTACTTTGTTCCAAGCGAACTGAATAAAGAAACTTCTTTCACAGAGCAATCCATTAGTATCAAGTGCATACTCAGTAGCACATGATTTGCAGTACATATAATATTTTAGGGTATCACCTGATTTGTGAATCCTTAAAGAGCTTGGAGTTCTTTTTAGTGAGCCATTTTTAAGATATTGTTTACACCAAGGGGCCTGGCATGTAAGGTTATCAATTAATCTGACTTTCGGTCTTAAGATTGAAACAATATATTCTTGGGGTAAATTCATGCTGAAGAATTCTTGAATTGGAACATTACATTTACGTAAAAAATGAAGAATTGATCCTAAGTGTATAAACGTCAGTGATGATTTAGTACATCTTGCTAATTGCATTATAGAAGACATTGTAGTCTTCTCATCCATGGTTAGTACATTCTTATAAGGTTCTGTAAAAAATAAAATTCGTAGAGCTATATTCTGTTCATTATTTATGTTACCAATTGAATGTAAAGGTGATGTTTTTTGATTTAACATATAATGCCAATCAGCATAGATTCTTTGTTCATTGCCACTGCTGACATATTGCATTCTTAAATTTTTGCATAAATCAAAACCACAAGAAGGGCACTCTCTAATATCGGCTGAATTAGGGAGTATGGGTATAAAACTATTACAATTACTACACTTTGTATTAAGTTCAAGTCCATGTCTCTCGCAATGTTTAATTTCTGTTACCTGCCATATTAATTTGAAGTACGGATTTTCAGAGATACATTCGGGACAAAATTTTCTGTTAGTATCGATGAGATTACCTAATATACGACTGTGATTTATATCATCTATATCAACACCAAACTTTTTGAAAACATTCATAAAAGTTATGTCCTCAAGTGTATTCTGGCTAGTTAATAACAATGAGGACAATAGGCTTAAATCTAGTGTGCTAGATGGGGTAACATCAACTAATCTAGAAATAGATGATTGGGGATAATGGGTATTTGATTTTAAGACATGGCGCCATAGGTAGTGAGAACTTATAAAATTTGAATTCGATACTCTTTGAAGATAACTTGAAAGACACTCTCCTTGTTCGATTGCAGGCCGGATTAGTAATTCCATCAATTGCCTCCTTGATTTTCTACTTAGTTTTTCTTAACTAATAGAAAATATACATGGAAAATTGTAAGGAACTATAATGAAATATAAAATATTAAGTTTGTAAATAACTATTTTATTTTGTCGAGTATAGTGGTAAAATATGGATGAGATGAATTATATCAAAATAAATAGAAGATAAAGAGAAGAAAGAAAATGAACTACATATATTAGCAATGGGAAGATAAACATATCAATGAATACATAAATCTTATCAAAATCAGTAATTAATGCTTAATAATACGATAGCATGTGAAACAATGGGTACAGAAAATAACATTGCAAAAGTCACTGCAATTTTTAAGCAATCCTAAAAAAGTTACAATTATTAAATAAAAGAAAACTCAATACTAAAGTGAGGTGTGTACTTTGTCGAAAATTTCTTTTATTCATTTATCAGATATTCATTTTGTAAAGTCAAGTAATAAACCAGATGATATTGATAATGATTTACGTAAAGCGATAATAACTGATTTAAAATCCAATGCCACGAAAACTTTAAATAATGTATGTGGTATTCTAGTCACTGGAGATATTGCCTTTTCCGGCAATACTGAGGAATATAATATTGCTAAAGACTATCTCAATGAAATTTGTGAAATTTTTAATATCAAGCCAAGCGATGTATATTGTGTGCCAGGAAACCACGATGTTAATCAAATCACAATCGACAACTCTGCTTTTGTTCCAATTGCGCAAGATGCCGTCGAGTCTTCATGTACCATTGATGCTGCTGATAAAGAATTTAGCAAATACATAAATGCTGATAACCAAAGCATGTTATTTATTCCTATAGAAAATTATAATAATTTTGCGAGGAGATTTGAATGTGATATTTCCAACAATAAAATTTCTTGGCAAAAAGGCTTTGATTTAACTGATGAGTTTCATTTCAGGATTATTGGTATTAATTCTTCTTTTATCTCCACTAAAACAGATTATAAAACAGGTAGATTAATGTATATAGGTCAATCTCAAATTCCAGATTATAGTGATGGCACAGCTACACTATTAATGTGTCATCACCCACCTGAATGTTGGAAGTTTAAAGGAGACATGTTGTCACGTATAAACAAACGAGCTGATATACAACTATATGGTCATATGCATTCGCAATCATTTGACATAAGTGAGAATAATGTCATACTCTACTCAGGCGCCGTACATCCCACAAGAACTGTTGATTGGCTACCAAGATATAATTGGCTATCAATCGAGGGGGAAATTGAAAATAATGAAAAAATACTAAATATAGAGATATTCCCAAGATGTCTAAGTTCAGATAGAGACTCATTCACATTTGATAGTTCTTGTGGAAAAGGCAAAAATTCTATTAAACATAAAATAAATATAGATAAAAAAAGAAAAGAAAACCTTGAGGATTCTCAACCATGTATTTTAAACGAACCATTTACTCAACAAGCGTTTATAGATAATGCTTGTATAGTTATTGATGAACGAGAAATCGTATATAATTTTTATGACTTATCTTGGGTTAAGCAGATTGAAATCCTTACATATTTAGATTTAATATCAGAAGAAGATAAATCAAAATCTATTGCAACAGTTCTTACAAATGCAATTAATCATGCTAAAGAGCAGGGAAAGCTTGAAGCTTTGTACAAAAAGATTCTTGACGAAATTAATTTGGAGGTAAAATGATGAAAAATGTATTTTCTAAAAATTATATTAAGGTATGCCCTAATCCGCTAGAAGGGCAATTGGAAAAAAGGTGGCAAGGTATCGATAAATACTGTAACAGAAAAGACGTTGATATATCAGATCTTGTTATGATGGCTTTTGGCCTAAATGTAAGGGAGCAATTTAAAAATGATTTTGTTTCCATTTTTCAAGATATCGACATGAGGTTTCAAGATAACAGCTTAAGAGAACTATCAATTTTATCATCTATCTGCTTAATGAAGCTAATGCAATTAGAATCATTAAAAGTAACTATTGCAGTTTCAGTAATGTGTTTGTCCCATTACAATCTCGAAATATTAGTGCCAGAATTAGTTACCGAAGCATTTGAGTGCTTTTTTCAAACTTCATCTGAGCTTCGAGAAAAAGAAATAAAATGCAAAACATACGCTACAAAAAGCACAGATGAGTTCATTAAGTTATCGGAAGGATTAACAACGCTGGACGATACGGGTATACAATCACTTTCAAAATCTTTATTAGAACTTAACAAAAACTTTAAGCTTATAAATGTAAATCAAACAAATATAAAAGAAAAATTGGATATTTTAAGCGAGGATTCTGATATTTTATCTTGGATAACTGGTAGCTGGAGCAATGAGCTAAATAAATCAATTTCAAAAACAACAGCACCACTCAATATTGCCTTAATATTAGGAAAAGAATTAGCTGACCTTGTAAAAGTTTGTCCAGGACCTTTTGCATTTGAAGGATTTTTGGAAAAAATGTTATCCAATTGTAAATCAGATACTAAATCATACTCCCTTGTTAAAATTATTGATTCTCTTGACAATGACAAAAAAATGTCAATATTAAAGGATTATCCTGTTAATTTAAGCTTACAGTCGAATACCCCGCTGTTGATTTCAATAAATTGCGCTTTAGAAGCAAATATGCCTGATGTATGGAAAAGTACAGCGTCAAACAAACTTTCATTTAATGTAGAATTAGTAGAGAATACTATTTTGGAATGGGCAAAAATGATATACCTTGAATGTATTCTCGAGAAATTAGAAGGTTGTGAATAATTATGGAAGATGCTAATATAATAAATAGAATTCCTGCAATAGAGGTTGAGCAGGTACCTGATATTGATACACTTATAAGTGATGAAATAGAGACCTTAAATTCAGATGAACTCTATGAGGATGCTGAAAAGCCGGGTTATTTAAGGTTACCTCATGGTAATGCATTAACATTAGATGAAATATATCCAATAACAGCATCTGAAGAAAGCAAAATAATTGCTTTTATTGGGCCTTATGAAAGTGGAAAAACTACGATAGAAACTACAATTTATCAATTGTTTCAAAGAACCCCTTTTTGTGGACTCTACTTTTCAGACTCTGCTACATTGACAGGGTATGAGGAACGCTCATTTTATACCCGCTTAAATTCAAAAAATAGGACGGCATCAACATTAAGAACAAGTAGATTCAATGAAAGAATATTTTTGCACATGAAGCTATTTGACCCAAAAACAAATTCAAAAACAAATTATTTGTTTGCTGATATATCAGGAGAGTTCATATTTTCACACAAAGGAAATGTTACTACTTTAAAAGAAAATATGCCCTTTTTGAAAGCGACTGATGATTATACATTTGTACTTGATGGAGTGCAACTGGCAGATAAAACTCTTCGCAATGGTGCTATAGATTCAATGCGTAACATGGCAAGAACAATTTTTGATGCACAGTTATTCACAAATCATACTCATGCACAAATTATTGTTAGCAAATACGATGCAATTCAAGCATCCGCAGATGCTAATTTAAAAGCGGCTGTTGAAAAGAGTGTACAAAGCTTGGTATCCTTAGTAAGTAAATATATTTCAGACGTAACTGTCCATAATATAGCGGCAATGCCACAAAACAAAGGACTTGCTATCGGTTATGGAATAGATGGATTATTAAAAACATGGATGCAAAAGAATTGTCAAAATTCAAGCTATATTCCATGTGCTCCTACAAATAACTTGAAGTCAGAGTTCAATAAATTGAACTACAAATTGCTAGGTGGTGAAACAAATGGATAATAAATGTTTTATTGCGGGGTTGCCTAATGCAGGAAAAACAACTTTCCTTGCAGCTTTAATGAATTTAATTAGTGCAGATAATTATGATTCAAAACTCAAATTACATAGAATTGAGAATGTACAGTATCTTGCTAACTTGAGCGAAAAATGGGTGAACATGGAGCCTTTGGAGAGAACATTTCAAACCAACGAGCACAAAGACATAACAATAAATTTAGAACTTCCTAATAAAGAAACCGTTGACTTGTATTTGCCTGACTTATCTGGCGAGACATTTCAAAAAATATATGCAGTACATGAAATTCCAGAAGAATTAGCAAACTATATAATTGAAGCAGATACATTCTTGTTTTTTGTAAATGTGAAAAATGTAAAAGAACTCGGATTGATTTCGGAACACTTTAGAGATCAAAATAATGAAGAGTCTATCAATACAAAGCCCCTGACCCGTGATCCAAAAGAACACGATCCATTACAGATCCAAATTATTCAGTTGCTAAGAATTTTTTTACACCTTCGTAAAAATAAAAAGATTAAAATAGGGTTTATGTTCTCTGCTTGGGATTTAATGAAGTCAAACTGTAGCGAAATGAAGCCTGAGCAATTTTTAAATGAACGCATGAATATGTTATCACAATATTGTAACTCTAACCCACAATATATAGAATATTACACATGGGGAATTAGCGCTCAGGGTGGTGAACTTGAACAAAAAGACTCACTTTTGGATAAGGAGTATCCTTACCAAAGGATACTTGTTGAAAGTAATGATGATTATATTGGTAATGATTTAACTTTGCCACTATATTTGTTGATAGGTGATTGAAATGGATAAAAATCATGTTGTTATACATCAAATATTACATGGATATTCAAATGGACATCATTTATTAGAGGCGTCTATTTCACTTTCAGAAGAATCTAAACAAAAAATGGACATGCTTAGTGATTTTTCAAATACAGAAATATCTGAAGAATTTAGTTCATATTTCACTGGTTACTTTTTAGAAAAAGAAAAACTTATAGTTTTGGCAAAAACATGGTATGCCTATGAAATGGTTAGACCGGGATGTGTTTGGACACACTCATTAATTCTATCTCTTGAAGATACGGATCTTTATGCTCGCAATATCAATCTACTATTATCGCTTTTTAATAGACCTAATGGAGATAATTCTGAAAACAACTATGCTATACCGATTGAAATATCCTCTCTAAATTCAGACATACCTAACATCGATGGTAAAAAATTGCAATATCTTATTTGGATTATGTTAGGACAAAAACCCCCTAATTACATTATTGCAAATAATTCAGAAGAATATATTAACGAACTTCTATTTGTTTGGTTTAACTGCTACAGTGATATTACTTATAATTTTTCATTTATTACAGGCACTGGTTCAATTAAAAAAGTAAATACGGATATTCTCAGTTTACAATTTTTCTCTAAAAGCGCAAAAAACAATATGGCTAATATCTCTAATGATATTTCTTTGGTAAAAAATATTAATGATGTGCAAAAATTTCCACCTTGGGTTACGAATACCTATGATTTATTAATTAATCATGAATGGAGCAAATTAGTAAAATTTAAAAACATATTTACTTTTATTGGTAATAAAAACCTTGGTATTACAATGTTTATAAAGCTATACTCATGTTTTTATACAAGAAATAAAACCATTGATATCTATGCATCATTGGAACTTATTGATAAAGTTTTTGAAAAAGAAAGATTCGTTTTTGGCAATGCATTGTTATCTCTGTATTTTGATGGAAAATTTGATTTTTGGGGTAAATATACTTTGCATTCCAACCTAATTATTGCATCTCTTAAATTTGATTGGATTAACATATCCCAGATAAATTTAGAAGAATTAATACGAAAAGCTTTTGTAACAGATTCTTCCAATTCAAAAAAGATAGTGAACTATCTTGCTAATTTAGATAGCCCTGAAATTCAAGAAAAATACTTAACATCTTATGCATACCTATTAACACCAATAGATTTAGAATCTTTTTCAAATATGGATTACAGTATTTGCAATGTTCTAATTACGATTAACCCTACCCTAGCAAATTGTAATGCTATCTGGAAACAAACATTTGGATTTCAGCAAGGAATTTTTGATTGTTTAAAAACATGTAAGGATATTACTAAATCAAATAAAGAGTTGATAAAAATAGTTTTAAACACAAGTGCCTATGATTTTGCATGTGATATCTATTCAATATGGAAAGAAGAATCTATATCAATATTTTTAGACTATCTACTTGGGATAGAGACGCTAAAACACAATAATACTTCAAAAATGTTTGAAATTTGCAAGTGCTATTCTGCTATTGCTGCAACCTTGTTAATGAGTAACTATATGAATTATTCCGAACAACAACTTTTGACATTGCTTAAGATTGTTGATCCTTATTCCGATAAGATTTCATTTGAAACACTTGTTCATATTTTTGTTTTATTACAAATCAAAACTCTGAGCGAGGATCAAAAAAATGAAGTTGCAGATTGGTATTTACCCTTCATTATTTGTAATAAGAACACTTTACCAGAAGAGATTATAGCGTTTGCTGTATTAAACGTTCATGAGCGTTTGGCAAAATTGATATATCCTGACCATAAATGGGTAAAATTAAAAAATATCTTACCAGATACAGGGTACTTTAACCAATGGGATAGATGCAAGAGGTTACGAAAAGCTATAAAGAAAAAAGGCATAAAAGTCAAAGAATTAAATTTTTACACTGATGATGAGATAGATATTCATCTATTGTAAGGCTAGATATGGAGGACCCGGTGAAATATGGATAATCTAATTTGTTCGGGGCGGGGTATTTATATTTTCATCTAGAGAAACATAAATTTTGCAAATAATTACATCATTTTGTGTAGCATAGTGGTAAAATATGGATGAAAAATTTTATTAAAATAAAAAAGCTTAGAGAAGAAAGAAAATGAATCACATATATTGACAATGTGAAGTTCATCTGCATAAGTTTTTAGCCACTTATACCAATATGTATAGCATCAATCGTGTTTATTCGTAGATATTAAATCACAGGCTAGATTTAGAGTAACAGTGTAAATACTTCCATGGATATAATAATGTGACATTAAAATGAATATAGAATTATTTTAGTAGGACAGATGTAAAATATAAAAAATAGGGGATAAGGACAAATGGGAATGTTATCATTACTAGACATAGGATTATATCAACAATTGTCGAAACGAACAACACAGAATGCAATTAAGTATTCAGGAATCCTGATTCCTATAGCATCTGATATGGATTTTTTATTGCAGTTTATTAAGAAAGAATTTAGTACCTATCCTGATCATGGTATTCAACATTCATTTCGTATATTAAATTATTTGTCCGTGTTACTCAGTGATTCTATACAAAAAAACCTATCTGATACGGAATTGTTTTGTCTTATTATGGCTGCTTTGTTTCACGACACAGGAATGGCATTGTATGATCAAACTGATCAAATCCAATTAAGGGATAAACATAATGAATTTTCAACCAAAGTTTTAGATAAGTATTTTGATGAGCATTTGAAATTAATAAATCATCGAGATAGATTAAAACCAGTCATCTCTTTTGTTTGCTATGCTCACGGATTAAATATTCAAGAATTATATAAAGATGATTGTTTCAACAAAAAAGATAGGATAGAATTCGACGAGGTAAAATACTCCCTGCTCTCCATCTTACTTAGAATTGGAGATTTAATGGATATTGAAGAGTGTAGAACAAACGATTTTGTTTTATCGTGTTTTAGCTCAAATTATTCAGTTGAAGCTTTTAACCATAATATACGTAATAAAAAAGTGCAAACATATAACTATAGTCCAAACGAATTAGTAATCGAAGTCCTTGCAGAAGATGTTGACCAATATAAAATCTGGTCTACATGGTTAAGCTATTTGAATAATGAAATACTTCATGCGAATACATATTTACAAAAGTATGCAGTGATTTTTCCGGCTCCAAATACTAAAGTTAATAAGGCTTCAGGAACAAATTTTGATGTTGAGGAATTGCGATTTGAAATCGATGATAATGGTAAAATATGGCAATTGCTGTCTCAATCTATATATACTGATGAATTTGATTTTATTAGAGAATTGATACAAAATTCGATAGATGCATCATTGTTAAGACTATATTTAGATCTGTCAATTCCTATGGATAGTATATCACCACGATCTTGGAATATTAACGACAATTGTGATAATGTTTTTATTGGGTTTTCAGAAAAACGTAAAGAGTTAATCATTATTGATTCAGGTATTGGAATGAATAATTTAGATTTGAAAAAATTTCTCTTTAAAGTAACCGGTTCTGGCTATTCTGGATTTGATAAAAGAAAATTTGAATTCCCAAGTATAGCTAAATTTGGGATAGGTTTTGTTTCGTGCTTAATTAATGCTAACAATATTGAAATATTTACGAAAAAGCAGGAGGATGATTTTATTCATCAAGTTTCTCTTGCAGCCAATAGCAATCTTGCAGTAATACAAAATTTAACTATATCCAGTTTTCATGGAACTGCAATTAGATTAAAATTAAAGGATGATTTTGTATATAGTAAAATTAAAACATACTTGAGAAATACTTTTATATATCCTAGTATAGGAATTATATATGTTGATCTTGATAGCTTCGAAAATGTATATAATACAATAGCAACTAATCCAGAGTTTAATAGTTTATTAAATGAAACTTATTTATTAAAAGATCAATTTTATAGTATCGATATAAAACGAAAGAAATTAATATCTCCAATAACTGCTAAAATTAATGCACTTACTAATATTACTGATGAATTATCAAATCTTGAGTATTGGATTAAAGATAATATGGAATCAGACGAAAAATATTCTGATGTTAAAAAGTTTGATCAATTTAAAAAACTAATTAGAAATATAATAGTATTAATTAAAGATTCGGGGTTGGAATTACCTTTTTTTGCTCTTAATGAGAAAAATATAAGTGAACGAAATTTATTCACTTCAACTGAAACTTATATTAATATAATAATGCAATATTTTAATAATTTAGAAAACCTCATAGTTCAATATCGCAAGCAACAATCTTTTTATAACTACTCTTATGAGGAAATAAAAAATTCGAAAGTAACAATGGGATTTGAATGGAAATATTGTATTATGCTCTTAAACAATGACCTAGAAATATGGGATATTGCATATACTAATAATCCAATTAATCTATCTTCAGAAACAGGAATAATTTTATTGAATCATGAATACTGTAATTCGGATGAAGGATGTGAATATTCTGCAATAAATGGCTTTCTATTCTCAAAAGGTGAAATATGTTCTTCGCTCTCAAAAATTTCTGGTTACAGTGAAATACCGATTTCACGAGAAAAACATAAAAGAAACTATATTATTAGGGGAGTATATGACGATTTTGATATAGAAGATGAACTACAGTCAACTTATTGGGATGAATACGAGGAATCTGATGTTGAATTTGGTACAGTTCGATTTGATACAAGATATTACGCAATTTTTTGCAGAAACAATAAATTTCTATTCTCAAATGAACTTGATTATTCTGAAACTAGAAATATGGATTATTCAAATAGAGATAGGTTAATTGAAAGTATTTACGATGATTCTTATGATTTATTTGATCGTATAACTAAAATTTTATATAACCAATCTCATTTAGCTGAAAAAGTTTCTGATATTGATATAATAATGCATAATGACGCATTTGTATTTTGTCAAGATGGAATAAAATTCAATACAAATCTGTGGGGCTTGTTTCCTTTAGGAGTATTCAAACTTTATTGTAATTGTACTGCCAATTCTCGTATGAATTTAAATGTTACTAGACACAAATTTAGTGAAATAAGATCAGATATAGATGCATGGACAAAAAAAACCGGATTATTAATACAGAAATCAATAATTAATAATGTGGTTAATCTTCTTAGTGATGTATCACTCAATATAGATATTGAAAAATTAATTTGTGAAGAAAAGTTAATGGATGATGCAATATCTAAAGCGTGCATAGATCAATTTCGTATGGTTTGTAAAGAGAAATCATTTAAATAGAACTCCAATAAGTAAGTAATTCTTGATGCACAATCTAAAACAATATTGCAGTAAAATATATTTTATTATGACGAGGTTGATTTAGACCGATGTACCACAAATATTATATAATCAATAGCTCATTGTAGTATTTCTAAAGAATCTATATAATAATAACAGAAAAAGTAGGTTATGAGGAAACTCTCAAACTTTATGAGAATTATGAGGAAACTCTCAATCTTTATGAGAAATATTCTCAAACTATTTGAGAATCATGTGTCTAAAACCTAGTAAATCCGTTAAGAAATTCTCAAACTATTTGAGAACTCACAAATGTTGTGTATACAGATGTGTAGAAATAAAGTTAATTGAATTATAAAGTAATAATCTAAGGCGTAGAAGATACCCTGCTAACTAAACATCATGTGTTTAGCCGGCAGGGTATTAATATTATCTAATCAATCATCTTCCGCTTGGTATAAGTAATAAAATCCATCTATGTATATCGCAAGTTGATTCTTTTTATTCTCATCCTTTATCCGATAAATAGGTGTCCCCTTTTCCAAAAAGGAGGCATCAAAATTTCGATAGGTATAGCAACTACTCCGCACCTTGCCCTGAAGGGTATACTTTACTTCTCCAACTTTCACACCGATGTCAGTGTCAGCAACAATATGACGTGTATCGTTGGTATCTGGTACGGCTACGTATAGTTCATGCTTATATTCTATAAAATCTACCCAATCAAGACTCGTGAACCCAAAGCGGTCAAGTCGTAACAACCAACCACAGATGAAAATGAATATAACTAGTCCAAAGACTAGGCTTACTTTATATCTCTTCTTCATCAATTTACTCCCTCCAAAAAAATATATTAAACGAGACTCACATATTATGTATTATTGTACCATTTTAATTTTAGAAAAACAAATCATTTGGAATTCCATTATAGTAACCGAAAGGAATGAATTCTTATTTTGAATAGTGTAAGTGAGGCGATTGATGTATGGCAAAATCGAGATATAGATAGACAGCCAAAACGTAATTATTTAACAAATAATGTTAATAGACAATAGCAATTTCGTGGTTGATAAGATATAATAGCACCAAATATATAAGCTATAATCTTAATAGAAAATGAAACTAATAAATACAAAATAAGAGGTGGAGAATGATTGAGTTTATAAAATTTATTAGGATAAAACATAGTATTATAGCAATTCTGTTTCTAATGATTATTTATTCTATTTATAAAGGTAGTTGTTTAATACTGGGATTACAGAATGCTTATGAAGGTGTTATGAATGTCCCATTAACCATTATAAAAATTAGTTTATCAATATGCATAGTTATATTTCTTGCGAAAGCTAAATGGGTAAATGTTGATGTATTATCATTTAGAAACACAGGAAAAGCGTTAATTCAAGGTGGTTTTATACTGTCAATAGTAATAATTTTATTTGTACAAACACTAATTAATAAAAAGCCAGATATAGCCGGAATCAAAATAATACAATATATATTAGGGTTAATATCAGTAGGTATATTTGAAGAATTCTTTTTTAGACTGGGGGTACTTCATATTCTCCTAAAAAAATGGCATACCACTTCATTAGATATTAATTTTGTATGCTTTTTTACAGGGTTTTTATTTGGTTTAATACATATTGGTAATTTGTCTCATAAGGGTATATCTTTATCTTATGTTATTACTCAAATGATTTTTGCTGCGGGATATGGCAGTTTCGCAGCTGCGGTTTATATATGCAGTAAAAATATTTGGGGACTCGTTATAATTCATGCTATGAATGACGCTTCTATATATGCTCATAAAATGGATGGTATGAAAACAAATACAACGAATGGTGGGACTTCTTTTTTAATCACAGAGTTGTTGTTTTTGCTTTTTTGGAGCATAATCACACGATTTATACTAAGGAAGAAAATTATGAATAAAATATTAGAAAATAACAAGTAATACCCTGAACAAACATATCCTATGAAGAAAAGATTATTCTATCAATAGTTGTCACTGAGTGGCAAAAACAATCAGTTATATTAAAAGTTAAAAACGTGTATTTGCAGGATAAATTGAGTTAGTGGTTGGGGGATGTAAATGTAGATAACTTTATGTTATTGTAAAGAGGACAAGTTATATAACAAGTTTTGTAAACAATATAAGCAGAACAAAAAAAAGAGAAGACGACACGAAGAGTAGGAGAAACAGCGATGCGAAGAAGTGACAGGGAAGTAACTGACAACGGTGATTTAATTGATATTATTAGAAGATGTGAGGTTTGCCGACTGGCGATTTCAGATGAACCGGTGCCTTATATTTTGCCTTTAAATTTTGGAATGGAAATTGTAGGCGAAGATACGGTTCTTTATTTTCACGGTGCGAATGAAGGGAAGAAGTATGAGCTGATAAGAAAGAATAACAGGGTCGCCTTTGAGATGGATTGCTCCCATAAGCTGGTTTCATCGCCCGAGACCGGAAGCTGCACGATGGAATATGAAAGTGTGATAGGAGAAGGTTTCCTTCAATTTGTAGGCGATGGGGAGAAAGAACATGCAATGAACGTATTAATGAAGCAGTACCATATGGAGGATTTCCCGATTAACATGAATGTGATGGTAAGGACTTGTGTTATGAAGCTTATGATTCATAGTATGACCGGTAAAATCAGAATGAAATATCAAGATAAGTAAGGCAACTTAGCGAAAGCGGCTCCTATATGGAAACATTTCTTTTCCGGTCTTGTCACTATCTTACTAGGCTGAATGGTTATGATAAGGGTCAATGCCAATTGGAAACCGTCTTGACAATTACTTCTTATCATCATATGATAAATGTTGTCTGCAGTCTGATAGCTTGTAGATAGACGTCTGGAACTAAAGGTGGTTCGACAATATGCCAAAGAAGGAAATATTCATTCGATACGTATTATTTATAGTGGGACTGTGGTTTTGTTCCGTAGGTATCAGCTTTGCGACAAAGGCGGAGCTGGGAGTATCGCCTATTTCCGGTGTACCGTATGTACTAAGTATAGGGTTGCCTCTTTCTATGGGGACTTTTACATTTATATTTAATATGCTGTTTGTAATAGCTCAGATGGTTCTTCTGGGGAAGGAATATGAGAAAATTCAGATTCTGCAGATTTTTGTTTTAATTATCTTCGGATATTTCATTGATTTGTCACTGTGGATGCTGTCGGTTTTTAACCTTACGAGCTATCCGCAAAAGCTGATTTTTCTATTGATTGGTTGTGTTGTGCTTGCCTTCGGAATCAGTTTGCAGGTGACTGCCAATGTATTGATTCTTTCCGGAGAAGCACTGATTAAGGTAATTGCAGCTAAGCTAAAGCGTGAATTTGGAGTGGTTAAGGTTTTCTTTGATACAACAATGGTAATGATTACAACAATTACTTCCTTCGGTATCTTTCATAAACTGATCGGAGTTCGTGAAGGAACACTAATAGCAGCATTTTCAGTTGGATTTATTGTAAGATTTTTTAATAAACGATTGGCGTTTATTAACCGAAGACTACAGGATAAATAAAGAATATAAGGGAGCCAATATGATTTTTGATACGCATGCGCATTATGATGATGATGCTTTTGATATAGACAGGGAAGAGCTGCTCGAGAATCTGCCAAAGCAGGGAATTGAATATGTTGTTAATGCCTCCTCCTCCATAAAATCGGTTGATCGTATACGGGCAATTATAGAACAATATCCTTATCATTACGGCACAATCGGGATACATCCGGGTGATGCCGGGGAATTAAGTGAGGAAGTTTTTGAATGGTTGAAGGAAAAGGGAAGGCATCCGAAGATTGTGGCAGTCGGTGAAATCGGACTGGATTATTACTGGGATACTGCGGATCGGAGTATTCAGCAGAAATGGTTTGCAAGACAGATGGAATTTGCGAAGGAAGAGGAGCTGCCGCTCGTCATCCATAGCCGTGACGCAATTAGTGATTCCTATGGAATGCTAAAGGAAGCGGACATTCAAGAAATCGGTGCTATTATCCACTGTTTCAGCTATGGGATAGAACAGGCAAGGCAGTATTTGAATATGGGCTTTTACTTGGGAATCGGCGGAGTCGTTACCTTTACAAACGGGAAGAAGCTGAAGGAGGTAGTCGAATATGCGCCGTTGTCCCAGCTGGTGCTTGAGACGGACTGTCCGTATCTTTCGCCTGTGCCATTGAGAGGAAAGCGCAACACCTCTGCCAATTTGACCTATGTTGCAAAAGAGATTGCAAGAATCAAGAATATCAGTTGTGAAGAAGTAATCAAGACAACCTCGGAGAACGCAAAGAAATTTTATCATATAAATTAGGCAAAAAGAACATAGTAAATTTAGAACAATGTAGATTAAGAAGTAACGTAGTAATTAATAAAAAATTAACGAAAGAAGTAGATTAGGAAGCAACAATAGTAATAAATAAAGAATTGACAAAAGTAGTAGATTAGGAAGCAACAATAGAAACAGAGAGAGAATTGGCAGGGACAAGCATGGCAGAACTGGGAAATCCAAAAAACACAATTGAAATCTTAAATAAATACAACTTTGTATTTCGGAAGAAATACGGACAGAATTTTTTGATTGACACGCATGTTCTGGATAAAATAATTCAGGCCGCGGAGATTACCAAAGAGGATTTTGTTCTTGAAATCGGACCCGGAATCGGCACATTGACACAGTATCTTTGTGAAAATGCCAGAGAGGTTGTGGCCGTTGAAATTGATAAAATGTTGCTGCCCATTCTTGCAGATACGCTATCACCCTATGAGAATGTCACGGTAATTAATCAGGATATTCTTAAGCTTGATCTAAAGGCACTGATACAAGAGAGAAATAACGGCAGACCGATTAAGGTTGTGGCAAATTTACCTTACTATATAACGACTCCGATTGTCATGGATTTATTGGAGAAACAGCTGCCGTTAGTCAGTATTACAGTTATGGTTCAAAGAGAAGTTGCGGACCGGATGCAGTCAGGGCCGGGCACCAAGGATTATGGGGCATTATCTCTTGCGGTTCAGTATTATACAAAGCCTTATATTGCCGCAAATGTACCTCCGAACTGTTTCATGCCGCGCCCAAATGTCGGATCGGCTGTGATACGGCTTACCCTTCATGAGAAATCCGTGGTTGCTGTGGAAGATGAAAAGCTGTTATTTCGCATGATTCGCGCCTCTTTTAATCAGAGACGCAAAACACTGGTGAACGGGTTGAATAACTCTATAGAGGTTTCCTTTGATAAAGAGGCGGTTCAAAAAGCGCTTGAAGTACTTGGTCTCCCGGATAATATTAGAGGTGAAGCACTAACCCTCGGGCAGTTTGCTGCACTTTCGAATGAATTGTTAAATAGTACAACGTGTAATTAATGATTCGGGTGTCATTAATAATACCTCATAAGATCCCTCATCCATTGTAATATTATAGCTTGTTCATGAATATATTGAACAGGAAATGATACAACCTGATCAGGCAATGGAAAGCGAGGGATTATTATTTTGACTGATTATAAAAGAATGGTTTCGTATATGTATCAATATGAAGATGGATTGAAGAAAAAAAATGTAGGCTTTGTCAAAGTCGAGGCAAAAGGCGGGCAGTGCAAGTTAACCCTGCATATGCAGCTACTTGGTCAGCTTGACAGCATATTCCCTACTTATATGATTTTGAGGGGAAAGCAGGGAGTAGAGCTGATTTATCTGGGCGATACCGTGTTAAAGAATCAAGTGATGGACAGTAAATTGTCGGCAGATGAGAATAATGTCATGGGGTCTGGTTTTGCATTGACCAATATGAGCGGAATCATGATTTTCTTAAATGAAAGTGTTTTTTTTGCAACAATTTGGGACGATAAACCCATAGTTACACAGGAAGTTCATACTGCTCTGAGGCGAGGGAAAAACAGACAAGAGGACCAAAGACAAGAAGACAAAAGACAAGAAGCTGTGGCAAAGCGTATGGAGCCGGATCAGGAACCGGATACTACGAAGGAGAGGAGTATAAGATTAAGTGCCGAATTTGAACGAAATACCATGTCGATGAAGGATGCTCATCAGGAACAGCTCCAAGCAGAATTAAATACTCCCAGATATATGCTGCCGGGAGGGTATAAGATGGTAGAGCGACTTCAGTGGCAGTCAATGGAGACCGCAAAGCAAGAAGCAGGTTACATAGAAGACATACAAGGGGAAGCCTTAATTAATACAGAGCAATTAGTGGAAGAAAAAGAATCGGAAGTGGAACCATGGAATCAGGGTGCCTTGAATCGGGAATATGATAAGGAAGGTCAGGAGCAGTTATTTCAAATAATAGAAGAAATGAATGCGGCCGAATTGAAGGCTGTACAACAGTTGAATGCAAACCAGACCGTGAGCGCTGTGTCTTCGGACCCTCCGGCGGCTAAGCATTTTTTTGATAATTATCCGCGAATATACCCGTTCGAGGATAACGAAATAACGCAATGTGTAAAAATTGAACCGAAGGACATCGGTCTATTGCCGAAGGAGCTCTGGCCCTATTGTAATAACAGCTTTCTAATGCATGGATATTATTGCTATCATCATCTTGTCTTTGCTAAGATGAAAAATGGCTACGGATATTTCTACATACTTGGAATACCCGGCTTATACCATGGCAGAGAGCAGTTCATGGCAAGGATGTTCGGGTTTGAGAGCTTCAAATCCATCAAAAAGAGGGAATTAAGGCAGGGCGATTTCGGATATTGGTATTTACCAATTACCTTATAAGCCGGTATTCGGGTTGATCAGGACATATCTTCTGTGATCCGACCATATGCCATTGATTCTTGCATAGGAGAAGGCAAGGCCTTCATAGTAAAAACCCAGTCGCTTAATCAGTTGCAGGGAAGGCTCGTTGCTTTCCATAATATAAGCCTCTATACGGTGGAGGAGGTGTTCTTCAAATGCAAGCTTTATGCACTTGTTCAGTGCTTCCGTAGCATATCCCTGGTGGCGGTAGCGGTGGCTCAGCTTATATCCGAGCAAACAGCTCCGGTAGGGCTCGTGCAGAATATTCTGAAAACAAATACTCCCGATGATCTCATCGGGAGACTCTTTTCGAAAAATCCAATACCTTAAAAGCTTTCCGTCTGTCATGAGGTTCTTTTCAGCAGTAAGGGAGGCTTTTTGATAGGGAGGAGTATAAAAATTAAAATCCTTTATGGGCTCCCAGGGTTCGAACGATTCCCGGTTATCCAAGCAGAAGGATAGAACTCGGTCAGTATCCTCCTTTGATAATACCCGAAGGAGTAAGCGGTTAGTTTCATAAACTTCAGACATAAGGTTCCTCTCTTCCTCTAATCAATTCCACGTAAGGAGACTTGTTCGATAAAGGGCCGTAGAAGATTTACAAAACCTACCAAGGTTTCTTTTGTATGGCTGCTTAATCCCGGCTCGATGATATCCTCGGAATCCTGAAACGACTGTAGATAATAAGACTTAGCACCTTTTAACCATGCTCCGAGGGACAGGATATCTTCTGTGGTATGGAATTCTTTCACAATAGTAGTGCGAAATTCGTAGGGGATATTGGAGCCTAAAAGATAGGACACGCTTTCCCCCACCGAACGGATATCAAGATCAGCAATACCCGAAGTTACAGCGTATTTCTCCTTGGAGTTTTTTATATCCATCGCAATATAGTCAATTAATTGCTCCCGGACCAGAGCCTTTATCATTACGGGATTGGTGCCGTTAGTATCTAACTTGACTAGGAGGCCTAGAGCTTTTATTTTGCGGATTAATTCCGGCAATTCTTTATATAACGTGGGCTCTCCGCCACTGATACAGACACCCTCGATAAGGTTCTTTCGCTTAGAAAGTACAGCAAGTACCTCTTCTTCACCTATAGAGGGCTGAGCCTTGGGATTTAGTACAAGAGAAGCATTCTGACAGAAGGGGCAACGCATATTACAACCGCCGAGGAATAGGGTTGCTGCCAGATGTCCCGGGTAATCCAACAGAGTAAGTTTATTGAAGCCATGTATCTGCATATTGTCACCTCATTTACGTTATGATAAAATAACTATAGCAAATTATGAGTTACTAGTACAGCATATTTTATAAGACCGGAAGAGGAACGCAGTAACGTAAAATATATTCCGGGTGAAAAGGAACACATAAACATGATGGATGAAAAATATATGAAGGAAGCCCTAAAGCAGGCAAAGAAGGCTATCTTATTGGGCGAGGTGCCGATTGGTTGCGTTATCGTATATCAGGATAAAATTATCGGCAGAGGCTATAATAAACGCAATACCAGAAAAACAACCCTGGCACATGCCGAACTGATTGCAATTGAGAAAGCAAGTAAGACGATGGGAGACTGGAGACTGGAGGACTGCATCCTGTATGTGACCTTGGAACCTTGCCAGATGTGCGCGGGAGCCATTATTCAGGCCAGAATAAAGAAGGTGGTTGTAGGCACTATGAATCCGAAGGCGGGCTGTGCCGGTTCCATCCTTAATCTTCTCCAGAGGAAGGAATTTAACCATCAAGCAGAGCTGGTAACGGGAGTGCTCGAAGAGGAATGTACCGAGGTGCTCCAGGCGTTTTTTAAGGAGCTACGAATTCGTAATAAATTGGAAAAGCTTGAGTCTTGACATTGCGTACGAAAAATTATATACTTGCCATACAGCTCATTTTCGGGATAACCGGTAGATGAAAGCAGATACACAGAATTTACAGGGTGTATAGCGGCTGATAACCTATGTCGTAAAATTTCCGTGCAGCCGGGGAGCCAGCGGTGCCCTGTACCTGCAATCCGCTACAGCAGGGGTGATGTTCTGCCTAGGATGTCTTTATTGTAGGGCTGCCCCTTATAAGTGATGTTGACGTCTGGGTCTTACGCAACAGGAATTTGTGAACCGTGTCAGGTCAGGAATGAAGCAGCACTAAACGAAACCTCCTGTGTGCCGTGAGGCAGCCTGGACCGAGTTAACTGTAAGGGTAACGCCTATGGTAAGCACTCAAAGCAGAGCGCACGGAATTTAAATTATATTGGTAAACTTCGGAAAGGATGATGTCCTTTCCGTTTTTTCGTTTTTTTTGACCATTTATGTCAAACGATTGGAAATATTATGTTTACCAGAAGAATAAAAAGTGGTAGAATTTAGAAAAGTTTATAATAATTATGGTAAATATTCGGGGGAAATGTAAACATGTAGGAGGGAGATTTTAGCCTGTGATTACATATAAAGAGGTTGATAAATCTTATCTTGAGGTATATGACTCCGTTGATATGCTTGTTCATGTAAGGAGCATTTATGTGCTGGAGAAGATAAACAGAGGCTTGGGAGGCTTCGTTTTAAAGGAAGAACCGGTCGAAGAATATTGGAAGGATTTCAGAAAATACGAGAAAGCATCTGATTATGAGAAAGAATTTGATATAACTAACTGGGAGTTCTTTATGGCTTTTGATGAAGATAGGCCAGTCGGAGCAGCTACCGTCGTATCAAGAACAGGTAACGTAAATATGTTGGAGGGTCGAGAGGATCTGAGCGTACTGTGGGATATCCGGGTTTCGAATGATTACAAGCACAAGGGAATTGGGCAGAAGTTGTTTGATATGGCTAAAAATTGGTCCGTGAGACAAGGCTTCAAGCAGTTGAAGATTGAGTGCCAGAATAATAATGTACCTGCATGTAAGTTCTATCATAAGCAGGGAGCGGTTTTATCAAAAATAGATGAATATGCTTATTATAAAGATGTAGATATAAGAAATGAGGTACAGTTTATATGGTATCTGGAATTATAGAAAAGCATCAGGGGTAGTTGTCAAAGCCAGATGGGTTAATATATCGGATTTAAATGAAATATGTAATGTTCAGTATATAAACGAGCAACTGATGGAATATATAAGAGCTGATAGCTTCACGCCATAATCCATAATATACCATTATTCGCCTTGAATATAAGAATTTCGTACTATGTCGGGGTTTTCCGTCACTTTTTTCTTTCTATATTTGTAAATTACTATATAATAGAAATTGAGTCATTAAAATATCTAGGTAGTAGATGGAATAGTCCATGTCCTACCGGGAAGATTCTATTTGCAGACTATATAAAGATGCCGCTTACGGTATCATGGAGGTTTTATGGAGTATAAAATAAATCCGAATGCGGTGAATCAGTTCCTTATGGGAGCAGATATTTATGTTGAGGGAGAACCGGTTGATACGATAGGTATGATTGTAAAGGGCCGTGTCATGATGCAAAACAGTGGCGCCAAGATTATTATGAGTTCAGGATCATTTGTTGGCATACAGGATCTGTATGTTGGGAAATATCAAAACACCTACTCCGCCTGTGATGATGTGATGTTATATGTATTTCCTGTTAATAGAGTTGAAGAATTGGATACTATTTTATCCTTTAATAAAGATTATCACGGCTTCATGGTGGCATCGCTTTATAAAATAATTTATGAATTAGATCAGGTCTATCAGGGCTTACTTAAAATCTGTCCCGAGCTTCATCAATTTATTACGGGAACTTATAATGATCTACTGGCTTCGGCAACACAAAGGGGATATAAGATTAAATCGTCGGAGCGTATGGCATCACTCCGAATGCCGGAACATAGCTTGGAGCACTTAGAGGATCGTATCGACTACTACTGCGAGTGTAGGAATGTGCCAATGGATGCAGTTAAAATATTCTATTCTTATGGCAATACGATAACACTGTATCAGATTGAGGAGCAGGTTGATATTGTAAATCAACTTACAGAGGCCATAAGGCAGCTGGCAGCTGAGTTTATCTCAATAGCCAATTGTCTGGTGGATGACACAGAACAATGCCTATTTCATCTGATTACGAGGTTATCTAAACTTACGGATAATATCTCCGGAATGGAGCTGCTCGATATTATGGATAACATAATTGAGAAGGTAAATAAGGCTGAGAATTTTGCTGAAAAAATGCTTGGTAGTGAATATACAGTAGATCGCGAGAAGATGGAGGAAGGCTATCATTTATTACTGACAGGTAATATGACAAATAGTGTGAACGAAGGGCCTATTAACAAATATTCCAATGAGGAGGCCAAGAATGCACTTTCTGAGTGTAAGGATGCCTATACTAAAATCCTTGATTATGCCGGAATTGATAGTGTAAGGGCGCTTGAGATGAAGTCTGTCATGGCGGATTTTGTCCACATGAGGGACAAGCATTCTACCGAGGATTTTGCAAGATCAGTAAGGCGAAAAATAGCTGAGAATCATTATATCGTATATAAGGAGGCTTTTTTACGAGCTTATGCAGAGAAAGAACAGCCTCGCATCATCGAGATGTTTCTTAAATACGGCTTTGCCGATGACAGCTTACTTACAAATGAACAGATGCTTTCCTTGTATTTTCTAAGAGTGGAGAATAACCAAGAGGAACATTGTAGGGTATATGACATTGTGAGCTGGCTTACAATGATCTATGAAGGAAAGAAGGAACCCTCCAAAAACGAGTTTGATATGGAATATCCGGAAATGGTGGCAGGACTTAAGAGACAAGGGAAACTAAATGAAAAGGAAGCTATTAGTTGGCTGTCTGATACAGCCCGGAAGTTGGAATACGAGATACAGAATATGTTTCGATATAATAACAGGACGACGAGCGGCCAGATATCAAGCTTTGTACCGATAATGTATGGCGATCAATACCCGGAAAACATCGAAAAAATTCTAAATAGCTCCGCAAAAGTTAATGCTGCGGTGGAAAAGCTTATGAAGATTGATTACTCTGTGTTCGACCGCGAGGTACTCTATGTCAATAAGGAGAAGAACATTGCAAAGGAGTATATAATAAAAAGGGTCTATCCGGATTTTATTCTCATGCCCACGGTAGGAACAAATGGGGTCATGTGGCAGGAGATTTCCGGGAAAAAAAGAGACACCGCAGGAAGATTACTTCTTCCGGTATTTACTGACATGGATATCAACAATATACTGGTTAAAATCCTTGGAAGATTTCGCTGGGAACTTTGCAGAACGATTGAAGGACCCGCGTGGAATGATATCACATCCAAATCACTTACCTCAGAGTATGCCGATTATCTGCAATTCTATCGCAAGAATAAAGAGCTGTCGGAGGAAAAGAAGGAGAAAATCAAACAACAAATACAAAAGGGTCGCAATAACAGCCGCGAGATATTTGTCCTGGACTTTGAAAATTGGATTAATTACGAATCAAAAGGGGCGGTTAAGCTTAACAAGATTGTTCGTGAAATAATGGCGACCTATTGTCCTTTTGGAAAAGAGTTAAGGGATCAGCTGAAGAATCAACCGGTATTTGAGGAAGCAACTGCGCGCTATTTCAGGGAGAAGTTAAAAAAGATACGAGAGATAGAAGGAAGATACCGTATGCTACAGAAGGATTCGATAGAACTGACCCCCGAGCTTGTCGAAACATTAGAATATTATAAGGAACAATAAGAGCAGCATTTGACGGCTCTCAAATCAGGGGCGTGAATTGTTCTTTGTTTTGCACTATAATCTTCCAGCGCTTTTTACTTGTTTTCACAGAATACTAATGATACTATAATAGAATATGAGAATAAGCGGATTTCTACGATAAAATACATCAACAATTGATGTCTGACACACAGAGGAGGTTAAGTCATGGGGAGCTATGATAATATAGTGAAAACGGAAGAGATCCGGAAAAAAGTTGAAGAAGGCGATTTTTTATCTGCTCAGAAGATTTTGGATACCATGCAGCTTAAGAAACTTAACAATATATCTGATCTTGGCCTCCTGGCAGAAGTATATAAGGAAAACGAACGGTATGAGGAAGCAACGGCACTCTATCTAAAAATCTACGCACGAACCAAGACAAGGAAAACCATCAGTCAGCTGGTTGATATTAATATTAAAAGAGGCAATGCGGAAGATGCAGAAGAATATCTGGCGCAGTATAGGAAAGTATCCTCGGAGGACTTTGACAGCTATGTGTTACGTTATAAGCTTGAGAAGCTGAAAGGGGTTACCTACGATCAGCTGATTGATATTTTACTAACACTTAAAAAGACAGAGTATAGTGAAAAGTGGGCCTATGAGTTGGCTAAGGTTTATTATAAGGCAGGAATGGAAGAGGAATGCAGGAAGGAATGCTCCGATATCATTCTCTGGTTTAGCGAAGGGGCTTATGTTGAGAAGGCGAAGATGCTATACTCCTATTATTCCGGTGAAACAGGGAAAGAAAAAATCATGGAGGAACTAAGACGAAGAGCTGAGCAGTCCGAAGAGGACACGCTAACACAGGATTCACCGCTGAAGAATGAATTCACGGACTCATATGTGGAAATTAATCCCGGTTCTGATTTTATGTCAGAAGAAGAGGAAGAATTGGAATTCGGGCTAAAAAAAGACATAAAAGATATGATGATCGAACCGAATCAGCAGGATTATGAAGATTTTGATGAGAGCACAGATCAGGATGATAATTCATACCGGAATGAGAGTACAGATCAAGATGGGATTGTAGATTTGGATTATGAGCAGACTAATATGGATGCTTCAGAAGAAATCAGCTCTATTCAGGGAGATGATTACATAGATGAAATAGAAACGGATACCGAGGAGCAATCCCAAACCGGAGATTATTCTAACGATGTTTATGAAGCCGGTGAATACGAGAGCGAACAACCGGTGGAGGTAATACCGGATGAAGAAGATATAAAATTAAAACAGATTGCTGAGAAAAAAATGATAGTTCCGGATGAGATATTTGGGAATTTCCTGCATATCGTAACAATCAAGAAGCAGATAGTAAAGAGCTTAGAAGTAATAAGTCAGGATAGTAAAAAATCAGTGCTGATGATAATAACAGGGGCAAAAGGCTCCGGAAAAACTGCACTAGCTAAGGATATGGCGTTATTCTTAAGCAAAACGGGTAGGATAAAATCCACCAAGGTAGCAAAGATATCAGCCGAGAAGTTAAATACAGTAGATCTGGAAGCAAAAAGAGAGACCTTAAGAAGCAGTTGTATGGTTGTCGAAAATGCCAGTGAGTTAAAACGTGAGACGATTGAAAATCTATTGGAACTCACAAAGAGGCTTCAGGGGGATATTGCCGTAATATTTGAAGAAGAAAAGAAAAATATGAATAGGCTTTTTCGTGAATGTCCCAGGCTCATGGATTTATTAAAGATACGGATCCATCTTCCTCAGTACTCAATAGAGGACCTAATGGGTTTTGCGATTGCTTATCTAAAACAGAAAGATTATCTTATCGGTCAAAAAGCAGAAGCTGTTTTAATGAATAGATTGAAGCAAATAGTAAAGCAATCTAATCCGCATACATATCTGGACCAGATCAATGATCTGTGTCAGTCGGTTATGAATGCGGCCGATTTAAGAACAGGTAGGCAATTGACCAGCCTTGCGGCCCAAGGCAGGTTGGAGGATGTAGGAATTTTATTCATTCTTCCGGAGGACTTTAAGAATTGACTTTAAATTGAATGGTAATTTCGTTCGGTAGCGTCTGTCCTTGTATTGATTTTACCTTTGTTGTAACATGAAGCAGATAGGATTCGTTTTTTGAGTAGGGAGCCATTGGCTCAATCTCAATACTGTTACTAATGGAGTCATAGCGGATATTAGTCTGAAGGGGTACCTGGCCGGAGGAAGTTACATACAGGTTCTTATTGTTCACGGTTGAGGGATTGAGAGGAGCTGTGAATCTTATCTTCCATACGATATTACCGGTCCTGAATTTAAGATCTTGTTTTACACGGTTCTTTCCGCTACCTTCTACATTTTCGATTGTTATATAATGAGGGGCCATGATATTCATCTCCTTTCAATATAATAGGACAATAAGGAATTGTTGGATAATATGGACTAATATAGGAAAACATTACAAATATTATACCATATTGTATTTAATCTGCAATACGACCATAGTTGCAGTAGTGCGAAAATAGTCTCGCAAAAATCATGC
>DBTU01000016.1:27244-32388 GCA_002307215.1 Lachnoclostridium sp. UBA1308
ATTAGGAATATATAAATGAATTCCATTGGAAATTCATTTTTATATTCTGCATATTTTTAATATTGTGTTTGTAGCCCAAGGCGGGCCAAACTAATTCGAAGGGTAACCATGATACATTAATATGGCAAATAACTGTGAAAATCGGTGTATATACAATTGTTATCGGATGTTTAGCGCATTTGCATGAATAACAGTTTTTACAAGTGAATTTGTAAAAGAATCGGTTGATAGGGTGATATACAAATATGGTAATTGTTAATTATTTAATATGCGAATATATTATTTAAAAACATATAAAATATTAATAGTATCCGTTTTAAAAAACAATTTACAAAATAGCACATTGTGGTATAATCAAAGTAATAAATAAAAGTTCACAAAAATTTTACCATATTTATATACAAAATTCACAAACAGAGGTTCGATGAATTTGATAGAGGTGTACAATGGAACAATATATTATAAAAGGTGGAAAGCCGCTTATTGGAGAGGTGACAATAAGTGGTTATAAGAATGCGGCATTGGGGATAATTGCAGCGTCCGTCATGACAGATGAAACAGTAAAAATTGAAAATATTCCGGATGTCAGGGATATTGATGTGTTGCTGCAGGCTATAGAAGATATTGGAGCCAAGGTTGAGCGCATCAATAGAAATACTGTCAAAATTAACGGAAGCAAAATTAATACAGTCGAAGTGGAAGCTGACTATGTAAGAAAAATACGCGGATCCTATTATTTGGTCGGCGCATTACTTGGTAAATATAAAAAGGCTAAGGTCGTTCTTCCAGGTGGATGTAACATTGGCAGCAGACCGTTTGACCAGCATATCAAAGGTTTTGAGGCACTGGGGGCATCGGTAAAGATTGAGCATGGCTCGATTTGTTCTGAAGCGGAAGGACTTAATGGGGCACATATTTATTTTGACGTATGCAGTGTTGGTGCGACAATTAATGTTATGTTGGCGGCATGTCTGTCGGAAGGGCTAACAATTCTTGAAAATTCAGCAAAAGAGCCCCATGTCGTAGATGTAGCTAACTTTTTAAACAGTATGGGTGCCAATGTCAAAGGTGCCGGTACTGACGTGATACGAATTAAGGGAGTAACAAAGCTTCATGGTTGTGAATATTCCATCATACCGGATCAGATTGAGGCGGGGACATTTATGTTTGCTGCAGCAGCGACAAAGGGAGATATCCTGATTAAGAATATTATACCGAAGCATCTGGAAGCATTTACGGCAAAACTGCTGGAAATCGGCGCACAGGTGGAGGAGTTTGATGATGCTGTCAGAGTAAAGGCAGTTGGAAAGCTAGGCAGTTCCCATGTTAAGACTTTAGTTTATCCCGGATTTTTAACGGATATGCAGCCTCAGATGACTACGCTGCTAGCAATCTCCAAGGGAACAAGTATAGTTACAGAGAGTATTTTTGAAAATAGATTTAAGTATGTGGATGAACTGTCTCGTATGGGCGCAAATATAAAAGTGGAAAGTAATACAGCTATTATTGACGGTGTTGATAAGTTTACGGGTGCGGTTGTCTCGGCTCCCGACCTACGTGGCGGAGCGGCACTTGTGATTGCGGGACTTATGGCAGAAGGATATACTATCGTTGAAGATGTAGAATATATTGAACGGGGCTATGAAAAATTGGAATATAAGATGCAACAGTTGGGTGCTTCAATTATTAAAGTGGATTCAGAAGATACGAAGGCGATTAAGAAATTCAAGCTGAAGGTAAGCTGATTCTGGTGGTAACAAGGAATTTTTATATTTGAGGACAAAATAAAACTGCAGAGTAGCTGCAGTTTTTTCATAAGAAAATATTGTCACTGTGTTTATACCAAAGATGTAATCTGTAATTCTTTGTGTTTTGTAAGATCAATGAATTCCTCGCCGGACTTAATGATAGGTCTTGACAACTCCATTTTATTAATAAATATTATTTCGCCGTTTATACCATTATTTAATATTACTGTATTATGTATATAGGTCTGAGTAATTCCTTCCAAAAAGGTCATAATAAAATGAGGGTCGTATTTGGTATAGCCTTCATTTTCAAATAAGGAGATTACTTCAAACGGACAAAGGGGACCGCGGTAAACCCTGGCACAGGTCATTGCATCGTAAACATCGGCTATCGCTACCAGTTTGGCAAAGGAATCAATCTGTTCGCTATAAAAGCCATAGGGATATCCGCTTCCATCGCATCTTTCGTGGTGCATCAGAGCAGCGTGTTTAATTCTGGAATCAATCGGCTTACTCTTTAAGAGATTATAGCCCCGAAGGGTATGGGTTTTTATGGTGCGGAATTCTTCATCTGTCAATTTGGAAGGCTTCGTGATAATCTTTGCAGGTATCATAAGCTTACCAAGATCATGGAGCAATCCACATAGGGTCAACACCTCCAGATCCATTTTTGAAAAGTTGAGCCACTTACCCATGACGTTGCAAATCAAAGCAACATTAAGACAATGGACATAAGTTGTATCATCATATTGTCTCATACAATGAAGCATATTGAATAATTCAATATTTGTATTACATTGATCCAGAATATTCCAGGCGTCTTTAAGAATTTTATCTATTTCAAGCTCCTTATCACCTTTGACAAAACTGTCAAGAGAGCCTTTAAATTCCAGCACATTATTTCTGTATGCCAGATGAAAACGCTGAAAGGATTCACTTTTCTTTATACGTTCGTAATAAGTGGCGGAATCCGGTAAGGTTTCTTCATTTTCCTCTTCAGCAGCAGAATAGATTGAAATCTCAATAATGGAATAAAATACGAGCCTGGTTATAATCTTATCGGTCAGAGGGGTATCCTTTGCAATGATAAGATGATTATCTTTGGTATATACATCAGCAGCCACAACCATACCAGGCACAGATAAACTCGTCAAAATCTTTTTTTTATCCATAGTGTTCACGCTACCGTAATATGAATTACGGAATTCCTTTCAAGGGTACGCTACTTGACTTTATGCAAAACATTATATATTTTAAGTATATGAATAAATTATAATAAAGTCAATTAATTTATCTAGAAATATGTACTATATACACAAATAAAAAGGAAAATAATGAAAAAAGTAAGTAGATAATACGGATGGATAATTTTGTTAATTTTATGCACAGATTAAAATAACGGGTATTCAATTTATAAAAACACTTGACGGGCTGATAAATAGAGTATATCCTAAGGTTAATTAGTCCGACAAATAACTTAATAATTTTAATTTCTCTTATTCAGAGTGACGGAGAGTAAAGGCTCTATGATGTCACGGCAACCCCGATAAAGGAAGGTGCCAACCTGAGCGAGTAATCGATCAATAAGAGGATTTGATGCAATCTATGTCAAGTCCGCTGAGCGGGCTTTTTTTATGTAATAGGAAATTGCGTCCTATTACATAAAAAAAGCTCCGCAAGGATGCGCACCTCAGCGGACAACGCATAAATGAATTTATGCGTTTGGAAGATTATTGCTTCGCAATCCGCTCGGGCGCGAAAGTGTCAGCAAGCTGCCACTTTTTACTACCGGCACAGGCTAATTTATGCAACTGAATTGTGGTGTTATATTGGTTAAATTAAGGAGGATGCTTATGCAGAAAAGATTGTTTACTTCAGAATCAGTAACAGAAGGACATCCGGATAAAATATGTGATCAGATCTCTGATGCAGTACTGGATGCGTTGTTAGCACAGGATCCGATGAGTAGAGTTGCGTGTGAGACAGCAATTACAACAGGTTTAGTGCTTGTCATGGGAGAGATTACAACAGATGGGTATGTAGATATCCAGAGAATTGTCAGAGATACGATCAGGGAGATCGGTTATGAGAAATCCGAGTACGGCTTTGATGCAAATACTTGCGGTGTAATCGTTGCGCTTGATGAACAGTCCAAGGATATTGCACTTGGTGTGGATATGGCGCTCGAGGTTAAGGAGCATCTTACGGAGAATGAAGAACTGTCGAAAATAGGAGCGGGTGATCAGGGCATGATGTTCGGTTATGCAACCAATGAGACACAAGAATTTATGCCTTATCCAATAGCGCTCGCTCATAAGCTGACGAAACAGCTTACCAAGATCAGAAAAGATGGCGTACTGAACTATCTTCGCCCGGATGGAAAATCCCAGGTAACCGTGGAATATGATAATGATGGAAAACCGATTCATTTGAATGCGGTTGTACTTTCCACACAGCATGGCGATGAGGTTACAATAGATCAGCTTCGTAAGGATGTTAAGAAATACGTATTGGATCCGATTTTACCGCAGGAGCTGGTAGATGAGAAGACGAAGTTCTACATTAACCCGACGGGACGCTTTGTAATCGGCGGACCGAATGGTGACAGTGGTCTAACAGGAAGAAAGATTATTGTCGATACTTACGGCGGCTATGCAAGGCACGGCGGCGGAGCATTTTCCGGTAAGGACTGTACGAAAGTTGACCGTTCTGCATCCTATGCAGCTCGATACGTTGCGAAGAATCTTGTGGCAGCAGGGTTGGCTGATCGTCTTGAAATTCAGGTATCTTATGCAATCGGAGTTGCTGAACCAACCTCAATTATGGTAGATACTTTTGGCACAGGAAAGTTGACGGAGGACGAACTGGTAAACATAATCGGCAAGCACTTTGATCTTCGTCCGGCAGGTATTATCAAAATGCTTGATTTAAGAAGACCAATCTATAAGCAGACAGCAGCTTATGGACATTTCGGAAGACTTGATCTTGACCTTCCTTGGGAGAAGATTGATAAGGTAGAGGAATTGAAGGCTTACCTGTAATAACTGCAGGAAGCTTATATATAGGAAAATCGCATTTGGGATATAAAAACAACAAAACGTGAAGGAAAAGGGCTATGATATGAAATCAATATCATAGCCTTTTTTCTTTGTCCAATTAGTTCGAATTATGCAGTGAGTAAGTCACATGCAGCCAAAAACCTGTTTAGTTAATGAAAACTTTAGAAATATCATAGTTATTTTCTGTGCAAATATAATTATAGCATGATATACTAAAATTTAGATAACTAGTGTGAATTATTGAAAAGCATAATTCACACCCCTGATTTGAGAGCCACCGAAGGCGGCACATGGGAGCTGGTGTGAAAATACTCTCGCAAAAATCATGCGAGCCATT
>DBTU01000016.1:32633-38012 GCA_002307215.1 Lachnoclostridium sp. UBA1308
CATGCGAGCCATTAGGAATATAAAATGAATTCCTTTGGAAATTCTTTTTATATTCTGCATATTTTAATTTTGTGATTTTAGCCCAATGCAGGCTATGTTGGTTAAGTATGGACAGATATGCTATGTTAAAATGTAGATTTAGGAGGGGTAATGGCTTTATGAAACTGAAGGACAGGCTGATTGCAGCATTTTTTATCATGATAGCTATGCCGATTCTTTTGCTGGCGATTACAGCGGGAACGATTCTTAGTATGCAGACCAGCGCGATTAAGAAATCCTATGATGTTGAGACAGATACACTCCAAGTCATAACCAATCCGATTCAGATTATGAACCGGCTTACGAGGGGAACATATAATGACATCAAGTTGGCCGCACTGCGAAATCCCGAGCTTTTAGAGGATAAGAATTATATTGAAGGATTAAATAAAAAGCTGGTAGACAAGTATTCCTTTATTGCGGTGCGAAAAGGGCAGGATTTTATCTATGTTGGGAATAGTAGAAAGTTAAATATGATAGAGGATAATCTTCAGAGCTTTGGAGATTACAGTACCGAGGTTGACGGTGGAACCTATATTGAAGGGGATCATAATTTTCTGGTTAAAGCACAGGATTTTTATTTCTCAGATGAAAAGGAAGGAACCGTATTTGTCATTACGGATTTAAATACAATAATACCACAGATTAAGGCAGCCGGAGTACAAAGTGTAATATCAGTACTTTTGATTCTGAATTTTACAGCTGTCATATTAATGCTCTGGATTTATCGGAGTATTCTGAAACCTTTGAATATATTAAGAGTCGGCATGAATCAGATTAAAGAAGGAGATCTTGATTACTCGGTGGTGTCCGATACGGAGGATGAGATCGGGCAGCTTTGTGAGGACTTTGAGGAGATGAGAATCAGGCTGAAGGAGCAGATTGACAGTCGGCTTCAATACGAGGAAGATATTAAGGAATTGATCAGTAACATTTCTCACGATTTAAAGACACCGTTGACGGCCATCAAGGGTTATTCCGAAGGGCTTTTAGATGGTGTGGCTGATACTCCGCAAAAACATGAAAAATATCTAAAAACCATTTTTACAAAAGCAAATGACATGTCGATTCTGGTAGATGAACTGGCATTTTATGCTAAAATAGATTGTAATACAATACCTTACAGTTTTAAGGAGATTAATCTTAGGGAATACTTTGATGACTGTATTGAGGATCTCGGCCTCGATCTTGAGGTCAAGAATATTGAAATCCGGTATAGGAATGAGATTGGGCCCTCGGTTGAAGTGGTTGCGGATACCGAGCAGCTTAAGAGAGTAATAAGTAATATCATCGGCAACGCGGTAAAATATATCGATAAGCCGAAAGGTATTCTTCAGATACGGATTCACGATATCGGAGCCTATGTACAGGTGGAGATAGAAGATAACGGAGTCGGAATTCCAAAAGGGGATATCCCCTTTATCTTTGAACGGTTTTATCGTGCGGATGCCTCGAGAAATTCAAAAAAGGGCGGCAGTGGTCTGGGGCTTGCAATTTCCAAGAAAATTATTGAAGATCATTTGGGAAAGATATGGGCAGAAAGCGAGCCGGGTATCGGAACCACGGTTACGTTTACATTAAAAAAGAGTACAAAGAGATGTTGCGAAGAGGGAAAAGCAAGTACCGGAAAGGAGTTATAATATGAACAAAATTTTAATAATTGAGGATGAACTGGCGATAGCGGAACTTGAAAAAGATTATTTGGAGCTTAGCGGTTTTGATGTTGAGGTGGAGACCACCGGTGATGTTGGGGCAAGAAGAGCTGTATCGGAGGATTTTGATCTGGTCATACTGGATCTGATGCTTCCCAATATGGACGGCTTTGAGATATGCCGCAAGGTTCGTGAGGTGAAAAACATTCCGGTCATTATGGTATCGGCTAAAAAAGATGATATCGATAAAATACGTGGTCTTGGACTAGGTGCGGACGATTATATGACGAAGCCCTTCAGCCCAAGTGAGCTGGTTGCCAGGGTAAAAGCGCATCTGGCAAGATATGAACGTCTCATCGGCACCGGGGTACGAGAAAATACGGCGTTTGAGATCAGAGGATTAAAGGTAGATAAAACAGCCAGAAGGGTATTTCTCAATGGGGAAGAGAAGATTTTTACGACGAAAGAATTTGATCTACTTACCTTTCTTGCAGAAAATCCCAACCATGTATATACTAAAGATGAGCTTTTTCGTGAAATATGGGACATGGAGTCGGTAGGGGATATTGCGACGGTTACGGTCCATATTAAGAAAATACGCGAGAAGATAGAGTACAACACCTCCAAGCCTCAGTATATCGAGACCATCTGGGGTGTCGGGTATCGCTTCAAGGTGTGATAAATCCTGTAAAATACAATAAATAATAAAGAGGTGTCGAGTTATGAAAGAAAATTATGATGAGACGGCATTGGCTTTAAAAGCGTTGTCGGATCCGAATAGACTGGTAATTATAGATTTCCTTAATGAGGGGGAACGTTGTGCCTGTAAAATTCTTGAACAGCTTAAGATATCACAGCCAACCCTGTCACATCATATGAAAATACTGAGTGAGACGGAGCTGGTGCATTGCCGTAAAGACGGAAAGTGGATTCATTACTCCCTGAATCGTAATAAATTCAAAGAATTAGAAGAGTTGATGAAAAGCTTTTCAAATATTGCCGGTGATGATAAATCAGGAAACTGCTGCTAAAGCAACATACAGAACCATTGTTAAAAATTTCTATAGGATGAAAGGTGATGTTATGGAAACAAGAGTTGCGTTAATCGGTATCATTGTTGAGGATTTGAATTCTGCCGAGAGTTTAAATGCACTCCTCCATGAATACAACCAATATATAATTGGCAGAATGGGGATTCCTTACCGAGAGAAGAATATCAGCATTATCAGCGTGGTTGTGAATGCAGAGGCTGATATCATCAGTACATTGGCGGGAAAGCTTGGTATGCTGCCAGGAATCAGTGTAAAAACAGTGTATTCTAAAAAATAGCGGCCGTAATTATCTTCCGGAGTCATATAAGATATGCAGGTGTTACAGTTTGGCCTTCAAATAGCTGCATCCGGACTGGAAAAAAATGATTTCCATATAGGAGTATTTGCATTTGTCAGTACTTTGGCTCTGTCATAGATATATGGGTTGAATTTTTTGCTTTCATCGACTATAATAATGCGAAAGATGTTAAGAAAGAGGTAAAATTCATGCATATTACGATTACAGGTAACCTGGGAAGCGGTAAATCAACCATTTGCAAACTGTTGAATGAAGAATATCAATTTGAAGTATATTCCACCGGCAAGGTTCAGCGGGAATTGGCAAGACAGATGAATATGACTACGCTGGAATTGAACCAGCTTATGTGCAGCGATAAAAAATATGATAAAATGATTGATGATGAGACAGCACGAATTTCAAGAGAAAATAAGGACAAGGATATTATTTTCGACTCCCGTCTTGCTTGGAATTTTGTTGAGAGTTCCTTCAAGGTGTTCGTATCGGTAGGCCTTGGGGTAGCAGCTGAGCGTGTCATGAATGACCAGAGAGGTGCGGAAGAGAAATATTCTACCTTGCAGGAAGCCAAAGAGCTTCTGGCAAAGCGCGCTACAACTGAATGTATCCGCTATAAGGATATCTACAACCTGAATTATATGGATTTTTCGAACTACAATCTTATTATTGACAGCACCTATAGTTTGCCGGATAAGATTGCCGAGATTATCATACAGGAAGCAAAGAAATATTATAACAGTCAATCGGTTACTGCATCAAAAATGCTTGTATCTCCGAAAAGATTGATTAGAGAAGAAGATATCGTTAAAAATGACAAAGAGGAGCTTCAGTCCTTGATAAAGGAATATCAACAAGTTTCGTATGAAATAGATTCCCTGATTACCGTTAAGAAAAAGGATGATGATTACGAGGTGATCGTAGGACTTGATAAAGCGAAAGCAGCATATCTTGCAGAAGTGCCATATGCTCCTATCAATATCATAATATAACCAATTTATCCATAGATAAATTATTCTAAATAAGATAATATTAGCTTTTTAATTACAAATTATCCCCGAGGATATAAAAAAATATTTTACGAACAATAATGATAAGAGGATTCATGTAAATGAATTCTTTTTTTCATAGCAGGGGACTGTTGCAAAACTCTTGCAGTGCGCCCTTGCAACTTAAAATATTGGGGGTGTTTGCATGAAAGCTTGGATGGATAAATCGCATACCGCTAGATGTTTTCTTACTATTTCACTTATTACAGCCTGTGTCTATTTGGGATTTCGCTATCTGCTGCCACTAATCTTTCCCTTTCTGGTAGCATATTTTCTTTCCTGGATTATACGACCGGTGACCGAGATGCTTTACCGACGGCTAAGGATTCCAAAAATTTTTGGTGGTTCTTTATCCTTAATGTTGCTTCTCGGAGTCTTTGGAACAGCTTTCTGCATGCTAATCAATATACTTATCAAACAGGCCATTCTATTTATCAGAAACTTTCCCGTATGGTTAAGTATGATAGCCGGTAAATTGGATTCTATCTGTGACTATATGGATGGACTACTGGGCTGTAGCGGGGGAACCATGCGAAATAATGTCGATGATAATCTGATGCAGACGGTCAATATGGTCAAGACGGACATTATACCGAAGCTAACCAAGCATTCCGTATCAATTACCATAAAGCTTGTCGCTGTTATTGGCATAGTACTGATTGTGCTGGTTGCGGCAGTATTGATAGTCAAGGATTTGTCATCGGTTCGGGAGAAATTTGAGAAGAATCCGATGTATCAGGAAATCCATAAGGTGACAGAGAAGCTGTCTGAGGCAGGAATTGCCTTTCTTCGCTGTCAGCTGATTATCATGTCGGTGGTAGCGGTAATTTGTATCTGTGGTTTATACTTAATTAAAAATGATTATCCGGTATTGTTGGGACTAGGGATAGCATTATTGGATGCACTGCCAATACTGGGAAGCGGAATGGTTTTCATACCTTGGTCTATCATTATGCTGATTGACGGTAATATATTTACAGCAGCCATTCTGTTTACAATATTTTTAGTTTGTCAAATTGTACGTGAAGTACTGGAGCCTAAGCTGATTGGCAATCGAATCGGTATTAAGCCCCTTTATACATTGATGGCTATGTATGTCGGACTTAAATTATTTGGGGTTGCCGGGTTTTTCCTAGGCCCGATTGGATTACTGATTATTATTACGGTTTATAAAGTATTAAATGAAAAGGCAGAAGATGGTGCTGAAAGGAATGCGTTCCTATAGTTACGGTTAAGCCTAGCAAGGATAGTGACAAGACAGGGAAAGAAATGTTTCCATATAGGAGCCGCTTTCG
>DBTU01000040.1:0-161 GCA_002307215.1 Lachnoclostridium sp. UBA1308
ATGAATTCCATTGGAAATTCATTTTATATTCTGTATATTTTAATTTGTGTTTCTAGCTTAATGCGGCTATGTTTATTCTAAGGGCAGGTATGTTATGTAGTATATTGAGCCGCCGAAGGCGGCACATGGGAGCTAATGTGAAAATAGTCTCGCAAAATCAT
>DBTU01000040.1:492-5718 GCA_002307215.1 Lachnoclostridium sp. UBA1308
TTAATTTGTGTTTCTAGCTTAATGCAGCTATGTTTATTCTAAGGATAGGTATGTTATGTAATATATTGAGCCGCCGAAAGCGGCTCATGGGAGGTAGGATGAAGAGAAGGAAGAAAAAGAATTTAAGTACGGCATCATTGATTTTTGCCTGCTGTGTATATCTGTTCTTGTATTTGCCGATTTTCATGGTTGTTGTATATTCCTTTAATGTAAATGAAACCAATATCGTATTCAAGGGATTTTCATTAAAATGGTATGCACAGATGCTTCAGGGTGGCGATTTATTGAATAGTTTGATATATACCCTGAAACTGGCGTTCTATAGCACATTTATCTCGGTGATTATCGGCACACTTGCAACCATTGGAATGCATCGCTATCAATTTAGACTAAAAAAAGCAATGAATGGATTGCTGTATATCCCGGTGGTTATACCGGAGTTGGTAATCGGTATTGCATCACTCGCAACCTTTACATTTTTAGGCTTTGAATTAAGCATGCTGACACTGATTTTTGCTCATGTTACCTTTTGCGTTCCTTTCGTTATATTTACGCTGCGAGCAAGAATTGCAGGCTTTGATGCTTCCATTGAAGAAGCGGCTATGGATCTTGGAGCAAATCAATTGAGAACCTTATTGCGGGTGACCATTCCGATGTTGACACCGGGAATTGTTGCCGGTGCAATGCTAGCATTTACGCTATCGATTGACGATGTTGTTATCAGCTTCTTTGTAGCAGGCGCAGGTGATACCACATTTCCGATTAAGGTATACGGTATGACCAGAGGAAAGATTACGTCGGATGTATATTCACTCTCAACCGTCATGATCGTAGCAACTATATTGATTTTTTTAACCGCACAAAGAATACAGAGCAGTCTTGAAAAGAAGAGTGTTAAGAACAGTCAGGCGATTACCGGATAAATGACAGAAGATGAAAGGGGTGTTTGGAATAAAGGCAGATATCATCGTGAAAGGAACGATATATGATGGATTGGAACAAAAGCCTTACAAGGGAATGATTGCGGTAAAGCACGGAGTATACTGTTACGTGGGCACAGAGGGGAAGTTTACTGATCTTTGTGACGAGAATACGCATGTTGTGTTCTGTGATGACGGTCTGGTGCTGCCGAATTTGTATGAAGGCCATGCCCATGTCAGTTCCGGAATTGATCTGTTTGGTGGAGTTAATCTTTATGGCCTGAAAACACCGGAGCAATATCTACAGGCAATTGAAGATTATGCAAAGGTAAACCCTCAGAGTGAATATATCATCGGTAGAGGTTTTCTTAACGGAAACTTTGATAAAGTCGGTCCTACAGCTGCTATGCTCGACCGAGTAGCCGTGGATCGATATGTTGTACTTAATTCGGAGGATTGTCATTCCTCCTGGGTGAATTCAAAGGTATTACAAGCGGTAGGAATTGAAGAACAGACGAAAGAATTACCAAATGGAGTAATTGTTCGTTATCCCGGTACGAACCAGCCTACCGGATGGCTCAAAGAAAAAGAAATGGATAGGGTAAAAGAGCTTCTTCCTGTGCACGGCATCAGGGATTTTAAAGAAGCTATTTTAAAATATCAGGAACTGGCGATTTCCAACGGTATAGGCTGTACCTTTGAGCCTATCTTGAATGATAAGAATGATATCAATTTGCGACTTACGGCATATCGGGAGCTAGATCTTGAGAATAAATTGAAGATGAAATTTCGTGTAGGTGTTACGATGAACCCCGAAGATGACATCGATACCATATTGCAATTTGTGAAAGATAATCAAAATGAAGTCTCGGATTCCCATTATATGATGATGGGAATTAAAGTGTTTATTGACGGTGTAATCGAGGGACATACAGCATACCTCCTGGAGCCGTATGCAGATCAGCCTGAGGATTGTAGTTATAACATGTGGAGTCAGGAAAAGTTAAATACCTTGTTTGTTAAGGCAGCAGAGCTTGAGATTGAGGTTCATGTACACGCAATCGGTGATGCGGCGGTAGCTTCCGCACTGGAGGCCTTCGGGGAGGCCTTTTGTGTCACAGGTCGAAGGACAATGCGTAATTGTATTACCCACCTTCAACTTGTTGCGAAGGATCAGTTCCAGCAATTTAACGAGCTTGGAATAATAGCAGTTACTAATCCGTTTTGGCATTATAAGAATCCGGCATATTATGACTGCCTTGAGGTGCCATTTCTGGGGAAGGAACGTGCTGATCGTGAGTATCCGATGAAATCCTTTTTTGATCATGGTGTGATTGTGACTCAGGCGAGTGACTGGCCGGTTTCCTTCTGCTTTCATCCGTTCCTCGGGATGGAGATCGCGATTACAAGAAGAGAAGCCGGAAATACGGAAATGGATCCGCTGAATGAAGCAGAGAAAGTTACGGTGGGTCAGATGCTTCAGGCGCTTACAATCAACGGAGCATATCAGATGAAATTAGAGCAGAAGTCGGGAAGCATTGAGGTTGGCAAGAGAGCAGATTTTATCATGGTGGACCGGAATGTATTTGAGATACCGCAGGCTGAGATAGCCGGAACAGTGGTACTCAGGCATTTTATTAATGGTAATGAGGTGTATCGTAAATAAACGAGCAGCTCCAAATAAGGAAGGAGTGGAACAGATGAAAAGGAAAGTTATTTATGTCAGAGGAATGGTATTATTGTTGATTGCCCTTTGTGCTACTTTTATTGGGTGCGGTAAGAAGGAGGGTGTAACAAAGGATGGATATGCAGATAAACTGTATCTCTATAACTGGACAGAGTATATGTCCAAGGATGTCCTTGATTTGTTCGAGAAAGAGTATGGAATCAAGGTAGTCGAATCTACTTATGAATCAAACGATGAAATGCTTGCTAAGTTGGTTGCTGGCAAAAGAGGCACCTATGATATAGCGGTTCCTACTAATTTTTTCATTCAAGCCATGAAAGAGAATGATCTTCTGGAACCTTATGATCAAGATGCAATGACCAATATGAAAAACATTAATCCATCCTATCTGGATGCAGCATATGATCCCGGTAATGTTGATACAATACCTTATATGGGTACGGTTGCACTTACAATCGGAAATAAGAAAATGTTGAGTGATTTAGGCGTAACAATCAACAATGTCAATGATTTATTCAGTCCTGCACTTAAGAACAATATTATTATCATGGATGATAATGAAGGTATTATCTCGCTTGCACTGGAGGGACTGAACTATGATCCGCTGACGAATGACGAGAAGCAGATTGCAGAAACCAAGAAATACATGCTTGATCTCAATAAGAATATCAAAGCGTTTCCCAGTACCGCTGACGGACGTACAATGCTAGCCAGAGGAGAGGTTGCCGTAGGTCACATTTATGGCGGTGATGCAGCACAAGCGATGGCAGAAAATTCGGATCTTGAGATCGTTATGAAGGATGCACCGATTTCTTTAAGTGTTGACTGCTTTGTTTTGCTGAAAGGAAGTAAACATAAAAAGGAAGCAGAGCTCTTCATTAATTTCCTGCTACGCCCGGATATTTCAGCTAAGCTGACAGAAGAATTTCCCTATGTATGTGTAAATGATGCGGCTAAGGACTATTTGAGTGATGAAATTCTGAATAATCCGGCATGCTTCCTACCGGAAGATCTACTGGATAATATATATTTTATCGAAGAGAAAAGTCCCGAGGTTTTATCACAGGAAGTTAATATTGTAACTGAGATTAAATCGGCGAGATAAAATGCGTTAAAACGCACAATCAGACGGGCAGAGAGGAGACATATGGAATATATTACCCAAAATGTGTCAAGAAATCTTAAAAGAATACGAAAAGCCAGGGATATGAGCCTTGATGATGTGGCAAAGCAGACAGGAATCAGTAAAAGCATGCTCGGACAAATTGAACGCGGCGTGTCAACCCCAACCGTTGAGACGCTTGGTAAAATCGTGAGTGGTCTGAGAACTTCTTTTAATTCCTTGATCAGCGCAGCCAAAAATGATATCGTCCTTGTTGACAAGGAGGAACTGGCACCTTCTTATATCAGTGTAAATGCCGATTATAAGGCCTATGAATATTTTCCTTATGAAGAGGACCGGACCTTTGAAATCTATCTGATGAATCTGCAAGCCCACGCAAGCTACAGTTCGGAAAGCCATGGTGATAACACCTATGAATATCTTACAGTGATGTCCGGTAGCTTGACAGTTAAGGTAGATGACTGTTGTTACGAGGTGACGGAAGAAAATTCCATCAGGTTTCCTACCAACAATAAACATGAGTATATTAATACGGGAGATCAGATAGCTAAATTCAGCGTGACCTTCACATGGAACTAATGAGACGTAAGTGCCATGAAACTAATAGAACGTAAGTTCCATGGAACTAATGGAACGTAGTTACTGTTCACACCCCAGCCAAAGAAGATGATATGATTTCGGTAAATGTTTCCGAAGCGGAGCCGCTCCCGCTTAGTTGCATGAAACTAATTGTTCGTAATTTCTATTGACAGTATAACGCACAACTGCTATAATTTGCATAAGCTAGAATTTGATAATTGAATATGTTATACAAACCAAACAAATGCGTTTAAGAGGAGGGAATCTGCTTAGATGCTTTTTTTATATTAGGAAGGGAAGGGATAGAATATGAAAGAAATTACAATGTATATTAAACCGGAGAAGCTTGAAGTTGTGAAAGAGATTTTACAAAAGCATGGCTGCGGCGGAATGTCCGTTATGAGCATTATGGGTTGTGGAATTCAGTTGGGGGATACATCACCGGTGGAATTCAAGGGATTAAGGACTACGATTAATTTGATTCCCAAGATTAAGATTGAGGCAGTTGTAAAGGATGAACTTGTGGAAGAGATTTTACTCGATATCCGTGATAAAGTAGCAACCGGACAGGTTGGTGACGGTAAAGTGATTATTAAAGAAGTGGAAGATGTCATGAGAATCAGAACCGGTGAAAGAGGAACAGACGCAATTTAATATAGACGAATGAGCAAAGATGCTAACCCGTAATGTTAGCATCTTTTTGTTTATCAGGAAGGATGCGAATAGGCCGCGAGCTGTAAGCAACATGTTGGTTGCAGTTCAGCCTAGCAAGGATAGTGACAAGACCGGGAAAGAAATGTTTCCATATAGGAGCCGCTTTCGCTAAGTTGCATTACGTAGCGGTACATAAAGCTCTAAAGGACAGAGCCAAAGTACCGACGAATGCAAATACTTCTATATGGAAATCACTTTTTCCC
>DBTU01000025.1 GCA_002307215.1 Lachnoclostridium sp. UBA1308
GTAGGCAGTAGACAGTAGCAAGTAGGCAGTAGGCAGTAGGCAGTAGGCAGTAGGCAGTAGGCAGTAGGCAGTAGGCAGTAGGCAGTAGGCAGTAGGCAGTAGGCAGTAGGCAGTAGGCAGTAGGCAGTAGGCAGTAGGCAGAAAGCATGGTGATGTTATGAATGAGATTGAAAAATTATATACGGTTGATGATATCGCTCAGATGACAATGTTGACTTCAAGAACAATACGCAATTACTTGAAGGATGGAACTCTAACCGGAAGAAAGATTGGAGGGCAATGGAGATTTACCGCTAAGGATATCGAGAGTCTGTTTCATAACAGTAATGTGGAGGAAGAGATTAAGAATAACAGGAGGCAGGATATTATGGATTTTATGGATGGAACAAATACGGATATGGATGGAGAAATACAACTTTGTACAATTGCCGACTATTATTGTCCGGATAGAATTACCACGAAAGAGTTATCTCTGCAATTTAGTAAAATTATATCAACACAGTCGGTATCCACAAAGCTTAAGTTCAATTATGAGTACATCGACAAGGAACAAAAGGCCAGGTATACATTCTTTGGAACTCCTTCCTATATTATGGCAGCAGTTGATGTGCTGGATACTGAATGGAACAAATTGAATGAATCGCAGAATAAATTTACGGATAAAGCAGATAGCTATGAAAAATACAGACCATCTTTTCCGATTCAATTAGCCGCCTTTATTCATAACACACTAGGTAAGAAGGATAATGTCATTGCAGATATCGGATCGGGAACAGGCAGAATGACTGAGCTGCTTTTGTCCGGTAATAATAGCGTATATGCGATCGAACCTAATGCTGATATGCGTAAGATTGCGGAGACGAAGTTTAAGGGAAGGAAGAATTTTTATTCGATTAGCAGTACGGCGGATAATACAACTTTGAAAGCTGACAGCATAGATGCAATCGTTTGTGCGGAGGCCTATCATTGGTTTGATAACGAGAAGACGATACTTGAATTCAAACGTATATTAAAATCGCAGGGTTTTATATTCTTAACCTGGGACACACCGGAAAACAACCCCTATGATGGGGCTTTGTATGAATTACTACAAAGATACGGAAATCAGGAAGGAAAGGAGATAACCACAGTATCTAAGGAAGAAAGAGCGGTTCATTTATTCGGAAAAGATAACTTTCAGAAAATAGAATTCAAGCATGCGATTTTGGAGCCTTATGAAGGTCTGCTTGGAGGGTCCTTATCCTCAGCCTTTGCTCCGAAGAACGGCGACAAGAACTATGAAGCTTATGTAAATGGAATAAAGGATATCTTCAGTCAATACAACAGGGATGGTCTCATAGAGAGTAATTTTGTGGCTAAATGTTATTATGGGAGGATATGAGTAAGGGATATATTTATATTGGCTTTGGAAATTCAATTGACTTGCATAAAAAAGGGTGAAGCGGCATGCCGCTTCACCCTTTTTTATGCTATGTAAGTTTCTTCTACAACTATTAAAATAGGTTTCTATTATCTATATGATAAAAATAAATTTTAATTCGTTGAGATTATATTCTGGATACGTTGGCTGCCTGAGGACCCTTATCGCCCTGAACCACATCAAATTCAACCTTATCTCCCTCTTCAAGAACCTTAAAGCCATCCATCTTAAGTGCAGAAAAATGTACGAATACATCATTCCCAGCTTCATCTGATAAAAATCCAAAACCTTTTTTTGCATTAAACCATTTCACTGTTCCTGTCTTCATAAAATCCTCCTAAAGCATAATCAATATGCGTTACCACAATTAGTAACGTTAGTATAAATTTAACATAAATATATTAAATTGTCAAATTTCTTTTGTTATATTTTATAGTATTTATCGGGTTTATTGACATTTAAAATATGATATTAACATTAATATCATATAAATTATAGATGAACTCATGGAAAACAATTGGCAGGTATCAAATGACAAATTAATGTTTTTATGTTATTATGAATAAGCATATACCACAGAACAACATACTTATGAATAGAAAGAACCGCAGTGACTGAGTAGTCACGAATGCAGATAAAAGCGTCCGCTTTATAAAATGAGATGACAATGGAGGTTAGTGACATGAAATTTGAAATTCCTTCCTCATATGAATTTATATTTGAGGAGAAGCTTGAAGATGTCAATGGTATTGGTAAATTACTTCTTCACAAAAAAACAGGTGCAAGAGTTGCAATTGTAGCTAATGATGATAACAATAAGGTGTTTTCCATCGGATTTCGTACGCCTCCCGCAAACAGTACAGGAGTTGCGCATATTATTGAGCATTCGGTACTTTGCGGTTCTAAGAATTTTCCGGCAAAGGATCCGTTTATTGAATTGGCAAAGGGTTCCCTTAATACCTTTTTGAATGCGATGACATATCCGGATAAGACAGTTTATCCGGTAGCAAGTATAAATGATCAAGATTTTAAAAACTTAATGCATGTCTATATGGATGCAGTCTTTTATCCGAATATCTACCAGAGAAAAGAGATATTTAAGCAAGAGGGATGGCATTATGAGCTTGAAAATGCAAATAGTGACCTTAAGATTAATGGTGTTGTTTATAATGAAATGAAGGGTGCCTTCTCATCCCCGGAATCTATGTTATATCGCATGATACAAAATTCCCTATTCCCTGATACGGCTTATGGAGTGGAATCCGGCGGAGATCCGGATTATATACCGGAGCTTACGTATGAGGAATTTCTTGAGTTTCATAAAACCTATTATCATCCGTCGAACAGCTATATTTATCTGTATGGTGAAATGGATTTTACAGAGAGGCTCAAATGGTTAGATAAGGAGTATTTAAATCAGTATGACCGCCTCGCGGTTGACTCTCAGGTGAAGATGCAGAAGGGCTTTGAATCACTGAAGGAGGTTCAGAGTTTCTTTTCCCTAAGTGAGGAGGAAGAGGCTGCTGACAATACGTATCTCAGCCTGAATACTGTAGTGGGAAATTCGCTGGATAAGGAGCTGGGACTTACCTTCCAGATTCTTGATTATGTACTCTTACAGGCACCCGGTGCACCTATCAGGCAGGCACTGTTGGATGCAGAAATCGGACGGGATATCTTGGGTGGTTTTGAAGATGAAATCTTGCAACCGACCTTTACCATCATTGCGAAGAATTCAGAGGAAAATAAGAAAGAAAAGATGCTCGGAATCGTACGGGATGTTCTTTCCAAACTGGTGGCGGAAGGTTTGGAGGAAAAATCACTGAAGGCAGCCATTAATTTCTATGAATTTAAATATAGGGAAGCAGATTACGGACAGTTTCCGAAGGGTCTATTGTATGGGCTGCGTGCCATGGGAAGCTGGCTCCATGATGATAAAAAACCGTTCCTTCATCTCAAGGATTCGACAGGCTATGCATTTTTAAAGGAAAAGATCGGTACCGGTTATTATGAAAAAGTGATTAAGGAGTATTTACTCGAGAATAAGCATGCCTCAATGGTTATCTTAAAGCCGAAAGCAGGACTTGGTAATGAGAATGAGGAGGCACTTAAGAATAAGCTTTCTTCCTTTAAAGCCACCTTAACAAAAGAGGAAATCAATCTTATTGTTGAGGATACTAAAAAGCTTAAGGAGTATCAGGAAATACCTTCAACGAAGGAAGAAGTTGAAAGCATTCCCCTTTTGACCAGAGAGGATATTGATAAGAAGATTAGACCGCTCTATAATACAGTGCATATGGTTGACGGAATCAAGGTGCTCCAACACAATGTTTATACGAATAAGATTGCTTATTTGCGTTTGTTATTCAGTGTAAAGGAGGTGCCGAAGGAATTATTGCCATACGCTTCTTTGCTTTCCTTTGTACTTGGGTATGTGGATACTAAGAACTACTCCTACTTGAATTTATCAAATGAGATCAACATTCATACCGGAGGTATTTCGACAAATGTGATCAGCTATGCCGTGAAAAACAGTTCCGAGAATTATTATCCTGCATTTGAATTTAGTACCAAGGTACTGTACGATGAACTGAATGAGGCATTTCGCCTCATCCAGGAAATACTGTATCATACAAAGCTTGAGGATACAAAGCGGTTGAAGGAAATTGTAGATGAAATTAAATCCAAGCTACAGATGCATTTTAATTCCTCCGGGCATTCCGTCGCCGTGGACCGAGCAATGTCCTATTATTCGGAACATGGTTTATTCAAGGAGACAACAACCGGAATTGCATTTTATAAGTTTATTGAAGATCTGGCAGATGATTTTCCGCAAAAAGGGGTTAAGGCAATTGTTAAAATGAAGGAACTGATACAGATGATATTTACGAAGAACAATCTTTTCGTCAGTATCACTGCAGATGAGGAGGGGTACAGCCGTTTCGAGGAGAAACTGACCGATTTCATTTCTGAATTACCTGCTAAGGCCGAAAGCAGTATGTTCGAGGCATATGATACCTCAGCCTTGAAACCGGAGTGCCTAAATGAAGGCTTTAAGACAGCCATGCAGGTTCAATATGTAGCAAGGACAGGTAACTTTATGAAGGCAGGTTTCTCCTATACCGGAGCCCTTAAGGTATTAAAGACTATACTCAGCTTTGATTATCTGTGGAATAATGTCCGTGTCAAGGGTGGAGCTTACGGCTGTATGTGCGGGTTTTCGGGTGTGGACGGAGATGTTTATTTTACCTCCTATCGTGACCCCAACCTAAGGGAGACAAATCAAATCTACGAGAGAGTAACCGATTATATAAAGGATTTTTCAGCAGATGAAAGAGATATTACAAAATATATCATCGGAACCTTTAGTACTCTGGATGCACCGTTGACTCCACAGTCCATGGGTAAGCGTTCCCTAAGCATGTATCTGGCGGGAATAACGGAAGCGGATCTTCAAATCGAACGTGATGAGGTGCTTCATGTAACGATAGAAAAAATAAGAGGGCAACATAAGCTGATACAGGCGGTTCTTGATGCCGGCAACATCTGCGTTATCGGAAATGAAGCCAGAATCATGGAAAATAAGGATTTGTTCAAGGAAATCAAAAGCCTTATGAAATAGAACAAAGAGGTTACAGTTTAGCCGACAGGCTGAACTATAACACAGAAAGGTTTAGGATAAAGGATGAAGGATACGAAATATAAATCAGGGTTTGTGACATTGATTGGGAGAACGAATGTAGGGAAATCCACACTAATGAATCAGCTGATCGGGCAAAAGATAGCGATTACCTCCAACAAGCCGCAGACAACCCGTAACAGAATACAGACAGTTTACACCGATGAGCGTGGGCAGATTATATTCCTTGATACGCCCGGAATACACAAAGCAAAGAATAAGCTTGGTGAATATATGGTGAATATTGCGGAACGTACGATGAGTGAGGTGGATTTGGTACTCTGGCTTATTGAGCCGGCTACTTACATCGGCGAGGGAGATCGTCATATCGCTGAGCAGCTTAAGAAGGTCAAGACCCCTGTTATTCTCGTAATTAATAAAATTGATACAGTCAAAAAGGAAGAGATTCTTACCTTTATAGCAGCTTATAAGGATATTGTTGATTTTAAGGAAATAATTCCGGTATCGGCACTAAAAGGAGAAAACACGAAGCACCTTGTAGAAGTTATCTATCAATATATACCGGAGGGACCGCAGTATTATGATGAAGATACAGTGACCGACCAGCCGGAAAGACAGATTGTAGCCGAACTTATTAGGGAGAAGGCATTAAGACTGTTAGAAGATGAAATCCCCCACGGAATCGCTGTCAGTATCGATCTAATGAAGGAAAGACCGGCTAATCCTGCAAATAGTAACGGTTTGATCGACATTGAGGCAACCATTGTTTGCGAAAAAGATTCTCATAAGGGAATAATTATCGGTAAAGGCGGAAGTATGCTAAAGCAGATCGGAACGCTTGCGAGAAGAGAAATCGAAGGGCTGCTGGACTGCAAGGTTAATCTACAGCTTTGGGTTAAAATCAAGAAGGACTGGAGAGACAGCGACTTCCTCATGAAGAACTTCGGCTATCGTAAGGATGAATAATCAGATGCTGTGTATAACTAAAATTTTCAACTGGTATCTTCAACCAGTTTAACAAGACTCAAAATGGGAAACCTATTGATATAACAATTAACATACAACATAGGGGGCTCATTATCATGAAGAAAAAATTTGATTATTGGAAATGTTTTACCAGTACAGGAAGAATTGATGATTACTTACATTATATTGCGTGTACACGCGAAGAGGGTACGGACGAACCCGCAAAGGGTTCGGACAGAAGTAAAGAAGGTGGATTAATTGCCGGCATCGACTATAGTAACGGGGATGGTTCTGTCGGCCATGCCGGTTGGTGACTATGACAAGCGGTTAGTGATTTTGACGAAAGAAATCGGTAGAATATCAGCATTTGCCAAAGGCGCCAGAAGACCCAACAGCGCCTTATTGGCATGCAGCCAGCCTTTTGCCTTTGGTGAGTTTACCTTATATGCAGGAATATCTTCCTATACCATTATGGCAGCTGAGATTTCTAACTATTTCGGAGAACTCAGGGATGATTTTGATCAGCTGTGTTATGGTTTTTATTTCTCTGAATTTGCAGACTATATAACAAAAGAAAATAATGATGAAAAGGATATTCTAAAGCTTTTATATCAATCGCTCAAGGCAATCGGCAAAAATACGATCGATAAACAGTTGATACGGGCGGTATTTGAGCTGAAAATCATATCACTTAACGGTGAAGCTCCACAGGTTTTTGCTTGTGTGAAATGTAATAAAAATTCACGGGAGACGGCGCTTGAAGAGGGAAGGCTCCCGAGTGGAAGATATTATTTCAGTGCATCCTGTGGTGGAATACTTTGTGAGGCCTGCAGAGGTAACGATAGGAATGCAATCAGTGTCAATACATCAACCTTATATACGATGCAATACATAATATCAAAGGAAGTAGAGAAACTATATACCTTTAAAGTTACAGATGAGGTATTGGCGGAACTTAAGCTTTGTATTAAAAATTATTTGGCGTGCTATGTTGAACATGAATTTAAGTCACTGGAAATGCTTAATCCTGTTTATTAATAATTTGTGGTTGAAATTATCCAATATTAAGGTTAAAATGATATGGACTCAAATCTAATGGAGGGAATATTTTTATGAAAAAAACGGCTTTTTGTATTTTAGTCTTTCTTTTTTTACTTGGAATAGCCGCTTGTTCCGGAAAAGAAAAATCCATAGATATTAAGGATGTAAAGGTAAGTACACTGCTTGCAAGGTCAAATGGAGAGATACAGGTGGCTTCGGTGGAGGATTTTGATAAATCCTATTACAACCTGAAAGAGCTACAGGATTTTGTGGATCAGCAGGTTACTTCCTATAACAGTGAAGCCGGAGCCGGTATGGTTACGGTAGATGATGTGGAAATACGAAATAATAAAGCAATCTTGCTGTTAACGTATGCAGGGATGGATCAATATTGTGCTTTTAATAAGGTGACAGCCGCCTATTTTGTCGGAGGAGTCAAGAGTATTACACTTACTTTACCCACCACATTGATAACGGCGGGAAATGAAGAGCTTGCCAGTACCGAAGAGGTTATTGCGGATACCAATTACAGAATATTAATTTTAAATGAGCCTTATAACATCATGGTAGACGGTAAAGTAAGATATTATTCGGAGAATGCTACGCTGATTGATAAGAATGAGGCACAGAGTGCCGCTGAAGGTATGACAATCGTTGTATTCAAGCCATGAGAAAATCCTGCGCCAAAATATGTGCTTTTTAACATATTTTGTGTGCATCGGTTCGAAAGAACCACAGTGACTGAATAGTCACGATATGCCAAAAAATATATTAGAGTAATGTGAGGATGAATGTATGGAAAAGACAATGGACAAAATAGTAGCACTTGCGAAAGCGAGGGGGTTCGTATATCCCGGTTCTGAAATCTACGGGGGTCTTGCTAATACTTGGGATTACGGTAATCTTGGAGTAGAGCTTAAGAATAATGTAAAAAAGGCATGGTGGTTAAAATTCATTCAGGAGAATCCTAATAATGTCGGTGTAGACTGCGCAATCCTAATGAATCCGCAGACCTGGGTTGCTTCCGGACATTTGGGTGGTTTCTCTGATCCATTGATGGACTGTCGTGAATGTCACGAGCGTTTTCGTGCTGATAAATTAATTGATGATTATAACATGGAGAACGGTTTTGTGATCAGTGGCTCTGTTGATTCTTGGTCACATGACGATATGAAGAAATATATTGATGAACATAGTATTATCTGCCCTACTTGTGGCAAGCATAATTTTACCGATATCCGTCAGTTTAACCTGATGTTCAAAACATTTCAGGGTGTTACGGAGGATGCTAAGAATACCGTCTACTTAAGACCTGAGACTGCTCAGGGTATCTTTGTTAATTTTAAAAATGTACAGAGAACTTCACGTAAAAAGATTCCTTTCGGTATTGGTCAGATCGGCAAGTCTTTCCGTAATGAGATTACACCGGGTAATTTTACCTTCCGTACCAGAGAGTTCGAGCAGATGGAATTAGAATTCTTCTGTGAGCCCGATACCGATCTTGAATGGTTTTCCTATTGGAGACAGTTCTGTATTGATTGGTTAAAGACACTTGGTATGAAGAATGATGAGATGAGAGTGAGAGATCATGATGCCGCTGAACTATCATTTTATAGTAAAGCTACAGCCGATATCGAATTTTTATTCCCATTTGGTTGGGGTGAATTATGGGGTATTGCAGACCGCACCAACTATGATTTAACACAACATCAGAATGTGTCAAAGGAAGATCTGACTTACTTTGATGATGAAAAGAAGGAAAGATATATTCCTTATGTTATCGAGCCGTCTCTAGGTGCGGACCGTGTGGTTCTGGCATTCCTTTGTGCAGCTTATGATGAAGAAGAGATTGCTGAGGGCGATGTACGTACCGTGCTTCACTTCCATCCGGCGCTTGCACCGGTAAAAATCGGAGTATTACCTCTATCAAAGAAGCTGGCAGAGCCTGCAGAAAAGATCTATAGCGAATTATGCAAGACTTATAACTGCGAATTTGATGATAGAGGAAATATCGGTAAGCGTTACCGCAGACAGGATGAGATCGGAACACCGTTTTGCATTACCTATGATTTTGAATCTGAGACCGACGGAGCCGTAACTGTTCGTGACAGAGATACAATGGCTCAGGATAGAATTAAAATCGAAGACTTAAAGGCATATTTTGAGAGTAAGTTCAAATTTTAGAAAAAAACTCTTTTCTAATATGGACAATTTATGGTATAATGCATGTTGGCGAATAGAAATGCCAAAGAAGAATTATAATCTGAGGGATTGCTTATTCATGGCATCATTGAGTGATAAAAGTATTATGCAAACGTAATGAACAGCATCATTGCGCTTGCCTAGTACTTTTGGCGCTCACAGATACATGTACAGTTGATTGATCAGATTGTAAATATAAAAAATTTAGGAGGGCACTTATAAAATGGCAAAATGGGTATATTTGTTTAAAGAAGGCAAAGCAGATATGAAAAACCTTCTTGGCGGTAAAGGCGCTAACTTGGCAGAAATGACCAACTTAGGACTTCCGATTCCTCGAGGTTTTATTGTGACGACAGAAGCTTGTACCGATTATTACAATAGTGGTAAGAAAATCACTGATGAGATTAAGAATCAAATTTTTGCATCTTTAAAGATTCTTGAAGATGAGCAGGGTAAGAAATTCGGAGATACAACGAATCCTTTACTCGTTTCTGTACGTTCCGGCGCTAGAGCATCCATGCCTGGTATGATGGATACAATCCTTAACTTAGGTTTAACTGATGCAGCTGTTGAAGGCTTTGCAAAGAAGACCGGTAACGCTAGATTCGCTTATGACTCATATAGAAGATTTATCCAGATGTTCTCAGATGTAGTTATGGAAATTGCTAAATCTAAATTTGAGAGAGTATTGGATGAAATCAAGGAAAAGAAAGGTGTTAAATATGACACCGAATTATCTGCAGAGGATTTAAAAGATGTAATTGCTCAATATAAAGTATTATATAAGGCTGAAAAAGGAACTGATTTCCCTCAGAATCCTGCAGATCAGTTAATTGAAGCTGTAACCGCTGTATTCCGTTCATGGGATAATCCCCGTGCTATATACTACAGAAGAATGAACGATATCCCCGGTGATTGGGGTACTGCAGTAAATATTCAAGCCATGGTATTTGGTAACATGGGCGACACATCAGGTACCGGCGTTGCATTTACACGTAACCCTTCTACCGGTGAAGCTTTAATCTACGGCGAATATTTAATCAATGCTCAGGGTGAAGATGTTGTTGCAGGTATCAGAACACCGTTGCCGATTACAAGACTCGAGCAGGACATGCCGGAAGCTTATAAAGAATTCATGAGAATTGCTACCTTACTTGAGAATCACTATAAGGATATGCAGGACATGGAGTTCACAATCGAAGATAAGACTCTTTACTTCTTACAGACACGTAACGGTAAGAGAACAGCTCCGGCTGCTCTTCAGATTGCATGTGATTTAGTAGATGAAGGAAAGATTACAAAGGAAGAAGCAATCAAGAGAATTGAAGCAAAATCCTTAGATCAGTTATTACATCCCGGCTTTGATGTAAAGGCTCTTAAAGCAGCTAACCCTGTAGGAAAGGCTCTTCCGGCTTCTCCCGGTGCAGCAGCAGGTAAGGTATACTTTACAGCAGAAGACGCAAAAGTTAATCATGAAAAAGGCGAAAGAGTAATCCTTGTTCGTCTTGAGACCTCTCCCGAAGATATCGAAGGTATGCATGCAGCTCAAGGTATCTTAACGGTACGTGGCGGTATGACTTCCCATGCAGCAGTAGTTGCTCGTGGTATGGGAACTGCTTGTGTATCCGGTTGTGGTGAAATTGTAATTAATGAAGAAGCTAAGAAATTTACTATCGCAGGTAATACCGTGAAAGAAGGAGATTACATCTCCTTAGACGGTTCCACAGGTAACATCTACATCGGAGATATCCCGACCGTAGAAGCAGCTATCAGCGGTAACTTTAATAGAATTATGACATGGGCTGATGAAATCAGAACCTTAAAGGTAAGAACCAATGCAGATACACCTGCTGATGCAGCTAACGCTGTTAAGTTCGGTGCAGAAGGCATCGGCCTTTGCCGTACAGAGCATATGTTCTTTGAAGGCGAAAGAATTCACAAGATTAGAAAGATGATTCTTTCTAATACTGTTGAGGCCAGAGAAGAAGCATTAAATGAGTTGATTCCTTTCCAAAAGGGTGACTTCAAGGGCCTTTACGAAGTAATGGAAGAAAGACCGGTTACGATTCGTTTCCTCGATCCTCCGCTTCATGAGTTCGTTCCTACTGAAGAAGATGATATTGCAGCATTAGCTTTAGATATGGGTCTTACGGTTGCAGAAGTTAAAGCAGTTTGTGATTCCTTACATGAGTTCAACCCTATGATGGGTCACAGAGGCTGCCGTCTTGCCGTAACCTATCCTGAGATTGCTAAAATGCAGACCAGAGCAGTTATGGAAGCAGCTATCGAAGTGAAGAAGGAAAAAGGCTTTAATATCATTCCTGAAATCATGATTCCTCTTGTTGGTGAGAAGAGAGAGCTAAAGTTCGTTAAAGATATCGTAGTTGAGACAGCAGAAGCAGTGAAGAAGGAATTGAATTCTGATATCGTTTACCATATCGGTACCATGATTGAAATCCCTCGTGCAGCATTACTTGCTGACGAAATTGCTGAAGAAGCTGAATTCTTCTCCTTCGGTACAAACGATTTAACACAGATGACCTTCGGTTTCTCTCGTGATGATGCCGGTAAATTCCTTGATTCTTACTACAAAGGTAAGATTTATGAGTCAGATCCATTTGCAAGGCTTGATCAAGAAGGTGTTGGCCAGTTAGTTAAGATGGCTTGTGAAAAAGGCCGTGCTACAAGGCCTAACATCAAGCTTGGTATCTGCGGCGAGCATGGTGGAGATCCTTCCACAGTTGAATTCTGCCACAAGATTGGTCTGAACTATGTATCCTGTTCACCTTTCCGTGTGCCGATCGCAAGACTTGCAGCAGCACAGGCAGCGCTCAACAATCCTAGGGGTTAAGACTGAAACAGCTGAAAAGCCTTTAAAACTGGGCACTTTCGTGATTCGGAAAGACTACTTATCAGAGTATAGGAAGTACCATCCGGAGACCAAAAAAGTGAATGGTTGGAAAGATATAGTCTTAATTATTACTTTTTAGTAATAGAATGTTCAATCGGGAAGCGAAGCTAATTCGCTTCCCGATTTTTTTATCGGTTGGCTGCCACAGGCAGACAATCCGGCAACTTCAACAATACAATTTCAGAAGACCAACCAGTAAAACTTTTAGTTAGATTTTTATAAGCTAAAGAATTACTGGTTGGTCTTTTTTTGTTGACGAATTAAATTGTTATTAAGCTCTTTAGGTAAATGAAACATGGTTAAAAAGGTTATTTGAATAATTCTATGATGTGAAATTATTAGGAGGAATGAAAAATGAAAGTGTGTAGTAATCGCTGCGAAGTAATTGTAAATGTATCTAAGGGCTATGTGTTTTGTAGTATGTGTCAGCAAAGAGTGTTGGTTATTGAAACAGCAGAATTTGAAGAAATCAGGAATGAGGTGGAAAAGTATGTGTAAGGTGATTGCTATAGCAAACCAAAAAGGCGGAGTTGGTAAAACTACAACTTGCGCAAACTTAGGCATAGGACTTGCTGATAAAGGAGCCAAAGTCTTGCTTATTGATGCGGATCCACAAGGTAGTTTAACAGCAAGTTTAGGATATGACAGACCAGATGATATAAAAATTACAATTTCTACAATTATGGGTAATGTAATCAATGATATCGAGATTACACCGTTAGATGGGATTTTACATTATAAAGACAATGTTGACCTTCTTCCGGCGAATATAGAGTTGGCTGGTATGGAAATATCAATTATAAATGTAATGAGACGTGAAATGATTTTGAAGGAATATATAAATATTGTAATTAGCCTTTATGATTTCATAATCATTGATTGCATGCCTGCCTTAGGCATGATTACTATAAATGCATTAGCATGTGCTGATAGCGTACTAATTCCCGTCCAAGCTGCATATTTGCCAATAAAAGGACTTCAACAGTTAATTCTCACCATTGGAAGGATAAAGAAACAAATTAATCCTAAATTAACAATAGAAGGTATTTTGGTAACAATGATAGATTCAAGAACTAATTTTGCAAAAGACATTGTAGCTCTTCTGAAAGAGGGTTATGGAGAAAAAGTAACAATCTTTAGTGAAAGTATTCCGCTCTCTGTGAGAGTGGCTGAATCTAGTGCAGAGGGCAAGAGTATATACGCTCATGATCCAATGGGAAAAGCTTCACATGCTTATTTAAGACTTGTTGAGGAGGTTTTGAAAAATGAGTAATCATAGTGCTGATAAAATCAAAATTGCTGGATATAATGATCTGTTTGGCGTTAGCATGGAGCAAGATGAGAAAATTATTGAGGTATCCGTAATTGATTTATATTCATTCAAAAATCATCCATATAAAGTAATAAATGATTCTGAGATGTTACAGATGATTGAAAGTATTAAAGAATGCGGAGTTCTTGTTCCTGGACTTGTAAGGGTGAGGAGTGAAGGAGGTTACGAAATAGTATCAGGGCATAGAAGAAAGTATGCATGCGAACTGATTGGCAAAGACAAAATGCCGGTTATTGTCAAAAATCTAACTGATGATGAAGCAACAATCGCTATGGTTGACGCAAATATACAAAGAGAAAAACTATTGTTTAGTGAGAAAGCCTTTGCGTATAAGTTAAAGTTCGATGCAATGAAACATCAAGGATGTAAAGGTGATCAAATGACCACTGAAAAAATTGGAAATGATAGCAGAATAAGTGGAAGGCAAATACAAAGATATATACGACTAACATATCTTCAACCTGAATTATTACAGATGGTTGATAATAAGAAAATTCCTTTCACTTCGGCTGTAACTATATCATACTTAGGTGAAGAGCAGCAAAACTGGCTAATAAATGCAATTATTACGACACGCCAGTATCCTTCCAATAAGCAGTCGTTAGAAATAAAGAAATATTTTGATGTAGGAAAACTAAGTCAGAAAATGTTAATTTCAATTTTAAATGAAAAGAAGGAAGAGGATTTAAAAGTGAGCATTTCCTATGAGAACATTGCAAGATTTTTCAATAATAATTATACAAATGTAGAAATTGAAGAAATTATTATAGGATTATTAGAAAAATGGAAAGAGAACAATCTACCTTTATAAGTCACCGAAGTTTTATTATTTTTAATAAACTGCTAAATATCCACTAATACTAAAATTCTATATAGTGTTTTACTTAGCGGAATGTCCTATTTAATTAAAATTTATTAGATAGATAAAACCAATCGGGTTTTATATCAATTCAATTTTGTACGTTTTTAATGTCACTTCAAAAGAAAATAATTATAAGTCATCGAAAGTTGATAATGATATGAGCTCTTTTGATTAACAGAAGGTGTTTATAAACGAGCATGATTAAGAAAACTTCTGGACAACTTGTCCTTAAGTGGGAGGTGTCATTCATAGAGACAGAACAAGATTTCGAGAAGAACCGCAGAAAGCAGTTCATAGCAAGAATTGCTACCATTGATTATGATTGTATCATAATGTCCCATTCAAAGTTTGAGAAAATATCCATTTCAACAGAGCATAGGGAGAGGATGATCAATGAGCAGATAGAAGAAATCAGTTGTGCCATTGACGATGCCAAACACCAGAATGGAGAACGATGGGCAATCAAGAAGATGGAATCACAAAGAAGAAGCTGGAGGAGCAGATTAATATTATTCGTGGTTTCGATCAACTAGAACTTTATACAAAGGCTATCCTTATATAATGTGAGTAATTTTGTTAATTGCATTATTTCCAAATATAGCTTGTTATGCTGACGAAATATGGTAAAATATATCTGTTAGAGTGACAACATCTTTCTTACTTGAACACAAGACAAGGTTAGAAGAATTTCTAAGAACTATATAAGATTTGTGCTTTTTTGAAGGGAGAATAATCACATGTATTTGTATTTAGATGAATGTTATAACACAGGAAATAACTGGTTGGATAAAAATCAATTGTTTTTCACTTATGGAGGATGGTTAATTTCAGAGGACAATTTACCGAAAGCAGAATTGATAATACAAGATTTTAGTCAGCATCACCAAGGTGAACTTAAATCAAAAAGTTTTACTTCACATAAGGGCATACGTGAGGTTATTAACTTATCTAATAGGTTGATTTCTGACTGTAATGCTAAACCATACTTCATGTGTTTTGAAAAACATTTCATGATAGCTTGTAAAGTTGTTGAGTTCTTTTTTGATCATAAAATAAATAAACGAGTAAATGGATTTCTCACATTTCCAAATGAATATGAATATTATAGGATTACATGTCTCACAGAAAAAATGGACATAAGTTATGACCTGGCTAAAATGTTTTTGCCACCTATAAATATTACAAAAAGAGGTTTGGCGGAAGTAATTAAACGGGATGAAAGTTTTTGTACATACATTGGAGAAATTATAAATGGTAAATACATAGATGAAAGTTGCATAATAAATATTATTCATAGTCTGAAATCAATATTCAGCCAAGCTGGTTTTGAGAATATAGCTTATATTTTTGAAGAAAGTAATTTTAAACTTGGCGATATTTGCGATGAGCTACAAAGTGACACTATTACTAGCAATGGTAAACTTATTAGCAAATCAATTTTAGTCCAGCCCTCTATATACGAAATGATATATGGTATAAAAGATGAACATAAAAATCTAAAGATCATAGTAGACACCTTAGGAGATCAAAATTGCCAATTTTCTGAAATAAGTAATTTATTGAATATCCCGATAGATATAAGGGACGATTCAAAATCTGATATGATGATTATGGCATCTGATTTGCTGATTGGACAATTTGCAAGGTTAATAAAAGATATAAGCACTGGCTCAAATGATATTTCAGAGTATGACATAGAGTTGATTAAATATAGTTTTACTCCAAAGAAAAGTACTTTTCAAGAGGATTTGTCATATTGGTTTGGTAAATTTTCATATGATACATGGATGAAATTAAGCATTTCTTTGGGGATCAAAATAGATGCTATAGATTATATCGGTGTGTTGAAAAATGAATTTCAACAATTTGTTAAGTAATAATTTGTTAAAAAACTTTTAGTGTGTACCCTTAGAATAAACTACGCGGTATGTTTATATTGGTGAATCATAATGAGTATAATTATAAAATCTTATAAGGAATAATTACGCGGTTGAAATTGTTTAATTAGGTAAAGGAGTTATTTAGATGCATAATATTGATAGCATATTGAAACTTAGTTATTCACCATTAACATTGTTTGAATTTGAAAATTCTAAAGAAGATAAAGATATAAATGAGTATCTAACCACATCTACTATTTATGTAATTGCTAAAAGAGCATTACCAATCATGAAGCTTATGCATGCTGATTCAAGCGGGTTGCATATATCAGTTAGCATGGAAAATGAACCTCAAGTCGTTGAAATAATTATGAGGACGAAGGATAATGTAAAATTTTTCAAGAATGGATTATCTGCTATTCGTACGGGTAGTAATATCTTAAGTGTTTCGGATGCGTTTCATTCCATTTCTCTATTCAGAGATAATGGTGGTGAAGATGAATTTGTGCTCAGTGCCAATTTTGATCGTTTAATACATCTTGCGAGTAATAATGTAATTAAAATAAATATTAAAGGGGATATTACACCATTTGTTTCTTATGAAGTATTATATGTTGGGCATTGTGTAGAAGAACATATATTTCATAGATTTAAAGCCCATCATGCTCTTCAGGATATTTTAATAAGAGAAAATATTATACCTCAAAACTATGATAAAGTTAATGATCTTTTGATTTTACCATTTTATGTTGAAAGTGATGTTGTATCTGTTATAACAGGTGAAGCGAAAGAAAATGAATTTATCGAGGCAATGACAGGAAATTATTCTTTTGGACTTAAAGAAATTTCGCTGGATTGTGAAAAAGCATTAATTCGGGCAATGACTCCGAGGTACAATAAAACAAGATTTAAACAATATCCGAAATCTTCAGATGGTTTGTTTAATCATGGTTTGGATTCATATTTATATAGAATTATAGAGAATTTAGTTTTGTGCTATGATTCTGATAATAAAATATTTGGAGATGTAAATGAGAAAGATGCATCTCTTATATCAGTTATTGATGATAAGGAATTTAGCATCTTTAATTAACTAATAGGATACTCTTTTTATACTATAGTTGATAGATTATCCAACTTTCAATTATGTTAAAAATAGAAGTTAGGCTAGTGGCAATTCAAAAAGAAATAATGGAAATTCGAGAATTAAGATCGTTTGGAAAAATGCATATTCAGAATTAGTTAATAACAGCATATTTCAAACTAGCGCAATGTTTCGAGAGAAACATCTGCATATGGTATAGTATGTACAAAATTATTTACAAGAAATAAATGAGAGAATGAAAATAATGAAAACTAAAATCTATGGGGGAGAACAAAGTGCCTAATACATTATCTTTTGAAAGCCTTAAATATCAAGATATTCTTGAACCTGAATTTCAAAATCTATCCTTAACAGGACATAATTGTATTGAATTTAAAATGAACGGGCAATGCGGAATGGCTGTAGTTTATGCGCCTAATGGAACTGGGAAAACAACCCTTTCAAATTTGTTAGGAATGGAATCTTCTAGCGGATCAATTGACTTTTCAGCAGTATATAACTTAATCCCTATAACACCAGCAGATAAAAAATTTCATATTATCGGAGACCAAAGTACCCGAAATATAATTCGAGGAAATACTTCTGATTACTTGATTGGCGAAGACATCCGAAGAGAGTATGAATTGCGTCACAATATTGAGGATATTTTTAATAACTGTTTTGCTCAATTTTCTAAGACTTTAAAAGATCAATTCGGAATAACAAAGAGAGATGATTTTTTCTTGACAAGGATAAGCAACCAAAGAATCACTGATTTTATTCGAGATATAATTCCGACTAGAAATCGCCGAAGTGAAATTGATAGGATTGATTTCGTTCATTTTATAAGAAGTACTAGAGTAGAATCATTGCCTGAAGATCTAGAACAGTCCAAACTCACATTTATTGTAAGGAATCTGTCCTTAGTACAGGATACCTTGGCGATAACTGCTGAAATAGGTCATAATATCGAGATACAAGAAATAGAGAAAAACGATGATGCCATTTATATACTTAATAAATATCACGGACAAACTGCGTGTGTAGTATGTGATGCTAATAATATTTCAATCCATGACCTTACTATTCGAAAGAAAATTAATCGAGACCGAATTTATGACAATTTGTCTGCCAATATAAAAGCTGTGTTGGATAAAATAGTAAACAATCATGCTTTGCAGCCAGGAGATCCTTTTTCAATACATAATAGAATACTAGATTTTATTAGATCTGGTGAGTATTTAATCTTACAAGCCCTTCAAACTGAATTATTGGGATATGTCGATATCATTTCTAAGACTGTAGCTAATATTTTTCTCCAAATCTTTGAGGATACCAACTTGGATATATATTTTAACGAATATGAGCATTTGTTAGATAGGCAACCTTCTCTTGATAACGAGGAACTAATGTTAATCAATCAAGTAGTAAATGAAAATATAGGTCCAGAGATTACAATTGTAAGAGATGCACAAAACGGCCGGAATTTCAGATTGCTTCTTGACGGAAAGGCTTTTCTAGGTGATGATGTTGGTGAAAAGAACCAGAAACCGTTAAAGTTAAGTACAGGAGAACGAAATTTTATCTCGCTTGCTTTTGAACTACTACTTGCCCGACACGCAAACAAAGAGTTGATAGTATTAGACGATCCTATATCGAGTTTTGATTCGGTTTATAAGAATAAGATAGCATACTGTATTATTATCTAAATTGCCAAAGTAAC
>DBTU01000003.1:0-93823 GCA_002307215.1 Lachnoclostridium sp. UBA1308
GCGGCACTTGCTGAGCAGGCATTAAATAATACTTGTTTTTACCAAATTCTATGTTATACTAATAATAGTAACTGTTACTAATATATTGATTTGAGGATTTGCCTGGACGCTTTTCGGTACCTTAATAATTGATATGGAGTAAAATAAAAAAGTAAACGGAGGTAATTAAAATGGAAAAGATTGAATTTTATCGTTGTGAAAAGTGCGGTAATATGGTAGCAGAAATTAAGATAGGTGGAGGAACCTTAACCTGTTGCGGAGAACCTATGACACAACTTGAGGCTAACAAGGTGGAGGCATCCCTTGAAAAACATATACCGGTACTGACCAAGGAAGGTGGCAAGATAAAAGCAGCCATCGGTTCGGTTCAACATCCTATGCTGCCGGAACACCATATTGAATGGATTGCACTTGTGGCAGACGGTAGAGTTGAGATTAAGTTCCTTGAGCCCGGTGAAGAACCGATTGCGGAATTTGTAGAAGTTGAAGCGGGTGCGGTATATGAATACTGTAATTTGCATGGGCTATGGATGGTGGAATTGTAATAATAGTTATAGTAAATCATAGGAGGGTAATGTATTGTATAACTTGTTGATAGGTGGCACAGCCGGGCAGGGTATCGACACTACAACAGCAATTCTCGAGAAGCTGTTTAAGCGATCCGGATATAATGTATTTACTGTCAAGGATTTTATGTCTCGTATTCGTGGTGGGCATAATTTTTCACTGATAAGGTTTGGTACTGAAGCGGTGTTATCACATAGCAGCAGGATTGATGGAATCATTGCCCTTGATGACGAGACAATACATCAACACCTGAAGGAACTTAAGGAAAATGGCTTTATTCTTGGCGACAATAAGCTTATTACCCAGGATTTACGTGCTTTAAAAATCGGAATGGAGGATAGGGCTAAAAACCTTGGAAATCCCCGTGTATCCGGAAGCATCGCTGTTGGTGCTGTTTTAAAGTTATTCGGAGAGAATTTGAATTATGTAGAAGATGTTCTTCGCTCTTTTGTAAAAGAGCAATATTTTGAAGTTAATATGGCCGCAGTAAAGGAGGGCTACGCTGTAGTTGATAGCCGTTACCCTCATCTTAACGGCAGCAGCAGTGACTGGATGCTGATTGGAGGAAGCAAAGCAGTAGCTCTTGGAGCGATAGCCGCCGGTATGAAATTCTACTGTGCTTATCCAATGTCGCCGTCTACTGTTATCATGGAGACACTAGCCTCAAAATACCATGAGGCAGAAATTGTTGTGGAGCAGGCAGAGGATGAAATCGCAGCCATAAATATGGCGATCGGTGCCTCCTATGCCGGCGTACGAGCAATGACAGGAACCTCGGGTGGAGGGTTTTCACTTATGGTGGAAGCTCTCGGTCTTTCCGGAATGGCTGAAATACCACTTGTAGTGATTGATGTTCAACGGCCAGGTCCCGTAACCGGACTTCCCACACGTACGGAACAGAGTGATCTAAGATTTGTCGTCTCGGCTTCCCAAGGGGAGTTTCCGCGTATGGTAATTGCGCTTCGTAACGCTGAGGATGCATATTATCAGACAATCCGTGCATTTGAGCTTGCCGAAAGATATCAGATACCGGTGATATTGTTAAGCGATCAGTACCTTGGGGATTCTTCGTGGACAGTTAAGCCGTTTGATGCATTTCGTATCGATACTAGCGGTACAGAATATGATAACGATGAGGAAGAGGAATACTTAAGGTATCGTTATACAAATAGTGGAATATCTCCAAGGTTAATACCCGGGAAAACAAGACATCTTGTTACAGCAGACAGTGATGAGCATGATGAACGCGGATGGATCACAGAATCAGGCGAAGTCAGAACCCGGATGATGGATAAACGAATGAAAAAGTTAGAGAGCCTAAAGCTAGAGTTACAGGAACCGGATTATATCGGAGATGATAATTATGACACTTTATTGATTGGATGGGGCTCAACCTGGGGACCTATATCGGAAGCGGTTAGGCTTCTAAATGAGAAAGAAGGTAAGCGTTATGCAGCCTTGGTATTCGGGGATATCTATCCGTTACCGGAGAAGCTTCTGGTGGAAAAGGCTGCGCATGCAAAATGGATTATTAACATTGAGCAGAATGCCACAGGCCAGTTTGCGGGGCTCATGCGAGAGGCAACAGGGCTTGTATGTAATGATAGTATCCTGAAGTATGACGGAAGGCAACTGTCCGGTGAAGAAATTGTTGAACAGATATGCAAGGAGGAAACCAGATGAGCAAGGAATTTTGTACCTATGAGACAGCATGGTGTCCCGGTTGCGGAAATTTTGTAATACTTGAATGTCTGAAAGCTGCACTGGAACAGCTTGGGAAAGACCCTTCTGAAGTTCTTGTTGCCGCAGGAATCGGCCAGGCGGCGAAAACCCCTCAGTATATCAGCACTAATTCCTTTTGCGGGCTTCACGGACGTTCGCTTCCTGCTGCAGCTGCAGCAAAGATAGCAAATGAGAAACTGACGGTGATAATTAACTCAGGAGATGGTGACTCTTATGGAGAAGGTGGTAACCACTTTATCCATAATATCCGTCGGAACGTAGATATCACACATTTTGTCCATGATAATCAAATCTATGCACTGACCAAGGGACAGGCTTCACCTACCTCAGTAAAGGGCCTAGTGACCGGCGTACAGACAGACGGTAACATGAATGAGCCGCTAAATCCTATGCTGCTTGCGATTGCGGCAGGTGCGGGATTTGTGGCAAGAGCCTTTACAGGGCGAAAGGAACACCTGATTACACTGATGAAAGAGGCAATCCAATACAAGGGCTACGCGTTGGTGGATATCCTCCAACCCTGTGTAAGCCTTAATCATGTGAATACCTTTGCCTGGTATAATAAAAGAGTTTATGAACTAGATCAATCCTATGATAATTCTGACAAAATCGTGGCAATGCAAAAAGCAATGGAATTTGACGAACATATTCCAATCGGTATTATTTATCGAGAAGATAAGCATACTTATCATCAAAAGAATGAAGTACTAAGGAATGGACTTCCGCTGCTTGACCGCAAGACAGATCCATCCGTTGTGAATAAATTCATTCAGTCGTATATATAATCATATTAGTTACACTATCTATATTAGACTTATGACAACCGAACAAATCATATAATCTTAAGGAGGCAATAAAATGGCTGTTAAAAATGCAATGACATCAGATTTTCTTCACTCTGCTTACGGCGGTGAGAGTATGGCGCATATGAGATATTTGATTTGGGGTGATATGGCAAAAAAAGAGGGCTTTCAAAATATTGCGAAGCTGTTTGAAGCAATCGCATATGCGGAAAGAGTTCATGCGGGTAATCATTTTAAAGAGATAGGCGGCGATACGGTAGATGCTACAATAACCGCAGGAGCTGTATTTGGTCCCGGGAAGACGGTGGATAACCTTCAGGGTGCAATTGACGGAGAGCTTCATGAGGTAAACCAGATGTATCCGGTCTATCTAAATGCTGCAGAGTTTCAGAATGAAGCAGGAGCCAAGCGCAGTTTTTATTACGCCTTGGAAGCAGAAAAAATACATGCAGATCTCTTTGCTAAAGCTCAGGCTGCAGCAAAAGAGGGCAGTGATTTCGAACTAAAAAATATTTATATTTGCCCGGTCTGCGGACACACGGTTCTCGATGGGGCTCCGGACAATTGTCCGGTCTGTGGTGCCAAGAAGGAAATGTATAAGGAATTTTAGTAATCAATCATATTTGCGGAGTAAATATCTGAATAATAAGTATCTGCGGAGTAAATATCTGTAGTGTAAATATCGAAAGAGGCGTTGTAATATTGTATATTGAATAGGCTTTTGTGTATGGGATAATCATACCGAAAGCCTTTTTTGTTGAAAAATTATGTTATATATCAGCGCAGGCAATGTGCCTTAGCGTAAATATTGGTTCACACAGCTTTGCTTGCCAAACGACTGTCAAAAATCGGTTGATTGTATATGTAAATATACCGAAAAGGGGGATATATTACACTGATTTGTCGGGCTTTTTTTGATTGACAACTGATTTGCACTGACATATGATATTTTTAGCGAAATATTAAGAAGAAAATGAATGTCAGTTGAGTTAATAGAGCAAGCTGGAGAAGAGGATACCTCATGAATTATACACATCTGCATGTACATACGGAATACAGTTTACTTGACGGCTCCAGTAAGATTAAAGAGCTTGTACATCGCGCTAAGGAGCTCGGGATGGACAGTCTCGCGATTACCGATCATGGTGTTATGTACGGAGTCATCGATTTCTATAAAGCCTGTTTGGCGGAGGGTATTAAACCTATCATCGGCTGTGAGGTTTATGTTGCACCTAATTCAAGATACGACCGCGAGAACGGTGCTTCGGATGAGAGATACCATCACCTTGTTTTACTGGCGGAGAATAATACCGGATATCAGAATTTGATGAAAATAGTATCCAAGGGTTTTTTGGAAGGCTTTTATTATAAACCGAGAGTGGATTATGAGGTGCTTTCACAGTACAGTGAAGGTATCACCGCGCTGAGCGCTTGTCTTGCCGGAGAGGTTGCGGGAAACATTCTGAAAGGCTTTTATGCCGAGGCAAGGAGTGCAGCCTTAAAACTGCAAGATATATTCGGGGAAGGGCATTTCTTTCTGGAGCTTCAAGATCATGGAATGCAGGAGCAGAAGACTGTTAATCAAGGAATGCTACGTCTGTCACAGGACACAGGAATTAAACTAGTTGCAACAAATGATGTACATTACACCTTTGCGGAGGATGCCGTTCCGCATGATATCCTTCTGTGTATCCAGACGCAGAAAAAAGTGAATGATGAAAACCGTATGCGCTATGAGGGTGGGCAGTATTATTTGAAATCACCCGAGGAGATGCTTACGGTCTTTCCATATGCGAAGGAGGCACTTGAGAATACACATGAAATTGCAGATAGATGTAATGTAACGATTACCTTCGGTGAATATAAGTTGCCCTTATATCCTGTTCCGGAACCCTATGAAGCGTTTGAGTATCTGAATACACTATGTCGCGAAGGTATGCAGGAGCGATATCATCCGGTAACAGACGAGCTATGGGAACGTCTGGATTATGAACTTGATACCATTAAAAACATGGGCTTCATAGATTATTTCCTGATTGTATGGGACTTTATTAAATATGCCAGGGATAATGATATTATAGTGGGTCCGGGAAGGGGAAGTGCGGCAGGTTCCATCGTATCCTATTCCCTTGGAATTACGGATATTGACCCGATTAAATTCAGTCTTCTGTTCGAGCGCTTCTTAAATCCGGAGCGGCTTACAATGCCCGATATTGATATTGACTTCTGTTATGAACGCAGGCAGGAGGTTATCAATTATGTTACCGCTAAGTATGGTAAGGATAAAGTGGTTCAGATCGTAACCTTTGGTACGATGGCAGCGAGGGGTGTCCTCCGTGATGTCGGCAGGGCTCTTGATATATCCTATGCGCAAGTGGATACCATTGCAAAGATGATACCGACCGAGCTTGGCATTACAATTGATAAGGCTTTAAGCGCCAATAAGGAGCTGAATCAGCTTTATGAAAGTAACCAGGAAGTTAAATATCTGATTGACATGTCAAAGAGGCTTGAGGGCTTGCCAAGGCATACTTCGATGCATGCTGCCGGTGTGGTAATCGGCAAGTCAAGCATTGATGAATATGTACCGTTATCCCGTTCCTCCGACGAGTCTGTCACAACTCAGTTCACGATGACAACACTGGAGGAGTTAGGACTTCTGAAAATGGATTTTCTTGGACTTCGGACTCTTACGGTCATTCAGAATGCACAACGCTTGGTAAATAAAAAAAGAGATAACCTGAATAAATTTGACATTAAGAAGATAGATTATAATGATAGTATGGTCTATGATTTAATTGCATCAGGAAGGACCGAGGGTATCTTCCAGCTGGAAAGTTCGGGTATGAAAAGCTTTATGAAGGAATTAAAGGCCCGAACAATCGAAGATGTCATTGCAGGAATTGCTTTATATCGACCGGGGCCGATGGATTTTATTCCAAAGTATATTAAAGGCAAGAACGATATGGCGCATATCAGCTATGAATGCCCGCAATTAGAGCCGATTTTGGCGCCAACCTACGGCTGTATCGTATATCAAGAGCAGGTTATGCAGATTGTGCGTGATTTGGCAGGTTACAGCTTTGGTAGAAGTGATCTTGTTCGCCGTGCGATGTCCAAGAAGAAGGAATCGGTCATGATTAAGGAGCGACAGACCTTCGTCTACGGTAATCCGGAGGAGGGGGTCATAGGCTGTATTGACAACGGGATAGAAGAAGCAGTAGCCAATCATATCTTTGATGAGATGATGGATTTTGCTAACTATGCCTTTAATAAATCCCATGCCGCAGCTTATGCAGTCGTCTCCTATGAAACTGCGTATTTAAAGTGCTATTATCCGGTAGAATTCATGGCGGCCTTAATGACCTCCGTGATTGATAATCCCGGAAAGGTATCGGAATATATCTATACCTGCAGGCAGATGAATATAGAAATCCTGCCGCCCGACATTAATGAAGGTGATGCGGTCTTTACCGTATCAGGTGGAGCAATCCGCTATGCATTGTCTGCAATTAAGGGTGTCGGAAAGCCGGTCATCGAGGCTATTGTCGTGGAGCGGGAAGAGAATGGCCCCTTCAAGAGTCTGAAGGATTTTACGGCCAGATTATCAGGGAAGGAAGTCAATAAACGTACCGTCGAAAGCTTTATCAAGGCAGGTGTCTTTTGTAATCTGCACCTCAATCGCAGGCAGCTTATGTTAAGCTATGTACAGATTATTGATAGTATTGCGGCTGATAAAAAAAGATCGCTTACCGGACAGATGTCTTTGTTTGATTTTGCAAATGAGGAAGAGAAGCAAGAATATGAGGTGGCACTTCCGGATGTCAGTGAATATGGCAAGGATCAGCTTCTTGCTTTTGAAAAAGAAGTACTTGGTATCTATGTCAGCGGACATCCGTTGGAGGAATATGAGAGTCGTATCCAGAAGAATGTAACTGCAAGTTCGAACGATTTTACCATTGATGAGGAGACGGAAAAACCTAAGGTTAAGGACGGAAGCATAGAGCTGATTGGCGGAATGGTAACAGCCAAGACAATCAAAACAACACGTAATAACAGCATGATGGCCTTTATCGCTCTGGAGGATTTGTTTGGAACCGTTGAGGTAATCATTTTTCCGAGGGATTATGAAAAATTTAAGTCGATGATAGAGATTGATCAGAAAATCTTTGTCCGAGGCAAGGTGACTGTGGAGGAAGAGAAGGCGGCTAAGCTGATTTGTCAGGATATTATACCCTTTGATAGTATTGTGCAGGAGGTATGGATTAAGTATAAGGATCAAGAAGCCTTCCGGAAAGACGAACAAGCATTGTATTCTTTACTGAATGAATATGATGGAAATGATTCGGTCGTAATATATTGCGAGGAAGAAAAATGCATGAAAAAACTCCCAAAAAGCAAGGGCATCCATGCAAATGAGGACTTAATGCAACGGCTTTCGACAATTTATTCAGAAGAAAATGTACGAATTACAGAAAAGAGTATTGAAAAACCTAGCAAAATAGATTAGAATACAGTCATTGTTTCTTTGTTAATTAATCGGAGGTTATAATAATGAGTAATGTTAAAACGATCGGAGTATTGACCAGTGGCGGGGATGCGCCCGGTATGAATGCTGCAATCAGAGCGGTTGTCAGAACCGGACTGGCAGCAGGACTTAAAGTGAAAGGTATCAGAAGAGGATACAGCGGGCTGTTAGAGGAAGACATTGTAGATATGGATTCCAGAAGTGTATCAGATATTATACAAAGAGGCGGTACTATTTTATATACCGCACGTTGTCCCGAGCTATTAAAGCCTGAGGTGCAGGATAAAGCAGTAGAAATCTGTAGGAAATATGAGATTGACGGACTGGTGGTTATCGGTGGTGACGGTTCCTTTCGAGGAGCACAGGATCTTGCTCGAAAAGGGATTAATGCAGTAGGCGTTCCGGGAACGATTGATCTGGATATTACCTGCACTGATTATACCATCGGTTTTGATACTGCGGTGAATACAGCCATGGAGACAATCGATAAGGTAAGAGATACCTCCACCTCCCATGAAAGATGCAGCATCATCGAGGTTATGGGAAGACATGCGGGATATATTGCATTATGGAGCGGTATTGCTAACGGCGCGGAAGAAATCTTGATTTCAGAACGTTATGATTATGATGAGCAGAGAATTATTAACAATATCATTGAAAAGCGCAAGACAGGCAAGAAGCATTATATTATCGTAAATGCGGAAGGTGTCGGTGATTCCAATGGTATGGCAAAGAGAATAGAAGCTGCGACAGGAATGGAAACCAGAGCAACGATTATCGGCTACGCACAAAGGGGCGGAAGCCCGACTGCAATCGATCGGGTATTTGCTTCCATGATGGGAGCAAGAGCCGTAGATTTATTGGTTGAGGGAAAGACAAAGCGTATTGTTGGTTACAGAGAAGGTCATTTGGTAGATTATGATATCATTGAAGGACTGGCTATGAAGAAGGATGTTGATCAGTATATGTATGATTTATCCATCCGGTTATCAAGATAATTAATATAGACATTTTAAAGGATTGGCTACTCTACTGACGAGTTATCAGTTTTAGAAATTATAGTTTTAGATAATGATATTGCAAGCGAAAATTTTCTTGCAGTATCATTTTTTTGGAACGCTTTCGTATATTATGGCGTCTAATGAGTAGAAGGGGAGCTTTATGTTTACATCCATTTCATTATTTACATCATTTGTCGGGACATGTATACTATATTTAGTTATGCGAAAGCATGAGATAGATTTTGAAGTATAGTATAGGGGGATATAAGGATGCAGAAGGATGTACAAAACGACCTCTCTGAAAATTCGCCCGAGTATGACATAGAATCCCTGATTCGGCTGTATGGTAATGATGTTCTTCGGACAGCTTATATGTATGTCAAGGATGTGAATACAGCTGAGGATGTTTTTCAGGATGTTTTTATAAAGGTGAGTCATAAGTTGTCTACCTTTGAGGGAAATTCAAGCATAAAGACATGGATTATCCGTATTACAATCAATACTTGTAAGGACTTTATCAAAAGTGCCTGGAATAAACGGGTTGTTCCGATGATGGAGTACCAGGAGGATATGATAGTCAGTGAGTCGGATTATGACGAGGTAGAAAAAAAGGATACAAGAGAGATGATTCGTAAAACGGTACTTTCATTACCGTCGAAATATAAGGATATTGTAATCTGTGTATATTATCAGGATATGACAGTTTTGGAAGCTGCAAAGGTCCTAAATATAGCAGAAGGGACAGCAAAGAGTAGGCTGTCAAGAGCAAGGCAAAAATTAAAGACAATGTTAGAAGGGAGGATTTCAGATGAGCTCTAGAAAAACGAAGAACTTGAATAGCGTGATATCAGAAAAGGATAATATCAACGGACAGCTGACCGATGATTTTCATATAAAATCGCATCTGAATACTTCTTTTGAATTAAGAGGCATAAAGGTTTCGGAAGAATTGATACAAAAAACCCTTAAGGCTGTCAGGGAAGCGGATCAGTCTGAGTCTGGAAAAGCATCTGTTAGTAGCATAAATGAGCACTCCAAAAGGCCTACATGGATAAGATATTCCCGACTGATTGCCGGAGCAGCTGCAGCTGTAATTGTCATGGCTGTCGGAATCAATTATCTCTCGGGTTCTGCAAAATATGATTCAAAGAGTATGGATACGGCGCCGATGTCAGAGGAAAGTACGGCGAATAGTTCGATGACCGCAGGCTCAGCAGATATGGCATCAGGTGGCGCAGAAGCCGATGCGGTTCCGAAAGCGAAGGAATTTGCACGAACTGAAGATGCAGATAGGGCGACTGATAACGCTGATGAAAATAATTCAGGGGCTTTAAAGGATGGGTCAGACGCGTCAGCAGATCAAAGCGATTCGCAGATCATGTATAGTACGGCTTCCGCTGACTTGGCCGGTGCAACCGAATCTGAGGATGATTCCTCAGCAAGTTCATCAGGTGATACTGCTACTACAGAGGTTCCGGAGGATAACGCTACCGCAGATTCCGGCACTGCTTCGGATGCCAGACATGAATTGGCAGCAATATACGGTGATGAGATTAGTACAGATAGTCTGCAGTTTAAAGATATTTTCCCTGCACTGCAGGAGGAAATAAGTTCGATTAATATAATGGATAACACGAATAATAAAGAGACTAGAATTACATCACAAGAGGATATTGGGGAATTTTATAAGACAATGGATCAACAGATGTTTACACTAGGTACAAAAGCGGGTAGTAACCTTCGTTATACCATAGGAGTTATCGGGTTACAGAAGCAGGAGCTATTTAGCATGAAAATCGGGGATACGGTTACTGTCAGCAGTTCTATTAATGAGGTAATCAGTGAAAGTATTTATAGTGCAACAGATTCCACGACCTTACTTAAGCTGATCGGTACATTCTGCAAATAGTACCGGATCTTATGGAAGAAAATCATGAAATAAAAACGGCTGTGGGAAATCTTACTTTTCCACAGCCGTTGATATGCACGTTTTATTCTTTGTCGGCTTCTACAGGATCAGCAGAACCGGAGGTACCTTCTTTTTCGCTTTCCAGATTGATGGAAACATATTCTCTTGAATCCTCTTCATCCTCTTCTTCTGTATCAAAGTCCTCAAAATCATCTTCGAAATCATCAAAATCGTCAGTAGAATCCTTCTTTATATAATTCTTATAGATATAATAGGCGCCTGCTGCTAATGATGCTAAAATAGCAGTACCAAATATAAACTTCCCGAATTTCTTCATATGCCGTTCTTCCTTTCCATTTTTATTAATAATTATATACTATTATTTTATTATAATTCGGATTATGTAAAAAATAAAGTAAAAGTTCTATAAACTTGAAAAATTTGCTAGTAATCAGTAATGCTCCTTTATTATATTCTACTTATATTAATATTTGATTTGAGAGCCGCTGAACGCGGCTCCTATATGGAAACATTTCTTTCCCGGTCTTGTCACTATCCTTGCAAGGTTGAACTGTAACACAACTGTAAGCACTGTAACACACTGTAACACAACAACGCTTATTTACGAATATTGCCTTTACTTTTGGCTATAAATATTCTATGATTAGATGGATTGTAAGAATTACGTATTTAAGGGAAAGGCGGGAAGAGAAGGAATGAATATAGGCTTATTTTCGGAGACCTATTATCCCGAAATCAATGGAGTGGCAAACTCCGTATATACGTTGAAGACTGAACTTGAAAAAAGGGGACATAACGTCTATGTCTTTACCACAACAACACCGGGGTCACCGGAACATGAACATAATGTATTTCGTGTACCAAGTATACCATTTTTATTTATAACCGAACGACGTGTCGGAATGTTTTACCTGCCAAGACTGGCCCACGTCATAAAAAAGCTTAATTTGGATATGATCCATACACACACTGAATTTTCACTCGGTATTTTCGGAAGAATTATGGCAAAGGAGCTTAGACTTCCGATTGTGCATACCTATCATACTATTTATGAGGACTATACCCATTACCTTACACGTTTTAAGGCATTGGATGGAAGAGCAAAAGCCTTTGCGAGAACCTATTCCAAAGTATGTTGTAACACAGTGGAGCAAGTCATTGTCCCTACTGCGAAGACGAAGGATCTGCTGATGACCTATAGTGTCAATAAGGACATTTGTGTTGTACCGACAGGAATTGATCTGAGTAAATTTGACCGTAATAATTTCAGTGCAGAGGAAATAAACGAGCTGAAATATAAGTATAACATTAGTCCTACGGATAGAGTTATGATCTATATTGGCAGGGTATCGCAGGAGAAAAATATAGAGGAAATTATCGAGGCAATGCCGGAATATATGAAGACCAGGCCCTCAGTCAGATTTGTTCTTGTTGGAAGCGGACCGGCGCTTGAAAAGCTCGAGAATCTGGTGAAGAAGTCAGGACTTATGGATCGATTCATATTCATGGGTTCCCAACCTTGGGATTCCATCGGACTTTTCTATCAACTGGGAGATGTATTCGTCAGCGCATCAAGAAGTGAGACGCAAGGACTTACGTATATCGAGGCAATGGCTTCGGGATTACCTGTTGTTGCGCGAAAGGATAAATGTCTGGATGATATTTTGGTACAGGGCTGGAACGGGTATACCTTTACGAATAAGGAGGAACTTTTCCGCGGACTTGATCAGGTGTTGTTTGAGGACAGGCAGACTGACTACAGTACAAATGCCATTGAAAAGGTTAAAAAATTCTCCACCCAGGAGTTTGCTTCTCAGATGGAAAACGTATATATGCAGGTAATATCGAGGGATAGGGGAATCTGTAAGCGAGTTGTCTACGATACAAAGAGGATATAAGACAAAAAGGTATTAAATAGTAGTTGGACGTAGTTTCCATGGATTTATTTTACGAAACAGGGAGATGCTAATAATGAAAAGTGATAATCTATGCCCCCAATCTGAGATTGAATTGTTTCCGGTATTTTCTGAGGAAGATACAGAGGAAGTTTCTGCGCTTGCTAAAGAAATCTGGCATGAGCATTATGATCCCATCATAGGCAAAGAACAGGTGGATTATATGACTGAGAAGTTTCAGTCGAAAGAGGCTATGATGGAACAGATGGAAAAGGAAGGATACCGCTATTACAGGTTGGTAAGTAAGGATGGACCGGCAGGTTATATTGCATATCGGACGGATTCCGAAGGACTGTTTTTAAGCAAAATCTATATTGGGAAGAAGTATAGGGGCAGGGGCTATTCCCGTCGGGTTATGGTGTTTTTGGAACAATGCTGTAAGGAACAGACGCTTCACAGAATATGGCTTACGGTTAACCGTAACAATACCGCCAGTATTGCGGCTTACGATAAACTGGGATTTTCAAAGATAAGAACCTTGGTGACGGATATCGGTTCAGGTTTTGTCATGGATGATTATATAATGGAAAAAGTCATAGGACCATAAATGAATGATATTTAGGTACAAGTTAATTACAAGATATGACTGTAAGTTTTTCCATGTAAGAAAATATTAATCAATTCGACAATATTTTGACATTAAATTATCATTATAATAGTTATAGTAGGATAACCAAAAGAAAAAACTGTAGGTAATGCAGAAGAAATTCTTAGGAGGAATGTGGAATGAGAAAATTTATAAAAGAAAAATCAGTATTAATGCTTGCACTATTGCTACTAGTGACCTTCCTGTGGAACAATACGGGGATTGTTGCTGATGCGGCTACGAAAACTCCGTCATTTACCAAGACAACCTTAGTGCTGAGAGGTATCGGTGAAACCTATGATATTAATATCAAGAATAAGGTGGCAAAAAGTAAATATTCTTGGACCTCATCTAATAAGAAGGTTGCGAAAGTAGCTAGTGGAGGAATTGTTACATCAATCGCTTCCGGAACAGCGTTGATCAAATGTAAGATTACATATCCGACAAAAAAGACAAAAACCCTTTCCTGCAAGGTGACGGTAACAACACCTGCAACTGCGGTCAATATAAAAGAATTGCCAATTGTAAATAATGCATATCAGCTTGCGATAAATGGTACAGTTGATTTAGAAGCTGCATTAACACCTTCTGATTCCAGTGACAAACTTTTTTGGTATATTGATAAAGATAATGTGTTGAGTGATCCAACCTGTGTTACGCTTGATAGTAATAATCAAGGAATCGTAACCGGAGTAAAAGCCGGTAAAGCGGTGATAAGAGTGAAAGCTGCAAAGTCAGCTACACAAGTATCAGCAGATGCCAGCAATATTGATGATACCATCATAATAGAAGTTGTTGCGCAGACAGCAGATGTAAAAAGTGCGGATATAGTTAGCTCAAATCAAATAACCGTGGTATTTGACAATGCGATGCAGCAGAGTACGTTAATCAACACGGATGGAACATTATCCTCCAATATCACAATTACATTAGGCAGGGATGTTAAGAATGTTGTAGCTGAGGATCCGGGTAAACTTACAGCAAGTCTATCCACCGATATGAAGACCCTTACGATAACCTCAGAGAAGGCATTGAGAGGAACCTATGGGATAAATTTCTCCAGTAAAATATTAACGACGACCGGAATAGCAATTGCGGATTATTATAAACAGTTGAGCTTTATTGATACAGTTGCTCCATATATTACCGGTGTAACCTATGATGATTCCGGTATGATTGCAACCATAAATTTCAGTGAGACCATTGATTTTACTAATTTTGCGGTGAGACCGGCGACTGTTGTATCTTCCTCAACTACGGTCAGCACAAACTCCTTGAACATACTTAGTAATACCAGTAATTATGTCATAAGTACAGATAAGAAATCTGTGTCAATCAATATGTCCAATATTTCTTCAACGGATTACGGTAAATATTTTCAGATTTCATTTGTAGGTATTAAGGATTTGGAAGGTAATGTACCAACATCCCTAACATTGACCGCTACCGTTGCAACTGATACATCACCGAAGCCTCAGGCAGTGCTGATGTCAATAAGCCGTACCGGATATAATACGCTGACGGCTCTCTTTACCAGATCAATTAAGACCGCAGGATTTATTCAGATAAGCGGAGGCTCACAGATATACGGAGTAGTTGATTCCACCAACCCCAAGAAGGTAAATTATACGCTAACGGGTGCGGACTTACTTCTTACTGGTGTTAAGACAGTAAGCGTAGGCTTCTGGAACAGCTATAATGTAATAACAACGGATACAACAGCGAATCAGTTTTACTCGAAGCCTGTGGATTTTACGGTTGAAACGACAGGCCCATATGTTATAATCAATGAGTATGATATCGCGACCAATATACTTACACTGACCTATAGTGAACCGGTCAGTCTGACCGCTGCCAGCGGAATCTTTACGGCAACGCTCAATACAAGTCTGGACGAAGTTATACCTGGTTTAAATATCAGTTATACAACAGTCATCCATAATCTTGGCGATAATATTGTCCAACTGAAGCTAAACTTCAACAGCACCAAGACCGGCATTTATACCTTTACAATGCCACAGGGCTTTGCAACGGATAACTTTATGAATTTAAGTATCAGTAAGGCAATTTTAATTAATAACACAAACGGTACAGCAGAATTGCCGGGTCCTTATATGATTGCACAGTCCTTAACCAATCTCAATGAGATAACCATAATGTTTGCCAATAAGCTGGATCTTGCTTCAGCATCATTGGCAAGTAATTATAAGATTACAGGGGTTAATGTACTTTCAGCAAGGGTTGACAGTAATTCGGCAGATACCGGAGCAACGGTCGTATTAACAGTACAATCGATTGATGTAACTACAAGCCGTCCGATGACAATAACGGGGGTAAAGGGATTTGGTAATAGCTTTGCTGCGATCAGCACTTATTCCACCTCAGTTTTGCTGAAGGAGAATACACCACCCCGTTATATTGATCCGCCGGTATTTAACACCTCGACAAAGAATGTTGTGAACTTAAACTTCAGTGAAGCGATTCAGGGTACGCTTTCCGTGACAGTAACACAGATTTATGGTTCTACCCAAGTAACCTTAACAAATACGGTATTTGTTAGCGGTAATAGTGCTTCGATTAGTTTGGGATCAATACCAACCAACGGTTCTTATCTTAAGATAGTAATTGTAGCAAATAATATAACGGATGCCGCCGGAAATGTGGCTACCTTCGCATCCACGACGCTTGGTGTTGGTGTCCAATACTAGAAATTGATCGTAATATTCTACAGGAGGATAAAAAGATGTATGAATTTAAAGAGGAATTCCGTACCGGAATAGAGATTATTGACCTAGAGCATGCAAAGCTTTTTGAGATTACTGACCGGGCATATGTGACTCTGATGGATGAATTTATTGTCGATAAATATGATTATATTGTGGATATCCTTGAGGAATTAAAGGAATATGCAGGCACACATTTTCAGCATGAAGAACAACATATGATAGGTATCGGTTATCGAAAGCTTTTTTCTCATAAGGCGATACATGAAGAATTTCTTCAAAAGGTATCCGGATATGATTTAAGTAATTTGGATGAGAATCAAAAGGATGCTATCATGGATATACTGGCATTTCTAAATGATTGGCTGGTAGAACATATCTTAAAGCAAGATAAATTGATCGGTTAATAAAAAGGACTGGTACCACCCAAATGAAGTGCACCCCTAACATTAGACAAAAATCCGATGATGGGGGTGCACTTCATTTTTCTGGAATCCTGATATCGGTATTCGCGGTCTCATCAAAATTGCGTGTAAAAATATCACTTTTCCCCAGCAAGCCTTCTACTGTTTCTAGACCAAGCCGATGTAGCAATTCGATAACATAGGGATTGTCAATCGGGGTAAGAAAGGGGGCAGCCTGCCCGTATTCCTCAACCTGGATGCGGCCGATTTCGTGGGGGATTAATACTTTAGGGCCACCGACACAACCACCGACACAGCCCATTCCCTCGAAGAAATTCGCGGTCGCATTACCCGTCATAAGATCATTAATCATGGCCTTGCAGGCAGGTATTCCATCCGCTTTCTGTGTATGAATGTTTATTTTCCGGTTGGGATTCAGTTTCTTAAGCGTAGCGGAAACAGCTTCACTGACTCCGCCGGTATGAGCATATATTCTTCCTGCCAGGGAGGAATGATCCTTCTCACTCTCGTCCATTTGGCTGGGGTTAATCTCCATTACATCAAATATATCCTGAACCTCCTGAAAGGTTAATACAAAGTCTACTGCATCAGCAATATCCCTTTCACGTGCTTCAGACTTCTTAGCAAGACAGGGACCGATAAAGACCGTCATTGCCTGCGGATGAAGAACCTTTACAGCGCGCCCGCTGGCGATCATCGGAGATACGGAAGGAGGCACATGAGAAACCACCTCTTTATATATCTTTCGAATCATGGCGATCCATATTGGGCAGCAGCAGCTGGTGAGCTGATAATCCTTTTCTGTTACAATATTCTTATCAAATTCCAGAGCCTCCTTGAGAGTCAGGATATCAGCAAACAAAGCAACTTCAATCATTCCGTCAAAACCAACCTTTTTAAGGGCAGAACGAAGCTTACCCGGAGTTACTTCGCTGCTAAACTGTCCCAGATAGGCCGGAGCTATCAGTGCATAGACCAGATTATCATGTGATCGAATCGCCTGCAGTACACGAATTACATCCTTGCTGCCGGTTAGGTGGTTGGCACGACATTCCTGAATACAAATGGAACAGCCTTGACATTGCTCCTCATCAACCTCAATTTTCCCTGCTTCGCCCGGGTGAATTGCATGAAATGGACACACCTTTATGCATTCCGAATCCTCTGAGCAGCTGCAGTCCTCTGTCTGCCAGACCAGAGGATGCTTTTCGGGATTGAGCAGACAATCCAGATGATGTGTGTCATAAAGCTCCAATTTCTTAAGAAAATCGGTATCCTTTTCCTTCAGTGTTCTGACAAGGACTTCATAATACAGTTCCTCGAATGTTTTCATTGCGTAGACCCTTTCCATATATGAAATGAATTGCCCAGACCGGATCACGATCATACACCTCCTAATATAGAATCTTAGGTTAATGATAGTGATGCTTTTAATCAATAATACCTGTATTATATGCAGATGAAATCCATAACATCCATTATTAATACACTGAGGACAATTGTGAGGAATTGCGGTAGAATAATACAGGTCAATTGGAACAGAAATGCAATTTCGTGAGAAATAAAGGATTTAACGTGTGGTTAAGTGGAAAATAATCGTTTTTAAAATTAAGTATTGCAGACATAATAACACTTTCACTTACAGACCTTCGACATTCATATGGATTAGTGCCTACGTAATCCTCCGCCCAAATCAATTCGAAGGGAAGGCATGTGTCTCAAAAGCCATACAAATAACTTATATTCGTTAATTTGCACATCAAGAAATGATATTGTGCAAATTGACGAACCATAATTATAATTTGGTTTTTGACACTCCAATCAATATTTCAATATATCTTTATACTTTACTAGAATTTGGATTTGATTTATAATAGAAATCGCTACAGGAGGAACAGCCTGTCATACAACAATGTGTATACTTTCAGGTGTTACGGATAGTATATTAGAAAAAATAGGATATGGAGAAAGAAATTGAAGGGAAGAAGAAAAAACCTGACTAGAGCCGGATGGCTTTTGTTTTATTTATATATTATATTATTATCTTATTTTTTGTTTTTCAGCGAGAGTTATGGCAGAGAGAATGTAATGAAGGAATATCATTACAATCTACATTTTTTCAAGGAAATAAAACGTTTTTTTATCTATCGGCAGCAGTTGGGAAATGAAGCCTTCATCGTGAACATTTTTGGAAATGTAGCAGCGTTTGCACCGTTTGGATTTATGCTACCGTTGTTGGATAAAAGATATCGTAGACTTTTCTGCTCCGCATTTTTATGCCTTTTGTTCAGCCTATGTGTAGAAACACTACAGCTTTTTCTCAAGGTCGGAGTATTCGATGTTGATGATATCATGATGAATACGTTGGGTGGTGTACTGGGGTATCTGTTTTATGTATTAATTAATGTATTCATCGGGAAAAAGAAGTGTTAGTTAGCAGAACGAGAGGAGAATCAGAACATGTTGTTTCGACGAAACAAAGAGATGATACATTTTTCCGTAAGAAGGCATACTGTGATGGGTATTGCCTCATTTGTTATCGGCATCGTTGTTATCTTGGGCTTTATTGCTATCAGTGTTATATCAGGACTTAAAGGCGGGAAAGGCGGCTTTATTCTTGGTCTCATTGGTATTCTTTTGTTAGCACTTTCTGTGACTGGGTTTGTGTTATCCTATAAAGCGTTTAAGAAAAAAGATATTTTTTATCGTTTCCCGGTTATCGGAGCTGTACTTAATGGTCTTATGACAATATTATTTCTTGTGATTTATCTACTCGGTATATAGTGTAAATTATTGAAAAGCATAATTTGCACATTAAAAGTTTGTGCCTGCGTAATCCTCGGCCCAAACTAAATCAAAGGTCGACAGGGTGGTAACTAAATCACTTGACGGCAGGACGGAGGATGTTATGACACGATTGGAACAGCAAATCAATTTTATTTTGGAGGTAGACAAGTTAAAAGGGATTGTGAGACAGAACTATTTGACTGACGGGAGCCGTAAGGAGGATGATGCGGACCATTCCTGGCATCTTGCCTTGATGTGTGCTTTGTTATCCGAGTATGCCAATGAAAAAATCGATGTTCTTAAGACGATGACTATGGTTTTGATTCATGATATCATTGAAATTGATGCAGGCGATACCTATGCATATGATACGCAGGCAAATGAGTCAAAGTCTCAGAGAGAATTAGCTGCCGCTGATCGTATCTTTTTACTGCTGCCGCAGGATCAGGCGGAAGAGATGCGAAAGCTTTGGGATGAATTCGAGGAGGGTGTTACTGCGGAAGCTAAATTTGCAGCGACTCTTGACCGACTTCAACCTTTCCTTTTGAATGCGGCAAGCGGAGGAAAATCCTGGAGAGAACATGGAGTGACCTTTTCGCAGGTAATGAAGCGCAATGAGGTTACGCCGTATGGTTCGGAAACACTCTGGCAATACCAGTATGCTTCTATGAAGAAACAGGCGGAGATAGGCAATCTGATTGATGAATAGTAACATAAATTAGCTTTTCCATCTTATCTAAGAGGAAGGATTTTATGAAATATAATATTTTATTTAGAGAAGATAATGATACGATAAAGGAAAGATATGAGCTTGCAATGGAGCGCATTACGCTTATGGAAGAAGAAAAAGCCGTAGGAGAGCGCTTTGTTCCGTATTTTCATAAAGCTGCAGCGTTTGTTATTCTGATTAAAAGTGTCGTAGAACTTGTGGAGCAAGATCGTCTCTCCGGCTTATCCATCGAGGAGCATCAGGCTCTGAACAGAAAGCTTTATACAGATATTACAGGGGATAATTACAAAGTAAGCTATACGAATCCCGGGTATGCTTGCGATCAATTTGGAGAAAAATACGGGAAGCTGCTTGCATTTGTCGCAGCAGAGCTTCGAAACATTATTGTATACGCTTTTGAAGACAGACGGTATGAACTTACAATTTATCTTGAGTTGATCATTGAAATCTATAATCTCTTGGAAGAGGAAGACGACTTTACATATAAGGATATAAGACGCACAGTATATGACTTCATGAGTGATTACTGTGATATTTTCATGGGTGCCTATATTAGGGAGCTGATTGACACTGATTTATCCTTCGCAAAGGATATCATTATGGAATCGGATCTGACCGATCTGAGATATCTTTATCTCTTCGGGGAGCATATTACGGAGAATGAGCTTAAGACGGCAACATTTCTAAATACTTTACCTAAGGAGCAATGGAAAGCGATGGCTGATACCTATACCGAAGGATATCGCCGGGGATTCTTAGCAAACGGACTAGAGCTAAATAAGAAAAAAACAGTAAATATAAGATATCAACTCGGATTTGAGAGGATGGTATCTTATGCAATTCGTAACTTTCAACAGATGGGGCTGACACCGGTAATCTACAGGGCGAACAACCAGGCTATGATCAAGCGTCAGCATCTGAAGATTGGTTATCATGCAATAAGCCCAAACCGCCAGTATGATTATGATCACCGTTTTGATATCGGATTTTTCCTGGATAAAGCATTTATGGAAAGAAAGCTTCAGTGTGCCCGCAGTACACTTGAGAAGCTAAAAGAAAAGGCCGGTCTGTACGCCGGGCCTGCTGTAATTGAAGTATTCGGTGAGAAGCTTTTTACCCCCGAGGATAAGTCGCAGGCAATGAAACTTGATAAACACCAGCAAAAACTGTATGTGGATTATTACAGGGAAGATAGTATGATGAAGCTGAAATATATGAAGCTTCAGGAAACCTCCTTTACAATTATATCTTATCCGGTACCGGAAATCGGTAAGAATTTTTATGAAATATTTAATGAGACGGTTAAGGTTAATACACTGGATAATGCCTTGTATCAGAATATCCAGAAGATTATTATTGATGCTTTGGATCAGGGTGACAGTATCAAAATTCTGGGTGCGGGCAAAAACCATACGGATATGACGGTCAAGTTGCATCCCCTTACTGATGCGGAGAAAGAGACGAATTTTGAAAATTGTGTTGCCGATGTCAACATTCCGGTTGGTGAAGTATTTACCTCTCCGGTACTCAAAGGCACGAAAGGCATTCTGCATGTTCCAAAAATATACTTAAATGACTTGGAATACAAGGATTTAGAGCTTGTTTTTGAAGATGGCAGGATTGTATCCTATGGCTGTGCAAATTTCACAGGGGAAGAGCGTAATAAAAGCTATCTAAAGGAGAGCCTGTTGTTTCAACAAGAAACTCTGCCACTCGGAGAATTTGCGATCGGAACGAATACGACTGCTTATATGATGGCTAAGAAATATGACATAGCACCACAGCTTCCCATTCTGATTGCCGAAAAAACCGGACCTCATTTTGCCATCGGTGATACCTGCTACAGGATGAGTGAGGATACAAGGGTATTTAATCCCGATGGAAAGGAAATCATCGCAAGGGATAATGATATCTCGATATTAAGAAAAACAGAGCCGGAGAAGGCTTATTTTAACTGTCATACGGATATTACGCTGCCCTATGATGAGATAAAGGAGATTACAGTGGTCAGATCGGATGGAACCTTCCTGCCAATCATTTGTGAGGCCGGATTTGTCCTGGAGGGTACACAATTATTGAATGAAGCATTTGATCGGTAAGAAAGGGATGGGGACCATGTTAAAGATTATTAATTTTTCGAAAAGCTACAAGAATGATAAAAAAGCTGTCGATCAGCTGAATTTAGAGGTAGAAAGTGGAGATATCTTTGGATTTATCGGTCACAACGGAGCCGGCAAAACCACTACGATTCGTGCTATTGTGGGCGTGCTCGATTTTGAAGAGGGGGATATCTTGGTGGATGGAATCTCAATTAAGAAGGAACCGGTTGTCTGTAAGCAGAAGATGGCCTATATCCCGGACAATCCGGATCTATATGAGCATTTGACCGGGATTGCATACCTTAATTTTGTTGGTGATATCTATCAGGTCAGTAAGACGGAAAGGGAAGTTCTGATTAAGCAGTATGCAGATGCCTTTGAGATAACGACAAATCTCGGAGATTCTATTTCTTCTTATTCCCATGGTATGAAGCAGAAGCTGGCTTTGATAGCAGCGCTTATTCATAAGCCGAGGTTATTGGTGCTTGACGAGCCCTTTGTCGGACTGGATCCGAAGGCGGCACATACCTTAAAGACTATCATGGCGGATATATGCAGGAAGGGCGGAGCTATATTCTTCTCCACCCATGTACTTGAAGTGGCAGAAAAGCTATGCAATAAGATAGCCATTATTAAAGGCGGAAGACTGGTCTCCTGCGGAACCACGCAAGAGGTTAAGGGTAACAACAGTCTTGAGGATGTGTTTATGGAATTAACAGAGTAGTGTGAATTATTGAGAAGCATAATTCACACTTGGAAGTTTGTGCCTGCGTAATCCTCGGCCCAAACTAATTTAAAGGGTAGGTATGTTAGGTTAGTGTGAATAAAGAATTTTGAAAAGACCAAAATTCTCGAGAAGAATAAGAAGCCCGCACAGTGGTGCTCCCTCCTTATTCTTCCGGGTTGTGTGCCTGCGTAATCCTCGGCGCAAACTAATTCAAAGGGTAGGTATGTTAGAGACAGGATGGAGGTTTACGATGAAAATAATTTTTCGATTAGTCAGTGTACAGCTTTGGGCAGTGCTTGGCGACATGCTTTCTGTCGGTAAGAACCGCAAGAAGAAGCCGAAGGTGCTTTATGCGGGGATTTTAGCATTTATCCTTTTGATGAGTTGTTTATCCTTCTTTTATAATATGATGATTGGACTGGGGCTCAGGATGTATCAAAGCCTTGATCTCCTTCCGGCAATGATTATGTCTGTTACCTGTCTGGTGATTATACTGACAACCGTATTAAAGGTGAAGGGTACGATTTTTGGATTCCGTGACTATGATATGGTGATGTCGCTTCCGGTCAGTACAGGTGTCATTGTGGCAAGCAGGCTGATTATATTATATGCCCTTAATTTTATGTTTGTCATCATCATGATAGTTCCGATGATGATTGCTTATGGAATACTCGCAGGACCGGGTGTAGGATTCTTTGTCACCGGAATTATCACCTTGTTCACCATACCATTTGTTCCTATCGTCATTGCCTCCATCCTTGGGACATTGATTGCTTATGTAGCATCAAAATTCAGGTACAGTAATATTCTTAGCATTATCCTTTCCCTTGGATTTCTAGCGGTATTTGTAGGTGCTTCCTTTGGTATGAAGAATAATGGAAAGGAACTCGTGAATTTGGGCAGTGCCCTGACGAAGCAGGTGAATTCCATCTATCCTTTGGCCGGAATGTATACCAATGCCGTGATTCATGGCAAAATGCTCGATTTCTTTTTCTTTCTTGGGATATCGATTTTGGCCTTCTTCCTCTATACTGTAATTGTAAGACGCATTTTTAAGAAGATGAATACCGTGATGATGACCGGTAGCTATCATGCAAATTATAAGCTGGGACAGCTTAAGGCATCTTCTCCGTTCAAGGCTTTATATTTTAAAGAATTAAAACGTTACTTTTCTTCCACACTATATGTACTTAACACCGGGTTTGGAATTGTGTTTCTTACGATAGGAGCAGTTGCTTTAATATTTGTGGATCTAAATAAAATCGTCGATAATGCACAGGCACTTAATATGTTAATTGATAACCTTTCACTATATATATCCTTCTGTGTTGTTATGACCTGTACCACAATGGCCTCCATTTCCCTGGAAGGAAAAAACATGTGGATACTTAAATCAATGCCGGTTACTCCAAAAACAGTATATCAGGCTAAGATTGCAATGAATCTGACCATTATTTCGCCGGCACTTCTGGATACGATTATCATAGGAATTATCATGAAGATAGGGATTTCGCGCATGATCTGTATCCTTCTGATTCTGATAGCCTGCGCTATATTTATCGCCTGCTTTGGATTGTTAATTAATCTGCTCCTGCCGAATCTGAACTGGACCTCTGAGGTAGTGGTTGTGAAACAGAGTGCGGCTACTATGGTAACTATATTTTCAGCAATGGCATACGTCGCCATACAGTTCGCATTCTTGGCGTTAATTCCATTTAAAACGGGAGCCTATTTGAGCTATTTTTGTCTGACGATATTGGTTGATATTGCTCTTTATGCAACCCTCATGACTTATGGTAGAAAGCGCTATTATGCTTTATGATGAATCAAACCATCAATAAATTAGTTACAGTTAAGCCTATCGGCTGAACGGTAACATAAATTATACTAATATATAACCTGTTTTATATTAGACACACTAATGGGTTATATAAGAAATTATTCGTCAAAAATTAACGACAAACCTTATGTTATATGCTAAAATGTGAGCATAATACAAGATGAAACGGTTGATCGTATCACTTGACAAGATATTCATACAGCAGAAGCTGTCATACTCAATTGGGAGGTATTTTGAATGGACTATAAGAAGGCAGGAGTAGATATTGAAGCCGGTTATAAAGCGGTAGACCTTATGAAGGAGCATATTAAGGGTACGATGCGGAGTGAGGTATTAACTAATATCGGCGGATTTTCAGGAGCATTTTCTTTAGCTGGTTTTAAGAATATGGAACAGCCCACCTTGGTATCCGGCACGGACGGAGTTGGAACGAAGCTTAAGATTGCATTTCTTTTAGATAAGCATGATACGATCGGTATTGACTGTGTGGCTATGTGTGTCAATGATATTGCATGTGCCGGCGGAGAGCCTTTGTTTTTCCTGGATTATATTGCTTGTGGCAAGAATGAACCGGAAAAGATTGCAACAATTGTTAAGGGTGTAGCAGAGGGTTGTAAACAGTCCGGTGCCGCTTTGATCGGTGGAGAGACGGCCGAGATGCCGGGCTTTTATCCGATTGATGAATATGATCTGGCCGGTTTCGCTGTCGGTATAGTAGATCAAAAGCAGCTGATTACGGGAGCGAACCTGAAAGCAGGAGATACCCTGATAGGTATTGCATCCTCCGGTGTACACAGTAACGGATACTCACTGGTACGTAATGTGTTCCGTATGCAGAGAGAAACGCTGGAGACCTATTATGAAAGCTTAGGTACAACACTGGGTGAAACATTGCTTACACCAACTAAGATTTACGTGAGAACGCTACAAGGCTTGAAGAAGGAAAATATAACGGTAAAAGCCTGCAGCCATATTACAGGCGGTGGTTTTTATGAAAATATTCCAAGAATGCTTCCGGAAGGAATTCATGCCAGAATAATAAAAGACAGCTACGAAATTCCGCCGATTTTCGGAATGCTGCAAAAGGATGGAGATATCGATGAACAGATTATGTACAATACCTATAACATGGGTCTTGGTATGATAATCGGCGTTGATTCAAAAGATGCGGACAAAGCCTTAAAGTTGATCGCAGAAGCCGGAGAGAAAGCGTATATCGTTGGTGAAGCGGTAAGCGGAGATAAGGGAGTAAGCTTATGCTAAAGCTGGCTGTCATGGTATCGGGAGGCGGAACGAATTTACAAGCCTTGATTGATCGGATAGAACAGAATAAGCTGCCCGGAGTCAGTATTGAGGTTGTCATCAGTAATAATAAGAGTGCCTTTGCCCTGGAACGGGCAAAAAAGCATGGTATCGCCGCAATGAGCTTATCCAGGAAGGATTTTGATAATTTTAACTTGTTTTCAGAGTCTCTTCTTCATCTGATTGATAGTTATCAGGTGGATTTAATCGTACTTGCAGGATGTCTGATGATCATTCCGAATAATGTTGTAGGTAGTTACAGAAACCGTATTATTAACATACATCCGGCCCTAATTCCATCTTTTTGCGGAGATGGCTTTTATGGACTGAAGGTACATGAGGCTGTACTTGCTCGTGGGGTGAAGGTGACCGGAGCAACGGTTCATTTTGTAGATGAGGGAACAGATACAGGCCCGATTATTCTTCAAAAAGCAGTTATGGTGGAAGAAGGCGACACAGCCGAACTTCTGCAAAGAAGAGTTATGGAGCAGGCGGAATGGGAGATACTTCCGGAGGCTGTGCGGTTAATTGCAGAAGGTAAGATAGAGATTGTCGATAATCATGTCAAAATTGTAAAATAATGGAGGTCAACATGAAGGTTTTAATTATTGGCGGCGGTGGCAGGGAGCATGCGATTGCAAGAAAGATATCCTGTAGCAGCCGGGTGGACAAGCTTTATTGTGCACCGGGTAATGCCGGAATTGGACAGTGTGCAGAGTGCGTTGATATTGAAGTAAGTAATTATATAGGACTAGCTGATTTTGCACAGAAGGAAGGAATTGACCTTACTGTGGTCGGGCCCGATGATCCGTTGGTAGGCGGGGTTGTTGACGTATTTGAAGAACGGGGACTACGGGTGTTTGGCCCCCGAAAAAATGCAGCAATCATTGAAGGTTCAAAAGCATTTTCCAAGGATTTGATGAAGAAATATCATATTCCCGCCGCAGAGTACGAAATCTTTGATAACCCCAAGTCGGCCATTGAATATTTAAAGAAAAGTAAATACCCCACGGTGATTAAAGCAGACGGACTTGCACTCGGAAAAGGTGTAATAATCTGTATGAGCTATGAAGAGGCAGTAAGCGGTGTGAAGCAAATTATGGAGGATAAACAATTTGGCTCCTCGGGTGATCGAATCGTAATCGAGGAATTTATGACCGGACGAGAGGTGTCCGTACTGGCTTTTTGTGACGGAACCCGAATTCTTCCAATGACCAGCGCTCAAGACCACAAGAGAGCAATGGACGGTGATTTAGGCTTAAATACCGGAGGAATGGGCACTTTTTCCCCGAGTCCCTTTTATACAAAGGAAGTTGATGATTTCTGCAAAAGGAACATTTACCAGTCCACTATGGACGCTATGAAAGCAGAGGGCAGGGATTTTGTCGGAATTCTATTTGTAGGACTTATGTTAACACCGGACGGCCCAAAGGTACTGGAATATAATGCCCGATTTGGAGATCCTGAAACACAAGTGGTACTTCCTAGAATGAAGAATGACATTACTGAAGTATTTGAAGCGTGTATTGACGGGAGACTGGATCAAATCCAGCTTGAATTTGAAGACAATGCTGCAGTTTGTGTCGTACTTGCTTCTGACGGCTATCCGGGGCATTATGAGAAAGGCTTTGCAATTCGAGGGCTGGAGGCATTTAATGAAAAGGAAGATTATTATGTATTCCATGCCGGAACAAAGCAATCGGGAAATGATATTGTTACGAATGGCGGAAGAGTACTTGGTGTTACTGCGACCGGTAAGGATCTGAAGGAAGCCAGGGAAAAAGCATATGAGGCGACCGGATGGATTAACTTTGCGAATAAATATATGAGAAGAGATATTGGCAAAGCGATCGATGAGGCAAAATAATCTGAAATACATTAATTTTTTACAAATGACATAGAAGTGCCATAGTTAAAATGTAAAATAAGGCAATAATGAAGGGAATAATGCCATACCGGCAGCCCCCATTATTGTTTTTTTATACTATTTATACAACGTACTAAGGGGGTTTTTATGAAAAAACGGTATTTAACTAAACTACTGGTACTTCTGCTCGTTATATCGATTATTATTCCGAATGGTTTCCTTATAAATTTACATAGTGCAATGGCTGCACAAACCGGTACGGTTACCTCGACTACCCTAAACGTAAGAACAAAGGCCTCTACAACTGCGGATAAGCTTGCCCTGGAGGATGGAACTTATGTTTATCTGGTGAAAGGAGATACGGTTACAATACTGAAGGAAGAGGGTGATTTTTATTATGTTTCCCTTAAATTCAATGGTAAAACAGTAAAAGGATATGTACATAGGGACTTCATTAAAGTGAAGGGAACTGCTACACCTACACCCAAACCAACGGTTACTCCCACGCCGAAGCCGACAATAACACCAACACCGGACAAAGCTTCTTCTTCCATTACAAAGATCGTTGAGATTAAAGCATCTGTTGTTGCGACTACATTAAATGTCAGAAGCGGTCCCGGAACGACCTATTCTAAGGTGGCAGGATTAATAAAGGGAGACTCGGTGACAGTAATCAACGAGAAGCTGGGCAAGGATACTATGTGGTATGGTATCTCTTTTAAACAAAATGGGAAGACTCTGAAAGGATATGCGTCCAGTGCTTATGTTAAGCTCTCTTACAGTACTTCAGTGAAAGCAGAGATTTCAGTCACCAAACAGAAGATCAGGTCGAAAGCAGGGAGCGGTGCATCCTATCTAAAGAATTCCACCGGTACGGTTATTACCTTAAAAGATGGAAAGAATGTGACGGTTACCAGTGAGACTATCATAGCAGGAGTTAAGTGGTTTAAGGTAACATTTACGGTAAGTGATACAAAATATACCGGTTATGCCGAGGCAGATAATATCATATTTTTAAAGACAGTTGCAGATCCGACAAAGGCACCCACACCAACAGTGGCGCCCACGCCGACACCAAAGCCTTCTGTAACACCGAAGCTATCAGTAACGCCGAAGCCAACGGTAACGCCGAAGCCATCTGTAACTCCTACAGTGAAGCCGTCAACAACGCCAAAGCCTTATGCGACACCTACACCATCACCGTCTTCAACGAGTATATATATGGTGAACAATGTAATTAAATATGATCCGATCACAGTTCCAAGTACCGGGTGGGTATGCAATACTCAGTTTCTGAATGTATATGATTATTCCCAGGATACGTTAACCAGTTTATATGATAACAACCAGCAATCAATTCAATTAATGAGTGCGCAGTCAGTGACTGTAAATCAGACAGTCTATATCTATGGCATGGCATTTTATAAAATAGACTTTATTGTTGATGGTATACAAAAAACAGGCTATGTACAAGCAGAAAACATTTATATTGATCCTTCCGCAATTGTCACGGCCACCACACCGGTACCGACACCCATTGAGAATAGTGCTGATTTTGAGACACAACTTAGTTCGGAGGGTTTTCCGGAAAGCTATAAGGCATCGCTTCGGACACTTCATTCCTTGTATCCAAACTGGATATTTAAGTCTTACTATACCGGTCTGGATTGGAATACGGCGATATTAGCGGAATGTACACCCGGCCACAATCTGATTCCAAATACAAGAAGTTGTGAGTGGTTGTCCTTTGAGAGTGGCGCATATAACTGGGAGACCGATAAATTTCAGGTTTTTGACGGAAGTTACTGGGTTACTGCTTCAAAGACTTCCATAGAATACTATATGGATCCAAGAAATTTCTTAACGACCAGTGGCATTTTCCAGTTTGAACTTTTAAAATACCAGAGTTCTTATCAGAATATGGCCGGGGTAGAAAAGATGGTGAAAGGTACACCGTTAGATGACAGCTATAACTATAAGGATGACAGCGGAACATCCAAAGTAATATCCTATGCGCAGACCTTTTTAGATGCGGCAGCATACTCGGGAGTATCGCCATATCATCTTGCTTCCAGGGTAAAACAGGAGGTTGTAACCGGGACAATGACATTTAGCGGAAGTGCCTCCGGAGCCTACAGCGGATATGAGGGCTATTATAACTTTTATAATATTGGCGCCAGTAACAGTGCCGGAGGCGGAGCCATCGCAAAGGGACTGACTTTCGCTAAGACTGGAAGCTCAAGCGCGACAGATAACCTGCTCTATATGATACCATGGATAAATCCATATCGTGCGATTCTTGGAGGAGCTTATTACATAGGGAAAGGATATATTAACCGCGGACAGGATACTATATATCTGCAGAAATTTAATATGACACCGACTTCGACCTATTATCACCAATACATGAGCAATGTTGAGGCTCCTTATGCGGAAGGGAAGAAGGTTTTGGCAGCATACAGTGGTATGTTAGCGGATTCACCGATTGTATTCTCCATTCCGATCTATCAAAACATGCCTGATACGCCTGCACTCTATCCGAGCACAATGCTTAATCCGAATAATCGTATGTCAAGCCTTAAGGTTTGTACTACGGACGGAAAGGAATTGATATTAACACCTACCTTTAGCCAGACCCAGTACAGTTATGATTTGATGGTAGATAACAATGTCAGCAGTGTTAATATTGTAGCTAAGGCAGTCAGCAGTAAAGCAATGATAAACGGCGGTGGTATGGTAACAGTAAATGAAGGAATGAACACCTATGTGATTGCGGTTATTGCACAGAACGGCACAGTGTCTAATTATACCTTGAATATCGTAAGAGCCGGAGCTGTTCAATAAGTAAAATACCCTTTATATCATCTCATTATGAATGCGGTTGTATATATCCATTATACTACCGTATTCGTTTATAAAGAAACAAAGGAGGTGAAATCCTCCTTTCAAAACAAAGGAGGATTGAAGAATGAAAAAGTATCTAGGAATATATCTGATAGTAGTGATTGCGGTTGCAGTGATGTTTCCTGCGGTTCCATGTCAAGCAGCCAGTGCAAAGGTGAATATTATGGCGGACAGTGCGCAAGTAACAGTGGGTGATACGGTAAATGTATATATAAAAATTGATTCCGGGACAACATTTGAAGATTTTGAAGCAGACTTGACCTATGATAAGGATATTCTGGAATATCAGAGTGGAGCATCCGTTATCACCGGAGGCAGCGGTTACCTTAAGATTTCGGATATGGGTAGTGGACAGTTGGATTCTTCAAGAAAATATGCATTGGAGTTTAAGGCAGATAAGGTTGGAGACTGCAACATCGCTTTTAGCGGACAGGTAATGGTATATGATAATTCCGGGATTGAGATGCCGGTTTCCAGTGAATCGGTAACTATTTCCGTGAAAGCACAAAAAACCGCATCAACCAATACCAATCTGAAAAGTCTCGAAACCAGTCCGGTAGATATTACACCGATTTTTGATAAAAAAGTAACCGAATATAGCGTAAATGTGAGTAATGATACAGAGAAGCTTTTAATCACTGCAATACCGGAGGATGAAAAAGCAAGTGTTTCTATTACGGGTAATGATTTTCTGCACGATGGGGAAAATAAAATTGTCATTACAGTGTTAGCAGAATCAGGAGACATCATAGAATATACTATTAATGTATCTCGAGAGGCTGCACCGACGGTGACAGTTCAGCCGGCAGCACCGTCCGATAGCAATGAAGCCAAATTTGAGATACTGAAGACAGAGAGTGGTACCATATATTTGGTATACCGTGACGGGTTCAAGCTGGTAGAGCCGGGCAGTGATATTATAATACCCGAGGGTTATTCCAGATCTGAGATTACAGTTTCCGGAGTAGCCATAACTGCTTTTGTATCGGATAGCAATCCAGAGAGCGATATAGTATTGCTTTACGCCGAGGATGCAACCGGTAAGGCTGGCTTTTATCAGTTTGACAAAATACAGAATACCCTTCAGCTCTATGTACCTGTAACGATTGATAACGATAAAAACAGTTCGGATTTAAACAAAGGAGCATTGACCATTGCTATACTAAGTGCACTCTGCGTTCTATTGTTTATTGCGGTAGTATGGCTTTTCCTTAAGAGAAGGCAAGTAAAAAAGAACGATTGGGATTAGTACTTGACAAATAAAAGCAAGCTGTTATACTTATAATATAACAGATATAATTCATAAGCGGTGGATCACTTGGTTTATGATTTGAATTTTCTGCTGGGATATCTGTTATAGCACTTACGGAGGAAGCAATTTTGCGGTAAAATTGTTTGTATTTCGAAAGTATATAAGTTATATAACGAGGTGTAACTTTATGTATGTACGAATTGATTTTAGTAGTGAAGAGGCATTTTATATTCAACTAAGAAATCAAATTATCTACGGTATTGCTACGTCTCAGCTTTCAGAGGGAGAAAATCTTCCATCTGTAAGAGAGTTAGCTGAAAATATCGGGATTAATATGCACACTGTCAATAAAGCGTATGCCATATTAAGGCAAGAGGGTTATTTGAGACTTGATCGCAGAAAGGGTGCGGTCATAGCAATTGATATAAACAAATTGAAAGCTATGGAAGAGATGAGAGATGATTTGCGTGTTGTTCTGGCTAAGGCTTTTTGTAAGAATATCAGTTGCGAGGAAGCACATGATATCGTCAACGAAATATTTAACGAATTTGAAAGGGGGTAATCAATATGTTGTGTGATAGATGCCAAAAGAGAGATGCTAAAATTTTATATACTGAGATTATCAATGGTGTCAAGAAGGAGCAGCATCTTTGTGAGGAATGTGCTACAGACTATACATCCTTTCAGATGGAGAAGCCGATTCTTAACAGCGAGCTGACACTAGGAGACCTGCTTTCAACATTACTCGATAATTATACAGCTACAGATAAAATGAGATACGATGGTATAAAGCCGGTGATTACCTGTAGCGGATGCGGGACTTCCTATGAGGAATTTAAGCAGAAGGGACGTTTTGGCTGCTCCGATTGTTATAAAAGTTTTGCAAGTCAGTTGGGTAAGACTTTTCGGAGTATTCAAGGGGCGGAGTTTCATACCGGTAAACGCCCAAAGGGTTATGTAACAGCTGCTTCAGACAAGGCGACAAAGGATTTTACGGAGGCTCAGAAGCTTTCTCTAAAGCTCCAGGAAGCAATTGAAAAAGAGGAGTTTGAGGATGCAGCAAGACTTCGCGATTTGATAAAGCAATTAAAGGAGGAGACGAACAATGCTTAAGTGGTATGAGCAGATGGCTCAGGATAATGATGTTGTTATTTCCAGTCGTGTAAGACTGGCCAGAAATCTAGAGACCTATCCGTTCTCCCCAAAGATCACAGAAGAACAGGCAGTAGCCTTGGTCAGTGATGTAAAGGAGATTACAAATTTACTGACACAACAGGAACAACGTAAATTTTATTCCTGTAATATAAGTACTCTAAGTGATATCGATAAATCGGCGATGGTAGAACGCCATATTGTCAGCCCGTTATTGGCAGAGAAGGAACAGACAACAGGATTGATCCTGTCAGAGGATGAGACCGTCAGCATTATGATCAATGAAGAGGATCACGTCAGAATACAGGCGATAGTCGGAGGCATGAATCTGGAACAGGCATACAAGGAAGCCGATTTGACGGATGATATTGCATATGAGAAGCTTCATTTTGCTTATGATGAGAAGTTCGGGTACCTAACTGCATGTCCGACCAATGCCGGAACGGGTCTACGTGCTTCCTGTATGGTTTTTTTGCCGGCACTCAGTGCAGCCAGAATGATTCAGAAGTTGATGGAAGAGGTTGGTAAATACGGTGTAACCATTCGTGGGATTTATGGGGAAGGAACAAAAAGCCTTGGCAATATCTATCAGATATCTAATCAAAAGACGATGGGTAGTTCCGAAAGTGAAATTATTGAAAATTTAAAAAGAATTGTTACTCAGGTAGTAAAGCAAGAAAGAAAAAGAAGGGAGTATATGCTGTCGGTAAATGCAGATGAGCTTGAGGATCAGGTGTTCCGTTCCTTCGGTGTGTTGAAATATGCGAGACAGATATCCTCAGATGATGCGATGTCCCTTCTTTCCCAGTTGAAATTCGGTATGGATTGCGAACTGATTCGGTTTGACAGGGCGTTTAATATCCATAAATTAATGATGGGAGTTCAGCCGGGAAGCCTTCAGTGGATTATTGGCAAGACAGTCGGAAGTGTAACCAGGGATCAAGCCAGAGCCGAATATATCCGAAAAGAATTGCCGACAATTATATCATAAATGAGATTACAAACTTAACATTATCAAAAAGATAACTATAACTGGCAGAAACGAGCGAAAATATAGTACGCTAATTTGTACTAGGTCAGGAGGACACTAATATGAATGAAAAATTTACTGAAAATGCAAAAACAGCAATAAATTTAGCCAGGGAGATTGCATATCGTCTGTCACATAATTATATTGGAACAGAGCATCTGCTGATAGGACTGATGGAGGTAGAAGGTGTTGCCTCAAGAATTCTCGAAGAAAACGGAGTGACCGTTGAGAAGGTATTGGAGTTGGTTAATCAATTAATTGCACCAAATAACGGTGTTGAGATGATGGACGGTGGAAGCTTTACTCCAAGATCAAAACGTATTATGGACCAAAGCCATAAGGAAGCAGCCAAGTTAAAGGCTCCTTTAGTCGGAACAGAACATATACTGATTGCGTTGATTAAGGAATCGGATTGTATAGCGGTACGTCTTCTGAATACACTGGGAGTAAATGTACAGAAAGTATATATTGATATCTTAACAGCTTCCGGGGTTGATGTCAGTTCCGCGAAGACGGAGTATTCGGCCGGTAAAGGGACTAAAACAAAGGGAAAGACCACAGCTACGCCTACTCTGGACATGTACAGCCGTGATTTAACCGAATATGCTAGAGAAGGAAAGTTGGACCCTGTTATCGGTAGGGGAGAAGAAATTCAGAGGGTTATTCAGATTTTAAGCAGAAGGACAAAGAACAATCCTTGTCTGGTAGGTGAACCGGGAGTCGGAAAGACTGCAGTTGCAGAAGGGTTGGCTTTAAAGATTATTGAAGGCAACATTCCGGATACAATTAAGGAAAAAAGAGTGGTGACCTTGGATCTGTCAGGTATGGTGGCGGGCTCGAAATACCGTGGTGAATTTGAAGAAAGAATTAAAAAAGTTATAAGTGAGGTAACCAATGACGGTAATGTATTACTGTTCATTGATGAGATTCATACCATAATCGGTGCCGGTGGAGCAGAAGGGGCAATCGATGCTTCCAATATCTTGAAGCCTTCCTTGGCACGCGGTGAGCTACAGATACTTGGTGCAACCACCAGAGAAGAGTATCGTAAATATATTGAAAAGGATGCTGCGCTGGAGAGAAGATTCCAACCTGTAGTTGTTGAGGAGCCCTCCGAGGAGGAGGCTGTACTCATACTCTACGGTTTACGTGATAGATATGAAGCACATCATCAGGTACGAATTACCGATGGTGCTCTTGAGGCAGCGGTTAAGTTGTCGAGTCGTTATATTAATGACAGATATCTTCCGGACAAAGCAATTGATTTAATGGATGAAGCAGCCTCCAAGGTACGCTTAAGTGCATATGCATCCTCGCCTATTATTAAGGATTTGGAGAAGGAAATCAGCCATTTGGAGGACGAGAAGGAAAAAGCGATTAAAGCGGAAGCGTATGAAAGAGCCGGTGAAATCAAGAAAAAGCAAGAAGAAAAGACAGAAGAGCTTGAAAAACAGAGGCTAATAGAAGAGAAGGAAAAATCAGAGAAACAACTCGTGGTCAGTGAAAATGAGATTGCCGAGATTGTCGCAAGCTGGACAAAAATACCTGTGAAGAAGCTGGCCGAGGAAGAGACAGAGAGACTAAAGAATCTGGAAAATATACTCCATAAGCGAGTTGTAGGCCAAGAAGAGGCTGTCGGTGCAGTGGCAAAAGCGATCCGACGTGGTAGGGTAGGACTTAAGGATCCGAACCGTCCGATTGGTTCCTTCCTGTTTTTGGGACCGACCGGTGTTGGTAAGACGGAGCTTTCGAAGGCTTTAGCAGAAGCAATGTTTGGCAGTGAGAACTCCATAATCCGTGTTGATATGTCCGAGTACATGGAGAAGCATAGCGTCAGCAAGCTCATTGGCTCCCCGCCCGGATATGTGGGTTATGATGAAGGTGGTCAGCTTAGCGAGAAAGTAAGACAGAATCCCTATTCGGTAATTCTGTTTGATGAGATTGAAAAAGCACATCCGGATGTATTTAACATATTGCTGCAGGTACTCGATGATGGTCATATTACAGATGCTCAGGGTAGAAGAGTGAGCTTTAAGAATACCATTATTATTATGACCTCCAATGCGGGTGCACAAAATATCATTTCTCCTAAACGACTGGGATTTGCTTCCGTTGTGGATGAAAAAGAAGATTATAAGCGCATGAAGGATGGTGTAATGGATGAGGTTAAGAAGATATTCAAGCCTGAATTTATTAACCGAATTGATGAGATTATTGTCTTCCATTCCCTAACGAAGGAAGATATCAACAGTATTGTTGTTATCATGATTGCTACGATTGCAAAGAGAATTAAAACTCAAATGGATATTTCGCTTGAAACAAGCGATGCGGTAGTCACCTATATTGCCGAAGTTGGATTTGATACAAAGTACGGTGCAAGACCTCTTAGACGTGCGATTCAAACCAATATGGAGGATAAACTGGCGGAGGCAATTTTGGCCGGTACGATTAAAGAAGGGGATACGGTTCAAATCGAGTACCTTGACAATGAAATAGTAGTTCGGATAAAAAATAAGTAGTAGAAATTACTCGATATATCGTATATAATGAAAGCAGTAATTTATATAAATATAATGTAATTATTTTGATATAAATACAATTAGGAGGATTACACAATGGCAGTTGTAGAAGAGTTAATACGCAAGGAAGACGATGGGACATTAAGCTTTGGAAACTATACATTGAATGTGAAATCAAAAATTTCTGATTTCGAACATCAGGGTGATCTTTATAAGGTAAAGACCTATAATGAGCTTACCAAGCTTGAGAAAAATGGAATGCTTGTCTACGAATCGGTGCCCGGTACTGCCGTATATCATTTAGATACCATAGGTAATAATATCAGCTTTGAGGTGACGGGGGATGATTCAGCCCAGATAACACTCGAATTAGAGGCTGAGAAGGATTATGAAATTTTCAAGAATGATGTAAATTTGGGTAAAATGAAGACAAATCTGGGTGGAAAGTTAGTACTTAGTCTGGATTTGGGTGAAGATAAAAAGGATTTTATAAAGGTGGTTAAACTATAACAATGGCTAAAAATAAAACCGTGTTTTTCTGTAAAGATTGTGGCTTCGAATCGGCGAAATGGATAGGTCAGTGTCCGGGTTGCAAGGCATGGAATTCCTTTGCAGAAGAACCGGTGGCTAAAAAGAGTGCCAAGTCGGCTGCCATTAAAAACTTTAGCGAGCCACAACTATTGTCAAATATTACAGTGGAGTCGGAATTTAGGATGCAATCCGGTATTGAAGAATTTGATCGGGTACTCGGAGGCGGGATTGTTCAGGGAAGTCTCGTGCTGGTCGGCGGTGATCCGGGTATCGGTAAATCAACCTTGCTACTCCAGGTGTGCAAGGAGCTTACCGACAAATCCAAAAAAGTACTATATATATCAGGAGAAGAATCATTAAGTCAGATAAAACTTAGAGCAGAGAGGCTCGGCGTATTTCACGGCGAGCTGTTGCTGTATTGTGAAACAGATTTAGAATTAATAGGAAATATAATACATAAACATACTCCTGATGTTGTAGTCATTGATTCTATACAGACAATGCACCGGGATGAGATTGACTCTGCACCCGGAAGTGTCAGCCAGGTCAGAGAGGCAACTGCAACATTGATGCAGATAGCCAAGGGTACGGGTGTTACCATATTTATCATAGGACATGTAACGAAAGAAGGTACAGTTGCAGGGCCCAGGGTACTTGAGCATATGGTGGATACTGTACTGTATTTTGAAGGAGATAATTATGCCGCTTACCGTATTCTGCGTGCGGTGAAAAACCGTTTTGGTTCCACCAATGAAATTGGTGTATTTGAAATGCAGGGTAAGGGACTGGTTGAAGTAAAAAACCCGTCGGAATTCATGTTAAAAGGAAGACCGGAAGGAGAACCGGGATCTGTCGTCGCAGCCTCCATTGAGGGTACGAGACCGATACTGGTAGAGGTTCAGGCATTAGTCTGCAGAACTAATTTCAATATGCCAAGAAGAACGGCTGCCGGGACGGATTATAACCGAGTCAACCTGCTTATGGCTGTATTAGAGAAGAGGGCAGGAATTCAGCTTGCTGATTGTGATGCTTACGTCAATGTGGCAGGAGGAATGCGTGTTACGGAGCCGGCACTTGATCTGGCGATTACCACCGCAATTCTTTCAAGCTATCAGAATCTAGCGCTGGATAACAAGACAATTCTATTTGGTGAGGTTGGACTGACCGGAGAGATCAGAGCGGTGAATCTTGCGGAATATAGAGTCGCAGAGGCTTCCAAGCTGGGGTTTGAGGTCTGCATTTTACCTCAGGCGAATAAAGAAAATATCAAAGTATCAGGAATTAAATTAATTGGAGTAAAAAATATTCAGGAAGTAATGGGGATACTTAAGAGATAAAATCCACAATCAAGCGGTAACCGGGGGGATACAGATGAAGGATTTGATGAAGGACAGATTAATTAATCTTGCAAACGCACAGGAATTTATGGCGGATGCAGCTGATAAAATGGCTAAGTGGGATCAATCTCAGTTAGTTATGGAGAATAGTGCCTTTGAATCTCTGAATCTCTCAGATGAGGTGTTGAATCTATCAAAAAACGGAAGCCAAATGGTTGGAAGGCTTCTGGAATGCATGCAGTCAATGCTAGAAAATCCCTGTGAACTGGAACATGAAAAAGTAAAAGTTGTACTGGAGGAGCTGATTAGTTCCTTTGGAAGAATTGATGGGGCATCCGTCAATTTGAACGAGATTTCCCATCGGATTGAGGCAGAAGCAGCAATTCAAAGGGAGATTGAGGAAGGTATTAAAAAGACACTTAACGAAGTCGCTGAGAGCATAGATTCGGCTACAGCATGTGTGGAATTTTTAATGTCAGAATTTTAATACCTGACTCGATAGGATGATTTCAGAATCGTAGAAAATTATCTGTTTTGGTTACCATATAACATGACCTGCTTAGCGGAAAAAGTCATGCGGTAACCAAAACAGATTTTTTTTATGCATTACAAACGGAGTGCTACAATCTTAACAGCATCCTTTTTTACTATAGTTTGTACTATATAAAACACTAGTTCGTAGGGTGTTTTTTATCAAGTTGAAGTTTATAATGGTAATATAATACAAATATTGGATTTTGATTGATTTAGGGAATAAAAAGTCGAGTGGAGGTTACTATGGAACTGATTAGAATTAAGGAAATGGCTGATACGATAAAGGCTAATATTGAAAAAGTAATAATTGGGAAATCTGAGGTTGTAGAATTATTATTAACAGCACTTACAGCAAATGGTCATGTCCTTCTTGAAGATGTTCCGGGAACAGGTAAGACAGTTCTTGCAAAATCTATGGCTAAATCAATTGATGCAAGTTTTAAGAGAATTCAATTTACGCCTGACCTTCTGCCCTCTGATATTACCGGAATGAATTTCTACAATCAGCAGGAAGGAAAGTTTACATTTCACAGTGGCCCGGCCTTCACCAATATATTATTGGCAGATGAGATTAACCGTGCAACGCCACGAACACAGTCAAGTCTGCTGGAATGTATGGAAGAAAAGCAGATAACCATAGATGGCGAGACACATGTTCTGGAGAGACCGTTTCTGGTTATTGCGACTCAGAATCCGATTGAAACCTATGGAACATTTCCTCTGCCGGAGGCTCAACTGGACCGTTTTCTGATGCAAATCAGTCTGGGCTTTCCTGGATTTAATGAAGAAATAGCAATATTGAACCGATTTATTGATAATGATCCGCTAGAGCAGCTCACTTCGGTCTGTACCAGAGAAGAGCTTGTGAAAGCACAGGAGGCTGTTAAATCCGTATATATCCACCCGGTGTTAATGGAGTATATCATAACGATAATACATAAAACCAGAAATCATAAAGAGATCACAATGGGAGTAAGTCCAAGAGGTAGTCTTGCATTACTTAGGTCTGCCCAGGCGTATACGGCTATCAAGGGATTATCCTTTGTGTCACCGGAGGCAATCAAATATGTTGCACCTTATGTGCTGTCACACCGGCTGATTGTTAAGACAGCTTTCCAAAAGGGAGAGGCAGCAATTGAACTGATGAATAAGATTCTGGCGGATATTCCTGTACCTACGGAAGATTTTGAGAAAAGGTAGGCGTATATGGAGCTGTTATCTGCAATATTAGGTGCAATTATTTTGTATCTGATACAAATGTATTTATATAATAAATATTGGTGTCGGAATTTGTCAGTAGACATTGCCTTTTCAAAGGGATATGCGGTAGAAGATGATGACATGACAATAAAGGAAACTATTGTCAATGATAAATTGCTGCCAATTCCCATACTCAAGATGAAATTTGTCATATCAAGTAGACTGCAGTTTAGTGATACGGATAATGCAGCCGTATCGGATAACTACTATAGAAATGATATGGTATCAATTATGATGCACCAGAAGCTGATCAGGACACTAACCTTTCGTTGCAAAAAGAGAGGATATTATAAGATAAATCGGATGGAGGTCATCGGATCTAATCTGTTTCTTTCCAATGAAAACATTTTGGTATATAAAGTGAATACGGATTTGTACGTCTACCCAAGACCAATAAACGATATAAGATTCGAAGCAGCCTTTCAGAAAATGCTTGGAACTGTGCTCACCAAGCGCTTTATTAATGAAGATCCTTTTGAATTCAGAAACATCAGGGAATATCAGTCCTACGATAATCTAAAAACAATTAACTGGAAAGCGTCTGCCAAGACAGGATCGCTGATGGTTAATGTTCATGATTATACTTCATCACAGCAGGTCAAGATATTTTTAAATACACAGTCACAGACGCTCATTGACTATAATGTTCTTAAGGAAGAAGGCATTCGGATTGCTTCAGCCCTCGCAATCATATTTATCAATCAGGGGATTCCTGTTTCTTTCGATACGAACGCAAGAGATATGTTAACAAAGGAGCCGGTTAAGGTTTTACTTGACTGCGGTAATAATCAGATCAAAACAATTCAGGAGGCTCTGTCACGAATTGATCTGATTCAGGAACCTGAAAATTTTATGACGATATTTAACGAAGAGTTTTTAAAGGCTGCCGATCATGATTATATCATCATAATTTCGACCTACCATAGAAGCGATTTTCAACATTTTTTGCTATCTCAGCTCAAAAGTAAGACAGAATATATATGGGTTATTCCGTTTAATCATGAAACTAAGTTACAGGTAGAGGATGGACTTATATCGAAAAGCATGCCAATGGAATTCATATAGTCAAAACGATTAAGAACGCTAGGTGTACATAAACAAATGTCTATGTTAGGAGGAGCAAGCCTTGAATAAACTATACTCGCTTCAGGTCGATATATTGAATATGATTTTACGTTTCATGCTGGGTTTCTCGATCATGGGGGCATGTCTTTTGCAATATGCAAAACATACTTCAGACATCTATGGGATATTCGGTCTTGTTCCGGCATCTGTGATATCGCTGTTAATTGGTAAATTCACAAAACATATCTGGAGTTACTGTGTTATGCAGCTTGTTCTGTTAATCGGATATATTTTTTTGGTACAGGAACCGATTGTAAGGTTGATATTCTGCGCCTTTATTATATTGAATGCTTTCTTTCAATTTATGACTGCGTTGGGAAAGAGCAGCAGCAATATTCCGTGGTTTCTTGTTTTTGTTATCGTAGGAATGTATCTGTTATGTAAATATCAGTTTTCTTCGGATATTGGTTTGAACCATTTTTACCTGATATTTGCACTGTTTTATCTGCTCATTTATATTCTAAATATGTATTATGTAAATTTTAATAATTATTTTGCTAAGCATGTGGGCGTCTATAAGATGCCGATTAATCAGATAAAAATAAGCAATAATTTCTTTATTGCGGTGATCGTCAGTGTGTGCTTTTGTGTCATGCTTTTGTTTACACAGCTTCCGGTAGATAAGCTGTTCCATAATACGTCACAACCCAATACAACAATTACAGAGCCAGGCAAACAGCAAAATAATATGGATAGTATGGATACTGTTCCAAATACCGATCTAGAAGGATTAATTCAAGAATCTCATCCCGCATCACAAATGCTTGATGTAAAGGCGAACAAGTTCTGGTATTATGCGACTAGGATTATGCTGGCTCTTCTGATAACAGTGGCAAGTGTAATTATCATAAAATCAATTATCTATCTTTGTATCCGGTTCTATAAACAATTCTATCGTAAAAAGGCTAGCAATGCTGAGAACCAGATTGAATTTATCCCTCCTATGAAAGAGAAAAAGAAGGCAGAGACCAGAAATAAAAAAGTATCAGTAAATATTTTCCGTAGCTTGTTTGTAAAATCAAATAATGATAGAATCAGAAAATATTATTATAAGGCTGTGGCAGAACACGCGAGCAAGGAGACAACACTCGAATATCTTACACCCACTCAGCTATCCACCTACGCTCTCGCCTCTGCAGATAAACAGGCAAAGAGAGGGTACATGACAAAGAATGGAGCAAAGGTAACCGATTTGTATGAAAAGGCCAGATATAGTGATAAAGAGTGCACAAGTATGGAGGTTCAGGAGCTTAGAAGCCTTATCAAAGAAGCACATACCGTGTCAAAAAAATAAGTCCAAACCAGCTAAATATTCTTGACAATAGCAACAATTCATTGTAATATAAGAAAGTGCCTGTGGCACAAACGCTTAATTTAGGGGTATAGTTCAGCTGGTAGAATAACGGTCTCCAAAACCGCAGGTCGAGGGTTCAAATCCTTCTGCCCCTGTAAATACAAAAAGTTCACACGAGAGTGTGGACTTTTTGTATTTATTAAGTGGCAGTTGGATTTGAGCCCTCGACCTGTGGGGCATAGTCGAAAGGTCTCGCTTGCGAGACCTTGTTCAACATCCTTCTGCCCCTGTATTTATAAAGAGTCAGTTATTCCATCTCTCGACTAAAATCGAGCACTTTGAATACCTTTATATATGACTACATATAATACCTCTCATGGAGGTGATATATTATTGGGTCGTTAAATTTCATTCCGTTAGCTGTTTCAAACGTGACAAACACATCATTACCAACATTTGGTAGTACTGGTTTTTACCCTGGCATCTTCCGAGTCACAGATGACTATCTATCATCACTCGATTCCGACACGAGGGAATATGTTGTGCGACACACAAGCGAAGATAGATCAAAGGAAGATATTGTTAAATGTATTAATGAATTACACAAAGGGCGCAAGTAAGACTAAGTTAATCTATGTGTTAGGGTAAATATGGGAGGACTATACTTTCTTTTAACAAGAAGAGAGTTCATACGTGAGTATGGACTCTTTTCTTGCCATCTAGTGGGAATATGATTCGAACTCTCGGTCTGAGAAGTATGGTATTTATTGTCATAAGATATAAAACATGGTATAATTATTAAATTATAATACGGAGGAAAGCAATGGAATACTTAAGAGAATAGTTCTATGCTATCAATGGGATAAAGTATGGACCTATTTCATCAGATGAATTGAGTCAATTATATTATAATGATATAGTGAATAAATCCACCTATGTATGGAAGTCAGGAATGGCTGACTGGGTTACACTTGATCAGACCGAGATGGTTATGAACAATTTAGTTCCCCCACCTTTGAAATTAGAAAATATCAATGATTACTCTGTATGGATATTGGCATCTTTGCCAATATTGGCACAAATACTACCTCACAGTGGTCATCTGTCTGCTGTGAGCTGGTGTATATATTTATTGATAATAGGGACCTTGGTTCTGACTCTGGGTATCAGTGATGAACGAAATCTTAAAAAGGCAGGATATGATACAAAAGAATTAATAGTATGGGCGATAATGCTGACTCCTGTCTATCTGTTTCGAAGGGCATATATTTGTAAGCAGAAATATGGATATGCCATTACATGGCTTGTAACTTATAGTATTAGTATGGTATTTATCATATTTTCCACTCTAAATTTACTATTTCCAAGTACAGATTATTTGAGTTTAGTTATAAATGGTTCTCTGAAGTTGTATCCTGACAAAACAGTAGAACAGATTATTGATGCAGGTATTGAAGATCCCAAATGGCAGGTGATAAAGGGTGAGGATGGTAATATCTATGTGAATATTACGGGAGAGATGAGATATAATGATAAAGACACGAACATAGTAATTCAATATAGAGTTACTAAGAGCTCTTTTACCTATCATTCGATGGATCTAAATGGAGAGCCTCAAATCATAGCGACAGTATGAAAACGCGTGAAATTAGCGATATTTTACCGGAGAATTACCAAGGACTAGGAAAAGATCAACGGGAGGAATTTTATGATTTAATTGAAATCATTAATAAGTACACAATGGAAGAGCTTATCATTCATCCCAGAATTCAGAAAGACTTTAAAAAAACAAGCCTAATCCGAGTATTTTTAAAGATGCCATGAGCTTAAGTAAAAACCCGATATGCTATAACGGTGATATATTTACACAACATTTTTTACACATTCGTCCGAAAATATAAAAGATGGCGTCGCATTTTAACTCAAAAAGTTATTATGCGACGCCGCCTTTTTGTATATATTAAGAAACGGTTAAATGTATTAATGAATTGTATAGAGGGCGCAAATATGATTAATACAGTTGTGTGTTAGGGCAAGAAGGAGAGGGCTATATATCCTCGTAATAAGCTTTCTTACCAAGCTCTATGGCTCCCATGATACCTTGATCGTCATTGAGACTACTGGGTACAATATAAGTGTCAAGATTCAATAATTCTTTCGTGTTAATGTAGTTAGAATTAAGTTGTTTAACCTTGTCGCGTATCAAAGGGAATAATTGCATCTGATGCATTACGCCTCCACCTAATATAATTTTCTGAGGTGAGTATATATAAATAAAATTAGTAATCGCTTGTCCAATATAATAAGCTTCCAATTCCCAGACATTGTGGTTGTCTTTAAGTTCAATTGCTTTAGAACCCCAGCGCTCTTCAATTGCAGGACCGGCGGCTAATCCCTCGAGACAGCTGCCATGATAAGGGCACTTACCGGAGTAAATATCATCCTCTCTGACTCGCATTAACATATGACCGGCTTCAGGGTGTAACATTCCGTGAAGTAATTGCCCGTTTAAAAACACACCTACACCAACACCGGTTCCAATGGTGATATAAACGACACAGTCCAGATCCTTCGCACAGCCAAAAGTTACCTCTCCTAATACAGAACCATTCACATCCGTATCAAACCCGATGGGTACATTTAGTGTTTTTTTAAAATCTCCTACGATATCATAATTCCTCCAGGCAATTTTAGGCGTAGTGGTTATGAATCCGTAGGTTGATGATTTTGGGTTTACATCAATTGGACCAAAGCATCCAATACCCAAAGCTTCAATTGACTTATCCTTAAAATAATTAATAATCTTCGGCATGGTAACTGCTGTGTCTTCTGTGGGGAAGGATGTTTTGTGAAGAATATTGCCATTCTCGTCCCCGATTGCACATATCATTTTAGTTCCGCCGGCTTCTAATGCTCCGAATAACATTTTAACACTCCTCGTCGTGGTTCGTTAATAAAGTCTGTCTAATGATTTTATATAAGTGATAATCCAAAATAGAAAATGGTAGCATATATGATTATTATAAGCGCAAGTTTGCCATAATTCAATATGTATGATACAAAATATAAAAAAGTATAATATAATAGATTATAAAAAATAGAATATAGGCTTAATACATTAAATTAATAACTGTATTCATATTAATTATATTGAATAATCGAACATAATGTTGTTATTTATTCTTTAATATGTAATTGACATATTAATATATATGGAATAATATTGTTAATAAAACATACTATAATGCAAAACAATGAATATTATAATTTGTTTTTATAAAAAAGGGTTAAAGAAAGATGTGTTAAGACTCAGTGGAATACCTGATATGCGTTTTGCATATCATCACATGCGGATGGAAAAGTAGCTAAAGGGAGGTACGGATATGATTGATAAAACAAGAATATGCTTGATGCTGATAGCATTATCATTTTCATTTTTGTTTGCTGGATGTTCTCGAATCGAAAAGGCGGACGAGAAAGCTGAGTATGGTGCTCAAATTGTGGCAGCAGCCATATGTGAGAGCGACGAAGAGGATTCTGCTACTATGGCCAAAAAAGCAACGAATAGTTTGGGAATGTCAGGTCAAGAGGGACCATTTCAGACGCATGATAATAAGAAGACAAGTATGTGGCTTTCGAAGAATGATCCTGGGGATAAGAATAGTATTATATTTGAATTTGAAAATGTGGAGCCCGTTGGAAAGCTTTTTGTTTGGAATTATAACGAAAAAGAAAATCAAAATGCCGGGTTAAAGAATATTAAAATATATTATTCTACGGATGGCAAACGTTGGAAAGAATTTAAAGGGAAAGGATATCCTTTTGTATTGGCCAAAGCAGATGGATCTAAGCAAATTGGGCCAACAAATCTTGATGACGGAAAGAATACGCCTATAGATTTTGAAGGCATATGTGCTAAATATGTCAAAGTGGCTCCGGATTCGAAGGTTGATGAAGGAAATTGGGGCAACTATACAAATGGTGAGAGTAGATTCGGAATAAGTGAAGTGAGGTTTTACCGTTATAAGATAAGAGCAGAATATGGGGAGAATCTAGTTTCGGAAGCCACCGCCGGAAGTTATACACAAGAAAGTTCTCCGGAAAACACAGTGAATGGTTATGGAATTTCCGGAATGCAAAAATCTGACGATAAGCACGATAATAATGTCGAAACAATGTGGCTGACGGAAGATAATCCGGAAAATAATAATTGGATTATGTTTGATTTGGATGGAACCTATCCTGTTAAGGAAATGGAAGTATGGAATTTTAATCAGAAAGGAAACGAGAACGCGGGCCTGAAAGATGTTAAAATTTTTTATTCGGTAAATAAAATTGATTGGGTTGAATTAAAGGGAACAGATTATCCATACAGATTTGAAAAAGCTAGCGGTTCAAAGGAAGAAAAATCCACAAGTTCGGTAGACTTTGGGGGAGTGAGTCTGAGATACGTTAAAATAGTACCTGATGAAGGCGTCAATCGTGGAAATTGGGGTTACTGTAATGAAAATGAAATAAGGTATGGCTTAAGTGAGGTAAGATTTTATGCTGAAGAGGGAATTGCTTCTGAACCTGCACGCGAATGGACGGGACTAATGAGTAATTACACAGGATGGATTGGAGCAGATGGAATTTTTTCTATTCCACTAAATGAAGATGATTCCGTAGGTAGTGCTGACGATAAAACCAAAACTATGTTTATTTTTAGTGATACCTATGTAGGTTCGGCAAATATATTGACAAAAGGCATGAATGGTTTTGGATTTAAAAATCATTCCGTTGCTCTTTTAGAAGGGGATAAACCATATACAAGTTGTTACTCGCAAATACTGGAGGACTCAAAGGGCGCTAATGTTTTTGGATATAAGTGTTGGCTGGAAGACGGAATTGTGATTGATGATAAAGTACATATTATTTCCTTTATTCCGAATGATGATTGGAATCCGACCCAGGCTGACTTGTTAACGATACCGATCGTCGAGGGCAACCCCGACTTGGAGAACTTTACAAAACAATCAAATGTGCCCTTGTACTATAATGATGAAAATCAAATAGTTCTTTTTGGAGCTGGAATTCTTGATAATACGATACAAGCACAAGCGCCTAATCCTGATGGTTATATTTACGTCTATGGCTGGGCACAGGAATGGTCGAAAGGGGTCAAGACGCTGGTGGTCTCTAGGGTAAAAAGGGAGGACTATTCTGATATGAGCCAATGGAGATATTGGGATGGAGAAAAATGGGGAGAGAAGATTACGGATGCACGAAAGGCGAATGCCGTTATTAGCCAGGGACATGTTTCTTGCGAACTCAGTGTTACACCGATGACGTCGGGGAAATACAAAGGAAAGTATATGTTAATCTACACGAAAGATGTGATGTCAAAAGAGTTGGAATATTGTATTGGTGATACCCCGATTGGTCCGTTTGATAATCCTGTTCCGCTTTATAATTGCGAAGATAATATAGTGAATGAAGCTGCGGGCAATATATATTATTATAATGCGAAAGCACATCCTCATTTATCACCGGAAGGGGAACTGTTGGTTACATATAACTGTAATGCCGAAGATTCTCTGACACAATTAATGAATGTAGAGGCATTGCATCCTAGATGGATAAGAATTTACGAGGTTATAAAATAGATAATTGTTGAGGGTGTATCATTGTACCGGAGAAAATATTGTCGGAAATAAATGGATTTGATGAAATCGCTATGCAATGAATAAAAAGGACATTCAAGTTAAGGAGACAGTGATGAAATTAAAACAAACAGAAGATATTTTTTTAGACAGTTATGAAAAACACAGAAATCACCCGATTAAAACTTTGCTGGCGATGTATAAAGGGAAAAGCTACAATTTTGTATTGTCTACAATTTTTTTTACTATAAAACATAGTCCTTCATGGGGAATGCCTATTGTTATAGCCAATATTGTTAATAGTGTAATATATAAAGAAAGCAATGCATTTTACATTATATTATTAAATGCAGTAGTTATCTCGGTATTACTCTTGCTAAACGTACCAATGAATTATTTGCATGTTCGATTTAGTAGTAGCGCAATTCGCTTTGTGGAAGCGGGTCTACGGAATGCGTTGATCAGAAAGCTGCAACAGCTTTCTATATCATATCACAAAGAAATGCAGTCGGGGCGGATTCAGTCTAAGGTAATGCGTGATGTTGAAGCTGTAGAAGTTCTGTCTTCTCAAATGTTTGTGGGATTATTAAATGTGCTTATTAATATATCGGTAGCACTGGGAATAACTGCGTTTAGGGATTTGACGGTGTTTCTATTCTTTCTGCTCACGATTCCGGTTGCTGCGGTTGCGATTGTAATATTCCGCAATAAAATTAAAAAGCAAAACCATCGATTCCGGACAGAAATGGAAGCGACTTCGGCTAGAGTTATGGAGATGGAAGAGATGATATCGGTTACCAGAGCGCATGCGCTAGAAAGATTAGAAGTTAACAAAATGGAAAATCAAGTCCGGAATGTAGCGGAAGAAGGATACAGACTCGATATTATTCAAGCTAATTTTGGTTCGGTAAGTTGGTCCGTTTTTCAATTGTTTCAGGTGGGGTGCCTGGTTTTTACAGGCATGATGGCTGTAAATGGTAAAATACAGGCCGGAGATATCATTCTTTATCAAAGCTATTTCTCGTCAATTATTGCTCAGGTATCCTCACTGATCACTTTGTTTCCTACAATTACGAAAGGCTTGGAGTCTGTTTCCAGCATAGGTGAAGTGTTGAATGCTCATGATATAGAAGACAATCAGGGTAAGCCAAAGCTTCAGCACATAGAAGGAAATTTTGAATTACAGAATGTAAGATTCCAATATAATAATAGGGGTAATGCTGTCTTGAAGGGATTAAACATGAAAGTAAATTCAGGTGAAACAATTGCTCTTGTCGGCGAATCCGGAGCGGGCAAATCTACGGTGCTTAATTTACTTATTGGTTTTGTTACGCCTACAGAGGGTAAATTGTTGGTGGATGGAAATGATATTACGCAGATAAATCTTCGCAGTTATCGAAAGCATATTGCTGTGGTACCTCAGAATTCGATCCTTTTCTCGGGTTCGATTAAAGATAATATTACTTATGGCCTTTCCTTTGTTACGCAGTTACAGTTGGAGGAAGCAATCAAAGCGGCGAATCTTTCTGATTTGATTGGGAGCTTACCAAATGGCCTGGACACCATGATAGGAGAGCATGGAAATGATTTGTCGGGAGGACAGCGCCAGCGAATTTCTATTGCACGAGCAATTATACGTAATCCTAAAGTTATTATTTTTGATGAGGCGACATCTGCTTTGGACAGCATATCGGAAAATCTGATTCTGGAAGCGCTTGGAAAGTTGATTAAGGGGCGAACTGCGTTTATTGTAGCTCATCGCCTCTCCACGATTCGCAGGGCAGATAAGATATGTGTCCTGCGAGATGGTGTTTGCGAGGAATTTGGTACTTATGATGAACTGATGAATATAAAGGGTGAATTTTATAAGATGAATATACTGCAATCATAAACAAAAATGACAAACTTGACGAATCATTTTTGACAATTGTTGAGCCATTTGATCATGTTTCTTGACAGAAGGATGCCCTTGCCCGCCCATACCGTCCTCAGGTCGTCTGATGAGAGGAAATTCCATGAAGTGTATGCGGGCGTCACCTTCTTCGCGGAGCGTATGTACTAATGTTTCCAAATAGGGGCTAGGATCAAGGTTCATGGGGCCAATTACGCAAAATAATTCTGTAAATGGATACCTGCTACGAATAAAATCGGTAAGTTTACGATACTGATTAATGTAGTCAGAAGGATTGATAGGCGCAGACCAATCGTTAGTACCGAGGTTGATCACAATAACATCGGGATGGAAGATATCTATCGCTTTTTGGTCCAAATAGGGACAAATCGTATTAATGAAATAGTCTGACATACGACCTTCTTTAGAACCGCCAAAATTTTGATAACAACCGGTACCTGACGCACCTACAATCAAGGTTTCGGCGCTCAGATACTGTCCGAGCAATGTACTGTAAGCGGATGCGTTGTTTTCACGGGATGCATCACAATCGCATGGAACTTGTGACTCGTTGCCATAACCACAGGTGATGGAATCACCAATCACCAATATTTTGCGAGATAAAGGAGAGGGCGGGCACATAAAAAGTCCGTTTTCTGCTGTTAAATCTGTAAACTTTAAGCTACCAAAAGCTGCTTCCGTCCGTTTCTGCAAAGTAAGAGTATGCGGAATATCTTCAAGATCGTCGGCAAGCTGGTAAAGGCGATTATCGGGATCTATCCTCATGACACGTACAGGAAGGTCGTCGATGTAAATGTTGATCCAGCTTTTACCGCATTTCTCAATATCTTCGATACCTGCAGTGATTTCTCGCCCTTGAAAACGTACACTTATTGCACTGCCGGGAAGAAAACAGGAAATTCCGTCTTGTTCTTTGTGAAAAAGTCCGTGACGAAGGCTCATGGTTAAAAAATCAAATGACATAAGGCAAGTACTCCTTTTATTTAATTTTATTGTGCGTAAGGATTTTCACAGGTGGATTCTCGGAGAACTAAAGAGACACCTGATAATACTTTGGTATTTCCACCATATATTTTGCCTAGAATAGCATTAATAAGTAAGTTTGCGGCGTTGTTGCCTATTTCTTCGAAAATCTGTCTAACGGTTGATAATTTGATCGGCAGATCATTGGATTTATCCCAATCATCAAATCCCATTATGGATACATCTTGTGGAACTTTAATACCGCAGATCAGTAATTGCTTCATTATTTTCATGGCGAGTTTATCATTGCAACAAAAGATAGCAGTAACATCTCGCTTTAGAATACTTTTTGTTAATTCATCGAAATTAATTTGGGTTAATAAATTATCACCGGTTACTGGCAATCCCGCCTGGCGCATAGCGCTACAATAGCCATCAAAGCGCTCTTGCTCAGAATTAAGAAAGAAGTGATAGCTTGCAAATTTTATATTAGTATGTTTTAGACGTAGCAGCTCTTTGGTTGCCAAAATGGCACCGTCATAATTATTGCATCCCGCAAAATAGCATGGATAATCCACGTTGGAACGATCTATTAATACATAGGGAATCTTTTTTTGCTCTATTAATTTGTAGTTGTCTAAGCTTTTCAAGGGATCAAATGGATAAATTAAAAATCCATCCACGTTTCGATCGAGCATTTTTTGAATGGACGCCTGTTCAGTGGCCAAATTCTCATTACTCCATTCTATAATTAAGGAGTAGTTAAGCTCTGCGGCTATTCGTTGGGCGCCTTTAATGATTTTCATATACGATATGTCATTGTAATCTTCGGCGGATAAAATAAATGCAATCAAATGACTTGAATTTTCGTTCTCCTTAGGACTGTTCACAAAAGAACCTTTTCTTTTGATTCTTAATATGTATCCTTCGTTTGCTAATTCTGTCATAGCTTTTCGGATTGTTATCCCACTTACGTTAAACCGCTTCATATAGTCGTCTTCGCTGGACAACTTATCGCCGGGGCTAAGCTCGCCAGTGCTGATTTGATTTACAATTGCTTGTTTTACTGTTTTGTATTTTAATTCGTTCTCCAATGATGGACCACCTCTTCTTTGCGATATTTAGTAATTTAATGTAGCAGGAAGGTGTATGCACATATTAATGCTATATAAATTATAATTAAAGTATACAATAACATTGATAAAAGTCAAGAAAGAATATTTTGGAAAATATAGTGAAGATATAATGACTGATTTAGACTAAATTGAAAATACTATAAATATGCCAATTATTAATCCGTTCAAATAAATTCAATAATAATATGCTTATATCAAAGAGAGTTTTACCGACGACTATCTTGACATAGGTCTGTATTTGATGATAACTAATCTATAAAACATACTAAAACAATAAAAAAAGCATACGCAAATGTAAAATATATAAAATAAAGTATGCGGTAAAAACATATGTAAAATTATGAGATTTGCTTATAGAATATGTAAAAGTGTACAATATTGATAAAAAAGTAATAAAAATAAAAATTATTATATAAGGTATTGACGAATTAGTGATGTAGTGTTAGCATATAAATATGCCTTTAATAAATAATAATGTATACATTTAATGACAGGGGGTTACAACGTGAGTAAGCAAAGTGATCATATGGAGCAAACAAAATATCGAAAAAGTTATTTTCGTAAAAGGGTAATGAGTAAAATATTAAAAGATTCAACTATACTTTTTCTTTTAGTCGCATTAAGCATTTTATTTATGTTTCCGTTTATATGGATGCTTATGACTTCACTGAAAAGTAACAAGGAAATGATTCTTCCAATCTTTTTTCCAACAGAAATTCACTTGGAGAATTATATTAAGGCGATGACGGTAATGCCCTTTGGCAGATACACATTTAACACCTTGATTCTGACGGGTCTTAATATGATTGGGACGGTAATAACATCCTCCTTGGTAGCGTATGCTTTTGCCAGATTACGTTGGAAAGGAAGGGATATCTGGTTTGTTGTTATGCTGGCTACCATGATGTTGCCTGGGCAGGTTACTCAAATACCATTATTTATCCTTTATAAAAATTTTCATTGGCTTAATACTTATTTGCCACTGGTTGTAGGCTCGTATTTCGGAGGTGGTGCTTTTAATATCTTTCTATTAAGGCAATTTTTTAAAACTCTCCCGAATGAATTGCCTGAAGCCGCAAGAATTGATGGTTGTTCTGAGTTGAAGATTTTCTCCGGCATTATGATGCCACTATGTAAACCGGCACTTGCAACAATCGCAATATTTACGTTTATGGGAACCTGGAATGATTTCTTTGGACCCTTGATTTATCTGACAGATCCCAAATTATATACGATAGCTCTTGGGCTACGTGCGTTTAAGGGGTACTCAGGAGTACAGTGGAATCTCTTGATGGCGGCATCCATCGTTACATCGATACCAACTCTGTTGTTGTTTTTTAGCTTTCAGAATTATTTTGTTAAGGGAATTACCCTTACGGGAATTAAGGGATGAGTTTATTGAGTTGTATTTATTCAGTCACTGACTGATAAATAGATAATTACAAACATAAAAGAGGAAAGAGGAGGAACAAAAATGTTAAAAAAATTAAGTAGAAGAATTTTGTCAATCTTGCTTGTTGTTTTACTTGTCGGATCATTAGCGGCTTGCAATAAGAGCACCGACACGAAAGAGGATGAAACAACGGACAAGGGTGATGTAACAGTGGCAGCAACAAACGATAAGCCGAAGGAAAAAGTGACAATTACATATTGGCATATATTCCCTGAAGGTGATGCGTTTAAAGCAGTAAATGATAAGCTGATAAAGGACTTTAATGAATCTCAGGATGAAGTTTTTGTTGATGATTTAGGTATCAGCTTTTTTGATTTCTTGTCCAAAATGGATACTGCTATACCGGCAGGAACAGGTCCGGATGTCGCTTTCTACAGTGCAGAGGACAGTAATTTCAGAGCTGCTGCCGGTGTCCTTGCTAATTTGAAACCATATATTGATGCAGATGGCTTCGATATGAGTCAATTCTATGAGGGAGCTGTCAAGCAGGTTACTTATGAAGATGGTATCTATGCTATGCCCTATACTTGGTCTTCTCGTATGCTTGTTTATAATAAGCAGATGTTTCGTGATGCCGGTCTAGATCCTGACAGCCCGCCAAAAACCTTGGAAGAATTAGCAGACTATTCTGAAAAGCTGACGAAAGTTGATGCTGACGGTAAAATAGAGGTTATGGGATTTCATCCTTCTTTAGGTAATGCAGCCTTTGCAGATTATCTTGAGGGACGCGGGGGTTCATTCTTTGATGAGAATCAAAATCCTATTATTAATAGTCAAACTGTCATTGACACACTTCAGTGGTATGTTGATATGACCAATAAGTATGGTGTCAAAGAAGCGCAATCACTCAAATCCACTTCTGCAACGACCGGATTAGATCCATTTCTGGCAGGATATGTTGCAATGGAGGTTAATGTAAATGACTTCTATAAGAAATTATCAGAGTCCGATATCGATTACGGTATCTGTGCCATCCCTATTCCTGCAGAAGGCGGTGTTCATGCAGCTGACGGTGGTGGTTTTGATTTAGAGGTATTTGATCATGGAGATCAGGCAAAGATAGAAGCTGCCTGGAAATTTATTTCCTATATGACAAGTGTTGAGAGTCAGCAATATTGGGCAGTTCAGAATAAATGGCCGGTTGCGAATCAGACAGCAATGGAAACCAGTGAAGAAATTAAGGCGGATCCAAACTGGCAGACCATTGTTGCGGAATTACCTTATGCAGTACCAAATCAATATATTACAAAAGTGAAAAATTGGTGGAACGCTATTTCACCTGAAATCGAAGCAGCTCAGAGCGGCATAAAAACACCAAAAGAGGCACTTGATGCTGCACAGGCAGCGGTTGAAGCTCAAATTGAGAGCTACGATGCAACAAATTAATTAGTGATTTAACCAGCGGAGCATCTTTTCCCAGGCTCCGCTGGCTAAATACTTGCTATTAAAGCGAATTATAAAAAAATAATTTACTTTAATTTTACTGCTACTAGGCAGCAGCATATAGGTTTAGCATGAAAGGACGGCCTCAGATATGAATACAAGACAAAAGAATAGTAAGCCGGTAGCCTCTGGGCAAAAAAAGCGCTCTGGATTACGCATGAAGACAAAAGAAGGGATTTTAGGATATTTATTTGCTTCCCCCTGGATTTTGGGCTTTTTCATTTTCACTCTTTATCCTGTGTGCTCTTCTCTTTACTACAGCTTTACCAGCTACAATACGTTGAAGCCCCCCAAGTGGATCGGACTTTATAATTACATCTATATGTTTAAAAAGGATCCGCTTTTTTTGAAATCTCTGTGGAATACAATTTATTATGCTGTTTTAAGTGTACCACTCGGAATATCAGCAGGTGTCTTAGTTGCGATACTTCTTAATCAGAAGGTGAAGGGTATGCGTCTGTTCCGAACACTCTTTTATCTTCCGACGGTTGTATCTTCAGTGGCGACAGCACTATTATGGTTGTGGCTAATGGAACCGAATTTCGGACTTTTTAATACAATGCTGGGGAAAATAGGAGTGCAAGGTCCCGGATGGCTGACAGATCCCTCTTGGGCAAAGCCTTCTTTGATCTTTATGAGCCTTTGGACCGTAGGAGGAGGAATGTTGATTTATCTGGCAGCTCTTCAGGATGTTTCTCAATCGTTATACGAATCTGCGTCTATCGATGGAGCCGGTTCGATGAAGAAGTTCTTTAAAATTACTTTGCCAATGATAACACCTACTTTGTTTTTTAATCTTATAACCGGTGTGATCGGCGGCTTGCAGGTCTTTAATCAAGCATTAATAATGACAAACGGTGGTCCGGCTTATTCAACCTACTTTTATGCTTACCATTTATATACGAAAGCCTTTAGTGAATATTCCATGGGGTATGCTTCAGCCATGGCATGGGTGTTATTGGTTATTACTCTAATTTTATCAATGGTTATTTTCAAGACCAGCAAGCGCTGGGTATATTACGAAGGAGATCAGAAATAGCTGGATTCATTACTCAACCGGTGCAATGTTAAGTAGTGATACATATTTCATTTGAAAGGTATTGATGCATATGAGTAAATTATACTTTGTAGACGGATATCATGGGGGCATACGTGGACATATGCCGGAGGGTTCCTGGCAGGATATTCTGCATACACTGGAAGTCTATTCTGATTGGAAAATCAGTCTTGAAATTGAACCTGAATCATGGGAATATTTAAGAATAAATGATTATAAAACATATCATAAATTGCAAACTATGCTGGAAGATCCGGTCACGGCAAAACGACTTGAATTCATTTCCGGTAGCTACGCACAGCCATTTTGTTGGGCAGTGAATGGGGAAAGTAATATTCGTCAGTTGCTTAATGGCATGGAGGTAATCAAACGTCACTTTCCCGATATTGTAATTGATACCTATGCGGTGCAGGAACCCTGTTTTACTTCATCGCTACCGCAGATTCTGAGTCAACTGGGATATGCGCGGTTAAGCCTTAAGAATCCAACTTCCTGGGGTGGATATATGGCTAAGCTACCGGGTGAAATCATTAACCTGTTCAGTCATGACGGCTCGTCCATTCCTACTGTTCCGCGGTATATATGTGAGGAGTTAATCAGCTGCAGTGCAACGGAAGCGTCCGGTTATGATCTTTCTTCCTTGGAGGGCTTTGCAGAGAAATGTAATCTTCATGGTATCAAGGCACCTGTCGGAATGTGCTTACAAGATCTTGGATGGGCTGCGAGACCCTTTGTGCAAGATATAGATGTTGAATATGTTACTTGGCGGGAGTACTTTGAACGATTTGGTAGCAGGGTGGCAGGTGAGGCAGAACTGTCACAGGAAGATGTACTTGTAGCTCTTCCCTGGGGTAACCGTATTCTGCAGGAGATGCTTCGTAATGTCCGTAATGCGGAAAACCGTATATTGCAGGCGGAAAAGTTACTGGCAATAGCGGAAGCTCAAAATGTTAAATTGGATCAATGCCATATCATGCTCGAGAATGCATGGGAAAAGCTTATGCAGGCACAGCATCATGATGGATATATTTGCGCTACCTGCGGAGAGGGGACACGGTTGTGGGCTTTTCAATCGAATACGCTTGCAACTCAGTGCTGCTCGCTGATTAGTCATATTACGGATCTTGCCCTGGAAGCGGTATCAGGTGGACAAGCCAAAGAGATTACAACAGAGCAGGAGACATGGCTTCGGGTTTATAATACGGTCGGAAATCGGCGGATATCGCAAGCCGAGGTTACACTGGGGCTGGACTATGGGATCCATAATATGAAAATATATGATGAAAACAATAATATAATTCCGTCTCAGATGGAACCGATACGCTTCAATACAGATGGTTCAATCGGTGCAGCTGTTCTTAGGTTTTATGCAACAGTTGAAGGAATAGGATACTCCACATATCGCGCGGTTCCCACCGACACCTTTGTAAGCGGAGTTGGGATGGCTATAAGAACCGCAAATCATACCGTAGAAATATCAAATAATTATTATCATGTTGTTTTTGATTTAATGAAAGGCGGTTCTATCATACGTCTTTATGACAAGGAAACAAAGCGTAATTATACAGAAGGAATAAAGGGTCTGGGGAGCTTGCGTGGATTCTCTGTAAGCGAAAATCGTTTTATTGACAATATGAATTCCTTTGCTGAATGCAAGATTAAGTCAAACGGTTCCATTTATACAGAACTTTGCTTTAGTGGAAAATTTCACGACATTGAATATCAGAATACGGTAATCTTCCGACTTCATGATCGTCGTATTGATTTTGAAACAACTATCAATTTTACGAAAGATACGGATATAGGTTATCCCTATGAGCCGCAGGAAGAAGAACGATTTCACGGAACAAAAAGATCCTCCTGCCGGGAGGATTATAAGATGGGAATACAGTTCCCTTTTAGTGAAAAACCAACGAAAATTATTAAGAGTGCTCCGTTTGATCTGTATGAAAGCAAGTTGACTGACACTCGTTTTGATTCCTGGGATACGATTAAACATAACATTGTGAACGGATTTATTGAATTCTATCAAGAAAGCTCCGATACGGGAATGGCTATATTTTGTGATCATGTAAATGGATATTCCTTGGTAGATAAGCTCGTTACATTGACCATAGGTTTTGGATACCATGGAAACTTTTGGTGGGGATACCAGCCACTTCGAGGAAAATGTACAATAAAATATTCGTTACTGCCACATGCTTCCGACGTTGGGCAGGCGAATGTTTCCTACGAAGATGCTCTGGTTAGGGAACCGCTGTTGGTTCAGAGGTTGTCTTGCAAACCAAAGCAAAATAATTTCACCGCTTTTTGCTGCGAAAGCAAATCAGTGGAAACGGTTACGATTATACGAAGTAATAATAAATCGCAAGTTCGTTTATTCCATAACAACTATAAAAGCGAGAAATTAACAATAAAAAGTAACATTCCGGGCTTTCAAGGACTATCGGCTGACCTGTATGGAAGACCCGATGGTAGGGAGCCGAATGATATTCGTAAATTAGAAATCAAAACCTTGATATAATATAGGACAAATAAATCTAATATTGGAAGGAATAATAAATTATGGAATTCAGTTTCAAGAAAAATGCAAGGCTTATGGGGAGATTTGATTTGTCTGAGAAAGAGACCCCGAAATGTGGATGGGTAAATAGTGCGTTATTTCTTACTTTCCGTGGTACAGCGATTAACATGATTGCTGAGGATTCGGAAGGCAACGATTATATTGAAATTGTATTAGACGGTATCGCCCGTAATTGGACTAATCTAAAAAGGGGTACGCATGAATACATCCTTGAACAGGGATTACCGGATGCTGTGCATACCCTAGAAATCCAAAAGCGTACAAGCATTTTTATCGGAAGCATTAAGTTTCATGGGTTTTCATTGCCAGCGGGAGGAGAATTCCTTGCTCCGCCGGCACATAAAAATCTCAGGCTTGAATACTTTGGTGATTCAATAACCAACGGATCGGGGAATGGCCATCCTCATGAGGTGCCCGAGGCTACGGGCCTTGATGATGGTTATATGTCCTATGTTGGAATCAGTGCCAGAATGCTGGATGCAGAGTATCATACCATGGCGATGTGCGGAATAGGTGTTTTACAAGATGCAAGGGGAAATATCAATGGATTACCGGTACATTTTTCAGGAACACTAGGCAAAGATACTCAGCCCTGGGATTTTTCAAAGTATGTTGCTAATGGGGTCATAATTAATTTGGGCCAGAACGATTATTCAAATCCGATTGATGACAATAAATATATGGAAGCCTATATTGGGTTTATAAAAGATATATTGGAACAATATCCGGAGGCATACGTGTTTTGCTGCGTAGGTACAATGAATAACAAAAATATGAATAGTGTAAATAAGATTGTAGCTTATTTTAATCAAAATGGGTTTAAAAAAGTATTTATGGTAGATTTGGGATTGATCCATCCCGAGGTAGAGGGCTGGGGCGGAGCATTCCACCCAGGATTACAGACTCATTATCGAATGGGACTTGATTTGGCAAGATTTATCTCTGAAAAGACAGGTTGGGAGTTACTAAAGCGTCCAATAATAGCCACAGAATGTTAATAGTTATGGTACGAAGCATTGTGATGACAAAGTGAAAGAAAAGGAGTGTTAATATGTTTTTCACAGAAGGACGCATTAAGAAAATACTAGAAGAATTGAAGCGAAAAACAATGGAACACAATATGCCGATTCATGGGATAAAGTGGAAAGAGTGCGAGTATGGGGAGTATAACCTCCTGCATGAAAATGATAAGGAATGGGAGGATTTTTCTGTTAAACAGATCTGGGGCGGAAGAGATAAGCACAGCTGGTTTCGTTTTCGGATAACAATGCCTCGGGAATTTACAGGAAAACCTGTTATGTTAAAGATTATTACGGACAGAGAAGGTTGGGATGCCACAAATCCGCAGTTTATTGCTTGGATTGATGGTGATTTGCAACATGGGTTGGATGCAAATCACACCTTGCTTTCTCTGACAAAAGATTGTAAAGCAGGAGAGGTTTTTTGCGTTGATCTATATGCCTATGGAGGAACGGAAGAAGGGGACAGCAGATTTAGTGCGGAATTATTCACACTGAATCGTCAGGTAGAAAAGCTCTATTATGATATATGGGTACCCTTGGAAGCGGCATGCCTACTTCAGAAGGAGGATAAACGGAGAATTGATACACTGACCTGTCTTGAAGGAGCGGTTAATTTACTGGATCTTCGGGAGGATGACAGTGTACTGTTTTATCGTTCGGTAGAAGAAGCAATCTTGTATCTGGAAAAAGAATTCTATAAATCTGCGCTTGTTGGGGCAGGGAATACAACAGAGTTGTGTGTCGGTCATACACATATTGATGTTGCTTGGCTCTGGTCTTTACGACAGACCAGAGAAAAAGTGGTACGTTCTTTTTCAACAGTGATTTCATTGATGAAGGAATTTCCGGAATACATATTTATGTCAAGTCAGCCGCAGCTTTACCAATTTGTGAAGCAGGATCAACCGGAGTTGTATGAAGAAATTAAGAAGATGGTGACAGAAGGACGCTGGGAACCGGAAGGCTCTATGTGGGTGGAAGCTGATTGTAACCTGATTTCGGGTGAATCGCTGATACGTCAGATCATGTTTGGAAAAAAGTTTTTTAAAGATGAATTTGGGGTAGATAATAAGATTTTATGGCTCCCAGATGTATTTGGATATAGTGCTGCTCTTCCACAAATCATGAAAAAAAGCGGTGTTTCGTATTTCATGACGACCAAAATCAGTTGGAATGAATTTAATAAATTACCGTATGATACCTTTATGTGGCGTGGAATTGACGGAACGGAGATTTTGACTCAGTTTGTTACAACACAAGAGTATAATGAAAAAGAACCGCGAATTAATACAACCTATAACGGAATGATTGATCCTAGCCATGTACTTGGCTGCTGGCAAAGATATCAACAGAAGAATATCAGCAATGAAGTACTTAATTGCTTCGGTTATGGTGATGGAGGGGGAGGACCGACCCGTGAGATGCTTGAAAATGCAAGAAGATTAGACAAGGGACTACCCGGAATGCCAAAGGTACATATCGGAAAGGCAATCGATTTCTTTGAAAAGCTAGAAGAAAATACGCTTCATAATCCGAAGCTGCCCAATTGGGTAGGCGAGTTATATTTGGAATTCCATAGGGGTACCTATACATCAATGGCAAGAAATAAAAGATATAACCGTAAAGTGGAATTTATGAATCAGGATATGGAATGGCTGTCTGTTATGGCAGAGAGTTTGACCGGACTAAAGTATCCGGTGAAGGATATCAATGACTCATGGGAAGTAACGCTGTTGAACCAATTTCATGATATTATTCCAGGCTCATCTATAAAAGAAGTTTATGAGACCTCCAAAGAACAATATGAGCAATTGTTGCAGTCGGGAAGTGAAATAATTAACAGGTCTCTTCTGTCAATCACGGAGAAAATCAAGATCAATCAAAATTCTTTCGTTGTCTTTAATCAGCTTGGTTATCTACGGGATGATGTTGTAACAGCAGATATACCCGAAGGATGGGATAACGCTGAAATCTATGATGAGGACCAATTAATAAAGTCACAGATTTCACAGGATGGAAAACTTGTATTTTTTGTGGAGGGTTTACCTGCTAAGGGCTATAAGCAATTTATGATAAAAAAGGCTTCCAAACAGCAGACTACTTGTGACGTCATTTATCAAAATGGATGCGAAATGGAAAATAAATTTTTTGATATTAAGATAGACCAGGATGGTAATATTACTACGTTCTATGATAAATATAACAAAAGACAAGTGCTGAAGCCGAATTCTCGTGGAAATGTATTGCAGGTATTTGAAGATAAGCCAATGGATTTCGATGCATGGAATCTGGATATTTATTATCAAGAAAAATCCTGGGAGATGAATGAGGTAACAGAAATCAGATTGATTGAAAAAGGACCGGTCAGAACGATAATCCAGATAAAGAAGACATATCTGAAATCTACGATAATACAGATGGTTACTATGTATTCACAAATTAACAGAATCGACTTTCATACCAAAATTGATTGGAAAGAAAAACAGGCTTTTGTGAAAGCGGCTTTTCCGGTTGAAATAAATTCAGATAAAGCAACTTATGATATCCAATTCGGTAATGTAGAACGGCCGACACATTGGAATACCAGTTGGGATCTTGCAAAATTTGAAGTTTGTGCGCATAAATGGGCCGACTTATCAGAGGGTGGATATGGCGTAGCTCTGCTTAATGATTGTAAGTATGGCTATGACATCAAGGATTCAGTAATGAGGCTTTCCTTATTAAAATCAGCAATATTTCCCAATCCTGATGCTGATAAAGAATTACATGAATTTACCTATTCGATTTATCCGCACGCCGGCAACTTTAAGGAGGCAAAGGTAGATCAAATGGCATACCGAGTTAACTGTCCGGTATATTGTTTGCTTCAAAAGCCACACGAGGGCCTGCTGCCGGAAAAACTTTCATTTATATCGGTGGATCAAAGTAATATATTTCTTGATACAATCAAAAAATCAGAAAGCGGGAAGGAATATATCATACGTATGTATGAAAACCATAACCAACTCACGAAGGCCTGCTGCACCTCCTATCATAATTTTAGAAGTATCACGGAATGTGATCTTCTCGAAAACAATATTTCTGAGGTTGAATATCAAGACAATCAATTTGAGTTTATGATAAAGCCCTTTGAAATTAAAACCTTTAAAATTGTCATTGAGTAAGTGCTGTGTGTTAAAGGAGTTAAGTCCAGGAAGCTATAAGAAAAAGGGAGTACAACCCCTTGTCCGAGTAGATGAGGTCAAGGAAGTCATGAATATTATTGATGCAATTTTTCAATCAGCTGAACAAAATTGTATCGTATACTTCTGAGGAGGGGAGCAATGAATATAATAGAAGAACGCGGTAGATTCAAGGAAACGCGTAGAATCTATGAAGCTGCTTTACTAAGTTTTTGTGGAGTAGATGGGTATGATGTTTATAATTGTTCACTTCCGTTCTTTTGGAAGGGGAAAAGATATATGTATGGACGGATAGAGCGAAGAGCAGAATGGATGCGCTCCCTGGTGCGCTTGTTTGAAGAAACAAAAAAAGATGAATGGACCCTTGTTCCGGAGTCCATGATGTATCAGTTGGAAGATCCGTATATAAGCATTATTGACCGCCAACTGGTATTGGGTGGAACTCATGTGCGTATGAAAGGCAATAAGCTAGATACATATTATGGATATTTTTACCGCGGGACTGAACTGGAGGATCTTCGCTACTTTACAACAGGTCCGGACTACATGAAAGATATTCGATTGGTAGAGCTTGAGGATGGAACAATTGGAGTGTTTTCCAGGCCTCGGAACGAGGAAATACTTAAAAAACATGGCAGCGAATCTATGATGGGCTTTTTAATGATCAATTCTCTTGATGAGCTTACAGCAGATCTTATTGAAAACGCTCCCTTTATTGAGGGACTATTTGAAGATGGAGAATGGGGCGGATGCAATCAGGCTTATCTGCTTGATAGTAGGAAAATCGGTATCATCGGACATCTGAGTTATAGCTATGCAGATAGCATGGGAGTAAAACAATCTGCTTACATGAATATGTCATTTGTATTCGATCCAGGGACAAGGGCAGTTAATAACTATAAAATTATTGGTACCCGGGACTGCTATCTTGAGGGCCCGGCAAAGATGCCGCATCTGGTTGATTGTGCCTTTACTTCCGGTATCGTAATGCGTAGTGACGGCAAAGTAGATCTATACAGTGGCCTTGGAGACTGTAATCAGGGACGAATTACAATAGATAATCCATTTGAAGGATATTGAGAAATAGTGTGTGACAGAGAAAAGAGCAGCTCTCATTACATTTATTGCACGCGGTAATGTATATCAATGATAATTATAATGTGACTAGGTTGGAAGATTCGAGGAAAGGCTTGGTAACTTTTATGAAGGAAACAAAGAATATGATAACTCCTTACGGACTAAAAACAGAATACCTAACGAATCCATTGGGAATTGATGTACAAAATCCGCGATTTAGCTGGTTACTGAAATCTGAGTCGCGAGGTGTGATGCAGCGCGCTTACCGGGTGATTGTTGCTACCGATAAGGATTTGGTTTCCAGGGGTATAGGGGATATGTGGGACAGTGGTAAGATCCTCTCGAGAGAAACTACCAATATCGAATATGCAGGTAAAAGCTTACTAAGCAGGACCAGCTATTGGTGGAGGGTGTTTTGTAGCCACAATTCAGATTTACTGGATTCGTTCAGTGAAATAGCTATATTTGAGACAGCTCTTTTTCACCAGTCAGACTTTGTGAATCAATGGATTATTACTGATGAGACAAAAGCCGCCTCCATCTTGAGAAGAGAATTTAGCTTGAAGGGGGATATTAGCCAAGCACGTGCATATATATGTGGATTAGGGTATTATGAGATGTATTTTAACGGACAAAAAGTGGGAGACCATGTACTAGACCCAAATTGGACGGATTTTGACAACCGTGTGCTACAGAATCTGATCTACCCTCATGAAGACAAATCAGGAAAACGAGCACTCTATGTTACCTATGATATTACTTCACTTTTGAAATTGGGCGTAAACGCTGTCGGTATAATGCTGGGAAATGGTTGGTATAACCAATGCGAGAAGGATGTCGAAGGCCAGATGTCATATGGGAAGCCAAGGCTATGGCTGCAGATACATATGAGATACGAGGATGGAACAGAAGAGATTTTAGGAAGTGACAATACCTGGAAATGCTCTAAGGGGCCAATCACTTACAATAATATTTATTTTGGTGAGATCTATGATGCGCGACTGGAGCAGATGGGCTGGAATCTGGATGGATTTGATGATTCTAGATGGGACATGGTTTCCGAGGTGCAGAAGGTGTCGGGTGTGTTAAAAGCACAGTTGTCACCGGCTGATAAGGTAATCTCCGTTATAAAACCTGTTGTTATATCGGAGCGGAAGAAGGGTATCCAAATATATGACCTGGGACGCAATATTTCGGGATGGGCCCGTATTAGAGTCTTGGGCAGCTCCGGTCAAAGGGTTGTAATGCGCTTTGCCGAAGAACTTGACACGGAGGGAGGCCTGGATTTTACCAGCGCAGATATAGGTTCAGGACAGCAGATACAGCAAGATATCTATATCCTGTCAGGTAAAGGACCGGAGACATATGAGCCCCATTTCACCTGGCATGGGTTCCGCTACGTAGAGGTGACTGTGGAGGATGGAATTACCATGGAAAGCCTTATGGGAGTTGTTGTGCATTCAGACGTTAAAAATGCAGGCAATTTCTCCTGCTCCAATAACCTGTTCAATAGGATTTTTGAGATATACAGATGGAGTCAGCTAGGGAATTTGCACGGCGGAGTTCCCAGTGATTGTCCGCACCGTGAGCGCCTTGGGTATACCGGAGATGCTCAAATAACTGCACAATCCGCAATATTTAGTTTTGATATGGCAGCTTTTTATACAAAATGGATTGAGGATATCTCCGGTGCACAAAACCCTGAATCCGGATACGTTCCGCATACGGTCCCTTTTTATGGCGGAGGAGGGGGTCCCGGCGGATGGGGAAGTGCGGCGGTTCTTATGCCCTGGTATATGTTCCTATACTACAAGGATAAAAGGATACTGGAAAAGAATTATAAAATGATGCTTAACTGGATGGAATATATGAGCAGGCATTCTGATGCGGATGGTATCATTATAAGCGAGGAGCTGGGTTCCTGGTGTCTGGGTGAATGGATAGTACCTCGCCAGTTTGAGAATATTGACGAAACGAGAGATGATTTTAATATTGATGTACCGGCGAAACTTGTTAATACGTTCTTTTATTTACTGTCCGCTTCCTATATGAAGTCAATTGCCGAACTTCTCGGAGATTGCAAAGCTAGTGAACATTTTGAAGCCTTACACAATACATTAAAAAAAGCTATGCATAAGAGATTTTATAATGAAAAAACGGGATCATATGCAACAGGTGTTCAAGGCAGTGATGTATTTCCGCTGGCCGCGGACTGTGTGCCGGAGGAAAATAAAGGCAGGGTACTTGCTAATTTGGTACAAAACATTATGGTAAAGAATAATGGCCACCTTGATACTGGTATTTTTGGGACCTTTTATATGCTGGAGGTGCTTACGGAGAATGGAGAAGCAGAAACAGCCTATACCATAATGAATCAATCAAGTTATCCGGGTTACGGATATATGTTATCACAGGGAGCAACGACACTTTGGGAAGAATGGGAAAAAGAGCATGGTTCCCATAACCATCCGATGTTTGGAAGTATCGTGGCTTGGATGTTCAAGTATGTTAGTGGTCTACAGCCCGACAAGGATAGGCCGGGATTTCAAAATATCATCTTACGACCCGGCCTGTTTTCTGAGATTGATTATGCCGAGGCTTCTTATGAGTCGATTCTGGGGCATATTGCAATCAGATGGGAAAGGCAAGGCACTAAAATGGCGATATGGATAGACATCCCTTGTAACTGCAGCGCCGATTTGTATTTACCGATAAAGGAATTAGACAAAGTGGTAGAGGGTGGGATTCCTGTTTTTCATAATGGATCATTACTGGACAAGCATTTGGGAATATTAGAAGCTTCTCTTGCGGAAGAGGGAGTAAAGGTATCTGTAAAATCCGGAAGATATCATTTTGAAATATAAAGACATCCGAGGACGAATGTGGTGAATAACAGCTCAATGCAATCTAGAGAAGCATTGGGCTGTTTTGTGTACAGTTTCTTTAATCAACTGAATTATTAATTGATCCACTTCTTTCCCCTCCGAGGCAGGCGGAAGAAAACTATTCTCTAAGATACTTTCTTTTAGAATGAATTCAAACCAGGTAGCTGCAATTGCATAACGGCCATAAACCAAATCTAAATGGAAGCCATCCCTACACAGACTGATACCACCCTTGCCATAATCAAAAACCGGATTGGAGCGAAGCCTCTGAATCACTTGCCCACTGGGAATTAGTCCTAGAGGACATCTCGCTGTTAGGCTTTGATATGCTCCTTCTATGGCTATGAACATTTTACTCTGATTTTTGTCATAATTGATAAAATGAGGATGATCCGAATCAAGCTCATATGCCCATGTCTGATGAAGCAACTGCTCAGCAGCCGGAGCATAGTGCCTGACACAATCGGAGATATTTGTTATATAAGGATAAAAGGTATCCAAAAGACCGCTAGCCCCGCTTACCTGCTGCAAGGTAACATAATCCCAGAATTCTTCCATAAGCGCTTCTGTAATTGAAATCTTTCGACCGGTGTTTTGCCCATTTAGTTCGTAATCATAAAGAGCAGCATTATTTATGATATTCCTCCAATGAGTCTCTAGTGAGCATCCGCCTATATATAGATTCACTACCTTGATTTCCTTACCGGCTTCCTTAGCGATGGAGTAAAGATATGCCGTGGCATCCTGAGAGAAGCTGTTGCCAATTGCGAGTATATTTATCATTATCTAGTCTCCTTTTTCTTTACTTATAAGGATGATGGTAGCCTGTTTTAGGTAAGATGTATACTTTCAAATCCTATGATTCATCTCCATTTCTCACATTTTGGGGTGAAATATCTTGATATGACTGTACTATCCTGTTTTTGCAGGCTTTGTTGTACTTGTCGAGAGGTCGCGAAAATGATAAAATAAACGGAACCGACGAAAATTAAGCTAGAGATTGGCTCTATAAAAGGATGAGCAACTGATTTTTTGGGAGCAAGTAGAAATGGAGGATTAATTGGGGGATGAAAAATAAAAAAGGTCAACTTCACCTGAAATTATATTGCTCGATGATTTTATGCATAGTTATTGCTATTTTAATTACATCATCAATTCTTTATTTTAATTTCCAATCAATTCTTCTGAAGCATGAGTATAATTCCAAACTTGAGAAGATGGAAAGCGAGTCAGCTCGTATCACAAAGTTGTCGAATATAGCTTTGAGAACGGTATATCAGATATATAATGATATATCAGTAAAGAAGTTACTTACTTATGATGATATTGACGCTGTTGATGAAAGTGCGGCATTTATTCAATTACGCTACTATTTAACCACGGTTCCGAATGTTGACTCAATCTATGTCTATAATAGGAATAATAATAGAATCTATAATGTTACAAATGAATCTGATTTAATTCGACCTTGGAATGTAGATTATGATAAAAATGATGGTAATTTTTTTGATAAGTCAGCAGTGGACATGATCAATAACTGTAATGATTATCTGCCCTTAATTCCGGCTCCCAGATACTATCAGGTGAATGACCAATATACGAAGTGTGTATATTCCTATCTGATGTATAACACATTTACAAATAGTAAATTTAGTGATACAGTTATGCTTAATTTGGATTCTGAGTACCTTTTTCAAAAAGATTATGATGATTTGAATAGTATTTTCCTGGTGGTAGATCAAAGTAATAAAGTGATCTATTCAAATTCCGATAAATTTAAAGCGACAGAACAGCTTCAGAATAATTTTGATCCTGAAGGAAAAATAAAGAAAGATGAGTCCGGATATTTTCTTACGAAAATCGATGGGGCTAAATCGGTTATTATTTTTACCGGTGCAGATAAACATCATTGGAGATATATCAGTATAATTGAATATAATGTTCTTTTAGCCCAGGTTAATAAGATGCAGACAATCTGCATTATCATTACTTTACTGATAGCAGGGGTTGGCGCTTTCATTGCTTATATCTTTTCAAGAAGATTAAGCATTCCGATACGAAATATGTCTGAGAATGTGAAAAACTTGCAAAGTGAAAATCGTCAGTTGGGTAAGGTGGCTAGGAATCAGAAGGTTACGGAGTTGTTAGTAAACAGTGGGTTGGATAGTAAGGGAGACTATAAAACAGGACGTGAATTGTTATCTTTAATTGGTATGGAATTTAACGGAGAAACCAATCTGATTTTATTGTGTCTCTATGTCGATGGTTATAAAGTACTGTTTGAAACATTTGGCGCATTAGAGGTACAAGCGTATAAATTTGCTGCCGCTAATATATTAAGCGAATTAATAGGTGAAAGAGTAAAAACATTTTATATCGACATGGGAAGTGATAAAAGCCTGTTATTTATGAGTGTGGATGCAATGGTAACCAAAGAGTATTTGGAAGCACAGATTAAGAAGATGCAATATCATATAAGGGATTATTTCTCTACTTCGATGTCGGTAATAGTAAGTATACCGGAGGATGATCCGGATAACTTATATTCTATATATGAGAAAATGGAGGAGACATTATCAAGAAGAATCTTTCTTGGAGATGAGTATTTTACTTTTATATCGAAAGCAGACGTCAATTCAGATTACCACTATGAATATCCAGACCAGATGGAGAAACATCTGATAGAAGGTCTTATGCTTGGGAAAGCAGACGAAGCTAAGAAAATCTATACTGATATCATCACAGAAACATATCAATACCCTATCATCATATATAATATGGTAATCAGCCGTTTGATATTTGCGATAGACAATGTAGTCAGTGTAATTAGGAAGAATGGATTTGATATATCCTTTTCGGGACATTTTTTACTTTCTAACCTAATCCAAGAAGAAGATACACTGGAAATCAGAAATGAGAAATTCTATGAGCTGTTTGATCGAGTTCAAAACGAGCTTGAGAACAGAAAAACGGAGAAGCAGGAGCAGACGATAGAAAAGATAAATAACATTCTGGAGACAGGATTTCATGATTCTGCTTTTTCCCTAGACTATCTTGCTGAGACAATAGTCATGTCCACTGCATATATGTGCCGAATATATAAACAATATACCGGTAATACAATCATCGACAAATTGGCGGCTATACGGATGAATAAAGCAAGAGATTTGCTTGCTAATACGCAATTATCAGTGAGTGAGATTGCTGAGAAGGTGGGATACTCTAATTCGACTTATTTTTATAGGGTATTTAAGAAAGAAAATGGCGTTACGCCAAATGAGTTTCGTAGAAAATAATATTTATATATTACAAGGAGCTGTCGTAAAGCGGTGGAATAACCGTCGAGCGCAGCTTTTTTTCATTTTCACCATGATATATCAAGAAAATATAGCTATATCAAGATTGTGCATAGACAAATGTAACGATAAGAGATGAAAAGCGTGATTTGAAAGTATACAAGATTTCAATAATATAATATGCTCGACCTAGCTTATATGAGAGGAGGGGGCGTTGGTTGAAGTCAGGAAGTAAAGAAAGTAAAATTTATCTTAAAGTATCGATTACAATAATATTTTGTGTTGTAATTGCTATATTTATTACGTCTTCCATCCTCTATGTTAACTTTCAATCGATATTGATGAAACATGAGTATGAAACCAATCTAGATAAAATGGAAAGTGAAGAAATACAGAGAGCTCAGTTGTCTAATATTGCACTAAATACCCTATATCAGATTTATAAAGATATTTCTGTTACAAAGCTTCTAACCTATGAGAAAATCAGTCCTTTTGAAGAGAGCGCAGCATTTCTTCAGTTACGATCTTTCTTAGTTACAATTCCAAATGTAAATTCTATCTATGTATACAATATGAAAAACAAAAGAATTTATGATGTAACAAATGAAAACAAGCTGATAAAGCCTTGGAATGCGGATTACTATACCAGAGCTGATTTTTACGATTCTACGGCAGTTACTATGATTGATCATTGTACTGATTATACCCCTTTTATCGTTGTGCCAAGATATTATCAGATTGATAATAACACAGCAAAATGTGTTTATTCATATATCATGTATGATACCTTCAAAAACAGTAAACAACGTAATGTTATTATGCTGAATCTGGAATCAGAATATTTGTTTCAGGAGGAGCGGTCAGATGATCCGAGTACCATTTCTCTTGTCGTGGATAATGCTGGTAAGATGATATATTCAAGCTCAAGCGAATTCGAAGCACTGGATAATGTTAAGGATTATTTTGATTATGACAATATTATAAGTAAAGAAAAAGCAGGATATTTTCTGACGGATATCAATGGTAAGAAATCAGTTATTATATTCACGAAGATGGATAAATATGGATGGAGAGGCGTAAATATCATCAATTATACGCATCTGGTATCACAGGTGAATAAATTACAGTCTGTTACAATTTTTATAACTATTTTGATAGCCTGCATCGGGTTGTTCGGAGCATTTATATGTTCTTACAAATTATCTGCGCCAATACGCATTATGTCAAAGGACATTAGTATACTGCAAAGTGAAAAACGTCAGACAGAAACTTTGACAAAGAGAATCACACTAAAAGAATTTTTAGAAAATGATGGATTGGAAAGCGACGGAAGTCGAAAGAGTGGAGCGGATTTGTTATCGTTATTGGGTATACAGTTAACAAAGGATCAAAAACTGGCTTTATTATGTGTGAAGATGGATGATTATCAATATTTATTGGAAACCTCCAATTCTCAAATTATCAATGCATACAAATTCGCTGCAATCAACATTTTGAACGAGTTAATGGGGGAAAGCATCAATACCTATTGTCTGGATCTGAGCCTCGGGAAAAGTATACTATTTGTTGTTATTGACGGTAAAGGAGCAAAGGAGTGTTTGGATACCCATATTGTCTGTATGCAAAGGTTAGTGAAGGAATATTTTCAAGTCTCCATATCAGTTGCTGTCAGCAGCTTTGAAGAGGATTCGAACAAGCTTTTTTATCAATATGAACAAATTGAAGAAGTGCTATCCAGAAGTATCTTTTGGACAAAGGGCACGATTGTTCATTGTTTAGATATGAAAATTAATCCGGTGGAAAATTATGAATATCCTGAAAGTAAAGAAAAGCAGTTCATGGAATGTTTCACGCACGGTAAAGCAAAAGAAGCAGAGGAGATATACCTCTCAATTGTGATGGAAACTTACCATTATCCTATTGTAATCTATAATATGGTAATCAGTCGTTTGATTTTCATGATTAACAATATGGTTAGTCTGATTGTAAAGAACAGCTCCAAGTGCTCTTTTGCCAGCACTATCATTCTTACGAATTTACTACAGGAATTTGATAGCATCGAAGAAAGAAATGGGAAGTTTCGCGACTTGTTTGAATTAATTCAACGGGATATGGCAAATAAGAAGAATGATAAACTTCATCAAATAATTACGGATATTAATCTCTTAATTGAGAAAGAGTATATGAATCCATTGTTATCGATCGAAATGATCGCAGAAGAAGTAGGAATGTCTACAGCACATATTTGCCGGATTTATAAACAAGATACAGGAAATACAATTAATGAAACACTTCTGAGTAAACGGATGGAGCAAGCGAGACAACTCCTTACGGACAGCTCCTTATCAGTGAATGCAGTATCGGAAAAAGTGGGATTTACTAGTTCCTCCTATTTTTACCGTGCATTTAAGAAAGTGAATAGAGTAACACCCAATGAATTTCGCAGAAAATAAGAGGATTAGCAATAACTATGAGAGAAGAAAGTTTTATGAGCAGATTGTAAATTAGCCTAGCTGATTTCATTTATACAATTTATTACATAGATTATGGAGGCATAACGATGAAAAAGGGCATTGAAAAAATTAAAGCCGCAAAAGACGGGGGTTATAGTTACATGGAGAGACTTTATCAGGGAAAAAAACTGGGCATATGGATATCCTTAGCGGTTTCTCTGATTACAACCCTTCTGTTTCTACTGACGAAAGTAATCAAAATAGAAAATACTGCTCAGCTCTCGGAAGTTCTTGGGTTAGATTTACAGGAGGGAGGATTCAGTACGAGTTATAGTACATTTAATATGCTGTCTTTTGTTCATAAAAGCGGATTGGGTGCACAGGGTTTGTTTGCAATGATTTTATTTGCAATTACGATAATAACGATTGTATTGAATATTTCTTATTTGATAAAAGCGCAAAAATTCAGTAGCCGCAAGAGCAATATAAAAATCTATGAGGCCGGACAATATGCGATGGTTTTTAATATCTTATTAAGCCTTTTGGTGATTCTCTTTGGTATTTACTCCAACAAGATATTAGGGCTGGTAAATATATTCTCACATTCCGTTTTGTTATACCTTATCATTGTTATTTCGATTGCGGGGTTTGTGGTGATAAAGCGAATGGAAGCACCGGAGAGAAAATTGTATAAAGAACTGGGGTTTTTCAAGGAATTAAGAAAAAACTGGGTACTATTTATGCTGTTGCTGCCGACAATCCTATTTTTTGCGATTAATAATTATCTACCCATGGTAGGTATCTATTTTGCTTTTGAAAAATTCAATTTCCGTGATGGATTATGGAGCAGTCCGTTTGTTATGTTTGACAACTTTGAATACATATGGAAAGCGGATTTGCTTAAGTTAATGAAAAACACAGTACTATATAATCTTGTATTTATTATATTGGGACACATATTCAAGATTTTTATCGCGATTTTAATCAGTCAGCTTACCTGCAAATGGTTTAAGCGATTAAATCAGACACTGATTTTCATGCCACATTTCGTGTCATATGTAATATTGAATGTTATTGTATATAATTTACTTACTTACGAAACAGGTGCAGTTAATACTTTTCTTACTACGTTTGGCGCAGACCGAATTGACTTCTATAATACCCCCGGTTATTGGCCCTTTATCATTGTATTCTTTGATTTGTGGAAAGGGGTAGGATATGGATCCGTTGTTTATCTTGCAGCCATATTAGGTATTGACAAAACTTTTTACGAAGCAGCTGAAGTTGACGGTGCGAACGTTTTTCAACAGATACGATACATAACTTTGCCACTCCTCAAACCTACCTTTATCATACTTGTACTATTCTCCTTAGGTAACATTATGCGAGGCCAATTTGATCTCTTCTATCAGATTGTGGGTAATAATGGTCTTCTATTTAATGCAACGGATATCTTTGATACTTATGTATACCGACTGACGATGACAAATCCTTTAAATAATGGTTTGGGTACAGCAGCAGGACTATTCCAGTCGCTCTTTGGATTTGTCGTTATACTGTTAACAAACTATATCGTTAAGAGAAAGAATGAAGATTATGCATTATTTTAATTAGGCGCAACAAGCGTACTGCGTTTTTGGTTGGTACAAGCTTCTGGAGATAATAGGGATAGTGGAAATTGTGGAAAATGAAAGGATAAGACGAGATGGGTATGATAATGAACAAAACAAAAAAAGTAGGGAAGATTAAGAAATCTGGCTATACCATTTCCTTTGATATCATGGCATATATTTTTTTGACATTACTTGCAGCAGTATGTATTTTACCATTTGTATTAATAATATCGGGATCTTTTACAGAAAACAGTACCATTCTTCGTGAGGGATACAGTATATTGCCCAAAAAAATTTCGCTGGATGCATATAGATTAATTCTGGGTAATCCAACGGATATGATAAATGCTTATAAAGTAACAATATTTGTTACAGCAGTAGGAACCGGTGTCGGGCTATTGATGACTACCTTAACGGCGTATGTATTATCGAGAAAGGAATTCAAATACAGGAACAGGATTTCATTTATTATCTATTTTACCACAATCTTTGGCGGCGGATTAATTCCCTGGTATATAACAATTTCAAAAGTATTACATTTACACGGAACGCTAACTGCTTTATGGCTACCTGGTATCATTTCTTCTTACAACATTATATTGATGAGGACTTTCATTAAAGGATCAGTTCCAGATGAGATGACAGAAGCGGCAAAAATTGATGGTGCAGGACATATTAGAATCTTTGCTAAAATAGTACTTCCGATACTTGGACCTGCACTTGCTACCATTGGATTATTTCTAGCACTTGGATATTGGAACAACTGGATAAGCTCTTCCTTATTCATCAATGATACTTCAAAATACATGCTACAGTTTTATCTATATAATATGCTCAATAGAGCACAGGCTATTAGGGATTTGGCACTTACATCGGGAGTAATACTTGAAGTTCCCACGGAATCAACAAAATTAGCTATGACAGTGATAGCCACTGGCCCAATCATATTGTTATATCCGTTCCTGCAAAAATATTTTGTGTCCGGTATAACAGTAGGGGCTGTAAAAGGTTGATATTTTGCACGTTGTCGTGCTAAGTATATAAATAATATCATAGGAGGAAGAGAAGTGAAAAAAATCATCAGTATTGTGTTGGTACTTTGCGTGATTCTGTCTTTGACGGGATGCAAATCGGAAGCCGAGCCAACGAAAGAAACAGATAGTAAACCTACAGTTGTAGCAAATGATGGCGAGGTGGCAGAAGTTACGGAAGCGCTATCCAATGATCCAAAGGAAAGATATGATCTTTCCGAAGCTGTAAATTTAGTATTCTATATGGTAGGTGATCCGGGGAAAGACTATCAGGCGGTAGTAGATGAATTAAACAAGTATTTATCTGAAAAAATAAATACAACCATCGATTTCAGGTTTACTACCTGGACAGATTGGGCTACAAAGTATAATTTGGTACTGTCATCCGGAGAACAATGTGACTTAATGTATGCATCTAGCTGGACCAATTATAGTACGCTAGCTCAGACAGGCGCATTCCTGGCACTTGATGATCTGCTGGAAGAGTATGCACCAAATCTTTATAAACTAATTGATCCGAGTATTTATGATATGTGTAAGGTGGGTGGGGCTCTGTACAGTATCCCTGCTGATCAAAAAACATATGATGCAAGTGGTATCAGATATCGTGAAGATTTAAGAAAAAAATATGATCTTCCGGTTCCTAACACCTTAGAGAATTTTGAAGCTTACATCAGCGGTATCCAGAAGAATGATCCGGATCAAGGGCTTCTTTCTCCGATTGCTATTTCTAACAGTTATATGAGTTCCTTCTATATGAATTCAATTTTTTCATTGAAATATTCATTGTCTTTAGCAAACTATGGCTTAACTGCTAGTTATGAGTCACCGATGGAAGTAACGGATTACTGGAGATCAACAGATTTCGTGCAAGATATGACATTGTTGAAGAAATGGGCGGATATGGGCTTCTGGTCAAAAAGCTCTCTGTCTAAGACAGATGCAGATAGTTTTGATGAGGGCTTAACAGTAGCGGAAGTATCAGGTATCAATCAGGACAAATGGATTGGTTCCTATAATCTTGCAAAAGAGAAGCATCCTGACTGGGAGATCGGATATGTAACATATGGTTTAATCAATAATACGCTTGCTCCGGCTTCACCTTTGCAAAATGCTACTGTTATACCATACAATTCAAAGAATCCTGAGAGAGCGTTAATTGCTCTTGACTTCCTGATGACAGATGAGACAGCAAATGATCTTGTTCAGTATGGTATTCAGGGTAAGCACTGGAATCTTGTCGATGGAAAATATTATGAAGAAATCAAGGATTCAGGATTTAGCTACGAGAATATGAATAGCTGGGACTTAAGAAACCATTTATTCAAGAAAGAAATGAAGCCTAGTGACGATACATCTTATAAGGATATGATGGATTCCTATGATGTCGCATCGGCTAATACAAAATGGCAAGGTAAAGATCTTAAAACAGGTTTCGTTGAGGATTATTCCTCCTACGAAATTGAAAGAGCCAATTTGATTTCGGTTATCGCACAATATCTAACACCAATTCAGGCGGGTCTTGTTGATGATGTAGAAGCATCCATCAACGAGTTCCTGAAACAGGCAGATGCAGCTGGTCTGCAGAAAATTCAAGATAGCTATAAGGAGCAGTGGATAGTTCACTGCGAAGAATTCGGTTACAAGTAAGACGAGTTCTGCTGATGACAGCGTGAGAGGTTCATTGAACAAAATTCATGAGGGGTGTTGCAAAGTACAAGATAGAATGTATTTTGTAACAGCCCTTATGAGTATCATGAGCAATGGTTAAAATTAAGGCTACCAAAGAATTTAGGATGACTGTGACAGTAACCCATATTCAAACAAATACTAGGAGATAGATGAATGATTATATATACATCAAATGAAGAAAAACAAATGGTAAAGAATGAAAAAGTGTTTTATAAGGATCTTGAGGTAGAGAACCTGTTAATCAAAGTATATGCAGATGAAGTGAGACAAGAAATGATTGGATTTGGAGGAGCTCTTACAGAGGCCTCCGCCTACACATTTTCTAAAATGAGTAGAGAAAAGCAAGAGACTCTTATGGAGCTGTATTTTGGTGAGAGGGGAAATAACTATAATTTCTGCAGACTTCATATCCAAAGCTGTGATTTTTCTTTAAAAAACAGTGCTTATGTATCGGATGAAACAGACACAGAACTCCGTAGCTTTTCCTTGGAGCAGGACGAAATATATGTAATCCCTTATGTGAAGGAGGCACTGAAAAAGAATCCGGAGATACAATTTCTAGGCAGCCCTTGGAGTCCACCGGCTTTTATGAAATCTAATAAGCAGATGAATCAAGGTGGTAAGCTGATAGAGGAATATTATGAAAGATGGGCAGAAATCATTACAAAGTATATTGAAGAATATAAAAGGTATGGAATAGATGTAACAAGAGTATCGATTCAAAATGAGCCCAAAGCGACTCAAGTATGGGACTCCTGCGTCTTTACTGCGGAGGAGGAGAAGAATTTCGCATGTAATTACCTTAAGAAGGTGTTCGTAAAGCATGGGTTAGACTATGTTAAAATTAACATTTGGGATCATAACAAAGAAAGAGTTTACGATCGTGCAGTAGCTACCATTTCAGGAAAGGAAGCTTCTGAATGCATTGACGGTGTTGCATTCCACTGGTATTCGGGAGATCATTTTGAAGCACTCCAGCTTGTAAGAGATAAATTTCCTGAGAAGGAACTGATATTTTCTGAGGGTTGTGCGGAGTTTTCATTATACAGAAATGCAAGACAGCTTACAGTAGCTGAAAAATATGCGCATGATATGATTGGTAATTTAAATTCCGGTATGAATGCTTATTTGGATTGGAATGTAATTTTAGATTCCAAGGGTGGCCCAAATCATGTAGGTAATTTTTGTGATGCACCAGTTATGTGTGATATCGAAAAGGATGAAATAGAATTGAAACTTTCTTACTATTATATCGGACATTTTAGTCGTTTTATTAAGAAAGGTGCTATAAGGGTTGTGGTATCCCGATTTACAGACCAATTAGAAACAGCAGGTTTCTTGAATCCCGAGGGTGAGAAAGTTATAGTGGTTCTAAATAAGACGGATAATGCTCATAAATTTAAGCTTTGTGATCAGGATAATCTATGCGATTTAGAAATACAGCCGCATTCCATTATAACAGCGATATATTAGACGTCATAAGTAATGAGACTCGCAGCTGTAAAAAGAGGAGGAAATGAATTGAAAATCCAGTTTTCAAAAGAGATACCGGTGAATAATCAATATGAAGTTATTGTGGTGGGCGGAGGACCATCCGGCTGTGCTGCTGCAGTTGCTGCGGCAAGAGAAGGAGCCAGTGTATTGTTGCTGGAAACGACCGGATCCTTGGGTGGAATGGGAACAAATGGCCTAGTGCCGGCTTGGTGTCCATTTTCGGACCGGACGAAAATAATCTATCGGGGAATTGCTCTTGAAGTGTTCAATAAAGCGAAGGCTAATATGAAACATGTAAAAGAAGGGGATCTTGATTGGGTACCAATTGATCCTGAAGCTTTAAAAAGAGTATATGATGAAATGATTCTTGAGGCAGGAGTGACGGTTCTCTTTCATACACAAGTGGTATCGGTTGTTAACGAACTGCAGAGAATATCCTATATAGTGGCGGCTAATAAATCAGGTATTACAGCATTTCAGGGTAAGGTGTATATAGACTGTACCGGTGATGCGGATATTGTGGCCTTAGCGGGGTTATCTTTTGAATATGGAGAAGAACAAAGTTACGTAGTTCAGCCTTCCACTCATTGTTTTATGATTACTAATGTGGATGAATATCATTACCGCAATTCTCCTTATCTTCACATGAGTAATCCTGACAGTGCAGCTTATGATATTGCAAGATCGGACAAATATCCGTTAATTACAGACCCTCACTGTTGTAACTCGCTGATTGGACCTGGTACGGTAGGATTTAATGCCGGACATATATGGGAGGTGGATTCAACAGATCCTTTTAGTGTGTCGAAGGCCATGATTATGGGGCGGCAGCTGGCATACCAGTATCATCAGGGGTTGAAGGAATATCTTCCGGAGACTTTTGGGGCATCCCATCTGATTGCTACAGCGTCTTCCATGGGAATTAGAGAATCCAGAAGAATTATCGGTGAGTATAAGATTACGTTCAATGATTATAAGGAGCGCCGTACCTTCTCGGATGAGATTGGGCGTAACTGCTATTTCTTGGATGTTCATCACAAGATAGATGAGCGTGAGAGGATCCTGAAGGGAGAAAGTAATGGTGAAGAGGGCTGGGAGTCTTATTCCGAGGGGGAATCCCATGGAATTCCTTATAGAAGTTTGATTCCAAAAGAAATAAAAAACCTTCTGGTAGCGGGAAGGAGTATTGCTTGCGAACATATAATACAGGGAAGTATACGGGTCATGCCGGTATGTTTGGTAACCGGACAGGCTGCCGGTACGGCGGCACAGCTAGCGTGTAATACTTTAGATGTACGTGATATAGATATTAATCAACTTAGAATTATCCTTCTAAGAAAAGGAGCTTATTTTGAATAATGAGACAAAAAATGGATAAAGGTCAAAAGAAGGATAAAAGTCAGAAAAAGGATAAACGGCAAATGAAAGATAAAAGGCAAAAGACGATCACACGTGGAAGAATAAACACTTGGATAATCTGGTAGAGGCAGTGAGAGCATTTAAAGTATAATATATATAGTTACATAATACTTAGCACTAAGAACGGAGACAAAAAATGACACAGGATAAATTAATTCAATTACTGGCTGAATTATCGATTGATGAAAAGATTAATCAGATGATACAGATTATCGGACAAATCTATGAGAAGGGGGCTATGGTTACCGGACCGGCAAGTCAGTATGGAATCAACGAGGAAAATATTAGGCTGGCGGGCTCAGTACTTGGAAGCCTTGGTGCAAAAAAGCTTATTAAAATTCAGGACGACTATATGGAGCAGCATCCACATCATATACCTATGATATTCATGGCAGATATCATCAATGGTTATCGGACAATCTTTCCGATACCTTTGGCGCAGGGCTGTACCTTTAATCCGGATTTAGTAAAGGAAGGAGCTGCTGTAGCAGCAAAGGAATCGGCAGCGGCTGGTCTTCATGTAACTTTTTCACCTATGGTTGATCTGGCCCGGGATGCAAGATGGGGTAGAGTTATGGAATCCAACGGCGAGGATACCTACTTAAGTTCATGCCTTGCTAAGGCTATGGTAGAGGGTTATCAAGGTAAAAGTGTAAAAGAAAAAGGGAAAATAGCTGCGTGCGTAAAGCATTTTGCGGGTTATGGTGCTCCAACGGCTGGACGTGATTATAACAATGTTGAATTGTCAGAAAGAACCTTCAAAGAAGATTATCTTCCCGCCTACAAAGCAGCAATAGATGCGGGAAGTGAATTGGTGATGACATCCTTTAATACCATAAATCGAATTCCCTCTACCGGAAATAAAGAATTAATGAGAGAAATCCTCCGTCAGGAGATGGGCTTTACAGGAGTGCTGATCTCTGACTGGGGTGCAGTGCAAGAGCTTATCAGCCATGGTATCGCTGAAGATAATAATGAGGCGGCCAGACTTTCCATTGAAGCCGGAGTGGATATCGATATGATGTCAATGATATACTGCAATCGGTTGAAGAGGTTGTTGGAGGAGGGTATCATTACAGAGCAGATGATTGATGAATGTGTAATGCGTATTCTACAGTTGAAAAATAAGCTTGGTCTTTTTGAAAATCCATATAAAGATGCAGATGCAGAGGAAGAAAAGCGATTGATATTATGTGAGGAGCACCGTAGCTTGTCAAGAAAGCTGGCAGCAGAGACTTTTGTATTATTAACAAATGAAGATGGCATTCTTCCCCTGCCTTCTGAGGGAAAAAAGATAGCTTTTATTGGACCGTATATTGCTTGTAAGCGAATTCATGGCAGCTGGTCCTTATTTGCCAATCAGGAAGATTCTGTTTCAATCAAAGAGGCAGTCGAAGGAAGTGGGTATCTTAATCACTGCCTGTATGAAAGAGGATGTGACCTATTAGAACCCGGTATAGAGATTCCTGAATTTGGAGAAGTATTTGCGAAGAGTGTACTGACAGAAGAGGAAAGACAAGAATTGTTATATAGTGCTGTAGCGGCGGCCAAAGAATCAGAGGCGGTAGTTTTAGCAATAGGAGAGCATCCAAGCCAGTCCGGTGAGGCTGCAAGTAAAGCGGATATCACAGTAGCAAGACATCAGATAGAGTTGTTGAAAGAAATATGGAAAGTGAATCATAATATTATCATAGTATTATTTAATGGAAGACCGCTAGACATCAGAGAACTATGCCAATATTCGAAAGCCATTTTGGTCGCATGGTTACCGGGAACAGAGGGGGGCAATGCAATCGTTGATGTTCTTTTTGGAAAAGTAAATCCATCCGGTAAGCTGGCAATGACATTCCCATATAGTGTAGGACAGATTCCGGTATTTTATAATGAGTTTGCCACGGGACGCAGTTATGAAGAGGGAGATCGAACACGTTTTCATTCGAGATATCTGGATATACCGAATAAGCCACTCTTTCCTTTTGGATACGGGCTTTCCTATACTGAATTCGAATATTCAGGGGTTGAACTAGATAAGAATATAATGTCCGACAACCAGACGATAAATGCAGTCGTAGAGGTCAAAAATGTGGGACGATACAGGGGTAAGGAAGTTGTTCAGCTTTATATCCAGGATGTGAAGGGCAATGTGGTTAGACCTGTCCGTGAACTAAAAAGTTTTCAGAAGATATCATTGCAGCCGGGAGAAAGTAAGAAGATTATCTTCAGTATGAATAGAGATATGTTGAAATTTTATCAACAAGATATGAGATACGAAGTTGAGGCAGGATTATTTCGTATCTATATTGGTGGAGATAGTACAACTAAGAATGTAGCAGAATTTCACTATAGGTAGAATTGAAATCGGCCATTCGCGCAAATCAATATAATTAATTTTTGGGAATCTTTGAGCCTAGATTTATCAGGCTTTTAGATTCCTTTTTATATAAGGGGTAATTACGTCCTATTATTTTTGATGAGACAAAAGACTATCGTTTTATGTAATAATATCCTTGACACGGCGTGATACCGATGGTATCATGATACATATAGTACCACGATGTAATTAGAAACAAAAATCGTCGAGAGTGCTCTACGAAGGAAGGGAGGATATGGTACATCTTATCATAGAGGTATCCTAAGAATAGAATGGTTGAATCTAAAAAAGAGAAGTATCTCGAGCAGAGGAAACTGCTTATGGAAGAAAGAAAAAAAGAGGTAATTGAGACTGCTAAAAAGCTGTTTCTGGAAAAAGGATTAAATAATGTAACCATGAATGACCTGATGATCGAAGCTGGTTTAAGCAAAGCAACAATGTACCGGTACTATGACAGCATTCATCCGATTGCCTTCGAGGTTGAATATGAAATGATTCAGGAGATATTTGCAGATTTGAGACTGGTCGATGTATCGAATCGCAGTGGCGGGGATGCCCTTAAGGAAATCCTTTTGATCCTAGTGGATCGTTTTGTTGTTCATATTAAGGCCTATCGTTATATTAGTATGTTTGATTTTCTTTATACGGATCAATATCCAAATGATAATCTGTCACAGGAATATAACAAGGTGATACAGTCCATTATAAAAGCAAATATAAGCGGGGAGAAGGTTAAGGAGCAGTTTGACGAGGCACTGACCTATGTAAGCGTCATTTTCGCTTATCTGCAAAAGCTGGCTCACCGCAAAGAAATTTTAGATAAAGGCGAAATTGATGTCATTGAACGATTAGATATCGTGAAGAAAATGATTCATCAGCTGTTGAAATAAAGGAAAGGCAAAGGATGAATATAATGTGGATTCTATTAGTTATACTGGCAGTAATATTTGTGACTTTGCTGTTGTTATGCAGCGTCATCTTCCTGCCCTTGTTTCTTGGTAGTAAGATAAAAAGCCCGATTTCAAGAGGAAGCGCAGAATACAGCTTCAGTAGAGAGGGAGAGTATCAAATAGAGACACATATCATAGAGGACGCAGAGAGAAGGGAACGATTTATCTTATACAATCCCGTCGGGCCAACAGAAACATTACCTGTAATTGTATGGGGCAATGGCACTGCAGCCTTGCCAAAGAATTATGATGCACTACACAGACATCTTGCTTCCTGGGGCTTTCTGGTAATGAATACTTTTAACAGTGAAACAGGAACGGGTGAGCCACTTAAGGAAGCTCTTTGCTATCTACTGGAAGAAAATGAAAAGCCGGGAGGTATATTAAAAAAGCATATCGATACAGAACGGATTGGTTGCGCGGGGCATTCTCAGGGTTCCACCGGTGCTATAAATCTGCATACGAATTATCAGGAAGGCGGTTATATAAAAACCGTTGTTTCGATTGCACTGCCTGCACTGCGCTGGTGTGATCCGGAGGATGTATATGCACCTGAAAAAATCAGTGTTCCTTTTCTGATTTTAACCGGAACACTTGATTTTATCATTTCTCCCTACCGAAAATGTCTTGCTGCCCTGCACCGATTGCAGTCAGGCGTGGAGGGCTGGTTTTTGGAGGCGCGTTATTGTGCTCATACAGAGATACAAGGGGATGGCGGTAAATACAGGGGAATACTGACTGCATGGTTTCGTTACCACTTGATGGAGGATGAGACGGCACGTGAAATATTTGGCATGCAGGGAGAGCTTTATAAGAATGCAGGCTGGAGAAGGGTGTATAAGAGATAGTTAGATTAATAGTACTTGCAATAGGTACATTGCAATAAGTGTGTGGTATTGCAAAACCTGATTGTATTGCAGTTACCTGAAAGTACAGGATTACCTGAAAGTACAGGATTACCTGAAAGTACAGGATTACCTAATAGTACAAGATAAGGGAGGTGCTTCAGCATTAGTAGAAAGCGAAAAGCGCAGATATGGGATTGCATTGAGGTGTTTGGTAAGTCATATAATAACCACCATATGTACTGCATCATAGATTTTCAATCTCAGATCAGGAAAGAAGTTCTTGAGTGTGCGATGAATAGAAGTCTGGAAGTCTTTCCGGTATTAAAGAGCAGTTATGTGACAGGGGCGTATCGGGCTTACTGGCTGGAGGATGACCATAACAGTGACATCCAGATTGAGCTAGTGGAAGTAGATGTCAAGGACAGCGAAATAACCGAATTCTTATGGAACGAGATCAAGGAAACCTCAAGACTACAGATGAAAGCAAAGATTATAAGAAATAAGGAAAAGGACAGAATATGCATATCCATAAACCATATGGTTTGTGATGCAGCTGATTTTAAGCAATATATCTATATTCTGGGTAGCATCTATACAGAACTTCTAAAGAACAGGAATTATAAACCGAATTTTATCTACGACGGCAGCAGGAGTGGAGCACGGGTATATCTTAAATTTCTGATGGGATTGAAGTCTCGAAGAGAACAGCTGAGAGCTTTATTTCATATACAAAACCATAAAAGCTATCCGCTGACAATGAAGCTGAAAGACAAGGGTCCCACACATCCATTTATTGCAACCAGAGTGATTGACAGGAAGCACTTTCTGCAGTTGAAAAAGTATTGTGAGAAACAGGGGGTCACCATTAATGATATCTTTTTGGCCGCCTTTATCCGAACCATTTATAAATACATTCCGAATCAGGGAGAAGACCTTCATATTCCCTGCATGGTGGATTTAAGGCGTTTTTTGAAGGAAGAGGAGCAAGAAGCATTAAAAAATCTTACCTCTACCCTGATTGTAAGCATTGAAAAGAATGTGGATGAGGAACGGGATCAGACCGTAAGAAAGGTACATCAAAAGGTAACGGAGCTTATTAATCATTTTCCGGCACTGGATGGATATTTATATCTACTCTTGCTTTTTAAACTTCTTCCAATCCGTCTGATGAAGGCGTTCATTGATAAACATTTTAAGAGCTTTCCCATCGCCTTCAGTAATTTGGGAATTATTGATGAAAAGAAATTGCGATTTGGAGATACTGAAATTCAAAATTGCATGATGACGGGTTCCATCAAACAGAAACCATGCTTCTGGCTTGCGTTGTCAAGCTTTGACGGTGAAGTGACGCTATCGATTAATCTAAACGGCAGCAGTGAGGACCAATTGTTTGTGGAGCAATTTATGGAAGATTTGGAGGGGGAGCTGCCTGCCTGACAGAGTGTGAAATTGAAAATCAGAAAAAGGAGGGGTACAGACATAGAAGAGCATTTTAAATTAGTTTTGATACTAGGTGCCGGCTATATGGGAGTTCAGATAGCGGATCAGCTTTTACGGCATGGCGTGCAGGTTATCTTATACGATATCAGCGGAAAATCAATAGAGCAAGCGAAAGCAAAGCTAAGTTCAGAGCGGGTGAGCTTTATAGATACGCTTGATTGCAGTATAACCGAATGTGACCTTGTAATCGAAACGGTAACCGAGAAGCTTAAGCTGAAACAAAATTTATTCCGAAATATTGAAGCACTGGTCGCCACAGATACAGTATTAACCACGAACTCATCGCTTTTACTTCCCACGGTAATATCCAGTAAACTAAAGCACAAGGAAAGATTCTGCAGCTTTCATTTTTATTGGCCGGATAAGGGAGCTAATATTGTAGATATTATGCCGACGAAGAAAACAAAGAGTAACATAACTCAAAGGCTTTATGATTTTTCGAAATCGGTTGGATTTGAGCCGGTCTTAGTGAATAAGGAGAATTATGGATACCTTTACAATGATATTTTTTCGGATATCACCGGAAAAGCCATATCATTACTGCTTCGAAAAATCGGAACTATGGAGGATATTGATAAATCTTTCCGAATTAATACCGGATGTGATAAGGGTCCGTTTGAAATGATGGACGATGTGGGACTGGATACGGTTCTTCATATAACCAAGAATATTGCAAGAAGAAAACCAAAGGCATATTTTGGAGTATATCTACTGAAACGCTATGTGAATGCAGGCAAACTGGGAGTCAAGTCAGGCGAGGGCTTCTATAAATATGAATAGCTGTAAACCAGATGGATGAGGAGCTGATTCAATCAATGCAAAAAGAGAAATGTAATCGTGACAACCTGGCAGTGAGATCGAAACTTCGTAAAAAGCGCCGCTTTCATCAGAAATACGGACTTACCTATGAAAGTGCCTCGGAAGTCCTTACGGGCGAATATTGGGATGCATTTATTCATGCTGAAATCTACTTGATGGAAATTCTGGGGCTGAGCAAGATCTCTGTTAATGTGGATAAAAGCATCCATGGCTTGCTGAAACGAAGGAAGAAAGTAAAACAGCAGACGAATGAGCAGATTGATGAGATTATGCTTGAACTTGTGCAGCTATTGAAAGATGCACAGGAGAAGAAGCGTACGCCGAATTACATATGGGATAACAACCCAAAGGATTTTTGTAAGCATTTTCTTAAACGATGGTCAATTAATTTGCCGACGCCGCTGGAAGGCTTTGCTCTTAGCTTGAGAGAGCTGGCAAAGGGCTTTTTGATGGTGTCCGCTATCATCCTACTTACGATGAAGGGAAACCCCTCTCTTACCTCGCGGGTAGATTTGTCGGTATGTCTGATAGATCCACTTAGGATTCTGGTGGACTATCTGATTGTTGAGCGGTATATCAAAGCCAATCTCTTTCGCACTGACATCAAAGGGAAAATGATATACCGTAAATTCAGACGGTATGATTTGATTGTAGTTGTGGGGCTGATCCTCCTTAATTTGGGAGCGCAGAAGGTATTTGGTTATCCCCATTCCTATGTCTGGTTTACACTTTTGCAGGGAGGTATCTTCTATCTGCTTCCTGTTCTGGCGCTCCGGTCAATCATTACAAGACATTACCAACGTTTGAAGAGCAACAGTAAATACTATGATTTGCTGAATAAAGATAGATCGGGCAGATTGCAGGACTTGGTATAAGCAAAATAAATTGTACAGTATCAGATAACTAAATAACTTGCGGTAAATAAGGAGAGAGATATATGAAAAAAAAGCATTTTTTTCATGAGGAGTTGCGAGAAGGTATATTTCTGATCTCTTGCAAGGAATGGGAGATGGGTAAGGCAACCATTAATACTTACCTGATTGTGGGCAGGGAAAAGGCAGTATTGGTGGACGCTGGGCTTGGAGCATCTGAGCTTAAGGAATATGCACAGCAGCTTGCAGGGGTACCGGTCATGTTGGTATTAAGTCACGGACATTTTGATCATACCGGGGCGGTGAATGAATTTGAAGATGTATGGATACATCCGGAGGATGCATTAATTTTAGGTAAGAATATCATAAAATTTCTGCCTTCTAGGAAAATAACCGCCAAAATTCATTATCTGATGGAAGGAGATGAGCTATCACTCGGAGATAGGACACTTCAGGTATATAACATAAAGGGACATACAGCGGGAAGCATCGTTCTTTATGATCAAAAGACCAAAACTCTTATATCGGGGGACAGCGTCTGTAGAAGAGTGTTTTATATTGATGGAAATAAATACCCTATCAATCGGTTCTTTCACGATTTGATGAAGGTGGATCAACTGGATTTTACCGGGGTTTGTTCGGCACATGACCGTTTTCTCTTACCAAAGTCACAGATACGACATATGATTGATGTCATTTCAGACGGCATCTACCATAGTAATATTACAATACATATTCTGGGTCGTAAGTACTTCCAGGTGAAGCACGGCAGTGGACCGGAGGATCCGAAGTTCATAGATTTTTCCGCTCCGATTGTAAGCAGGGAGCAGTTAAAGCTTGAGGTAGATGATTTCTTTAAGAAGAGTGGGTATCAGCCAATCCCAGAGGGAGCGAGTCATGAATAAGGCAATTTTAATTCTTTACTTTATGAGCATTAAGCTAAAAAGAACAAGGATGAAGATAAAAAAGCCATTTCATAGGAAAAAGCCTGTCGGGGCCTTTATTACACCAAAAGATACGGTGGACAGTATTATGGAACATCCTATACTGGAGGAAGAAAAGGCAAGAATTTATGTTCGGTCAAAAGAGAATGATATTATGGCAATACAGACACTGGATAGGTTCACAGCAGGTTTTTCAAAGACTAGCGGTCAGTGCTATGCGGACGGTCTAAATGCGATTATTCGGAATCATAACAAAAAGGTAAGAGTCTATCGGCAGATTTATTCAGAGGAAGAAATGAGGAAAGATCCTACAAAAGAGCATGCGAGCTTGCATTATTTTCCCTCAGAGAAGAAATCAAAGTTTATTATTGTATGTCCGGGAGGGGCTTATGTAAACTGCGAAGCCCTGTCGGAAGGCTATCCACTAGCACTTCATTGGAACAGCCTGGGCTATACCGCTTTTGTACTTTCCTATCGTGTGAGAGAGGAAGCAGCCAATCTGGCTCCCCTCGCGGATCTGGCAGCAGCTGTCACGTATGTTCTTGACCGGGCCGAGGAGTTGAATGTGGATACGGAGGATTATGCAGTTCTGGGATTTTCGGCAGGAGGACATCTGGTAGGATGCTTTGGTCTTGATGGTGTGGGCTATAAGAATTTTCAACTGCCGAAACCCGGAACCATCATGATAGCATATGGACTGATATCTACAGAGAAGTTTCCTCACTGCAATAAGTTGCTGCTCGGGCCGGAACCGGATGAAAAGGCTGTAAGCGCTATCAGCATAGATAAGAATATAACACCCGATTATCCTCCCGTATTTTTCTGGGCGGGAAAGAATGATCTGCTGCTAGATTACCGTTTTCATGGGGATGAACTGGAAAAGGCAGTCAAGGAGAATAAGGTGCCCTACGAATATCATCTTTTTGAGAAAGCACAACACGGAATATCTCTGGGCGTGGGAACGGATGCTCAGGGCTGGGTGGATATGGCGGCAGATTTTTGGGCAAGGAATATAAGGAAATAAACAATACGCAAGAATTTTGCGCAGGAAATGGAGGAACCTATGATCAAAGACCTGATCAGGCAAATGACATTAGAAGAAAAGGCGGGGTTATGCTCAGGGGCAGATTACTGGCATACAAAAGCGGTGGAAAGACTGGGAATTCAGGCTGTGATGGTTACAGATGGACCGCATGGGCTTCGTAAGCAGGAGGGTGAGGCAGATCATCTCGGATTGAACAAGAGCGTTGCCGCGGTATGTTTTCCTACAGCCTGTGCCGGTGCCTCCAGCTTTGATGAGGATCTTATGCATCGGATGGGAAGAGCCTTGGGTGAGGAATGTAGATCAGAGCATATTGCGATTTTACTCGGTCCGGCAGTTAATATTAAGAGAAGTCCTCTATGCGGACGTAATTTTGAATATTTCTCAGAAGATCCATATCTGACCGGAAAGCTTGCCTCAGCACAAATCAATGGAATTCAAGAATGGGATGTTGGTGCCAGTCTGAAGCACTATGCGGCAAACAATCAGGAAACCAACCGTATGACTTGTTCTTCAGAGGTGGATGAACGTACATTGCGAGAAATCTATCTGGCCGGTTTCGAAATGGCGGTAAAGGAGTCTAGGCCCTGGACCTTGATGTGCAGCTATAATAAAATTAATGGGGAATACACAAGTGAAAATAAGAAGCTGCTTACGGATATTTTGCGCAGGGAATGGGGCTTTGAGGGATTCGTAATGTCTGACTGGGGAGCGGTCAATGATAAAGTAAAGGGTCTAGAGGCAGGGCTTGAGCTGGAAATGCCTTCTTCCAATGGTATTCGTGATGAACAGCTTGTGAAAGCAGTCAGAGAAGGGGTGATTTCGGAGGAAATATTAAATCAAGCGGTGGAACGAATCCTAAGGATTATCAATCGGTACACACAGGTCAATTATGGCGAAATGCAATATGATAGAGAAGAACACCACAGGGAAGCAACAGAAATGGCTAAAGAATGTGCGGTTCTTCTAAAGAATGAAGGTGCATTGCCTCTCCGGCGTCAAACAAAAGTTGCCTACATTGGTGCCTTTGCCAAGCAGCCGCGTTATCAAGGCGGAGGCTCCAGCCACATCCATGCTAGCAGGGTGACAGAGGCACTTGAGATTGGAAGAGATAAGGGAAATGATATTATATATGCAGAGGGATTCCCCCATGATCGAGATGAAGTGGACCAGTCACGTTTTGAGGAAGCAATGAAGGCTGCTTCAGAAGCGGAGGCAGCAGTAATCTTTGCCGGATTACCGGAATCTTTTGATTCAGAGGGCATTGACAGAAAACATATGAAGCTGCCGGAATGTCAAAATCAATTAATAGAACTGATTGCAGGTGTACAAAAGAATACGATTGTGGTACTTCATAACGGCTCAGCCGTAGAAATGCCTTGGGTAGATAAAGTGAATGCCATTCTTGAGATGTATCTGGGAGGACAGGGTGTCGGAGAGGCAACAGATGAGCTATTATATGGGGATGCTAATCCCTGCGGTAGGCTTGCGGAAACCTTTCCGGTGCGTCTGGAGGATACTCCGTCCTACCTGAATTTCCCGGGAGATGGGAAAAAGGTGGTTTATGCAGAGGGAGTATACGTTGGTTATCGCTATTATGAAGCCAAGAAGCTGCCGGTACTATTCCCTTTTGGTCACGGCCTATCCTATACCGAATTTCTCTATCAGGACATGCAGGTATCCTGCGGACATTTTGCAGAAGGTGAGAGTATAACGGTAACGGCTCAAGTAACCAATACTGGAAAGCGAAAAGGAAAAGAAGTAGTGCAGCTCTATATCGGCGACCGTACCAAAACTTCGGACAGGCCATTGAAAGAACTAATGGGTTTTGTAAAGATTGAGTTGGAGCCCCAGGAGACAATCACAGTAGCCTTTGATATCAATGCCCGTTCTCTTTCATGGTATAATGAAGAATTGGAGGATTGGTATGCTGCTACCGGAACCTATGAAGTGATGATAGCCCATTCCTCCGCAGATATCCGCTTGGAGCATAAGGTTGAATTTACCGCTACTAAGGAATTACCATTTAGCGTGGATGAAAATACTACGATAGGTGTGTTGCTTAAAAATCCCAAAACCTTGCCGATTATGAGGATGATGTTATCTAATTTTAGTGGAGGTATTACCTCAGGCTTTGGTAGCTCCAATGAAGTGTTAAATGAAATGACGAGTGGATTGCCGCTCAGAGCACTGTTCGGCTTTTCAAAAATCACAGAAGAAAATATGAAAGAGCTAATTTCTGCCTTAAGTGGAGTGGCGAAATAATTAGATACATAATTAACTAAATAATGCTCGGGCTGTTTCGATACGTACAAGCCTTGAATTAAGAGGAAGCAGTTATACAAAAGTGATGATTCAATTCCGATACAGCCGGGATCGGATCAGCGCGGATATGTATAAGGCTTCCTTTTCTGATTTTGATTGTGAAATACAAGATCAAAGGAGAAAAATCATTATTGATTATTATAGGAGGAACAAAAAGATGAAAAGAATGTGGGTTTTTAGAACCTTGCGTTTTAAAATGATTGCTGCATTTCTGGTGCCAATTGTCTTTATCATACTACTGGGCGTGGTATCTTTTCAAAAAGCAGCAACCGGAATTAGGGGCAGTTATGAGGAGACGGCAGGAAAAGTAATCAGTATGACAGGTGAATATTTGCGTTTTGGAATTGGGTCAATTGAAAATTCCTCAGTGGAATATATGAATAATCAGGAGATTACAAAATATTTTTCCGGTCAATATAAAAATGATAAATTTGAAGCTAATTCGGTTATGAAATCCATTAAGAGTTCAATCCTTGCCAAAAGCACGGCGGATGAATTTGTTGCAAATATCTATTTGTTATCCGATTCAGTTACTTCTATTGTGTCAATGGACTCAGTTACGGATAGCCAGACCGACAAAATCTACAGGGGATTTACTGAGACGGAAGCCGGAAAATATCTGGAGGATAATCGTATCAAGGTTCTTTGGCTGGGAAAGGAGAATTATCTGGACGATAGATTGGGTGTCAACACCTCTGATTATGCATTACGGCTTATCAGAAAACTGCAAGGAAGCGACACCATCCTCGTGATGGATGTCAGGACAGAGACGGTGGAAGGAATTCTTAAGAATACGGGCTTTGATCAATCCGGATTTTTGAGCTTTGTTACAGAGGACGGCAAGGAGATTACTGCTGAGGGTACCGGGGAAGCCTTCTTTCAAACAAAGGATTTTTATAAGGAGGCACTGAAATCAGATCAAACCAGCGGTTCTGTTTATGTAAAATACAATAATATAGATTATTTGTTTATGTTTTCAAAAATTGAAAATACGAATTCTATGGTCTGCGCCCTAGTGCTGAAATCTGTTATTACAGGAAAGGCAGATCCAATCAGAAGGGTTACATTTCTTATCGTGATCATTGCATGCGTTGTTGCTGTACTGATTGGACTCTGGATATCGCTAGGAATTGATCGTACCATCAAGGGAGTGATAGTAGGACTGAAAAAGGCTGCGAAAGGAGATCTTACCATAGAGTTTCGTACGAAACGAAAGGATGAGTTCAGGATACTGATTGAGGAGATACAGAATACCTTTATCAATATGAAACAACTGATCCGACAGGTCAAGCAGTTAAGTAATGAGGTATCCGAATCTTCTTACGGAGTGAAGGATACATCCTCCGGCTTCCTAAAAGCAACCGAAGAAATTTCTATTGCCATGAAGGAAATTGATCAAGGAATGATGCAGCAGGCAGATGATGCCGGAGAGTGTCTGACTCAGATGGATAGCTTGTCGAAGAAAATAGTTCAGGTAGGCGAAAACACCAGAGAAATCAGTCAAATTGCTGAGGATACCAGAGAAAGCGTAAGGGTCGGTAACTGCAGCACAGAAGTTTTAAAACAGCAGACGAGGGAAACAATAGAAATCACCACGAACATTATTCATGCGGTGGAGAGACTTTCTGAAAAATCAATGTCAGTATCTCGAATTACAAATACCATCAGTGAAATAGCAAATCAGACTAATCTATTGTCATTGAACGCTTCTATAGAAGCTGCGAGAGCCGGTGAATTCGGAAGAGGCTTTGGAGTAGTTGCGGACGAGATCGGAAAGTTGGCAAATCAGTCAAATCAATCGGTACAGGATATAAAGGTGATTATTTCGAGTATTACGGAAGATACTTTTGCGGCAGTTGAAACAGCGAGAAAAGTGGAGGGGGTACTTAACTTGCAGGAGGACGCCGTAAACCATACGTCTGCCTCTTATGATAGAATAGATGATGGCGTGGAAAAGCTTGTTCTTTATCTGAAACAGATAACGGAGAATGTATATAATATGGGGGAGACGAAGGACAATACTCTTGGGGCGATTGAGAATATATCAGCGGTATTGGAAGAAACAGCAGCTTCCTCTAATACGGTAAATCACACAGCTGACGACCAGAAGAGCAGGGTGGAAGAGTTGAATCAGGCTGCGGGAACCTTGAGCGACAATGCGCAAATGCTAAAGACAGCAATTGCAAAATTTGTGATATAAATTAGATCAGACTATTAATTGTAAGAAGAGGGTCATGGTACGACGAA
>DBTU01000003.1:94095-136824 GCA_002307215.1 Lachnoclostridium sp. UBA1308
TTCGTCGTACCATGACCCTCTTCTTTTTAAGTTTCGTTTATGATAGGGGAATTGTTTACCGAATCATCCTTTATGGATAGATTCCTCAAGCAGGCCTATTTTTTTTCCTTTTCAATGCAAAAGCACCGGTCAATAACGCTCCTGCGCCATAGATCAAACCGTAACTAACTACACCGGTTTTGGGTGCGGAGGAAGAGCTGCCAGTATTCTCGGTGCCTGTAGCTGATCCGGCAACTGCGGCATCCGTAGTATTGGAGTCGCTATCTTTAATCGGACTGTTTCCATCAGCATCCAGTAAGGTGAAGGTTACACGAATGGTTTTTACCTCTTTGAATACAGAACTGTCTACGATATTGGAGGAAGCGGTCGAAAGATCCCCATCCGGGGTCCGCGCACTTTCGGGGAGAACACCGGCCCATGCATTGTAAATGCTGTAACTCATTGTTGTGCCCTTATCATCCACACTTGTGTAACCCTTGGTAAAGCTGACCTCTTCTCCGTTGATTTCGATAGAGTCGAGCTGGATAAAGTATCCCGGAAAACTCTTTTCGCCCATCTGGATGACCGGGAGAACTGCGGAAGCGCCGACTGCTTTGCCATCTGCTGTCCCAGTAAAATCAAGACCAATCGTATACTGGCCCACACCGGTGATGGTTTCGCTGGTTTCCTTCACTCCGGTGAGCGGATCACCCAGATAAATAATCTTGTAGGCAGCATCACAGTAACCAAGATATGCGGTGTTGTCTGTTGGTGCGGCACTGGCTTCTACCGGTGCAAAACTAAATACAAGAGCAATGGCACAAAGTGAAGCAAATAAGGTTTTTGTTACTTTTTTCATAAATACCCTCCTTGAAGTTTTTTATATAATCAGGTCATTAGAAGACCATGATTATTAAGTGAATTACGGCATTACATCAAGTGTTAAGTAGCCGTTATGTTCTATTGGTTTCCCCTGTTGTTGTAGCGATCCAGTGCTGCCTGTTGATAACCGAGGCATTCATCCAAACCATTAGAGCGCAGGCTTTCCATAAAGCTGTCAAAGGAATCCACGGCTTCTTGACCCATAATGTATTTGGCGTCATATTCCTGAACCATGGTCGAGATAGCAGTGTAGAGGCTATTGTAAGAACTGCCCTCTTCCTCTGTCAGTGTAATTCTTCGAGAAAGCATATTGGTTTTTTGGTTATCCCATATTTTTTTACTTTCAAGAAGACCGTCCGCACCAATGTAAAAATGCTCAAGATATTCCCAGTTGTAAAGTCCGAGGCCGTTACCCCGGGCGTAATATTTTATTGCTTCGGTAGCACTTAAGCCATCGGAATTTTTCATGACTTTATCCGTGAAGGATAAGGAACCATCAGATGCTACAGTATAGGATTCATTTTCGATACCATAGAAATTAGTCAACATACCCTCATGCGTATATTGATAGTCCAGCCACATGGCAGCAAGCTCCGGGTCCTTACAACCGGAAGTAATATAAGCGGGATTACCGCTGGCTCCGGTTGAGGATTTTATTACATAGGGGGTATCTCCTTCCTTCATAACCGGATTGGGAACAGCCGTGATGTTACAGTTTTCATTAGCGGTCAGTCTGTTTAATACGGCTCCGTTGCTGGTGTAGGTCCAGATAGTCGTAAAGGCGAGTGAGGTATCGTTCATGATATTCTGGGCATCAGCGATACCGGTCGGATTGCTCATGAAATCTGGATCGATTAAACCTTCCGCATACCACTGACGCATGGTATCCAGCCAGTTTTTATAGCCATCCTCGAGAGCACCGTATTTTACCGTTCCATCGGTCTGATAGAATTCCGGATAAATACCAAAAGCGGTGATAAAGGAGCCGGTGAAGCCATAGCCGTTTTGTGTAAGCAATAAGGGCTTTGCCATTCCCGAGTTTTTCGCGGTCGTAAGAGCGTCATGCCATTCGGCGATGGTACTTGGAACATCGAGTTTGAGTGAATCCAGAATATCTTTACGGACAGCAAGTCCGGCAAATTCTTTTTCTCCTTCTATTGTGGTATCGCTGGAATTAAGACCGTAGATCCCTATATATTTACCGGAATCAGTTATGACTTCCTTTTTTAGTGCCGGATCAGCGTCAATAAAGCCACGGTAATTCGGCATATATTGATTGACCAAATCCGTGCAGTCAAGCAAAAAGCCGTCTTCAACGCCCTTTTCACTGCCTCCCGGGTAATCAGCAAGACCGGCTCCGTATATTATATCGGGGAGCTCCGAGGATGAAAGCATCAATCCAAACTTCTCATTTGCGGAGGATACGGATACTGTAACCCAGTTTATATGTATATTCGTTGCTTCTTCCATTGCCTTCACTCCGGGAAGATCATTTGGATCAGGCAGGTAGTTATTATCGTAGATGGTCCAAATGGTTAACTCCTTTTTTTCTGCTGATAATGGAAGTGGAAGCTCACTCAGAGCAGTCTGTGCAGGAGCAGTAATTGTTCCGGTAACAGTAGCGACAGTATTGTCTGTGGATTCGCTGTCATCGCTACTTTTTTTGCATCCGGTTAATAAGGATGTAAGCAATAAAACACTTAATATTACAGCTGCAATCCGGTTTAAATATTGGTACAATAATTTTTTCATAAATCATCCTCCATAAATATATTGGTAAGTAAATACTTACATATTAAAAATACTATTATGCAGTGTAAATGTCAATAATAAAATTAATAATAAACCTAATATTCAATCAAATAGACCATTAAAATAACGCAATGTACAAATATATATTAAGTGAATACTCACATATATAGATATACGGAAAATTTGCAATACTTATTGTTGACAAACAAAATAAAAGCATTTAATATAAGTGTTGATAAGTAAGCACTTAGTTATATAGGAGGATTTATGAAAGGAAAACAGAAAAAGAAAACAAAGACACCGGGATATATAGAAGGGAAGGGATTGAGGGCATTTCCTCATAATATAGCGTTGGATTTTAGAAAAAACAAACTGCTTTATCTGATGAGTCTCCCAATTGTAATCTGGTTCATAATATTTTGTTATGTCCCGATGGGTGGAATTATGATGGCCTTTGAAAAATTTTCCCCGGTCAAAGGACTTCTGGGGAGTAGCTGGATAGGTCTTGATAATTTTGTGGCATTTTTTCAAGGACCTTATTTCTTCAGGCTCATGAAAAATACGGTGGTTCTGGGTGTACTCGATTTAATTGTCGGCTTTCCCGCGCCCATTCTATTTGCATTATTATTAAATGAAATTTCCTCGAAGAAATTTAAAAAAACCGTTCAGACAATTAGTTATATGCCATATTTTATATCCTCTGTGGTCTTATGCGGTTTAGTCATGGATTTCTGTGCTAGCGGAGGTGTCCTTTCTAATTTGGTAGCATCGGTAACGAACAGTGATGGACGTAATCTGCTTGGGGTGTCTAGTTATTTTAGACCGATATTTATCCTGTCGAACTTGTGGCAGGGAATAGGCTATGGAAGTATTATTTACCTTGCATCACTTAGCAGCGTTGATCAGGAGCTTTATGAGGCGGCGGTCGTGGACGGTGCAAACCGAATGAAGCAGACCCTACATATTACACTACCGGGAATAGCACCAACCATCATTATTATGCTGATTTTGCGTATTAGTACTCTTTTACAGGTGAGTAGCGATAAAATCCTGCTGTTATATAATCCATCCATTTACAATACAGCGGATGTTATTAATACCTATGTTTATCGGGAGGGTCTGCAAAATTACAATTATGGCTTGAGTGCAGCGGTAGGACTTTTTAACTCGTTGATTGCCACTGCGTTACTGTTGATTACAAATAGAATCAGTGCGAAGTGTTCGGATACTAGTTTGTTTTAGAAAAGAGAGGGATGAAAATGGTAAAGAAAAAAAGCTTTGGAGAAATCGTTTTTACAATACTTAATCACTTAGTAATGCTCGCTCTTTGTCTCATCTGTATTATCCCAATGTGGCATGTGGCCATGGCCTCGATCAGTGATCCGACTCTGGTGAGCGCGACAGGTGGGTTGATCTTGAGACCCCTTGGCAAAGCGTCAATTACTGCATATAAAATTATACTTACTTATAGAGGTCTGCTCACGGGCTATGGAAATACTATATTTTATGTAATCGCTCAATGTGCCCTGACCGGTATTCTATCCGTGATCGGAGGCTATATAGTGTCTCGGAAGAGCTTCCGTTATAGGAATTATTTGATGTTCTTCATGATCTTCACCATGCTCTTTAACGGTGGAATGATTCCTACCTACATGGTAGTACGTAATTTGAATATCATTGATACCAGATGGGCCATGTTAATTCCCGGAGCGCTAAGCGTATTTAATATTATTATCATGAGAACAGCCATACAAGGTATACCGGACAGCTTGGAGGAATCGGCGAGACTCGAAGGTGCAAATGAGTTAGTCATTATGTTTCGAATTATTCTTCCATTATGTAAGGCGTCCTTTGCGGTTGTCATGCTGTTTACCGCAATCGGAAAATGGAATGAATGGTTTACCGCTATGATTTATCTTCCGACGAAGACTTCATTATTTCCGCTTCAGATGTTTATGAGGGAGCTGCTGATTAAATCCTCGGGGGATGCCATTAATCAGGCGGACATGATTTCCGACGCACAGATTTATATGACATTGGTCAAATATGCGGCAATTATTGTAACTACCGTGCCCATTCTGTGTGTGTACCCCTTTGTACAAAAGCATTTTGTAAAGGGTGTCATGATCGGATCAGTGAAGGGATAGGGTGCGGAGGCTCGCGTCAATACTAGTCAGACAAGAACGAATTGCAATAAAATAATAGCTGCACTAAGGCAGCGGAATTGAGGTCAATATGAAAATATTTATGGAAGAACTTTTGGAACAGAGGGAAGATAATTATATCATGCCCTTTTTATGGCAGCATGGTGAAGCAGAAGAGAAACTGAGAGAATATATGGAGGCTATTCATAGCTGTGGTATCCGGGCTATCTGTGTGGAGGCAAGACCGCATCCGGATTTTCTCGGTGCGGGCTGGTGGCATGATATGGATATTCTGATTGATGAGGCAAAGAAGAGGGGAATGAAGCTATGGATTCTGGATGATGCTCATTTTCCGACCGGCTATGCCGCAGGAAAAATTGCTGAGTCAGAGGATAAATACTGTAAGCAGTACATAAGCCAGAAGTATATTGATGTTTGCGGGCCTATACCTGAGGTTGAGGTTAACCTTACCGCAATGATGATGCCGCTCATGCTGCCTTCAGGGCTTGATTTGGGAATGTTCGGTATGAGTTCAGAGAAGAAGCGCTATTTTACCGATGACAGAATCTTAACAGTACGTGCATATTCGCTAGGCAGAGATTCTTCCTTAATGGGGGAAGGAATTGATCTAGTCTCAAAGATTGTGAATGGAACATTAATCTGGGATGTTCCGAAGGGCGCTTGGAGGGTTTATGTTCTTTACATTACCAGGAATGGTGAGGGACGCAGTGACTATATTAATATGATGGATAAAGCTTCCTGCAATATCCAAATAGAAGCGGTATATGTACCACATTATGAGCACTACGGTCAGGAATTTGGAAAAACAATTGCCGGATTCTTTTCCGATGAACCTTGCATTGGCAATACAGTGGGATATAATTTTGATGAATCCATCGGAAAGAAGAAGACACCGCTTCCCTGGAGCAGTCAACTTGAGAAGATGCTGGAAGAAAAGCTGGGAGAAGAATTTCTTCCTTATTATCCTGCTCTTTGGACCGATATGGAGGATGATAAGAGGAATGCCAAAGTTCGTTATGCCTATATGGATTGTGTAACCAGACTTGTAGAAGAGAATTTTTCCAGACCGATTGGTCGTTGGTGTGAAGAAAAAGGAGTGGAATACATCGGTCACATCGTGGAGGATAACAATCAGCACAGCAGGCTCGGAAGCAGTCAGGGACATTTCTTCCGCTCTATGATGGGACAGCATATGTCCGGAATTGATGATATCGGAGGCCAGGTTATTCCGGGAGGAGAAAATTACAAACGAGAAGCGTTGCTGGGTGCTGAGAAGGAGGGAGAATTTTATCACTTTGAGCTTGGCAAGCTTGGCTCTTCCCTGGCACATATCGATCCAAAGAAGCAGGGGAGAGCAATGTGTGAGATATTTGGAGCCTATGGTTGGCAGCTGGGAATGCGGACGATGAAATATCTAATCGATCATTTTCTGGTAAGAGGCATCAATGCATATGTTCCGCATGCATTTTCGCCAAAAGATTTTCCTGATTCGGATTGCCCACCCCATTTTTATGCCGGCGGAGAGGATCCTCAATTTAAATATTTTAGAAAGCTGATGCACTATACCAATCGCATGTGCCATCTGTTGAATAAAGGAATGCATATTGCTCCGGCTGCTGTATTATACCATGGAGAAGCAGAATGGACGGGTGGCTGTATGTTCAATCAGAAGGTTGCAAGAGAGCTTCTGGAGAATCAGATTGATTTCGATATTTTGCCCTCCGATGTATTTGCGGATATGGCGACATATAAGGCAGCCTTCGATCATAAACTGCGGGTAAATGGTGAGAGTTATGATTGCTTTATTATCCCATATGCCGAATTTATCACAAAGGAAGTAGCGGCTTTTGCCGAAAAAGCTTCAAAAAAAGGATTTCCGGTATTCTTTGTTCAGGGATTACCAAAGGGTATCTGTGACAGTAAGAAATCGGAAGAGGAGAGGCAGTTACTGGACGGATTGTCAGAATGTAAGGTGGTATCACTGACCGATTTGTCAAAAGCCTTAAAGGAGAAGAAGCTGAATGAAATAAGCAGTGACAAGGAATTTGATGCTCTACGCTATTATCATTATCGTAAGGAGCAGACAGAGCTTTATATGTTTTCCAATGAAAGCATTGGCGAAACATATGATGGTTGGATCACGGTAATTTCAAAAGGGAGTGTAAGCTTATATGATGCTATGGAGAACAGGGTACTTCCGGCAGAATACAAAGATATTCAGAATGGAACAAGCATACATATTAAGTTATCACCCTACCAGAGTGTGGTAGCCCTGTTTGATGATCTGAAATCGATAGAAGAACAAAGCTTTTCCGTAGGAAAGCAGGTTATGAAGCTGGAAGGAGACTGGCGAATTTCAAGTGCTGAAACCGGAAGGTATCCGGAATTTAGTCCTGTTACAGTCGCAAAGGATTTAAAAAGTATTGGCCGAATCTTACCTGCTTTTTCAGGCTACCTCTGTTATGAAAGTGAGTTTATGTATGATGCGACTCTTTCAGGCAGGGAGGTATTGATTATATCGGATGCCTATGAAGGTGCCGAGGTCTGGCTGAATGACTGTTATCTTGGGATGCAGATCTGCCCGTCTTATCAATTTACTATGGGAGAAGCGTTAAAAAACGGAGAAAACCTTATTCGGATTGAGGTTGGAACAACCCTGGACCGGAAGGTGAAATCCCTTCCTCAGGATATACGATCCCTGATGTTTTATTCAAAGATAACGGAACCTACAGGTATTGTAGGAAGCGTGGAAATCTGGAACTGATGGACCTGATTGGATATTACTGTAATAGTTGAAATAATAGAGTCCTTGTGGTATATATAAGTAAATACTTAGTTAAGGAGAACGGCGAATGACTGAAAAACCAGAGAGTAAAAAGTTTGTGCGAATGGGTAATGAGAAAAGAAGTAAGCAGATATTGGAGACAGCTTGTCGCCTGTTCGCAAATAAAGGATACGATGCGGTTACGACAAAGGAAATAGCTAAGGTTACAAAGTGTAGTGAAGCATTGATTTTCAGATATTTTCCGACCAAAGAAATCATATATCAGGCATTGTTTGATGAATGGAACGCAGGCATGAAGGACCCTGTAATATTAGAAATGATTGAGGGGTCATCTTTAAAAACACTGGAGAAGTTTTATGTGGATATTACCGGTAATAAATTTGTCAAGAATACTAAAATAAGTCCAAAGCTTGAAGGCGCCATATATTCTAGAGTCAGTAAACAGAAGGAAATAATCAAAATCATTGAAAGCAGCCCGGATATGGTTAGAGATACGATTGAACCTGTTATAATAAAGGGTCAGGAGACGGGAGAAATAAAGGTAGGAAGCAGCTTTGAAATGGCACTTACCTTCTGGACCTTGATCGCTGGTGAATGGTATATTACAAGGAACTTTTCCGGAGTGCATCCTAAGCTGACCTTTGATTATATTAAAGGAATATTATTCTGAATAAGTCCACTGAAAAAGTCATACTATGCTTTATATCACTCTGGATAAAGATGGTGATTGTGCAAATTGACGAAGTCATACATCTTCCTTCATGTCAAGTCTGTGAATGAGACTTTTTCAGTGACTTCATTAAATCAGGGAGAGCAGTTTTTACTCCTATTTATATTAATTTTGAGGAATTACCCGCAGAATATGAATCGGTGGGCTTTTGTGATGCGATTATGACATAAATAATAAATAGACAGAGAAAACAAATACAAACAAAGATAAACAAAGAAATTTGTTAATATCATGTTGACTTAACTATACGCAAATCATATAATAAGATTCAAACAAAGATAAAACAAATAAAAACAAATAAAAACAACATTACAGGAGGGCTTAAAATGATATCAGAAGTCGAAATAAAAAAGGAAATATGCGAAATTGGTAAACGAATTTATGACAAGGGAATGGTTGCATCCAACGATGGTAATATTTCGGTAAAGCTAAATGAAAATGAATTTTTATGTACCCCTACCGGAGTTAGTAAAGGATTTATGACGCCTGAATACATTTGCAAGGTAGATAAGAGCGGAAAAGTAATTCAAGCGAATGGCAAGTTTATACCCTCTTCAGAAATCAAAATGCACATGAGAGTGTATAAGGAAAGACCGGATGTTAATGCTGTCGTACATGCGCATCCGATGTATGCAACGGCATTTGCAATTGCGGGAATTCCTTTGACACAACCGATTATGCCGGAGGCAGTAATTTCGCTGGGCAGTGTGCCGATTGCAGAATATGGCACACCCTCCACCGAAGAAATCCCGGATGCAATATCTAAGTATCTTGCATACTACGATGCAGTATTATTAGAAAACCATGGAGCACTATCCTTCTCCGAATCCCTGTTATCTGCCTATCACAAGATGGAGTCTCTTGAATTTTATGCAAAACTATTATATCTGTCCAAGCAGTTAGGTGGACCGAAGGAGCTTTCACAAGCGCAGGTAGAGAAGTTATATGAGATCCGAAGGCAGTTTGGTATGACGGGTAAGCATCCGGCTGACCTTTACTTCAATAACAAGGATAAAGAATAACCAATGATATAAAGAGTAAAGGAGCAGCAAAATTATGCAAAAATATTATTTGGCTGTTGATATCGGAGCCTCCAGCGGAAGACATATATTGGGCTATCTCGAGAATGGCAGGATTAAATTAGAGGAAATTTATCGGTTTGAGAATGGTATGGTGAAAAGGGATGGCTCCTTATGCTGGGAGTTGGATAAATTATTTGATGAAATCAAAAATGGTCTGAAAAAATGCAAGCAAATAGGAAAGATACCCTGTAGTATGGGAATTGATACCTGGGGAATCGATTATGTTATGCTGGATGCACAAGATAACATTATCGGCAAGGCGATAGGATATAGGGACAAGAGAACGCAGGGTATGGATGAGAAGGTATATCAGATAATCTCGGAAGAGAATCTCTATCAACGTACCGGAATCCAAAAGCTCATCTTCAATACGATTTATCAGCTTATGGCTGTTAAGACATTTTCTTCTCAGGATATGGAGAAAGCGAAGCATTTTCTGATGATACCTGACTATTTTAACTTTCGTCTCACCGGAAATAAATATAACGAATATACCAATGCTACAACTACCCAGTTGGTAAGCCCGGATACGAAGGATTGGGATTTTGAATTAATTGAGAAGCTGGGTTATAAGAAAGATATGTTTGGGAGAATTCTGACGCCTAAGAGTTCAGTAGGAAAATTCACGAAGGAGATCGTGGAAGAGATTGGATTTGACTGTGAGGTTATTCTTCCGGCAACTCATGATACCGGTTCGGCAATACTTTCTGTCCCCGCAATCGATGAAGACTATCTGTATATCAGCTCCGGAACCTGGTCCTTAATGGGAATTGAGAGAAAAGAAGCGGATTGCAGCCTAACAAGTAAAAGAGGCAACTTTACCAATGAGGGTGGCGTAGATTATCGTTTCCGTTATCTGAAAAACATTATGGGGCTTTGGATGATACAATCCGTAAGGTGCGAACTGGGAGAGTCGTATTCCTTTGACGAGCTCTGTAAGCAGGCAGCGGCGGCAGAAGATATTACTTCGAGAGTGGATGTCAATGACGTATGCTTCCTCGCACCCGACAATATGACGGAGGCAATCAAAGAATATTGTAATAAGACGAATCAGAAGGTTCCCGGTACGGCCGGGGAACTGGCAGACTGCATCTATCAGAGTTTAGCCGACGGCTATGCCACCACCGTAAAGGAGCTTGAAGAGATAACCGGTAAATGCTATCAAAGAATTCATATTGTGGGAGGTGGCTCAAATGCCGATTACCTCAATGAACTGACTGCGAAGGCCACAAAAAAGGATGTTTATGCCGGACCTACGGAAGCGACGGCTCTTGGTAATATTTTGGCGCAGATGCTAAAGGCAGGAGATTATACGTCAATAAATGAGGCAAGGCAAGCGGTATTTGATTCTTTCCCCATCAAAGCTCATTTACATAGCCTAGAGATAAGAAAAGGAGAGTTGTTATGACAACAAAACAAAGATATGAATCTGCGAAAGAAATCTATAGGAATATTGGCGTAGACACCGAGGATGTGCTTGAGAAATTAGTAGGTGTATCTATATCCATGCATTGCTGGCAGGGGGATGATGTTGCCGGATTTGAAGGGAAAAAGGAACTTTCAGGAGGTATTCAGGCAACCGGTAACTTCCTGGGTAAGGCAAGAAATCCAGAGGAATTAATGGCTGATATGGATGAAGTGTTTAAATTGATTCCCGGTAAACACCGCATTAATCTTCATGCAAACTATGCAATCTTTGAGCAGGGAGAGGAAGTGGATCGGGATAAGCTGGAACCGAAGCATTTCTCAAAATGGGTGAAGTACGCGAAGGAAAGAGGCTTGGGTATTGATTTTAACCCTACGTTCTTTTCACATCCCAACGCTGACGGCTTAACCCTATCTCATCCGGTGGAGGAGCTCAGAACTTTCTGGATTAATCACGGGAAAGCATGCTTGATAATATCAGAGTACTTTGCGAAAGAGCTTGGAACGCCCTGCCTAATGAATATTTGGATTCCTGATGGCTTTAAGGATATACCGGCAGACCGATTAAGTCCAAGAGCAAGACTTAAGGATTCCCTGGATCAGATATTATCCACGGATTATGATAAGAGGTTAGTGAAGGTTGCTGTTGAGTCCAAGGTGTTTGGAATTGGAGTGGAGGCCTGTACAGTGGGGTCTCATGAATTTTACATGAATTATGCTGCAAAGAATAACATTTTATGTCTGTTGGATAATGGACATTATCATCCTACCGAGGTTGTATCCGACAAGATTCCTTCGATGCTGCTATTCTCGGAGGAGCTTGCACTCCACGTTACAAGACCGATGAGATGGGATAGTGATCATGTAGTCCTGTTTGATGACGAATTAAAGGAAATCGCAAAAGAAATTGTTCGCTGTGACGCATTAGATCGTGTTTTAATCGGTCTTGATTTCTTTGATGCAAGTATTAACCGTATTGCGGCATGGGTGGTAGGCATGAGAAATATGCAAAAGGCACTGCTTTATGCCATGCTTTTGCCAAGCAAGAAGCTTGCTTCCCTGCAAAATAGCAGAGAATACTCAGAACTTATGATGCTACAAGAGGAACTGAAGCTCTATCCGTTTGGAGATGTGTGGAATTATTTTTGTGAAATCAATCAAGTCCCTCAGAAAGAAGATTGGTTTATTGCAGTGAAAGAATATGAGCAAAGGGTATTGGTAAGGAGATAATCAAAATTTATTATAGAAGCATTTTACTCAAAGATATGCTAAAATAGTAACAATAGATTTTATTGTTAAATTGAAGCTAAGGAGTAAATGAATTATGAATTACTATTTCGCACCGATGGAAGGGGTCACCGGGTATATTTATAGAAATGCTCATCGTGCCTTCTTCAAGCATATTGATAAATACTTTTCACCTTTCATTGTTGCGAATCATAGCGACAGTATGAAAACGCGTGAAATTAACGATATTTTACCGGAGAATAACCAAGGACTTGTTTTGATTCCACAAATACTTACGAATAATGCTAAATACTTTATTAATACTTCCAAAAGAATGATGCAGATGGGCTATTCTGAATTAAATCTAAATTTAGGATGTCCGGCAGGGACAGTGGTTTCGAAAAATAAGGGTTCCGGTTTTCTGGCCAAAAGAGAAGAGCTGGATGCGTTTTTGGAGGAAGTTTTTTCTGCAGCAATTACTAAAATCTCTATAAAAACAAGAATAGGAAAAGATCAACCGGAAGAATTTTATGATTTAATTGAAATCTTTAATAAGTACCCTTTGGAAGAACTTATTATACATCCCAGAATTCAAAAAGACTTTTATAAAAACAAGCCTAATCTAGGAATCTTTAAGGACGCCTTGGGCTTAAGTAAAAACCCTGTTTGCTATAACGGTGATATATTTACAGTCGAGGACTACAATAAGTTCTCGGCTGAATTTGCTGTCGTGGATAAGATAATGTTAGGTAGGGGTCTAATCACTAATCCCGGTCTAATCGGGGATATGACGAGTGATATTAAGCTGGATAAAAATTTGCTGAGAAGCTTTCATGACAGAATATATGAAGATTATAGAAGAAATCTCTTTGGAGATAGGCCGGTCTTGTTTAAAATGAAAGAGATATGGTCATATATGATTATGATTTTTTCAGAAAATGATAAATATGCAAAGAAGATTAGAAGGGCAGAACGATTATCCGATTATGAGGAAGTGGTTTCAAGCTTATTCAAAGAACAGAACCTTGTAGATGCAATAAAATAAATATCATTTGAAGTGTCTTCACTTATTATTTAAGGTGTCTTCACTTATCATTTGAAGTATCTTCACTTATTATTAGAGATACTGTGCAGCAGTAAAGAAAAGCAGAAAGGTTTTTCGATGCTTTTACTTGAGGAGCATGTATACGCAGGAATGAGGAATAATATGCGATTAGATAAATTCTTGGCAGAGGCAGCTGTTGGAACGAGAAAAATTGTTCGCGACTATGTGGAAGAAGGCAAGGTAACCGTTAATCATAGGGAGATTATGGAGCCGGCATCAGAGATTGATGAAAAAAGTGACGTTGTAAGATATCTTGGTAAAGAAATAATTTATACAGGAAAGATTTATTATATGTTTCATAAACCGAGGGGCTGCATTACTGCAAGGAAGGATGCGATCAATCCTACGGTGTTGGATTATTTTGATGTAAATAAAACAAACGGACTATTTCCGGTGGGAAGATTGGACAAAGATACGGAAGGGTTGCTTTTACTAACAAATGATGGTGAGTTCAGCCACAAATTGATGCATCCGGACAAGCATGTAGAAAAGACGTATTTCTTCTGGGCCTTCGGTTCCTTGGATTTTGATGCAAGAGAGTACCTAAAAATGGGTATTTCGATAGGTGATGACGAAGTATTGGCAAAGGCTACAAAGGTCGAAGTAACGGACGAAGGGAATTATCAGGAACTTAAAAGTAAAATGGAGAGCGATAAAGTAAAAGATATCAGGATTAACCCTTACCGGCAGTCAGTGGTATCCGGATATCTGACGATTTCGGAAGGACGTAAACATCAGGTGAAGAGAATGCTAAAAGCAGTGGGCTGCTACGTAGTATATTTGAAGAGGGTTTCCATTGCCGGGTTAATGCTAGATGACTCACTGAAGGAAGGCCAATATAGAGAGTTGACGGAGGAAGAGATTAGGTCCTTGTATATTTAAGGAATGAGTTTTAAGTGATTCATAAGTAATTCATAAGTGATTCATGAGTGATTCATGAGAGATTCTTGAGTGATTCTTGAGTGATTCTTGAGTGATTCATGAGTGATTCATGAGAGGTTCTTGAGAGATTCTTGAGTGATTCTTGAGAGATTCTTGAGTGATTCATACATATTAAGTGTTATGAGGAGTGAACATTCAGTAATCATATGCATTTCTACATCTAGGATAGGAGAAAAATGGGTGAGAAAATTCAAAAAAGTTTATATAGAAATAACCAATCAATGCAATCTCTGTTGCGATTTCTGCCCACAGACAAGCAGAGAACCGGAATTTATGAATGTTGAAATGTTCCGCAAAATATTGGATCAAATAAAAGATCATACAGAATATATTTATTTTCATGTAAAAGGGGAGCCACTTCTTCATCCGGAGATAGATAAGTTTTTAGATATCAGTTATGAAAAAGGATTTCAAGTTAATCTGACCACAAATGGTACATTAATTAATAGAGTGAAGGATATACTTTTATTGAAACCTGCATTAAGGCAAATTAACTTTTCACTACATAGCTTAAGTGGAAATGAAGGTGTACATGACGAAGATGAATATATAGATAACATTTTGTCCTATACAAGGGAGGCCATGGAAAGGTGCAAGGTTCTCATATCCTTAAGACTTTGGAATCTGGAAGAGAACAATTTAATAAATTTAGAGAAGAAGAAAAATAACAGGATTCTGGTCGCTATTGAAAGAGAGTTTGATTTGCAAGATAGCATACAAGAGATAATTATTCCGGGCAGAGGATTGAAAATCACGGATAGAATCTACCTAAATCAAGATCATCAATTTCAGTGGCCGGATTTAAAGGAGGAGGAAGACAAGGGTAGTGGTTTTTGCTATGGCCTTCGTAATCAGGTGGCTATATTGGTAGACGGTACAGTGGTACCTTGTTGTCTGGATGGTGATGGAATTATCGCTTTAGGAAATATAAATACAGATCATTTTTCTGAAATAATAGAAAGTGAGAGAGTATGTAATATTGCTGACGGTTTTTCCAGAAGAGAAGTTGTTGAAGAACTATGCAGAAAGTGTGGATATAGGAAGAGATTTAATCTTGTCTAAGAGATAAAAAACTAGTGACTCCCAGCTTTCGGCTGTTCATATTCGTCTTGAGACTCAAGTGAAATGGCGCATACTTTTGCGACATTTCACTTTGTTTTGAGGCTCAAATAAGAAAATGACTAGGAAGGAAAGACAACTTGACGGATGAATTGTTGTTATATACTGAAGTTGTCGTAAATCCGATTGAGTTTCTTACGCTCCTCGAGCGGAAGCTTTTCTGCTTCGGTTATCTCATATGTGCCGAAGGTATCAAATAAGCGAGAAACGGGATCAACCTCCACGAAGGTGCACCAAGGCAACCAATGGTACTGGCCTAATAACACCTGGTCACTGAAGCCGCAAGCTTCATGGCAGAGACCCGGGATGGAGTAACCTACGCTACCGTCGACATCGTTGCACTGTTGCGGATTCTTACTTAAAAATTCAGCAAATTCGAGGTACGCTGTGTCGTCCGTATAGAGGTAAAGGTGGTAGAAGGCGTAGGAACACGCCGCCATATACATGTCGGTTGCGGAATGACCGGTGGCGATCAGGCTCTGACCGGAGATGTTGTTCTTGTTGAACGGATGAATGGGTAGGTTGGTGACAATCGGGAAGCTCCAGGTATATGTCCAGGTTGCGACATAGTCAGCGGCGCCGCAGGAGGCCACCAGCCACTTATCTTCACCCGTTAAGTCGAAGAGGGCGAGAAAGCCAAAGACACCGTAAATGGCGGATTCCTTGTCATAAACATCCGAGTTGTCACAGGTACCGCCACGATATTCCATATTCAGGTAGATGTTGTCGTAACTCCAGTCACCAGCCTTTAACGCAGCCTGCTTATACAGTTCGGTACCGCTAACGAGATAGAAATGGATGAGAAAGCGTATGACGGCTGTGGTATTGGCCTTGGAATCCATGCATAGGTTGCCGTCCTGATCATAGCTACGATAATAGCTGCCGTCCTCGTTTTGTACGCGCACCAGCCAGTCTGCGGTCATTTTACAGGCATCATACCAGCTCGTGCGGTTGTCACCCTTCTTATGCAGATAGATGTATGCATCGAGAATGCCCTCCATGCCATCGCCGATCATCCGGGTCCAATAGGGCTCGTACTGAAATTCGTCCAGCGGCGGGTTAAACCAGAGCATTGGCGCGCCGAAGCTGCTCATGCCGCGCGAGCACCAGAAATCCACGATGTTGACACCTTTCTGATAAGACTCCTCGTCGTGTTCTAGGTCTCCATAGCGGATCAGTTGGTAGCCGATGGCCGGTTGTTGTCCGACAAAACCGTATTGGTAATCGACATTTTGATCCTGGGCATCCGGTAAAAAGGAGAGAAACGGCACGCCCCAGGAGTTGTTGTACTTTCTTGCCTTGAGCTTAAGCAGCTTCATATTGTTCTTGTAGAGTAGCTCGCAGTCGGTGCCGGCTATCGGTGATTGCAGACGTGCATTGGTACTGCGCCAGACAAGCCTAAGCATCTCCTGATAGCTACTATAGCATCCGAAGTTGGCCATAACACCGTAGGTATCGGAATAGCCGACCTGTACCGGATGGAAAATACGATTGAGGCTAGCTATTTGTCGCCTGGCCGGATTCATGCCGGCGCCTCCGAATGTACGGCCGGTCGTTTCACCGTTATCCGCGGGGTAGACATAGTCGATACCGAGCGGGTCATTGCTCCGGTCGAGGGGTAGGCGTGTGACGGTAGTATTCAAGTCGTCATAGAAAAGCGTCATGTTCTTAGGCTGGCTCATCCCGATAGAACCGATCGTGTAGGTTGGGTCGATATAGTTGTTATATACATTGCGGTGCATGGAGCGCAGCGTTACATCGGCTGCTAAGCGGGAGAAAGCGACTGTCTCGCCGGAAGCGATGTTTTGCATAGCGAAGAGAGGCAGTGCATATCGCGTCTCTTGCCAGTGGAAATACTCATTATCAAGGCTGTAGCCCATGAAGTGTGGCGGAACGAAGTCGTTTTGCTTATACCAGACGCCCGGCCCGAAGTAATTGAAGTCATGGGTATCGGATGATTCCGTGGGCCTGAGGGTGAACTTGGAGGCAAACCCATGCTCACTTTCATCTGCCTTCAGAACAGTTACGGTACGCTTCATAGAAAATCCGGATCCGCAGACCTCGTAACAATCGCGGAAAGCAAACTCGCTACCCGCCGGGGAACAAATGGTGCCGATTCCCACGATCTGTCCATTCAACTCGGACACTTGGTCATACGACTTGTCGTAGAAATTAGTCATGACCATGTAGTCCAAGACGAACAGGTAGAGTGGCTTATCGTTTCGATACATTGTCTTGTCACTTTTTACGATTTCAACACCACCGTTTTCGAAGACAAGGGAATATTCATTGATTGTTAGCTGCATAAAGTGACCTCCTAGGATTAATTATATAGTTATAAATAGATAGCATTTGCTGTGTGTAGATTCAATTGATGATAGCTTAACCATATCTTAAGATTGTAAATAATGAAATATAGTGTTAGTATGTTTGAAACGGAGGTACTTAAATGGATAATACAGAATTAATAAAATTAACAGCCCAGTTTGTTCACTTGAAACATCAATTACCAAAAGATATAAGAGGTTACGAAAAGAGCATTGTTCGTGAAACGGTAAAAGAGATGATTGAAAAAAAGGCAATATTCGAAGGTGAAATTCAATCTACTCCTTGGGGGGCTGACCCTAGCAATAGAACGAAACAATACAGAAGAATGATGTATTGCATTGACAAAGAAGTAATAAAATCCGAATATGGGGTTGATGTATTTAAAGTACAATAATGCTTGCAAGACCATGTTCAACTTATTCTGCTTCTATAACAAGAGAGAATCCATATGTGAGTATGGATTCTTTTCTTGTTGTCCGGGTAAATTCTATCACAATAGAACTTCTGCATTGGTTCCGTAGAAGATATCACTTCGATTACTGATCTTGGCACAGAATTCCTCTATCATATCCCAAGAGTTATCAAGATCAAATTCATAACTGTGGCCCCATACATAAAATATACTTGGTTCTGTGGAATCTAAATTGATGAAATCATCAGCAAGCTTCAACAGATTTTTATTGCTGTGGTGGCAGGTGGCCTTAAGCTCCAAAAGATTGTCTTGAAGCTTAAAGTTCTCGGTTTCATGCACGGTTCTGGCGTATTTTATACCATTTTCCTTGAGTACTCGGATTACATTATCATCATAAGTTCCAAAGGGATAAGCCATACCGACAATATTGCAGTCAAAAATATTTTGTAGGTTAAGCTTATCTTGGAATATTTCATTATGCACCGTTTCTATGGTCTGCTCTATTAGACTTGGGTGAGTAAGTGTATGAACCGCAATTTCATGGCCCCGGTACAAATCCTTTAATCCCTCGATATTCATACGGCTGATGGTTAATCCATTAATATTAAATTTATTAGCATTGCTCTGTATACCTGAATTCAAATTAAAGGTACATTTTAGGTTGTATTTTTGAAACATACTTACCAGTCTGCGGTCCTGCTCTATACCATCGTCATAGCTGAAGGTTAAGGCTTTCATTTTATTATCCGGAAATCTCATCATGTATTCCTCTTCCTGTCAGGACAATTTTGTTCTGACTAAATTTTTTCTCAATCTTAATCAAAATTATATATTATTATGGCAATTTTGACAAGAACAATGGGCGTCAGCCGATGAGATAATGTTAGCAGACAATTAGGTTATCATGTCCGGGTATCACGAGATCAAAGCTCTCTTTGATATTAATTATGGTCTGAGCTGCTATTTCATTTGAAATAGGGTCAGGTTGATATTCTGTCGTATTATGCTCAAGATGATGCTTGGTCATAACTGAATCCCCAGCAACCAAAATCCTGTTACCCTTATGCATAAAAGCGATACCATGGAGAGTGGATGTGTGTCCGAACAATGGAACAACATAGACTCCGGGAAAAATCTCACCACTTACTCCAATGATTTTTGAGCCATTGATTACTTTGGCTTCAGCACTTAGAATTTCAGCAACAGGTTCCGCTGCGTACCAGACAGCATTAGGAAAATATTTGAAGGCGTCATAATGATCCAGGTGATGGTGCGTACAATAACAATGCGTTATGTTTTCCGGCTTCAGTCCGGTCCTGCGGTTAAGGTCAAAATAATATTCTTCTGCAGTCCATCTCATGGTAGGATCTATCATCAACACATATTCCTTGCCGTTTATATCCGTTCCTCGTACGATACTTGATGTACAAGTGGACGGATCTCCTCTCGGAGGCAGCTCCGGTTTTTCCCCAAAATATCTGTTCCACCTTAGATGTCCAATGACAATGATATCCCAGTCTGTAACTTCGGTTTTTATATCCGGGTAGATATACAATTTCTCACGCTCCTTATAGGTGTAATTTTTATTGTTTTTTTGCAATGCTCAATTTCCTTACGGCCATATAATATCGCGTTCTAAAAGTTCATCACTGATTCCCTTCTCCAGAGGAGTAATGATTGAATCCTGCAACTGTGCGGTAAAGCCCCCATCCACTGCAAGTGCATGGCCGGTAACAAAGGATGATTCCTCGGAAGCCAGAAACAGTGCAGCAGTTGCTATCTCGTGGAGAGCTCCGGGGCGTCCTAACGGATAAACAGCTTTTTGTCTACGATATTCTTCCGGATTTTGCTCGAGAAAGCCAATCTTTCTTTCCGTCACAATTCTTCCCGGGCATAGAGCATTGACACGAATGTTGTAACATCCATAATCGACAGCAATTTGTCTTGTCATGTTAAGAAGGGCGCCTTTAAAAGTTGAATAAGCAAGGCCGCTTCTACCTCCCAACATTCCGTGTATGGAGGATACATTGATAATTGAACCTCCACCCAACTTGATCATTTCAGGGATAGCAAGTTTACAGCTGTGATATACAGCTTTTACTGTAGACAAGTATACTTTTTCCCATTCCTCTTCTTCCTGATCCATAAGTGCTGAACTTCGACCGGTAACAGCGTTATTCATCAGGATATCCAGTCGGCCATAGGTAAGAATGGCATAATTTATAAGGCTTTCAATGTCTTCCTTCTTTGTGACATCTGCACAAAAATAACTGGCTGTTCCTCCTTTTGCTCTAATTTCTTCTACGACTTGTGGTCCCAAATCCTGTTCGATTCCTTCGTCATTAACTACTACACATGCCCCTTCCTCCGCAAACAATGTCGCGCATGCCTTTCCTATTCCTGTGGATGAACCGGTAACAACAGCAACTTTTCCCTGCAATCTCATGCTCATAAGCTCAATCTCCTTTTATGGGTGTTATTTTATGTAAGCCCAATCATGTAATCATTTGTATCTCAACCTTATTAATTCCACTATGTGAAAATCAATTCCATAAACAGTTATATTATATCATTCAGCTAACTTTCTGTCAATTACAGTCAATACAGTTAGTGTTTTATGGCACTTTCGAATCCAACTAAATGTAAATGCAGAAGACAATCATTCAATATCAATATAATCAATGAGATGATTGATAATGTTAATAAATATATTAATATAATCAATTTGCATATTGACAATGTTAATTATTAAGCGTATATTATGAGCATGACAATAAATAAGAAGATCATAACATTAAATAGGATGGTGATAACAATGAAATATAAAGCTCCAGGGAAATGTCCGGTATGTGGTGAAAAGCTTACAATTACCAAACTCGGTTGTCCCAAATGCTCCACGGCGATAGAAGGGAATTTTCAACCCTGCGAATTCTGTCGTCTTCCGGAGGAAGATCTTGAATTCGTTAAGATTTTCATAAAGTGCAGGGGTAATATAAAGGATGTTGAGAAGGAGCTCGGGATCTCTTACCCCACAGTTCGAGGTAAATTGGATTCCGTTATCAGAGGTCTTGGCTTTGAGGTCCTTGTGAAAGAAACGATGAAAGAGAATGAGGAGAAGGCTACGGTCAGAAATGAAATACTTGAGTTGTTATCTAAAGGTGAAATTACACCAAAAGAAGCAACCGAAAGAATTAAGAATCTATAATAATCAGGGGGTAAATAGTATGAGTGAGCAATTGAAAATTTTAGAAATGATAGAAAAAGGACAGATTACAGCGATCGAAGGAATGGAGCTTATGGATGCACTTAATATGACCAAGGAAGCAGAACCGACACAGGCAACAGTAGTACCTACGACTACCAAAAGAAATTATAAGTTCTTTAAAGTAAAGGTCACCTCTGACAATAAGAAGGTGAATGTTAACGTCAATATTCCCATAAGATTATTAACAACAATGGGGGAAATTGCTGATAGGATGACCTTGCTAATACCGGCAGATGCCAGAAAGGACATGAAATCTAAGGGCATTGATATTACGAGCATCGATTTTGCTCAGATTATCGAAGAGATTCTAAATGGTACCTTGGACGATCCGGACATTGTAGATGTTGAAGCCTGGGATGAAGAGCATGGGGCCATGGTTAAGGTAAAAGTGTATGTTGAATAAAGCATTCCATATATTATGGGTTAAGATACAGATTGATAACCATAGAAGCATACACCTAAGTTTTCCAGTGCCCATGTATATCTTCCGGGAATTATTGGACTGTATCCTTGACATACTGGCCCTCGCGAGTCTGTTTGTACCTAAGGTACCTAAAACATATAAGTCTTCTTCTTTTTCCGTCCACATGGGTAAGGAGATTGTACAAATGATATTGAAGCTTTTGGATTCCTTAACGGAAAGCGAGGCTTATGATCTTGTTGATGTAGATTGCAATAATGTCAAAGTATTCATAAAATCAGGTAATCCCTATCGGAGGCAGATATGACAAGACTGGCCACAAAATATTTATCCATCATTGCAACGATTTATTTATTATCCAAAATAATTGATACGGTTCGTGTGGGCAATATTCCGTCCTTACTAATCATGGGTTTGGTGCTATTGATTGTCAATATAATAATAAAGCCAATATTACTTTTACTTGCATTACCGTTCAGCCTTCTGACTTTTGGTTTATTTAATTTTGTCATCAATGCCTGGACCATTATGATCGCCGACCATTTTGTATCAGAGGTTAATATGGGAGGATTTCTAAATTCCTTGTTAGCCGCATTCATTATCACAATATTGCAGCATCTGTTGCGGGATAATGCGGCTCCGAAAGCAAAAGCTTAAGTACAACGATGCATATGATGCCCGGCTGTGTCATCCTACGTTCCTATGATCTTATGAACTGGGGAATAGCTACTCGCGTATATGATACCTTGGACGGGACAGCTTTAAATTCATAAAAAGCGATAGAATCGAGAGTTAGTCTCATATATCTATGCGTATTTCGTAGGGGGTGTTGTATACATTGCTTGTATTTTGGAGGCAATTTTGCAACAGCCCTTTTGGCGTAAATCTTAAAGAAACTACCCCTTTTTTCTATATTCACCCGGCGTACACTCACATTGCATTTTAAAGATCCTATTAAAATGGCAAATGTTATTGAACCCGGAATCGTATGCCGCCTGTTTAATAGTTACAGCATCATTGCTCATCAGATATTTCGCCTTCTGCAGCCTTGCTTGAATCAACTCTTCCTTTGGGGTACTATGGAAGAAAAGATCATAATACTTATAAAGCTGACTCTTTCCTATATTTAGTATTTTACAGACCTTTTCAACCGTCCATGGCTGTTCACAGTTCTCCAGCATCTGTTCACGAAGGATAAGTAATTCCGGATAGATATTCAGTCTCTTTTCACATGGAATAGACTCCCGAAGTTGTCCCCGGTGAAGCAATATAAGAAGCTGATGAATATATAGATTCATCATTTGCTCCGACTTTGATAATTTATTGATAAACTCTTGATAAATTTTCTTGAGTAGCCAGTTGAGTTCTTCCGTATTATCAGGGTAAAATATCTTATTCTGTTTGATACCATATTCTTTTATATTATCTTGATTACAGAAAAAATGCACATAACTATTAAAAAACTCATGATCAGCCTGATAATGCTGGGGCTTTCCGGGAGAATATAAGATACACGCGCCGGGCTTCACTTTTACCGGGCTATAATTAGGAAAATAGAAGGTCATAGGTTGTAATACCAGCAAGAAAAGATAGCTGGTTGTACCGGATGGCCGTAATATAATATCTCGGTCAGGATTATGTGTATGGTATCCACAATAATCAATTGTTATCACCTCGTTGAGCCTCCTCCAAGTTATGTGAAACTGTTTCATTTTACATTACTAATAAACGGAAGAAAAGTCAATATTATAAGAAAATATGTAGTTTTAATTTTTGTTCAAAATGATATAATTCAGACAAGTGATCGCAGAGGCGGCACATGTGGGCTAATGTGATTTGTTGAAAAGCATAATTCACATTTGGAAGTTTGAGCCTACGTAATCCTCAGCCCAAACTAATTCTAAAGGGAAATTCATCTTGTAGACTGTTTTTTGAATTTAGGTATGTATAAGAAAGGAAGTTAATAAAAATGAAAAAGTCAACGATAAGTATTGATAAACACTTTATTGTAGGAGATATTGACAAACGTATTTACGGTTCGTTCATTGAGCATCTTGGACGTGCTGTATATGAGGGAATCTATCAGCCCGGAAGTCCATTTGCAGATGAGCAGGGTATGCGAAAAGACGTAATCAAACTAATTCGCAAATTGAATGTCCCGATTGTCCGTTATCCCGGAGGAAATTTCACATCCGGCTATCACTGGGAAGATGGAGTCGGCCCTAAAAACGAGCGCCCTGAGAAGTTAGACCTTGCATGGAGCGTAATCGAAACAAATCAATTTGGTCTGAATGAATTCATGGACTGGTCTAAGAAAGCCAATACTTCCACAATGATGGCAGTCAATCTGGGAACTCGAGGTGTTGAGGATGCCAAGAATATCGTCGAATATTGTAATGTTAAAGGCGGTAGCTATTATAGTGAGTTAAGAAAAAAACATGGCTATGAGCAGCCACATGACATAAAGTTATGGTGTTTGGGGAATGAAATGGATGGTCCCTGGCAGATGGGACACAAGAAAGCAAGTGAGTATGGAAGACTTGCTGCAGAATCAGGCCGTATTATGAAGATGGTAGACCCTTCCATTGAATTGGTTGCTTGCGGAAGCTCCTTCCTTGACATGGATACCTTCGGTACATGGGAAGACACCGTACTTTCTGAATGCTATGACGAGGCAGATTATCTTTCTTTACATCAGTATTATGGAAATCGTGATAATAACACAGCGGAATTTCTGGCAAATACCGTTGCCATGGACAGGTTTATCAGCTCTGTTATCTCCATTTGTGACGCAGTAAAGGCTAAGAAACGTAAAAGCAAATCGATTCAGTTATCCTTTGATGAATGGAATGTATGGTACCATTCTAATGAACAGGATCAGAAATTGGAGCGTTGGTGCAAAGTACCACATCAGTTGGAGGATATATATAATTTTGAAGATGCCTTGCTGGTTGGCGGCATGATGATTACTATGCTCCGTCATGCAGACCGCGTAAAGGTAGCTTGCCTGGCTCAGCTTGTTAATGTTATTGCTCCAATCATGACCTCCGATACCGGTGCATGGATGCAGACGATTTTTTATCCTTTTGCGCTGATTAGTAATTATGGACGTGGGACAGTATTAAACACCATAGTGGAGACACCGGTCTATGAGAGTAAGCATGGAGGTGCTCCCTATCTGGATTCTGTCTGTGTTATGAATGAAGAGAATGAAACCCTGACTATATTTGCTGTAAATAAAGATCTGGTGGATTCCATGGAGATAACCTGCGATTTACGTCAGTTCAAAGACTACCGGATGAAGGAACATATCGTTTTAACCCACTCTGATTTAAAAGCAGTTAATACAGAAGAACATCCTGAAAATGTGGCTCCGATTATTATTGAAAATGAAAGAATAGAAGGCGGAATTATGCAGATGGTATTATGTGAAAAGAGCTTTCATGTGATTCGACTTGGGAAATAGTAAGTGTTAAAAAATTTTTTATTAAAAAGAGCTTTTGCCCTATTTGATGATCAAACTCATCTATAATGCAAAAGCTCTTTTAGTTATGTTTTAGCAAAATTTATTATTTGGCAGGACCATAATCAAAGGTGATTGTAAGTGTTTTGATTTCACCAAGTTCTGCTGGATCTACAATGCTAGCAGAAACGTCCGAAATATCGCCGTCAACTGTACGCGCCTCTTCAGGAACTGCGGTAACCCAGCTATTGAAAATGTTGACGCGGGTGCATATTTTATCATCAGTCGTTGTGTAAGGTTTACTGGTTAGTGTGTATGGCTTGTCATTAATCTTCAACTCAGTGATGTCGATAATATAGCCCGGATAGAGGAGTTCGCCATTGGAAATGCCAAGAGCGGAGAACGCGGTGCCGTTTGCGAAGCCGCCACTGGTTCCGGTGAAGTCAAGGCTTACAGTATAGGTCCCCGCGCCGGTGATTTCAACATCTGTCGTAACTAGGCCGTCTGTCTTGGATGTAGGATCATATTTGTCTCCTACACTATAAGATATGCCCCAATCACCGCTATTGAACATAATCCACGCAATTGCCTTATCATCCGCATTCGCTATAGCAGTATCTTCAACGAAGGCAGAAGCACCTACTAGTGCTGCATCCATTGCGGCTGTTGCGGCCGCTACAACTTCATCGTTTGTCATAGATGACTGTGCAGCTAAACTATGGTTTTTGAAAACCGCTGCTACATCTTTATCAAAAAACCCGAGATCTTTTCTTATAAAGAGATTGCTGCAGTCCCAGAGCATAGGGCAGTAGCCATACTTGTCACAGTTGTTAAGAAAATTATTAAAAAAGTCACAGGTATTGTCTTTGACAGTACCGTCATCTTTAAGCCAAACGGTATATTCACCTATGACTATACCATAGCCTTGATCAGTGAACTTTGCCATCATGGCCATGAGGTCATTCTGCTCGTTGTAATTATCTACAGAACCCCATGTGGAAAGGCTCGAGTTGCCACAGTAGCCCCATGGAGTATAGAAGTGAACAGAAAGAAGCAGCTTGTCTTTCGCTGTGTCAGTCGGCATCACGAAACGGTCATCACAGGTTTTTGTAAAGTCGGTGCTAAAACCGGGAATCAATAGGAAACGCTGTGCATTGTCGCCACCGGTGCCTCTGATTGTGTCAACAAAAGCTTGATTGACTTTAGTGTTCATTTGATAGCACTCATCCAAAGAAAGTGTGCCCGAATCAGCTGCGACATCTTTATCGTTAAATCTGTCACCAAGCTCTTCATTTCCGCCTTCAAAGATAAGGTAATCAGAATAGTCTTTGAATCTATCAGCTATCTGAGTCCACATGGAGGTATACAGTTCCATTGCGGCGTCTTGTGTCGCCGGCGTAGCGGAGCCGAACATACCCCACCAGCCACCGTCCCAATGGTCATTGATGATGACGTACATGTCATCTTTCAGTGCGTAGTTGACGATTTCTTCAACACGGTCGAGAAAATCTTTCCGGATGGTGTAATCGCCATTTTCATAATTCATCGTATTGGTCCAGGCAATCGGGATTCTAAGAGAATCGAATCCGGCAGCCTTCATACTATCAATCATTGCTTGCGTGGTGACAGGCTGACCCCAGAAGGTTTCATAAGAAGAAACATCAGCGGTGGTGCCCAATTCCTTGTGTCCGTATGCTTCCATTGTGTTGCCAAGATTAATGCCGTTACCCATGAGCTTAACCAGCTCAAGGGAAGTAAGATCCTTACGCATGTTAGGGACTGTTGTGGGAGCTGGGGCCTCGGTTACTACTGGTGTAACCGATATGGCGATGCTATCGGTTTCTTTGTCCTTACCCTTGCAGCCTGCCAGTGTAAGCACCAGCAAAACAAGCATAAGTAGATACGTTATAACTCTATTCTTATCTCTTTTCATACAATATTCCCCCAATATTAATTGATAGAAAAATTATAACGTAATCACAGTAGAAGAAATATAGTAATAATTGTAGTTACTTATAGTAATAATTTCTCTACATAATATTTGTGTGATTACGGATGATAGACCTTTCAGTAGTATAAGTAAGAACATTGATTATTGAAGGGGTAGTTGATATAATACATTTAAGATGTATACATATATGCCGCAAGGCGGCTGATGGAGGATGAATATGAATTTTGAGAAAATTACGAACTATTTAAATTCACTGGAGGCGGAAGGAATACCTTCCATAGATTGTATGATTTATAAAGATCACGAACTGGTTTATCGCCATTTTAATGGTTTCGCGGACAGTGCGAAAACAAAGAGAATGAAGGGAAATGAATTATATCTGATGTTTTCCGCAACAAAGTTGATAACAATGACGGCAGCTTTACAGCTTGCGGAAAAGAATAAGTTGGATTTAGATAAACCGGTATCGGATTATCTGCCTGCATATTCAAATCTGAAAGTACAGGAGGAAAATCAGGTAGTGTCCGCACAAAAAGTGTTGCTGGTGAGGCATTTACTTTCCATGCAGTCCGGGCTTAATTATGATTTGGAGCGCCCCGGCATTTTACGAGTACTAAGAGAAAAAGGACAACAGGCATCAACACAGGAATTGGTAAATTCCTTAATTGAAACACCACTTAAATTTGAACCGGGGGAACATTTTGAATACAGCTTAAGCCATGATGTTGTAGGTGCCATCATTGAAGTGGTTTCCGGGATGAGCTTGGGAGAGTATTTCTCGGAGAATATCTTCAAACCATTAGAAATGAAAGATACTTTTTTTGCTAAGCCGATGAATGAGAATGAGCGATTGGCTACGCAGTATACGTACGATGATGAAAAACATGTAGCGAGCGAGATGGAGATGTCATGCTGCTATCAATTATCGGAAAGTTATGAGAGTGGTGGCGCAGGACTGATTAGTTGTGTAGAGGATTATGGTAAATTTGCGGATACGCTGGCATGTGGTGGGGTAAGCGCAAAGGGTATACGTATCTTGAAGGAAGATACGATTGATCTTATGAGAACCAATATGCTTGGCGAAGTCCAAAGGGATGAGCTTGCTAAAAATATGGGTAGAGTGGGATATGGGTATGGTTGCGGGGTTCAGATGCTTATGGAACCGGAAAAGTGTGGTGCAAAGGCGCCGGTTGGTATATTTGGCTGGGATGGTGCGGCAGGAGCTTTAGTCATTATGGATCCTATCAATCATATTTCACTGGCGTATGCACAGCATGTAAGAGGTTGCGGTTATGGCTATTCGACGGTTCATCCTATGTTGAGAGATTTGCTGTATATAGATTAGTATTGAAACAGTGACAGTAAGAATGTATTGCATTGGAAATTCACTCTTATATTTAGGTGTTGAGCAAAAGTTTACGCCTGCGTAATTCTCGGACCAAACTTATTCGAAGGGAAGGCATATTGGATTAATATGAATATACAAATATTTGGAAAAAGTAAATGCTTTGATACGAAAAAGGCCGAGAGGTATTTTAAAGAACGTGGCATCAAGTACCAAACAATTGATCTAATTACTAAGGGAATGAGTAAGGGTGAGCTCCGGAGTGTTACTCAGGCGGTTGGCGGCCTTGCCGGTATGATAGATGATACTGCTAAAAGTAAGGATATCGTCATTCTGATAAAATATCTGGCGGAAGAAGAGCGAGAAGAGAAGATACTGGAAAATCCACAGATTCTGAAGACACCGATTGTGCGAAACGGAAAGCAAGCGACGATCGGATTTGTGCCGGAGGTGTGGAAGGCTTGGAACTAAAATAATTGGGATGATAACGATAACTGTGGTGATTTTACTACAACAGTAAATTCAATTGAGATAACGTTTACAGTAACAGGCATTACCGGAAAGCCGGGAGCTCTTAAATATAAAGGTTAAGAGTTACGTATACTAAAATTCAGTAAAATGGAGAAAAATAAATGGATAAATTTAAATTTGCAATCATGGGAGCAGGAAAGATAGCAAATCATTTCTGTAATGCGGTAAATTTGTTGGAAGACTGTGAAGTAATCGCGATCTCGAGTAAATCAATGAATCGTGCATCAGAATTTGCTGAGAAAAACGGAATTAAGTCGGTATATGACAGTTATGAAACGATGCTCGTGGAGGAAAGACCAGATTGCGTCTATATTGCGGTGACGCCAAACGCGCATTACGAACTTTGTATGCTCTGTCTTGATTATAAGATACCGATTCTCTGTGAAAAGGCTATGTTTTTGAACAGTGTGGAGGCCGAGGCGGTTTTTGATAGGGCAGCTAAGCTTAAGGTATTTGTTATGGAGGCTATGTGGAGCAGATTTCTTCCTACTGTGAATAAAGCGAAGCAGTGGTTGGAGGAAGGATTGATCGGTAAACCGGCATTTCTTGAGGTGTCAATTGGGTTCTTAGCACCAAAGGATAAGGGGGGTCGATATTTTAATGCTGAACTTGGAGGAGGAGTTGCATATGATATTACAGTATATGCATATGAGCTTACAACCTATCTGATTTCTCAAAAAATTGAGGAAATGCAGGTATCAGCCATTTTTGGAGACACCGGAGTGGATGTTACGAACCATATAAGTGTTCGTTTTACAGATATGCTGGCTTCCTTTCAAACAAGCTTTGTCGGTGCAATGGAGGAAAAGATGGTTATCTATGGCGACCTTGGTAAAATAATAATTCCCTCGCCGCATATGTCTTCGGAAGCATTTCTATACACAACCAGAAACGAACTAAGCGAACATTATAAAGATCAGGAAACGAAAAATGGATTTGTATATGAAATAAAAGAGGTGATGGATTGTATCAAAAATAAAAAGATCCAGAGCTCGGTTGTACCGCATAATGTAACCATACAATGCTCGAGACTTTTTGATCGTATCAGAAACTGCAATTAGTATACACTACAAATTATGAGGATAGATCAATAAAATTTGATTAGTTATCAATAAACGGTAAAGATAGTTCATCTTATGCTAAGGATATATCATTGCCTCATCATTGCTAATCTTATATAATTAATATTATTGGGATAAGATTATATGTAACAAAAATATCGGTTTGCAAAAACCAAGCATAAATAGGAGAGAAGCAAATGAAAAAGCAAGGACTTAATCCATATCTACCTTCTTGGGAGTATATCCCTGACGGCGAACCTTATGTTTTTAATAACAGAGTCTATGTCTATGGCTCTCATGATCGTGCTAACGGGTATGTATATTGTTTAAATGATTATGTATGCTGGTCCGCACCGGCGGAGGACCTTTCTGATTGGCGTTATGAAGGCGTTACTTACAAAAAGACAGATGTTAAAGATAATGAAGATGGCAATAGCTGCCTTTATGCTCCGGATGTTACAATTGGACCGGACGGCAGGTATTATCTGTTCTATGTTGACAGTATGCGCTCAATTGTTTCGGTTACTGTCTGTGATACACCGGCCGGTAAATATGAATTCTGTGGCTATGTACATTATTCTGATGGGACGATTTTGGGTGAAAGAGAAGGGGATGAGCCTCAATTTGATCCCGGAGTTCTCACAGAGGGAGATAGGACATATCTATATACCGGCTTTTGTGCAAGAGGAGACAAATCAAGACATGGAGCTATGGTAACTGTACTTGGACCGGATATGCTCACGATTATAGAAGAACCGGTATTTGTAGCACCAAGTCAACCCTATAGTAAGGGTAGCGGTTATGAGGGACATGAATTTTTTGAGGCGCCCTCCATTCGAAAGAGGGGAGATATTTATTATTTTGTCTATTCCTCAATTGTTATGCACGAGTTATGTTATGCCACCAGTAAACATCCGACCAAAGGCTTTGAATACAAGGGTGTTATTGTAAGTAACTGCGATCTTGGTATTGATACCTACAAGCCTGCTGAGATGCCACTATATTATGGCGCTAACAACCATGGCAGTATTGTAGAAATATGCGGAAAATGGTACATTTTTTATCATAGACACACAAACGGGACCAATTTCAGTAGGCAAGGCTGTATGGAGCAGATTGAATTTCTGGAGGACGGAACAATTCCCCAGGTGGAATTGACCTCTTGTGGCGGTAATGGTGGTCCGCTGAAAGGCTACGGGGAATATCCGGCATATCTGGCCTGCAATTTATTTTGCAAGGAAGAATCAATGTATACTGATTTTACCGGATCATGGATGAATAATCAATTTCCTAAGATTACACAGGATGGAAGAGATGGTGATGAAGAAATCGGTTATATTGCTAATATGAAGGCTTCTGCCACAGCCGGCTTCAAGTATTTTGACTGTAAAGGTGCCAAGATAGTTAAGATCAGAGTACGTGGATATTGTAGTGGTGATTTTGAAATAAAAACCACCTGGAATGGCCCTGCACTCGGTAAAATAACGGTTGGATTTTCAAATGTATGGAAAGATTATTCATCGGATATTGTAATTCCCGATGGTATTCAAGCGTTGTATTTCACATATATCGGTAACGGAAGTGCAAGTCTTGCTTCCTTCACTTTGGAATAAAGGAGTTCGCTTAATATGAAAGAATTAAAAGGAAAAAATGTACTTATCTGTGACAATGATTTGAAACGAAGAGAAAAAGCAAACAGAGAGTATCTTATGAAATTAACCAGTGATAATCTGTTGTTTAATTTTAAATTAGAGGCAGGTAGATATACAGGCAGAGGAATTCCGGAAGATGCACATGATGGCTGGGAGTCTCCGGTTTGCCAACTAAGAGGACATTTTCTGGGCCATTGGTTGTCAGCCGCAGCAATCCACTATGATAAGACCGGTGATATGGAATTAAAAGCCAAAGCAGATGTCATTATCGATGAATTATACGAATGTCAAAAGGATAACGGAGGCCAATGGGCTGGTCCGGTACCTGAAAAATATCTATACTGGATTGCTAATGGTAAGAGTATCTGGGCGCCACAGTACAATATTCATAAATTATTTATGGGCTTAGTGGATATGCATTTATATGCAAACAGTCAAAAGGCTCTTGAGATTGCAGATCATTTCGCCGATTGGTTTGTTGATTGGAGCAGTAAATATTCCAGAGAAAAATTTGATGAGATTTTAGATGTTGAAACAGGCGGGATGCTTGAAGTATGGGCGGAGTTGCTTCACATTACAGGAAATGATAAATATAAAACATTATTGGAGCGATATTACCGCAGCCGTCTTTTTCAGCCTTTACTGGATGGAAAAGATCCGCTTACCAATATGCATGCAAATACAACGATTCCTGAAATACTTGGCTGTGCCAGAGCTTATGAGGTAACGAAAGAAGATAGATGGATGGATATAGTTGTGGCATACTGGAACTGTGCAGTTACGGAGAGAGGCAGCCTAGTAACCGGAGGGCAGACGGCCGGTGAAGTATGGATGCCAAAGAATAAGATAAAGGCACGCCTGGGTGATAAGAACCAGGAACACTGTACCGTTTATAATATGATGCGCGTAGCAGAGTTTTTATTCAGACATACCATGGATCCCGCATATCTGCATTATATAGAATATAATCTTTATAACGGTATTATGGCACAAGCCTATTATCAGGAATATTTCTTAACCGGTAATAAACATAGCAACCCGGAAACAGGCCTTTTGACATATTTTCTTCCCATGAAGGCGGGACTACGTAAGGATTGGAGTAAGGAAACCGACAGCTTTTTCTGTTGTCACGGAACTATGGTTCAAGCGAATGCTGCCTTTAATAGAAATATTTATTACAAGGATAATAATGAAATTTATATTTGTCAATATTTTAGCTCTGAGATGAAAACAGTAATCGATGGAAATGAAATTCGGATTACCCAATATCAGGATAATCTGAGTGGAAGTATGTTGACCTCTTCTAATACGGCAGGGTTTAATGAAATAAATGAGACAACAGTGCTTCATGAAAATATGCCGGATTACAGAAAATATGATTTCGCAGTATACACCGCTGATCCAACGGAGATAACTCTTAACTTAAGGATACCTGATTGGATTATGTCAGAAGCAAAGATTTATATCAATGATGAACTTTATGGAAGGACAATGGACAATACTGCATTTTATAAGATAAAGCGTGTATGGAAGGAAGGGGACAAACTAAGCCTTATCTTACCCATTGGAATACGTTTTATTCCGCTTCCCGATGATGAGAACACCGGGGCCTTCCGCTTCGGACCTGAGGCACTCGCAGGCATCTGTGAATCGGAAAGAATCTTGTATGTGGAGCAGGAGGATATTGCCTCGGAAATAATAATGGAAAATGAGAGAGAGTGGGGAAGTTGGCGCTTTTTCTTTAAAACCGCAAGTCAAGATCCTGCAATTCAATTGAGAAGAATTCGGGATATCGGATATGAACCTATGCAGGTATATTTTCAAATCAAAAAACGCTAAGGCAAGCATGATTCTTTTATTTACATGCATTCATTAAGATTAATCCTATAGAATTCAGCATTTATATAGGCTTCACATACTCCCAACACAGTGCATTGTTGGGAGTATGTGAAGCCTACTTTATTTGTGGATAGATCACCATTCTATTCTTATTGAAGCTTTCTGAAAGTTTCCCATAAGTATAAGTTTCTACACCTATAAATATAAGTTAATACATGTTTATTTACAAAAAACTATCGTATGATATTGTTTAGATTAGGAGGTAAGATGAATGGTAAAGCTACAGGATTCTATCACTATTAGGGGCAACATAATCAAGAACAGAATCGTAATGGAACCATTGTATACGTTCTCCTTCCGGGGAGATAACGGATCCTTTTATGGAAAACAGCACCTGGAGCATTACACAAGATGTGCGAAAGGCGGTGTAGGACTGCTCATAGTTCAAGGTACAGATGTCCTTGGAGCTGTTACTTCAACTGAAAAGTGGTCAGAGGAGAATACCGGGGTATTAAAACAAATTGCGGAAAATTGCCATGAATACGGAGTGACTGTTCTATTACAACTTGCTTGCAAAGAGCAGGATATAAATGAGATGAGTGTGACGGAAATTACAAAGATGCAACAGGATATGATGCAGGCGGCGGTTACAGCCGATGAACTTGGTTTTAACGGCGTTGAATTTCACTTTGCACATGGCTTCACCTTATGTAAATTTCTTGATGCTTCATACAACCGACGAACCGACCAGTACGGAGGTGATATTGATAATAGAGCTAGAATATTGACTGATATTATCCCTGAGATACGAAAGAATACACAGGATAAATTTATGCTGAGTGTTCGTATGGGGGAGAGTCAACCGGAGAGCAGAGATGGTATCGAGGCTGCAAAAACCTTTGAAAAAGCAGGAGTTAATCTTCTTAATATATCCTTTGGCATGAAGCCTCCCATATTAGATGTCCCGGAGGGCTTTCCCTGTAGTAAGATGACCTTCAGTGCAGGTATTATTAAAAGGGAAGTGAATATCCCTGTGATTGCGGTAAATCAAATTCGTACCGAAGCACAGGCACAGTATTTACTTAAGAATGGGTATGCGGATTTTATTGGCATCGGCAGAGGCATACTGGCGGATACAGAATTTGCTAATCATATGCTAAACGGTGAACCAATCAATAAGTGTCACGGTTGTAAAAGGTGTTTGTGGTTTACGGATCATACAAAATGCCCGGCGAGAAAAAGTGATATGAAAGATTAAGAATTATGCAAGAAGTAGAGTTTGTTACGAAGGGAGAAATTGTTTTGATTCATAACGAAGTAATTGATTGTATTCTCACGCGCAGAAGTACGCGCATGTTTAAGGAGCAACAGATGGAACCCGAACAACTGGAAACGCTTCTTGAAACAGCTAGATGGGCACCCAGCGGTGGCAACAACCAGAGCTGGCTCTTCACTGCCATACAAGACAAGGTGAAGCTCTTAAAACTTAACGACTTAGTGAAAGAGGGCTTTCAACACTGGATTCCGGATGATGATTATCCCGGTAAGTTAGGAGCCAAGAAGAGCTCGCAAAAGGAAGGCTATAACTTTTATTACCAAGCGCCTACCCTCATCATAGCATCAAATCGACCTAATTATGAAAATGCCATGGCAGATTGTTCCCTTGCACTTGAAAACATCTTTATATCAGCAAACTCGCTGGGGCTGGGTAGTTGTTATATCAATCAGCTTCACTGGCTTCGTAATGATCAGGGGGTACGTGATTTTCTTTTTGAGTTAGGAGTACCAAGAGAACATACAATTTGCTCCGCGGCAGCAGTTGGCTATATTGACAAAGAATCAAAGGCTCCGATACGCAGTGAGAATACGATTCATATTATTATATAGAAAGCCTTAATAACGAATCAGATACAATAATCACAAATAAATTAAACTAGAAAGGTGACAAAAAGATGAATCCAACACTTAGTACACTATTAGCAGACGAAGAGGAGTTACAATATGATACTTTTTGTAATGAAGATGCACTTCAACTTGGTTTACTGATTATTAAGATTGCAAAAGAAGAAATAAAAAGAGGGATAGCAGTTCATATAGAACTTGATGAATGTCCTTTGTTCACACATTTTATGGAGGGGACTTCCGGTGATAATCTATATTGGGTGAATGCTAAGAAAAATGTTGTGAAGAAATTCGGTAACAGTTCTTTGTATATCGGTGAGATGTATAAGGATCAAGGAACTACATTTCATAAGGCGACAGAGCTTACGGACAAGGAATACCAAGCGGAAGGCGGTTCCTTCCCATTGATTGTACGTGGACAAGGCAGAATAGGTTCGGTTACCGTCTCAGGACTTACAGGGGAAGAAGATCATGCACTTGCAGCGGAAGGGATAAGAAGACTTCTTTCAAGATAATATAGAAAACAGCGAGATATATTTAAACGGCAAGGCATATTTAAGACGCCGGAAAAAGCTTTCGATACTTATAGTTTAGGAAGTAGTGAAAGGAGTTAGGATTATGAGAATTGGCGGGGGGATAGAAAAACCGTATAAGAATCCGGAGGAATGGTATCCATTCATAAAAGAATTAGGATATAGGGCTGTTTTGGCCCCCATCGATTACCTGGCACATGAGGATGAAAAGCAGGCATATCTTAAATGTGTCAGAGAACATGATCTGGTAATCGGTGAAGTCGGTGTATGGAGAAATATAATCGCTTTGGATGATAAAGAGCGCAAGATTGCTGTGGAGTATTGCACAAATCAATTAGCGCTGGCAGATGAGCTAAACGCAAACTGCTGTGTAAACCTTACGGGTAGCAGAGGTGCAATCTGGGATGGCTTTTATGAAGAAAACTATTCAACAGACACCTATGCATTAATCGTTGATTCGATCCGGGAGGTGATTGATTTTGTAAAGCCGACGCGCACCTCTTATGCGATTGAAACAATGCCCTGGATGATACCGGATTCACCGGACGATTATCTGAAATTGATTCATGATGTGGATAGAAAAGCATTTGGGGTTCATCTGGACTTTGTAAATATGATTAATTGCCCAAAACGGTATCTGTTCTGTGATGCATTTGTAGAGGAATGTTTTTCGAAATTGGGGCCTTATATCAAGAGCATTCATGGGAAAGATGTAATAATGGACAATGCTTATACAACCCTGATTCATGAGACAATGCCGGGAAAAGGAAAGATAAATTATCAAAAGGTTGCAAAGCTATGTGAGTCGCTTGGTCCGGATACAACACTGTTTGTAGAACATCTGCCTGATTTTGAAAGTTATAAGCAGGCTGCGGGTTTTGTACGAGAACAAGCTATCTTAGCCGGAATTAACACTTGAGAGGTTATGGCAGAAATTTCATAAGCGCACTGCACATATAGGAGAGGGCTAATATTTGGGAAGGACTAGTATATGAGAAAAATAAATACACCGATTAAAATTGGGTCAAAAATGGTTAAAAATAGAATCACCTACGCGCCTACTGTAAAATTCGGATGGTCTGATAACACCGGTATTCCAAATAATTATTTTGTCAGACATTATGAGGACAGGGCAGAAGGCGGTACCGGGTTGATTGTAGTGGAAGCAACTTGTATCAGTCCTTCAGGCCGACTAGCACCATCACAACTAGGATTATGGGAGGATGCGCAGATCGAAGGTCATCGAAGTATTTCGGATGCCTGTCATAAACATGGAGCTGTCGTATTAGTACAAATACATCACGCCGGATATAATACTCATCCTGAGTGCGGTTCATCAAGGGGCCCATCTGTGGTAGAATGGCGAGATAATCAGACTGAAGCGTTATCTCATGATGAAATCATAGCAATTCGTAATCAATTTATAGATGCAGCCAAACGAGCAAAAATAGCCGGTTATGATGGTGTTCAGTTACATGCCTGTCATGCATATTTGATTAACCAATTTGTCAGTTCAAGAGTGAATCTACGAACGGATGAATATGGTGGTAGCTTAGAAAATCGTACCCGTTTCGGATGTGAAATTATACGAGGCATACACGAAGCCTGCGGAAGTGATTTTATTGTATCTGTTCGCACACCCGGCGCCGAACCTACAGTGGAGGAAGCCTGGGCTATCGCTGATACCTACATAGCAGCGGGGGCTGATTACTTACAGATATCCGGAGGCATCGGACCTGAGGAGATAAATTATCCGGAAGGCCTTCCCTACAATCATATCGTCTGGTATGGAACGCAGATGCATACCCATGTGAATGGACGGGTACCCGTTTCTGTCGTCAACGGTATCCTAAAGCCTGATCTCGCATGCCAGCTAATTGAGGAGGAACTTACGGATACGATAGACTCAGCAAGAGCATTACTGGCTGACCCCAAATGGGCAAGAGCTGTGATAGAGGATCAGGAATATGTTACGTGCAGAAATTGTAAGGTATGTTTTTGGAGCCCATTTATGGAGCATAAGTGTCCTGCTGTTACGCAGCGGTATAAAACAGATCCGAACTGTGTGGATTATTTATTATAAATTTATAGATATGATTTTGACATCCAGTTCAAATCTGGTTGTCGCCTTGATAAAGAGAAGATGCATCACGTGAGTGATGTGGCTTCTCTTTTTCCAATGTGAACAGTTTCTATTCTTATGATGGCTTTCCTGGGTTTTCGGAAAGCTGTTGTTCGACGGTGAATTAATAAATGGAACTTCGCCGTTAACCATTATTCGGTAAGCTCATTCGGCACAGTCTCGGTTTCAATATCATGCAAATCCTCCTCTCGTTTCCTTTTCTGCTTCTTGCGTTTATAGTGATTGGGACAAACTTCCTCTATCTGGTGCACACATTTCTTTTTAGATTCAAGATTAACCAAATAGACCACTGTATCAGAATATTTATTGCTTAGCAAAGGATTTAATCATGACATAGATAATTATTATCATAATTTTACAAAATTACAAATTTACAAAGTAAATTTGTAAATAATACTACAATTTACAATATATGGTTGATGCTATATCCCATTTGTGATACAATAACTCTGCAAGCTTGTAGATTAAAAAATAAGATAATTTAGGAGGCAAAACCTATGAAGAAACTAAAGAGAATTATTTTTGCTCAAGTAATACTATCAATGCTGGTATGTTTTAGCCATAATGACTTAATTGCATCTGCTGCATCCACTGATACTTCCGTAAGTATCAATGTTGATGGTGACTTATCAATAAGTGAAGGCGCGGTACCATATGTTGCTAGTAAAGAAGACATAGCAAGGGATCAAGAGAAATTAGGTAAACAGACGAAGTCTATCGGAACAAGATCTGTAAGCAGTGTCCTCAGCGTTCCTGTGTTTTGACAGGATAATTGGTATTATTGTGGTCCCGCGACAGTAAAACAGGTGCTACAATATTATAATGGATCTTCGTCTAGTCAATCGACATATGCATCCGAGCTTGGAACAACAATGGACGGTACAACTATGACAAATATACCGGGTGTCTTAAACAATCATCAAAGTAATAACATGTTCGTATATTATTCATTCAATAGCTTTGACGAATGGTATCCTCGAGTAGGCTTGGATATTAGAATTGGTAATCCTGTTGTAATAGATATAATATCTACGACATCTAATTGGTTATATACAACTTCTGGACATTATATGTGTATCTCCGGATATGATGATGCTACTTCAACGAAATTTGCGTGGGTTACTGATCCTCATCCAACTTATTATGGAACTTATATACGTACGGCTGATGAAGTATATACCGTGAATAATGCACACTGGAGACATGCAATCGTTTGGTAATTGTAATTGAGCCCCTCAATACCATATAAACAATGTTTTGGGGGGCTGTTTTTATTAATTGTATAAGGGTTGATTTCATTTTCCAAAAGACAAATACACGAATCAAATAATTGATGGCTGTAAGTGGCTTTGTGATAATAAATGATTTGTGAACATTGACGCCATAACAGGTTTGTTAAGCAACCTTCAATAATAAAAATGATTTATATTCTGCTTAATCCAAGATAGTTTTATGACTCACCTCACAGTGCTTTGTAGTGTGGCTTCTTGAAGTTATTTTATCAAGAAAGTATAGGCAGTCAAAACTATCATTAATATTTGTGCCGTAGCTTAGCGGCAGAATGGAGATTGATATGAACTATAAAAGGGTAGCCATAATATTGCTAATAATGGTCATGTTATGCGGATGTGAGCAATCCGATGCATCTCCGAATACATCTAAAATTGACTCAAATACATCGCCAGAAAACACATCTACTCCTGATATCGATGAATTTAAAGCAATTTCAAAACCAGAACTGGAGAAAAAAGAAATAGTATTTAATAGAATAGATACAGAAGGAAATATTCTTGATACATATTCAAGTCTAGTAGGTTTTAACAATGACGATTATTATTTTTCATATAAAAATAATGATTATTGGCTATATGCTATAGGAAATAATAAAAGTAAAGAGATTATGCCAATTTATAAGGTGAAAAATAGTTATGACATTTTTTACCAGAGTATTTATAAAGATAACTTAATAATAGGAATAGGATATTGGGAGACCGATACGATATGCCGCTACGAGCTTTTATTAATATCGACTGATGGAGAAAAAAAGACAGTTTATGAAAGCGTTTCAAGAGGCTTTCCAACTACGTGCATAGTAGATGATTATGCAGTTATTAATCTAGTTGAACAAAATGAAAACTTATATTTGAGCAAATTACTATGTGTTGATTTAGAATCAGAGAAAGTAACTAATATTGAAACTTCAACATATACAATTGAGAATAATTTATATAGTGGAACATTTACTATAAACGCAGGTGGTTGGAAAAATGGATTTTGTTATGAGAAAGTAACAATGAATAAAGAAGAAATGCAAAATGAGCAAACCGGCAAGTCATCCATATACTACTATTCGTTTAAAAATAAAAAATCAGAAAAATTGGTGGACTACTCAAATAAAGTATTTTATATTAATGGCTCAAACGCTTGTTTTGTGACATCGGATTATTTGTTAAAAGCACGGGTAAGTACGGGGAAAATATGGATCAAAGAACAAGACGGATATAAAGAGTATGAGATTCCTGGTATTGTTGCAGGTGAAGATATTAAAAATGCTTATCAATTAACAGATGATACAATACTTTTATATAATAGAAACCACTATTATATCTATAGTCTACAGAATAAATCATTCTATAAAGAAAAATATGAATTCGCATCAGATGATCCCGATAAAAGCACAATACTATCAATTTGTGCATACGAAAATCAGTTTGCATATATTAAGCCAGATGAAAATATGTTGATTCTTAATTTGTTTAACTATAATGGAGGTGCTTAGAATGGCGATTATTTACATATAAGAGTATTAAGACATTAACTTTTTAATATGATGACAAATCTTTTAAATTTTGCTATTTGCGTAAAATAATTGTGTAATGGGGGTACAAAATTGCTATAGCTCTTGAGAATACTGGGATTGTGATGATATGATTCCTGGTCTGCAACACCCTGATCACCAGTTCAAATCTGGTTGTCGCCTTGTTTAGAAGAGTCTCTAAGCCTTTAGAAATTAAGGTTTAGAGATTTTTTGATACTAGAATAATTGGTGCAAGGCATTTTATAGCGAGTTATAAGTATGGATACATTGCTATGCGTTTATTCGCAATGATATTCGAGGAAAAGCTGGTCACTATTGAATGGTAGAGATCAGTTTTTCCTATGTTTGGGCTTGTCAATGTTCAAAAAGTATGAATCTAGTGATCGACAGGTATCAATATAGTATTTTACAGATATAAAGATAACTTTCTACACATAGAAACATAAGTTTCTACATGTTAAATTATATGAAAATATCATAATATAGAAATTAGAGTGAATGAAAAGCAAATCACACCCCTGATTTGTGAGCCACAAAAGGCGTCACAGGGGAGCTGGTAGAATTAGTACTAATGCATACGACAGTAATTTTCAGGCTTGATACATCAATTACAAAAGGAGACCAAGGAAAATGTTGAAACAGGGAGCTTATTATAGTAATGAATATCGCAATGTTTTTAGCGAGCTGGGATACTCAGAGGAAGAGATTAATACAAGAGTGAAGCAGACGTTCCAGACCATGTTCTATGGTAGTGAAGAAGAGCGAATTTATCATCCGGTTGGAGATGATATGGGTTATATAGAAGACACCGGCAATACAGATGCTCGTTCAGAGGGTATGTCCTATGGCATGATGATGTGTGTACAGCTCGACCACAAGGAAGAATTTGACCGAATTTGGAAATGGACGAAGATGTATATGTATCATGACGATGACACAGATCAAAAGGGTTATTTTGCCTGGTCTTGTAAGCTCGATGGTACCAGACTGTCGCAGGGTGCAGCTCCTGATGGTGAGGAATACTTTGCGATGGCACTTTTCTTTGCATCCCACAGATGGGGTGACGGAGAAGAAATCTATAATTACTCCAAAGAAGCCCGCACAATCTTACGTGACTGTGTCCATAAGGGTGAAGAACCAGGTACAGGCTGTCCTATGTGGGATCCAAAGACAAAGCTGATTAAATTTGTTGCTGAATGCGATTATACCGATGCATCCTATCATCTACCACATTTTTATGATCTGTTTGCTCTATGGGCAGATGAGGCAGATAGACAATTTTGGAAGGAAGCCGCTGCTGCAAGCAGAGCTTTCCTGAAAAAAGCATGTAATTCTGTAACAGGATTAAATCCGGAATGTTCTGAATTTGATGGAAATCCTTTAACCAAGTCGCGGTTTGGACGTTATCGCAGAGACACCTATTATTCTGATGCATATAGAACGATTGCAAATGTCGCTATGGACTATCAATGGTTCTGTAAAGATATGGACAATTCAGAGGACTGGCACAGTGAACTGGCTGACAAGCTACAATATTTCTTCTGCCACACAGTGGAGAGATGGCAGGATGGTATCTATGAAATGGATGGTAGGATTATGCCCGGTCAAGCAATGCATCCGGTTGCGATTATTGCCACCAATGGTGAAGCATCACTGGCAGCCAAAGGTGTTGACGGGGAAGCATGCGCCAGGAAGTTGTGGGATACCCCTCTAAGACTAGGAGAAAGACGCTATTATGATAACTGTCTGTACCTATTTGCAATGTTAGCCCTTAGCGGAAAATATCGGATTTATTAATAAATAAAGATATTGATGTTAGATTACCACCAAAATATTTGAGGCTTAACATACCCCTTACACACAGAAGGAGAG
>DBTU01000003.1:137103-167018 GCA_002307215.1 Lachnoclostridium sp. UBA1308
CTCTCCTTCTGTGTGTAAGGGGTATATTAAGCCTCCTGTTATGAAAAGGCGATCAATGTTTATAAGCGCTTGGATGCCTACAACTGTCCCTTGATATTATCTATTCTCTGTGTGATGTAGTCTATAATTGATACAACATTTTTACTCATCATATTGCCACCGCCATTTGGCTGTTGCATGTTTTTGCCGTCATCATTAGTCATATCAGGCGCATCACCATCGCCATAGGACCAATTCGGTCTATTTCCGTCAGTCATATCAGGGGCATCTCCATAGGATGAATATGATTTCTCGCCATCGGCTGTATTAGAAACATCACCATCTTGTCTTTGCATATTACCGAATCCATTTCCGCCTTTCCCTCCGAATTGGTTGCTTTCTACCTGGGTTAAGTCCGTATCGCTTACGGTAAGATTACTTACAAATTCATCCTTTGTATAGAATGCAGACGGATCACTTTCAACATCTGCTTGAATAACCCCTTCAATATCGGAGACCATTCCGTCAAAATCGCTGAAATAATCTGTTAAAGAATTGATATATTTCATGTAACGTTCTTTGTACTCGTCAATGGCAAGAAGCTTTTCAATCAAAGGCCGTTGCGAGAGATCAACACTATAAACAGGTGAGTTTAGGTCAACGTCTACACTGGCACCATTGTCCTCCATAAAGCCGCCGATGGACATATTATAGTCCCAGCCGATATACGAAAATTTGCCGTTACTGTATAAAAGATAATAATTATGTGCTTTGGAACCACTGTAACTATCGTAATTGCCCATCACTGTGTTGACGGCAATGGCCTTAAGTACACTGTCAATATCAAGAATTGCTTCAAGCTTTTCCTTGTTTTCAGAAGTGGTACTGTTAAGAACGGTAATCAAATTTTTAAGATTGGAAGCATCATCATCCTCGCCATATTCAACATCAAAACCGCTTCCGTCGTCACTTGGAAGTAGCGTGCAGTTTTCTGATACAGCCTTGTATAAAACAGAATCCTCAGAGTTTGTAGTTCTTTCAACAAAGCTATCATCATATGCTTCGATACATAGGTAGAAGCCAAACAATTCCCCATTGATCGATAGTCTGGTATAAGTCAAATAGGGTGTTATTCCACCAAGAAAATTGCTGGCGGCATAGGTCAAATATTCACGCATATAGGAGGGATCGGAAAAATTGGCGTTAAGTACAAGCGTATCAAGCCCGTTCAGTGTCTGATCATCTACATATTCGTCCAGTTTTACTTTAAAACCATAGCGATCACTATCGCTGTTAGCAACGGAATTAAGAGAACTGAAGCCCTTGGCGCGAAAGCCGATATTCTCAACGGTAGTACCATTCACTGTAATATCAGCCGAATGGTATGCTTCCTCTTTCGCATTGTTCTTTATGTCTGTCCAATCCGCGTCGCTGATTTCAATATTGATATCAGTGATTTCACCTTGTCCAAAGGTTGTACCATAATAGTTTGAGGTATCGGCAAGTGTAGAAATCGGTGAAACAGTCGTTTCCTCTTTCTCGTCGGTCTTTTCTATTGTTTTACTGCTGCAGGCACTTAGGGACAACATCATAATAATTGAAATGAATGGAATAAGGTATTTTCTCATGTTATTCTCCTTTTTAATAATACTATAAACGTAAAATTTGTTTATTTTATGATTGAAAAGTGATGTTAGTGTGATACCTTAAGGATGCTGACATTCGAGCAGGACAAAATAGTGCTATATTTTTGCTTGATAATAATGGTAAAATATGGTAGAATCTGGTTAACAATAACAAGAGAAGGAGACATAATGATTCGAACAAATTTATTTTCAAGTCCATGCCATATTGCTGAAAATAATGTACCGGAGTTTTCCGAGGAGATATCATTGAATTTTATTGTACCAAAACAGATATTACAAATTCTACTTAATAACTTATGTGCGGATTTAAATTATCCGATGACGATTATTCAATGGGATACGAATGATAATCGCATTGATACTACGCTGTCCTCCATTTGCCTTCGTCCTTCTTGTGAAAATTTCAGAAGAGCGGCAGGAACGAAGCATTGTGAAAGCTCTGACAGTAGTTATGCTTCCATCTTTTATGGACTAACAAAAAGCAATTTGAACCAGAAGGTTATGGAAAGAATAAATGATCCCGAATTTATAAGTCATATGATTGGTGAAAATGGAATAATACCGGAGTATATTATTAAGGATGATACCGGTTATTTAAAATATCCCTGTAAAATAATGGGATATATAGAACTGATATTTCCGATCATATTTGAAAATAATGTAATCGGAACATTGTTTATTGGGCAAATTCGTATTGATAATAACAAAGTATATTTGGAATTTCAAAATAAATATTTTCAACAAAACCCGGACATTTTTAATGATTACATAAAGAAAATACAAGGTTCCACAGATGATGAACATATAAAAGAAATTATCAAACGAAAGATTATGGATAATCAGAGTAAAAGACGTGATATGCTGCCGAATCATTTGGGAATATCGGAGGCGTTAATTGGAATAGATCCAAAAGATGAATATGACGTGGACTCCTTTCATATTTTGACTGATAAAGTATTTTCTACGCTTATACAGCTACAACAGCAGCTTGATAATTATATGCAGGATAAAAGAGAAATGTTTATTCGTAATACAGTTGATGCATCTATGAAGAAATTTTATGAACAGAGAAGCCTTGATGCTACACTATCGGATGATTCACTACCACCGGGTAAGGTTATATATAATTTTTGGAATGATGTTACAAAAAGCATGGAAATACTGGTTCGTAACCTAGGGCTGCAATACATGATTATATTCGGGGTTGATACTCTGTCGATTTCTGAAGTTACTACATTAAATTCAGTTAGTTACATTCCTGCAAGCAAGAATGAAATTATTAATTGGAAAAATGAATATTCTAACTATAGAATAAATTTGAGTAATATACATAAAAATCTCTTTTATAAGGCTTCAACAAGCCATGAACATCGCGATTTATTAAAATGTGTGGAAGGAATTAACGGAAGGTTTGACGCGGATAATAAGTTGCTGATATTTTTCCCTGTTTCGGACAAGCCTCAATATTCCGTAGTAATGCTGATTTCGTTTGGTAAGAATTTAGATTCTTTCTTTGAAAAATTGTTGGATTCCTTAACAAAGCATTTGATAAGTGGTGGGACAGCTATATTTTCTTATCTTATTTCAAGATTATCAAGACTTTCAGAGTCGTCCACCAATAGAATGCTTCGCATCTATCGCCATGAAATATCCCATGTTACATTGGGATTACAGCATATACTTGACTTTAGACTCAGAGATTCAAGCTATATACATCAACTAAGTGATGAAAAGATAGATGGAATCAGACTTGATTTTGGAAGTTCCTTATCACAATTAAGGACACTTAGTGCTAATGTAGAAGCGATTATGGGCTCTCCTCATAGAATTGAGTATGAAGAGGTAAAGGTATTCAAAGAAATAATTTATAAGTGGCGTGAGCTATACAAAAGGCAGATCGAACATAAAATGTTGTCGCTATTAACCCCGTCTGTCAATGACCGGGATGAATTACGATCTCCCTACAAGACGGATAAATATTTATTGGATCAGATCATATTTAATTTAATTGATAATGCCATTAAGTATTGTTACTTGGGGACGAATATTCACATTGACTGTGCACGTCCGACTGAGGACAGTGCACGAAGAAGCCTAACAATTACAAGCTTTGGAAAGGAAATGGACAATAATGAATCGCCCTACAAACTTTTCTCCAGAGGGTATGATTCCTATGATAATGCGGCGGGCGGAGTCGGAGTCGGGTTATATGTAGTAAAAGAATCGGCCCATCGGTTGGGCGGTGACGTTAGTCATAAATGTATTAAGATATCCGCCTATAATATACCAATGATGGAAGCCTACATAAACCTACCCTATCAAATCGTGAATAAAAGAATATTGGCTAATGTTAAGAATGAGATACAAAAACTAAAAGGCTCGAGCTATGTACAAAATGAAGTAATGGATATCGAAAAATTAAGAAAAATCGATTCTGTATATAGCGACGCTATCAATAATGAACTCTATGATAACGAAAATAAAATTAATAAGCTGCCAACAAAAAGGATCTTGGAGCAAATCAGCTACGCAACTTATAAAACTACATTTGAGGTGAATATATGAACATTCTTGTTTTAGATGACCGTGAAGAAACTTTAGATGTTATTTGTGAAAGATTAATTGACGCAGGATATTTCGTTTTTCGTTGTAATGATATCTATGAGGCTGATAAAGCGTGGGATAATGATCGAATTGATGCAATAATTACGGATCTTAGCTTTGCACCTGAGGGCTTATTTCTTGATGAGATGAAATGTACCTTTGGATCATCGCTAACGGGGTGGATATGGTTGATTAACCATGTATGCGAGAAGAAAAATTATGATATTCTCAGTAAAACAATCATCTTTTCTGAGTATATTGATTTAGCCGAGAAGAATGTACATAGCAATAATATATACAAAGAATATTTCCAATCTGTTAAGAAGATACCAAAGTCAGGGAAGGCAAATCATAAGAATCCACTAAATGAGATTTTAGAGCTTTTAAAGAAATGGGAATGAGGTGAGCGAAATGTCCAAGAAGAATAATGGCAGAAAGAATTCAGAAAGACCATTCAAGATATTGTTGTATGTTCTTATCATGATTGGCATTATTGGCATGGCGTTTTGCTCACTTTTTTTTATCATAAATCAGATTAATATAAACTCCGCCTATCAAGATTTAAAGAATTACCCGCAAAACATGGTAATAACAAGAGCGGAATATATCAAAGAGTTAAGTGAAGCTCAGGCAACTGCATCAACGAAGGACCTCATATCGTTATTATACGGATTCCTATCCTCTGCATTTATTTCGGTAGGTCTTTATTTTTTGAAGGAATCCCAACAGGCAACGAAGGATACAAAAATATCTGCCGAAGATGTAAAAGAAAAGTATGATAAGGTTTGCGATTACTATAACACGATATCAGAGTATAAGCAAAAAATCGGTGACATTGCAGAAAAATCAAATACGATGTTGGAAGAGGTAAGAAATTATAACAATGAAATTACGGATCATTATAATAGGATATTGGAAAATGAGGCCAAAATTGATATTATAATTAAAAATTCAAATATCGAACTGGAGAAAGTATCCTCACATTTAGAAGAGCAGAGTCGTTCGGTCTTATTACAGACTTATATTGAACGGGCAATTATGAGCTGTCATTTTATTGAATTACTTATCGTAATGGCATCGGATTTAAGATTATTTATTACAGAAACGCTTGGAACCGCAATTGATCGAAGAGCCGATATCATAGCTGTGATTTACAGGGCTTTGCCGAGGATAAGAGATTCGTTACACTGGACAGGAGATCTTAACATTAGTAATAGCAAAATGACAGAATCAAATATTGATATATTAATGCAAGGAGTCAAAGAAATAGAACTAAGTTTTAAGACAATTATTAAATATAGTAGGGATTTTCCTGAACTTGAACAGTTCAATGAAACCTGGGATGAGTTTATTGAATATTGCAACTTAATCAAAAAGAATTTAAAAGAAATCCGATTCGGAAAGGGGCGTGCTATAACGGAGGGCACTGAAAAAGTCCATTTATAGATGGCTAAATGAATAAAGTTGTATACTCGATTCGAATGTCAAAAGTCGCTTTTAGGATATGCCATGAATATCGTTGTATCTATATTCATTTGGTTGCCTTTCCTTCTTGCCGTCGTCAGCCGGTCTGCCGCATGAGTATATATACAACGATATCCATGCTTTAAGTTAATTTGCGACTTTCGACACTCGAATCATACGCCTTTATTCATGTCAAGTTTATGAAAGGGACTTTTTCAGTGCACTCGCTATAACACACTGAGGTTACGTCCGCTAATAGGCATTTATGCAACACAGGAAAAGGGGTATAGCACCGTTAATACGGACTTTACCCCTGATTTGGTGTACTATGTTTTATTGTGACTATTCAGTCACTGCGGTTCTTACGAACCCATGCACACAAAATATGTTGATAAGCACATATTTTGGCGCTACATTTTCTCGAAATTCCATGGATTTCTCGGAGTACTGAATAGTTACGTTTTATTTACATGATTAATACAGGAAAATACATTTGAAATTATCGAATTATGTATTATGATTGATATACTTGACAGATAAAATAACATAGCCGGAAAGCGTGCGAAACAGAATATGAGAGCATTTAATAGGAACATGAATAACAATTTTTTGTCGAGGTTGAAACAGGAAGCGACTGTTCCCCGGAACAGAATCCTTATACTTTTTACACTTGAGGGCATGTTGATCACCTTAGTTAATAATCTGATCGGACTTAATAATAATTTATTTGCTACCAGATTGGGCGCAAGTGATTATGAATTAAGTCTTGTTATGACCCTTCCTCAGTTGGTTGGGATGTTAGTACTGATTCCCGGTGGAATCTTGACTGATCGATTGGTTAATAAACGGAGTATGGTGATAGCCGCCATATCCTCACTTGCGGTGTTCTATGTTATGATTGGGTTTGTTCCGGCATTAGGCACATATAGTTTAGGGGCATTCCTGCTATTGCTAGCAATATCTACAGGCCCTATGACTATCTATAATGTATCCTGGCAGGCTTATTTTTCCGATGTCGTTACTATTGAAGCCAGAAATCATATCTTGACCTCCCGTACCGCGTTGACCTTTTTGATTGGTATCATCATTCCTTTTGGCAGTGGTGCTTTACTTGCCAGTGCAGGAACAACGGGAGAAAAGATAATGATACATCAGGCTTATTTCTTTATTGGTGCGATTTTACTTTTGATACAGATCTTTGTTTTGAAGAAGATTAAGAGTGATCAGGTGCATTCTCCTTCAGGAATCGCTGTTAAGCATCTGAAATCTACGATTATTGAGCTTTTCCATAACAAGAAGTTTCTCGGTTTTGTTGTTGTTGCGATGTTTTTCTATATGACCTGGCATCTTGACTGGACTTTATATTTTATCGGACAGGTAAAATACCTTAAGATGAACGAAGCCTGGCTCAGTTATGTCAGTATCGGTAATGCAGTGATTCAGTTTCTTACCTTGGGTTTTTGGAGCCGATTTAATATGAAGCGCGGAGTAAGGTTTGGTATGATCTTTGGCAGTCTTGGCTTGGCAACTTTCCCCGTCAGCATGATAATAGCCACCAGTGTACCGCTGCCTCAGGGAAAAATGATATTTGTAATATTCAATACATGTTCAAGTTTTGCTATGGCAATCATAGCACTTAATGTCCTACAGTGTCTGCTGGAGGTACTCCCGGAGAAAAACAAGACGCTTAATATCTCGATTTACACAATGATGGTAACAATTTCAAATGCGGTTATGCCTATTGTAGGAGTGGCGGTTTATACCCGTCTTGGTGCGGATTTAGTTGCATTACAAACCGTTTTCTGGATTATATTCGGACTTAGAATTATAGCCTCCGGCCTTTGGGCTATGCGGTGGCTGATGTTACGCAAGGAAGTACTGTGACAAATAATCAAGAAACAGATTAGGAGGAATTTAAATGTTAAGTATAACGAAATACTGGGAAGATCCGAGCAGCCTCCACATTAATTGTGAACAACCACATGCATACTTTATTCCCTATGAGTCAGAGGAGAAGGCAGAGAGTGGAGTTCGCGAAACTTCTGCATATTTTACAAATCTATCGGGAACGTGGAACTTTCGCTACTACGAATCGGTAGAGGATGTAGAGGATGGCTTTTATCATAAGGATTTTGATGCAACTTCCTGGGATAAACTTATTGTACCGTCTAACTGGCAGATGCATGGATATGATAGGCCGAATTACACGAATGTTAACTATCCGTTCCCCTTTGATCCTCCTTATATTCCGAATGAGAATCCCACCGGAATCTATACTAGGGATTTTTATTGTGATAAGAAGCAGGGAAAAGAGATCAAGCTTCTCTTTGAAGGAGTAGATTCCTGCTTTTATGTTTGGATTAATGGAAAGCAAGTTGGATATAGCCAGGTCAGCCATATGATTTCGGAGTTTGATATCACCTCTTATGTGTCTGAGGGCACGAATTCGATCGCTGTAATGGTATTAAAATGGTGTGACGGAAGCTACCTGGAAGACCAGGATAAATGGAGGCTCTCAGGAATATTTCGAGAGGTCTACCTGCTTACAAGAGACGTTGAGGGTATTTCTGATATCTTTGTAAAAACCGATTTAAATGATACCTTTGAACAGGGCTTATTAACTTGTGAAGTTGATCTGCCCGGGAATGTAAATAGTCAGATAAAAGCGGTCTTAAAGGATTCCGGTGGCAAAGCATTAGCAGAGCAGACAATAGTTGCAAGTGGAAAGACAGTGATTAGCTTTTCGGTTACCAATCCTGAATTATGGTCTGCGGAAAAGCCATACTTATATCAATTATTCCTCTCGGGTGTGACTGAGGTTATTCCGCTTAAAATCGGATTTCGTAAAATTGTGATTAAAGATTCCATAATTTTAATCAATGGTAAAGCGATTAAATTCAAGGGTGTTAACCGCCATGATTCTCATCCTGAGCTTGGGCAGGCGATACCGCTTGAGCATATGAGACAGGATTTGTTGTTGATGAAGCGCCATAATGTAAATGCAGTGAGAACTTCTCATTATCCGAATGATCCGAGGTTTCTGGAGCTGTGTGATGAATATGGTTTTTATTTAATTGATGAGGCTGACCTCGAGGCGCACGGCTGTGTTATGGCAGGTGACATTCATATGATCGCTGCGAATACTGAATTTGAAGCAGCTTTTATAGACAGGATGCAGCGAATGGTGGAGAGGGATAAGAATGCAACCTGCGTTGTCATGTGGTCGTTAGGAAATGAAGCCGGTCACGGCATTAATCACAGAAGGATGGCAGATTGGGCAAGAAGCCGGGATAGTAGTCGTTTGCTACATTATGAGGGAGCAACAAATTGGGGTACGGATTACCGTGACTCTTCCTATCTTGATGTGAACAGCAAGATGTATGCCGAGGTAGATTATTTTGAAAAGGAACTGCTTAAGGATGAAAATGATTTAAGACCCTTTGTACTATGTGAATATTGTCATGCAATGGGAAATGGCCCGGGAGATTTAAAGGATTACTGGGATGTGATTTATAAGTATCCTAGGTTTGCCGGCGGCTTCGTATGGGAATGGACGGATCATTGTGTTAAGACGAAGACTGATGGCGGCATCGAATACTTTGCGTATGGCGGAGATTTTAATGATCAACCGAATGACAGTAATTTCTGTGTGGATGGATTGGTATATCCTGATCGGACACCTCATACCGGGTTACTTGAATTAAAGAACATAATTAAGCCCTTTTGTGCAGAAGCAATTGATCTTAACAAGGGGATCATAGAAATTACAAATCTATACTATTTTCAGGATAGCTCTTTCGTTACCCTGTGCTGGGAACTGGAAAGAGACGGAGTCAGAGTTGCCAAAGGTGAGATTACAGAACTTGATTTACAACCTCAGGAGACGAAAAGCTTCACAATTAACTATCCTTATCCGCAGCAAGAGGATGGGAAGTATTATCTGACCGTAATCTACAAGCAGAAGACGGCTACACCATGGTCAGAACGTGGATATGAACTGGGCTTTGATCAATTTGAATTGCCGGTGGTTGTAGCTAAGAAGAGCGTTAGCGTAGAAAGTCTACCAAAGCTTAAGACGCTTGTTACGGACCGGGACATCGTCATTACAGGACTTGATTTTGAATATGTATTCAACCGCGGGACCGGAACCTTTTCTTCAATTAAGTACAGAGGACTTGAGCTTCTGGCTGCAGCTCACGAGATTAGCCTTTGGAGGGCCCCGACGGATAATGACGCCGGTATCAAGCAGCAGTGGAAAGAGGCAGGCTATGACCGGGTAAAAAGTCATATTTACTCCGTGCAGACCCTGAAGGAAGGAGAACACGCAGTTGTTCTTCAGGTAAAAAGCTCACTTGGCGTTTATTCAAGGAAGCCGGTAATGCAGGTGACCGGCGAATGGACAATCTATGGGAATGGTGAAATTCAGGCAAAAGTTTCGGGCGAAGTCAGAGAAGGTCTGCCATTTTTACCGAGGTTTGGTATACAGTTTACGATGCCAAACGGAAATGAAGTTGTTGAGTATTTTGGTTACGGACCGCATGAGAGCTATATCGATAAACATCACAGCACCAGAAAGAGCAGATATTTGACAGATGTAGATGCAATGTTTGAAAACTATCTAAAGCCGCAGGAGAATGGAAGTCATTATAATACAGATTGGGCAGTTATATCAAATGCGCAGGGAACGGGTCTTTTATTTACAGGAATGGATCATTTCTCCTTCCAGGCTTCTCATTATACACCGCTTGATATTGCCGGTGCTGCACATCCTTATGAGCTTAAGAAGAGGAAAGAAACCATCGTAACGATTGATTACGGAATGAGTGGAGTGGGATCAAACAGCTGTGGACCAAAATTGCTGCCGCAGTACCAATTGTCCGAAACCGGACTTGACCTTCAGTTTCGGATTAAGCCCGTATGGAAAGAAGAAACATATTTACCTGACGGCAACAGAATTGAGTATATGTAGGTATTTTTATGGAATTAATTTTATACTTAGGGTAAAGGGGTTGCTGCAGTTTTTGCAGCAACCCCTTGGTATATAGGAAAGTTGTTTTCTTGAATATTAAGTGAGGTCCGATATGTTGCAACCTTGTAATTAGAGTTTTAATGAACGTTCTTAAGCGATTATTTACTTCCAGCGGTAGATGATTTGTCCTCGGTGGCAGAGGTACAATTATCAGTTTTTGTTCTATTTTTATAATCTACATCGTTATCGGAATCATTATTCTTTGGTCCGGTATCCTTAGTAGGGGTGGCTTTACTGTTGGTGGATTGGCCTTTGGTGCCTTTCATAATTTTCATAATATTAACTCCTTTCGTATCTGGTTTTTATTATTATGGGTTAATCTTATGAAAGTATGCATGATAAATATTGACATATTAGGTAGCGTAAATCGGATATAATCAGTAATTCTTTTCAGTTCGTATATCTTGTGCTAAAATAAAGAAAATTTATAACTGCGTTTTATATATCGTAAACAATCGGAGGGATATAGTACGACATGAGCATTGAAAATCTAGTTCAAGAATTTGGAGCTTACATCTATAACTATGCCTTAAAGCTTTCCTGCCATCCTGTGGATGCAGAGGATATCGCCCAAGAAACCTTCATTCAAGCGTGGAAGGGGCTTGACGGTCTACAGTCGGAGCTGGCCGTAAAGAAATGGCTGGCAAAGATTTGTTACAATCAGTTCCTTATGAAGATTCGAAGTACCGGAAGAAGGAATGAAGAGTTGATAGAGGAATATGACCTTCTGGAACAGGAGGGCCGAATTCTCATAGACAGATTCCAAAACCCTGAGGACGAGGTGATTGTTGCGGAGGAAATACAGGCATTACAGAATGGATGCTTTCTCGCCATGGTCCGAAAGCTGACACTGAACCAGAGAATCGTGTTTTCCCTGGTTGATATGTACGGAATGAAGGTTGAGGATGCCGCCATTGTTTTAGAAACCTCAATATTAGCCGCTAAAGGACTGCTGTACCGCGCTCGTATGAATATCGATTCCTTCTTTGCCGATCACTGCAATATCATAGATAGTAAAAATACTTGCAGCTGTAAGGCATGGATTGAATTTTCACAGAATAGGGACAAGCTTCAACAACAGACCAAGAATTTGATTAATTCTTTAGACTATCGAGAGAAAAATTATGAGTTTCGGGCAGAGGTACGTGATAAGATAAAAACTCTATATTCCGCTATGCCGGATCGAAAGCCTACAGAGGAATGGTATCAGAGCGTTTTTGAGGCATTAAAATAAATATTTTGTATGAAGCAAATCTTTTCTCTTTTTCCTGCATCTTTATCTATGTAGCTACAAAAATACAGAGATAGTGAAAGGAGTAAAGATATGAAACAGGTTACGAATGATTTTCAGATATTTATGGAGGAATCAAACGGAGTCGGCCCGGCTTTTATGGAATTTGTGATGAAACTTGGCGGTACCGGAGCACTCGGGGATAAGACTCATGAACTGGCCTATATCGGCGTCCTGGCTGCCTTATCCATGGCGAGTGGGATACCGTTTCATGTAAAGCATGCCAAAGAATTGGGTGCTTCCCTGGAGGAAGTTAAAAGTGCGGTTTTGGTGGGAATGCCGTTAGTAGGGCTTCGGGTATCAGACAGCTTTGCAGCGGCAATAAAAAGTTACGAAGAGGCTATATAAGGAGGTTTTTTATGGGAGAACTCAGTGAACTTTTGAACATTGGCAAGGTTGTGGAGGAACAGTTAAATCAGGTAGGAATCTATACGTATGACCAATTAAAAGACACAGGTAGTAAGCAGGCGTGGCTTCGAATTAAGGCAATTGATGCATCCGCCTGTATTCATCGTCTGTATTCGCTGGAGGGAGCTATCCTTTGCGTTAAGAAAACACAACTACAGTCTGATATAAAAGCAGATCTTAAACAGTTCTATCAGCAGTTCAGCAAATAGAACACCGGTCAATCGAATGACATAAATAAGAAGGAAAGTCAGGATAATGATAATCCATCCATACTGATTTATAGATACAGGGCTTCACATAAGCTTTAAATACAAATAAGAGGAACATTAGCGGCGTAAGCAAGAAGAAATCATTTACCGAAATCATTGAGCTGGATTATTTGCTGGGGTGTGGACATTAACCATTAACCTTAAATTATTTAATTTCGGTTAATGATGTAGACAAGAGATATAATTGTTGATATAATCAATATATCATAATTAATGCACTATATATGCACTAAATATGCATTATAAATGAAAAATACATGTGACATTAATGGAGGTAATATGATTATTGGAGAGAATTTAACGAATATGCCTTGGCAGGATCGTCCGGAAGGATGTCAGGATAGTGTATGGCGCTATAGCAACAACCCGATTGTTAAGCGTAATCAGATTCCGGGAGCTAATAGTATTTTTAATAGTGCAGTTATTGCTAAGGAAGGTGCTTTTGTCGGTATTTTTCGCAGTGACAATACGGCTATGGAGCAGCATTTATTTCTTGGAAAAAGTATGAATGCTATTGATTGGGATATTGAGCATAATCCACTGCCCTTGTACAATGAGAAGGATGAACTGCTTGGAGTTGCATGCGGTTATGATCCCAGAGTATGTCTGATTGAGGATCGGTATGTAGTGACCTGGTGTAACAATTACCATGGGCCAACCATTGGGGTAGCATATTCTTATGATTTTAAGAAATTTTATCAGATGGAAAATGCCTTCTTACCCTTTAACCGTAATGGAGTTTTGTTCCCTAAAAAAATAGCCGGAAAATATATTATGCTATCACGTCCGAGTGATAACGGGCATACCCCATTCGGTGATATGTATCTGAGCCAGAGTTTTGATCTGGAGCACTGGGGCTATCATCGTTTTGTTATGAAAGCCGAGGGTTGGGCATGGACAAAGATAGGAGCAGGGCCAATCCCAATTGAGACTGACGAAGGCTGGCTTTTAATCTTCCACGGAGTCGGTACGACCTGTAATGGTTTGATTTATTCCATGGGTGCAGCTATACTGGATATTGATGAGCCATGGAAGGTAAAATACAGATGTAAGCCATTTATTTTCCATCCGACGGAAATCTATGAATGTGTTGGTGATGTACCGAATGTGACCTTCCCTTGCGCTACCTTGCAGGATGCTTCGACAGGAAGAATTGCAATATATTATGGAGCGGCAGATACCGTGGTCGCTTTAGCATTTACTCAGGTAGATGAATTGATCGGATTTATTAAGAAAAATGCCCAATAAGAGAGACGGATAAGTTACATAATTAAAGAAAAACAGCTTTCTAAGATATATGACACCCTTGACACCATATAAACAATAAAGTATCATTATAATAGTTGTATGGTTAAATTAAGGAGATTTCTAATGAGGCTGATTTCACTATCTATGCTTAAGCCGGATATGGTACTTGCAAAATCGTTATATCATAGAGATAAATTAATACTGAAGGAAGGGTGCGATGATCTTGATAAACACGCAAACGCTCTTAAGAATCTCGGTTTTGATTATGTCTATGTAGAGGATCACATAAGCCAAGGTATTGAAATTCCGGATGCGATTTCGGAAGAAACAAGAGTTTCGTGTAAGCGTATTCTAAGGCAGACGATTGATGATTTTGAGAATAAAACTGTAGTTGATCTGTCGGATCTGTCTGAAACAATACATAACATTATCGATGATATTTTGTCAAATGAAGAAATGCAGGTAAGCCTGAACGACATCAGTGCGAGCGATGAATATACCTTTGCTCATTCAGTCAGTACTACAGTGTATTCTCTTCTGATTGCAAGACAGTTGGGATATAGTAAGATTATGTTAGAAAAGCTTGCGGCAGGAGCTTTATTCCATGATATAGGGAAGATACTGATCGATAAAAAGATACTGAATAAAGTGGAAAATCTGGAGCCGGACGAGGCGGAATATATTAAGCAACATACGACCTTGGGCTATGGGGTTTTAAAAAAGTGTCTAAATCTGACGGAACTTTCCAGAATCGTTGCCTTATATCATCATGAGGCGATGGATGGTTCCGGATATCCAACGGGGATAAAGGCAGGAGAGCTTAACGAAGTTGTGAGGATTGTTACTGTTGCAGACACTTACGATGCTTTAGTGTCTGACCGTTGTTACCGCCAGAGATGGAATTCAAATCAAGCTGTAAATTATCTGATAGAACATGCAGAGACGAAATATGATACAAAACTTGTTTCCGCATTTATCAGACAGATAGCTATTTATCCGAACGGTTCCATAATTCGACTATCGGACAATTGTACCGGTATTGTAAAAGAACAAAATAAGAATTTTCCGCTAAGACCGGTTATTCGTGTGATTGCCGATGCAAATGAGAATGAGGTCGAAGCTTATGAAATTGACCTAATGAAGATTTTATCCATCACTATCATTGAATCAGAAATTGAATCGAATTTTATTAAATATTAGCATTAGTCATGGTGCCATAAGCCCACTTTTATTGTATCTATCGTCAATTTGCACAATCTTGCTCTTGAATGGTAATACATAAAATCGTTCATTCGCAACACGCTTTTGCTTGGATGAAGTATGATTTTATGTATTACCATAGGGTGGCGTGTTTATATGCAAATTGACGAAGATAAAAATATATAGGGCTTTTGTCGCCCAAGTGCACTGTCACGAGCTATCCGGCATATTTCTAAAGGTCAATGAGACAGTACACTAGTCAGAATTATGTTTTATAATAAAATGAAAAGGGTAGGAATAATCATAAGCGATTAATCCTACCCTTTCATGTATTAATGTAACCTATAATCACTTTGCGCCCAGTTTAATCCTCGCACTTGTAGGGATATTTACAACACGCTGTACCGGTATCCAGACCAGAACGGCAATTGAAAAGTCAACAAGACTGTGAATGATGGTTCCGATGCCAACCAATCCGATAACGGAAATAAGATAGCTTTTGGTAACAGTTCCTTGAAAATAGAACAGGCTTGAAACAAATACCTCAGCTATCGCATGTACAATCGCAATTAATAGGGCAAAAGGAATCATTGTCTTAAAGGAGTTTAAGGTTTTCGGAAACCGCTTTAAGATAACCGCTCCAAGAGCGACAAAGATAATATGGGATAATGCCCTGAGAACCACGACTAGCGGAAAACCATGAATGAAGAAACCAAGACAGGTAACTAAAGCCACGGATATCCCAACAACAGGCGATATAAACATGGCGATCATGATAGCAACATGACTTGCCAAGGTAAAGGAGGCAGGTGGAATAATAATCTTGAGTGGACTTACCAAGGGAATAAGAATACCGATGGCACAGAGCATGGCTGCTGTTGTTAAAGTTCTAACTTTGTATGAGGTTGACATAATGAATACCTTCTTTCTATGTAGGTTAATTGCCAGACATGATAGATGTCTTGTCAGCTGTAATTATACATGACAATACATATCGTGTCAACTGATAGAAAGAGAGAAAATCCACTGCAATTGCAGTGGATTAGAAACAAAATAAACAAAAAATCAAACCTAAATATATGAATAGTAAAACAAGCTTCAATACATTGAAATTTATTTCATATTATTCATTAGTCTTCAAACGGGAATTTGAAGGGGAGCTCGAACCTATCACGTACGGCGAGAAATTCCTTCTGTACGGCTTCACCAATCGGAACACCCTTATCTTTTCGCTCCAGCCAGGTCAAGTATTCCTTTTCGCCGGCAGTAAAAATGTGCTCTTCCCCGGGAGCAAGCTTAGAGGCTCTTAAGGAGCGGAGGATATCTCCTGTAGTTTTTTTGAAGCTATCAAGACCAAGAAAAGCTTCAGGATCAATAGCGATAAAGAAATGTCCCAGATGATATGGGATTTTGCTACCACTGTCCCCAACGCCGTTAAGAAGTTTAAGATAGCTGCCGGCCTGCAATGCAGCAGATAAAACCTCTACTACGGTGGCGTAGCCATAGCCTTTATATCCAGCAAGCTCTTCGCCGATTCCGCCAAGAGGAGCAAGAGCGGCGCGTCCATTGGTAAGGTCCTGAAGAATTTGTTCGCTATCAGTTAAGGCAGTACCGTCCTGACCGATTACCATACCCTTTGGAGTATCAATGCCGTTGCGGGCATAATATTCGATTTTACCTCGCTGTGTGATACTTGTCGCACAGTCCAAAACAAAGGGGAAATCTTCATCTGTCGGCATACCGACAGTCAAAGGATTAGTTCCAAGCATATTCTCAACACCAAAGGTAGGAGCGATGGATGGACGAGCATTCGTTCCGGTAATTCCTATCATACCTTGCTTTGTAGCCATGGTTGCATAATATCCGGCGATTCCGTAATGAGTAGAATTGCGCGCTGCTACCATGCCCATACCATATTTCTTTGCCTTATCGATAGCCATCTGCATTGATTTGGTGCCAACTATCATACCCATTCCGTCATGTCCGTCAACAACTGCAGTGGTGGGAGTTTCACGAACAATTTCAAATTCTGTAATAGGATTTTGTATTCCCGCTAGCATGCGGTCAATATAAATCGCTTTAAAGCGGTTACAGCCGTGACTTTCAATTCCTCGCCGGTCGCTTTCCATTAATACATCGGAGCAAATCAATGCTTCCTCATATGGTACCCCCATTTTTACAAAGGTAGCAGTCATAAAGTCACCAATCAGCTTCCATGAAACATACGGTCTAGTTTCCATAATAAACCCTCCTCATACATTTTTTCCGACCCACCAGACTTAGAAGTGGCAGGAAGACCTTAATTTGATTATACCGTAATTTGTCATTTAAGCAATACAAAATGTCATTGTTACAGTTCAGCCCAGCAAGGAATAGTGACAAGACTGAGAAATCATTTTTTCACAGTTCGGATATATCTCTTTGATGGCTGAACTGTAACATGTCATCTGCTGAAACAATAAGAAATAATTGATTATTGTTTACGGACGTCTTATAATAGGAATATAGTCTCGTAAAAGCATGCGAGCCATGTAATGTTTGTAATCGGCAGATTATTGAGATTCTAATATCAGATGGAGGACGATATTTTATGATATGTAGAGGATGCAGTAGAGAACTATTGGAAGGTCAAAAATTTTGTCCCGGGTGCGGCATGAAAAATGAATTGATCGCTACGATAAAAAACGCAAAAAGATGTGTCGGGTGTGGACGGGAGTTTCAAGAAGACCGTACATATTGTGATACATGCGGGGGAAAGCTGAAATTAATTATACCATCCGTTCAGACACTGCACAATGAAATACCCCAAAATCAAGCTCAGCAAGGACAGGTTCCGCCACCGACTCAGCAACAACCGTATAGTATGCCACCGACTCAGCAACAGCCATATAGGATACCGCCGACCCAACAACAACCATATTGGATACCGCCGATTCAGCAACAGCCAAATAGGATATCACCGATTCAACAACAACCTTATGGTATGCCTTTGAATTCTATGCCGCGCGGACCGATGATACCGGGTATGCTTTATCCACAGCCTGTGCCTAGGAAGAATAATACCGTTTTCATTGTAATAATCATCTTAGTTTCTGTTTTATTTTTCCTGATAGCTGGCATATTTGCATTATACGTTATAGGTGAAAGCGTAATAGAAAGCTCAGAAACCACGGGTGAAGTTATCCAAAATGATTCATCCGATTACAATGCTCCTGATAACGGTGATAATGATACTAGTACAGACTTCGGTGATGACTCCGGCACAGGAGGTGATAATTCTGCGGATTATGCAGATAATTACTCCTACAGCGAACTCCCGGATGTATTAAGCTTGGATTCGGACGATCGTTTTGTGTATTATGATTACGATACGTATGATGGAGTTGCAACTTATACCTATCTGTTTGATTCCGTTACATCCTCAGATGCGGATTTCTACAGTGCATTGAGTGATTATTGTCAATTACTGCAAAGTAGTAGTGGGTTTTATTACGATGCGGATTTCAGTATTAATCAATATAATGCGACAGGGGTAAGCACAGAATATTTAACAAAGAATAATATCTGTATCGGTGTTACGGCCTCAGTTACGGATTCCTTATACTATACCTATATTACGCTTGTTTTTCTCAGTGAATGATTATATTACAGTTGGATACTACTGATTTGCAAGCTTATCCAGTGCTTCATCCGTGAGTCGATATACCGTCCATTCATCCATTGGCATAGCCCCCAGACTCTGATAGAATTTGATGGAAGGCTCGTTCCAATTAAGTACCCACCACTCCATTCTCCCACAACCTCGTTCTTTTGCAAGGCCTGCCAGATATTTGAGTATGGCTTTACCCATGCCTTGTCCTCGCATCTCAGGCCTTACGTAGAGATCTTCGATATAAAGTCCTGATCTTCCGAGAAAAGTTGAAAAGTTATGGAAGAATAGAGCAAAGCCTACCGGCTTCTGTTGATATTCACAGATAATAACCTCTGCTTTCTTCTGTTCAAATAAATAATCCTCAAGAATCTCTTCGGTAGCCACTACCATATCCAGCAAATGCTCATAATCGGCAAGCTCTTTAATAAACTGCAGTATGAGAGCAGTATCTTGTCTGTTTCCGAATCTGATCGTAAAATCCTTGATGGCCGTATCGATTACCATTGTTGTGTTTCCTCCTATTAATAGTAGTTTGATGTGTTATTTGTGGAGATTAAAGATCTAATTTATTGTGACTATTCAGTCACTGCGGTTCTTTCGAATCGATGCACACAAAATATATTAAAAACACATATTTTGGCGCTGAATTTTTTCGAAATCCCGTGGATTTCTCGGGGTACTGAATAGTTACATGTTATTATATCAATGATTTATTACTATGTATAGAATAATGCGAGAGAAAGCAGGGATAATACAGTGTTTGTACATAATGAGAATTTTAATATCATGCAAATTGCAGCCTCGGGGCAGTGCTTTCGCATGAATCGAATGAATGAGAGTAAAAAGCAAAAGTGTAATCTGGTGGCATACGGAAGATATCTTGAGTTGACGCAGCTTGATGCTGAAACCGTTGAATTAAGCTGCTCAGAAGAAGAATTTCACCAAATATGGGAGGAGTATTTTGATTTAAGCTATGACTATAGTAAAGTCGTAACGGAATTGATCAGTGGAGAGGATGAGTTCTTAAAGAAGGCAGCGGAATACGGTAGGGGCATTCGGATACTGAAACAGGAGCCATTTGAGGCAGCCATAAGTTTTATTATATCTCAGAATAAGAATATTCCGGCGATAAAGAGCTGCATTGAGGGAATCTGCAGATGTTATGGGGAGGATAAGATTAGCCGGGAATGCGGTAATACACCATTTCATTTATTTCCGAAAGCAGAGGTTCTTGCCCGAGCGGATAAGGAAGCACTGCGCAGCCTTAATACAGGATATCGTGATGAATATATCCTCCAAGCGGCCAGGTCGGTAGTCCTGGGGGATCTAAACCTTGAAGATTTAAAGAGCAAAAGCTTTGAAGAAGCAGTAGATACTCTTAAGAAATTACGCGGTATAGGGGAAAAGGTGGCTAACTGCATCTCCTTGTACGGACTTCACCATATCGAAGGATTTCCTATTGATGTATGGATTCTCAGGGCCTTAAAAGAGGTATACAACAACCGGTTTGATAAGGGAAAATATCAAGGCTATGCCGGAATTGTGCAGCAGTATATGTTTTATTATATCAGGTATTTAAAGGGAATTAAAGAATCATAAAATTCAAATATTTCACAAATTACTATAAGGAAAATGCTTTGTTATCAAATTCAGGGATAACATACTTGGCTTCGGGAAAAATAATTCAGAGAGACATTTGTTTCTTAAATTATTGCGAAAGGTGGGAAAGTATGAGTATTCAACAAGATAATGAAGGCTGTAAAAAGGAACGCAGAGTTGATCATCTGGTAAATCTGGTTGAAAAAAAGACACGAACCGAGCGTCATCTTGAGGAACACGCCGATATCTCAAAATCACAGGAGAATATTGATCATGCAAAAAAGTTGAATGAGGAGCGCCAGGAGAAGATAGATAATCTGAAAAACATCCTGGCACATGGTGAGAACTGTAATAATCACGAAAAGGAGAATACAGAAAAACGGCTCCTTTATACGGAGGGTTATCTGAATCATAACGCAGAGCATATGGATCAGAATGCCTTTAAAAATGCGAAAGAAAAACAGGAACATCGCAAAGAACAACTGGATCAGATGAAATAACGTTACACTTCACACCCCAGCCAAAGGAGATGATAGGCAAGATTATTGTCTGGGGTGTGAACAGTAACAAAATAACAACAAATATAGAATTATGGAAAAAAGGGTTTACACAAAATGCGTTTGCGAATACAAGAGGCTTTCACATACTCCCGCAAAAAGATGTATGAGGGGAGTATGTGAAGCTTCTTGTATTATGGATGTTACTAATATCCTAAAACTAATAACCTTCCTTACGACGGCTATTTCTTAAATCATGTCTTCTCATACCGGCTTCCCATTCAGCAATCTCGGATTCAGATTCGAGTATCAGTTTAGGAACCTCAGCGGGCTGACCACTGACATCGATTGCAACCATAACGAGATAAGCACGGTTGACTACCTTGCGGATTCCGGATAAATCCTCGACATAGGTATCAACCCGTATTTCCATCGATGTTTTTCCGACATACGTGATACGCCCAATCAGAACTAAAGTATTATTAATATATGCGCCTTCTTTGAAGTGAAGATTATCAATGGCTGCGGTTGTGACATTGCAAGCGGAGTGACGTCTGGCAACAACGGAAGCAACGATATCAATCCATTCGACCAGTTGCCCTCCGAAAAGCCGGTTGGCACCATTACTATGCATTGGCATGATGATCTGCACCTGCTCTGTTAATGAATCCGAGACATGTTTTGCATCCATAGAATACTCCTTTTATCGTAGTGCCTGCGTTATCCTTGACCAAAACTAATTCGTAGGGCAGGCATGTTAATTAGTGTATTAGTTTGTTGTATTATTTTATACCAATTCTATATGAATGGCAAGGGAGTATTAATTATCAGGTATGCTGAATTAAATTAGTACCAGAGCCACGGTCTGCCGGGAGGTCCGGGCGGAGGAGGCGGTGGCGGATAGTGTCCTGGCGGTGGATAGGGTCCGGGAGGCCATGGAGGAGGAAAAGGTCCGGGAGGCCATGGACGGTGCCCGTGAGGTCCGGGGGGTCTGCCGCGATGTCTTCCGTGGTTATAAGAATCATTTCGATATGGCATATATAACACTCCTTTTACTTATACAAAATTATAATCATTTTTATAAATATACCAACTCCAAAAACGATTATTTAAAATGAATTGGCCCCTTATTATGGGAAGATACAAATCTTCCTATAATAATATATGAAACGACATCTCAGAATGATAATTAAGGTTTTCCAAAAAAATAAAGAAAAATCTTTTCAAGCCACAAATTTATGGTATAATATACAAGACGAAACACAGCAAGAAAGTATGCTTGTCACAAATAGAATCGTTTAAAATTTAACAAAGAGAAAGGACGATAATAATATGCCATTAGTTACGACGAAAGAAATGTTTCAAAAAGCATATGCCGGAGGCTATGCAATCGGCGCTTTTAATGTAAATAATATGGAGATTATTCAAGGTATTACAGAAGCTGCAAAAGAAGAAAATGCACCTATTATATTGCAGGTTTCTGCAGGAGCAAGAAAGTATGCTAAGCATGCTTATCTTGTAAAATTAGTTGAGGCTGCCTTACTTGATACGGATCTTCCGATTGCTTTGCATTTGGATCATGGAGATGATTTTGAGATTTGTAAGTCCTGTATTGACGGTGGATTTTCATCAGTTATGATTGACGGTTCCAAGCACAGCTTCAAGGACAATATTGAATTGACCAAGAAGGTTGTTGAATATGCTCACGCTCATGGTTGTGCTGTGGAAGGCGAATTAGGAAAACTTGCAGGAGTTGAGGATGATGTAAATATATCTGCAGCGGACGCTTCTTATACCAGACCGGAAGAAGTAGAGGAATTTGTCAGCAAAACAGGCGTTGATTCCTTAGCAATTGCTATCGGAACAAGCCATGGTGCATTCAAATTTAAGCCGGGTCAGAAGCCTCTGCTTCGTTTTGATATTCTGGAAGAAGTAGCAAAGAGACTTCCTAATTTCCCGATCGTATTACATGGAGCATCTTCCGTATCACAGGAATATGTTGAGATTATTAAGAAATATGGCGGAAAGATGGATGATGCAATCGGTATTCCGGAAGACATGTTAAGAAAAGCAGCAGGTTTGGCTGTTTGTAAGATTAACATTGATTCAGATTTAAGACTTGCATTTACAGCAGGCGTAAGAGAATACTTTGCAAACAATCCCAGCCACTTTGACCCGAGACAATACTTGACACCTGCCAGAAACAACATCAAGGCACTTGTTAAACATAAGATTGTTAATGTACTCGGTTGCTCAGGAGCTGCATTAAAATAAGAATGAAAACAAAAGGAAGTCGGCATGCCGACTTCCTTTTTTAATGCTTATGAATATGTACTTATTAACTAAATTGTTAAAACAAATTACATTGTGCGACCAAATCGTCATCCCGGATATTATCGAGCAATTCACCCGGATGAAGGGGGATACTGTAAATATAGCCCTGAACGATGTCACATTGCTGTGATTTTAACAAGCGAAGTTGATCTTCGTATTCTACTCCCTCGGCAACAACCCTAATTTCTAGGCTGTGAGCAAGCTGAATGATAGCTTCGGCAATAAAAGCATCCTTACTGTTGGTGCAGATGTTATCAATAAAAGATTTATCGATTTTCAAGGTGTTAATCGGCATCTGTGTCAGATAATTCAGGGAAGAATAACCGGTTCCAAAATCATCCAGAGAAATTCTGACGCCAAGCTGTTGCAGGCTGCTTAATAATTTGGTTGCATCCGTAATGGAGGATACTATGGTGCTTTCTGTAATTTCCAGTTCCAAATATTCAGGAGGAAGCTGCGTTTCATTAAGGATATCTGACAAAAGATTGATAAAACCTGGGCGATTAATTTGGACTGAAGAAATATTTACCGATACAGGGCGTGGTGAAATACCAAGATCAATGGAATTCTTATTAAATAGGCATGCTTCTTTGATGAGCCAAGAGCTGAGTTCAATGATTAAACCACTTTCTTCTGCAATCGGAATAAATTCTGATGGAGAGATATTGCCAAGCCGTTCGTTACGTATTCTCATTAATGCTTCAAAACCAATGATATTATTCGATTTTAATTCAAACAGTGGTTGGTATTGTATGTAGATTTCTTGATTATCGATTGCGTTACGAAGTACCTCAAGAATTAGGGTGTTTCTGTTTAACTCTTCCTCCATTTTAGAATCAAACAGAGTAAATTTGTTTTTACCGGTATCCTTTGATTTGTACATCGCTATATCGGCATTCTTTATTAATATATTCGAGGTTAGTCCGTTTTCCGGGTATAAGGCAATACCGATACTCATTGATACATATATATTTTCTCCTTCAAGATCCAATGGACTTTTAAAGAGTTCCATAATTTCCGTAGCAAATTCAATAGCAGTTTCCTTGGTGGAGATAAATTCTTGAAACAGAAGGAATTCATCTCCACCTGCTCTAGCAAGCATTCCGCCTGAAGAGGTAATGGAAGTAAGGATTCCGGCAGTCTTAGTAAGAAGGGTATCACCATATTCGTGTCCAAGGGTATCATTAATTGTCTTGAAATTATCAAGATCAATAAAATATACAGCATGAAGTGTCTGATCAGGATTTGAAGATGACAGGGAAGCATTTACATAATCCAGAAAAGCCAGCTTATTCGGAAGATGCGTAAGAGTATCATGATAGGCGAGATATTCAATATGGTCATAGTTGGAACGTAACTGTTCCTCGTTGGAGAGAAGCTCTTCATGCATGGACTCCAGATCTTCATAATTTGTTTTTATGATATGGAGCATCTTGTTGAAGTTCTTCGATAGCTCTCCAAATTCATTGTTGCTTTTTATAATGGACTGGACGGTTAGGTTGCCGTCGGACGCAGTACGCATGGCATCCCTTAAGGAAATAATCGGAGCTGTATATTTCTTTGATATGTAATCCGAAAAAAAGATAACAATGATAAGGATGACAGCGCATATAACAATCAGAAGTGTCAGCATAATGGTTGTTACAGAGCCGATTTCAGAGGCATCCTGCTTCACTAACAATACCCAGTCCAGTTCCGGTAGAATACAATAACCGTATTCTTGATTCGTATTGTTATAATTGTATTCAAAATCACCGCTGACTTCAATCTTATCATTTTTGTAGTTGCTTACGAGCTGGGAGAGAGTGTCGGAGTTGATGTTATGTCCAATCATATTCGTATCCGGATGATAGATTACGGTTCCATCTTTTAGAAGAAGAATTCCATACCCGGTTTTTCCGATTGTGATTGAGCTTAAAAAATCGTTAAAGTAGGAAGTTCCAACCGTACTGATTACATACCCGATAATTTGCTTGGTTCCCGGTTCAAAAATCGGAGAACCTATTTCAATGGTATATATGGTTTTTCCGGAGGTTTTCATAGGCTTTAACCCGCCTAGCGCAACAGCAACAGATTTTGTGTTATCTATATAATTCAGTGTCAGTAAATGCTCAACTTCGGAGCCGATGGTAACCGGATCCGAGCTTGCAATAACATCTCTGTCTGCATCGTACAGTGAAATACGTTCACAATCCGAATAACTGAGACTACGATCATTTAGTAAAGCATTCACTGAGTCGGGGGCGGCTACTCCCGTAATATTGCTTCTGTTTACGGCTGAAACCAACTCATCTTGAAGAGCTAACAGGGATACTTCGGTTTTTTGGGTATTAATCATAGCACTAAGTCCACGGATATTTGTCTCCGCAATCATTCTTAAGTGATGGGTATTTATGTCAATTAGTTTATTCGTAAGTAATCCATGCGCAAGTACGGATACTAAAATGACTGGTATCATGGATGACATGATAAGCAGTATGCGTAAGGATTTTTTGATTTGCATACGAATAACCTCCAATATTAATTTAATTATGGTAATATATTGATATTAACCACTTTTATTTTACCAAAATTGACAAAAAATTGCAACAAAATTCGTATTATATCTGATTTAATATGAATATATATTTAAGTATTTGAATTTGTATATTAAATACAAAGAAAGTTTTGGAAATGGAATTTATTCACTACAATTCAGTAGTTCGAAAACATAAGCTTTCTAAAATATTTATTAATTCATGCTTGATTCCATATATTCTTGTTGAAAATAAAGGACTTTAAGGGTATACTTGTAATGCTATAGATTGGGGTAAATAATCACAACGAAGTGCTTAGCAAGTTTTAAAGATTATAGTTCATAGGGAGAACTCACGAATAAAGTTGTATTTGGATTTCTTCCTGGATTATTAGGAAGTAGGAATAGCTGTTATGTACAGAATGGTTGAGCAGGATGGTAAAGCAAAAAGCAGCGAATTTGTTACGGTTCACGGGACGATTCAAACACCGGTATTTATGAATGTTGGAACTGTAGCTGCAATAAAGGGTGCAGTTTCCACCATGGATTTGCAAGAAATAGGTACTCAGGTGGAGCTCTCAAATACGTACCATCTGCATGTCAGACCCGGAGATAGAGTTGTGAAACAGTTGGGTGGGCTTCATAAGTTTATGGTATGGGATAAGCCGATTTTAACCGACTCCGGAGGCTTTCAGGTATTTTCCTTATCAGAGCTTCGTAAGATTAAAGAAGAGGGAGTATATTTCAACTCCCATATCGATGGACGTAAGATATTCATGGGGCCTGAGGAAAGTATGCAGATACAATCTAATCTGGCTTCCACAATAGCAATGGCCTTTGATGAATGTCCACCGAATCCTTCTACCAGGGAATACATCCAAAGCTCTGTTGACCGGACAACAAGGTGGCTGGAACGTTGCAAAACAGAAATGAACCGACTGAACGGTCTGGAAGAAACGATTAACAAAAACCAGTTGCTATTTGGAATTAATCAAGGCGGAACCTATTCGGATATTCGTATAGAACATGCAAAAAGAATTTCCGAGATGGAGCTTGACGGATATGCGATCGGAGGTCTGGCTGTCGGGGAAAGTCATGAGGAAATGTATCATATCCTTGAGCAAACGGTTCCCCATCTTCCGAAAGATAAACCGGTTTACCTTATGGGCGTTGGGACTCCGGCTAACATTCTGGAAGCAGTTGACCGTGGAGTGGATTTCTTTGATTGTGTATATCCATCCCGTAATGGAAGACATGGACATGCTTATACAAACCAGGGCAAGATGAATCTGGTGAATGCAAAGTATGAGCTGGATGACAGACCGATTGAAGTGGGCTGTGACTGTCCGGCTTGTGCTCATTACAGTAGAGCTTACATTAGGCATCTGCTTAAGGCAAAGGAAATGCTGGGTATGCGGTTGATGGTACTTCATAATCTTTATTTTTATAATCATATGATGGCGGAAATCAGGGAAGCGATACGCGGCAAGCGCTACAGAGATTATAAAGCGCAAAAACTCGAGGGATTTTTACAGAACAAGGAATAATGTGAAGAAAGAATTTTGAGAAGACCAAAATTCTTGGGAAGAATAAGAAACGCGCACAGAGGTGCGCACTCCTTATTCTTCCGGGTTTTGTGCCTAATAAGCATGGGCGCTGGTGTGAACAAGAATTTTGAGAAAATCATAGCTCTTATTCCTATTATAGAAACATATCAACCAGGAGGTTATTGAAATGAGTAATTTTATCTTATTAAGCGGAACAACAACCGGAGGTAGCGGCAGTATGCTGGTATTGGTCGGTGAGCTGGCACTTATCGGACTTATCATGTACTTTTTATTAATCCGTCCCCAGAAGAAGCAGAAACAGCAGATGCAGAGCATGCTTTCCACACTTGCAGTGGGAGACAGTATTGTAACTACAAGTGGTTTTTATGGCGTAGTAATCGATATCATGGATGAAGTTGTTATTGTAGAGTTTGGTAATAACAAGAACTGTAGAATACCGATGAAGAAGACCGCAATCGTTGAACTTGAGAAAGCGAATGCAGAGAAATAAGCATAATTTAGAGAAATAACAGCAGGCTGTCACAGGGCAATAGGTATAGTAGGACGGAATTAATAGTCTTGCATATCTGCAAGCCATTGGGACAGCCTGTTTTATAACAAATTTATCAGAGAGGATTTTCTATGCCATGTGAGCGAACAAATAACTTAGGAAATGAAAATAATTGCAAATGCACCTTCACTTATTGTGATAATTGGGGCAAATGCTGTGCTTGTGTACTCTTCCATCGTACAAAAGGCGGAGTACCGGGCTGCTTCTTCACAGAAGAAGCCGAAAAAACCGGGAATCGAGATGTAGACAACTTTATCAATAACATTGGGATACCCTTAAAAGAAGGTCATTGATTTTTTGAGAAAATGCTCTTTACCTGTTGAGAAGCAGAGATAGGTTTAAAGTACTTGTTAGAACATAATTTCATGGAAGTTATATCAATTTTATGGTATACTACTTATATGAATAATTATGAGGTGATGGCATGGAAAAGAGTCTCAAATTAGCAAGACAGGTTGCTGGCACAATGGCAATGGAAGGAATGAAACTTAATAAAAAAGAGTTTACATTAATTCAGCAGTGTGCATCAGGAAAGAAATCTTCACAAGCTGCAATCAATGAATTGATAAAGAAATATAAGGTTGATTAGGAGGCCGGATGCATCAATATTATTATGAATATGAGCATGATGGTAAATACTGGTACCCAAATTCAAATACTTTAATGAATAAATTAAATATTAGAGACGATAAGACTCTATTAGAAGCTGAGCGTAATATCACCGCTATAAGAATTTTAGAGCTAAGGCAGAAAGCACTTAAGGGTAAACTTGATTATAGATTTTTATGTAAGCTTCATAAATATATATTTAGAGATATTTATACTTGGGCTGGCAAGATACGAGCAGTTGACATTTCAAAGGGTAATATGTTTTGCAAAAGTGAATATATATATGAAAATGCAGATGTGATTTTCAAACAATTAGAAAAAGATAATTATCTTATAGGTATTAATGAGACAGAAATTTCTACGAAGCTCGCTTATTATATGTCTGAGATTAATACACCCGTTCCGAGACGGTAATGGCAGAACACAAAGGGCTTTTGTTGAAATATTAGCAAGCAGAGCTGGTTATGAGGTGGATTTTTCAGAAGTGGGTCAGGAAGAGATGATCCAAGCGAGTGCGGAAGCTTTTAATAATGAATACAATTTGATGAATGGGTTGTTCGCCAGAATTACAAAACCTACGGATAGCGATAAATAAGCAAGGTAGAAAAACCTCACTTTCGTTCCATTCTGCTCAAATTCTATGCACGTAATCGGGAGCCTTAAGCTCCCGATTCAGACGTTTAAATGGGTGAAACTCTCCGATCCACCTAGCAATGGGAAGGATAGACGAATACTTTCTGTACCAATTTTTCTGTTACGATTTTAAGAGTCGCCAAAGGCGGAATATAGGAGCAAAAGTGAATATATTACTTACGGCATTTGAAGGAAAAAGTAATTCGGCAAAAGTACTTCTGGATAATCTGTCATCCGGATTACATAGTGAAAAATTATACCTGAGGAATGAAAGAGATATCAGTGTATCACAGGTAATTAGCAAATTAGAAGAAAATAACTATTCCTTTATCTTTGCCTTTGGTCAGAAACCGGTGATCAAGAATAAGATTTATCTTGAAACAGTGGGCAGATCTGCGGAAAAAAATGAGACTACCTCTTATAGCTATTCTGACTTGGCGTTTCATTTATCAAGAGCGGGATATCCGGTCCATATTTCGCAAAACGCCGGAACCTCATATTGCAATCATTTATATTTTCATATTTTGGAATACATCAGTCGCAATCGTCTAAATACGAAGATGCTTTTTATTCATATTCCCTATCTTAAAAATATTACGGATATCAGTAACATGGCGGAAGCCATTAATAGCTATTTAAAGGCACAAAAAAAGCCTCAAAAGATTTCAAGACTCCAACCATCATCATAACAGATACCGAATAAAAAGTCTACTAATTTTTTCATATATGTTTTATAGTAAACTGTAGCCCGTTACTATTCACAGCCCAGTCAGGAATTAGGCATTATGATTTCGGCAAATGATTTTCGAAAAGGAGTATT
>DBTU01000015.1:0-63538 GCA_002307215.1 Lachnoclostridium sp. UBA1308
CAACCATCATTGCCTGATTAAAATGCTCCGGCTTCTTTAGCTTCCATTGCTCAAACAGCCTAAGGATTGGCGTCGACGTAACAAGGCCGCTTACCTCTTGCTGCCCCCGATCTGCCTCTACTGCCTGCAGCCCTGCCGCTATGGTTTCTACCGTATGACCGCGCATGATATTCTTTACTGTTATGGAATAGCCTTTTGCGCGCATTTTTGATACAATTCGGATGGCCTTGATGGAATCTCCGCCCAGGGCAAAGAAGCTATCACCTGCCCCGACTTGATTGAGGTTTAATATCTCCCGGAATACCTCGCACAGAGCTTCTTCTGCTTTATTCGAGGGTGCTTTATATTCCTTGCACGACTTCTTCTCGATCTCCGGCAGCGCCTGGCGATTAAGCTTTCCATTGCCGGTAACCGGTATAGCCTCAATCTGCTGCAGAAAAGCCGGTATCATATATTCCGGAAGCTCCGCGGCCAGTTCCAGGCTTATCTGCTCCGGATTAATAACATAATCCGATACGATATAGCCGTTTAGAACCTTATCTCCCGACTGATCTATCTTTACAACAACAACCGCATCCTTTACCCCCGCAATTTTACGGATTGCATTTTCAATCTCACCAAGCTCAATACGAAAGCCACGTATTTTTACCTGCTCATCGATTCTGCCAAGGTATTCAATATTTCCGTCCGGCAGCCATCTTGCTAGGTCTCCGGAGCGATATAGCTTCCCCTCACCGAAAGGATTTTTAATAAATTTTTCCTCCGTCAGCTCCGGATGATTCAGATACCCTCTGGCGACTCCGTCTCCTGCGATGCATAGTTCACCGGGAATCCCTATCCCGCATAACTTCTCCCTGTCCATGATATAAATCTGAAGGGTGGGTATTGGGGAGCCGATATCGCTGATACCCCTTCTAATTTCCTCCTCACCAATCTCGCGATAGGTTGCATGCACCGTTATTTCTGTAATTCCATACATATTAACTATTTTTGTCTGAGGATGCCATAATCTCCACTGAGCAAGCTTTCCGGGATTCAGAGCTTCTCCTCCGAATATCAAATAACGCACTTCCAGTTTTCGATCAACGTCTCCCGTCTTAAGTAGCCCGTAAAATGCAGACGGTACTTGGTTCAGAATTGTTACACCCTGTTCTTTTATCGTCTTCATAACAGAAAAACTATCCCTTACAGCTTCCTCCGATAGAATTACAAGCTTACCGCCAAACAATGTAGCACCATACATTTCCCAAACCGAAAAATCAAACCCGTAGGAATGAAACATCATCCATACATCATTTTCATGAAAATCATATAATGCATTGCTATTAAAAAATAACCTTACAATATTCTTATGTTGAATCATAACTCCCTTCGGCTTTCCTGTTGTTCCCGAGGTATATATCACATAGATTAAATTCTCTGATTTATTTATCCTTACCGGATTATTTTGATTTCCTATCCAGATCCTACTGTCTGAAAGATCTAGCACGGGTACTCCCATTTCTTCAAAACCGCAAAGATTCATTTTTATTAGAGCTTCATTTCCGTATATTAGTATCGCCTTTGGTTTACAATCCTTGAGAATATAGCCAATCCTATCCGGAGGATAGTTGGTATTGATTGGAACATAGGCTCCGCCTGCTTTTACGATTCCATAGATACTCGCAATCATCTCCAAGCTTCTCTCTGCAAGTACCGCTACAAAATCATCCGACCTGATGCCTAATTCCCTTAATTTGTTTGCCAAGCTGTTTGCTTTTTTATTCAGTTGTTCATAGGTAAGTGTTTTACCCTCAAACACAAGTGCCGTATTATCCGGTGTCCTTTGAGCCTGCTCCTCAAACAGTTCCGCGATGGTCTTTTCCTTGGGATATTCCGCTTGTGTGTGATTAAAATCCGTCAGTATCTTATTGCGCTCTTCGTCTGTAATTATCTCAATCTCATTTAGCGGGATATCATTTCTATTCATAATCTGCGATAGGATTTCCAGGTAGTGTTTTATGATACGTTCTATGGTAGAACGTAGATATAGATCACTGTTATAGATTACATAGCCCTCAATTTTGTTATCCTGCTCCTCCATAAAAAATGACATTTCATTTTGAGCGCTGTTCCTATCGGTTCTATATTCCTCCGTCTTTGTTTCAGGAAACGAACATTTAACCCGTGGTGTATTCATAAAATCAAATAGAATCTGCACCAGACTGCTTCTGCTCATATCCCTTGTTATATGCAGTGTTTCCATTAGTTGTTCAAAAGGCATGTCTTTATGTTCCAAGGCTTCAAGTACAGTAATATTTACCTTATCCAAGAATTCTTGAAACGACGAAGCCTCATCAACCTCAAGACAGATAGCCAAAGTATTTACAAACATTCCAATGATAGCCTCAGTTTCAACTGTATCCCGATTAGCAACCGGCATTCCGATTATAATCTTATTGTTCTTTGTATATTTATGAAGCAAACAAGCAAATACGGCCATAACACATACATTTACGGTACAGTTTTCTTTTAAGGACAGCTTTCTTAATTTGGCTGTCATATCGGCGCTAATGCAAAATCGCACAATATCTCCTGTACTTGAAAGCATTTGTGCACGAGGGTAATCGGTAGAAATTTCTGTTACCGTGAAATCTTCTCCTATTTTATCCTTCCAGTATTTGATCAACCTATCTATTCTTTCACCGGACAGATTTTTTCTCTGCCAATCAGCATAATCTGCATACTGAATTCTTAAAACCTCTTTGTGAATAGCCTTTTCTTCATTATTTAAGTTGTAAGCCTCACTTAACTCCTGCATAAAAATACTCATTGACCAGCCATCAAACACGATATGGTGCACAACAATATGAAAAATGTGCTCTTTTTCATTCACCTTAATTAAAAGAAAACGGCTTAAGCTTTCACCGCTCAAATCAAACACCTTATCTGTATTATTACAAATTTCTGTATGTATTAATTTTTCTCTCTCTTCCTTATCACAACCCTCAACAGATTCCATCTCCAGCTTCGCCAAGTATCGGGGTTTGATAACCTGCTTCGGTCCTTCTTTTGTATAATGAAAAGATGTACGGAGACTTTCATGTCGAGCTATTACAGAATTAATTGCTTTTTCTAAAATATCCGGATAGAACTTTCCCAGGATTCGAAACGCAAATGATACATTATATTTATTACTATTAGTTTCCAGCTCATGAATAAAGAATAGCCTGTCTTGTGCAAATGACATTGGAAATATATTTGATTGATATGCTTCCCTCTGCAGTTTTGGAATCATTATGGCATTATTATTTCCATGTTTTCCCATCTGTTTCCTCTTTTGTTCCAGCAATTCCAATAACTTTCTATGCTTTTCAGAATTATTCATTATCTGTTCTAGTTGACTATTTTCCATTGACCATTTCTCCTTCCCTTTTATTTTCTAAGAAGTAAACCTCATTTTATTCAATAGATGCTCAAGTACCTCCGGTGGCAAATCACTAATCTGTTTTATTGAATTATTATTTATTGATATAGGTGCTCTTTGATAAGTTTTGGGATCATAATGAATTCTGTATTCCTTTGGATTTTCGGCTATTTTTTCAGCGATATTGCAAATTGTTTCTAATGCATCAATGCCCCCGTGGATTTTTGTAAAGCTGTTACATTTTTCTTTATATTCAAGCGTAAGCAACTCTTCGATCGCTTCCGTAATGATATTTTGTTTCCATTTTGCCGGCGGAAGGTATTCTCCAACGCCCAAATGCTTAATAATACTTCCATTTAACGGCCGATCCGCATTGGAAGCCAGAATTAATTGTGGTATCCCCGCATATAATGCACTGCTTAATGAACCTATTCCTCCATGATGAATAATCAAACTAAAGTACCCCAAAATATCGTTGAAGGGCAGCCTTTCCTTCCATACCACATTGGGAGGAAGAGTACTCGGTAGATATTCTTTATACTTTGTCACGACGACAGCTTTTCTATTTATGTTTCCCACTGCAGAAATCACAGTTTTGTAAAACTCATCTTTGACCTGTCTACCCGTACTTCCACTTATTAAGATAGGAGAAGAACCGCCTTCCCATATATCTTTTAAATCTGTCGGAAGTTCTTTTTTTTCTGAACGTTGTTCGAAACTAATCGGAAATCCTACTAATTGAATTTTGACAGGCCATTCCTGTAAATCGTCATAAAACCATTCCGGCCATAATCCTATTTGTACCTTAGGACTGCATTGCCATAACAGCCAGTTATCTATCGGAGCTAGCCCGGCTACTTTTCTTAAAGCATTTGCCTCATCATTCAACTTATCAGGATACAAACCATAAAAGCTTACTGTGCTTCCAACCTCATAGGGTGCAACAAATATATGTGCAATAGGACACTGATATAATTCAGCGGCTACCAATGCGGGTATCAATGAGCCGCTTTTTGCTAAGATGACTGTATGATCCTTTTTGCAATACCTTTTTATGATACGTAGTTCTTTGATCCTTATTTCTATATTTTCATGTTTGCTACGAAAGGCATGTATTTCATCTTCAGATGCATAGGATCCTTTATATTGGCTAAGATCCTCCATCAGTTCCATATATTCATCCTGTGTATCCCATGCCTCAAAACCGATTTCTGCCTCCTCCGCATATTTTTCATATTTCGCATGCGTTAATAATATAACTCGATTACCTCTTTTCTTAAGCAGCTTGCCTAATCTGATAAAAGGTATTACATCTCCGTCAGACCAATGTGTGCATAATATATAATCACTCATTTAATCCATACCTGCCTTTCATTACTTGAATGCTGACTTTTAATTAAATATCATTTTTAGAAAGTGCAATTTCATTTAGCAACTCCTCCAATTCCACTTCATCGATTGAATGTAGCAGCTGATCTTCAACCAGCAAGGATAGCTCCTGAACTGTAAGTCCATGCTTCAGTATTTGTGCCAATTTCAGATTGATTCCGTATAACTGATTTACACGTATTAACAAACGATTTGCTAATAAAGAATGTCCTCCCAATTCAAGAAAGTTATCATAAATACCAATCTTATTCATACAAAGCAAATCCTTCCATATGTTAATCATTTCTTCCTGAATTGGATTTTGTGCCATAACATATTCTCTTTCACTTTTTAAATTGATTTCCGGAAGTAATTTTTGATTTAGCTTTCCGTTTCGCGTTATAGGAATCTCCGCAATCTGAAGCATATATGCAGGTATCATGTAATCGGGCAATTCCTTTGACAATAGCTCACGAACATCGGCTATATTGATTTTTTCATCTGATACCAAATATGCATGGATCGCTTTTTCTAAAGATCCTTCTGCTCTTGCAATAACAGCTGCATCCTTAATAAAGCCGATTTTTCGGATAGCGCTCTCGATTTCCCCTAGTTCTATACGAAAACCTCTAATTTTAACCTGTTGATCAATTCTTCCCAGAAATATGATATTACCATCAGGTAACCACTTCGCAAGATCACCGGAACGGTATAAGCGTCCTTCACCAAACGGATTTTTAACAAACTTCTTCTGGGTCAGTTCCGGATTATTCAGATATCCTCTGGCGACTCCCTCTCCTGAAATACAAAGCTCCCCGGGTACTCCGATTCCACATAGCTGATTTTCATTTAATATATATACCTTAACATTCCCTATTGGTTTGCCGATCGGAACTTTATTTTGTATTTCCTGATGATTGATATATTCCCAGTGTGTAGTACATACTGTATTTTCTGTTGGCCCATAATCGTTTGAATATCTTCGGATATTGGCGTTTTGAATTACATTGTCCTTCATTGCCTCCGCTCCTGCCGTTATGATTTTACGAATATATTTCAAATCCACGGCAGCAGCAAATTGCGGGGGAAGAATTGCAGCTGTAATACGGTTGTTCTCGAGAAAAGCTTCAAAAAGCCTGGCATCCTTTCTTGTTTCTTCGTCTACAATATACATAGTTCCACCCACCAGAATACTCATGCAGATTTCAGAAATCATAGCATCAAAAGAAATGCTGGCAAACTGGATTGATCGATCCCCTTTTCCCATTGACTGAATATCCGCAAAATATTCTCTTAGATTTAGAATGCCCTTATGTTCAACTAATACCCCTTTGGGTTTTCCTGTGGTTCCAGAAGTATATATGCAGTAAGCCAAATGATTTATTGTATTGTTCTTTGTTAACTTACCTGCTTCACCCTGCCAATCTCTTGAAGCTTCTAAGAAAATCCCAGGAATCCCCGGCAGGTTAATAACTTTTTCTGCTGCCTCTTTTCCATAGATAAGTATAGCTTTCGGTTTACAATCCTTTATCATATACTCGATTCTGTCTTGTGGATACGATGGATCGATTGGTACATAGGCTCCTCCCGATTTTAGAACTCCAATGATTGCAGCAATTAATTCAAAGCTTTTTTCAGCAGTTATAACAACTAAATCTTCCGGACCGACTCCCATCCCCCTTAATCTATGTGCGATTATATTAGAAGCATGGTCAAGCTCACCGTACGTATACTCTTCTTCTTTATATACCACTGCAATATCATCCTTAGCGGCTTCTACCTGCTCTTCAAAGAGATCCACTACAGTACCCCACCTGGGATACTCTATATCTGTATCATTGAATTGATTTAGAATCAAATCCTTTTCCTCTGTATCCAATAACTCTATTTCCGCCAACAAAATCGCAGTATCCTTCATGAATTCGTCCGCTATCCGGGTAAACAGCTTCGAAAAATGCTCCACTGTTTCTAATTTGTAAATTTCCTTTGCAAAACTGATTGTAATTTCAAGCTTGTCCTCAAACTCATTCAAAAAAAGTCCAAAATTAGAAGCACAATCCAAAGGAAGCATTTCACATACATGACATTCCATTCCATCCAGATTCAACGTATTATCAAAGGTTTTTTGGTATCGCAAGGATACATCAAATAACGAATCGCTCCTGTTATGAAACATATCCTTTATCGTATCATACTGGACATCTGAATTCTCTAAGGCGGCTTTTACATTTTTCTTCACTTTAGCGATGTATTCCATAACGCTCCATTGGAAATCGATTTGGTTTCGTATGGGAAAAGTATTAACCAACATTCCGAAAACATTACTAGATTCATTGCTTCTACGGCCCCCTGATACAGTTCCAATGATAATATCCTTTTGCCGGCTCATTAGAGAAAGCGTCGCATTTAATACCGCAACAATAAATACAAATTTTGTGCACCCCAGTTCATTGCATGCTTTTTTTAATACTTTCATATTTCCCCATTCCAACGTATACAGTGTAGATGGATATAGTTTATTCCTATCTACGAAACCATCCGCAAATGCGTAGGAGGTATATTCCGAATCCTCCAGCGTCTCTTTCCAGAACAGCTTCTCATTCTCATATTCCCGACTTTGCAGATTATTTTTCTGCCATTGCGCGAAATTATTAAAATCGTATGTAACAGGTGCTAATTCAAGGCCAAGATAGGCATTCTCTATCTCTTTAAACATGATTCGAATGCTGCTGCCGTCGGTGATTATATGATGGAAATCCATGAATACAACAGTTGTAACTTCATCATATTTGATAATTCTAAAACGATATAAAATATCATTTTCCAGATGGTAAGTGTGTAAAAATGTCTTACCATATTCATAAATGAACTCGTTGAGATTGTTGCTTTCATCTCTATAATGTTCCTCGAATTCGATATTATAGTAATCATTATCCCTAATTGAATACATGATTACACCGTTAATTTCTTTGAATTTGGCTCGTAACATCTTATACTTTCTTATACATTTCTCTAATGCAGATATAAAATCAATTTTCTTAAAATCACCCTTTAATGTAATTGCCAACGTTATATTATAATCTAGGCCTTGAGGATTTCTTTCATGAATCGCATACATTCTTTTTTGAGTTGGCGTTGTTTCATGCCATACTGCTTTTTCACGTTTTTCATTGTCCATATTCGTTTCCGATGATTTTTTATTATTTAACATCAACATGAGTCAAATTCCTTCCTTTTATAATATGTAGAATGGATATTTTTACCATTTCGCACCTTTATAATATACATTTATTTCCTTATATGTCAATATAATTATCCTTATTTTATCATTATTTTATAGTTTTTACCATTATTTTAGTAATATTTTACATTTATTTTTTATATTAAGTGTGTTATCATTGAAATGAAAATACCATTATTTTACATTTTTTCAATATATTATTTATTGCTATGCTTATATCTCAATTGGGTTTTTACCATGACAAAAGGAAGGAATGGTTAATAGAGATGATTAGAATCGGGATTATTTGTCCTTCAGAAATTGCATATCGCAGATTTATGCCTGCTCTAAATTCAATACCGGATTTACAATTCATTGGCTTAGCCGTAAGTAGTACAAAAGAAAGATTAGAATACAATTTATCACCGGAACAATCCCAATCGGTCGAAATAATGATATCCGAACAACACAAGAAAGCCTCCTCCTTCGTAGAAGCCTATGGCGGAAAAATCTTTGATAGCTATACTGAAATTACAGTCTCAGATGAAATTGATGCGCTCTATATACCACTTCCCCCTGAGCTTCATTACCGGTGGGCAAAATTAGCACTAGAAAACGGAAAACATGTTCTGGTTGAAAAGCCTTCTACTACCAGCTACTTGAAAACCGAAGAACTTGTAGCGGTTGCACAAAAAAACAATCTTGCTTTCTATGAAAATTATATGTTTATCCATCATGATCAATTGAGGGTAATTAATAATTATGTGGAACAAGGTAATTTGGGCGATGTACGGCTTTATCGGATAAGATTTGGTTTTCCGAAACGAGCTTTGAATGATTTTCGATATAATAAGCTGCTAGGTGGGGGGGCTTTATTCGATGCCGGTGGCTATACTATAAAATATGCGTCTATATTACTGGGCGAAACTGCCAAAATCGGACATGCCCATTTAAATTATACCAATGAATTTGATGTTGATTTGTATGGCTCTGCTACCATGATAAACGCAGAAGGAGTTACTGCCCAGATTGCTTTCGGAATGGATAATGAATATAAATGTGATCTTGACATATGGGGTAATAAAGGAAGCTTACATACCGGGCGCATACTGACAGCTCCCCCGGGATATATTCCGGAAGCATCCATTCATAGGGGGAATGAAACAGAAATCATAAAACTTCCCGCGGATGACGCCTTTCGAAAATCCCTTCTATGTTTCCGTGATTGCATCTTAGTAAATTCTATTCGAGAGAGTAATTACCATGCTGTCTGCAGACAAGCTGGATATATCCAAAACTTTATGGATATATCCAAAAAATAGAGGAAAGGTGAGATGTACTATGAATAATATAAATATAGCCCGTAATTTGGCTTTGATTCAGATATTTGAATCATGGGCAATCGTTAATAATCCCATGAATTCAACAGAGGAGATATTATCTTGGATTCAAACGCTGAATAATTATATCCATGTGTCTATTCAGAAAATCCCATTTGATAACTCCGGCACCTGGTACTATGATGCAAATGAATTGGGTATCGTTCATAAAACGAAGTCCTTTTTTCAAATTAAAGGTCTTGTAAAAACAGAGAATGACGTGTGTAAAGAACAGCCTATTATTATTCAAAATGAAATTGGTTATCTTGGCATTATAGGTAAAATAATTGATGGTGTACTTTATTTCTTAATGCAGGCTAAAATAGAACCGGGAAATATTAACAAAATACAAATTTCACCTACCATTCAAGCTACAAAAAGCAATTTTATGCAAGCGCACGGAGGAAAAGTACCTGCTTACCTTGATTATTTTACAAATAAACAAAACTACGAAATTATAGTAGATCAGATACAGTCCGAACAATCTTCGCGTTTTTTAGGAAAACGAAATCGGAATATCATTATTATCATTGATGATGACCTTGAGGTGTTACCATCACATCGATGGATGACCTTAGGCCAGATTAAGCAACTCATGAAACATGATAATCTAGTTAATATGGACACACGTACCGTATTGTCCTGCATCCCTTTTTCGCTCCGTGAATTTACATATAGGGATTTATGCTATATGAAATCACTCTTCCATACAGATGCCTTATTCAATTCCATATTCTTTGGTAACAGTGGCATCCATATTAATCGAATCTACCAATATATGAATGAGATAAAAATGCTGGATAAGAGCGTTACCTCCGTAGTGAATTTATATAAATTAAATAATTGGAAAATGAATGGAAACGAATTTAGTAACCCGGACGCAGAGTTTAAAATAATTTATTGTGATATTGAAATAGCCGGACGTGAAATAAACAGATGGCAGCAACCTCTGCTGGAGGCCGTTGGGGAGTCAGTGTTCGCTCTATTCTACTGTATTGATAATAATTGCATGTTGTTTTTAGTTCATACCATCTCAGAAATCGGCTGTTTTGATAAAATAGAGATCGGTCCAAGCATTCAACTCGGACCTTTCAGTAACTATCATGATGACAGTGTTATTAAACTTTTTCATGAGAAATTGCAATCTGGGACAGGCATTACGTTCTCCGGATATTTTTCCGAAGAGGGAGGGCGCTTCTATCACGAGCAAAACAAAAACCTGTTAATTGAAATTGATAAAACCGAGCTTTTGAATTTACCGAAAGGGTATTTCTGGCTAGATTATCAGACATTAAATATCTTAATTCAGTTTAACAATTGCCTGAATATCCAACTGCGTAATCTTCTATCTATATTGGATATCTAAATATTTGTGTTTTTAAACAACTTCAAAGAAAGGTTGAAATAAAGTATGAAAGTTGCTATAGTAACCGGTGCAAATGGATTTATAGGTAAAGCTGTTTGTAAGGCATTACTTCATGAGGGCATTACAGTATACGCCGTGGTACGAAATGCCGGCTCTATGTCAGATATACAACATCCCTTGTTACATAATATTGAGGCTGAACTGACTGATTATACTATCCTTCCAACTTTGATCTCGGAAGAAATTGATGTATTTTATCATTTTGCATGGGAAGGCACCTCCGGTTCTATCCTTGGCGACTATAGTCAGCAGATTAAAAATATTCAGTATACCTGTGATGCATTGATAGCTGCACATCATATCGGATGTAAGAAATTTATTTTGGCCGGAACAATAAATGAATTGGAATTAATACAATTTTTTCACGCCGAGAATAATTCTCCACGCCTTGCCTGTAATTACGGCATTTCCAAATTATCCTGCGATCTGATGTGTAAGACAATTGCGAGCAATATTGGGATTCAATATAATACTGCAATCATTGGTAGCTGCTTTGGACCGGGTGATAAATCGAAACGGATTCACAATGTATTTATAGTTCATATGCTTAAGGGTACCCGTCCCAAATTAGTCGAAGCGACGGATCTTCATGACTGGATTTATGTTGATGATGTAGCGGATATGTTCTGTGCGATTGGAAACAAAAGTATTAACATGAAAAATTATTACATCGGTCATAATAAGCTGCGTACATTACGTGATATCTTAATTGATGTAAGAAGCATTCTCAACCCAAGCCTAGATATTGTATTTGGGGAAATCAGAACATCCTTTCATATTGATTACTCGTTAATTAATATCCATTCGGTATATGAGGATACCTGCTATACCTGCAATTCAGACTTCAAAACAAACATACTTAAAACAGCTGAATGGCTTCTTTCGAATGATTTTGTAGGTATATAACCCTATACTATCATGGAATGCCTCCTATGTATCCGATATCTGGTCACATTAACAAAACAATAGTTACAATTATATTGATTTACGCGATATCCACATATTTTCCGGCCTGCGCCTTCCACATCTGTGCGTACTTATCCTTCAGCGTAAGCAGTTCCTCATGTGTGCCCTCTTCAATAATTCTTCCTTGCTCCAGCATGATGATTCTGTCAGCATTCCTGGTCGTTGACAACCGGTGTGAGATAAACACCACTGTCTTATTCTCTGTCGCCCTGAGAATTGATTCATTTAACTGATATTCAGCGATCGGATCAAGTGCACTGGAGGGCTCATCTAAGATAACCAACTGCGCATCCTTATAGAAGGCTCTGGCGATGGCAAGCTTCTGGCTCTCACCTCCGGACAGATCGAGGCCCTCCTGATTAAATTCCGTGGTCAGCTCCGTAGAAAGTCCCAGAGGCATCTTAGCGACACGCTCTTTAAAACCACTATAAAGAATAGCATCCTGTACGGCAGGCTCATGCTCTTTCCTGCTCTCCTCGTCCTCATAGTCAAGAACAATATTTTCTCCTACGTTCGCAGCAAATACTTTGAAATCCTGGAAGGTCGTCCCGATCATTTCCCTGTATTCACTGACATCATAGTCCTTAATATTAATTCCATTATATAGAATTTCACCTGCTGTGGGATCATATAATCTCATAATCAGCTTAATCAGCGTGGTTTTACCTGCTCCGTTATAGCCCACCAATGCAATTTTTTGAAAGGGATGAATGGTCAGGTTAATATTATGGAGGATATAACCGTCTTTTTCATTATATCCAAAGGAAACATTCATAAATTTCAGAGTTTTTGGCTCTTTCGGTAAAGGAAGGCTTTTCATACTGATAATTTTTTTCTCATAATTTAAAAAGCTTCTGATTTTATCAATATATAAGCTGTTTTCTGAAATCTGCGGGAACATATTTGCCATCATCCTCAGACTTCGCTTCATGCTGCCGGTGGAACCCCATAATACAACGACACTGCTGTAGGATATCACGTGCTGAACTGCAGCGCGGAACACCAGGTAGGTGATATAAACCACATCGTTGATGAAATCACCGGTAACATATTTCACTAAAAACTGCAGTCCGGTTCTCTTTAGGGCATAATTTTTCTCAATCTCATATATATCATTATTTACCTGCTTAAATTCACTGTTAAGGCGCTCGCGCAGCTTCGGATTCAGCCGAAGCTCTTTGGCATATTCATTCAGGTAAAATACACGATGTATGTATGAAAGCTTCCTTTCCTTCGGATTCCTCTCCAGTCGGTTATTGTATTTCACCTTATTCAGTAGCTGTGAGGCAAAAAATGTCAGAACAAAGGATGCAAGTACGAATATGACAGAAGGTGCATCCGTAGTCATGAAAAAGATACCGCTCGTAATAAGCGTCGTAAGTGCGATAAAAAAGACTTGGACAATCTCCCTGGTTCTGTCAACGGATTTCTCTGACTCTGAGATAGAAAAGACAAATTCATTGTAATATTCCGGATTGTCATAACACTCCAAATCCAGTTCTCTGGCCTTTTCATACATTTTTTCCTTAAGAGCCTTCTGAATTTTCGGTATCCCTTTCTCAGCTAGCTTTACATAAGTAATTGCGGCGAAAAAAAACCTTAACGAATAGGCAATTATAATAAAGGACATTAAATATAACACCGAAAGAAAGGATCTGTGAAATTCAACCGCTTCGAGAACAAATTTCACTCCGAAAGACCCGGCGAAGACCCTCAGCCAGGAGTCAATTATCCCATCTAAACTCAAGCAAATCATAGCTGCGGGTGCCGCTTGAAAAGAAAGCTTTATCATAAACCAGTTGTTTGAAACAGTTCGCCTTAGACTTTGCTTTTTGTCACTCTTCCTTTTCATTATGCACTCACCTCCTCAGCATTCTCCAGCGCCAGATAATTCTTAGCCTGTTTGTTGTACATATCTGCATAGGCACCGTCTTGCTTCATTAACTCCTCATGTGTCCCCTGTTCAAGGACTGTGCCCTGCTCCAGCATGAATACCATATCCATGTTACGAACGGAGGAAAGACGGTGTGAGATGAAAATCATCGTTTTATCCATACTTTCCCTTAGGATACTCTCATACAGTTCATACTCAGCAATCGGATCCAGTGCACTGGAGGGCTCGTCAAAAACTTTTAGAGGAACATCCTTTGCAAATGACCTGGCTACAACAATTTTCTGATACTCGCCTCCGGACAGAACGCTTCCCTCTTTGTCAAACTCTTTCGTTAGGATGGTATCGATTCCCTTTGGCAGGGTCATCACCTTATCATATACGCCGGCCTTTTGAAGGGCCTCAATTACAATTTCATCATCCGCCATACAGCCTTCCTCCATCATGACATTTTCCCGTATGGAAAGTGCAAATACCTTATAATCTTGAAATGCCGCGGTAAATAGTCTTCGGTATGCCCTAAGATTGTATTCTTTAATATTTCTGCCGTTTAAGAGTATTTCACCCTCCTCCGGATCATAGAGTCGGAATAAGAGCTTAATGATCGTTGTCTTACCAGCTCCGTTATGCCCGACAAAAGCGATCCTTGTCTTTCCCTTTAGTGTAAATGAAAGATTTTTTATGACAGGTGCTCCCTCTTTATATGTGAAGCTAACATTACAAAATTCAATGGAGTCAATCTCTTCCTCCGGCATAATTCCGTCATAGTCTTCCGGCAGTTCCTCTTCATAATCCAGAAATGTCCTAAGATTTTCGACAAACAATCCCTGCTTGATACACTCCTGAATACTATCTGTTATCTGATTCAGGATAAAGGTTGCGGATGTCATAATACTGGACAAAACCGCTAGTTCTGCGAGATCCATTGTGTTTCCGATAATCGCACGATAAGCACCATACAACAGAACTCCCTGAAAGGTCAATGTATAGGTAAGCACGTTTTTGATAGTTACCGGAATGATAATACGAAAGGCATAATAATCCGTAACCTTGTATATTCCGTTAATCGCCCCGATGTATTTGTGCTTCATCAGATTAAAAACCCTGGAAAGTCGTATTTCCTTGGAATAGTCGGAAAGATACATGACACGGTTGATATAATCAATTATTCTTTTATAAGGAGCCTTTGCTTTATCAAAATTATACTCCTCTTTATTGCTGAAATAACCGATAACAAAATTGCCTATCATCGGAAATAAAGCAAATAGAACAAGAAACTTATCTAGCAGAAACATCATTGAAAATACAACGATGGCGGCTATTGTGCCTACAATAATTCCATGAAAATTCTGAAGAATTTTCAGCATCTTATCTCTGGCATCGTCAATCGCTAACGTATATTTATTATAGAAGGAGCTGTCTTCAAAACACCTAAGTTCCACATTTCCCGCTTTCTTATATAGCTTTTCATACAGCTTTTGGTTAATTATAACACCGGCCAAGGGCATATAAGCTCCGTCCATATAAGAACCATAGATTGCTGTCAGCATAAAGAAACCTCCGGCAATCAGAACAAACCGGAATATATGTGAAAAGCTTTCCGCATTCTCAATTGCTCCAACCAAATACCGGATGAAAAAATAGCTGTAAAAAACCCAAGAGACATAGTTGATAATCTGGGTAATCGCCGAATGAATTACTGTCCCCTTTTTCATACCCCAAATCAGATGTATGGAATAAAAAATGTTTTTAAACGCTCTTGTCTTCTTAATTCCCTGTCTCTTCTTCATATGCTTCCCCCTTAGGTGCGCAGGAAGTAATTCTCTCCTGCCTGCATTATGGATTCCCAAGTAAACTTTTTATAAATAATATCATGTCATCCATTATATTACAATGTTTATATCTCCTGAGGAAGGAAAACACCGAATTTTGCTTTTATCCTGCAGGGCCTAATAAAATTAGTTCATGTTAATAAAACTGCAGGTATTGCATAATTTGCAATAGCTGCAGTCATTGAAGAGACAATCCGTATTTTCTTATTATGCTTATACTTTCATCATCAGCTTTCACTCTTTAGATATTTTGCATATCCTTTTCCTATCATCAGCCACATCAAGCCAGCATACATCAGTCCGGCAAGCGGACATACTATAATATAGCATACTGCAAGATTTACCGACATGATTGGAATATCCAGTTGTGAAATCATAATTGTTAATCCAAACATCAGGAATCCATAGATCAGTACATATTGATTTCTTATTTGCGTTAATTTGATAAAATTCTTCTCACATAAATTCTTAAAAAAAGTCCATTCCAGATTCCCGACAATAACACCCACTATGTAAACTGATACAATTTTTATAACTGACATAACAGCCAATCTCATGTCCGGCAATTCACCCCACAGAATAATGTCTGCAACCGTTAAGACCAGCATTAATGGTACCATCCTCAAAAGAGGAACCTTGAAGAAGACATATGCTCCCTTCGGTTTTCCTGATATTTCATCCCATCTTTGACTTAAGTTTTTACTCATAGATTGATCTCCTTATCTTAAATGAATTTATTTTACTGATTGTAATACTGATAACACTGTAATACCGAAGCAACCGGATCTTTCCCTTCCAGACAGATATCCGGAAGAAATCCTCTGGTATCAAAGTTTTGAATTTGATCGGTTAAATAAAGACTATTTCCGTATCGAATCATAACTTTTGAATGCGGTAAAATGTAGTCGCCATTAAGCGAATCCCCTGTCATGCAGCCATTGCTGTTAGTACCGACAAATACAACATTACTGATAGTACTTAGTTGAAGCAAAAAGTATTCTGCCGCAGAATATGTATCCTTATTGATCAAAACAAAAAGGATATTGTCTCTGTCCAGCCAACTCGGTCTGTATTTCATGATACTTTTGTTGTCCGAATTTACCCCTGTTATAATTCCTTCAAGAAAGAGATCCTGCATGGCATTTTTATATTCGTTGATAAAATCAACCTTAAAGGTAGAAAAGTTGTCTTCTGTCATAGTATTCGGTTCGATACCCGACTTGTAGTATGACATATCGCATTGGAGTGTAATTTTGTCAACCTTCGGAAGAACAATTTTCCCAGTCAGATGATAAAGCCAAAGATCTCCAATTTGACATAGACCGCCATGATTATCTCTAAGATCAAGCACTGCGACTTTTTTATCTTTTAACTTTTCTGCATCCATAACAAATTTCTTTAAATCATCCGTTGTTTCATTGTTCAACACACATGTGTTTAAGGATACTACTGGTATTCGGTCGTTTTCACTAAATTGATAGATTTGATTATCCTCATCCGTGTCAGATATCTTCGTATCCGTAATGCTCCAGCCTATTTGATATTCTCTGTCCTTTTTGCCGCGAGATAACTCCAGTGTATCCGGTAAAGCTTTGCTTTCTGTCTCGTTCACCAAGGTATACAGCCCATATACAAGTTCTCCGCTGTCGGCGATTGTTAACTGCAGATCTTGATCCATTTCCGGATCAAGATACCACCTCTTATTATCCATCAGCGTATAAAAACCTATGGAATCCTTGCGAATTTCAATTTGATTATTATCCGTGTAGTAATATTTTTCATCTAGTTTAAGGTGTTTATGATTTATTGAAAAATGAGAATCCTCTAGAAAGGAAAGCTTTTGCAGGAGTAGATTTGCCAATTCTTCAGGCTCCATCCCCTCCCTTAGTTTTACCTCCTTAATTATTTCCTCTTTTACCTTTAGAAAGACCTCATCTCCTCCAAAATATGTATAGCAGCCATAATTATATTTCATTAGTCTGAAAAGAAAATCGACATCTTCCGATATCTCCTCCTGCGAAACATAGCTTACTTCTCCGGGTGTACTAACCTCACCCTTCTCAAAAAAACTGAATTCCACTTGGTTAGATGACAAATAATCCTCTGCCAAATATTTGGACGGCTCCTCTAGTTCAGTCTTTCTTTCTTCATTTACCTTTGCTAACACTAAGTCCAACGTGACCGGCTCATCAACAATTTTTTTATTACATGAGGTTAATAGGAGTACCAACAAACCTGCTAATAATATAAAAATCCAATTTCTATGTGCCGTTTTTGAAATTAAACTCTTTGACCTGTGATTCGTAGTCATTCGCACTGCTCCTATCTTTCATTTCGTATATAAATATAGCCGACATCATTTTATCATCCCGTTAATGAGCCTTCCACTTTCTGGGTAAGTCACTTGCTAAGAACATCGTTATATTTCCTTATTTTTCAATTAACTAAAATACTATCATAATTATCCATAATTTACATGTGTTTAATCTAAATTTAATCTAGATCAAGGTGCAATCTAATCGCAAGTAAAAAGTATATCAAAGGTACTAGGTTATAAGCCATACCCCATTATTGTGTTATAGTGTTTAAATCATAAAAAATGGAGTACATCTATTTATGATGCACCCCATTATTCAGTCAATTAAGCCTTCCGCTTCTCAACAAGTGTCAAGCTTTGGCTGATATATCTCTGCCATACAGCTCCATTAAATCCAATGAAATATTTTAGCTATCATTGAACACAGCCCGATAACGGTCATTATTGTACAAATGATTGGCACAATTCCTGCTTTCCTATCCGTTCCAAACCCATTATTCATATTCCAAAATATTTTTTTGAAAAACTTGTATGGGTTAATTCGTATTATGCTTTGCATACTTCTTTTCTTAATGCAAATATTGACTATGACTGCTACGACATTGAATAAATAAACAACTGCTATAACACTACACATTAACAAAAAACCGTCTATCATTCGTTGCACCTTTTCCCTACGTATTAATTTAACAAAAATGCTATCGCATAAAGAATACCACGAGTCATCAATCTCTGCAACCGCCTCCATTTATATCTTCAAAAGACGAACCATACCGCTTTCTGACGAAGGTTTAACCTCTATAATTCGCTGATTCGAAGAACCTCGAAATTGCAAACTGATATCCTTAAGCTCCTGTATGAATTCTCCGTCAACCAAGACATCAATATTATCTAACATTTCGTCTGTGCTCTCACATTTTACACAACCGTACCCGCGCAAATCACTTTCAAATGTATATCCTGTGTAGCACCAAATATCCTTCGTAGGGAATAGGTTCTTTACTTTTTTAATAAACGGTAAAAGCACTCGCTGGTTTTGCAGTTCAAAAGGTTCACCACCGAGTAGCGATAATCCTGTAATATATTCATGAGAAAGTGCTTCCATAATCTCTGTCTCTGTTTCTTCCGTAAATCGCTTTCCATAGGTAAAATCCCAGGTTTCCTTGTTGAAACAGCCTATGCATTGATGTGTACAGCCTGAGACGAATAAGGAAACTCTGACACCTAAACCATTAGAAATGTCTGTTTTTTTTATCATTCCATAATTCATATTATAGGTGCAACACCCTTTCCTTAATTTCTTGCGTTCTTCCCTGGTTCCAGAATTGGGTTCCGATATAACCACAGGTTCTGCGTGCGACATTTAATTTGTCTTCATCCCTGTTACCGCATTTAGGGCATTCCCAGACAAGCTTACCGTCATTGTCAGTCACTATCTGTATTTCACCCTCATATCCACATTCCTGACAACAATCACTCTTGGTATTTAATTCCGCATACATAATGTTATCATAGATATAACGAATTACTTGTAGAACGGCCGGAATATTACTTTGCATATTCGGTACCTCGATGTAACTTACAGCTCCTCCCATGGATAATGCCTGAAACTTAGATTCAAACTTAAGTTTTGAAAAAGCATCTATTTCTTCCATAACATGCACATGATAACTGTTTGTTATGTAACTCTTATCCGTAATCCCTTTAATAATTCCAAATCGTTTTTGTAAGCATTTCGCGAATTTATATGTTGTGCTTTCAATGGGAGAACCATAGATACCAAAACCTATCTTTGTTTCCTCTTTCCATTTGTCACAAGCAATATTCATATACTTCATGACATCGAGTGCAAAAGGCGTTGCTTCCGGGTTGGTATGTGACTTCCCCGTCATATATTTCGTGCATTCATACAAGCCCGCATATCCAAGTGAAATCGTAGAATAACCTCCATAAAGCAGTTTATCTATCGTTTCTCCTTTTTCAAGACGTGCAAGGGCTCCATGCTGCCAAAGAATCGGAGCTGCATCTGATAAAGTACCCTTCAGACGCTTATGACGAAAAATTAATGCTCGGTTGCAAAGCTCCAATCGTTCATCAAATATTTTCCAGAACTTTTCTATGTCTCCACCGGAAGATAATGCAACATCAACCAAATTGATTGTTACAACTCCTTGGTTGAAACGGCCATAAAACTTATAATCACCGTTTTCATCTTTCCAAGGGCTTAATGCACTGCGACAACCCATAACCGGAAAACAATTTCCTTCTTTGAGTTCTTTCATTTTCTTTTCCGAAATATAGTCGGGTACAAGTCTCTTTGTGGTACATTTTGCCGCAAGTTCGGTCAGATAATAATATTCGGTATTCTCCTTTACATTATCCTCTTCTAAAACATAAATCAATTTTGGAAATGCAGGTGTTACCCATACACCGGCTTCATTCATAACACCCTGGTAACGTTGTTTCAAAGTTTCCTCAATGATCATAGCAAGATCATTCTTTTCAACTTCGTCTTTCGCTTCATTCAGATACATAAAAACTGTGAGAAACGGTGCTTGTCCATTCGTTGTCATAAGTGTAATGACCTGATATTGAATTGTCTGTACACCTTTTATGATTTCCTTACGTAATCGCTTTTCAACAATTTCTTCTATCAGCTCATCGGTAACTGAACACCCGAGAATTTTCACTTCTTCCAGAACCTCTGCATGAATTTTTACTCTTGATATTTGGACAAAGGGAGCAAGATGCGCCAGACTGATGCTTTGACCACCATATTGATTACTTGCCACCTGTGCAATGATTTGTGTTGCGATATTACAAGCAGTAGAAAAACTGTGTGGCTTTTCAATCCGCGTTTCGCTTATTACGGTACCATTCTGAAGCATATCCTCCAAATTAACCAGATCGCAGTTATGCATATGCTGCGCAAAGTAATCTGTATCATGGAAATGGATGATTCCCAGTTGATCCGCTTCCACTATTTCTGTGGGAAGAAGTAACCTTCTGGTAATATCCTTACTTACTTCCCCTGCCATATAATCACGCTGAACACTATTGATGGTTGGATTCTTATTGGAATTTTCTTGTTTCACATCTTCATTATTACCTTCAATAAGTGAAAGGATTCGAGTATCGGTAGTGTTAGTCTTTCGTGCCAACGTGCGTTGGTAACGATATCTAATATATTGTTTTGCAAGGTCAAACGACCCTGTGGCCATAATCTGGTCTTCTACCATATCCTGTATTTCTTCAACAGATACCGCACGGTTAAGCTTATTACATTTATATTCCACATAGTCTGCAATGCCGATAATTTGCTCTTCACACAGCATACTCTTTTCGGTTGATTCATTTGCTTTTGTAACGGCTGTAATAATTTTATTTATATCAAAGGCTTCTTCTACACCGTTTCTTTTAATTGTCTTCATGCACTATATCTCCAATCTCTGTTTGTACTTTTAATAGAGAATTGAATTATATAGTAGATAAGGGAAAAAATCAATAACTTCAGCAATAATTTTCTGCAGAAAATACAATATATAGTATTGACAAAAAATTAAAATACTGTATGCGGTGTTGAATGATTGCCAAAACAAACAATCCTACTATAATGTGCAACCTGAATTCGCTATAAAGCCGAAGAACAAAAGTGTCAGCTTGCTGCCACTTTCGCGCCCGAGCGGATTGCGAAGCAATAATCTTCCAAACGCATAAATTCATTTATGCGTTGTCCGCTGAGGTGCGCATCCTTGCGGAGCGTTTTTTATGTAATAGGACGCAATTTCCTATAATATAAAAATACGAGGATGAAACGGCAAGCCGTTTCATCCTCGTTGTTAGCATTTCTCTATCACTTATTTTTTATTGTATAATTCACAATGAACTTCTTCTTAACCATATCTTTGCAAGCTTTTTCTGCAGCCTCCTTACTTCTAAAGTCTAGATATACTCTGTAATACTTTCCTTCCTTTACAACCACAGCATTGTCTGCATCGTAATTCTTTTGAAAGATTTTCGCAACTTCTTCCGCGTAGGCCTTTTTTCCGATTAGCCCAAGCTTAACCTGTGTACTATATTGATTTTTTGGTGCTGCTTCTCGTGTAATCTTCAGTAAATAAATCTTACTTGTAGTACCATCTTCTGCTGTCACCTTTAAATATGCCTTATTAACTCCTATTTTCAGTTTCAGGATATCATTGGTAAGTTCCTTTGTACAAGCTTTGTCACTGTATAACCTCCGGGTAGCCAGGTCACTTATTGTGGCTTCTATGGCTAGCTTTGTTGTTTTATAGGTTACTGTCCCTGTAATCTCACTACCGTTAATCGCTGCTTTTTTAAGTGTCGTTATTTTCGTAACATCGCAAGCCGCTGATTTAATAAACACATCTGTTTTTACAAGGGTAAATATACTGAACTTGGTAATGTGAAATTTGATGCCGTATACCCCTTCCGCATACTCGACCATTTCTCCTTGTACTAATTCCTTCGAACCATCGCTGTGCTCGATATATACTGCAAATTGTTTTAAGAATTCTGCTTGCTCTACCTGATTTGTAGGAATTATAATTCCAGTCAGCGGAAGTGTAATATCTACTTCTGAAGAAGGCATGTTCGTCTCAATTGTTACCGGATTACCAAGAACTGATATACTTTGATCGGTAGTTCCATTCATTACTCCGATTTCGAATACGGCACGTTTCTCTACCTCATCCTTTTGTTTTTCCTCTTTGATTGGTACTAGGTTGAAGTACAAATTCTCGGTAAAGTTTTCACTGATACCTTGTAAGGATTCTTTTGAAATATTAATCTTCGCTTCTTCCGTATCAATTTGTAAATTAATTTGACCCTCTGTTAAAATCGTTAAGGATTTTGATGGAATATTGACTGTAGTCTCTGATACTTCATCCTTTACATCTTGAATTACTATTCTGGCAACATCCTTGCCTTCTTCTTTCAGTTTGTTTATTACCTCAGTCGCTTTCGTTTCCTCAAGGATTACGGAATCCACTTTGTTTCCTTCTGTGTCAGTTGTTCTTTCTATGGTTAATTTCGAAACAGTATTATCTGTACTCCCTTGCTTCACATCAACAATAATTTGTTCAACCGAGGGGGTTGGTGCTACTGGTGCTACTGGTGTTACTGGAGCTACTGGTGTTACTGGTGTTGATATTGGTGGTATCGGTGCAGGGGTTACGGTTACCGCTACTTTATAGAATTTGACGGTTGTTGAGTCCTCTGCCGTTACTTTAATGATGAATAAATCCCCATTGGTAATCGCTCCACCGGTATAGGCTGTATCGGTTTCAAAGTTTGTTGTTAAGCTACCTGTCGCATACTTCACTACCTTAACTGTGGCATTCGTATCTGTCGAAGCAAACGACGTTATAAACGTAGTTGCGTTTGTGATATCCGCAGCTTTCACTGCTGTTACGGTCACTGCTCCGGGTACTGCTGACCCAATCGTATTACCGGATGTTCCAAGACTGGTTACTGTTTGGCCTTTCACTGTCGCGCTTGCATTTAAGGTAGCATCACTGCTGGGTGCAGGGGTTACGGTTACCGCTACTTTATAATACTTGACGGTTGTTGTGTCATCTGACGTTACTTTAATGATGAAGAAATCTCCATTGGTAATCGCTCCACCGGTATAGGCTGTATCGGTGGTTTCAAAGTTTGTTGTTAAGCTACCTGTCGCATACTTCACTACCCTAACTGTGGCATACGTATCCGAAGGAGCAAACGACGTAACAAATGTAGATGCGTTTGAGGTATCCGCAGCTTTCGCAGTTGTTATGGTCACCGTTCCGGCTGTTGCTGCCACTAGCGTATTACCGGATGTTCCAAGATCAGTTACTGTCTGTCCTTTTACTGTCGAGCTTGCATTTAAGGTAGCATCACTGCCTGGCGTATGCCACTTCGCGTAGAGTACTAAATCTGCCGTCGTTGTAACAGTTTGGGAACCTGCAGAATAATCGTTTCCCGTACCGTCCGCTTTACTATTCCATTGATTACTCAAAGAATAGCTCGCTTTCGTGTAGGTAGGTAGCGTCTCAACAGGAACTGCATCTCCACTGTTTATATAATGAGTAGTAGTGGGCGTAACACCAGAAGTACTGCCGTTTCCGTCATAGCTAATTTTATATACTATCGGGTGCGAGGCACTAACAAATGCCGGAACAGCGTCTGTTCCAATTTTACATCCGAATAGCTGGATACCGTTATATTCTCTAAGATTATATGCTATCAAACCAGTTGTAAAATCAGCTTCAGTGGCCTTTATACAAACCTTATTTTGATTTTCAGCATCGGACGCTGATGGGTCTAACCCATCGTCTGCTCCACAGTTTTCTAAATAATATGATGTTCCTATCCAGCCACCGTATCTCGATCCGGCGATAGCGCCTTTTGTAACTCCTGATACATATCCATGAAACACTGATTGGCCTACATGCCCATAATCATATATTAATCCAACAATTCCTCCTGCATATGTTGTTCCGATTATGGTTGCATCACTATATATACCAAAGACATTACACCAGTTTTCATAATCTGATCCAGGGGTAGATAAATGAGCAGTGACAGAACCTGCAGATTGTCCACTAATATACGAATTTGTAATTCCAATTTTATAGATGTTTGTCTCTATACTTTTGGCGCACACAGCTCCAAATAAGCCTGCTTCATTAGCGCCTGTGACAAAGATTCCGCTTATCGTATGACCATCCCCATTAAAGGAACCATAAAACGGATAGGCATCATTCCCAATTGGTTTCCATTGTCGCCAAGTGTTTGGATCAGTACCGTTATAACCGCTTAAATTCCCTACATTCAATATAATGTCGTCGGTGAGCTTAACCGTTTTTCCATCAAAGGTCTTCGATCCATCATAAACCACACTAGCAACCCATGCGAGTTTCTCTGCTGTGTCAATCAAATAATACCCTGTACCGGCACTTCCGTTCTCCGCTGTTTCTGTGACTGAAGTTATTGTTCCATCCCATGTACTACTCACAGCTTTTGACGTGATGTCCGTACCCAATAACAAATTTAACACCAAACAAACCACCAGAAGCATACCTAAGCTTTTCTTTTTCATTGCATCTTCTCCCTTGTATCATATTATTTGATTTTTAAATTTTACCGTCAAAACATCTGAATAAAAGCCTACAACATCTTCATAAAAGTTGAAAACATACTATTCTATAATGTGACTATTTATGATAAAATGATAATGCACAGCCGCTACCATTTATCAATGAATAAATAGTGATATAAAGTTGCATTTATAGATAATATTATCACAGAAGCGTAATCAGGGACCATGTTCGACATAATTAGACGCTCTAACATCATATTTGGTATGTGCAGAATTTTTTATAATGACAGAGATATCCGGAAGGGGGAAATGATAACATTATGACCTTAAAAATAGCGATATGTGACGATATTCCCGCTGATAGACAACGGCTTATCTCACTGATTAAAGCAGAGAATCTCTACAGTGAGTGCACCCCTTATGAAAGTGGAGAACTATTACTGTGGGATTATGAAAATGGCTCCCACTTTGATATTTTATTCCTGGATATTTTCATGGATGGCATGTCCGGTGTGGAAGTGGCGAAGCGCATTCGCCTCACGAATCCCTACGCACTGCTTATCTTTGTAAGCAGCAGTAATGAATTTTACCGCGAATCCTATGACCTCTACGCCTTCCATTATCTGATCAAACCACTGACCGGAAACCAGCTTACTCCGGTGCTAAATCGTGCCCTGATACAGCTTAATCAGGATGCGGATCAAGTGGTACGTTTTTCTTTCAATAACAACCTTCATAATGTGCGCTGTTCACAGCTTTTATATCTGTCAAGCGATAAACACATCGTCAATTTTCATTTAATTGATGGCGGAACGCTAAAGGCTTATGGAAAAATAGATGACTTTGTCACACAGCTCCCTGTGAACGACTTCGTCCGGTGTCACCAAAGCTATATTGTTAATCTAAAACATGTTACAGGCGTAACCCTTGGTGAATTTATGTTAAGCGCGATAAAAGTGCCTGTCTCCAGAAAATATTTTGTACAAGCACGAGAAAAATATCGTGCTGCAATGTTTGGCGATTTTTAAGAGGAAGGCGGCTACAACATGCTTTATTTATCATATGTATGGGAAATCATCTCGAAAAGCTATGCTATGGTTGCAATCACGATCACTAATATGCTGGTGTTATATTGCTTCTTACGACCACGCTTTCAATGGTGGATTTATCCAACCATGGTCGCCATCACTTATCTTTCACTTCCCCTGGTTTATAAGTTAAGTACCGAATTGTTTGGAGAACCTATTAACTACAGCGCATTATTAGCCTGTATCGGTTATTGGGGTAACATTATGGTGCTTATTTGTTTTCGTGAGCATATCCAAAAAATGATTTTTCTCTTATTTACACTGCAAATTATCAATCGCCTATTCACTTTCTGTGGTTATATGTTGCAAATTTTTCTAGGTACTATCCTCGGTGTCAGAATGGATGCCCAATTATCAATTACACTTGTCATCATTTCCTTGTATTTAGTGATTTCTCTTATGTGCTGGCTGTCTCTGCGTAAAAAGGGTCGCGAATTAATTCAAGCAAAATCGCACCGTCACTACTGGGTCGTACTGGCCAGCATTGCGGTATCCGCCAAGCTGATTATCGACTTTTGCTCTGATTATGCCTTCACATTGAACCCCTATTCTGATAGTAAAATTATTTTGGCTATGATTGTGCTAATCATCTTTGTCCTTGCGGTTCTTGTACTATACTTATACAGCACTCTCACTACATTGAAACACCTGGAACTAAAGACCTCCGCAGACCGATTGAACTTTGAGAAGGAGGCACAACAAAGGTATTATGAAACGCAGCTCCATAATCAAGAGGAGCTGCGTCGTATGAAGCACGATATGAATGGTAATCTGAATACGATCTTGGGTCTGCTTTCAGATAATATGAACGACGAAGCTCTCCAATATCTGACCAAACTCTGTAATTATTCCAATCGAAATCAAAAGGTACTGTATTGTGATGACCCATACCTCAATGCTGTAGTGACTAATTTTGCTACTATATTTGCGGAGAACGACATACCGTTCGAGCAAGAGATATCGCTTGGTCGGGTGGAGCCACATCAGGTGGAAATGTGTTTGGCTCTAAATAATGCACTGCAAAATGCATTGGAAGCTTCGCTTAATCTATTGCCGGAGCGACGTTATGTTAAATTACAGATTAGAACAAAGCAAAGTCGCTTACTGCTGCGTATCACCAACCACTTCAATAGTGAGCTTATCTTCAAAGGTGAATTGCCTTGTTCCACCAAGGAGGGCGACGGCCATGGTTACGGGCTGACCAGCATTCGCAACGCAGCTGAGTCAGTCGGGGGCTTTCTAAGATGCACTACTGAGGGCAATATGTTCGTGCTGGACGTTGCAATGTAAGTAAATTTTCTCTACGTGTTTTCTCCGTTACCCCGGCAAACTCCTCTCCCCAGAATCAAGTCGGAAGACTTGATTCTGTACACAACGCCCCAAACCCCAGTGTTGCAGTTCTTCCATTATATTCCACTTGATCTATCAAAAATTTCTTATCAAATATTTTGATATAATCAATAAACTGGCTCGTACTAATCCACATTCCCACTGGGCAGTTTTTCAGATGCTTTATAATTATAGTTCTGCATTCTGTCATATTTCCATTCGTTTCTGCGTGATACTCTGATTCTGTTATTCTGCCTAATTCATAAATTCTTTGGGATTTCATATAGTGTTCAAACACATAACGGCATTTTTCCTCGATCCTTAAATCAAGAAATTCCTTCGCCTTCTCTGAACTATTTACCTTACCGTCGTTTTCAGATATCAACTCTGCTTCTCTTAAAAGCATATAGATACCGTAAATTCGGTTTGTATCCTCAAAGCTCTGGATATCATCAATACCACCAAGCCATTCAAATACAAAATCTTTATTTAATAGCACGCTGTTTATCTGTACAAAAGAACTCTTGGAAGGAGACTGTTCTCCTGGTATTAATGGGAGTCTTATATTCCTTGCAAGATTGATTACTCCGCAGAAATCTTCTGCAAAACTTTCACCAATCATATGAAATTGTTTTTTAGAATCTTCAGTTAATTGTTCAAGAACTTCATATTTAATTAGAATCGGAGGTATGTATTTTTTTAACAAATCTTTGACTTGCTGTGGAACAGTTTGTCCAACAAACAATAAGCTAATATTTGTCTTTTCTTTCCATGGATCTCTTAAATGATTTCCTTTGATCTCATATTTTTTAACATAGCATCCAGTTTATCATAGGAAGGCACTTCATCATATTTCAAAAACACATCCATATATTCATGTTCCAAAGGACTTAAGCTATTCCATATTCGTTCAATATTTTGCTCATCATGTAAATATTCGTTAAGGCTTCCTGCAACTGTTGACTTATCAAGTCCGGAATGTTTCAATCCAGCAATTCTCATCTTTTTTATTAACTCATCTTTTGTAAGTGCCTCCAGATAATCTTTTAATGTCTTTCCATCCATTCTCTCAACCTTTATCTTTCTTGCTGTTACTCACGTAGCAATCATAACTGCGAGTATTACTGCCCTTTAGCAGAAATCGATTATCTGAACGCAAAAAGGACATCAGTTGTTCAGCATCAAATGTTGTATAGCCTTTTATGATTAATTCGATATACAAATCATCTACCGTTCTTGGCTTTCTTTTTTTCTCAACAAAATGATAACAAAAATTCAAAGTACTTTGATCTAACCGTATCATATTAGGCTTACTAATCCATTCTACAGCCGTGTCATCTCTTCCGTCTGCAAACAATGCATCCAATAAACTGTATTGAATATTGGGGTCGTCTGGATGGTGCTTGTGTAAGTCACTCAATAGGCTGATTGCCTTCTCATATTCCCCCAGAAGCACATACGCCTCACCAAGCCCCCATTGACAATCCGGGTCACCTGGATTATTTTCAGCTCTTTGATATCTATATTCTACCAGTCCCTTCCAATCTTGATTATCATAGAAATATGCCTCTATTTCCCAGTCTTCTGTATCATCACACATGTCTTGAGCATCATATCTATTTTGATCTGCATACTCAGTTTCAAACTCATCTTCAAACATGCTGTCTCGCCTCTTCCTCGTATTCGTTATACTTCAAATCAGGTACACTTTGCTAATCAGTCATGAGTATCCACCAGTTCCTCTTCCAACTTGGTGAATTCGTCTAAATTTAATTCTCTTTTTAATTCTTCTTCTGTTGGAAGATATGTCATATATTTTGAAGCAAAAATCTGCGTGTTACCTTCCGGCAATGTATATTTTATAATTGAATCACTCTTATCAGCACACATGACAATTCCAATTGGCGGATTGTCTCCTTCATTCATCAACTCTCTTGTGTAGTAGTTCACATACATCTGCATCTGTCCTAAATCCTGATGCACCAAATCACCTAATTTTAAATCAATCAGGACAAAACACTTTAATATATAATTGTAAAATACTAGGTCAATGAAAAAATGACGACCATCGAATGTTATTTTCTTTTGTCTGGATACGAAAGAAAATCCTCTTCCTAATTCTAATAAAAACTTCTGTAAATGATTAATCAGTGCCTGTTCTAAATTTTTTTCATAAAAATGAGGATTTGCCTCTAAATCAAGGAATTCTAACACATATGGATCTTTTACTATTTTTTCATATTCCGGTCTTGATTCCAATTTGTCGATTTCATGTGCAACACTACTTTTATCCTGACTTGCCAACATTCTGTCATAATATAACGTATTTATCTGACGTTCTAACTGTCTGACGCTCCAATTTGACTTGACACATTCCTCATGATAAAAGTTCCTGCGTTCTTCATTATCAACTCGCATAAGCAGTCGATAATGTGACCAGCTCAATTCGGCACACAGTGTGTTCCGAATTGGAAACGTCTGATAAAACTGCCTCATATAACGTAAATTTCGCTCGGTAAATCCTTTGCCAAATTCACTTGCTAATTTTTCTGATAAATATTTCAGCAAATTCTTTCCATATTCAGCTCTTTCATTTTCGCCACATGCAATATATATCTGCTCGCCAATTTTCCAATAAGCTTGAACCATAGCAGAATTAACTACTGTAGCTACTTTTGACTGTGCTGAAATTACAGTCCGCCTGATATTCGTATAGGTCTCTTTTGATTGTAGTAATTCATTGTTATCAGTCATGTTCACACTCCATTCATTGTCTAATAGTACTACGCTTATCCGCTCTTTGTAACTTTAATACTTTTAATAGTTAACTACAATCTAGTAAAGTTACCTGCGCTATTCTTTTTACTTTTATAAAAGTATCGACTGCTCACTGATAATTAATGAGTGCCCTCACTTGATTTCTCACTCCGCTTATCGCATATTTCATGAAGCCATTCTTTTTACGGGCGCTTTCTATTGTTCATTCTTCGTCGACATATTTTTCAACTCTCTATTGAGTGTGTTCAAAAACCAATATATTGCTTCATGTTTATTGAGTAATTTTGCACATTAATTTTAGCATGATGATACAAAAAGAACAATAGATTTCTCCATTGTTCTCCTTGAAGCACTAATGATTCAAATTGCGTTCACACATCACGTCAATCCCTGTTAGTAATTAAATGTCTTCCAGATGTCAATCATCATTTACCTGATAACTCATTTCCATTTCGTCTTTTCAATTATTCGAAAATGACTCATAAGTATGATTCTAAACATGGATTTTCCTTGTAAATACATCATTAATAATTGTGCCTACCCCTTAGAATATTTATCAGAAAGATATTTTCAAAAATCTTAAAAATAGTGAAACACCCACCCCATTTTTTCGGCTTATAAGTAGAGGATAATTTTTTTGCAATACAAACAGCTATTTCGGTAACCCATTAATATTTCCAACCCCCGAATTACCCCGGCAAACTATTCTCCAAACATAACGCCCCAAACCCCAGCGTCCGATTCGGGTACACACTTTCAACTCTAAGCTGCCTAGCGCCATCAATCAAATATGCCTTCATCTTCTCTGCTTGTGTCAAGTAAGGACTAAAAAAAATTGATATATTTTTTCCGTTTTCATTATCGACTCACCAGAAAATGCAGTGATACTGCGTTCTCTGGTGAATTGATAAGGTTTGTTTAAAGCTATAATAATATATATGCAAGTGTGGCTGTCCAATATGAACTGAGCAGCCACACATTTTAATTTACTCTACCCCGTGTATTATGTATTGTCTTAATAGCCAATACATCGGGAAACATGTAAGACAGGATTGATATCTCCTCTTAGCACCACATATTGCTCGTTTCTATAAACCGCTTGCGGTTCAATAATATGCTATGTCCCGGTGCCACCCGGCAGCTCTTTTTTGCTGAAGTTTCATTATCCATCAAAGCTTTGCAATGCGTATCAATAGCATTACATCCATCTGGTTTGCTCTCTACCTTTATTGACTCCAAAAAAGCTAAGCTTTTTCCTCGTTAAAGAATCATTACATGATTCTTTATATTACGATTCCTGGCTTGAATTGGTTTCCTAATAGGTATGTCATGGCAAATCTTCGGATGGATCACGTTTACTTCCAGAACCAATGATGCTGCTCTGGTCGTAACTAAGTGTGTTTGATTTTTGTTTCTTACACTCGATATGAAGTTGTCAAGGTTCAGATGATACTGGAAGCATCTTCATCAGAACCTTGCCTGATTTTTTGCTCCAGTAGAGAGAAAATTTATCCCTCTACTTATAAGCCGAAAAAACAGGGGGGGTGTCCCACTTTTTTAAGAATTTTTTATTATTTTTTTCTTACGGTAAAATAAAGCCAATTACAAACTAAATAGCCAGTCTTAATTAAGTGAGTTTAGCTTGGGTGCAGGTCATAATAAAAAATATTTTCCAACCCATCAAGAATAATATGCTCCCTCGGACCCATGTTTTAGTACCATAAACAATGTGAATAAAGGTATTGAGGAACCATGTTTGTACATTCGTGACTTTTTACAACATTTCCAAAACATAAAACTTTGAGTTTAATTAGTATATCATGATATGCTAATTTAATTATTAACCCTAATATACATACATCATACTAATAATAGATATGTTCCTTAAAACTAGGTGCGTGGTACGGTGGCAAGTGCTATATTTTTACTGTTTCCAATCAGCAATATTATATTTTTCCAACAATTCTCTTGATAGCTCCATACCTTTATCAGTTATTGCTACTGACTTTGAACGATGACTGCCCTGTCGGATATAATCATCTTCATCCAGTTCATTTATCGTATCGAAGTCATAACCTTTCCAAGCCATATCAAGGCTCGTACCGAAACGATCACCTTCATTAAATCTTGTGAGATACATCAGTAACATTGTCAATTCATTGATTGCCTTTTCCGGACTTATTTTATCCATAGCACATAATCCCCTTTATATTCAAATCACATTTACTCATTACTCATTTTCACAAATTCATCTAATTTCAATTCTCTCTTTAATTCCTCTTCAGACGGAAGGTATGTCATATACTTTGATGCAAATATCTGACGGTTATCTTCTGGTAACGTATACTTTACTACCGCATCGTTTTTATCTGCACACAGGATAATACCGATTGGAAGGTTGTCACCTTCATTCATGAGTTCTCTTGTATAATAGTTCACATACATTTGCATTTGTCCTAAATCCTGATGTACCAACTTTCCAATTTTCAAATCAAACAGTACATGACATTTTAGGATATAATTATAAAACACCAAATCAATATAAAAATGCTCGTTATCAAATGTAATATGCTTCTGCCTTGACTCAAAGCAAAATCCTCTTCCGAGCTCCAACAGAAATTTTTGCAGATGGTCAATTAATGCTTGTTCCAGATTTTTCTCATAGAAATGCGGATTTCCTTCCAAATCTAAAAACTCTAAAACATACGGATCTTTGATTATTTTTTCATATTCCGGTTTTGGTTCTAAATGATGTATTTCGTTTTCAACACTTAATTTATCCCTACTCGCTAGAATTCTATCATAGTATAAAGTATTAATCTGTCGTTCTAATTGACGTACACTCCAATTTGCTTATGCACATTCTTCATGATAAAAGTCTCTTCTCTCTTTATTATCAACACGCATAAGCAAGCGATAATGTGACCAACTCAATTCGCTACACAGTGTGTAGCGCTTTGGAAAAGTAACATAAAACTGCCTCATGTTTCTTAAGTTAGCAGCCGTAAAACCTTTTCCAAATTCTTTGGTTAGTTCCTCAGATAAGTATTTTATCAATCCTTTTCCGTATTCCGCTCGGTCATTCTCACCAGAGGCAAGATATATCTGTTCCCCAATTTCCCAATAAGCCTGAACCATTGCAGAATTTACAGTAGCTGTCACCTTCGTCTGAGCCGTGATTAGAGTATTTCTAATCTGACTGTACGTTTCGTGTGATTGATTTGTCAGTTTATTATTTTCCATCAGCTCACTCCTCGTTTATCGTTCTAAAATTCGTTCTACAGATTCAATCTCATAAATCGGAAAACAATCATCATCCGTTTCTAAGCCTTTCAGTCTGTTAATGATGCGTTCACCAAGTTCAACTGCATCTTCCCCGTTGCCATGCCGTATCAGTTCTTCAAGGATATCGAGATATTCAAATATCTCTTCCGACAGATCTGCACTACGCTTATAGCTAACAAAACTGCCATGTTCAGCAAATCTCATTATCATACTTTCAAACTTCTGCCAGTACTCTTCCATCCGGTCTTTCGTGATACTTAACTTCAAAGGCATGTCCACATCATCCGCTATATCTAAAAACCTCCATTCCATATTAAAGCCATTATAGACTGTTAGCATTTTCAGAAATTCTTCCCCCGTAAGTTTTATGCCATCCATATAAATATAAATCTTGCCATCCGCATCATCCTCTATTCTTAATAAACCCGTTTCATTCAGATTGTATTCTAAATTTCCACGATACACAGCATTGCTAATTTGTCCTGGCTGACTTTGTCCTATTTGCATTGACTTAGCACTGATACCTTTTAATATTTTCTGATGAAGCCTTTTTACTGCTACTTTCTGATTAGATTCTGTATCAACCCTCAGCGCAAACTCATATCCGCCCTCTTCATATGCTCTCCAGTAAGTATACTTGCCAAGAAGCATCTGCTCTATCTCAAAAGTATGTATTGTACCATCCGGCTCAGAAATTACAATTTCTCTGGTAAATTCATTAAAACATTCGCATCCATATTCTTCTGACAATATTTTATTATAGCAATCCATGCATAAATTGTTACTATTATCTAGGATTACTTTTGCTTCATTGTTACAATGATCACATTTCATAATTCATCCGCCTTCATTTGAATATATTCCATTATATCATCATATATCGCCATATTTCATGATAGTATAAAAATTAATGCTATAAAATTACCAAAATTACCAAAAGTGATGGCAGATACCATCTCTCCAAGGTGCGTGGTGCGGTGCCAAGTGCTATATTTCAAAAGGTCAGCAAACCTATTTCAAGAATGCTGACCTAATTTCTTCATTACTTTTTCAATTCTAATACCGGCTGATACTTGGCATCTTCTTCTCTTTGCAATTTGATAACAAAATCAATCACATCCGAACTTGGCATCATCTTATATGCGTGTTCTCCAAGAATATTCATGATAATATGATAACTTTAGTAGATTATTTTAATTCAGACTTAGTAAGTAGTGATGGCAGAATAAAATTAAATATTTTCCCAAATACCCCGACGCTACTGGAAAATGGGCAGCTCTTTACCGGAAATCCTTTGGAACGGAATTTAATTGTGGTATATGGTGCTACAACCAGGAGTATTCCAGCTCAAACAACCCCATATTATATTATAGTTATGTGTTAATGGTTGAAGCAAAAAGTCTTTTAAGATAAATATACCAATTAAGCTTTATATCATTACAATGTAAGTTTCTTGAATAAAATCCTTACCCAACTGTTATGTTACGGTTGAGTAAGGATTTTCATTAAGTTCATTCAGAAATGCAACTATCTATTTTATCTAAAAATTTTATAATCACTTAATGGTATTATTTCTCATAAAGAATACGCTGTAGCAGTTATTCAATGCATAAGCACCTGCACAGAAATATAATTCCAAATTGGAGCCTTCGCCACCTAGGTGAGTTTATTCATTTCATTAAAGAAAATTTCGACAGCACAGTTTAGAAGCTTATTTGACCGCTTACTATATTACAATATCTAGCAATTGGTTAATCGAATCTATGCTATAATCAGCCAATTCGTACCCTTTCGCATCCCCAACTGCTACACTTGTCATATCAGCGTTAATAGCTGCCTGAATACCTGCAACCGCATCCTCAACAACAACGCAATATTCTGGAGGTATCCCGAGTTTTTTTGACGCCACAAGAAAAACTTCTGGATTCGGCTTGCTATGCTTAATATCATTTCCATCCGCAATAGCATCAAAAGCTTCAAATAATGCAATCTTTTTTAGTATGTTAGCTGTGTTTTTACTGGATGAACCTATTGCAACCTGAATATCTTTACACTTTAGTTCCTTCAGAACCTCGTTAACTCCCGGTAATATGTTGTCAGGTGTAAGGCTTGCCAACAGCTCTACATAATAACTGTTTTTTCTTTCTGCAAGTGCTGCCTTTTCCTCCGTCGAATACTCCTTTTTAGAATTTTCAAGGAGGATTTCGAGGCTTTCCATCCTACTGACACCTCTCAATCGATTGTTGATTATTTCATCAAAATAGATTTGCTCTTCCTCAGCCAATTTCTTCCATCCCTTGTAATGGAGGTTATCGGTGCTAACAATAACTCCATCCAAATCAAAAATAACTGCTTTGATTTGCTTCCTATATAAATTAGTCAAAATTTAGTAACCTCCTCCTTCTATATTTCATAATACCCTCGTAAATCCTCAGGGATCTAAGGTTTCATCTGTTTCATTATCTTACTTGGACTTTTGTTGCCATCAAATGTTATGATTTCATTCACAACGAAAATCTCTATTGGAAAATTATTCGTTGCATTCAAAATACTGATTTTGTAATGAGAAATACTGATTTCAAGTCTTTGAGCCTGCCAGTATATTATCAATTTGCAGTTTTCCCAATCCTCCGGTAAATGAGGGATTATTCTTAATTCGCCATTCAGCATTCTTACTCCGGCAAAACCAAACACGACTGATTGCCATATTCCTGCCATTGCTGCAGCATGAATTCCATCATTACAAGAATTCATATTCAATCCCAAATCAATTTTGCAGGCTCTATTAAAAAGCAAATATGCCAACTTAAAATCACCCATATCATTAGCCAATATTGAATGAGTTGAAAGTGACAGCGAAGAATCATGAAGAGTTCTAGGCTCATAATAGTTCCAACTTGCTTTTTTTATATCAAAGGAAAACAGATCCTCTAACAAGAGAAATAACAGCATTACATCTGCTTGCTTCGAAACTTGAATTTGACTGATTTGTTCTGCATTATAGTCTTTATAGATTCCTCCGACATTGCTTTCATTTTTATATTTATTCAAATCAATGTTTCTAAGTGTTAAATATGTTTTGTCCTGAGGAAGAACATTGTCTATACCTGACTTTGGCAAATAGATGTGATTTTCTTTTTCCACAAAATCATGATAGGCCTTTTTAAGTTTTAATTTATTGTCAAGTTCGTCAAAGGTCTCTTGGTTATGACAAATTAATCTGTCATAACATTGTATAGCAAGCTTAATATTCCACCATGCCATATAGTTTGTAAAGGAGTTATCATCGACATGTTCTTTATATTCATCAGGGCCCATGACATCATTGATGTGGAACATTTTGTCCTTATTATCAAACTCAAGGCGTGAAGCCCAAAACTTTGCAGTCTCAATAATCAGTTCATAACCGCAATCTAACATAAATTGTTCATCACCTGTCGCTTTGTAATATTGCCAAACACCAAAAGCAACATCACTGGTGATATGTTGTTCAATAATCCCCGATTCGATCTTCAATGGAAGACCGGTGACAACATCTACTGGCCCCCATTCCGGTGTCACTTCACCATCATCAAGCCAGGCACTCTCCCAGGGGAATTGTGCTCCTTCATAACCGTTCTCTTTTGCCTTTTTTCTGGCACCCTCAAGAGATAAATAGCGATATTCAACAAGTTTTTTCGCTGTCTCAGGATTACTGAATATAAAGTATGGAAGTGCAAAAATCTCAGTATCCCAGAAGGTATGTCCCTTATAACCCTCTCCGCTCAAGCCTTTCGCGCCAATATTCATTCTGTTATCGTGCGCAGGAGTCATAATATGCAAATGATATCTTGCAAAATTGATTGCTAATTGATCAAAACAATCCGCACTATTAATTTCAATTGGTGCCCTTGACCATAGTTTTTGATCAAGTGCTTCCATGCTTTCTTGAAAAATCACAGAATATCCTTTCAAATAATTATCTTTGACGCAATTGAAAGCCCTCTGTTTTATCTCATCAAAAGTAAGCCCTAAGGCATCTAGATCTCTATCTGTTCGAACATCAATCATTTTTTCTATTTCAAATGTTTGAAAGGCTTTCAGTTCAAGCGAAATTTCAAACAATATTCTACGTCTTTCAATAATAATACTCGGGTTGATTTCAACTTCTACTCCATCAATAAGTAATTTCATTCCTAAGGTATAAAATACATTGATTTTACTTTGTGTTGTTCGAGCTACCATTTGTATGAACTTTTTATCAAATACTCTCTTTTCACCCTCAGAAAAATGTTGTGAACCACTGTTTGTTATTTGTCCATTGATGCCAGTCACAATTTTGACTAACACATTATTTATAGAATGAACTTTAATTTTTTGGCCAACTACATGTATCTCTTTATCAGAAACAAATCTTTCAAATTCGAGAGAATACTTATTATGATCAATTTCCCAAATCGCCTTGCGAGTAAGAAGCCCTGTCTTTAAATTTACTTGTTTAGCATACTCTGTGACTTTGCCCTTCGTTAAATCCAACAATTCATTATCCAGCCTAATCTCTGCTCCGATTACATCTGCACAATTGGGTAATTCTGTAACTTCATTAGCATCAAATTTATTAAAAGTTCCGGCAATAAATAACCCTCGGCTTTGTCCCAGATACGATTCTTCGGCACAGCTTCTTACTCCCAAATATCCATTACCCAAACACATAATTGACTCTGTCTTAGCCAAATCACTACAATTAAAAACGGTCTCAGCAAAATCATAACCATCAATATACTTTATTTTCTCATCCATTTTAACTCCATTCAGACTTTACGAGTTTCAATCATTAGCTGTTTCTTACATTTCCATATACGGTTGTTATAAAGAAAGCTACTTTAATAAGTTTATTCTTCGGTTCCTCCTAATTCTTTGAACAATTGTACAAATAGAGCTCCAAACACGCTGGACCACGCAAAATCTTTCTGTCCGATTCCGCGATTTTTCTTTGTGTCATAATATTCCCAAAAGCCTTGATTATCTACCCAGGATAGAATATGTTCACAATAGTTAAGGGCCAGAGTATCATACCCATAGTTTGCTAGCCCTTTCACGGCAAAATATGCAGTATTTAACCAACAAGGACCTCTCCAAAACAGTTTTTCATCAAAACAGGGGTTATTGTATGCGATCGTCGGCATTCCATCAAAGAAATACTCCGAACTTGCTGCAATTTTTTCCATACTTTCTGCTTTGTCTTTATCTGCGCAATTTGCAAATAGTGGTACAAATGACATGGGTGATAAGTGTCCGGTGAATTTATTACTTCTTTTATCAAAATCACAAAAAGCACCAAGTTCTTCAGAAAATAATAACTCATTTATATTTTTCTTAAGATTTTTCGCTTTTCTTAAATACTCTCTCTCCTCGTCAGTCCTACCAATCTTTTTCGCAAGCAGGGCCATACTTTCATACGCCGAATACATAAATCCGTTGGCATCTACCGCCCATAGATGATCTATATCATAAGGTTGGTCAAAGCGAGGAGAATCGTCCATCCCACTTTCGTAAGGATGTACTTTATAGGAAAAAAGTGTTCCGTCGAAACGTTCTCTTTCCCACCACTTCATATTTGCATCAAGCTTTGGATATGAATATACCAGAAAATCATCTCCCAGCGGTAATATGGTATCCGCTGTTACAAAAGCCCATGGCCAAACTGGCGGTTTTGAAAAATCTGCCACACGGCTTCCGTCAACACGTGCACAATCTATGAACATTCCATCCCCAAACTGTAAGGCAAACATCGTTTCTGCTTGATCTCTGGCAAGTTCTCTATCTCCATGGATAGCAGCTCCGATCATATGAAACGCCCCATCCCAATTCCAGAATCCATAATAATATGGATTTGACGGAACGATGACTCTGCGTGTGGTAAACAGTACCCTGTTTGCCACGCCAAGTTTATCATCTTCAACATAAATATTATTATATAGTACTTTTTTGGCTTTTTCCATAATCTTCTTTGTTTGCATTTAATCATCCCCTACTCATAATTCTATTCTTTTACTCCCGATGACATCAAGGAATTGACAATATGCTTTTGCGTATATAAAAACAGTATCAAAAGAGGGAGAGATATTATCCCTGCTACCGTCATTTGCATCGGAATGTTGGCTGCTCCTACCGAACCAATTTGCCCTGAACTAAATCTAGCAACAAAAAGTTGAATTGTCCACCAGTTCTTATCAATCAGAAAAATTGATGGTCCTAGGTAGTCATTCCATATATAAATGAAAATAAACAGGCCTTGTACTACAACCACTGGAACTATAAGCGGAAAAATGATTCTGAAAAAAATCTTTACTTGCCCTGCACCATCAATTTTCGCACTTTCAATCAATGCATCAGGAATACTATAGCAATATTGTCTTACAAAAAATATTGTTGCCGCTCCACCAGCAAGACGCGGTATGATATATCCCCATGGACCATTGGTAACAAGTCCAAAGTGTTCTAACATCATAAACTGCGGAATCATAATTGTCACATATGGAATTGCCATCGAAGTAAGAATAATTGCAAAGCAAATATTCTTTAATGGAAATTTGATTTTTGCAAAGGCATAACCTGCCATTGATGAGGTTATCATCTGAGATATGGTTAATCCCACGGAGAATACCACACTTGCTTTTAAACCACTCAATATATTCACTTTACTAAACACATTCGCATAATTATTAAAATTCCATTTATGATGTAATAAACCCGTATTATAAACCTGATTCAAGGGCTTAAAGGAGGTGAATATCATCCATAGAAAAGGATAAAGCATAAGATAGCCAAAAAGAATCAAGATGATAGATATCAGTATATTTACAAAATATTTAGGGCCGTACACTCTTGTAGCTGCTATTTTTGCTTGATTAGTCATATTTCTCCTCCTTTCTTTTTTTCATAAACTGAAGAAATGTTGCAAAAAGAATCAATGCTGTTATTGCCCAGGAAATTGCACTTGCCATTCCAAGATCATTACCGCTGTAGATATACATTAAGAAAACCATGATGGATTCCGTACCGTTTACAGGTCCTTTACCAAAACTGTTCTGGAATAGAATTGCCGATTCCGTATAGATTTGGAACCCACTAATGACATTGGTCACTATCAGGAAAAACGTGATATTCTTCAGTGATGGTAACGTGATTTTTGTGATCTGCTTGATAATTCCTGCTCCATCGATTTTAGCCGCTTCATAAATCTCATTGGGAACTGCCTGTAGACCGGCAAGATACATCAGCATTGTATAACCGATATTACGCCATATCAACATTGTAATAATGACAATACGGGAAAGACCCGGTGAGCGAAGCCATTCTACCTCTCCAAAACCAAACACAGCAAATAATGAATTAATTACTCCATTGACATTGAACAAATTCTTAAATACCAACGTAATTGCTACTGCACTGGATACAAAGGGTAAAAAGTAAACCAGTCGAAGGGAATTCTTCATATGCGTTGCTTTCCTGTTCAAAACAAAAGCAAGAAGAAAAGATATTACTATATTAAAAGGAATGTATAACATCAAGGTAATCGTTACAAATAATGCATTCAGAAATTCCTTACTGTAAAGACCACCCGAGGTGAGGAATGCGGCGAAGTTTTTTAAACCAACAAAGGTTGCTTGTCCGATTGGAATATAACCATTCCATTCTATCATTGATATGTAAATTGAAAATAATGCAGGAAGGAAAACAAAAAATATAACTGACAATACAGGAATTGCCACAAAAAGTAATCCCCAAATTGAATCACGATTTTTATTTCTCTTATTAGTTGTAAGAATTCTCATGACAAACCCCCAAAAAGTCACAACCTGCAGCCGTGACTTGCCCTATGAAACTCATGATTTATCGGTAAAAGTCCCAGTGTACTGTCCAGTTAAAGATGAATCGGACAGAACAATTGATAAGACCTGGGAAATTTACCGATAAAGCTACAAATATAATTTTCTATACTTCAATCATTATTTGCCCTGTTCAAGAAGGGTCTGGATTTCTGATTGTTGTTCGTTAAGCCATCCGACAACATCCTCATTCGTAACTATCTTCTTATCTAAGCAGAACGTACTGGTATAGTTCGTCATAAAAGTTGTCCACCAGTTTCTTCCAACCGTATAGTAGGTTTCCTGAACTTGACCGTGAGCGCCACTGATAATTTCGTTAAATACGGTCTTGCAGTTTGCATCGTATGGATAAAAACCGCCGTTATTTTCATCGTTTTTATTAATGTAATCATTCCAGGTATCATCATATAGAGGCATATTCAATGCATTTTTCAACTGAAATTCTTCTGAACTTCTTGAAATAAATTCGCACATTACTTTTGCTGCCATATCCGCATTCGAAGAACCATTACGAAGAATCATGCAGGAGCCGGTCTGTCCACTCACCCATTTTGATCTATCAGCATTATCTGGAACCGGGATAGGCATCATAGAAACTTTCATACCATTTTCAAGATAGGTACCAAACTCCCAGGTTCCTGTATTAGCATCCACTAGGTAATTTCCTGAAACCCAGTTATTCCAGCCTTCGCTGCCGTCCTCCATACTATCGATATAACCTTCGTTAATACCATTCTTTATAAAGTATGCCACGTTAGCAACTGCTTCATCCGTAAGGGTAACTGCATCCTTACTGCTGTTTAAGAAGGATCCTCCTGCGGAATATGTCATTAATTTAAAAGCATCATTTCCCTGGAAGGCATATTTTAAAGTCTCAGCTGCACCTGTCAGATTTCCTGCATCAATTACTTCTTGGAAACCTTTAAGTAAACCTGCAAATTCAGTGTAGGTATAGGCTTCTACTTGGCCTTCCAAACCAACTTCCCAAGGCTTGCAAGGAATAACTTTGCTACTTACCAATTCATCCACCTTGTCACTTAAAACCGGAGTTCCCTGAATTACACCAATGTTGATACCAAAGCTTTGACAACCTGTATCAAATGGTATTGCGTACAAAGGAGCTGTTTGATCATCCGTTTGTGAGGTTACATTATTTGCTTCACGACGGCACTGATCGAAGGGGCCTTTGGTTAATTTACCCCAATCATCTGCTCCAAGCGTCTCTTTCCAGGTTCCATTAAAATAAGTATTAAGATCAGTTGTCATTCCATCATCCACAAAGCTAGTCAAATCTTGACCATTTACTTTAAATAAATCTGGCTTTTCACTTGACTGTAACTGTGTTTGAAGGAATTGCTCATAGTTTCCGGGAGCAATAGCAAGATCAATCTTGATTCCGAGATCATCAGCAATGTTTTTAAATAATTCTTCATATTTATCCGGTGAATTATTGTCCATTACTATTTTGATCGTGATGTCACTCTTAGGATTGTCATTTGTTGCGTTGTCCACTGTTGTGCTACCATCAGTTGTGTTGTCCTTTGTTGTGCTGTCCTTCGTTGTGCTGTCCTTCGTTGTGTCGTCCTTTGTTGAGTTACTGCATCCGCCTAAGGTCAGACATATCGTTATAATCATCACCATACTTATAACGAAAGCTAACTTTTTTCCTAAAGCTTTTTTCATACCTTTATCCTCCTTTGATACATTCGTGTAGACTCATCTTACACGTTTTTATATTAAAACCTTGCAATTTCAAGGCTTCAATAACTTGATTGTAGGTAAAATTTTATGGAATTACCTTTCATTTCACTATTTCATTATTTCTTCATTTCATGTATTTTATAGTCGTAATTGATTTTGCTTCTAGTTCAATATTCATAAAGTTTTCTTTCAACTGTGTAGTCGCCCATTTTTTTACGTCGTTGGAAACAATTTTTATAGCCATTTGTGGAACAAATCCATCAAGCTTGAGCACTATTGTTTTGTTCAAATTATCATCATTGTATAATACAATAACCAATACATCCTGTTCCGGGCTAATTGCACTGACGCAGTTAAATTCTCTTCCATCATTTCCAAGAATAAAATACCCTTGTTGAATATACTTTGAATAATGGCCAAGCACATAATACTGAGTTGTAATGACATAATCCCCTAAATCAAATTCCATGTCGGTGATATCAAGAATCCCCTCAAGTTCATTATTTTTATGATCCTGATACATTCCTTCCACCAGCCCCCAATGACACTGATTTACAATATTCTCTGCCATTGTATCGATTGCCTGCCATATCAACCATGCATTGGCATGGGCAATATTAAGATCCCGATCAATTGCAGTAATTAACATTTTAGCAAGATCAAGGTTATCCTTCCCATCGCCATAACAAACTTCATCCATCCAAAGCTTATATTTAGGGCTGTCGAAGCCATTACGATAGGTAATTTGCTGTAATTGTCTTAAGGCATCATCATCCTCGTCATAATGGTGATAGTTGATTTTTTTCAGAATATCCTCTTTCACTGAAGCATCTAGCATATGATAGCTTTGTAACGCAATAGTTGGATTAGTTTCATCAGTTCCAGTAATCGATATATCCAATTTTCTCTGCTGAAGTTTTTCATAAGCCAAAGTCAACAGCTTGGTTTGGCTTTCTCCTTGATTGACTTTATTTCCTTCCTGGCGCTGTCCTTTTGCCCAATAATCTGAAGCCGCTTCATTCATCGGTATAAAATAATCTACTTTGATTCCTAAGTCCTTCTGTAAATATTCCAGCACATCTACGCAGTATTCGATAAATTCATCATTACGGGATTTATCAAGATTTTCATCGCCTGCTTCTACATTTCCGCTGCTACAAAGAGATTTGGTCATCCACCAGGGCGGTGAATTCACGAATACTTCATGAATAAAATCCCCTTTTCTAAGCTGCTGAGCCCTTTTTAGCACCCAAAGCTGGCGCCAATCTGCCTCCGGATTATATTTACTGTCCGGTAATTCTTTATAACCTGGAATTCCTCTGGCATGGAACATATGCTGCTTTTCATCGGGATTGTCACCACCGCCGATATTGTATCGAACAATGTTTAAATTAAGACCCTCCTCCGTAAAAAACAACTGCAACATTTCTTCTCTTTTTTCCTTACCATAAATATCTTTCATCGTCCAGCCGCCTGCTGCGTTTGCCCACCAACAAAGTGATGTGCCCCAACCGTCAATGATTTGCTGAGGTTTATTTATATCAATTGTTATCGTTTTCATCGGTAACCTCACTAATTGCGAATTCAAACTCACCATCATTCATTGCCTCAATGAAAAAATATAATTTACTGTCCGCCTCACTTGGAATCATAAACTTTGAACTATCTGGCGATCCGACCTGAACAATCTCATCGCTTTCTGCTACAATTCGAGCTATGACTTTCTTGTTTAGCATTACGGTTGCACGAAATCCTGTACCTTTGATATAACCATATGTATCATAGGGAATCGGTTTATCAATGCATAGGGAATACATGGCTCCATTTTTTAAGGTAAGTGGCAACTTTCCGGCTTCAAAAGATGAATGATATACATCAGTATGATCAACCTGTCTGATTTCAAACTCGCAGGGAAGGACTTTCATCATATACAAATTGCCTGTTTTCTTACCCCAGTCAGGTTTCCTGACGCAAAGCTCAACGAGATTTTTCTCATTTGTATGTACAAGATTAGTAATATTCATACTTTTTGAACCTTGAGTAAATTTAGCTACAAAATCTCCGTTGATTAATAAAATACATTCAACTTCCATGCCTTCAAGGTAGAAAACAACTTCTTCTCCAGCTTGTATTACTGGAATAATCTCAGTATAATAAGCTGCAAATAAGGGTTCTCGAGTAGAATTCCAACTATTAATTGAAATATATGGATCAGTTTCCGATTTCTTAATACTAACAGTTTCAGAAAAGCTATCCACTTCCGTAAATCTCCATCTGGTTAGTTCAACCTTTGAAATTATTTCATAGATTTTTTCAATTCCACGTTCTGCTTTAATTCTTAAAGAGTTCCTTCTTGCATCATCAAAGTTACTGTGTCCCCACTTTTCTACGAAAGCTCTTACGTCGCCGATACCCTTGACAATTATATCCTCACAGGCACAAAGTCCGGAAAAAACTACTTTATCATCATTTTTCACAGTAAGAAAATCTCCGACTCCTTGGAAAAACAATTCCCTGTTGCTGGTATTAATCCTGTACTCAGCTTCACCAAACCAGATATTATTTTCTGAAAATAATGAACTTTTTGCATTGACAAAGGTATTATGATTTTCATAATTACCAACTAGGCAGTTCTCAAGCTTCGTCGGTAGCACTTCCTTGCAATAGGTAATCTCCAGATTTCTTTTCTCTTTTATTCTTGCAATTGCTTCCTTCTTTGAAATAAAGCAAACTTCAATTCCGTCATATATTCCGCTTTCCGTTATTTCTATCCGCTTGCCTCTCTTCTCTATTAGAAGGAATGGCTTGCTTCTTTCAATAAAAGCCAGTGGTTGAAAGGAATATATTTCACTATTGGAAAAAACAATCTCATAATTATCTGCTTTTTGATTTATCGGAAGTGCTAGGGCTTCAAATCCGTCCATTGAAACCTCAAAAGCCTTTCCCTCATACAAACCATGGGCAAGTACTGCACCCTCCTGCACGCTTCTCACACAGATGAGTTTGCCTTTGTCGCCTGCCAATATAACTGCATTGGTAAATTCTACGCTTTCCTCTTCAAATTCTACCGGAGCTTCCATCTCATAATACTCACCAGCTGACAAGGTTCCATCGTAAACCTTAAGCATTTCTGAAAGCAGGAGTGCTTCATCAGCCTCTCTTGTACAATGTCCCAGATTATCAATCATACCGTCAAAATCATATAGTGTGCAAATCAACGAAAGAGGATCACCCCAATTGTTCACAGATTGATAATAAGAAAAATTGGTTCCGCTGATTTGGTTATAGGCTCCAACCAATTTCGCACCTGCGAGCAGTTCTCTTTTTAGTATAAAATGTTTTCGATCGGTTTCACTTATCATAAAAGGTAAATCCATTTGTTGCACATACTTTGAATAGAGGGAAAGATTATAATCAAAGGTAACATCCGAAAATGAAGGATAAAAATTATAGGTTGGAATGACACCTTTTGTTAAACCACCGCTTCGTTTGATATCTCCTTGTCCAGCGCAAGCAAACAAAGGAACTGTGATACCCTGATCAATTGCCATTTGTTTTAGGTTTCCGATATACCCTTCGACATCGTCACAATCGAAAAAATCCAATTCATTTTCAAGCTGCATTAGAATTACATTACCCCCTGATTGCTCAGTGATTTGGTGATTTTTAATAATCGGTAGTATCTTATCGTACCATTTTCTTACTTCTGCAAGGTATTTCTCATCATTTTGTCTAATTTCAGTATTGCAGATAACCCAGGACGGCAAAGCACCACCATCCCATTCCGAGCAAATATATGGTCCCGGACGGGCAACCACAAATAAATTGTTAGCTTCACAAATATTCAAAAAGCAATCAACATCACGCTCCTCAGAAAAATCAAACAATCCGGGTTCTGTTTCATGAAAATTCCACGGAAAGTAAATATCCACACAATTATAGCCAAGGTCAGAAATCAATTTTGCTCGCTTTGCCCATTCTTTTTTTGGTATTCTGAAATAATAAAAGGATGCACATAACAAAATTTCTTCCTTTCCATTAATCTTAATTCCATTTTTTTTAAGTTCAACCGTCATAAGTAGTTTCCTTTTCTATCATCAAAATCAATATTTGATATTTTTACAAATGACCAAGGATCATCATTCATGCATTTTTCGTTATAATGTCTTGGAGGGATACCTTTTATTACAGAAAAACATCTTGAAAAATATAATTGATCCTTATAGCCGACCTTAGTGCTTACCTGCTTGATGTTATATTTATCTTCTCGAAGTAAATCACAGGCATTGGCAATTCTGTACATCATAAGATATTTCATTGGTGTAAATCCAACTTCTGAAGAAAACAAATTAACTAGATAATTTGGACTTACCCCAACACTTTTCGCAATTAAGTCAAGTGTGATTTCAATTCTGTAATTGTTGTTTATAAAAATAAGTGCTTCCCGGACAATTCTGTCTACGCTTCTGGAAACTGAGTAAGAATTTTCTTCCACAAGTCTTGAGAGTATGTGAACAAGAAGGACCGTGCTTTCTAGATTCTGCCCTCGTTCAAAGTAGACATCCAGCATTTCTTCAAACCATTTTCCAACCTTGGGGGTCTTTGGTTTTAAATAGTGTTTGTCTTTTTCAAGTCCACATTTTGTAAAGACCATATCCATGTTATCTCCGATGAAATCAGCCCAAACAAAGGACCATGGGTTATTTCTGTCCGGATAATATACAATATCTTCATTCACTCGTATCAAAAAAATATTTCCTTTTTCAATTTTATATTTTTCTTTATTAACAACAATGTAGCCTTCTCCTTGAAAAACATAGTGCAAACTATAATAATGTCTGTTTCCATTTTCTTCTGTTTTACTGGACAAACACCTCTCTCTGCCACACTTTATCAGTCTGACTGAGATGTTTTCATCAAAAATCCAATTCTCATCATCAACATAAATTATTATCGATCCTGACATATTTTCCTCCGCTAAACTTTTCCACTGCAGTTAGATTTATTAGCTGTTTTCATTATATCTATTATGGACTATATTTTCAATTGGTATGGAAAGCATCGTAATTTTGTCCATATATTTGTTGCCATATCTATGTTTGGGAGAGTGATAATGTGTTAAACATATTGCGTTGATCACCTTGCTCTTCAGTATCGCCTTACTATTCTTCAAAAGTTATATTACAGCCTTTAATATCAGCTATTTCCAAAGTGTTATTCTTTTCATAAAACAGATGTTATCTGCGAAACGGCTCTAAAAACAGGGCTGAAAATATACTTTTCCAGATCTGAATTCGCTTATTTTTTGCTTCATAACTACTTTATAAATGGTAGCCTGGCATATTTGCCCTTTAAGCTACAATTTCTCATCAGAGCTATTCTCTCAAATTATAATTTACCGCTGAACATTTCTTTATCAAATTCCGGATTAAAATAGTAGAAGTTTTTACTGTCCAGCTTGTCTTTTGTTCTGCAGCATGGTTTTCTGTCAAATCGGTGATTGCATCACCTTTGGATTGAAGTTCAATCGCCGTAAAGGACAGGGCTGATGCTGCCTTCGGCCAAAGAGCCGTAGTATGGTCAATATAATAAGCGTCAAATCCAGCTTCCTTGGCCTGCTCAATAGTCAGATTCTTTGTCAGCTGATATACCATAGCACAGATTAATTCCATATGTGCTAGTTCCTCTGTGCCAATGTCCGTAAGAAGACCACCGACTTCTGTAATTGGCATAGTATACCGCTGTGCCAAATATCGCATGGATGCGGACAGAGTTCCACCATACTGGCTGATAATGAGCCACGCTGTTGTCGGACAGGTTTTTGTTATTTTTACAGGATATTGGAGTCGTCTTTCATAAACCCACATTTAAACACACGCTCCTTCCCAAGGCATCGGCCCATCCTGCCAGCAGAAGCTGGTCTCGTCTTCCTTCATACAAAAAGAAAGACAAAGTCTAGTTATTGGGTAAAATTCTTGTGCGAACTGTTTCCAAAGTTCCGCATATTCCTTTACTTTTCCATGATGTAGTACCCTTTTCCTTGTTTGCTTCAATCTCGCTGATAAAGCAATGGTACTCTGAAATTTGTTGAAATAATTTACGCATTGAAGTTTTAAGATGAAGAGTCAGAACATGTAATCTTTCATAATCGCTCTCCTAGCGTAAACGGTAAACCATGCGTACTACCGTATGGAACGAATGCCGCCATTGCTGGCGGCACGTAATGATTACTTATTAACAACTGGTTTTCGGCATTCTGTCGGTAGTGATTCCGACCATGGAAGTAGTTCCTTCATGAAGTCTAGGTTGGTATCTTCCTGATGCCTCGGAATCTCAGTAAGCAGATATTCAAAATAGTTATAAGGTTTAAGGTTGTTGGCTTTCGCAGTCTCAGCGACACTATAGATGATGGCACTCGCTTTCGCTCCATTGACGGTATCAATCATATGCCAGTTAGCTTTTCCAATACAGAAGCCACGGATCGCCTGTTCAGCTGCATTGTTGTCTGCTGGAATCATGCCATCTTCAAGAAATACTTTCAAATATTTCTCCTGGTTTATGCAGTAGGTAAATCCTTTTCCTGTCTCAGATTTCGGCGGAACTTTATCCCGGTTATCTCGGATCCATGCAAAGAAAGCCTCCACCAATGGTTTAACACTGAGCTGACGCCTTTCTACACGTTCTTCAGGAGTAAGAGCTACGAGATCTTCTTCAATCTTGTAGATGGCACCGATTTGTTTCAGTGCCTGATAGGCAAGTGTATCTTTTGCCTTATCCTTACCGAGCGCTTTTACCACATCCGCGTATTTACGTCTGGCATGGGACCAGCATCCTGCGATTTTCAGGTTGTCGCGCTCTTTTTCTAGAGTATGATAGACCTGATAGCCATCGGTGACACAGGTTCCATTGTACTCTTTCAGGAATTCCCGTGGATGGCTGGTATTACGGGTCTTCTGATATTCATAAAGTACAATAGGTGGCGCATCATACATTTTTCCTGTACGGTACACCCACATATAGCTCTTGGATCCGGCACTTCGACCATCCTTGTTAACCAGAACCGGTGTTTCATCCGCCTGGATTACGGAGCATTTATATAATTCGCTATGGAGATAGTCCCATAGCAATGAAAGATATCGTTCGGCGCAAAGAATTGTCCAGTTAGCCATGACCTGACGTGAAATGTGTACATCATTTCTTGCGAATTCCTGTTCTAAACGATACAACGGAATGGCATTCACATATTTCGAGTTCATAATCGCAGCTTCCATTGACGGAGTCACAACACTGTTGCGAAGTAGATCAATTGGACGGTCTGCCCTGATCATGGTTTGATTGTCCTTGCCGGCATACACCGCCACATGATGTTCCTCTACTTTGAAAGATGCGGGGGTAAACTGTAGTCTCTTATAGACTTCATCGGGGAGCCGCTTCCACCCATCCTTTCCAAAGAGTTCTGTGAGTTGCTCTTCGGAAAGCTCATGAGGTACGGTTTCTGTTTCGATATTGTGCAGATCCTCCTCGCGTTTCCCTTTCTGCTTGTTTCGTTTATAAGGATGAGGACAGACTTCCTCCATCTCCGGTTCTGCGATGGCCCCAGCGGCATCTGCTGTTACTTCTGCTTCATTGAAACATTCCTTCATGGTAAGCTGGCCATCGAATTCCAGTTTTTCGGAGGAACGCCCAAAACGCTTCTGATTGGCGATAGCGACCTGTTCGGTTAGAAGCTCCATGTTCCGGTTCAAATGCTCCATCTGTTCCTGCATGGAAAGAAAAAGGCTGATTAAAACCTTTTTGCTACATTGATTCAGTTCGTCTGCTGTATATTTGGGTGCCATGGAAACCTCCGCTTTTGTGATGGTTCTATTATACACAAAAACAAGGGAAAAAGCGAATTGCATGCAAGACTGGCTTCGTCATAATGACGAATCTCGGAAGAGGAAAAAAGCAATAAAATCAAGGGAAAACAAGGATTTTCAGAGAGGTTATCCACTATCATACACACAAATGAAACTGTTTTGAGTGATATAGTCCAAGTAGGATAAACCGGCGTGGATAACCTCGTGAAGAAGAAGTAAAAGGCTTCTAAAAAGATTTTTATTTTCTACGAATTGCACAAAACTTATAACGGCGAAGAGGGTGTAACTTTGTGGATCACCTTTTTCTGTTCGATGGCAAGTCCCTGCATCAGCCAAGTATACTGCTCCGGCGTGATATCCGCTACTTCGTTACTAGCTCTTGGCCACTGAAAGCGACCTGCTTCGAGCCTTTTGTAAAGAAGAAGAAAACCGTCTTCTTCCCAAACTAAACCCTTGATTCGATCTGAACGTCTTCCGCAGAAAAGAAACAGATTTCCTGAGACGAATGGATCGAGGTTGAATTGTTCTTTTACAAGACAAGAGAGACCGTCGATTCCTAACCGAAGGTTTGTGTAACCACAGGCAATGTAAACTTTCCGGAAGTCGGTAGCATTATTAAGCATGAGTCATTACCTGTACAATCGTCTGTAATAATGCCGGGGATAAAGAATTTTTGATTTCAATTGCGCAGTTTCCAATGCGAAGAACTGCATCAGGCTGTTCGTTCTGGCGAAAGTCAGAAGATGGTGCGGTTAGTTCAACAAAGGATGTTGCAGCGGGAAGCGTTGGTTGTAATTCATGAATTGCTTCCTGCCTAATGCGGCGTTGCCAGTAATAGAATTGTTTTTCGTCAACGTTATTTGCGGTAATCCAAGACTTCTTTGATATTCCACTGCTGTTGCATTCGCGAATGATTGAAGTCCACTGAGAGCGTCGCATTTCATGAGTAATTTTATCCATAGACTAGGTACCTCCAAAAAACTTGTAGTATTTTAGCTATGGACATTATCTCAAAAAAACTAACTAGTTGCGAGGTACCTATGGTTTACCGTTTACGCAAGCACAACCATTATTATTATAATGTTAGAATTATTCAGTAGATTTGTCATAATTTCTCATCTCCTTAAATTATAAAAAAATAGAGAACCTCTAAAAAAGAGACTCTCCACCCAAAAAGTCGAATTCTTGCCTTTAAATAAATATGGCAACCGTCATTTAAACTATTCAATTGTTAATATTCTCTCATAAATAAACCTTTACTACTAGTTTAAATGTGGAATCAAGCAAACTTAAGGTGTCTCGTGTATCATTTTTATTAACACTACCTTCAATTGCATTATTCACTACTTGTTTCACATCTCCAATATTTGACGATAAGACAATTCCCAAAAGCTTAGATTAGTATTATTCGACCATCTCATACTTACTATTGTGCCTATTATATCAGTTTCACTTCTTGAAAGTCAATAAAAATAGAGTAATCATCATAATTCCAACAACTACCCCATTAGCGAAATTATCTATCAAATTAACAATAATAGTTGTTACAAGTAATACGTCCGTATAAATTTTAGGTACCTTACTAATCCTTTTCATTGATTCCCCTTCGAAAGTTAAAATCAAAACTATGATCATTACAGTAACCAAAGCTGCAACTAGAATTTGATTAGCCCAATTATTTAGTATCAAACAAACCATCAAAAAACCACCAGATAAAATGTAGAGTTTCTACCACATCCACTGGATTTATAACCGATTCTCCAATCATAACGCATCCAACCATACCTCCAAACGTACTCTCAACAACGTTTGCTATTCCCAGTCCAACGCATTTTAGGTTCTTATTACTCTTAGTTTCGGTCAAATCGTCAATATATTATGACGTTAACATTAGATTCTATAAGTCCGACGATTACAATGATATTGATACCGGTAAACAGTAGTTAGCGTTTCCATAATTAAAGAAATCACCGCCATATCGGCTCCCCCACCATATTCTGCGTCCCCGCAATCACCTCGGCAAACTATTCTCCAAACATAACGCCCCAAACCCCAGCGTCCGATTCGGGTACACACTTTCAACTCTAAGCTGCCTAGTGCCATCAATCAAATATGCCTTCATCTTCTCCCCGTACAAATAGGGGTCATTCCCCTTCACAATCCCCCATTCCATAAGCAGGGCACCGCTCCCGGTAACAAAAGGAGTCGCCATTGAAGTTCCGGAGCGTACTGCGTAACCGCCCCCTGGAGCGCAGGAATTAATATCTACTCCGGGTGCGACAAGTTCCGGTTTAATCATTAAGTTTCTTGTAAAACCTCTTCCTGAAAATGATGCATAGCTGTCCGTATAAGCATTATAAGCGCCTACTGTAATAGCACGATAGGCTGTTGATGGTACGGTAAGTGTCGTAAATTCTGAGGGCAACAAAAACCTTGTCTCCGGATTTTTGACTGCACCCGACGGAAGCCACATATCATAATTCCCTACAACTATTTTCAGCGGTACCATCTCAAATCTCCATACTCCGGAATTCACATATCTATTTACCGGAATGAATTCAATATAGATCTCCTGCTGTATGTTATAGGGTGTCGGATCACCGTAATACAGGAATATGTCCGTCTGTCCAATGCGGAACTGCTGCTTTCCCAAAATTCTTGGAATCGGTCCGACACGCGTTCCGTTCGGAGCTATAATCGAAATATCAAAATGATCAAAGTAATTCTTCCAGATCTGAATATTAAAGGAGAATTCATAGTCAGTGACCACAACGTCCACTGCAGAATTCGTTCCCATTTTGAGTATGCCCTGCGCATGATTCCCTGTGGCGCCTTCATTACCGGTACCAATCATAATGTTTGTCTTCCAGGTATTTGCTGCTGCATCTATATAACTCTCCAACAATGAGGCTCCTGTATGCGATCCATAATTATTACCAAAGCTGATATTGATGACGATCGGTCTGCTAAGAGCGATTGCCTGCCGGATGGCAAAATCGATTCCCTGCATCAACTGGCTGGTCTTAGGAAAGGAATCCCCTACGGAGGTTCCCAGCTTCACTACAATCAGTTCACTCATGGAAGCAACGCCCCGGTATAGTCCGTTACTGGCTCTTCCGTTACCTGCAGCGATTCCTGATACATGGGTTCCGTGCCCTGACAGATCCGTACTCGGAACAATTTCCATACGTTCCGGCATCTGTGTCTTCAAGGCTTGATTGATCTGTTCTCTGGTATAAAGGGTGCCTATATCATACCCGGTCGGTGGAGCTCCTGGTATTGTCTGATCCCATAAGAATGCGATTCTGGTAGTCCCATCCTCATTACGAAAATCCGGATGTGAATAGTCTATCCCCGAGTCGATAATTGCAACTACTACACCCGCTCCAAACAGAGCGTTATCGCCTGTCTGAACCGGATTAATACAAGAAGCCGTCCTACCCTGATTTACTTCGTAAAATAAACGCCTCGGTTTTTCAATAAATTCAATCTCTTCATAATCTGAGAGCCGGTCAATCAGATTCTCAGGGACAGTTAGTATTGAATATCCATTTAATAGTTCAACCGCAGATATTCCAAGGTCCTGCCTTACTCTGTCAAGACTGCCTGTGTATTTGACAATCAGCTCCCACATCTTGGTCTCAGGAGCAAATCCCACATTCAGACTTGCTGTTTTTTCTCTTATCGTACCCGGTACCTCCAGCGACAGGTTTAACTGGTTATCTAATTTTCCGTTTGGCATGGTGATTCCATCCATTTTATAAGCTTAGTTCATTATATGCTAACATTGGCTGCATATAATTCCATTGTTATTCATTACCTTAATACAATTTCAGAAAGCACTTGGTCGGCTACCTCCAGTGTATGTCTGATATCCTCCCGTGTATGTGCTGTCGAAAGATACTCACGGCCTCTCCTGTCCGTATATCGGATACCATAATCCTCACATCTCTCGATGAACTTTTCATAGAGTGCAATATCAGCCTTACCAAGCCAGTCACGAAAATCTTCCGGATCTTCCTCAAAACCGAAGTATAAGATGAAAATGCTTCCAATATGACGTGTATAAATCTTTATATTGTATTTCTCCGCCAGTGCGCGAAATCCGCACTCCAATTCTTTCGCCAAGCTGTCAAACTGCTCATAGATACCGGGTTTTGAAAGTTCCTCAATGGTTGCAAGTGCCGCAACAGTACCGATCGGATTGCCGTTAAAGGTACCGGAAGCATGAATACCGCATTCCATTATCTCTTTCTTTCCCACAACCGCACCAAAGGGATAACCGCCGATCATTGCTTTGGCAAAGGTTGAGAGATCCGGATTTACTCCATAATATTCCTGTGCTCCGCCAAGTGCCGTCCGAAATCCGGTTATCACTTCATCAAAAATAAGTACCGCACCATATTTATCCGCGAGTCTTCGAAGGCCCTTAAGGTAGCCCTCGTTGGGCAAGATAGGTCCGGAGTCACACATAATCGGCTCCGTAAGGATTGCTGCTATTTCTCCGACATTTTCCTTCAATGTTCTTTCCACAATCTCAAGGTCATTCCAGGGAAGGACAATCAAATCATCTGCCGAGGATAGTCTCTGTCCCTTGGTATGTATTATTTTATTCGGCTTCTCCCGATCTCCGAGATCTTCAATCCGTTCAGCATCAATACTGATTTTTTCCTCGTCCGACCATCCATGGTACTGTCCTTCGAATTTAATTATCGTATATTTACCGGTATATGCTCTGGCCAACCGCATTGCATGCATCACTACTTCCGTGCCGGAATTCTGAAAGCTTTCAGCCTCAGCCGACGGTATTATTTCGGTCAGCTTCTTCGATAACCGAAGCAGAGCTTCATTCGGTGCCGAAAAGTGACTTCCAAGAGTAAGCTGCCGACGGACTGCCTCGTTCACTGCCTGCGGACTATGCCCAAGTAGCATGGGTCCAAACCCCAGAACATAATCGATATACTCATTACCGTCCACATCGTATAATTTTGAGCCCTTACCATGAGTCATCGCAATAGGATATTCCCGGAAGGAATTCTTGTGGAAGAAGCTTCCGACACCGTCAACAAGATATTTTTTCGTTTCTATATGAAGCTGTCTTGATTTTTCCGTAACATACTTATCCATCTATCATCCTCTGTTCTTTCTAAAACTTCTTGCTTATCATTCATAATTCTTCATTAGAATAATAAAAACATAAATCCTACATATGCATAACCTATCAATAAGAAGCTCCTCTAAAAGTTCATATATCCCACATATAAATCATTAAAATCCTTATCTACAGACAGATTAATCTCTTCAGTTACTTGAATAATCTGTTCCAGCCGCTCGCAAGCTCCCCTCTCGGTTAAATATTTTACCGCACCCTGCAAGGAACTGTTACCTACTGCCTGAATTCTTCCTGCCAATTCCCTTGGTAATAAGCCGATTTCAATTGCCTTATCGGTATTCATCTTGTATCCGAAGCCTCCTGCCAGGTATAAGGAATTGATATCCTCATATTCTATGGCATAACGCTTTATCAATATCTCAACCCCTGCCCTGATTGCTGCCTTGGCAAGCTGAATTTCTCTGATATCACGTTGGGTAAACATCATCTTATTCCCCTCCGGGTCTGTGACGATGGGATATCCATTTATAAAATACTCCTCTATCAATAAGCCCGTCTCATCCACTATACCATTCTTTAGAAGCTCTGCGACCAGCTCAATGACGCCGGTTCCACAGATTCCAAGCGGAGCTTTGTCACCAATCGTCCGGTAACTTAGCTTTTCACTAATCTCAAAATTACAGATGGCGCCGGGGATGCTGCCTACTCCACAGGAGATATTCCCGCCTTCAAATGCAGGGCCTGCGGCTGTTGAACTGACCAGTATCTTATTACGATTTCCGACTGCCATCTCCCCATTGGTCCCAAGGTCTATGAAAAGATTAATCTGATCAACCCTGTCATAATCGCATGCCAGTAAACCGGCTGCGATATCTGCTCCGACAAAGGTTGAGATACCCGGAAGTAAAACAACCGGAAGCTTCAAATAATCCGAATACAGTACCTCTTCAAAGGTAAGCATAATCGTCGTAATATTTACCGGGGTAAATGGGAAGCTCCCCAGTGTCTTGCAGGAGTATCCAAGCAGCAGATGTCCCATGGTCGTGTTGCCCGCAATTGCTATCCTTTCGATTCTATCGCGTGGGATCTCTGTAATCTCAACGACCGCTTTGATTCCTAGCATCAGATCTTTTTGGATGGATTCCTTAAGCTCCTTTTGTTTACCGTTATTCGAGGCATCCATTCTTGTAATGACATCCGCACCATATACTCTTTGCTTATTAACCGTCGTATACGTATATAGAATGTCCCCACTATAGATTTCAAGCAAACTGACAGCTATTGTCGTAGTCCCGATATCAATAGCGATAGCATATCTGTCCTTCGTCGTAGTTGTATGCTCGGATAACTTTGCTGTATTAGCCAATACTTCAAAATCCGCCTCATCACTTGATGCGAGCATGATGGTGCAGTCAGAGGTGGGATATGAATTACATGCTAGACGAAAGCCGTCATTTATTTCTTCCTTGGCAAGGCTCAAAGGGTCAGATTGCGTAATCTCAAGTGTCCCTTGAAGCAGTTTTATTTTGCATTTTCCACAAGTGCCCCTTCCACCGCAAAGGGCACTGATATAAATACCGTATCTTGTCATTACCTCAAGAAGGCTTTCCATAGCACCGCATTCAAAATGAACCGTCTCACCTCTCCCTATCAGGGTTATCCGATGAAATACCTGCTCCTTATAAGTATTTGCTGATTTACTGCCCTCCACTTTTATTCCCTCTGCTTTCCTGCCTATATTAACTTAATTATTATCTCCCCACCGGCTTGTGTCAATACATATTTCATCCTACGTAACATAGCCGCATTAGGCTTGAAACACAATATTAAAATATACAGAATATACAAATGAATTTCCAATGGAATTCATTTGTATATTCCTAATGGCTCGCATGATTTTTGCGAGACTATTTTCACACGCAAATTTGTGCTTGCGGCCCAAAGTTTGCAGGCTATGAAGAAAGGCATGGTTATTTTTATGTAAAATGCATTCATTTTTAGACACATTTGCTTTCGATATGTATACATATTACATTGTCAGTAATGAGTTTGCTATGATATACTCGTTTTAGCTTTGGAAGCGATTAAAATAGCAGGAGGAAGCAAATGTATAATGAATTAAAGGCCTTTTCCCTTCAGATGGGTCCTGCCAAATGTAGTGTGGACCTCGGTGTAGGCAGTGAAAGAGGCAGTTACGTAAATCAGGATTATATTCTTCATAAATTAGGCAGACCACATAGAGCAATTAGTTTGATGTATTGCTATTATCCACTGGATAAAGGCTGGCCGGAACGTGCCAGTGACATACATAAGAGCATCGATAAAACGAATGCATGGGGCTATCCCTATGATGATTATTTTACATACAAGGGTGGACTAAAAGGAAATCGCGAGGGCGAGCCGTTTACCTTCATGAGAGATGCCAGAAGACATGGTCAGGATGTGCTTCTGACACTTACGATTGATCCCCATGTCAGTGATGATCACTTGATTGCTATCGCAAAGGACTTAACTACCTTCGGACGAATGTCCTTACGCATTAACCATGAGGCAACCGGGAGTTGGTTTTCCTTTAATAAGCGCAGCACCTATCAGGAGGTTGCCGATTTTTATGTACATTTTCATAAGATAATCAAGGAATATGCTCCCAATGTTAAGACCATTCTCTGTATCGGCGGTATTGAAGATTTAGATAAGGAAGAGATGGAAATGGAAGACTTATTCACTGAGGCTGTTCGTGTAACAGATATTTGGTCGGTCGATAAATATATGGCACTACACTGGGGTTACCCAAATGACATTGCCGAAAGAGGCGGCGACAGCCACAAACGATATGTCGTTAAGGATACCTATGATAAGACAAAACGTAGCTTCGAACGTTTCTCTTACCTCTGTGACGGAGCCAAAAAGCCTATGGTAATGTCTGAATTCAATGCAGACGGAGATGTAACCGGTCCCTATGATCAGATAAAAATGGTTCGTGAGTTCTGTGATAGGCTGAAAAATGATCCCGATGACTGGCTCTCCGGTTTTACCTTCTATCAGTTTAGAGACGATGGACGCCTTGGTCTTGAGATTACCGATCCGAATAACAAGGCGGTCGGTATCGAGCAACCAATTTTAAAAGCTTATAAAGAGCTAATCCATGAGGAGTATTTCAGCCCAAGCTACGTACAGTCCGGTGAAGTGTCCTTCCCTATGACTTTAAGATGGGGTGATTTTACAGATTCCACCGGGCTATCCATACCGCTTCATTTTGAGGCAGATCCTGTTTTTGTTGAAGTCAATTTTGATGATGAATTAATCGATCTGAATCTTATGATGGAGCTTAATGGTCGCTGGTTCTATAAGGCTCCCGGAGTAAGTACGATAGACTTGATGTCTGCATTCTATGAAAAGCCGTTAGCTTCAGCCTGTGATTTAGATCTAAAGCTTTTTGCTCCTCCGGCTGACGGTGAAAATGATCCTTCTCACGGAGCCGACTGGCAAGAAAATTATTATACGGTGATTAATAAGCTGCCCTCCTTCCGACTGCGTTATGAACCGATTGAATTTTAAGCAACTTGAATATTAGCCGTTTAAATATTAGCAGCATTAATATTAGCCGTGTGTTGTATCAAAATTATCAAATAATTAAGGCTGGACTTATTGAATTGTCATCCTTCAATAGGTACAGCCTTTTTCTATATAATAATATAATCTTTCTTTGTTATGCCCTGTTGTTTGCTCCTAAGCTGTCTGAGAACCACTTAACTTTTGCAGCCTATCTGCCCTCTCCAGAGCCGTATCGGTACAATCACAAAAATTATTCTCACCGATTTTTTTATGAAATCCTGCCTTCTGCATCATATGAAGTGGTTGCTCCTGAACATGGGAGAATATCAGGGTAATATGCTTTTTCTTGCAAGCCCTGCGTACATTATTTAGAGCATGGAGCGCATTTATATCCATGGCCGGAACATTTCTCATCCGAAGTATTACAACCTTTACATTGTTATCCAATGAAATATTCATAAATTTATCGGCAGCGCCAAAGAACATCGGTCCGTTAATCTCATAAACAAGCGTCCGCTTCGGTACCTTCTTCCATCTGATATTCTCCTTATCCCCTGCCATATCATCATCTGCAACATCATCATCGATATCCTTCCATCTATGAACCTCAGACACATCAGCCATCCGCTTCATAAATAAAATAGCTGCCATTACAATACCCGCTTCAATTGCAACAACCAGGTCAAATATTACTGTGAGGGAGAAGGTTACTACCAGCACGAGAATATCACTTTTTGGCGAAATCTTAATCAGATCAACGAATTCTCGCCAGCCACTCATATGATATGCCACCATAAAAAGGATTGCAGCTATGGTAGGCATGGGAATCAATGATGCATAAGGCATCAAAACAACCAGTATCAATAAAAGGGAAATTGAATGTACGATTCCGGCAATCGGTGTACGTCCGCCGTTCTTTACATTAGCGGCTGTTCTTGCTATTGCTCCGGTTGCGGGTATTCCGCCGAATAAACTGGAGAAGATATTGCCTGCTCCTTGTGCCACAAGCTCCATGTTGGAACGGTGTTTACTTCCTATCATACCGTCTGCTACCACACAAGAAAGCAGAGATTCAATCCCTGCAAGTATAGCAATTGTAAATGCATCCGGGAGTAATGTACGAATCATCGTCAAATTCATAGCCGGTACATGAAACGTAGGAGCTTTGGAGGAGATTGTATACAAACTACCGATCGTATTAACATCGATTTTAAATACTTTTACGATTGCCGCAGATATAATAATGGCTATTAAAGAGCCCGGAATTTTGGAATTGATTTTAGGCCAGATAATTAATATAAGCAGAGAGATTGCACCAATGATAACAGCCTGACTGTTAATTGTAGAGATGTTTTTAAAACAAACTGTCAGTTTTTCCAAGGTTTCAACCGGCTTTGACTTAATTGTAAGCCCCAAAAAATCTTTGATTTCTCCGATAGATATCGTTACTGCAATACCCAGAGTAAATCCGGTTGTAATTGTATATGGTATAAATTTTAATAGCCTTCCGAACTTAAGTAATCCCATAAGGATTAGCAGGATACCTGCCATTATTGTCGCTACAGCAAGCCCCTCCATGCCGTTTCTGGCTACGATTCCGGCTACAATTGTAACAAAGGCTGCCGTAGGACCGGCTATCTGAACGCGGCTTCCGCCAAAAAAAGATATCACAAACCCGGCTACAATCGCTGTATAAAGACCCTTTTCAGGAGTAACCCCGGATGCCAGGGCAAGTGCGATGGATAACGGCAATGCAATGACTGCAACAATAATTCCTGCCACAATATCCTTCACAAATTGTTCCTTTGTATATATTTTCATTACTGAAAACAGCTTTGGTTTCAATCTTTCCATTTCTCATTTGCCTCCACAAAACTACACACTAATTCATCATCTTAGTCCTATCAAAACAAGAATTCAAGTATAAAGTTTCACGTAATTTTATACTTATTTAATAAATTTTATGTGAATTTAATACAAATTTGTAGGATTAGCTTCTGATTCCTCGTTTTATGGTGTTGCTCCACCCCCCTCACAACATACTCTTGGGATTCTTTCCATTATTTCATTCTGGTATATGATTAGAAACCTTGTTACAATAGGGTAGACGCATATGTAATTTATTTACTTAAAATGGAGGTTTTTTCATGAAACGTAATTTCCTGATTGTACTGTCCTTCCTGATACTTCTTGCTATCGGATTGACAGCTATTTTATATCTGGATAAAAAGGATGTAAAAATGTCCTACCCCTCATTCTTGGAAGCCGTAGACCGAGCACAGGTAGCAGAAGTCATTGTGAACGAGGCGGATAACAACACCTTTCAAGCCAAGTTGAAAAATGATAGCAGCTTATATACTGTTCCAAATCCAAAAACCGAGAATTTTACAGAATACCTTCTGTTGAATAAGATAGAAGTTAACTACGGAAAGGAAAATGTTCTTGGTGGTTTGTTAAAGGTATTCCTAGTGGTAGGTATTGCCGTCCTAGTCTTCTGGTATATAAAGAACGGCCAGAATTCAGGAATAACAAAAAATGTTAATAAGAAGAACTGGAAACGACTATTTTCCACACCTACTAAGAAAGAGGCAGACGCTAAATCGATTACCTTGGCTCAAGTAGCCGGTAATATAGAAGCAAAGTCTATGGTGGAAGATATTATTTCCTTTATCCAGAATCCTGATAAATATTCTGCCGTCGGCGCTCGTATGCCAAAGGGACTGCTTCTCTACGGTCCTCCCGGAACAGGGAAAACCTTAATGGCAAAAGCAATTGCCGGTGAAGCCGGTGTTCCCTTCTTTGCTATGAGCGGCTCAGATTTTGTACAGATGTATGTCGGTGTTGGTGCAAGCCGAATCAGAAATCTGTTTAACAAAGCAAAAAAAAGCGACAAGGCAGTTATTTTTATTGATGAAATAGATGCAATCGGTAAAAAGAGAGCCAGAAATGTCTCTGCCAGCAATGATGAGCGTGACCAGACCCTAAATGCTCTTCTAACGGAAATGTCCGGCTTTCATGATAATCAAGGCATCATAGTGATTGGTGCAACGAACCGCCTTGATACTCTGGATGAAGCTCTGCTTCGCCCGGGTAGATTTGATCGTCATATTGAGATTGGCCTTCCGGATGTCAATGCAAGAAAACATATACTTAGTCTTTACGCCAATAAAAAACCACTTTCCGATGATGTGGATCTGGAGGATCTGGCAAAATCAACCGTTTATTTCAGTGGTGCCATGCTGGAGACCTTGATTAACGAAGCTGCTATCAATGCGGGCAACCAAATGGAGCCTATCATCACAAAAGAGCATATCGACAAGGCCTTTTACACGGTTATTGCAGGCGCTCCTAAGACAGATCGCAGCTATATCACAGAGAAAGACCGAAGAATCACAGCTTATCATGAATCCGGGCATGCTCTGGCAACCACGCTTTTGCTTCCCGAACATTTTATCTCAAAGGTGACTATTATCCCAAGTGTCAGAGGAGCAGGCGGCTTTAACTTAAGCATCCCGAAAGACACTATGTTCCAAAGCCGCAGACAATTAAAAGCTAATATTCAAGTACTACTTGCCGGAAGAGCCGCCGAGGAACTGATCTTTGGATCCGAAGAAATCACTACCGGCGCCAGTAATGACATACAGAAGGCTTCACGACTGATCGCGGATTATCTTGATAAATATGGAATGGATGCGGAACTGGGACTGTTCAGTGTAGAAGCACTGGAGGAAGGACATGACAGCAGATTAATCTCCAAATGTCGCGCCTTCATGAACAGTACCTATGAAGAGACCAGAAAAACGATAGAAGAGAACCTTCCTCTACTTGAACGCATCACCTCGGAACTCCTTGAGAAAGAATCCTTAAACGGAACCGATATTGAACGAATTTGTGCATAAAGGAATATAGGATATAGGGATATAAAAGATAGGAGCACTTGCGTTTAAACTCAGTAACGCAAATGCTCCTATCTTTTAATAGTTATACGTTACCGTTCAGCCTTCAAAGAGATGTATCTGGACTGGGGAAAAATGATTTTCATATAGGAGTAT
>DBTU01000015.1:63817-71383 GCA_002307215.1 Lachnoclostridium sp. UBA1308
GTAATGCAACTTAGCGAAAGCGGCTCCTAGATGAAAACATTTCTTTCCCAGTCTTGTCGCTATCCTTGCTAGGCTAAACTGTAACGGCTATATTTATTCGCTGAATTCCATACCTACCTCATCATTATAGAGTATTGTAATATCAACTCTTCTGTTCTTTTTCCTGCCAGCCTCCGTAGCATTCGTAGCAATGGGACGATATTCGCCATAACCGACTGCGGATATTCGGGTGCCATCAACACTTTCATCTTCTACCAGATACTGTGCTACTGAAGAGGAGCGGGATGTGGACAACTGCCAGTTTGACGGATATATGCCGGAGCTGATTGGTATATTATCTGTATATCCTTCTATCATAATCGGATTTTGTACCTTATTTAATATCGTGGCAATCTTGCCTAAGCTTTTTTTCATTGAAGTTTTCAGTTCAGCTTCTCCACTGTCAAAGAAAGCATCATCCGCAAGTGAGATAATCAAACCTTTCTCTTCCACTGCTGTACCGACTGCACCCTCTTCATTTAAGCCCTTCAGATTTTCCTTAATTTCATTCTCAAGGTTATTCATCTCTTCTTCAGTGGTCAGTGTATCTGAGTCACTGGCAGCACCCTCGGTGGGCTCTGGAGTTACAGTTCCTGTTCCTGTGGTTGAAGATTGGCCATTCGAACCGTTGGTGTGCTCCAGTATAGCGTTACCATTATCATCCATGATGCCGTTTGTGCCATCAAAGATACTAATACCTTTTCCATCACCTAATGCCTGGTTCAAGGATATTGCTAATTGCTCATACTTAGCCTGGTCTACCTGATTCATACTATAAAGCAGAATAAACAAGGCTAACAGCAGGGTGATCATATCAGCATAGGTAAGCAGCCATCGCTCACCGTTCTCCTTCTTCGCTTTGCCCTTCTTCTTCATCCTCTAAGTATCCTTTCAGCTGTTCTTTCATAAATGCCGGATTGGATCCCCCTCGAAGCAGTTGAATTCCCTCTAGCATCATGTTCTTTGCCATTACGTCGTCCGAGTTAAGTTCCTTAAGCTTTGTACCAATCGGTAAATAAATCAGGTTAGCAAAGCCTACACCATACAGTGTAGCAATAAAAGCAACACCAATTTTATGTCCAAGTTCACCTACATCTCCACCGAGTGATCCAAGTACACTTACCAGACCCATAACAGTTCCAAGTACGCCCATGGTTGGTGAAAACCCGCCGGCTCCTTCAAAAATAGCAATTACCTTTTCATTGTCATGCTCCAGATTAATGATTCTGGTCTCCAAAATCTGTCGCACCACTTCTTCATCCGCACCGTCAATAACTAAACGTAATCCGGTTACAATAAAGTCATCCATCTCCCTGGCTTCAAGCTCATGCTCCAAGGCAAGCAGACCATCCTTTCTTGCAATTGTGGATAACGCCATAAAGGTGTTCATGATTTCCAGACGGTCGATCTTCTTATTACCAAATGCCTTTCCTATTGCTTTCGGTACTTTTTTAATGGAAGCGAACGGAAAGGATATACCGACTGCTCCAAAGGTACCTCCAAATACAATCATAGCTGCCGTGTACTGCCACAGCGCTCCGAGAGAACCACCCTCTTTGATATACGCAACAATGATCATGGCAAACGCCATAACCAGACTTATCAGTGCAACTATATCCATCCTATATTCCTCCAGCTTATGTAAAATAATATATTAATTATATCCTTATTATTTGCACCCTACAACGTTTTTTTATATAACAAGATAAAATTATGTATTTTTCTGTATATGTTGACTTCATTTTATTCCATAATAACCTATGAATATAGACAGTTCTTAATCCCAAAGGCAAACATGCCCATTTTGCATCCGGTCAAGTACATATTTTACCGCACCGTAATAATCAAACTCATGATTTACACTTTTCTTATTCAAGCCGGCATAAAAAAGTGCCCAAGCTACTTCCCTAACCATTCCGACATATTTCATATCCTTAAGGTTTTGCAGCATTTCATCTTCATAATACCCAAAATATTCGCTTAGCAGAAATACTTCCTCTTCTTCCTTAAAATGATTACTGTAAGGAAGGGACGCCAAATCCATATAAGGATCACCGACCCCCGATAGCTCCCAGTCTATGACTGTAATAATACTACCGTCAAAAAGCAAATTATTACTAAGTATATCATTATGACAATACTTTTGATTATTTGACTTATCAAGGCTTCTGCGGTCACGGATTTTCTCTGTTTCTTTTAGAATATCACTAACACCTTCCGGAATACTTAATCCGAATTTATTGACGCCCCTCATATATCCGTCAATCAAATCAAATGCAGAACTAATTCGCTCCACCCCTTCAATCTTATGAAGCTTCGAAAGAACAGACGCCATTTTACTTATATTATTTTTATCGACAATTTCTTCATAATTCATAAGGTGTCCCGGTACAAATTCCTGGATGGAATATTCCTCCTGTTCATGGTCACTGAATACCCTAGGAGCAATGCCCATAACTGCTGCAATACTTTGAGCCTGAAGCTCAGTTTTTCGAGTAACGACATGAAAATCACTTTGGGGAAAATTAATCTTCACCACATATTTTTCATTCTTCCAGGTGACAACATGTGTTTCATTAGAAAATCCACCGTTCAGAGGCTCATGAGCCAAATCGGTTTTGTTTTTAAATAATTGATCTGTGTGAATAATCATTTCAATATTCATACGTGGCTCCATTCAGCTTCCCCGCAAAGACATAAACTACTGAGGAATAGACTTTTAATTTTTTGATGAGACATTGGTTTCTTTCGCTAATACTTCTAATTATATTCCTTGTATTATGGTAGATAATAGTACTTCGACAAGCGTCCACTCTTATCAAGCGCATTATTATAGCCAACATATTTATACTTCGTGATATCCTCTGAGTAGAAGGTATTCTCCGAATACGAATGGAATATATTATCCTTATCTATATAAAACAAGGCATTCATCACCGGTACCTCATCATACAGATTCATCAGATAATCGTTATATGTCGTTCCATTAAGTCCCGCTGTCTGAAGCAAATAAGAGGATAAGTAATTTGCGCTGATTTGGTTAATATCATCCTCTTCAATATCATAATTTGCCCATAATATGAAGGGTACCTTATATTTTAAAGAAAGCTCCTCTTCCTGTGTCATGCCCTTCGCAGCCAGCTTATTATAAATCTCTGTATAAGCTATCGGCTGATGATCTCCAAACAATAAGATAATTGTATGCTCTTTCTGCTTCTTAAAATACTCCACCAGCATCTGAAGAGCTTTATCAGACTGTCTAAGCAGACTCAGATACTGCTCCGTACCGGAGCAATCTTTATAGTCCGTCAATCTCACTGTATCATCATCGTCAAAGAGCTGCGCACCGGAATATCCACCGTGATTTTGCATCGTCACGTCAAAGACAAACAGAGGATTATCCTTTCCTTTCGTCTCATACTGCTCGATAATCTTCTGATAGCTTGATTGGTCGCTGATAAAATTACGAATCCTAATTGGATTAACAAAATCGTCCATGGATAAAAATTCATCAAATCCCAACAAAGGATAAACGATATCCCTCTTATAATCGCTACTAATATAGGGATGCATTGCTATATTGTAATAACCCTGGTCCTTTAGAGTCCTTGCTAACGAATCCCTGGAACTTGTGACAAACTGCTGATACGGCACACTGTTTTGAGGCATAACTGCCATACTGTTCCCGGTAAGAAATTCATATTCGGTATCACTGGTTCCGCCACCAAAAACTGAGGTATACATGGTACCTTTGGTCGTATTATCACTCAGGGAATGGATAAATGGCAGATAATCCATATTCGTTTTGAAATCCCCGATTAGGTTTAGATCTGAGAAAGCTTCATTCATGATGACGATGATATTGGGCTTGTCCCCATCATGCACATCTGTTTTCCCCTTCGGTACATTTTCCAGTGTATTCTGTACCTGCAAGGCACTGTAACCATCCGGCTCTTTTGTTTCCATTGCCTTGACATTAGCTACAAAGCCAAAAGCTGTACCATAAGAACAATAGGTATATTTGGGAGCAAAAAAATCAATTACCCTAATCTTTGCCTGAATCAAATTTGTATTAAAAAACTCATGATGCACCAACATCAGAAACAATAGAAAAGTTCCTATTATTATGATACGGCTTACTACAGAGGGCTTCTTTACGGTCTTCTCAATCTTGTAGCCCAGAACAAAAACGAAGTACATGATTAATGTCGATACTATAAAACCCAATGTAAAGCTGACATGATAACCGGAGGCTACCCTCATACCTGTCTGCCAAGCGAGAAGATCACTGGGGAGGATCGGATTACCGCGAAACAGATATACAAAATAGTTTAGCATAGCCACAAGATACACTGTGATATTACAGATTGCAATCGTATACCTGCAGCTTCTTATCAGCGCAAACATGAGATAATACAGAAGCACATACCAAATCAGATTATACAGGGTATAGGAACGGAACATAGAAAGATTATAATTACTTACCATAGTTTCCACGACGAGAAATGATGCAACCGGCGATAGAATCAGAATAACATAATTATAAGGAATGGCATGATTTACAAAAAAAAGCTTGACCTTTTCTATCTCGATGAGAGAGAACAAGGTTAATATCAGCCAAAGTACTATAATGATATATGTGGACGGCCTGTTCATCTTCTGAGCCGTATCTGCTTTTAGATAGGTAAACATAACAAACAGGAAATAAAGCGTCAACAAATAAACCGGTACCATCTTTATTTCCTTCCAATTTAGTTTCATATGTAATTTTTTCATAATGCGAAGCCCTCTTTTTTATCTGTCTGGTGGCTATTCAGTCACTGTGGTTCTTTCGAACCGATGCACACAAACCATGTCGAAAAGCATCTATTTTGGCGCCTAATTTTCTCGAAATCCCGTGGATTTCTCAGGGTACTGAATAGTTACTATGTCTATTACAAATATATAAAATGTTTCTCTGTCTGTCAATCACACAATTATATACATAATAACCGTAAATAATACAATTTTGGATTATTATGAAAGTACAATGACCGGCGTAACCTTACAAACCTTACGGTCATAGGTCATAAGGCCGTTAACCTCATCCTCCACATCGGAAAGTTGTGTAAATACCGCAGCCGACATGCCACCTAACTTAAGTGCTATTATCTCTGTTTCCAGTAAATGATGATAGGCCTGATCAAATTCCTCCTTCGTCAGATAAATACGGTATCCGTAGATCTGATGCGAAAAAGAATGGTGAGGGATATAGCAGGCATATCCGCCATACTCCGACAGTACGATTGGCCTTTTCTTAATTGCTGCCCTCATCGAGTGAAAATAATTATGTATGCTTTCAAAATCACCGCAGCCCTGATCAAACCATCCACTGGCGTGATCAATTAATCTGGTCGTATCCAACTCATGTAGCATATCATAGATATTTTTTGCATCAAACTGGCCCCAGCCCTCATTAAATGGTACCCAGACAATAATGGACGGATTATTATATAGAAGTGAAACCGTGCCCCGACACTCCTTTATCCATTCCTTACGTCCTTCCACCTTACCCCTTCCTAATAACCCGTACTGATTATCCTTGATTTTAGCTGCCAATTTCGGAAATAATGTGGGCAGATAACCGACAAGAAGTGTATGGTACTTCTCTCCGCCGTTTACCATGTCCTGCCATACAAGCATTCCGAGCCGGTCGCAATGATAATACCATCGTAGCGACTCAATCTTGATATGCTTCCGGAGCATGTTAAACCCCAGCTCCTTTGCCTTCTCTATATCATAAATAAGAGCATCATCACTTGGCGCTGTATACAGACCATCGGGCCAATAGCCCTGATCCAGAAGACCATTCTGAAAATATGGCTTGTCATTTAAATTGATTCTTAAATGTCCCTCAGTATCCTTTTTAACTTCTACTTTACGCATGGCAAAATAGCTTTCAACTCTATCCTCACAAGCTGTAATCACTATATCATATAAATTCGGTTCCTCAGGACTCCAGTATTTGAACTCTGATAATGATACCGTAACGAATGGAAACTTACTGATAACTGATTGAATCAATTTATGCTCTTCGAAAATGTCTATTCGAAAGCAGGTTTCAACTAGCGACTCTCGCTTAAAATCATCATTTAAAAAGATATCTACATGAACCGATGATTGATCCACGATTGGTGTTATTTTAAGTGAAGTAATGTACAGATCGGGAACCCACTCCGTCCAGACCGTCTGCCATATCCCACTCTGAGCCGTGTAAAACATCCCGCCTCTGCCGAGCTTCTGCTTTCCTCTGCTGTGGTAGGAGGAATCAGTGTCATCTACTACCTTAATCGTAATGATATTCTCTCCGGGTGTAAGTTGCTCGGTTATATCAACGGAGAAGGGCAGATATCCTCCCATATGTTGCACCATCTTCTGATGGTTAATAAACACCTCACAGTATTGGTCAACTGCTCCAAAATGCAAGATACAGTGTCTTCCAACCGGGATGTCTGAGATACATAGCGTTCTCTCATACCATAAATATTCTCCGGGTTTTAGGTGTCTGTTTACACCTGATAGTACGCTTTCCGGTGAAAAAGGAACCAGAATCTCACCATCATAATTCTTTGGAAGATCAGCATCCTTCGTGATACTGTAATTCCAAAACCCGTTCAAAATGATAAAATTGTCTCTTCTTAGCTGCGGTCTTGGATACTCCTCTAATACATGTTCTGTATCAAGCTGTTCTCCCCATATGGTATACAACTGCTTTTTTTCCGGTTTTTCTCCCTTAAAGCGAAGGGTACGTGCCGCATCCTTCAATTTCATAGTGAACTCTCCATTAATTCCTGTCATAATTATTCCGCTACCTGTAACTTGTTTTTATATATATTATTCCTTTTACTTCGTTTTATCAAGTTTATACTAAATATAACTCAAATGTATTTCTTTCGAAAAGAAAAGGCTACCGTATATTCACACTTGATAGAATATACGTATAACCCCGGGGCTTTCAATGATCTTTTCTTTGTAATTAGATTTATTTAGTCCTGTTTTAACATTCCTACTATAGGTAATTGTTGAAGTATTTCAAACATTCCAATATGGCAACCTCGAAAAGCAGAGGTAAGGTCATTACCTGCATATAGTCCGAAGTGAGTCCCTCCGCCCCATCTCATTACATTGGTTACATCATAAACCACACCGTTTACTGCCACGTATGCGAAATTGGTACCGCTTCCATCATTTTGGGCTAATTCCTCTTTTGAAATTACACGCTCCGATGGCGGCTCCGGCGGTTGCGGTTGTTGGGAGGCAGACAAAGTATTTGAATTAACATTGGGTACTGTCAGTATTAAATCAGTTAATTCATCTGCGACCTCATCAATCTGATATTCCAGATACTTCTTCTGATAGACAGAGGTTGCAAAGACCTGCATCTGACTGTAGTGACATATTTCCTTTAAGTATTGCTTTATGAGACTTCTCTTAACCAATTCATCCATACTAATCCTCTATTCTGCCGCAAACCCGCGAATTTGGGCG
>DBTU01000015.1:71623-99597 GCA_002307215.1 Lachnoclostridium sp. UBA1308
TTCTGCCGCAAACCCGCGAATTTGGGCGACAGCACAAATTTGCCGTGTGGAAAATCTTGATTTTCCACACTAACTCCCATGTGCCGCCTTCGGCGGTTCTCAAATCAGGGGTGTGAATTATGCTTTTCAATAATTCACACTAACTCCTGCCCAAAGATTATGATAGTTTTAAAGCCGTTTTGATTTTAGAATAAACTTCTTGTGTCATAGCAGGTATTATTTCCTCCAGTTGAGGGCTGGGTCCATAATGAAAATCCACTCCAGCTGCTTCGATGGTAATGATATAACAGTAATTATTAGGATAATATAGCTCCAGCAGATCCACCAAACTTATATCATGCCATATTATCTTCTTACTATTATCACTAATATCCTCCATACCATACAAGGACACCTCACCGGTTGCTTTCCCCTGTACAGCCGCATCCATTATAAAAATCAAATCCCCATCTCTAATCTTTGAGATACTGTATCCAATGTCTGTCTCGCCAAAGATTACCTCTACACCCAATTCATTAAGCCTTTCTTCCAATGCTGCTGCAAGAAATATGGCTATTCCGTCATCCCCCATTAATACATTCCCAATTGCAAGGAGCTTAGTACTCATACGGATACCTCAATTATTTTCTTATTTCCCTTTGGAGTAATCAGATGAGTTGCACAGGAAACGCAAGGATCAAAGGAACGAACAATACGTCCGATTTCCACCGGATTCTCTGTATCTTTGATTGACGTTCCTATTAGTGCCTTTTCGATTACCCCCGCCATACCGTTGGAATCCATAGGAGACAAATTCCAATTGGAGGGAGTAATTATACTATAATGATCAATTAATTTATTCTTAATACGTATGAAATGCGCAAGTGAGCCTCTCGTCGTATCAATAAATCCCTCACCTTCTGAAACCTCGGGTAATAGATACTCCCTCTGACCATTCGGTAACGGGTTAATAAGGTCAGCTAGCTTACTCATTATCGTTAGTATTTTACTTGTTTCCAGTACACGAGCAATAATACGATCCATACAGGAATGTCCGCCCTTATAGATACCGGAGATGAGCATTCTGGCCAAGGGCCCTACCTCCATTGGCAAGCCGTTATATCTAGGCGCTTTTATAAAAGTATACGCATCCTCCTTCTGAAGATTTAACTCATCTGTTGTGTCGTTTACAAACCAGGAATATTTGATCTGTTGACTTATGTATTCCGGACGAAAATCATACAAAATTCCATTTACTAAAACCCCGGGATTAACATAGGATATGTCTGCCTCAGCATTGTCAAAAACCCCATAGCTCATAAAATTCGGATACGACATCCCCATCTTAAAATAATCAGGGTAATAATAAGCAAGAATGTCAACATCTTCTCTCATAGCCGTATCAACAAAGGATTGTATCTTATTAATTATAGATTTAACTTTCACAATTTTGTAGGAAGTCAAATCAGTAGTCACTCCGCCGGTAAATATTCCGTGGTTGTGCGGCGCTTTTCCGGCCAACACAGCTTGCCCCTCGTGTGCCAGCATTGCGTATTGATAACTCATGGCATAATGCTCCTCTAAGAGTCGATTAACCTCCTCGGGTAATCGAAAGTTTATGTATTGCCTTGAATTAGCAATCGCAGGTGATGTTATTTTTACGAAGTCCGGCATAAGCATGATATAAAAATGCCTTAAATGATTTTGTATAAATTCAAAACCATGAATGATCTCTCTGATATACTTGTCATTTTGGCTAAGTCGTAGATTGAGCGCCTGATCGAGTGCCAAGGCAGAAGCATAAGAATGAGCAGCAGAGCAGATTCCACAAATTCTTTCTGTAAAATATATAGCATCGAGAGGCTGTCTGCCTTTCAGCATTGGTTCAAACCCCCGGTACAAAAGCCCCCGTGCTTGCGCGCTGTTAATCGTATTATGTTCCACCTCAACTTTTATCTCAAGGAATCCACTTATCCGCGTAATAGGATCTATAATTATTTCAGGCATTTTTATCCCCATTCTTGCGCATGTATTCTGCGCATCCCAAGTTTGTGGCTGCATCATAGGCAACAACTTGTTGAGCGAAAGATTTGAAAAATCTTTCACTTTATCCCCATTCCTACACATGCTTATTGTTTTACTTCAAATTTTCAATTGTTAATTCATGTTTTAATATCTTACAAACGGCTCCATTCCATCAGGGAAAAAAGTTTGTGCGCAACCGATACAATTTGTGTTATTCCCAATAGGCCAGTTAACATATCCATTCCATTTTCTTCTGGGGCATTCAGATCTGGTCACCGGTCCCCTGCAGCCAAGATGGAACATACAGCCTTCTTCTCCAAAAGTTTTTGCAAAATATCCCTTGTCAAAAAAGCCCCTCCGGGTACAATTATCATGTATGGTGGTTGCATAAAACAATAACGGTCTGCCTTCATTGTCTAACTCCGGTATTCCATAGGTCGTCAAATAGGCAACGGTTCCTACAATCCAGTCAGGATGGCAGGGACAGGTTGGTAATCGAATCACTGACCGCTCTAGTACGTCGCCTACACTTTTACTTCCGCTGAGATTCGGACTTGCGGCAGATATGCCGCCATAGGAGGCGCAGGTACCGACTGCTACTACATACTTTGCTTTTTCTCCTGCCATTTTAACCGCTTCGTAGGATGTTATTCTTCGACCGTGATAATATGCTACAATACAAAAGGCTCCATCCTTATTGGTCGAGACAGCTCCGTCCACAAGAAGAATGAACTCAGTATTTAAGGTCTCCAGAAATTTGTCAAAAGCAGCTTCCCCCTGTTCGCCCATTACACTATTACTGTACGTTAAGTTAACGATTGTAGTTAATATTTCATATGCATTTGGATTATCACTGTTCAGGAATGATATGATATTACCGGAACAGCCGGTGGTCTCCAGCCAAATTGCATTCAATTTTGGTATATCCTGATTCATTATTTTAACAACCGCCTCCTGGGCAAGCCTCTGCGACACACTTTTCGCTGCAGTGAATGGACAATTTTGTTGATCCTCCAATGTCTTCCTCCGGTAATTTGCAAGTATATTAATTTATATCTGAAAGCATCTGATTATATGCTAATATTAAGGGTGGATGTCAAAGAAAACCGGGAAATTAATAAATCAAAAAAGCCTTAGTGATATGTTTGCGGAAGTAAACAGTTTACTAAAAGACTATTTACTTCCTGGAACGTATCATTAAGACTAAATAAGTAGTAGTAATATAGTTAATCAAACAGTACTAATAACGCTAAATCAAGCAGTACTAATAACGCTAATCAAGCAGTACTAATAACGCTAAATCAAGCAGTACTAACAACGCTAATCAAGCAGTACTAATAACGCTAATCAAGCAGTACTAACAACGCTAATCAAGCAGTACTAACAACGCTAATCAAGCAGTACTAATGATCTCTGCGAGGGGAACTTTTCCTAAATCAATCCGGTATTGTTATCATCAGCATAAGTATATTCGTTAGTTTTAATATAATCGATGATTTCATCGATTGTTGTAAATGCAAGTCCGACATAGCTGTCAGCTGCTCCATAATAGATTGCTATTTTGCCGGTTTCTGCATCCGTTAACGTTGCACATGGGAATATAACATTGGATACAAAGCCTCTTTCCTCATACCAGGTTTCGGGTGTAAGTATGAAGTTTTTGCATCTGCATTTCACAATTGCCGGATTATCATGATCCAGTATACAAGCACCCATACTGTACACATAACCATTACAGGTTCCTGTTACTCCATGATAGAATAAAAGCCATCCTTCGCTTGTTTCAATAGGAGCGGCTCCGCCGCCGATTTTAAGAGATTGCCACCACTGATTAGTGCCTTTACTCATGACATGCCTATGTTTACCCCAGTATATGAGATCCGGGCTCTCACTTAAGAAGATATCACCAAAAGGTGTATGACCGCTGTCACTCGGTCTTGAGAGCAACAAGAAGTTATTGTTTATTTTCTTTGGGAAAAATACCCCGTTTCTATTAAAAGGAAGAAAGGGATTTTCAAGCCTTTCAAACTTCTTAAAATCTGTTGTTTTCGCAAGCCCCAGTGCTGCACCGTAAAAATCAGTACACCAGATAATATAATAAGTATCTTCCACTTTAATTAACCTGGGATCATATGCATAACGCGGCATATATGGCTCACCCTTCTCATTCACAAATGGGATTTTCTCTTGTTCATAAGTCCAATGAATGGCATCCTTACTATAGCCAAGATATAACTGTGGAACACCATCTGTCTGCTCTCCACGAAATACTCCGATATATTCACCTTGATATGGAACCACTGCACTATTGAATATTCGAGCAACTCCGGGAAACGGATTTCTATCAATGATAGGGTTTTCCGTATACCTCCATACCGGTCCTTTGCTAGCTGAAGGCTTTTCCTGCCAAGGCATATCCGGTAAATTGTCAGTTAATATTTTAGCTCTATTCATCTTTATTCTCCTTTATATTAATACTAATATGATAATTTTCTAAGTTCGGTTCATCCATTGACTATATCATCTCTCTAGCATGTAACGTGTCGGCAACTTCGAATAAGTTTGAGCCAAGACATTAGCTGTGTTTAGAGATTTCCTATTAACAAAAATAATATATTGTATCATACCCCTCAGTAATTGACAAAAGATTCTATTATTATTATACTTTTTATATGCCTTCATTTTATAAGACGAATAGACAACTTAATTCATATATTACAAATAATCGGAAAGAAGGATTCTCCTATGATGACTGATATGGTTCATGAAAAAAATCATCAATTGATTACACCCGATCATTCCGGTTTCGTTTACTCCGGACGGATTGATTTTAGCGATTCCTGTGCCCCATGCTTTATATATGCAGGTAGCCAGGCACATTTTCGTTTTCGTGGTACCGGAATTAAATTAATCATCCGCAATTACCATTTATGCTATGAAAATTATATAGGTTACGTTATAGATCAGAACATTCAAGGCAAATTAAGGCTTGAGGATTCTGACGCAGTGTCTGTTTTAATAATACCGGAAAATCTTGATGATAGGGAACACGATATCATATTATTCAAAAGGCAGGATTCAGCTCATTATTATGACTTTCTCGGCATCCTCCTGAATAAATTCTCCATAATGCTTCCTGCACCTGATAAGCCTATAAGGCGTATGGAATGTTATGGTGATTCTGTGTCTGCGGGTGAAGTAAGTGAAGCTGTCGAATATACAGCCATGTCCGATCCTGTACATAACGGTGAATACTCGAACTCCTGGTATTCCTATACTTCTATTACAGCAAGGATGCTGGGTGCAGAGCTCCATTGTAACGCTCAGGGCGGTCTGGCTCTACTCGATCATACGGGATATTTTCATGGTCCTGATTATGTGGGTCTTGAAACCACCTATAATAAGCTTCGATATAATTCACAACTTGGCCCATACAGCCTTTGGGATTTTAGTCTCTATACTCCACATGTGGTAATTGTAGCCATAGGTCAAAATGATGCTCACCCGGACAACTACATGAACAAAGATATTCAAAAAAGTGAATATTGGATGCAACATTACCAGTCTCTGATTCTTAACTTCAGGGGATTGTATCCGAGCACATTGATCATCCTTACAACTACAATCCTAAACCATTCAAGAGAATGGGATGATGCAATCGATGACGTAACCAATCGGTTAAATGATCCAAAAATAGTACATTTCCTTTACTCAAATAACGGCTGTGGGACACCCGGTCATATCAGAATATCCGAGGCAGGGCAAATGGCCGTGGAATTAGCAAACTTTATTGAATCCTTCGGTACGGATATTTGGAAATAAGGGCCGCCACAGAAATGCAGCCCTTATTTTGCATCAAAATATCATTTCCAAACAAAATCTATTTATCTGAGTACAAGACATCCAAAGCATTCTGCAGAATAGGCTTTGCAGCCTCCACCGTCTGCGCTACCGTCTTATCTTTTGATACAGCGATCGGATAAAATACCGTGCTGCCAAAATCAAAGTAAGGCTGTAAGCTTCCCCATGGATCAAGCTTTGTCGTACTGCCGCACATCTCTGCCAATTCTAAATCATCCTCAGTCTGGAAGCAGCTCTCTATCCAGGTCGGATCATCTCTGTAGGTTAAATCTCCACCAAACCAGTTAAGGAATTCTTCGAATACCTGCAATACTTTACCGGGCTCCTCAACACCAACCGGAACCATATACCAGTTACCGTTCACAGGGCTGTAGGTTGTTCCATCACCGTGGGGTCCCTGAGGATAAGGAACTACTGCATATTCAAAAGGAAGCTCTGTGCCGTTAGCTACTGCTGCATCTGCTTCTTGCTTTAACAACCAGGCCATACCGGTCCAAAACATTACCTTACCGTCAGACCATGCTAACAGGTTATCATTCCAGTCCCCATCGACCCAAGGTCTTGCACACTTATCTTCATTATATAATTTATTAATAAAGTCAAAGGCTTCCTGTGCCTGCGGTGAGCTTAAGCCCTCCGTGGTGCTCGCAGCAATTGAACCACCGTTATTTAGTATAAGACCATTTACTAAATCAGTCCATACACCGCCGTATCCATAGACATCCATGGTTCCGTCATTGTTGGTATCCTGATTACCTTTCGTTGCCAACTCCTCGAATTTCTCCCATGTCCATTCGCCATTCTTGTATAATTCCTGTGGATCTTCCAGACCCAAATCCTCAATCATTGTCTTGTTATAGCCTAAGAACAGTCCGGTAATCGGTAAGCCTTGCTCGGTAAAGAAGTAAGTTCCGGGACGATTCGTCAACGGTGCCATAGGCTTCACGATACTTGATTTTCCAAATAAATCATTGCCGTCTAAAGCAATATCCTCTAAATTCTGGCATAGCCCGTTCAAAGCCGCAGGAATACCAAACTGAAGGTCAGTTAAATAAATGTCACATTCCGGAGTTCCGGCTGCAATTGATGTATTGATGCTGCTAATAATTCCGTTCCATCCCAAGTTCACGAACTGAATCTTGCACTTATATTTCTCCTCAATTCTTCTTACGTTATCGAGTTTCATTTGAGCTGTTTCTGTGTTACTTAAGCCCGGATCATCTGTAATTGCCGAATGGTCACTGGTATAGAAGTAATCCCACCAGATTCCGACCTTGATTGTTCTACCTCCAAGATCAAAGGCCGGATAATCATCTGCCACTGTTGCATTAGCTACCGGTTCTGTTGGTGCCTGTGTTGCTTCTGTAGCCGCATCAGTAGTAACTGCCGGACCAGATGTTGGTGTTGCGCCTGCAACAGTTGCTTTTTCTTTGTTACCGCAAGCTGCCATTGATACTATCATGGTCAGTGCTAACAATAATGCAAAAAACTTTTTACTTCCTCTTATCATATAAATCTCCTCCTATAATATTTATTGTTTTATTTTTAGTCAGGCGAAAGCTTGGTACTATCCGACTATACCGCTTCGTTCCACGCCCTCCATAAAATACTTCTGTAGGATCATATAAATCAGCAAAATTGGCAGTATTACCAATATAACACCCGCATACACATACAGCTGAGTTATCATCGGATCCTTGATCTGATCAACGAAGGATATCGTCGCCTGAATTGTAGATAACTTAAAAGTGATGTCGTGATCTGTCGAAACGGAGAATAACGAGCAGTAGAACATGTCATTATACTGCCATACCATCGAAAATACGGTTACCGTGATTACCGCCGGTATTGCATTGACTAACATAATCCTAAAATAGGTATACCACATACCGGCGCCGTCGATAAAAGCCGCTTCTTCAATTTCCTTTGGCAGCCCCCGGAAGAACTGTCGGAATATGTAGATAAACAATCCTGATCTCAGTCCGACGCCAAAAAGAGTCAACAATATCATCGGGGCTTCTGTTGAAAGCAGATTTATCTTGTGTCCAAACAAGAGACTGCAGATACCCAGAACATCCCAATTTCTAAAATGTGTATATAACGGAAGCATAATGGTATGTGTCGGTAAAACAATTGTAATAATCACGCAGGCAAACAACAGATTTTTAAACGGAAAATCAAAGCGTGCAAAGCCATAGCCGGCCATTGAGGTAATCATTAACTGGATGAATGTAATTACCGTAACAAAAGCCAAGGTATACATAAGCGTATTCCAATACCCCAGTCTCATAAAAGACAACTTATAATTGTCTAACGTCGGATTAATAGGTATTAAAAACACGGATGGATTATACAAATCCGTTGATGAGAATAAAGAATTAGCGACCATACTAATCACCGGACCGATTATAATATAGGATATGCCCAGCAGTATTACAAATTTCAACACAGAAAAGAGGAAGCTCTTCGACTTATGTATATATCTGGACCTTTTATTGATAACCACCGTATTCTGATTATATTTACGTATCGATACTCTTATCTCTTCCATCTTCATAGCACTTCCTCCTTTCTAGTTGTAGTAGAATGTAAACTTGGATATGAGTCCACCGACCACAACTAAAATAATACTGACAATCAATGTGCTGATAACACTCATAGCCGAACTAAGTCCATAATCAAAGCTTCCCGCAAACGCTGTCTGATATGCAATCTGAACAACCCCGCTGTTAACAAAGGAATCAACTATGGTATATACTACGTTCGTCAAAATCAGTGGTGATACCATTGGAAAGGTTACCTTCCAGAAGGTTTCGTAGGTGGTTGCTCCTTCAATCTTAGACACTTCATACAGCGATGGCGAAATCGATTGCAGTGCAGCTATGAATATAATGATCTGAACACTCGAGGCCCTTACGATATCATATATTCTGCCGACCAAATCAATGATGTAGCTTACAAATCTGATTGGAAGTCCTAAATCAATAAATATTCCAAGATAATAATCTACACTTACACCACCGCTTGGTGCCATCTCGGCAATCGTCGCAGTGGCTCCGCCCTGGATATTCTGGGTTGCAAGCTGCAGGGTTGCCAGTACAGCTCCTGAGCCCAACAAAATCGGTAGGAAGAATATCGCACGCACCAAGCCTCTTCCTTTAAATTTGGCATTCAGCATCATCGCAATGAACAAGCTAAAGAAGGTAATAAAAGGAACATCAATTACTATATCTTTTAAGGATTGGAGCAATATCTGGTTAAAGGTTGCATGCTGAAACAGCGCATTTTTAAAATTATCCAGCCCGATAAAGGTTGATATATATCCTCCGGTATCTGCCATTTTGATGCTGCTGACGGAAAATTGCGCTGTCAGAATCAGACTCTTTACATAATAAACCAGGAATCCGATCAGCCACGGAAGTATAAAGAGGAGGCCTGTGATTGCTCTTTTCTGCCTTAATGTTAAATGCTTCTTTCTCATTGTTTAACCCCCTCTACTACATAGCTCTTTGCAGGAATGCTTCTATTCTCCACCGTAACATCTAAGCTGTTCGTATTAATATAAAAGGTTACTCCGTTATCATATGTAATCTTCTTGACACCCTCTACGAGAATGGTATGCTCAATGATTGTACTGTTAACGACACATTTCAGGGCATCGTTTGTTTTGTTCCAGATATCTGTCGCATCAGTAATCCAGGTTTCGTAATTTGTTGAATAAAGCACATTCATTCCCGAATACTTCATTTTGCTGGAATCCTGATATGATAGTGTAAAATGCGGTGCTGATCCGTATTCTATCATACGAAGTATGATATCCTGTTCATCATAGCTATCACTTAAATTAATCGCTCCGGAGGTATAATCAATGCATCCATGAATAACCATCTGATAGAAGGGTACCTCTTCATCTATTACGTAATATGGATTATCGCTTTCCGGCACATTGGTTAAATCTGTCGCATATGCCCAGGAATATGCATTACCACCGCTCACCATCAAGTTATCCATGGATTGATTCAGATCTGCTAATTGAGCTTCTATAATCTGCTTCGTTTCCTCACGGTTGATGATGTTTGTTCTTCTCTTATCCGCTGTGATGGTGTCTCCTAAATCCCTCAGGCTTATTCCCGATAAATCTACCTTACTGATTGAATGGATGAATTTTGATACATAGCGTCCCAAATATTTTGGTGATAAGATGTTAAATCTGGTTTCATCATAGCCCAGTCCACTAGTGGATCTTAAGGAAGCCGGATTAACACGTCCATAAAATACCGGATATCCTGCATAGCGTAGAGCGCTTTCCAGCTTATAGTTATAATGATCCGCATCCCTGCTTACTTTCTGGAAAGCAACATCCCCATACAGCTTCGCACCTTGCGCTGTCAGCTGATCATTTAGCTTAGCCAGCTCCTTCTTGCCACCAAGCTTCCGGTCAACCTTAACGCTCTTTGGTGTATCATGATAATAACCGCCGTTAAACCATCCGAGGTAATTCATCCTTATGTTAGATATCCCCTGATCAAGAAAGCTATCTGCAATTATCCCTGCTTGATCAAAAGTAGTCATCGGATAATCCGACAAATAGGGTACAGCCAGAATACTCTGCTGCATCTTAACCCCGCCGACAATATCAAGATAAAAGGGTATGCTTTCTTCTTGCGTTTTAGTTGCCAGCTCACCACGCTCCAACAGCTCACTTCGGTATAAATTTGCCATGCCCGAATAACTGGCATCCTTCTTTTCAAGGAAGGAATAGCTCACCTGAAGATTAACATCATACATTTTCTTTTCGAGGGTAGGTAAATCAGCAGACACACCCTCCACTCCTAGTACGGATACCTTTAAGGAGCCACGAAGTTCAAAGGTCGGATATACATAATTGTAGCTGTTTGTACTACCGGCTACCTTTGCCATGATATTAGCCAGTGTGTCTCCTCCTGTGATCTCTGCAAATACGGCACTATTCTCATGCTTAATTCCAAAGACAGGCATTCTGGCTTTCTCAGTATCCTCCACCACATAATAGTTTTGAGCCGTCTCATCCATTCCGTAAACATACTGATTATAATAGTCATTGACTTTGCCGTTATTAAAATTAATCAGGGAACCGGAACCATTCGGGACCAGCATATATCCTTCTTCTGTGGAATTGCCAGCGCCAAAGTAGGAAAGCAGACTTATACTGTTAATCCTACCGCCTCCTGTTTCTTTTATATGATCTACCGGAATTGATACAACCAGCTTATCTCCCACCAGACGATATTCGAGCGGTATGGTAAAGGTTGTACGTTCTGCGTTGCTTCCTCCGGCCGCTGCCTTCGCGTCTTCATCAAAATCCGCCTGCGTATAACCGGCTTTATCTACCATTTTCTGCATCTTGGAAAGACCGATCTTATTGGACATGGCTCCGGCTGTAAGCTCCAGGAACCCGCTGATCGAGCTTGATTCAACATAATTATTCCGAAAGGTTTTTGCATCTTTTTCGGATAACTTACTTAAGATTTTCTCTTGCAACCGCACTTCAGTGATAAGCTGAGGCACCAGTCCGGTCGGGCTTTCCAGATTTCCGCACAGATAAGTATATCGAATACCATCTTTTAAGCTTTCGATATCAAACTGCTCTCGCTCGATACTGTAATCATAATTGTACATGGTTACCTGCGTCATGCTCGTATCGTAATAGGAAAGTACAAACTGGGAATTCAAATCTGTTTTATTGCTTCCCGAAGCAATCGCGTCGTTTTTTCTGTCCACGGGATTCGAATAAGTAATCTCCCCGCTTCTTTTATCATATACCGCCACTTCCGTTGTCACTGTATTGGTATAGAGCATAAGGCTGTCATTTTCAGCAGCCAAAACCATTTTATCTACTCTCGGATCACTGTCACTCAACTCTTTGAATTTCGTTCCCTCTTCGTAGACGCTGTGACCATCCAGATCTTTCTTGTAGCCATCGTAAAAGAAATAATTGGTACACATATAGAAAACATATCCGGCAATCCCAAGGACAACGACTGATATTATGATAAGTCGTATTTTTATAGTTTTTTTCACAGCCCCATCCCTCCTACACTCTCAAAACTATCTCTGTGTATACGCTCAGCAGGAAAGACTTAATCTGATCCAGCAAAGAGAATATCAGAAGTATAATAAATATGATGATTAAAAGGGACACCAAGGTTAAAACCAAGGTAAACAGTGTCTTGGCAAAACTAAAATTATGTACAATCATAATTCCTATCAAGAACAATATAACGAAAAATATAATTGATATATAAATTACAAGGTAGTACAGGCTTTCTTCGTCTGCTGCGATAAACCAAGATATTACAGTAATCGGAATTAAGGTCAGCACAATCGGAAGCATGGAATATCCGATCACCGTCAATATATCTCTAAATCTCCCCTCACCCTCCATAAGACAGGTTATCGACCAATTAGCAGCAGCAATCAGTAGGACAAACAGGAAGGTTCCGATAACCTCTGATACAGCATTTACATACAGGGGATTATTCAGATTGACAACAAAACCCGCATATCTTCTGTTCAGAGAAAAGGATAGACCAAACAGAAAAACAAGTAATAAAGCAAGTGGAACGCTCCCCTTTTCTCTGTGACGTATTTCATAAAATCCGTCAAAGGGATGAGAAATAACGTAAAATGGATATAACATTTTTTCCTTCTTACTCATTTTCAGTGGCCCCCTTTATCTTCCTTTTTTTGATTGCTTTTCTTATGAATAATGCTATGACCAACAGCAAGCCACCGGACAATACATATGCCATATTCTCCTTGAGCATATCATCCCTATAGCGTTTAAATGCGATGGAATAATATTCTCTGTTCATACCAAGCTTTAGGTATTCCATAGCTTTCTTATTCTCTCCTGCTGCCAGATAGGATTTTCCGATACCGGTATAGGCAAGCTCGAAGTTTGCATCCAACTTCAGTACCTTTTTCCATACCTCAACCGCAGAGGCTTCATCGCCATCATACCTAAGAGCAACCGCTTGATTAATCAGATTGCCGTATTCGGTGGGGACAAAGGACATGACCTCACCACGGAAGGAATCCAGTACCAGTATTTTATCTCCCACTACTTCAATCGCAGCAGGGTTTCGAAAGGTTCCCTCCTGGCTTCCCATCCCACCAAAGATATAGAGAAGATCTCCTTCATCATCATAGGTAAAGACTCGGCCTCTGGTTGTATCGATTACGGAGTAAATGCCGTTACCACGATATACAACATCCGCGATACGAGAGGCACCACCGTATTCATCGTTGTCACTCCAATACAAATCTCCGCTTAAATTACCTGTCTTTTTCTTCTTAATAACATCCTGTCCCTTAGGATTTAATCTGCGAATGGACTGAATTCCGTTTGTATCCACATTAGTTGCATAAACAAATCCATCAGGGGCGATATCAATACCGGTAAATTCTGTCGGAATAAACTGTATCTGTCTTTCCCTCTGTGATTTCGTTGAAAATATTCTCCAAAACTTATCATAACTGCTGATTTCGACTTGGATGGTTCCGCTAAAGCCTGAGAAATCACCGTTTTCATCGAAGGCCATAATTCCCTGGAACATGTTTTTTGCTACGACATATACTCTTCCCGCATAATCCACCGTGACCTTTAAGGGTGCAAATTGAAAATCACTGTCCAAAACCTCAGAGGTAGGATTCTGGATAATTTTAATAATGCCGCCGCTCTCATCCAGCACAACCACTCTCATATGATCTGTATCAGCAATATATAATTCATTCTTACTGCTGACATAAATGCCGGAAGGATTCAAGAAGGTATCCGCAGTTCCTTGATTATCGAAGTTATCAATGATATGATCCAGCTTCAGGTCTGAGTTCAATATGAGAATCCTGTTATTACCGGAATCACAGATATATGTCTTCCCATCCTCTGCTACATACATATCCTGAGGCGTAACCATCTGATCGGTTCCAAGATCGGCTCCGGAAATACTCTGATCCGGGATATAAGCCGCCGGTGTGTAAAAAACATCTCCCCAATAGTCATAATTATAGGTCTGATAAGGTAGATTCTCACTTGCATAAGCATCCTCGCAATTGATTCCGGCAAGTATGACGATCAACGGGATTAATAATAATTTCTTCAGTTTCATCATCTCCTCCATCCTATTCCTTCATACCTGATGTTGTCATCGTTTCGATGATACTACTCTGACATATAATAAAGAAGGTTATCGGAACTGCCGCTATGATAAAGGTTACAACAGCCGCAGCACCCTGCCTTGCAGGCCCGCCGTTAACAATCTGAAGTAGTGCATATTGAAGCGGCTTCAATTCTTCATCCCGAAGGAACGTACTGCCGGTATTGCCCCAAACTGTCTGAAACTGTAATACAGCAAGTGTCAGCCAGGCCGGCTTTACATTCGGCATGATGATCTTCCAGAAGATCTTGTACTCACTTGCTCCGTCAAGTCTTGCCGATTCAATCAGAGAATCCGGTATCTGCTCAATAAACTGCTTCATCAAGTAGAGACCAAGACCATATGCACAGGCCGGTAATATAACAGCCAGATAAGTATTATTCAGTCCAATCATCGAGATAATCAGGTAGTTCGGTATTTGAGTTACTTGATAGGTAAACATGATGGATAAGACAACGATACTGAATAATATCTTTTTACCCGGAAAATCATGCTTAGCTAACGGATAAGCCGCCAGGGAGGCAATAATTACATGCCCGACCGTACCACCGCCTGTAATCAGTATTGTATTCAAAATGTATCTTGATAATGGAATCCACGAATTGGACATCTGATTGATTAAATCATAAAAATTGTCCATGCTCGGGTTACGTACAAAAAGAGTCGGCGGATACCGGAACAGCTCATCCAAAGGCTTAAAGGCGTTACAAATAATGTATACGAGCGGCAATACCATGAACAACGCACAGATTGCCATGAAAAAGAACAGGATTGTATTACCGGCCATTGAACGATTCAAGGATTTTTGTCTTCTACCAAACAAATGCCTTCTCGGCTTCATATAGTCTCTGGCCATTTCAGTTACCTACCTTTCTGAGAAGCCTTTGTATCAGCTTGTTGGAACCTACCATCAATACGAATAGAATAGTCGCTATCGCCGATGCATAACCCATTTCAAAACGAATAGAGCCGTAGTCCAAAAGATGTGTAACAATCGTGGTACCGGCATAATTAACGCTCGGATTACCTGCCAGTTGGATTGAGATATCCGCTACGGCAAAAGCCTGTGTAATCTGCATAACCGCACCGAACATAAGCTGAGGCTTCATAGATGGAAGCGTTACATACCAAAGCTCCTGCCAACGATTTTTGATTCCATCCACAGCGGCTGCCTCATAAAGTGTCTTGTCCACCGTCTGGAGACCCGCAATAAAAGCAAGGAAACCGGTACCAAGACTCAGCCACAGTTGTACAACAATCAGCATCGGTAATACGTATTTCTCTGTCTTCATCCAAATGATTGCATTATTGATAAAGCCGTTATTCATCAGAAATCCGTTCAGGAAGCCATAACGATCGCCTTTTAAAATTAGGCTCCATACAACGAAGGCATTACCTGAAATTGATGGTGCATAAAATATCAAAGTTAGAAATGCTCTTAATTTACCTTTGAATTCATTAATGATCCAGGCAAAAATCAGACACATCATATAACTGATCGGTCCGGTAATTACGGCAAAAATAAAAGTGTTTTTAATTGCAATCTTAAAGATATCATCGTCTAGAAACAGTCTTATATAGTTGTCCCATGCAATGAACTTAGGCGGTTCCAGTACATTGAAGCTTGTGAAGCTTAATGAAATGGAAGTAAGTACCGGTATTATGGTAAATAGAAAAAAAAGAGCAAAATATGGTAGAAGCATTATATAAGATACCTTGTTTCTTTTAATCCTGTTTCCTAATGACCACTCCGCTCGCTGGTTATTGCTGCTAGATGTCTTTCTCATCTGACCTCTCCCTCTAATCAATTGGTAATGCATAGGATTATTTATCCATTTTTAATGGCTAATCCTGTGCTGTCGGCAAATCAAACTCCAACCTCTTAAATGTTATTTCATCATTTATATATCTTACGTACTCCGAAAGTGCTTCTCTCGGCTGCATCTTGTTCTTGTCTTCCGCGACCACTACTTTATAAAATGCATTCTGTACATTACGCCAGGAATAATATCCTCCCGGAACCTGCGGAATTCCTTTTAACCATTTAAATTGCTCCTTCAGTGCGTCATAATCATCCGAAGGCCAGGGAAGGTTTTCAAATGCTTGAATATTAGCTGACATATAACGTGCGGACGCCCCCATCAAAGCTTCCATTTCATTGCCATACAGCGTCTGTGTATCTGCAGATACCCACCACTTCATGAATTCCCAGGCAGCGTCCTTATTGTTGCTCTGTTCCATCATAATGGATGCTGTTCCGGTGCTTGTTACCGTATGATCCACGCTACCATCCTCTTGTATCGTACCCGGAACCTCGGTAAAGCCCCATAAGCCTTTGATATCGGGTGCTGACACCTGCAACTGGTTATAAAGCGTAAAATCGGAGATTACAATAGGAGATTCGCCGGTACGGAAGCGCTGATCGAGTGCCAACTCTCTTTCCAGCTTATAATCCGTATAATACTGACAGAATTCCTTAAAGGCTGTTACTGCCTTGTCACTACTTAATACGGACTTTGTCGCATCTTCATTATAATAGGATCCGCCGTTTTGGTATAACAGCATTGAGAATACTTGATCCGTGCCAAGGGGTGCCAAATTCGTGGTCGCGACCGTCGCGGGTAGCATACCGATATCCATCTGGTTTTTACTTAATACAGAAAGTGCCACCTTCATCTCATCCCAGGTAGTCGGAACCTGTAGTCCCAGTTCATCTAAAATATCTTTACGGTAGAACATCATCAGACAGCTTTCCGTCTCCGGAAGTGCGTAGGTGTGTCCGTCAAAGGTATATGCAACCAAGGAACTAGGTCTGAACTGTTGCAAGGTTTTCTCAAGATCTTCATATTTAGTCAGATCCACAACTGCATTACGGAGTCCGTAGTTCATTGGCAGATCCTGACCTACCTGCAGTGCCACATCAGGTCCCTGACCTGATAACGTAGCCTGAAGCAACGTATTCATATCTACCAACTGGACCTTAACATTAATATTTGTCTCCGGAGTAAATGTTTCATCTATCAGTTCCTTTACAACATTCGCCTGATCACGACCTGTTCCGATCCAGACTGTAATGGAATCATTATCTTCTCCGTTACCGGCAATGTTGCCGATGGTACTATAATCAATGGTAAAGGAATAAAACAGTGTCTTTACCGTATGTACCAATTTATCCCACCAGGAATTATGTACCTTAGGTACCTTCACATTTGAGGAATGGATATAAATCGTATCAAGCGCCAGTGGCTGATCGAGAACCTGCGTTATCCAAGAACCCACTGCGCTAAGATCAATCTTGAAGGCCTTCAGAGTCTTTGTAAATGTTTCCACATCTTTTATACCGTCATCCAGATTGCCGACCATCGTCTGTAATACCGCTTCGCGGTTACTTCCCTTACCGGCTACTTCTTCCAGCCGGCTGATTGCATCTACGAGTGCCACTCTCTCCGTTGTTAATTCTTCGACCAGACCGGGTATATTCGCCTCCAGATGATAATCTCTGTATTTATCCGGATCAACGCCGGTGATGCGGATAATCTTTCGGTAGGTTTCATTCAATTGCTTTACAATTTCCTCGACATCACTGACAATCAGAGAAAAATCGCCTAGTACAACCTCCATCCTCAGGGTATGCTTACCCTCTGTCAGATAAAACTTATATGCGTCCTTGTTACTGTCTGACAGGGTGCTCATGGTCCAGTCATCTTTGTATCGAAAGCCATAATCGTTCATTTCATCAAAGGGTATCTCACCGTCAATCGTTATCTTCCGTGAGGTGTAAATACCTCTGACAAAATTTTGCTTTTCATGCAGTGTTATATTATAATAACCGGCTTCCTTTACATCAAAATCCCACTCCAGCCATTGGCCGATGATACGCCAGTTACTGTTACTTCCTATTGTATTGTTCTTTAATTTCTTTGCACTGTAAGGTGTTACAGCAGGCGAAGCTTTATCCTGTGAGGGATAGAGCATCTGAGATGATTTTCTCTGTGCACTTTCTGCCTCAATTGTAATCATCTGATCGGTTGAATCCACAACGCCCGCTGAATCCTCTGCTGCTTTCACATCACTGTAGGGTTGAACATCAGGCGTATTATTTATTATAATTTTTCGAAGAAGTAACGGCTCTCTTCTGGAATAAAGGGTTATCGTATGTGTTCCGGCTGTCAGATATATCGAAAGCTTATCTGTTATGTATCCTTCACTGTCATACAAATAACCGGTCATCCACTGAGGCGCTTCCACCTGTCTGGGCTTTAAATCATTACCCCGATTATCCTGCTGCCAGGTACCGGTTGCATTTACCCATACTCTGGAGAATTCAACAAGATCCAGCTGTTTGTACGGTAAAACTCCGTCAATGAAAATACCTCTCTGAATCGCAGCACTCTTACCTTCAACCGGGTAATATTGTAAGGCCAACTGATAAAGCCCTTCCTCTTGGATGTTAACCTCATACTCGATTAGTCCGCTTTCCTCTGTATAAACCGAGGTTCCTTCCATTCCTTCATAATCTTTATATGTTTTTACATCCATGCCTTCTGTACGGACATAATCTGCGGCATCGATGATATATTCTTCTGATGGCCTTTTCGTTTTATCATACTGGGCAATATAGTCTTCATAATTTATACTATCCGTACTGGCATCACTTAACACCTCTTTATATTCATCCAGAGAAGTATCTGTCTTAGCACTGACTTTATACTCGCTCATTGTGGCACTGCTCATGCAAACTATAAAAACAAGTGCAAGTGAAATCAGTTTTCTAAATTGTCTCAGTCTATTCATGTTGTTCCCCTCCTTTATATGATGCATTTTAGTGCATTTAATATTGCATTTTTATATACCATGTGTGCATTGTAGCATAATAGTATCAAAAAAACAATACTACATTATGTGAATTAATACATATTTATAACAATATTCTTTTTACTAATTATATATAATGCCCGTTACCACAACAATATCAATAAGTGCACATATTTTACATTCAACATTCAACAAATGAGCATGCTCAAACAAAACGACATATGATTGCAAAAAAAGAGCTCCGCATACGAAGCTCTTTTTGATTATATATGACTTTTGTAACATAGCTATAATATAGGAAGCACGTGAAGCTTCTAGTATTCGAAACACTAATAGAATAACAATATCTTTGATCTAACACCAGATAATGTTAATTTATTCTATCTTTTATGGAGGATTGTCTGAAAATAACCTCCACATTGATGTAGATAACCTCCTTGGGAAAACCCGGGTTTTGTAATCTCCACATCAGTTGTTGTACAAGTCTTCTTCCAAGTCTTTGGTTTCCGACTCGAACGGTAGTTAAAATCGGTTCAACCTGAGCCATACCTTCAACATTGTCATAACCGGTTACCGCTACATCCTGCGGAACAGACTGACCCTTCGTTTTCAGGCACCGGATCACATCCAACGCGATATCATCATTTGCACAGACAATAGCATCCGGAACACAGGAAAAATCGTTTAACGCTTTCTCAACTTCTTCGGTCCTATAGAATTTATTCAGTGCATGATAATTGGCAATTATGGTTGTATCGATTGGATATTCCGCTGCGTTCAGTGCACTCAGATACCCCTGATAACGGTCATTAATTGTCTTGCAGTAGGTGGTATCACCAATAAAACCGATTTTCTTAAGTCCCTGGGCTATCAAACTGTTCGTAATTTTTCTGATGCTGTGGTTCCCCTCACATACGACTACATCACCGTATTGGGATATGCTATCGTTATCACTCGGCGCATCCAAAAAAACCACCGGTATGTTATGCTTCATAATCTGAACAATATAATCCAACGAAAAAACACTTAATATAATGATTCCGCTGACCTCCGCCTGTAGATCGAGGGGTAGAACCAGGTTCTTCTCGTCTTGTTCACTAATGAAATTAAACTGCAGCTTACATCCATATTTATTAAGTTCATCCGAGATACCCATAATAATACTATTCCAGAAAACCGATATTTCTCTTCTTGTCAGTACGACAATTGTCTTTGTATCATCTATCTTATTACGCAGCTTGAACTCATTCAGTACAACAGGAGATAATTTTGAATATCCCATTTCATAAGCCTTTTCTATTACGACATAACGGGTTTCATAAGAAACCGTATTACTGTTATTCAAAGCTTTAGCAACTGTATTTCTGGACAAATTTAATTCCTTGGCAACGTCCTGTATTGTAATTTTCTTCATCTCATCAAATATCCTTTCTTTTTTCAACTTATTTGGTTAAAATGAATACGCCAAGAGCCCCTGGAGTTGTCATTGCAATGCATTAGTTAATTCTATTGTTCAATATGCATAATTTATGCACACTTGATTGCATAAAGGAAGTGTACTACATTTCCGCGTCTATTTCAAGCAGATTTTTGATACATCAAAGTAAATTGTCACATAATGCACTATACCTAAACAACCTGTCTAGCTGATATGCTCCCCTTGTAATGAAACACAGTTTATTATTTAAACTGTCTACAAGCGGAGCATATCATGGTTCGGCAGGATGTATTTTTCAAATCTCTATTCTTTAAGAAGCTCCAGATTAGTTCGAATCAGATCACAACGCTGGCGTACGCAATCGGCGGAACGAAGAGGATCGGTCGGAGTATGGAAGGTATAATCCACCAGTCTATCCACTGTTGTTGAAGCAACATGAAGTCTTGTATCCGAGGAAGCATAATAGATATATACTTCGCCGCTTTCCTTCGCAATCGCACCATTGCAAAATACCACGTTTGATACGTCCCCTACTCTTTCATCACCCCTAGGTGCAATATAAAAGCCGGAGGGTTCCGCGATTACTTTTGTCGGATCATTTAGGTCTGTAGCAAAGATATAAATAACATACCGGAGTCCTGCTGCCGTATTACGTACTCCATGTGCAATATGGATAAAGCCTTTGGGTGTCTTAATCGGAATCGCACCGGCTCCATTCTTGACCTCGGTAATTGTATGGTATTTTCTTCTGCTGGTGATGATTTCTTCCTCAATTACCGCATTGGTAATATCCTCGCAAAAGCCTACACCAATCCCTCCACCGGAGCCGGTATCAATAAATCCATCCATCGGTCTGGTATAAAACATGTATTTACCATTCACAAATTCCGGATGCAGTGCAACATTTCTCTGCTGTGGCGATTGTACGGTTGTAAGATTCTTAAGCCTCTCCCAGGTCTTAAGATCCTTGGTACGTACAATTCCCGCTTCCGCCACTGCGGCTGATAAATCCGTCGATTCTGTATCCTTGCTTTCCGAGCAGAACACACCGTAGATATAACCATCCTCATGTTTTGTTAAGCGCATGTCATATACATTGGTTTCACTGCTATCGGTATCCGGTAACTCCACGGGATAATCCCAGAAATGAAACCCCTCAACAGGGTTGTCGCTTTGTGCCACCCCAAAGAAGGATTTTCTGTCATTCCCTTCGATTCTGGCCACCAGATAGTATGTCCCGTTTAATTCTATAGCTCCGGCATTAAATACCGCATTTACGCCAAGTCGTTCCATAAAATAAGGATTTGTCTTTTCATTTAGATCATATTTCCAAAACAGAGGTATATGCTCTTTGGTCAATACCGGATTAACATACCTGTCGTACCATCCATTATATTCCTTATCTTTTTCATTTTCTTGATGAATCAACTGTTGATGTTTCTCTTGTTCAATATAATATTTAGAATGCATGTCCTTCTCCTTTCAGGTTGCCAAATCAAAAATCTATTCCTTTGTTAATAACTTCAAAGCACATTCTGCCGTTATGATACGGGCATTTCCAGGGTCCGACAATTTCCTTTTCAGTGATTGGTGAGCCATTCCTATTCAGCTCGTTAAACCATTCCGAGCCTGCTCTATGGTCGATCATAAATTCATTAATGAAATCCCATATCTTTCCTACCGCATTAAGATACTCTTTCTTGAAAGGTTCCTTCTGATATCCGTTCAGAAAACCAAGCATGGCCTCTGCTTGTACCCACCATACCTTTTTCGCATCTACTCTGCCGTCCTCGCATTCGTTATATAATGAGTTTTCATCCATCGCAACCTCAAAAATATGAGCTGCAAGCTCTTTTGTAATAGGGGTGATTTTCTCTTCATATCTTGTATTACCAAGAACCTCGACTCCCCTGTCTATCAGCCAGGAGGCTTCAATGTCATGCCCATAAGAGTTAAGATCAATCAGTGAATTCCAGTTATTATCAAAGAAGACTTCAAGTCTTCTTTCCTTCGGGTTATATATTTTCTCGGCAAACAGATCCAGCATCCATTCCATCTTTGCCGCAATCACTTGACTATTATCTACGCGGTAAAGCTCAGTATAAGCTTCAAACACATGAAGTATAGTATTCATGGTTCTGACTGCAATTACTCCATTTTCCGACAACTTCTCATTATCAACCGGACGAAACTTACGATTAAAGGCCTCCAAATATCCAAGCTCATCCCTGCATACCGACTCCACCTTATCCACCAGTGCATATGCAAGCCTTAAAGCCTCTTGATCCTTGGAGGCTCCAAAATAGGAGGCTAGTGCATAAATCGCAAAGGCCTGGTTATAGGTGTGCTTCGAATCATCACTCGGTTTCCCATCATAGGTTACCGACCAGAAGACTCCGCCATTTTCATTATCATAGAACGTGTTTTTAAGAAATTCATATGCGTGCTTTGCATAGTCCAGGCAGATCTCATCCTTTAGGGTCAGATACGCATTTGCAAAGAACCACAAAATCCTACTATTTAGTATGCAGCCCTTATCCGCCTTGCGATTGAGCTTAAGCTCAAAATCCATTTCTCCGTAAAATCCACCATAGCTCTCATCCCTCAAGCTTTTCCAAAATGGGATAATATCCCTGCTTAGGTGCTTCTTAATTAGTTCTTCCCTCATCATAGACCCCCATCATTGTTTTTCTTTCGACTAGTTAACCAATACTATATTTACCAAGAATTCAGCTTGCCTAATTTCTTGTATACATTAATGCTCCTCTTTACTATGATTGATATGAAATAATCAATTCCATGTTACCCGCCAGCCTATAGCTTCCATACTCCGAGGGTAATAGAAAACAATCGCCTTTCTTTATCTCATGTCCATCAATTATTCCACTTCCACTGATTACACTCATATTAAGAAAGCTCTCCTCCTGAATAAATACCTGCTCCCCATGGATATCAAGCTTTCTTACGGTATAGTAACCGCAGTGAATTAATTCTTTCATACTATAATTCTCATAGACTGTGGTTTCATTCTCCGCTATCGCATCGACATGCGGGCAGCGGATAACCTCGATACTTTTATCAATATGAAGTTCACGTTGTTTCCCATTATCAAGTCTTTCGTAATCATAAAGGCGATAGGTGATATCACTGTTTTGCTGCGTCTCAAGAATTACGGTGCCTTTCTTTATCGCATGCACCGTTCCCGGTTCTATTTGAAAGAAATCGCCTTTCTTAATCTTTCGTACGCGGATCAACTCCTGCCAATGTCCTTTTGCTATCATGTCCTTCAATTCCTGTTTGTCCCGTGCATTATGTCCGATAACAATCTCCGAATCCTCTTCGCAATCTAAGATATACCAGCATTCCGTCTTGCCGAGTGCTCCGTTTTCATTCAACCTCGCGTACTCATCATCCGGATGGACCTGAATGCTCAAATCATCCCTGGCATCAATTATTTTAACCAATAAAGGGAATACTTCACCCCGCGCCGAACCGAATTCTTCTCTGTGATTCTCCCACAGCCAGCTTAAGGTCTTTCCATTATATCTCCCGTTCTTAATCAAGCAGTCTCCATTTTTATGAGCACTGATTGCCCAGCATTCACCGGTACGCTCACTCGGTATATCAAACCCAAAGTCCGTCTTCAGCTTGTTACCGCCCCATATCATAGATTTAAAAACCGGTTCCAAAAATATGATCTCTCTCATCCTTACCCTCCGGCCAAAAGCCCCTGTTCCTTCTAGAAATTCCATCTGTCTTCGCTGAACCTTTTCATTCAATACCCACGCAATAGCTTTGGCTTTTCTAATTCTAGAATAAGCCTTATTATTTGTCAACGCATGAATGCATAAATTTTTCAAAAATGTAAGCCAAAGTATCCAAAATGCATATTATTGCATGCGTATTTTGCACTGAATGCATTAAAAATGAATTGATATCAAAGGAACGGTACATTTGCAATGGGTATCCATTTTGCTTCCTGATGTAACTTTCGTGTAATACTACACATTCGGGCGGGAGCTAAAGCAAACTGTCGGAGGGTAGCGGCCTCCGAGCCGCACCCTCCTAAAATGTCCATCCATGGACATTTTCCAGCTTATATCGCTCCATCCCGAATGCAAGTATTACATGGAAAGTTACATAAGTCAGCCAAGTAGATTGCGACAAGGAATCAATTAAAGATTGGTTGGATTATTACGCTTTTGATGAATACCCAACAGACAGAAGTTATTGTGAAGATGCAATTATTCGAATTTATGGCAGTTCAAACAATCGTTACTATAGCTCTCTACACGATATTCTAGGATCAATCGACCAACAAAGTTGCGATGTTATTATAATGAGTAATGTACTTCATGAAATAGATCCTTCAACATGGTTAAATATTTTTAAAAAAGATTCCACTTTAAATAGACTACTTAAGGATAATGGATATTTACTTATTGTAGCGGATTTATTAATTCCAATAGGTGAAAAACCTCATAAGAATGGATTCTTTATTTTAGGATTGGGCGAGATAAGAACATTATTTAGTATCACTGAACAGAATGGTAACTTTATATACACCGATGCTGATGATAAAAACAGATTGCTTGCCTATATGATTCCCAAACAATGTTTACCAAATATAAGTAATGAATCTATCCAATCCACAATGAGAATCTTAAAAGATCACGCCAAAGATGAAATCATAAAATTAAGAAAATGCAACGATTATAAAAGTGGAAAATTATTAGGTTTATGGACACAACAATTAGCTAATACCATTCTTTTTTTAAATGATTAACGCTCATTGCGAATATGCTTATTTCACAAAGTGACTACCAAGCGATTTCTTTTTTGCTCAAATGACAACACATCAGAAAGTGATATAAGGATTGCTCTTTCTATCAGTAATTAAACGATGTAAGGGTAAAATGCTGTTTAATACATACAACATATACGTAAAAACAGGTACATTAACAATGGGTATCTGTTTTGTTGACTTATATAACTTTCTGAGTAATACTTGCTTTCGGATTGGAGCGATCAAGTCTGAAAAATGTCCATGGATGGTTATTTTAGGAGGGGCGGCATGGATGTCGCTATCCTCCGACAGACTTCATCAAGCTCCAAGCCGGAAGCTTAGTATTACCGGAAAGTTATAACAGGAAACAAAACAAATACCCATTATTAATGTACCGTACCTTTGCCGCTCATCAGAACTTACATATAATATCGATGCATAACAGATAGATCTGCTTATCCTTGCCTTCGTAGGTGCAGGATAATGTCTTGCACAGACCTCCGGTTGCCGTTGAAATATATTCGATGGAGGTGTACCATTCCTGAGGATTTTTTATTGCCTTCCGGAAATATTTCTTCTCTCCGTAATAATCACCGGGGATCGCCGGCTTAAAGTTATCATCCTGAGTCGCAAGAATATCAGGATTCATTACAGTATGGCTGTATTGATAGCCCGAAGCATCAATAATATAGAAGCATTCGATATCAGGCTGACCCTTAATCGCTGTTTCCAGAACACGGTCTTTCTCACCTACACTCGAGGCATTCTTTAATACCTCAAACAAATGCTGTAGATAACTCTTGCCTAGAGCTTCTATTCCGTTATGATAGGCAATGCTGTTTCCCTGACTAGTCAAATGGAATCTGGTCATTACATTCTTCAGACTTGCTGAAAGCTCGGATAGATTTGTGGCTACCGCACTGTTTTCCTGCGAATTAGCTGCATTATTCTGTACTACTCCGGAAATTTCAGTGATAATTGTTGAAGTACCTTTTAAGCTCTGTGCCTGCACTCCCGAAACCTCCGCAATATCGTTACACAGCTTTGTGACGTCTTCAATGGAAGAATGAATGCTTTGAAAGCTTTCTGATGTTTTATTCGCAATATCGGCGCTTTCCTGAGCCGTCCTGATGCTGTTTTCTATCATCTGCGTTGTCTGACTGACCGCCTCTGCGCTCTTGTCTGCAAGCTTTCTGACTTCACTTGCAACGACAGAAAAGCCTTTTCCGGTCTCCCCGGCACGTGCCGCCTCAATTGCGGCATTTAATGCAAGCAATTTTGTCTGCTCCGCAAGTCCACTGATCATTGTGATAATACCTGAAATATCCTGAGAAGAGGTCTGTACCTTTTCAATCGAATCTAACATTTGTTCCATATACCGGCTCCCGACTATGGCTTCATGCTGTATATGATTAACGCTGTCAGATGCTTGTCTGGCACTCTGCGCATTATTTGTAGTCTGTTCTGTAATCTGATAGATGGTACCGGTCAGATCGTTGATTAATCCGGCTTGATCCGTAGCATTCTTCGCAATATGTGAGGCACCGCTTTCTACCTGATTGCAAAGTTTGTCTACTTCTGCAGTTAATGAATTAATTTCTTCAAAAGAGCTGTTTAACGAATGTCTGATTTTATGTAATGCATTTTTTATTGGCTGAAAATCGCCCTTATAATCAATATCTTTTGTAAAATCAACCGCCATATTACCGGCTGACAGATGAGCTAAGATATGTGAAATCTCATTAATGTACCCATTAAAAAAACTACTGATTTGGTTAATATCGTTCGCCAAATCACCCAACACTTTATAATTTTTCGTATCAATAGAAATATCCAGATTTCCATTAACAAATTGATGTGTACTGTTAATCAATTCTGCAGCTTCCCTAGTAATAGCCGCAATTTCCTCTTGTTTCCTCATACCAATCCCCCTCGACCTTAGTACTTCAAATTACATATTTTCCCTTATGCAATGTAGAAAAGCAGCGGGGAAATAAAGCCTCGCTGCTTTTCTATACTATATATTACAACAATACTGATGTCAATAAAAATAGTGCATATTTATTCAATAGAAGTTACCATCTTTGCCTGGGCTGTGAATAGTAACTACTCAACTTCCACAAATGCGATAACTTCCACTTCACAAAGAACATCCTTCGGGAGCTTCTGTACTGCCACACAGGATCTTGCAGGTTTTCCGGTAAAGTACTGCGCATATACACCGTTAAACTCAGTAAAATCATCCATACTTTTTAAAAAGCAGGTAGTTTTTATGACATTCTCAAAGGAAGCCCCTGCTGCCTCTAAGATTGCCGAAATATTCTTCATCACCTGTGTTGTCTGTACAACAATGTCACCTTCAACTACCTGCCCGTTTTCCGGATTAATCGGAATCTGTCCTGAAGCATATAACATATTTCCATGAATCAAAGCCTGGGAATAGGGTCCGATCGCTGCCGGAGCTTTCTCCGTCTGAATTACTTTAAACATAATTACCTCCATTTCTGCGCATGCTTTCTGCGCATATGAAGTTCGTGCCGAGGATTACGCAGGCACAAACTTTAAGAATGAAAGATTCTAAAAATCTTTCATTCTTATTCCATATATTTTTCTTTCCATTATAAAGACAATACTATTTTATTTCAATACTAAATTTATCATTACCGTTCAGCCTGAAACGTTCAGCCTTCAAAGAAATGAATCCAGACTGGGAAAAAATGATTTCCATATAGGAGTATTTGCATACGAATTACGTAATGCAACTTAGCGGAAGCGGCTCCTATATGGAAACATTTCTTTCCCGGTCTTGTCACTGTCCTTGCCAGGCTGAACTTCGTCTATTAACGAAATACTATTTTCATTATGATCGTCT
>DBTU01000017.1 GCA_002307215.1 Lachnoclostridium sp. UBA1308
AAGCGGCTCCTATATGGAAACATTTTTTCCCAGTCATGTCACTATCCTTGCAAGGCTGAACTGTAACCATCAGGTGGTTAAAAAAATTAGGTTACTTGACTTGTTCATTGATATCATTTATAATAAATCGGGTATATTAAAAAGAGAAGAAAAAATATGGTGGCAGTAGTCGCTAAGATTTCTGAAAATGAAAGAGTGTGCAGCTATGTTAAAAAGTATGACAGGCTTCGGACGAAGTGAGATTGCCGGAGTTGATCGAAAAATTACGGTAGAAATGAAGGCGGTCAATCACAGATATTGTGATATTACGATAAAGATGCCTAAAAAGCTTAATTTCTTTGAAGCGGGTATCAGAAATCTCCTAAAACAATTTATTGGCAGAGGTAAGGTTGATATCTATATTACATACGAGGATTTTACAGAAAACAATGTATGTGTTAAGTATAATGCGGATTTGGCCAGAGAATATTTTGTTAACCTAGAGAAGATGAGTAAAGAATTTGGCTTGGAAAATGATGTTCGAGTGTCGGTATTATCAAGGTATCCTGATGTATTTACACTGGAAGAGCAGACGATAGATGAAAGAGAATTATGGGAGCTGGTTGAGGAAGCGGTACGAACAGCGGCTGGCCGGTTTGTGGAAGCACGTATAACGGAAGGCGAAAATCTAAAGCAGGATATCATATCGAAATTGGACAGTATGTTAAAAATCGTGGATTTTGTGGAGATGAGATCTCCGGAGATTGTTACGGAATACCGCAATAAGTTATTAGCTAAGGTTACGGAGCTGTTAGGTGATACAAAGGTTGATGAGAGTGTACTTGCAACTGAGGTTACAGTCTTTGCAGATAAGATATGTGTGGATGAAGAAACGGTACGTCTTAAGAGCCATATCATTAATATGAAGGAATCCTTAAATGACATAGATAATGTCGGTAGAAAGCTTGATTTCATTGCACAAGAGATGAACCGTGAGGCAAATACGATATTATCAAAAGCCAATGACCTCGAGGTGACGAATAAAGCAATTGACTTAAAGACCGGAATTGAAAAAGTCAGGGAACAAATTCAAAATATCGAATAAAAGTTGCTGAAATGAGGAATAGCTTTGAATAAGTTAGTGAATGTGGGCTTTGGAAATGTTATTAATTCGGCTAAATTAATCAGTATAATCAGTCCGGAAGCTGCGCCTATCAAGAGAATGGTTCAGACAGCAAAGGATAGCGGTATGGCAATAGATGCAACCTGTGGAAGAAGAACAAAAGCAGTCCTGGTAATGGAAAGCGGACATCTGATTTTGTCTTCTTTACTTCCCGAGACAATCGCCGGAAGAGTAAATCAACTAAACCTGACCGGTCAGAAAGAAACCCAAGATCTGCAGGAAATGTATTGAAACGATTAATCAAGTAATAAATCCTTATTTTAAATAATATCATGAAGTAACAGGAAGGAGAAATTAATATGTTACATCCATCATATACAGATTTAATGAGAGTAGTGAATAGTGAGGTTGAACCGGGAGAACAGCCGGTAGTTAATAGTAGATATTCCATCGTTATTGCTACTGCAAGACGTGCCAGACAGATTATAGACGGAGCTACCCCATTAGTAGCGGTTGCTTATCCCAAGCCGTTATCCATCGCAGTAGAAGAATTGTATCGTTCGAAGGTTAAAATTGTTATTGACGAAGATGAGAATAATAATAATTATGGAGATTTGAATCCGAATGGCCTTAATTCAGCATATAAGAAGCAATAAGAGTTGATAACTACAATTTGTTTTATAACGTTAGCACTTATAGGATAACAAGGGCACTTTCATACCGGTATGTGTGAAGGTGCTTTGTAGTATTTGAATGTCTCTATGGCAGGAATAGAAAGGGCAATAGTATGTCTAATAATCCAGGGGAAAACGTAAACTCGGAAATTAGTAAATCGGATGGATTAACTGATGAAGAGAATAAAGTGATTTTTGAAACAGAGAAAACAGATGACACGAACAATGTCTATATAATAGAGGAGACCAAAGACACTGAGGATTCCTTTGATTTTGAGGAACCCTATGATAATAAGTCTGAGGAACTTTCGAGAAAGATGAAAAGAAGTAACCGCAAGGGTGTTATTTTTGATTTGATATTTTATGCCTTGCTTATTTTTGTGTGTATCTATATCATTCCCAATTATGTGATTCAACGAACAGTTGTGGATGGTACGTCGATGGAAAACACTCTATCTAACGGGGATCAGCTTTACGTAGAAAAGCTTTCCTATCACTTCGATGCATTAAAGAGGTTTGATATTATTGTATTCTATCCGCATGGCAGGGAAAATGGTGACTACTATGTGAAAAGAATCATCGGACTGCCGGGTGAGACAGTGCAAATTATCGGAAGTGATATCTATATCGACGGTAAAATCCTTAAGGAGAACTACGGTAAAGATCCCATTATGGATCAAGGAAGGGCAGCCGAACCAATTAAATTAACAGAGGACGAATATTTTGTATTAGGTGATAACCGAAGTGTCAGTAAGGACAGCAGATCGGAAGATGTGGGGAATGTTGAGAAAGATAACATCGGAGGCCGCGTTATCTTAAGAATTAAGCCGATAAGTAAATTTGGTACAGTTGATTAATTTATAGATTTTGTTGATCTTAAGCTTGCAATTTACATAGGAATTAGGTAGAATAGATAATGTTCTGCGGATATGGAGACCTGTATGAAGGAAATCAAGGAGCATATAAAAGCCGGAAGCTTCAAGCAATTCTATCTTTTGTATGGAAGCGAAGAATATTTAAAAAAGCTTTACCGAGATAAATTAAAGGCAGCTATATGCAAAGATGACAATGAAATGAACTATTCCTTTTTTGAAGGAAAAGAAGCAGATCCATTTAAAATTTCGGACGTTGCACAAACACTACCTTTCTTTAGTGATTACCGATTGATCGTAATATGGAACAGCGGTTTACTGAAAAGTCAAAGTGAGATGGCCGAACAGTTGAAGGAGTTACCGGAAAGCACGATAATCATTTTTGTCGAGACCGAGGTGGATAAGCGAAATAAGCTGTTTAAACTGATAAGGGATCATGGAACAGTATCAGAAATGAATGGTCTGGATGAGAAAAATCTCAAGCTTTTTGTGGCGTCATTACTGGAGCAAGAGAGCAAGAAGATAACTGAAACGCTGGTTGTCTATCTGCTCGATAAAACCGGAGCAGATATGGTGAATATCTGCAACGAAGTTGAGAAGATAATCAGTTATACGCATGGCCGTAATGTTATTACGCAGGAGGATATCGATGCAGTAGTAACAATACAGGTAACAGGTAAGATTTTTCAGATGATTGATGCCATAGGTAACCGGCAGTCGAACAAAGCCTTAGCTTTGTATTACGACCTTTTATCAGTCAGAGAAAAGCCGATGTCTATCTTGTATTTGATTACCAGACATTTTAACATTCTGCTACAGGTGAAGGACTTACAGTCACGAGGACATGCATCTGCCTCCATCAGTGAGATGGTTGGTATCCCACCCTTTAGTGTGAATAAATATCAGGCTCAGGCTAAGAATTTTACGGTGAAGCAATGCAAAGAAGCATTGGAATTCGGTACTGATATCGAGGAGCAGATTAAGACAGGACGAATGTTTGAGAAGATTGGCGTGGAAATGTTGATTGTAACATTTAGTAAGAGATAAGAGCGCAGGAGTAAAAGATGTTTCAATTCTTTGATTGTGCAGAAAGCATGCACAGGAGTAAAGGATAATTATGGAAACGTATCGAAGTGGTCATAACGGCCCTGACTCGAAATCAGGTTACCCTCACGGGTACGTGGGTTCGAATCCCACCGTTTCCGTCAAAATTTAAACCTGTCGAAAAAGCTGAAATTGCTTTTTCGGCAGGTTTTGTTATAATGGTGTTGCAAAGAAAATTTATATTATCGAACATGACGCACTGTTGTCGTGTTTGTTAGGTTATGATTGAAATAAAAGGGAGAGATACCTTATGAAAAAAGAAATTTCTATTTCTGAAAGGCCAGAGAAATTTACGGAGCAATACTTGGAAGCCTTCGGCAATATGTCTTGGTATGATTTTGTGACAGCCATACCGGCGCTGGTATTCGTTGTCACAGGCTGGAAATCGAACGGGAAAGAAAATGCTTGTCTGCAATCTTGGTCAACCTTCGTAGGAGGTGGAGCTAATGATTTTATCTGTATCATGGGTAAAGTTGAAAAAAACGGGCATATGTATCAATCACTAAAAGAAACAGGGGTATGCGTACTAAATTTCCCCTCAAACGATATATATGACCGCTGTATAAAAACGATTGGAAATAATCAGTATGAAGCAGATGAAATCACCGCCTCCAGCTTAACGGCGGAGAACGCCTCGAAGGTTAATGCGCCGCGAATCAAAGAATGCTTTTTGAATATCGAATGTGAGTTTTTATGGGAACATGAACTTTTCGCGGGAAGTCAAGAGGCAGCTGTTGCGTTGAAAGCCGTTAACATTTGCATGGATAGTGATTACTACGACCAAAGCAAACTCGGCAGATACGGAAAGCGTGGTTTTTTGTTTCAAATTGACCAACCTACCAATCCAGAAACAGGAGAAACAACACCTTTCGGACCCGGAATATTGGAACAAGGCAATCCAGTTCCTTGGATTACAAAATAAGCATATTCTTCAATACATCTCCTATTATAGCAACGGAACCTAGACAGTTATGAACAGGCCGGATTCGAACTGGGTGCTTTCCCTGCTGGTAAAACAAGACGGTACGCCCACCGCAGTAGGAAAATTCTCATTCTTGATTTATGCAAAACGGTAATCGTTACAGAAAGCAGGAGGATCAATATTATGAAAAAAGCAGTGGATTATTCAAAGCTACGCGGCTTTAACTACACCGCGAGCTACGCCTGGAACGACGCGGATTTCTGGGAGCGCTACGACCATGAGGTTGTCGACCGCGAGATGGGCTACGCCGAGCGTCTCGGCTTAAACAGCGCGCGCATCTTTATGACTTACACCTTTTACGCGAAATGCGGGAATCAATTCCTTGCCAATGTGAAAGATTTTGTTCAGACGGCGTGGAAGCACGGCATTTCTACAAACCCCATCCTCTTCATGGGCTTCCGCTTTTTGGAGCAGGATTTCGAATGGAAAAACCACGGCGGCGAGGGCCTGAGAACGCTGACAGATACCATTCTGAATAAATCCAGCTGGGTCATCGGCGAAAAATATGTTGACGCCATCATCGAAACCCTGAAGGATGAGCCGGGTCTGCTTTTCTGGGACATTGCCAACGAGCCGGGCTACACGGACGACTTTGTTACATGGTACGACGACGAGCCGGAATTCCTCGAAACCTTCGCGAAGCGTCCCAATATGCAGGAGCTGCGCGATAAGCAGGAGAAAACCTGGGAAATCGTGCGACACTTCTGTAAATATGTTAAGGAAAAAGACCCAGACCACGACATCGGTGTCGGCAACATCTTCATCTTTGAGACCGAGCACTCCGGTACCGCGCCGCTGGTCGATGTCATTGTATTCCACGATTATTCCGCGACAAGGAGCCGCATGCGCATGATTAACCAGTGGGCGCTTGACCTCGGGAAAAAATATGACAAGCCGGTTGTCAACAATGAAACCGCATGCCTTGTACGCGGCAACCCGTATGACATGACCATAGAAATTGCCGGAGAGTTTGGCATCGGCTGGTACGTGTTCGAACTGATGATTGGCGAAGACGGTTGGAACAAGGCCCACGGCATTGTTTACCCCGACGGAACCATCCGCGACCCCGCCATCATCGCGGCGATTTACGGCTTCTACCGAAACCGCACCGAGACGGCAATCCGCGCCGACGTGAACCAGGAGGATTACGTCACCGAGCTGCTGTTAAGGGTGAACATGGTGATGGAGAAAACCCGCCGTAACCGTTACAAGGACCACAGCAGTGACGTGGCCGAGATTCTGGAGCTTTGTGAATACGCGGCAAACATCCTCGAAGCGGGCGAGCTCTGCGCCATGAATTATCCGCCCACCGCTAGGGTGGCCACGCTACGCCGCCAGCCGAGCCCCAACGTTGAGGAGTGCAAGGATTATCTTTGGGAACTTACGACAGTGTTGAAAAAAGCCTGTAGAATCGTATAATTTTTACTCCTTATCGCATGTGAAATTTATCTCAGGCGGGAATAGCCAAATTGCATAAAGTAGCCAGGTGCAATGATCAATAACATATTGAGTGGAGAATGAGTATGAATAGAATCGGGATGATAGTGACAGACCTTGATAGGACATTATTACGAGATGATAAAATAATCTCTGAGTACTCCAAAGCAATACTAAAGAAGTGCCATGAAATTGGAATTGTTATTGCTTTCGCAACTGCCCGACCCAAAAGAGCCACAAACCATTTGCTGAAGGATATTCCGATTTCCTATGTCATTGCAAATAATGGAGCAACAGTGGTTTCAGATGATAAATGTATAAAGAGCATTCCTATTCCAAACAGTATAGTTCATAAATTAGTATCAGAGCTAATAAGTATTGATAGTATTACAGGAATGACAGTTGAAGTTGGTGAGTTCCTTTATACAAACTATAATAATCATCAGAATTGGAGCCGCGGAGCCGATTGGAACCCTGTCATTACTGATTTCTCTGTTCCGGTGAAGGAAGAAGTGACAAAAATTTCTGTTGAATGCCAAAATCACAATTTGCTGACTCAAATACTATCTGATTATCCGGAATTATACCTGCTACCAAATAGTGGCGAGAACTGGTGTCAGATTATGGATTGTCATTCTTCAAAAATGAATGCGATTACTTTTTTATCTGAACAAACCGGAATTATGTTAGAAAATATTATTGCTTTTGGTGATGATTATAACGATATTGAAATGCTACAACAATGCGGTATTGGTGTTGCAGTTAAGAATGCAGTCATAGATGCTAAACAGGTTGCTAATACGATATGTGATTCAAATAACAATGATGGCGTAGCGAAATACCTCGATCAATATTTACTTACTTTCTAGGCCGTGTACAGATTAATAAGATAGTGATGTTCAAAATTACCCCCTAATAAAGAGACTTCATAGACTCCCCATTATACATTGTGTGTGGAGTGTGTGAAGTCTCTTGTATTTTAAATTTATTATTACAAGCACGGGGAATTTTATCGTTTCATGCAACTAATTGGATGAAGGAGTTGATGAGATGAATGAGATTGGCGCAATAAATACCTGTAATATTAGCAAGTTTTTCGGCGATTTCAATGCTTTAAAGGATTTGACCATTTCGGTTCCACAGGGAGAGATATATGGATTTATTGGGAAGAATGGCGCGGGCAAGACAACCTTCATGAGGATAATATGCGGGTTGATGAAGCCAAGCAGTGGAACGCTGGAGGTAAAGAAGCAAGTAAGCTTCTTGCCTCAAAATGTGAGATTCCGCGATAATATGGAGGGTGGAGCGGTGCTACGTTATTTTGCTGAGTTAAAAGGCTGTGATGTAGGAGAATATAAGAAAACGTCTATAGCTGTGTTGGTAATTATTATCATAGCAGCAATAATAATAGGATTAGTACTTGTAAATAAAGGAGATGGACCTGTTACGGGAATGATATTGGCAGACAGCAAAATAGAAAATAAGGATGCCTACTATAATGCAGTAGAGACACATGGTGGCGGGGTATATTTGGTCGTGTCTAACGCCTTCAATAAGTTTCAGGAAGATTATAAAGTTGAAATTCCAAGCGGCGAGGACCTATATGCAACAATCCATCTTGTGGAGTGTCCGAAGGGCTCCGAATTTATTGGAAAATGGATAAAGGACGGCAATGTAATCGGGGAGGATAAGGGGATAGTTACTACCGGTCCTGAAGGAGTGATATCGTACATGCTTGAAGGAGAGAAGGTAGTCAAAGGCAGCTATATATTTGAGCTATATGATGGAGATAGAAAGATATTTGAAAGAACATTTTCTGTAGAATGAGAGGCATATGTGGTTGAACAGGGAAAATAAGAAGGAATATTTTACTGATCTTTATAATCAAAGCTTTGATTATGTTTATTCCTATATCTTCGCCCGGGCTGCTGGTAACTGTCAGTTGACAGAGGATATAGTACAGGAAACTTATGCCGCTGCTTGGTTATCACTTGACAGGTTTGATGAAAAATGCACTTATCGCACCTGGCTATGCTCAATAGCAAAAAATAAACTCAGGGAAAATTACCGCAAGGCGATATATAGAGAAAAGCATGAGATTCCGGATAACGAAAGCTTTAACGAGCTTGTGGGCAGCTTTGACCTTGAAAAGCTTGTGCTTTATCATGAAATGCGGTCGTCTGTACTGGAAGTACTGGAGGGAATGTGTCCTTTATACAGGTATGCACTTATCATGAAATACATGGACGGTCAAAGCGTAAAGGAAATAGCAAAGGTATTAGGAAAGACAGCAAAGGCAGTGGATGGGGTGCTTCAGAGAGCGAAAACTGTTTTTGAAAGAGCATATTTGAAGGTGGAAGGAAGTGATAGAAATAATGGATGACAGAGAATTGGAAAAGATGATAAAAACAGTAGATATCGAGGTGGTGCCACCGGAAGGGCTAAAGGAGAAGCTCCTTGCCAGGGTCAGAGACGTGGATGATAAAACAGGCTCTATCATGACACCCTTTGAAAGATTCATTTTTGAGAAGCCGCTAAGGACCGCATGCAGTATTTCTTTCACTATATCAGGATTACTTTGGGCTATTATGGGCAGCGGTTTAACAAAATTATTAATCGGTATGATAGGATAGGTGATGAAATGAATATATTAAATATTTTGTACCAATCAATATTTGCTCCACTTGGAGTTGTCAATAGGGAAAATGTAAAAGGCAGACTGCAGGTATCTGTTGTTATTGTTTTACTGACCACATTGTTTGGATCGATTATTGCTCCTGTTATATATTTTTATACAATCAGAAATAAATATGAAATCAATTTGGATATCGGCAATATGTTCCTGAGGTTGTCTTTATCAATAATTACTTGGCTGGCTGCATGTACCCTGCTTTGGTTGATGGCGAAGATTTTTAGCAAAGGAATCGAGTTCGGGCAGATTGTATCAACATGGGGGTTGAGCTATATACCTAATTTTTTATGTATTGTCTTATACGAACTTCTGTTGATAAAGCCCGAGATATACAGCGGGAACGGTTTTTCTGCTTTTATATTAAGTTCATTTTTTATCATGTTTCTTGTTTGGAAAGCTATATATTACTTTATGATTATGAAATTAGTGATTCATACAACGCTCGGTGAGTTTTTTGTTATCACAGCAGTATTGGCTATCGTATTTTCTGTTTTTATGGTAATCGGTTTCAGGGTCGGAATACAGGTGCCTATGCTTTAAAGACAATAATATAAATGAATTCTATAGAGATGATGACGGACTTTCCCAGCTAGCAATTAAATATTTATAACACAGTCTTTAGAGTCGGTTTTGAATTCATCAGGTTCAAGTATAAATTTCAACACATATTTTCTGATCCGAGTTGCTGTTTCTCTGTCTCCGGCAAACTTCTTGAAAATTTTGTAGGGCTTCAGAAGATTTGGAAAGTCGGTAAAAGTAAAATGCGTGGAATCCTTTATTTGAATCCATAGGCTATCATTCGTTGAATGACTTAAAAATGTATTGATTTTTTTGCAGTAATCCTGACCAATTGCTTTTAATGGCTCCTGGAAGGTTTCTTCCTCGAGCCACTCCTTTTTGAAGAGCTGATACTGGCTTAGGTGCAGCTGCTTAATAGTTATCCCAGTTTTGATTACAGGATTCATTAACGTTCCATCCAGGTTTATAAATTTGCTGAATTTTATACTTTCCATACCGGCTATCAGATTTGCAGCCAACCCGCCACCCAGCGAATGGGCTATCAAGATTACTTCTTTATTCATGAATAAATCGGGATGAGCATCCGCTAAACCGGTTAGAACACTTTTTAGTTCATTATTAATGATAGGAGCGATCCTTACTTCGGTTTCTGCTAAAAACGGAAGCATCTCATCAGCTCGTTTGGGGTTATGAATGCCTTCCTTTTCATAGTCAATATGATAGTTTAACCGTATCAAATCGCAGCCATTTTGCAGAAGTAGAAGGTGCAGAATCGAATTATCCTCAGAGATACTGCCTGAACCATGAATATAAATCACGGTTCTTTTCCCACAGAAATGGATTGCATCTGTTTCGGATATTTCATACGGCAGACGATATTTCTCCAGTGGGCGGAGTAAAAAGGCAGGCAAAGACAAAAGCTGTTTTAAAGCTTCCAAATTTTTCACATATGGATACCAGGTATCGCTTAAATTGACATCGGATTGAAAAGTCAGATCCACTCTATCAATAAATTTATATTTAGTAAGATTTACTTGTCTGTTTACTATTCTTAGTGCCGGACCTTCTTTAAATTCAACCACAGACCTTGTAAAAAGTATTCCCATATTTAACCTCCATTCTGCCGCACACTATTATCCTCCGTTTACATCAGGTACTAAAAAGGTTGTGAGCTGATAACTGTCTCCGTCCTTCGTCATGTATTTACTTAGGAGAGCTTCCGCTTCCGCTGTAAACTTATTTATTTCGTCCTTTTTAATTTTTATTCCTATGGTGTTAAATTTTGAAAATTGCAGGTTGTCGTCCTGTGATACTGCAGACATATGTTCTGACAATTTGTGATGAACATAAGAAAAAAACACGACATAGGCGGCGCTCAGGTATGTTTCAACGGACCCGTTCTCCAGTTTCATTTTCTCCATGGAAAAAGCTAACCCATAGGTAGCTTCAACCGCTCCCTTCGCTTTTCTTTCAGATATCTTTTTAATTAGTGACGCTTTCTCAAGTATTTGAATGCATCTGTACATGGCTGCCTGAGGAATATCCGGCAGCCTTTCCATAAGTTCCTTTACGGACGAACCTTTTTCGCCGAGGGCTGCGACAATGAGGAACCGGTAGGGATGCAATAACACCTTATAATCCATCTTAAGCCTCCATTCGTCAATAAATGCTCGAACCATTATCATTATTGATAATGATATTATGGACTCTTTCGACAAGGTAGTCAAGGAGAATATATGACTTATATTATTTATTCTTAAATAATGTAAATATATCCAAAAATTACTTTGACAGGTAGAGCAATTTATGATATTATTGCTATAGCAGATAGAGTACTACCAGATAGTGTACTATCAGATGTAGGTTTATATGAATGATTAAGGGAGGTACGTTATTGATTAGCAGCGATATTATAAGAGGACATCTGGATGCCATTATTTTACGGTTGATTTATGAAAAGGATTGCTATGGCTACGAAATTGCAAATGAAATCATTGACCGAACCAATAATGAATTTAAGATTAAGGAAGCAACACTATATGCGGTTTTTCAGCGTCTTGTAAAAAAAGAATTGATAGAATCTTATCTCGGCGACATATCGCTGGGAGGCAGACGCCGTTACTACCGCATCACCAATCTCGGCCGAGCGTATCTGAATGAAGAAATCCGCAATTGGCACAACGCACGTGATATTATCAATATTTTTATGGAGGGATTGCAATGAACGAAATTGATATGTATATAATAAAGCTTTTTGAAGACATACCGGAAAGTAATCGTAAAAATGAAATTGTACAGGAGATTATCCAGAATCTCAATGAAAAGGTATCAGATCTTGTTTTGAATGGACAGACGAGAGAGCAGGCGATTAAAAAGGCAGTTGATGATTTCGGTGACATTGACGACTTGAAAAGGGAATTTTCAGATAGTACCAGACTTGCCGAAAGTAAAAGGAATGGACTATCACTTGCTTTTTCGATTTGGGGTGGAATTCTGATTATTGCTCTTTTCCTATTTATTAATTTTTATTATACACCGGATATTATATGGTTTGTTTACCCGGCCTTCGCCATAATTTGGTGGCCGATGACGATGTGTTTTCAATGGTATCGCAAAAAATATGAGGTATCGGTCGGCTTTGCATTCTCTGTTTGTAGTTTTGTACTTATTATTGGGCTTATGTTATTTATCAATATTTATTATACGCCCAAAATCATATGGTTTGTTTACCCGGTATTTGCAATTATCTGGTGGCCATTGGCGATGTTTTTTCATGATCTGCGCCAAAAAAGCAGAGAGGATGTGGAATAGATGTTAAACACAAATAATACATTGAAAAGCCGCCGTTATTCCATCGGGTTTTCACTTGTCGGAAGCCTTATTACAATACTGTTTTTTGCGTTTATTAATTTTTCCACAGGGGTCAGCTTTCCGTGGTTTATTTTTCCGGCATATGCAGTACTCTGGTGGCCGCTTATGACAATCTTTATCGGTAAGCGTTCCATGAAGATGTTTTCACTGATAGGAAGTTTCGTTACCATTGCCTTATTAGTTATGATCAATTACCTGACCTCCTGGAATTACCCTTGGTTTCTCTTCCCTTCCTTTGCAATCCTCTGGTGGCCTATCGCAGCATTATTTGGATTTAAGCGAAATAAAGTGTTTTCAATCATCGGAAGCATTGTGCTGATCACATTTTTTATATTAACAAACTATGTTACCTCTCCCTCGGAGATCTGGTTTTATTACCCTATATTCGTTATTATCTGGTGGCCGTTAAGCGTATTTTTCTCGGGCCCGAGTACAATTAAGGTCTATTCGGTACTGGGAGCGCTGATCATTATTTCTTTTCTGACCTTGGAGAATATGATCAAATCACCCTATTGTCCATGGGCTTTATTAACCTACTTTCCGGTCTTGATGTGGCCGGTGGGAGTGTTGCTTGGAAGGCGTTTAGGCAAGCTAAGCATAGCCTTGCTTGGTTGCTTTTTCGGTATTATTTATTATACAGTACTGAATATATATGTCTTCGAGGGTTTCCCATGGGCTATTTTCCCGGCATATGCACTTTTATGGTGGCCCTTGGCAATTGCTTTTGCAAAACGCGGACGCCATCTAGTCTTTTCCGTCAGCGGAGCTCTTTTGAGCGCGGCTCTTTTTATTGCAGTCAACATCATTACCACGCCGCACAATATTTGGGCAGTCTATCCGATTTTTGCTCTTATATGGTGGCCACTCTCCATCTACTACTTTGTATATTCAAATCAAAAAGTTAACTCTATAAAAAATTAATATCAGTTTATTACAGCAGGCTGATGCATGGCTGACTATAAGGACTTAAATCTACGTGGCATTGGTTCTTTTGTAATTGTGAATGCCTCTAAAGTAACAAACATATAATGAAGTAAATAGTGATTAGAGGTAAATTATGCTCATTCATGTTGTGCAAAATGGTGAGACGATGAATTCCATTGCTGATAAATATGGCGTGTCGGCTGATAGATTGATGATAGAGAATGGAAGAATGGATTCTGATAGACTTGTAGTGGGAGAAACCATAGTGATACTATATCCTGACATTACTTATACAATTCAGGAAGGAGATACTCTGGATGGGATTGCAGATAGATTTGAAATAACTGTATACCAGCTTCTGAGGAATAACCCTTATCTTTCGGACCGAGAATTTATCTATCCGGGTGAGACAATTGTAATAAGCTATGAAGGTAATAAAATCAGAGCCATAGCAACGAACGGATATGCATATCCATTCATTGCTATGGATGTTCTAAGGAAGACATTACCATTCTTAACTTATCTGACAATCCTCGGCTATAAGGTAACCGCTAAGGGGGAAATAAATGATATTGAGGATACGGAAATTATACGGATAACGAGTGAATACGGCACAGAGCCGGTTATGATGTTGGAAGCATTATCTCAAAATATGGAGGAAGAAATCAATGTAATACATTTGCTTCTATCAAGTGTGGAATTACAGAACAAGCTCATAGATAACATTCTTAGTATTCTAAAAACAAAGGGATATGGTGGAGTGAATATTAGCACACCATATTTAATTCCAATGGATCGCAGTCTTTATTTGGACTTCTTTACAAAATTTGCGGATCGTTTATCAAAGGAGGGTTATAAAGTATATGTGTCCTTTAGTATGCGGATTTTTCAATTATTGAATGGAACGATTTTTACGGGACTTGAGTATACGAAGCTGGCACAGGAAGCGGATAGAATTACATTAATAACCTATGTATTTGGATATTCAGAGGGAATTCCGCAGGGGACACTATCGATGGATACCTTCAGCCGTTTTTTGGAATATACGACAAGATTAATAACTCCTGAAAAAACTGATATTGGAATAACGGTAATGGGTTATGTATGGAGTCTGCCATATATTCCGGGAACATCAAAGGGTATGGCGATCAGTTATAATGCAGCAATAGATATTGCCGGTAATAATAATGTTGAAATTCAATTTGATGAAATCACTAATTCGGCATACTTCCAATATATCGTTGATAATGAATATGTCGTTCGATTTTGGGATGCAAGAAGTATCGATAATTTTGCAAAATTGGTTCCGGAGTTTGGATTATATGGCATAAGCATCTGGAATATCATGAACTGGTTCCCCCAGATGTGGCTGGTCATTAATTCGCAATATGATATAGATAAGGTAATGTAAATGAGCAGGGGTAATTTCATGAAGTCAGGACAACCCCAAATACTTGAAATATAATACTACTTCAATTATTTAATAATATAATATTATCAAGCATATAAAGAAGGTATTCATGATGATAATTCATGTTGTTCAGAAAGATGAAACGGTAAATTCGATAGCTGGACTATATGGGGTTTCAGCGGATAGAATCATGCTAGAAAATGAACTTATTCCCAGAAATAGCTTAGTATCGGGGCAAACGATAGTGATTACATTTCCTGAACAAACCTATGTAGTTCAGGAGGGTGATACATTACTTGGTATTGCAAATTCTTATGATGTTTCCCTATTACAAATACTTAGGAATAATCCTTATCTATCGAATAGAGAATATATTTTTCCGGGTGAAACTTTAGTTATTAGTTATAATAATAAAGGACGAAAAATTGCAATAATCGGTTATGCAAATTATTTTATTAACGACAGAATTCTTAAAAAGACATTACCATACTTAACATATATTTCCATATTTGGTTACAGAGTAATAGAGGGGAGTGAAATAGTAGAAATTGAAGATAGCAAGCTGATTCAAACAGCAAAGGATTATGGAGTAGCTCCACTTATGATACTTTCAACTTTATCAACAGTTGGACAAGAAAATATTGAAACAGCCTATAATATACTCAATAATGAATATTTAATGGATAGACTGATTGACAATATTTTGGTAATACTGGAAAAAAAAGAATATTATGGAGTTAATGTAACATATCAATTATTAAGTAATGCAACTTTATCTGCATATGAAAAATTTAATACACGTGCATATAATAGGGTAAAGAAGGAAGGGTATGCCTTTTTTGTTACAATATCCCCGAATGTAGAGTTCACTGCCGATAGAATTTTTTTTGAAAGAGTCAATTATACAAAGGTTTTGCAGGATACAGATGGAGCAATTATCTTGAATTACAGCTGGGCTACCTCTATGGGACCACCTGCACCAGTAGCATCAATATCAAGAATTAACGAATTCTTAGATTATTTACTACCTCAAACACAACCCGATAAACTAACGTTAGGGATATCTCAAATTGCATACGATTGGGAGCTTCCTTATATCATTGGTATATCAAAAGCCAATTCGCTTACGCTGGATGGAGCTGTGGCTCTCGCCAGACAAGTCGGTGCTATAATTCAATTTGATGAAGTATCCCAAACACCATATTATAAATATTATTATGAAAGTGCAATTGGCTTAGCAAGAGAGCATGTGGTATGGTTTATTGATGCTAGAAGTATAGATGCAATATTAATATTAATTATTGAAAGAGGACTAAATGGAAGTTGCATATGGAATATTATGAATTACAATCCCCAAATGTGGCTTGTAATTAACACTCAATATGAGATAGAGAGGATTCCACAGATTTTATAAAATGAACGTAAATAATTGAGATAAAAAAATCAAGATGTTAAAAAACAGCTTATCCTTGCAAATAATATATCCAATCACTAGGTATGTCAAGAAGGCCATAAAAACAGGTTACCTGACATACCGTTTTTGATTCCGAGTTATATCGCAAGTATTCCCTTATACATGATATACAGTCCTCCATACATTATTAGTACGACTTTTTACAGGCTCATTTTTTATGAATATTAATATAAAAAATTATTATAATAAAATTATAAAGTATATTTGACAAATGATTTTAAATAATGTATCATATGGTAATTGATACTACATGAAGTAGTAATTGAAAGAAGTGATGAGAAAATGCTGCAGAAAATGATAAATATAGGAGTATTCGGAGATTCAATACTAAAAGGAATTCAGATTAATCCGGTTAGTAAAAAATATTATGTTGATAATAATATTGATGTAGAAATCTTGAGTAAAAAATATCCTTTACAAATACAAAACTATTCGAGTTTTGGCTGTACTGTTCAAAAGGGTAGTGAATTGCTGAAGAAAAGATTGGAAAAAAATCTAGGCTGTGATGTAATCGTTATGGATTATGGTGGTAATGACTGTGATTATAATTGGAAAGCAATCTCGGAAAATCCGAAAGGTATTCATAATCCTAATACACCAATAGAGCATTTTTTGGAAACTTATTGTGGTATCATTGATATGTTGAAGAAAAATAATATTATGCCAATATTAACTACATTACCGCCATTAGAGCCTCAAAGGTTTTTTGATTGGTTTTGCAAGGATTTGAATAAAAAGAATATACTTATGTGGCTTGGAGAAATAAACAATATTTTCGTTCATCAGCAAAGTTACTCAAGAGCTATAGAAAAAATAGCATTGGAAACACAAGTTCCTTTAATCGATATAAGGGGAGCATTTATGAAATTCGGTGATATCAAGGCATTGCTTTGTGAAGACGGAACACATCCAAACACCATGGGTCAGAAAATCTTAGCATCCACCTTTTATGATTTTGCAAACAAATTTTTCAATATTAAATAAGCAAAATTTTTCAGTACCATCTACTAATAATGAATAAAAGGACGTGAATCCACGAAACAACCCCTGTCTACTTGACAGCTACGGTTCAGTGGGCTCAGTCCTTTTATTGTATTCGACTAATTCTTTTTTTTGTGTTAATATAGAAGCAATGAATCATCGGTGTAGCATTAGCCTAACCTGAAAGGAATTATTTATGAAAAAGATGAAAGTAATTATATTACTGCTTCTTGTTTTACTGTACGGAATCATTATATTTATTACCGTTCCAAATCTGAGCCCCTTATATGGGGACGGTCTGTTCTTCTGGGGGTTTGTAATTACCTCATTTGCCCTGGTCCTTTGGATGATGAACAATAAAGAGCGTAACATCGTATATCAAAACAATGGTACAATCAAATTTAATATACCAAAACGAGGACGCGCATACTTAGCGGTTGCAGCTGCTCCATGGGCTGTTTTAATAATTTTAAGTATTTTTTCGACTGTTCTGTTCCATATGAACAGTTATAAAAACCAAATGCCTGAGCCTGAAAACAGAGTGTTTTCTTCCGATGTACAGGCAATAGATATCGATCAAATTCCGGTCGTAGACAGTAATCTGGCAACACTTCTTGCCGATAAAAAGCTTGGAGAAAAGCCTTCCCTCGGGAGTCAAGTTACACTGGGAGTTCCGACAATTCAGAAAGTTGACGATAAACTCGTATGGGTTGTACCTTTGCTGCACTCCGGGTTTTTCAAATGGATTACCAATTCAAGCGGAACTCCGGGTTATATCTTGGTTTCTGCGACAAATCCCAGAGATGTAACATATGTTGACAATTATCTGATCAAATATCAACCGAATGCATATTTACTTGATAATCTGCAAAGGCATACTCGCTTTTCCGGTGGTTTTTTTACGGGGCTGACTGATTATTCTTTTGAAATTAACGATGAGGGCACGCCATTTTGGGTAGTGACTACCTATAAAAACCTTGTAGGAGTAAACCTGCCGGAAGCAAACGGTGTGATTATTGTGAACGCAGGTACCGGTGAAAGTATAAGGTACAGTATCGGCAATGTACCAAAGTGGGTTGACAGAGTTCAGCCTGTTGATTTTGTGTTAAGGCAGATTCAAAACCGCGGAAACTATATTCACGGTATATTTAATTTCTCAAATAAAGATAAATTTCAGACCTCCGATGGAAGCGCTATCATCTATAACAGTGGAAGATGTTATCTGTATACAGGTCTCACCAGTGTGGGAGCAGATGAAAGTGCTACCGGCATCATATTGGTGGATATGATTACAAAAAAGCCATACCGTTATCAGATTAGTGGTGCAACAGAATATGCGGCACAGCAGTCCGCACAGGGAAAAGTTCAAAATCTTCACTATATTGCCACTTTCCCGCTTATTACCAATGTTGACGGACAGCCCACCTATTTTATGACCTTAAAGGATGATGCAGGACTTATTAAACAATACGCCTTTGTTTCAGTTACAGATTATACAAGCGTTGGAACGGGCGAGACTATCGGAAGCGCAATGTCTGACTACCAGTCAGTCTTAAAAAGTACAAACGGAAGTTCAGAGATAGACACTGGTGTCCAGCAACAGGAGTTACGAGGCACCGTTGACAGGATCTCGTCTGAGATTGACAATGGAAACACTATTTATTATATGATTTTGAAGGAGCAGCCTGATAAGATTTTCACTGCTGTTTATGATGTCAGTCCGGAACTGGTACTAACAAGAGAAGGAGATACAGTCAAGATTTCCTATGTGAAGTCAGAGCATACGTTATTGGATATTGCCACATTTGATAACTTGATGTATACACAGAAGTAATAGTAAAATTTAAGAGGCTTCACATGCTTCACTCGCACATCGGATATCTCCCAGGTAGTGCATTATGAGGAGAAGGTGAAGTCTCTTATGTGTTTAACAATAATTTTGCAGCACTTCGAATCACATCAAACGTTATGAAGCTTAACTGTTTTGTTTTGTGATTTTGATTGTCAGAAAGCCGTTCTCCAGTCGAATTACTTTTTCCATCAAAGGCACAGGGATGTGTTGTATCACCGATAAGGTCTCACGCATAAGGTCATCACTGAATTTTTTGATAGCCAAGAGTAAGGAAGATGCCTCTGTCTCAAAATCCAGCAATACCTTATCAGATACAGCGAAACCTGCTTCCTTGCGTAAAAGCTGGCTGTGGCGTAGAATTTCCCGGTAAACCCCTTCAGTTTTCAAATCGTCCGTTATTTCAGTATTGATAGCGACCAACACTTCATTTTGTGATTCGGCAATATAATTTTTCCCCTTTGATAAAAGTAAAAAAAGCTCGGGTGGGAGAGGTGTATCATAGCCAACAATCGTAATTGTTTGGCTGTTTTTATAAGCTAAAACGCAAGTGGCCATCTCCTCATTTGTCAGGTTCTCGCATAATACCTTGACCGGGTTGAGATCACCTTTAAGAAATTTTCCGGAGGCCTGAAAGTTCAGTGATAGATATTCTGTACTGAGTGAGTCAAAATCGGAAAGATATACGATCTCTTTGACATTGAGCTCATCCTTAATGATATCGGAATATGGTGCACAAACAGATTCCAGGTTACGGTCTAAATACAACAAAGATAACGGTTGTTTTACTTTAATACTTCTTTCGTTTCTTAACTTAAGCGCTTGAGCAATTACTGTGCGTACCCTCCGAGTGTTTTCAATTGCAGTCTCGTCTATTGCATCCGGCTTTGGGAATTCAGATAGATGGATAGACTCTTCAACCAACCCATAATTCAAAACCATACCTTGCCAGATATGCTCGGTCATGAACGGCAGTATGGGAGCCATGACTTGGGATATGATTTTGATCGCATAATATAAGGAATTGTATGCACTTTGTTTATTGAGGTCGAGAGTGCTTTTCCAGAACCGTTTGCGATTTATCCGAACATACCAGTTAGAAACATCGTCTATGCATAGCTCGAATTCCTGCGTAAGATCTGAAAAGTTGTATTTTTCATAATACATTATCGATTTCGTTAAAAACAAATCAATACGGCTACGAAGCCATCGATCTGTTACCTCGGAGGATTCCTTTTCGGTTATGGTCGGTTGATCAATAGCCGCATAAGTCATAAAGAAGGAGTAGATATTCCAAAAACCGAGGAGCTTGCGGCGAACTTCCTCTCCAAGACTGTAGCCAAAGCGTACATCACTGGCCATGGATGCTCCGGCGAACAAATAACGAATCGCGTCGGAGCCAAGTTTATCAGCCGCTTCGTCAAAACGGACCATAAAACCCGTTTTTGAAAACTTTGTACCATCTTCGGCAAGCACCCAGTTGTTAGTCTGCACCTTCTCATACGGTGCGCGCCCGGTTAACGTGACGCTCATAAAAAGTTGGGAATAAAACCATAGCCTGACTTGTTCTTGCATTTCAATAACCCATTCTGCAGGAAAGTTTTTCTCCCATTCTTCTCGGTTGTTAAAATAGCCAAGAGTTGAAAACGGGACAATGCCGGCATCAAGCCAAACATCCCCGACTTCAGGTATTCGTGAGATCATCGCTCCACAATGAGGGCATACTATATTTATGTCATCGATCCAAGGGCGATGAAGCTCCGGTAAGGAGTAGGCTTTCTTGCCACCGAGCATCATAAGTTCTTCCTTAGAGCCAATTACGGTAAGCTTGCCACAAGCCTCGCACGGATAGAAGGGCAGGGGCAGACCGTAAAATCGTTTTCTTGAAATATTCCAATCACCCATGTTTTGCAGCCAGTCAAGCATACGCTTTCCTATAAATGCCGGTTCCCATGTTACTGTTTCAGCCGCTTCAATAAGCTTTGGTTTGATATCGTCCGTCCTAATATACCATTCTTTGACCAGTCGGAAGAGTACCTCGGTTTTACAACGCCAGCATACGGGATAGCTATGGATATATTCATGTGTCTGAAATAGTTTTCCTTGTTCATGTAATTTTTCAAAAACAAGAGGCGCAACCTCAGATGCTGACTTACCACTTAAAAAATCGAATCCATCGGAAAATGTTCCACTTTCATCAATGGGGCATATTTCTGCGAGTGAATGGTTTTTTCCCAACTCATAATCCTCAGCACCACAACCGGGAGCTATGTGGACTATGCCGCTTCCTTCCCCTGCTTCAACCTCCTCCCATGGAATCACTCTATGGAGTAGATCTTTTTGTGGAGACATGTCTGGGAAAAAAGTTTCATATTCGAGTCCGACAAGCTCACTACCTTTTAAAAGCATTAGTATTTGCTTAACCGAATCAACAAGCTTAATTGCAGCTTTCGCCATAATTAGCGGTCGCTCAAAACCCTCGCATTTGACAATTGCATAATCAAGATTTGGGTTTACCGCAAGTGCGACATTTGCTGAGAGTGTCCATGGGGTTGTGGTCCAAACCAGCATATCAAAATCCGTGCTTCTGACCGGGGCGATAGCAAATACGGCAGTATGGGTTATATCTTTGTGTGAACCTGACATTTCATGCTCAGATAACGATGTACCACAACGTGGGCACCAGGGCATGGGACGGTAAGATTTGGATATCCAACCATTTTCATGACAGATTTTCAGAAAATGCCAGATGGCGGATATATTGTCATCGGTGTGGGTGAAATAGGAATTGTCCCAGTCCATCCATTGTCCCAGCCTTTTTGACTGAGCTGTAATAATGCCGGAAAAATGTCTGACCCGTTCTACACATTTTCTTGTAAAGTTGTCCATTCCAAAGGCTTCGATATCTTTTTTATCGCGAAACCCCAGTTCCTTTTCGACCTCAACCTCTACCCACAGTCCTTGCGCGTCAAATCCATTGCGGTAATGACAGGAATATCCATTCATAGCTTTGTATCGTAGTACAATATCTTTAATACTCCGACCCCAGGCATGATGAATACCCATAGGATTATTGGCTGTTATAGGCCCATCCAAAAATCGAAATCGCTCGTTAGTCATATTCTTTTCTCGTAATTTATCAAAGCATCGATGCTCCTCCCAAAAATCAAGGATATCGTGCTCCATTTTTATAAAATCAGTTTTTGTTTCGTTTGACATATAGATACTCCCTTTCAGATTTTAATTTATTTATAATGTCTGAAAGTTCATCGATTGAACTGGCTATGCTCATAGCCCAAACACCTCCTCGCGTGTATGGGACAATAAAAAAGCCTTCGCCCCATACGATTTACGCACGGGACGAAAGCAGATCTTTTCATGATCGAACTATCGTTATACCACCCATTACACCATACAAACATATGCGTTCCCACTAACGGAGGAAATCCGTCGCAACCTACAAGTAAACGTTCGGTGCGCAGCTCAAGAGTGATTTTCAGAGGCATTTTACTCGTACCGGGTTTTCACTGTCTCCGGCTCACTGTGACATTTGAATGCAGCTTACTCTCTCTATCATCGCTTTTATTAAGATATTATATGAAGTTTTCCATGAAAAGTCAAATATAACAGAATTGAGATAACAGAAAGCCAACTTGGGAATATATTGATTGCAATTTGGAACTGAAATATGCTAGTATTACTGACGAAGCAGGACACATTTCAGAATACTATTGTAGAAGCATAAAGCGAGCTAGGGGTGAGTATTGCCCGATCAGTGGAAAATCAAAGTCGGATAAACAATATAAAAAGGATGGACACCTATGAATGGCAAGAACAGAGAAGATGTAAAAATTGGAGCATTGGTTGAAATAGTTCTGAAAGCAGATCAAAGAACCGGAAAGCTCACAAAAGGATGCGTAGCAAGATTACTTACAAATAGCCCTACACATCCCCATGGAATAAAAGTGATGTTGGAGGACGGTCAAGTGGGAAGAGTACAGAAAATCCTTTAAGTCAGGAGTAATGTTAATAATATGTCATCATTTATAGATATATAAATGGAGTTAAATGGCATTAATCAACGATGTTAAATGGCATTAATCATTGTCCTGTTGGAAATATTGAGATGGTGTGGTATAATGATTATTGTGTGTTTAAAAAGCGAGTCGCCAAAGGCGGTACATGGGAGCTAATATGAATAACAACGATATATTGATAAGATTAAGATATGCTCTGGATATCAAAGACACAGATATGTTAGAGATATTTAAACTGGGCGGAATAACCGTAACAAAAGAAGAACTGAAAAGAATGCTGTTAAATCCAAAAAACAGTGGTAGTAATGATTCATTAGAGGGTAAGTTTATTGCTGCTGATGATATGAGAAAATGCAATAACTTCATGTTGGAGTCCTTTTTGAATGGTTTTATTATATTGAAAAGAGGGAAGCAAGAAACAAATCCAGGTGAGTCCGATAAACAAGTATTTATGATAAATGATAATAAAGCGGTAAATAATGTCGTGTTAAAGAAGTTAAAAATTGCGCTTTCACTCACAAGCGATGATATGCTTGCTATATTTAATGAAGCAGGAGTCAGTCTGTCAAACAGTGAATTGAGTGCAGTATTACGAAGAGAAGGTCAACGTAATTATAAGGAATGTTTAGATAGATATCCTGTTAATTTTCTAAAGGGTTTAGCAATAAGACATAGGAAAAAATAATACATTATGCAAGGAGCAATTATGCAATTTAAGGAATTAAATGTTATACCGGCTATATTAAAGGCATTAGAGAAAGAAAATTATGAAGTTCCCACACCGATACAAGAGGAGGCAATCCCCTATATATTAAGCGGCAGAGATTTACTGGGATGTGCACAGACCGGAACCGGTAAGACAGCTGCCTTCGCAATACCAACACTACAACTACTCAGTGAAGAAAATGGATCCCATACGTCAGAACGAAAAATAAGAGCGTTGATTATTACTCCGACTAGGGAGCTTGCTCTTCAGATTTATGAAAGCTTTTGTACCTATGGTAAATATACAAAATTAAAATATTGTGTTATTTTCGGCGGAGTATCTCAAAAACCGCAGGAGGAAAAATTGCAGCAGGGTGTGGATATTCTTGTAGCGACACCGGGGCGATTGAATGACTTAATTAATCAGAAACTAATTGATCTAAATCATATAAAAATATTTATTTTAGATGAAGCGGATCGTATGTTGGATATGGGATTTATTAATGATGTAAAGAAGATTATAGCCAAAATACCTGTAAACAAGCAGACCTTACTTTTTTCGGCTACCATGCCGCCTGACATTGCGTTGCTGTCAAAGAATATGTTAAAGAATCCTGCGAAAATTCAAATAGAACCGGTATCTTCTACGGTGGATACGATAGAGCAGTATCTGTATTATGTTGATAAAGTAAGTAAGAAGGATTTACTTCTTCATATCCTTCAAGATAAAGCCATAGTATCAGCACTTATATTTACCCGTACCAAGCATGGAGCGGACCGAGTTGTTAAGCAATTATCTAAGGAAAATGTTACTGCGCAAGCAATCCATGGGGATAAATCTCAAGGAGCGCGTCAAAGTGCATTAAATAATTTCAAAAACAAGAAGTTACGTATATTGATTGCGACGGATATCGCCGCAAGAGGAATTGACATTGATGAATTGTCACATGTAATTAATTATGACCTACCGGATATACCTGAAACATATGTACATCGTATTGGACGAACCGGAAGAGCCGGACTTGGTGGTGTAGCGATTTCCTTCTGTGATTATGATGAGAAGGAACAGCTTACCAGTATCGAAAAATTAATCGGAAAACATTTAATAGAAGTTAAGGAGCATCCTTATCCATTGATTAATAATTTCCCGGCAGTAAAATCCACACAGCAGAGGAGGGATTCCTCACGAACAGGAAGCTCTTCGTCTACTGCACCACAAAAAACTTCATCAAGGCCAAGCTCATCACGAACAACCTTATCGCAGACAAGCTCATCCTTACCAAAAAAACCCTTTTCACATACAAGCCCTAAGCAAGAAGCAACTTCACCACAGAAAAAATTTCGTATGACTGCAGACGGTATTATTAAAGAAAAAAGAAATTTTTTTGGTTCATCAAGGAGAAGTAAGTAAGAACAGATTAGATAAGCGTAAATTCACCTAACGATCCTTAATGCTGGTGGAATATACGCTTATTTTTTTTCTGGGGAAATAATATAATAAAAAATAACTTTCTTGAACACTGCCTTAGTTTGATGTAATCGGTATTGAATTATCAACTATTATGAGAGAATTAAGAATACTCCAAATAATACGAATACTCAAAATACTCAAAATACGAATAATACTCAAAATAATCATATTTTTTGCTATTTTCCTATTGACTTAATGTTGACTCTAAGGGTTATAATTTCAATTAGAGGATTTCATCAAGTAAAATTTAATTGCAAAATGCATCTTGCAAAAAGATAGTACAATCAATGAGACTGATTAAGAATTAGAAGGGAAGAGGTATTATATTATGCAATATCGTAAATTTGGAAATACGGGAGTTGAGCTTTCTGCATTAGGATTTGGAGCCATGAGACTTCCTGCAAAGAAAGTTGATGGTAAGGATGTATTTGATGTTGAGGAAGGTACAAAAATAATTCATAGAGCTTTTGAATTAGGAGTTAATTACATAGACACAGCACCCTATTATTGCGAGGGTGAAAGTGAAGTCATCGTTGGAAAAGCAATCAAGGGCTGGCGTGATAAGGTATATTTATCTACAAAAAATCCTATCGAAGATGCATCCGGAGCGCATTACCGCGAAAGACTTGAAAAGTCTCTTAAAAAACTGGATGTGGACTATATTGATTTTTATCATATGTGGGGAATCAATTGGGAAACCTTTGAACAAAAGATTATTGCAAAGGATGGTCCGTTAGAAGCTGCACTGAAAGCCAAAGAGGAGGGACTGATTAAACACCTTTCCTTTTCCTTTCACGGTAAGCCTGAGGAAATGATAAAAATCATTGATACAGGATACTTTGAATCTGTTCTTTGTCAATATAATTTCTTGGACAGAAGTAATGAAGCCGGTATTAAGCATGCGACAGAGAAAGGCCTAGGAGTAGTTGTAATGGGACCTGTCGGAGGCGGAAGATTGGGCGCTCCCTCTGATGTAATCAGCAAATTAATGGGAGAAAAAGCAAAAAGCAGTGCTGAAATTGCTTTACGGTTTGTTCTTTCTAATTCAGGAGTTACCACTGCGTTATCAGGAATGGGAAATATGAGTATGGTTGAAGAAAATGCTCTTGTAGCATCAAATTCATCGAAGCTCTCAGAAACTGAATTGGCCTCAATTAATAGTGCTATGGAAGAAAATAAGAAGCTGGCTGAACTTTATTGCACCGGCTGTAACTATTGTATGCCCTGCCCGTCGGGAGTAAATATACCTCTTAACTTTAGCATGATGAATTACCATAAGGTGTACGGCCTTACCGATTATGCCAAGGGTGAATATGCGAAGATTGGCACGAATGAATGGATGAAGGGTAAGAAGGCGGAAGAGTGTATTGAATGCGGCTTGTGCGAAGAAAAATGTCCTCAGAAAATTAAAATTCGTGAACAATTGAAAGAAACGGCCAAAGCCTTAGGATGATTTTGACTATATTCGAATCACTTCTGTTTTATGATAACAAAAGGACTTGACCCCTGATTCGAGTCCTTTTGTTATGTCTATCGTCAATATTCACAATTTCGTTCTTGAATGGTAATACCTAAAATCGTTCATTTGATGAAGAAGGGATACTTGAAGAAATTGCTACAAAAATCCTCGGCCTAAACTAATTCAAAGGTGTAGGCATTTTTGATTAAATTGCAGAAATAGAACAATGGGTATGCAAATGTTTACACATATGATAGATATTGTACTTCGTTGGAAATAGGGGAAAAGATTATTCTTGATTATTTTGTCACTGTAATGAAAGACAAATAGTGAGGCATAGTAGAGGAAAAAGTACTAAAAGTTATCCGAAAGTGTTGCAATTTTGATGCCATATATAATATAATATGTTCAGATTATATTACAGGCATCGGGGCATTAGCGCAGTTGGGAGCGCACCACACTGGCAGTGTGGGGGTCAGGGGTTCAAGTCCCCTATGCTCCATATTGAGAAATGTGTAGAAGGACTTAAGACATCAAGATGGCTTAAGTCCTTCTCGTGATAAATTTCGATAAACAAATAAGCATTAATGTTATCGTTGACGCAACTTTATACCCGCTTTCCTATATCCCCTACTTTCGAAAAGTGATTGGCTTTGGTCATACCGTCTTCTACGGGAGATATCATGCAAGACAATTTGAGAAAACTTTTATTAAGAAATAAAAGTAAATAAAAATAAATGAAAATAAAAATATGGTCAATTGACAAGGTAAGTTCTTG
>DBTU01000049.1:0-53459 GCA_002307215.1 Lachnoclostridium sp. UBA1308
CATCATAACAGATACCGAATAAAAAGTCTACTAATTTTTGCATATATGTTTTATAGTAAACTGTAGCCCGTTACTATTCACAGCCCAGTCAGGAATTAGGCATTATGATTTCGGCAGATGATTTTCGAAAAGGAGTATTTGCATTCGCCGGTATTTAGGCTCTGTATTTTAGAGCCTTATGTACCGCTGCGTAATGCAACTAAGCGGGAGCGGCTCCGCTTCGGAAACATTTACCGAAATCATATCATCTTCTCTGGCTGGGGTGCGAACAGTAACTTTCCAATATAATCACCGATCTTCCTATCATAATTTATACTAGTATATTTTCACTCCTATTCATATAATAAGTCATGTAATATTATTGTACAATAAACAACATATAAATAAACTACAAAATATGGAGGATATGAATCATGAAATTTTTATGGACAACCATCTATGTAAAGGATACGGAAGAATCAATTACTTTTTATTCCAACTTATTGGGACTTCAAGTACAGAAACGCTTTACTGCAGGACCCGGAGTGGAAATAACATTCATGGGCAACAATACTGACAATGAAACCTTGGTTGAGCTCCTTGCGGATACCAAGAATAAAGAAGTCGATTTTGGTGAATTCATATCCATTGGCTTTGCTGTTGATTCAATTGACACCATGCTTGATACCATAAAAAGTTATAACATACCTGTACACAACGGGCCGGTTGAAACACCCGGATCAAAGTTCTTCTCTATCAAAGATCCGAACGGCTTAAGTGTTCAACTTTTTCAGCAAAAATAACAGCAATAAAAAGGGCGTGTTGCAAACCATTAAAAGATTTTTGCAACACGCCCTTTGCTCGTATTTTTTTTCTATTCGACTTGCTTAATAAATCATTATGATGAGATGCCCCAAAATACTATATTCTAAAATCATTGGACTGAGCTGAATTCCTTCGTGCAACAATACGCTTCCATCTCATAATCTGATTATTATGTAAATCATCATTTTTCTCCATAACCTGTGCCCATAACCTTGTAATTCGAAGACCGTCACCATCCATATCATCGACGGTAACAGGATCAAACAGCCTAATCTTTTCAAAATGCCAGCGCCACCAATCCAGGGAATGAAAATAGAAGCAGATGTGCCATATGATCACTCAGATAATTATCCGCCGTACCAAAAAAATGAAAGGAATTGATACATATGATTGCATCGAAAAAGTTCTTAGCATAGGGAAGGTTGTGAGCTTCTCCCTTAATTGGAAATACTAGATTATCTACTTTTCTATTTATCACATCTTAGTCTATGCGTATACAACCACACCTTTGTTCTCCCTATCATTCGTTACTACTACAGATGCGAAGCCAAGTGCTGCACTTCCCCATGCTACATGGTTATCCGGGACTTTTAACAGTTGTAATACCTTTCTTACCTCAGGATGGTCTGAATTACCAATCAGTTGATTTATCCAAACCGAACCTATTCCAAGTTCATGTGCTTCCAAAAAGATATTTTCAAGAGCAACTGAAGAATCAAAAGCACCTAGTTCATATTCTCTCGGCGTAGATACTATGATTAAAGTTGGCGCATTGTAAAACCTATGATAATTAGTTACTCCAATAGCCTTTGAAATAGCAGACTGTAATAATTCCAGTTTCTCAACACCTTGAACGACAGTAAACTGCCAATATTGGTTGTTACATGAACTTGGAGCATATAAACCGGCTGTTATAATATGATCCAACTGTTCTCCGGTAAGTTGTTCTTCTTTAAAATTACGTACACTTCTTCTTGTCTTAATATTATTTAATACTTCGCTCATAGTTCTTCCCCACTTTTATGTTTTTTATATAAAATGTTCTTTTATTCTCACTGCATTCCTACTTCGCATTATCTGTGGTATCATTTTAGAGTATACATAATTAACTGATGTAATTTACAACATCCATATTTCTTTTAGGCGCGGTAGCCTGTTCCTTTTCTTTATATCCGAAAGCCACTCCGTAATACGGTGTATATCCTTCAGGTATCCCTAATTTTTGAACTTCATCCTTCTGATCAAAGAAAAACCGCAATAACCCCAACCAAACTGATCCAATATTTAAGCTCTCAGCAGCAATCAACATATTTTGTATTGCAGCCGCACAATCTGTTGCCCAAGCTATCGCATCCGTTCTGCCTGACACAACAATTAGTGTCGGAGCATTATAAGTTACATTAAAACCAGAATTTAAGCTCATTGTTTGAATCCACTCAACCGGAGAATTTGCCATTTCTCTTTTCGTTATTTCATTAATACTCTGTAGCATCGCATGATTTTGAATCACCGTAAAATGCCAGGGCTGGTCATTATGTGCGGTGGGAGCATAAATTCCGGCCTCGATAATGGCTTCCAAGCTTTCCTGACTAATCTGTTCCTGCTTATAATTTCTAACACTTCTTCTGCTTTTGATTATGGTTAAAACTTCATTCATAGTTTCTCCTTATTGAATTGCTTTCATAATCCGTAATTCAATTTTTCTTTCATTCAAATTTTAATATCTACATTGCTATTTGCAAAAGGATACTGTTTAATAGTTCAAATATTATTAAACTATATTAATATAACATATCATATGTTATAATACAAGAATATAGTTGCCGTTCTTAAAAATAATATGTCTTACACAAAAATATATGTCTTACTTTCGCTATATGATTATACGCAGAAAACATGCGTAGGAATGGAGAAAAATATGAGAGAGTTATTTCATCCTACAATCGATCAACTAAGCTTATCCCTGATATTAAATGCCCTCGGGGATCCCATCCGATTAAATATTATGAAAAATCTTGCAATTCAGCAAGAAACCACTTGCGCCTGCTGCCGAATTGATATGACCAAATCAGCTCTTTCCCACCATTTCAAGGTATTGCGGGAGGCCGGACTGATTAATGTAAGAATTGATGGAAAACAACGCTTTCTATCCATCCGGTACGACGACCTGGAAGCGCGATTTCCGGGATTATTGAGTACAATCCTAAGGATTCTCTAGATTCAATTATAAGTATGATCTTAGGCAACTTCAACTTTTGGCGAAGCATGGATTCCTTTTGTAAGGAGATAATAGGATAAAAGGAGGAATTGAAATGTCCTATATCGTTGATTTTAATAATGTGTCTACAGTTGGTTTAGAATCCTCACCTGTTGTAGATGCACTTGCCGGTTTACGTGCTAATGAAGCCCGTTATTTTATGAACAAATACAAACATGAATTTACAGTTATACCTGCCAGCGAAAGCCGGGAAACCCTTGATTATATGAACCGAATTCTGAAAGAAGAACGAGCTATTGTGTTTGCGGCTAAGCCTTTAGAAACGTCGCGTTTTCAAGTAGAAAATATCCAATTTGCCTACGCTTTTTTTGAGGATGGTCTTGCAATCAACGTCATGTATAGCGTTGACGACCCCAAGAAGCGGGCAGTTGGTTTTAAGCTTTCGGAGGGGATGGAGATACCAAAGGAATTAGTAGAGAAATTTAAGTTTGCTAGGCAGAAGTCTAAATTAGCCGGAACAATTCGGGGTTCGTTTTTTGTAATCAAAAAAGAATATTAAAACAATAAAGTAAGCAAGCTTCTATCAAATTCAACAAAACAACCTCCAAATTCCAACGAATTCAGAGGTTGTTTTTCATTTATTGTAGCTTGATAGATTACCAGGTGTTCCACTAAATAATCTAATAAACCTGTAGAATTTATCAATCAATACAGTCAATACAGACGAAAGCTTTATCCTTGATTTCTACTTTGTGACAACGACCTTAAGTCTAATCATTACACTTCCGACCTTTGCAACCACGTAATCAATTCCTGCGGACCGAGCGATAGCCTTTCCTGTTTTCTTATCAATAACAATAATCGATTCCTCTGTAGTCGTCCAAGAAATCTTTTTTGTATCCACCCCGTACCCAATCGCCTCAAGGGTATATGTATTTCCCTTACTTAGTGTAGATATTTTCTTAGTCAGCTTGATATAGGCTTTCTTTACAGTTATTGTAGTCCGGAAGCTCCTTATATACCCATTGATGGTAATGGTTGTGGTTGCTACTGTTTTTCCCACCTTTATTGCCCTTACTTTTCCATCGGTAGACACCGATGCCACCTTAGTATTACTCGAGCTATATGTAATCGTGGCGGTAGAGCTTCCATCCTCAATAGCCTTTGCAAGTAATTGCGGATACTCTGCTTTTATGGCAACCGACTTACCTGTAGTACCACCGATATAGAGCGTCTTCTTTGCAGGAGTTATTGTTATCTGATCTGCTAGCCTAGAGAAGGTGTTCCCGTCATCCATGAGAATCACATAATCGGAAGCATGGACAGATTTAAATTCTGCATTACCCTCCGCACTAATTTGAACGCATGACTGTAGCTCAAGTTGATTGGTAACCGAATTATAGTAGTACAGATTTGCAAATTTGCCTTTATTTGCACCTTCAAGATTAATTCGCAGAGTTGCACTGAAACCAAAACTCCCTACGTGACTCAGGGACAACTGTAAGGAGTCGTCCGACGGTAATCCTTCCAAAAGTTGTGCCGGTACATTATCCGTTCCCAGTGTGACCTTTAGATCTATGTCACTGAGACTAGCTTCGCCAGGAATGTCACCTTGCCCAAGCGTATCTCCTTGACCCGAGTCCTCAAAATTCATTCCATTGATGATCCATTCTATTCCATCCGAAAGTATAAACGTGACTGTAAGATCCTTACCACGGATAGCTTCCAAAGCTTCACCGATAATTTGTGTGATGCCACTCATGTCTATTGTTAAGTTGCCTGAATAGGTTTCGGAAATCTCAATTATTATTTCATCCCATCCCCGCGCAGAACTGCCTTCTAAATGAATGAGACTGTCTGTATCTGTCATATTGTCAGCGTCTCCGGAGACCTCAGGTGTAATAGATGGCGTCGCCAAAGTGACGGTAAGGACTGCCGCATCGGAAACTGTACTTGCTGTCGTTTCATTTTTTGTATTTGTTATGATACAACGGTACCTGTTCCCGTCATTTGAGGCAATAAGCATATCGGTTGTATAACTTACGTCGGTCGCTTCCTCTCCTGCAAGGTCACTCCAGCTTGTTCCTCCGTTCGTAGACCTCTGCCACTGATAGGTGAGTGCTCCGCTGTCCGGAGACGTTGCAGCTACAGTGAAGGTTGCCTTCTCATTGATATATTTTGTAGTATTAATCGGTTGCGAGATTATTACCGGTGCCTCAGCCCCGGCTATGACTACCAGAAAGAAGGTTTTGGCTTCGCTTAGTGCTCCATCCATTACATTCACTGTTACACTGTAAGGCGAGTGAACGTCCGTGCCTTTGTCCGGTGTACCACTGATGATACCGGAGCTTGTGTTAATGTGAAGACCGCTCGGAAGCCCCGTAGCACTGAAGGTGATTGTAGCACTGCCCGTATAGCTGTAACTTATGCTCTGACTGTATGAGAGGCCTGTTGTCGCAACATTCAGCGAACCCGTGGCGACAGAAAGTGTCGTTGTTACGACGGTAAGGACTGCCTCGCTTGAATTGACAGGCTTTGTTGTTCCATTCTTGCTGTTTGTGACTACACATCTGTATTTGCTGCCATTATCGTTAGATTTTAGCGTCCCCGTAGTATAGCTTGTACCTGTCTTTCCGTTGATGTTATTCCAAGTTCCACTTGCATACTTCTGCCACTGATAGGTAAGACTACCGCCATCTGAGACAGTGGCTGTTACCAGAAAGGTAGCAGTCTGACCGACACTCTTCGTGATGCTTGCCGGTTGAGAGGAAATGGTCGGGTTTACCGCATCGATGTTCACTGTCAGAACAGCTACACCGGAGTATGTGCTTGTTGGAGTGGTTCCACTCTTCGTATTAGTTATCTTACAACGGTATAGGTACCCGTTATTATCATATGAAAGATTACCTGTCGTATAACTTACGCCTGTGGCACCATATATATCAACCCAGTTGGTTCCCCCGTCCGGTGATAGCTGCCACTGATAGGTGAGTGTTCCTCCATCCGGAGCCGTTGCCGCTACGGTAAAAGTTGCCTTAACTCCGCAATTCTTGGTAGTATTCCCCGGTTGTGTAGATATTAACGGTGTCGCTGCCCCTGCCTTGACTACCAACGGGATAGTCGCTGAAGCACTCAACGTACCGTCCGTAACGCTTACCTTTATGCTGTACGGAGAGGTCAAGTTCGTATTCACGGCGGGCGTACCACTGATTGTCCCGGTGCCCGAATTCATTGAAAGCCCCGCCGGAAGCCCTGTCGCGCTATACACGAGAGTACTATTATCAACTGCAATGTAATTAACTGAAATCGTTTGGCTATATGTTGATCCTGCCGATGCATCAGGGAGCGTGGTAGTTTCGATATTCAAGCTTGGATGAATTTTAATCTTTACCGTAGCGTCAACTATGTTGTATACTAGGTAATTTCCGCTCCGAACACAATACTCAGTGCTCTCAGCAATTGTATATATGTCATCTAAATAAATAAAATAATATGCAACAGCATATCCTTCTATATTAACCGTACCTACATCATCAATAATTGCGACATAGCTGTAAGTATCGGCTGCTGTGATGTTACTTTCAATGGTAGCTGTACCACCGGAAGTAATCTGTACACCGGTACACGAATCTCCATGCATCGTAATGTCCCCCTCAACCGTGACAACGCCTTCCGCCTGAATCCATATACCTGTGCTATATTCACCGGTTGCTATTATGTCGTGCGCTATTACACTCGCATTGCCAACAGCAGATATGCCACAACTGCTCAAACCGCTTGTTGTAACGGTATGCTTTACTTCAACCGTGCTGGCTTCGCCTTCCGCCTTGGCTCCGCAGCTGGCCTCACCACTTGATATGACATCACCACCTACTTCTATATGATTAACTGTAGTAGTGACACTATAGGCATATGCTCCGACACTTCCAGTACCGTCTGCCTGAGCATTCCCTCCGATTATGACCGTACTTCCCTCATACACATATGCACCGTAGCTGTAATCACCGATTGCCGTGGCGTTACCTACAACCGTGACACTGCCTCCAGCATCAGCATATGCACCCTTACTTCCAATACCATTTGCCTGAGCATTCCCACTGACTATGACTGTACCATCATAAGCAAAAGCTGCGGTACTATACATACCCTCAGAACTAGCGCTTGTAACCTCAGCACTGCTGCCGTAATACGCAGCAACTCCGTAGCAGTTCTCGCCACCTTTTACATTCAACTCACCCTCACCGGATATGGATACATTTCCGGCATTTGCGACGGTTAGTGCTGTTGAATTTATATCCGAAACATCAACATTAAGAACATGGCTATTTAAAGCAAAAGTCACACTAATTGTATATATTTCAATAGCCTGTGGATAAACAATATCTGCCTTCAGCTTGATTGTGTCCCCATCAGCCAATTTACTAAGTGCTTCTCCTAATTCAGCTGAGTCGCCGACCTCATATACCATACCATCCGCCATCGCCGTCTTTGGCAACAGTATAGATGTCATTGCAAGGATTCCTACAATTAATAACAATCTCTTTATTTTTTCCATATATCTTTCTCCCATAACAGTCATGTAGTAAGGCCGCAAAAAAAATCATAAAAGTAGTATTTATTTCTACATCATACAATCTTCGACTTAACCATGACTTAACGGGAAAAAATTATTTTAACAGCTTTACAAAGGCAGCATCCGGTTCTACGCGCAGCGTTTTCATAAGGCCGTTACGGTAAATTTCATAATATTTTACCGCCAGTGCCCGTTCATTTGTCAGTAACAAGGCTTCCACGAGCCGGTAATTCAGCTCCCGGTGGAGCGGTTCGTGCAGTAATCCGACCTTTAACCATTTTGTGCAGTTCTGATAGTTTCCTGCGTCTCTGTAATACTCTGCTATCTCCAGTAGCAGATGAATAAACTGTTCCTCCAGCAGAAGTCGCTTTCCGGCCACCCAATCGTATTCCCAGCCCAACAGATATTCTCCCGTATACAGTTTCACTATTTCTTCAAACCGGGATATATTCTGCCACGTAGCAGCCTCGTGCTTCTCTGCAAAGGAGCAGAATTCTATGTAATCGCTATTGATGCCTTCCGTATCCAGGCGGTAGGAGCCTCTGTCATATAGGATTGATATCTGTATCCCATACTGAAGCAATGCTTTCTTTACATAATGCAGTGTCGTGTTAAAATGGGTAATTGCCCGGTCACCTTCAAAGTCCGCCCACAGATTGTCAAGGATTTTGCTTCGGCTTACTAAACCGCTCTTACTGTCGATCAAGTATGAGAGCAGTTCTTCCGCCTTTTCGGTACGAAACCTCACTTCTTCTGAACCTGAGTTCACCCCGAACCTGCCAAAACAGCGGACAGACAACTCGCCGACAGGCGTAGGATTCTTCCTATCCATAATCCTGTAGAGTGTTTCCTTCAGTATATCCATTGAGACCGGTTTCATCAGATAATCCAGTGCATTCAGACGAAATGCTTCTACCGCGTATTGGTTATAAGCCGTTACAAATATCACACCGGTATGACCTCGCTGGTCAAGAATACGAGTGGCAAGCTCTATGCCATCCATATCAGGCATATCGATATCCAAAAACACAGCATCCACACTATTATTCTCCAAAAACGTCAATGCATCCACTGACCTTAGGAAAGCTCCGCACACCTCTACCAACTCGCTACTAATAAGCAAATTCTCCAGCTTATGAAGCGAGGGGAATTCATCATCCACAATAATTGCTTTAATCAATTTAGGTCACCTCCCACAGGAATGATATAAGATACCTTTGTCCCCTTGCCTGGGTTACTTTCAATGGTAAGTCCCTTACCGAACAATTTACTCAGCCTGCGATCAATATTCCAAAGACCGATGCCACGTCCGGAATCAGATGACAGTAAGCTATCCAGCCTGTCCGCAGGGATTCCTTGACCATCATCCTCCACAGCTACCTGAACTCCCTCGGTCACCTTGATTACTGATATCGTGACAAGTCCGCTTCCACCCTTCTTACGCAGACCGTGTGTAATGGCATTTTCCACGAGTGGTTGTATGGAAAGCACCGGCAGTCTTATTTTGATAGTCTCGTCGATGTCAAATATCACCTGCAGTTGATCACTAAACCGCGCCTTTTGAATTTCAACATAAGAGTTTACAAAAGTAAGCTCCCGTTCCAGAGAGCTATAAGCATCCAGGCTCTTAAAATCAAAGCACTGACGCAAGTAATCGGAAAAATTATCAATGAGCCGCTGCGCACGAGCCGGATCACTGTCGCAGAAGAAGGAAATAGCGTTTAAGGTGTTAAACAAAAAATGGGGCTTGATCTGTGCCTGCAGTAGAGCGGTTTCTGCCGCCATGGCCTTATCCACGGAGGTCTTTAAATCGACCAATGTCCCAACCCTTGCCAACAATTCCTCCGCCTCATAAGGCTTAGGAAGATAGTCATTGGCTCCGGCCCCAAAACCCATAACAATATCCTCGGTGGAAGCCTTGGCCGTCAGTATCAGTACCGGAAGCTCAAAGCTCGGACGATCTTCACGGATCTTTTGGCACACCTCATAACCGGACATTTCCGGCATCATGACGTCCAGTATAACTATGGAAAAATCTCTGTGTCTGGTAAGCTCGGCCAGTGCGGCCTTCCCACTGCCAACCATTGTGACACCATATCCGCCCAATCGTAAAATAGACGAGGCTGCCTGTAAATTGACCAAATCGTCATCCACCAGAAGAATATGTATATCCCCTTCGATCGGTTCCATTTTAACCGGTACGTTCTCAAGATATACCGCCATTTCCTGCACCGCAAGAGCCGATTCGCTTTCTAACGGACCGGATTCTTGGGACATCGAAGCTATATCAGCGATCGGAAGTACGAAGGTGAAACGGGAACCGGCGCCCGGTTGGGACTCCACCCGAATAGCACCGCCCTGTAATTCTACGAGGTGCTTCGTGATGGGGAGACCTAAGCCCGTACCGCCATGCCTACGCGTTAAAGAGGTATCCACCTGCTCAAAGGATTTGAAGATATCCTCCAGCTTGTCTTCCGGAATGCCTTCTCCCGTATCGCTGACGCATATCTCTACCATATTTCCCTTTTTCCTTGCAGAAATCTTCACACAGCCCTGTACCGTGAATTTTACCGCATTTCCTACCAGATTATAGAGAATTTGAACTACTCTGTTTTCATCTGCCAGTACAGGGGGAAGTCCCTCGGGTATATCTGAAATTACCTCATATTCCTTTGAACGGCTGAGCTGCAAAAAGACACTCGTAACCGTATGAATCGAGCCCTCCAGCTGCATTGGCCTGATATTTAGTAGAATATCTCCGTTTTTCATCTTTGAATAATCAAGAATATCATTAACTAAGTTAGCAAGCCTGCGGCTACTTCCGGCTACGACGGAGAGATTTTGCATCTGACGGCTGTTGAGCTCGCCGTCACTTCCTTTTAACATAGCCTCGGTGATACCTAAAATGCCGCTTAATGGAGTCCTAAGCTCATGTGAGGTATTGGCAAGAAACTCATCCTTAATTTTATCCAGCTTCAGGAGCTTTTGGGAGAGAGCGTTGACATTTTTGTAGGCTTCTGCTGAACGTCTAGCGAGGACGAAGGACTGCATCAACAGCAGAAGAAATAATCCAACCGGCACCAGCTCTCCCACATTGCTATGGATGCTGTCATTCTGATACAGCATATCGTGTGCACCACTCACAATCACCGGCAGCGCACCGAGTAATATAGTCATCGAATCTTTTTTCTTTTTGAGGAAAGCCCGGGCAACGCATACAATGGTATAAACGCCCATTGCAATGGCGGCAATATTAAAGAAATAAACCAACTTCGTAAAAAAGGAAATTGGAGTGAACAAAAAGATTAGCGTAACGACCGCTGCATAGACCGCAAAGACCCGCAGAACTTTTTTGGAGCATTCCTCCGGAAACAGTTCTCCGATCATATAGGCTGCCAAAATCGGGAAATAGCACATGGTCATATAATCGATAACAACAATGGCATGGTAAGAAATAAAGGGAACTATCTTGTAAATCAAATAATCTCCATACACCAACGTTCTTAAAGCAAACATTAGACACATGAAAACGTAATATAAACTGCTCTTATCCTCCCTACGCAGTAGGAAGATGTTCAAATAATAAAACGCCATCACCGTAAGTGCGCCAATCAAAAACAAATCCTTATTGATTACTCCTCTATCCATGCCTTGGATCTGCTCTGTAGTTCCCATACTAAGCGCATACCACATACCACCGCGAGAATAGACGTAATTAGAAACATGTACAATTATGTAAAAGCTGGAGCTTTCAGGGGTAAACTCTACAGTACGCGGTCTGTACCAGGGTGTGAAATGCTTTGCGTCCGTTCCTATTGTTCCGTTGGAGGAAATCATAGTTCCATCGATATATAATTCATATGCTGTGGAAAAGGTAGGTATAAGTAACGCCAACGGTTGACCCTTAGGCGCGTTCACCACCCGCAGGATATATGTTCCATACCCGAATCCCGGGAGCTTCTCACCATTTAAATTATAATCGTTCCAAACCTTAGGAACATTGGCTGCAACATCCGGAACAGGGACTTCGGTTTCAATATCTTGAATAGTCAGGAAGTGCTCCCAGTAGAAATCCCATTCGCCTCTTAGACTCAGAACTCCATCCTGTTCTGATTGCCAGTTTTGCAAATCCAACATGCCCTTTACAGGATGAAACCGGCCTGTACTCCTTTCAGAAAAGGCAGAGATACCTATAAGTGCAAGCACGGCAATCGCTATGCTGAATACCAATATTAATACTCGTTTTTTACTCGATAATTCTTTCATAACATCCCCTCATTCGTATATGATTTATTTTTATGGAATGCTCCCCTTAATATTAATCTTATCATTCTATACTTAACCATAACTAAACTGTTTTTTTCATAATCTGACATGTTGAATTCTTTATTCACATTATTCTTACTTTTCTTCTCTCAGTATACATTGTTTTTAAATATGCTTCAATAAATTACAACCTAAATATACCTATCATTGTAAAATATGACGGCTTCTGAAATCTTACTGTCACACGAAAAAGTGCCAATCCTTCGATTGACACTTAGCAAGTCGTCTACATATATAAATCATCTATGGTGTGCTGCACTTTTTATCTGTATAAGTATATTTATTTGCGTGAATCAAGAATAAACATCGATGCATCTTGCCCCATGAATATTTGACTCCCTGTATAAAATGTTTTGGATTGAATATCTCTGTACCCTATTTTATTCATAATATCGGCTAATTTTTCTTGATCAAATCCATTATGAACTATATCCGAAACCACTTTTTCGTTTTTATTAAAATCTGAAATGAGTAAATGCCCTCCATCATTGAGAACATCATATAGTCTTGATAAAATCAACTCCGTATCATTAATATGGAGTAAAACCTGAGTCATGAAAATGTAATCAGTATAAAAATCTGATCTACCTTCCTTTTCAAAATCAAAGCATAATGTATCCACATTCTGAATATTTAAATCAGAAATTTTTTGTTTTATTTGATTAATCATGTTTTGTGAGGTATCCAAAAAAAGCATAGAATTAAATTCATTTAATAAGCTCATTCCAACAAGACCTGTTCCACAGCCAAAATCAATAGCATTCTTACCTTTAGTGTCAACTAAATATTCACGTATGGCCTCAGATGATACCTTAGCAATTTGAATTCTTTCAGAAGAGTCATATATATTAGCAATCATTTCAAATTTATCAGTATTTCCCATTATTAGCACTTCCTTTTCATTCTTTCCTATTATATTTATTTGGTGCAACCCCTTTATACTTTTTGAAAATTCTGCTGAAATAATTTGAATCACAAAATCCGCAAGCAAAAGCAATTTCTGTGATATTACTATTTCCCTCGCTTAGCAGTATAACAGCTCTATTTATACGAAGGGAATTAATATAGTCCATAGGCGTTTTACCGGTTATCTTCTTATAAAGCTTACAGAAGTGGTAATCCGATATATTTGCCACCGAAGCCAATTCATGAATTGTAATTTTCTGAGATAAATTATGGTCTATATATTCAAATACCTGGTCCATTCTTGTTATGTTCTTTACTCTTATGTCAAATTCCTTTTTGGTCAGATAGCCGTCTACATAGTTACGAAGCAACAAGACAATAAGCATATATAAATCGGATTTCACAGCCAATTCAAATCCTATATTCTTAGAATAGTATTCTTTGATAATGTTTTCAATACAATTACATATCTGTTCATCATCCCGGATCAAATTTTTAAAGGTAATATAATTATTTGACATTGGTGCGATAAATTTCACCTGACAACTGTCAATTTGATTGCTGTATAAAAACGGAAAATCCACTTTCATGACATAACAGGACAGGTTTTCTGATAAACTCTCAGTGTAATGAAGTTCATTGCTGTTGATAACAACAAAATCCTTTGGATTAACAACAAATTTATGTGCATTGCATATCTGGAAAGCACTTCCCTCTACAAAATAATAAAACTGCATATGCTCATGCCAATGACTATCAAATACCGGTCCCTGGCCCTTTAAATCTCTTTTTATTATCTCCACAGAAAAATTTTCATCCGGCATTTTCCGATAATAATAGTTCTCAGGATCTTTATTCATTGAATTAGCCGAACCTCCCTTCGAGTCAACAAAATAATGCTAGAAATCAACAAGATGCTTCATGAAGCTTCTTTCACTTATTGATATTATAATCATATACACAGATACTGTAAATAACAAGTGACAAGGAGGTACTAATTATGAGTAAATCAAAAGTTGAACAAATCATCATTGACAGTCAGTCTCTTGATAGGGAAATGAAAGCATTGGTTTATTTGCCAAAAACCTATGATGGTTTTGAAGTATTCCCTGTATTGTATTTTTTACACGGAAGAAGCGGCAATGAAACCATTCTATCTGAGCTTGAGCTGGATAAATTTGCGGATCGTATGATTGACGATGGTATAATCAAACCGATTATTATTGTTTGTCCTTGCATTGATAATAGTCATGGCATGAATTCATCAGCTATATTCAAAGATATTTCGGATCCCTGTGATAGCAGCCGGAGAATTCACTTGGGTAGATATGAAGATTACATAATTCATGATATTATACGGACAATCGATACCACTTACCACACCATCAAAAACCGGTCAGGCCGATATATCGGTGGGATTTCCGGCGGCGGATATTCCGCTCTTCATAATGCATTTAACCACCCGGACTTGTTTTCAAAGGTAGGAGGACATATGCCCGCCATTGAAATCGAACTGGAAGAGGAAGATGCACCCTATTATAGCAATCAAGACATTTGGAATAAATATGACCCCATCACTATCGCAAAACACAAAGAATTATCGGATATCGAAGTGTATCTGGACTGCGGGGACCGGGATGAAGGCAGATTCTACAGAGGTTGTTCTATATTACATGGGATTCTGAAAGCAAATGGTGTAAAATCACAGTATTATCTTAATTCCGGATATCATAATCATGATTACATAAAAGCTAATTTAGAAAAATATTTATTATTCTATGCAGGTTGAATTTATAGCATCTATAGAAATCCTCAAATGCCCGTCTGTGATTGGTCATGCTAAAATAGCTCAAAACATAGTAATAGGGTGGGATTCAAAGAATCCCACCCTAACTAGACACAGAGCCATCATTGTAAAATCTGACAGCTTATGAAATCCTCCTGAACACAATTCAAAAGCATTACAAATATTTTACCTCTCGCTTTATTAAGTTAGAGAAATTTATGCCTAATACTTCTTCCTCTTCCGCGAACAAATGACACTCTGAAGTACAATAAAGAAGCAAAGCATTCCCGCGCGTGTGATCTGTGGCCACCACGGATCCTGGCTACCTATTGCGGTAACAACCAGTAATACGATTCCGCTTGTCAGTACACCGAATAGAGTACCGAAGATATTGCCTACGCCGCCGGTAAGCAGTGTTCCACCAATAATGGAAGCAGCGATAGCGTCCATTTCAAGGCCTGTTGCCTGTTGAACCGAGCCTGACCGCGTGTGGAAAAGATATAGAAACCCACCGATACCTGCAAGCAGGCCGCAAAGCAAATGTGCACTAAACCTGGTTCTCTTGACGTTTATACCAAGCATCAGGGCGCTTTGCGAATTCCCGCCCACCGCATAAAAGCTACGTCCGAGCTTTGTCTTCTTAAGCAACCAGTACATCAAACAGACTATAAGAATCGCTACGATAACACCGTATTCCAGCTTTGATTGAAGGAAAATGCCCTTCTTATTGACATCGCCTAAAAAGGGTATCTGTATTCGCGCACCGGACAACTTCTCAAAACCCGGATTACTAACCTGTACCTGATTAACTTCTATCAGGGCAACTAAACCTCGACCTAAGAACATGCCTGCCAGGGTCACAATAAAGGGCTGCATCTCCAGATACGCGACAAGAAACCCTTGAAACGCACCGAATGCGAGACCAATCGCCAAGGCCAGACTTAGTGTTGTAAAAAAATTGAAGCCATAATTGTTAAGGCAAACGATGCAAGCCGTACAAATAAGTGCGGTGGAACCGCCTACTGAAATATCAATACTGCCTGTAATCATAACAATCGAAAGTCCGCAGGCAATTACAATCAGGGCGGCGTTTTCGTTGAAGAGGTTAAAAAACATCTGAACCTTGCTGAAACCTTTATCACCAAGGAATATCATGGAGAGTAGGTAGATTGCAATAAACAGAGAAATAGTAATTGTCAACAAGAAGGCTGTATCAGTCAGAGGTTCTCTTCGTTTTAATTTGTTTTGAATAACTACACCGTCAGTACCTTGCGCTTTATTCATGAGTGACATACTAACCACGCTCCTTTCCATCGCCTGCTGTCAATTTAGAAAATTTGACTTTATTGTTAAAGAAACTTTTGACAGTCGGCGTCTGGATGGCTACAAGTACAATAATTATCACAGCCTTGAAGACCGGAACAGCATTTGTATTGACGTTAAGCGTGGTCAACATTGAGGTCAGCGTCTGGATCGTATACGCTCCGATAATCGAACCCGCCATATTGAATTTGCCACCACCGAGTGAATTGCCACCAAGGGCGACTGCCAAAATAACATCCATTTCAATGCCGGGTACTATTGTGTACGGATTTACAGTTTGCACCCTACTTGACTGGACGAAACCGGCGATACCGACGCAAAGACCCAAAATAACAAATGTCAACAACTTGATCATCGCGGGATTGAGACCATTCAGGCTCGAGGATTTATCATTGATACCTACAGCCCGGGTGTACAGACCAAGGTTAGTTTTTTTCAGCACAAGGATTGTTACCGCAACTACAGCAATCGTAATGAGTATTGGTGTCGGAATGGGAAATCCCGGAATAAAGTTGCCGTAATACCCAAACGAAGCCACAGCTTTGGGCTTAAGCCCTCCCATGGCCATAGAGCCTATTGACCGACCTGCCGTAAAGAGGATGAGCGTTGCTACCATAGGCTGTATGTTAAATTTTGAAACAAGAATACCGTTAAAGACTCCGCAAGCCATACCGGCAAGGCAGCCAAGTAAGAGCGCAAGGATGACCGGCGCATGTAATACGGAGGGTTGGGTTTCACTCCCGCACAGAACTCGCATAATGACTCCGCCGACGATTGCAACGGTAGCGCTTACACTGATATCCTGACCTCTGGAAGAGGATGTAACGAGAGTCATTCCAATGGCTAGAATAACAAGCTCAGTTGCGTTGTTTAGGATATTGATTAAATTTCCTATCAGGACAGGATTACCGGTACTGTCTTTGCCCATGCTGATTATCAGGAAACTCGGTTTAATGAACACATTGATTAATAAAAGACAGGTAAGAAACGTAATGGGGATAAACAATTTGTGCCTAATTAATGCATTAAGAACCGATGCTGAACGGTCGATATCAAGTTTATTACTGTTTCTGGACATTTTGACTTACACCCCCCGCTATGGTATACATTATTTTATCCTGTGTCATATCATCTCCCTTTAACTCTCCGACTACATTTAGGTCACGCATTACAATCAGTCTGGAACAGGTACGCAACATCTCCTCAATCTCGGACGAAATGAATGTGATACTCATACCCTCGGAGGCAAGCTTTAGCACAAGTTTTTGAATTTCTACCTTCGTTCCAATATCAATTCCACGAGTAGGTTCGTCAAGAATCAGATAATCAGGATGAGTGAGCAACCAGCGTGCAAGAATTACCTTTTGCTGATTCCCCCCTGACAATGAATTCATGGGGGTATCCGCCGAAGCGGTTTTTATGCCAAGCAGACTGATATATTCATCGGCAAAGGCTTGAGACTGAGCTTTCGTGAACGGTCTGAAGAAACCTCTCATAACCTGTAGCGCAAGTATGATATTCTCGCGGACTGACAAGTCGCCAACTATCCCATCTCGCTTACGATCCTCGGAAAGATATCCGATTCCTTTCTTCATGGCTTTTATTGGCGCTGTAATATTGACATTCTCGCCTTTGATACGGAGCTTGCCTTTCATGACCCTGTCTGCGCCGAAGATTGCACGCACACACTCGCTTCGGCCGGAGCCGAGCAAACCGGCAAATCCTGTTACCTCGCCCTTGTAGGTAGTGAAATTGAACGGTTTAATTCCGGAAGCGCTTGAAAGCTCTTCCGCTTCGATGATTGTCTCTTTTGCGTCAGCGCTGCCAAGTTGCTCTTTATTATGTATTTCAGCCAAATCTCCAAGTTCCTTGCCCATCATTTTTGCAACAAGCTCTACCCGAGGCAAGTCCTTTATTTGATACTCTCCGACAAGCTCACCACCTCGCAAAACTGTAATTTTGTCGCATACCGCGTACACTTGATCAAGAAAATGAGTGACAAATACTATGCCTACCCCTCTGCCTCTCAGTTCACGCATCAGATTAAATAGCTTTGCGACCTCATGTTCATCAAGCGATGAGGTGGGTTCGTCAAGTATCAACACCTTGCAATCCATATCAACGGCACGGGCAATCGCCACCATTTGTTGAACAGCTAAGGAACAGTTAGACAATTGCTGCGTTGGCTTAGCCGGTATCCCAAGACCACCTAGAATGCTTTCTGCCCTGTTGTTGCTCCGTTTCCAATTAACGAATAAATCATTGGTTCTACCAATAAACAGATTTTCGGCAACCGTCAGGTTCGGGCACAATGTGATTTCTTGATACACCGTGCTTATACCAAGCTTTTGGGCCTCCTGCGGTGACTTGATATAGACCGCCTTACTCGTTCCCTTTATACAAATTTCACCGGCATCTTTAGAGTAAACTCCGGTCAAAACTTTAATTAAGGTGGACTTTCCTGCACCGTTTTCTCCCATTAGAGCATGTATTTCACCTTCACATAAAGTGAAATCGACATTTTGTAAGGCTCGTACACCGGGAAAGCTTTTATATATATTTTGCATTGTAAGTACTGATTCCTGCATAGTAATAATACTCAACCCTCCGTTCAGACACGATATCCGGACGATATCCCGGATATTCTCCTGTCACTTCTTAGATTTAATAAATGCGCGGTGCCAATATCTGCGAACAATATCCACAAACTCGGAGCCGCGCATTTCAATCAATATCCTTACCTTGTTTATCCGTTGAAAATCGATGGATTTTCAACAGCAATGATTACTCATTAATAACTACGTGCATCAACAACTTCTTGTGTGATGGTAGTACAGTCAAACATATCCTCTGTAACATATGCATTCTGATCAACAGTCTCGCCAGCCTCAAGCTTATTAATAAGTTCAACAATACGAGGACCATGAAGAGGATTACACTCTACGTCAAGGTTGAATTTACCCTCGAGAACCAACTTAAGAGCCCACTGGTTAGCATCAAAAGCGATAACCTTAACATCGCCATCTTTACCGTATGTAATACCGGCAGCATCCATAGCAGCACAAGCGCCACGTGCCATGTTATCGTTCTCAGCATAGATAACATTGAATGCCGTTCCGCCAGCGATAAGATCAGCAACTGCCTGCTTTGCAAGTGTTTCGTCCCAACCCTTCATGTTCTGGTTAAATACAATTTCCCAGCCGTTTGCTGTTGCACCGTCTTCCATTGCTTTGGAGCGACCAATCTGAGCAGAATTGCCTGTTTCACCACCAAGTACAACGATCTTGTTTTCACTGAGTGCCTGACTCTTCAGCCATTCAACAGCCTTAACGCCTTCGGCTTCGAAATCGGAGCACACCATCGCGGTATAAAGCTTCTCATCTAAATCAAGTTTACGGTCAGCCATAATAAAAGGTATTCCGGCTTCCTGAGCAGCCTTTGCAACATCTTCCCAGCCTGCTGCCTGAATTCCTAAAACAACTAAATAGTCAACCTCTTCCTGTATGAGTTGCTGTGCTTCTGAAATCTGTTTTGCATGGTCACCTTCACCAAAAACCATTTTAATCTCAAAACCAGCTTCCTCAAAAGCCTCGTTGAATGATTTTGTGTTTGCTGTACGCCAATCTGATTCGTTCGCGTTTGTCTGAACAACACCAACTGTAACTTTTCCGTCTCCCTTGCTTGTAGCCGCGTCTTTTTTACCGCATGCTGCAAGTGAGAATATAACTGCTACTACCAGAACTAAAGAAATCAATTTCTTCATTTTATTTCTCCTCCTATCATTTTTAACTCAAAATATTGAGTTAACATACATATATGTACGTATGTACAAGTATATTCTACTTATAAGTTTGATAATACGGAAATTATTCCTGCCTTTGTAGTTTTTTTTACTGAGTTTCTTTTTCAGTTGGTTTTTTGTTGGAATTTATATAATTTTTGTTTGTTTTTTTACGTATCCTTAATATGCCTACCCTTTGAATTAGTTTGCATCGCATTCGGCTAGAAACACAATATTAAATATGTAGAATATAAAAATGAATTTCCTATGGAATTCATTTATATTCCTAATGGCTCACATGATTTTTGCGATACTATTTTCACATTAATAACTCCGTCCAATACGTTCTACAGCGGCATTTTCTGCTTCAAAAACTTTTCCTTCCATATAAGATACCTTATCAACCTTTTCCCCTTTTTCCAAACGTCCTATTATGTCTGCAATCAGTTGTCCCTGTAAAGGATTACATTCAATATCTACATTAATGAATCCGCCTTCCATCAAATCAAAAGCCTCTGATACCGCATCAAAGGAAATGATTTTAATCTTACCGTTCACCCCACAGGTTAATCCGGCTTCATGTATTGCCTCTATTGCACCAAATGTCATATCATCATTTTGTGAAACCAAAATATCAATATCATCAAATTCCTGCAAATACTTCACCATTACTTCCTTACCCTTTGCTTTGGTAAATTCGCCACTCTCCTGTGCAAGAATATGCCAATTCTTATGAATTCCGGCTATATCCTCAAATCCTTTTGTACGTCCTATCTGAGCCGTTGAATTTAAGGTACCCTCCAGGACAACGATATTTATGGTATCCGTATTTTGTCCCTTCTCCTTCGATGCATTATTTTTCGATAAAGATTTATTTTCCTGCAAAGCTTCATCCTCGCTTTTTTGTTCCTCCAGATATTTTTCCAGCCACTGTCCTGCCTTCTTGCCTTCTGCATATTTATCAGTACCCACGTATGCGGCATAAAGACTTTCATCCTCTGTATCAATCATACGATCCACAATTATAACCGGAATACCTGCTTCTTTTGCTTCATTTAATACCGTATCCCAACCGGTTTCCGTTTCCGGGGCAATAACAATATAATCTACCTCCTGAAAAATAAAACTCCTTACATCCTTAATCTGATTTTCCTGCCTCTGCCTTCCATTTGAATAAATCAACGAAAATCCATTCCCTTTTACAATCGCATTCTGGATAGATTTCGTATTAGCCGTACGCCAGTCTGATTCAGAACCGAGTTGGGAAAATCCAACAATAATCAAATCAGAATCTATATCCTTTGCATTTTCCGATTCACTATATTGAAGGTTTTTAAACGGCATAAGACTGTAGCTGGCAAGTGCTATCAACCCAATAAAAAATATCCATAATATAATTTTAATATTTTTATTCATAACCTACCTCAATTCGTTCATGCTCCACCAGCCTTGCCGGAATTTGAATTTTGATATCTGTGCCTTCTCCTTTTTTGCTTTGTAGATCCAGTCCATACATATTACCATAGTTCAATTTAATTCGTTTATTGACATTTGCAAGGCCAAAGCCGGTGCTCTGCTTGCTACCCGGCATTTCAACTTCTATTCTTAAAGCATTTAACTCCTCTTCATCCATTCCTATTCCGTTATCAATCACATGGAAGCAGATGACTTCGTCTATTATTTCACCTCTTACCGTTATTTTCCCTCTTGCCCTTAACATTTTAATACCATGGTATAATGAATTCTCAATGAGCGGCTGTAGAGTCATCTTCAGAATTTGATATCCGTACAGTTCTTCCGGGATATTAATCTCATAATCCAGAATATCTTTATATCGTGACTGTTGTATCTGCAGATAACTTTTAATATGTATTTCTTCTTCGCGAATCGTAATGGAATCTTTTCCCTTACTCACAACAATCCTGAAGAACTCAGAAAGAGATACAACAATATCGATTGCTTCTTTATTTTTATCCCCTTCTATCAGCCAGATAATTGTATCTAAGGTATTATATAAAAAGTGAGGATTAATCTGCGCTTGTAGAAGCTTTGATTCCATATACCTTAAGTTTTCCTGTTCCAGCCTGATGCTATTAACCTGCTGTTCCAGTTTAAAAGCCATATCGTTAAAGCTCTCGGATAATATGGACAATTCATCATGATTTTCACAGGTTGTCCTCGTTGTAAAATCTCCCTTTGCTACCATAGCTGTCTTATCGCATAGCATCCTGATTGGTTTTGTAATGCTGTCTGTTACAAGGATATTAACCAAAACAGATGCAATAATAATGGAAGATAACGCCACTATCATTGTCACGATTACATCCGTTACCTGCTCATTAAGATTCTGTCTTATCTCTTCAAAATTCTGGGTTTCATAATAGATGTAATACTGGATTTCCTCCTGAAAAAGTTCTGTCAGAATATAGATATCAGATTCCAGCATTTCAATATTTTCTTCATAGTGGCCTGTCTGCTTCAGATTATCACGTATTTCATCAATTCTATTCTTTAGGGTATCAAGATTAAGCAGAATTCGCTTAATCCAATCAAGACTTTCTCTGCTCGAGGTTATCCTCTGCAGATTAGTAAAATTGTCTCTTGCGTCTTCAATCAGCTTATATGGGTTTTTTAAATCGCTATTTTCATCAATGGATTCGAAAGTTTCTGCTTCTACAACAATCTTATACATGCTTTCGTCCATTTCCGCTTTAAAGTTGAGGTTATAATGATTAGCTGAAGTAATCCTTCGTACTATTTTATCATATGCCGTACTATAATTATGCAAAGCCGCAATCTGGTAAACCGATAGAATAATCATTGGTAGGATGATAATCGCGGCTACCAGGAAGAGCTTCAGCCTTAAGGGATATTTGATTGATTTTCCATCATTATAGTTTATCATTCTTCACCTTTACCTTGTAGCCTATATTCCGACGGTGTACAATTCTGTGTCTTTCTAAATATGTAACTGAAATAATGGGAATCCTGATACCCCACTAAAAATCCAATCTCAGTTATCTTTCTGCTCGAACATCTTAAATAATCTTTCGCCTTCTCCATACGGATATCCGTCAAATATTCGATAAAAGTCATCCCTGTTTCCTGATTGAAAAGTGAACTGAAATAATTGGGGCTGACGTTAACCGTAGACGCAACCTTATCAAGTGTCAAATCACTCATTGCAAATTTTAGATGTATGTATTCCTTTGCCTTTTCGATAAGACCGGCATATCTTTTCTGACTGTTCTTATTACGCAGATCAATTGCTTCCTTCAGTATTGATTTATAAAATTTGCTGCAGCTCTCCAAGCTGGAAAGCTGATCAGTGACACTATTCATGCTCTTAAGGCTGTTGTCTATCTTTTCTTTTGGGTATTTATGAGCTTTCAGGAATTTCATGATAGCAGAATATCCATCCATTATGATATAATGCCTAAAAAGGGCTGAACTCATAGCATTGGAACCGAATCCGTCAAAATAGCTGTTTACAAATTCATCAACATCATGTACGGTACCCCTCTTCAAAAAATCCTCCAGTAGATTTCTGTCAAGCTTCTCAAAATTCAACTCACTGACATTAATCCGGCTTCCTATCTGCTCCTTTATATTTCTCACATCATGATAAGATAAGAATTGATCCTTGCTTTCAAAATAGCGCAGAGAAAAAGCACTGTTGGCATCAAGATAAGACTGTTGTAAGTCCCTGACACGATGTACGCATCGACCAATTCCGCCAAAATAATGTGCCTTGTTATCACCGACACGAATTAATAAATCACACAGCTCCTGGGTTAGTGCATTAATCTGCAATTCGTTTTCGCCCAGAAGGATAAAAGCCCAGCCATCCATACCGCGTTCAAATACCTTTATGTTCGGAAATTTTCTAAGTGCCCCCGTCATTCTTGCTTCACATTGTACTATTTCATTCGAATATTCGTACATATCCTCCTGTACTTTGAATTGAAATAGCAGAACACAAAAAACACTTGCAACCATATTGATTCCAAGTTCCTCTTCCTGCTCAATAATCTGTGAAAGAGATAATTTCCCGCTGACTAGAGCATCAAAAAAATCCTTTCTTTTTTCGCCTTGTTTCTGATATACCAAAAGCTGATACTGTTCCAGTATCAGTTTTTCCTTCCGTTCCTTTTCAATTGCTGCAGCTGCATTTTTAACTGCAGCCACCAGCTTGGCAGATGTCACCGGTTTCAGCAGATATTCGCTGACGCCAATATCAATTGCCTGCTGTGCATATCCAAAGTCACTATATCCGCTGATAATAATGATTTTCAGCTGCGGCAAATCTCTTTTTAATAATTTACTTAACTCAAGACCATCCATGAACGGCATTTTTATATCGGTAATCAGAATATCCGGCTGTTCTCTGATAATCATAGGATAAGCCAATTCACCGTCACTTTCATCACCGACAATTTTGAATCCTTCTTCTTCCCAATGAATTATGTTCTTGATACCTTCTCGTATTACAATTTCATCTTCCACCAAAAAAACCTTATACATAATTTGCCTCCAAGATATGAGTATGAGTGCTTGCTTGCATTCTCGTAACGCTAATCTCAATGTAAAAGTGTTATTCTTTCACACTCCCCGGATATAATCTATAAAATATGTAATAAAATTTATGTCATTATCTGTATCATATTTAGGTTGGTTGTAGAGCATTTAACTTGACTTAGTTAGGTTATTATCGGTAACAAAATAATCATACCATAATATTTGTTCGTTTTGTAAAAATTCTTCTAATCATCATCTTACTGTCGATTTCCTTACGTATCTGGACATGAAAACACTCCTCCTATGAGAACAGTTATATTCATTAACTGTCTAGCATAAGAGGAGCACATCAATTCTAATGGGTTTTATTATTTCTTTGGTAGTACTCTACAGCCTAACCGTTACAAGACCTGCACCTCCGGTTCCTCCTCTAGCTCAACTACTGCTACCATATCTAGGCAATTAACGGTCTCTGAAGGAAACATCACTCGGAACCGGCATTCGTCCCTGGCAATTTCATAGGATTGAGCAAATATAAGTTCTTCTCCGGTTTCTAAAAGGTATACCTTCTTTACCTTTGTTTTTAGCCCTACGATACAAATTTCATATGGAAAAGTTGGATTTTTTAATACATGCATAAAAAGTGTATTCTTCTTATAGGTAAAGCCTCCCCAGCCAAACTGATAGGGAAAATCCGGTGCCGGCGTTGTTTCATATATGCTTTCCCCATTATCCATTAACCAAGATCCTACTGTCTGCAGAATGTCCAGACTTCCCTTAGGAATATTCCCCAGAGAATCAGGCCCAATATTTAACAGCAGATTCCCTCCTTTTCCAACCACGTCAGTCAACATATGTATTACTTTTTTTGGTGATTTCCAATTTTCATCGGTTTTAGAATATCCCCAAGTATCGTTTAAAGTCATAGGAGTTTCCCAGTCCCGCGGAAAGCTTACGACCGGTATTCCATTATCTCCCATTTGTCTGTAATCACCATATCCATATCCAATTCTTCCATTAATGATACACCCCGGCTGACACTCATGAACCCAATCCTCTAATTCCTTACAGAGTTTCTTTGGCATATCATAAGGTGTATCAAACCATATCAGACCTACTTTCCCATATTTAGTCAATAATTCCTTGACCTGTGGCTTTACCTTATTCTCAAAATATTTCTCAAAATTTTTATTTTTTGCATCCGGAAAATCCCAGGTATTCCCATCTGCGTCCGGATCCTCCCAATCCTGCATCTGCGAATAATAAATGCCAAAAATCATTCCATATTTCAAACAGGCCTCCGATAGCTCTTTTACAATATCTCTTTTAAATGGTGTATTCATAATTGTATAGTCTGAGTATGCAGAATCATACATTGCAAAGCCATCATGATGTTTTGCTGTAAAAACCACATATTTCATTCCACATTCCATTGCCTTACGTATCCATACCTCTGCGTCAAAATCCGTCGGATTAAAGCAGTCCGCAAGCTTTTTATACTCACTTAGGGGTATTTTTGCATTACGCATAATCCACTCCGTACCATAAGGAATTTCTTTATTGTCCCACCAACCAGCGGGCAATGAGTAAAGTCCCCAATGTACAAACATTCCATATCTTGCTTTTCGAAACCATTCCATATTCTCTTGATTCATAATAATCCTTTCTATACTCATTTATTCTTTCACCGCTCCGGATGTCATACCACTTATGATATATTTTTGTCCGATTAAGTAGACCAACATAACCGGTATACTAGTCAAAATAATATCTGCAAAAATGAAATTCCAAAAACTATTATTCTTGCCAAAAAACTGATAAACCGCTATCGTCATGGGGAAGAGCCTGCTTTGACCGGATAAGTACAATGGTGTCATGAAATCATTCCAAACTCCCATAAACTGTAGTATAAAGCAGGTTGTTAACGTAGGTTTTAACAATGGCATGATAATTTTAAAGAAAAGAGATATAGGTCCTGCCCCATCAATTACTGCTGCTTCATCGAGTTCGATCGGTATGGATAAAAGAAAATTGCGTATGGTAAATACGCAAAAGGGTATCATTGCACTGGTGAAGGTTATTATGATTCCTGCTTTGGAATCCATTAAATTTACCACATTAAGTACTCTCACCAAAGTAACATAGTTTACGGGGAAAAACAGTCCACATAATACAAAATAATATAAAAATATATTAAATCGAGTACGTTTTCTGCACATAATAAAGGATGCCATCGCACAGGAAACAACCCCAATAAAAGTTGAAATAAATGCGTAAGTGAGACTGTTGGAAAATCCTTGTATTAGTTTTCCCATGCGAATTACTTCGGTATAATTACTAAAGACCCATTTGCTAGGAAGAGAAAGGCTCATCCTGGCTGCTTCTCCTTTTGATTTAAAGGAGTTAACAAGTACCATATAAAACGGAATCACAACTACAAGACTTAATAGGATGCAGACAATCTGTTTTATTATCGCTGTAAACGTTTTTTTCATTATTGCTGCACCTCCTTTTTACTCATAACCTTAACAACTAATACCCCAATAAATGCTGTAATTACCAAAAGAATCGCATTAAGTGCGGTGGACATACCATATTGACCGCTGGAATAAAGCTGATAGGAATAAGTTGTAAGTACTTCTGTTGCATGGCCGGGGCCACCGTTTGTTAATACATATATGATATCAAAAACTTTTAATCCGTAAGTAATACCAAATACCAGGTTAATCATTATAGCACCTGTTAACATTGGAAGCGTAATGTGTCTAAGTCTCTTCCAAAAATTTGCACCATCTATTTGTGCAGCTTCGTAATAAGATTTTGGTATTGTATTTAAACCAGCCAAGAAGATGGTCATTACGTAACCGATACCACGCCATGCATCCACGCCATAAATTGATTTCCAGACTACAGATAAATCAGACAGCCATTTTTGTTTTAACATTCCAAGCTGCAAAGCATCTAAAATCGTATTCAACAAACCAGTATTGTAATTTAAAATAGTTTTAAATATTAAGCCTGTAATTACAAAAGGAAGGATAGAAGGCAGATATAATAAGGTTCTGTATATCCCTTTTCCCTTAAGTCCCTCCTGCAGCATAATTGCAAGAAATAAAGCTAAGCTTAATTTAATGGTATTTGATACAAGTGTAAATACCAAGGTATGTGTAATACCTGATACATAATCTTTATTAGAGGTAAAGATATCAATATAATTCTGTAAACCTACGAAATTCACTCCGTTTGATAAAGATCTGGAACTCCAATCCGTAAAGGAATAAAAAATGCCAAGCAAACTCGGTAATAAATGAAAACTGACATAGAGTACGAGCGGAATAATTAAAAACCATTGCGGATATATGTTTTTTTTGTTCACTTTTAACCCTCTTTTCCATTATGTGTCTAAGAAAAATAGCATTACTCCATTTCTTCGTTAGTATCAATTTTCTGTAGGATGGCCGTAAGCTACTTTTCGTCGACTCCATAATTTATTCGCTTATCTGGTTTTAACTATTTCCAATTGGGATCATTTGCCAATTTCGCAGCTTCAGCCCTATTGATATCCATATTTTTCAATACATCATTTGCTTCCATCGTACCCTGCACGTATGCTACCATGTCAGCTCCAAAATCCATCCAATAAGTATTGGTGTACTTCGTACCTGTTTGAAGAACACTCGTCTTCATTTTTGCGGCGGGAACAGTAGCCATGAATTCTTCTTCTTCCGTTAACCAGTGTTGTTGTATGTTATCATCAATTATGTCAAGATTAGTGAAGGAAGTTGGACTATCAAGGATTTCTTGTAATGTCTCCGTTTGCATGCAGTATTCAAAAAATGCTTTGACTAACTCAGGATGTTCGCTTGTTGCAGATCCAAACATAGTAGGGCCGCCCGGATTAACAGGGAATGTATCATTATCGCCCAGTGGAATTAGGAATAATCCAAATTCATCTGTTGTCCCTGTATCATCTTTGATTTCTTTAATATAGCTGGAGGAAGCCATAGTCATGGCAATTGTTCTGTCCGAAAATTCATTGGATCTATTCGTACTATCTGTACCAATCCAATCTTCTCCAAAATATCCGGCAGCGGATAATTCTTTAAACTGGCTTAAAACCTCAAGCATTTTTGCATTGCCCGCAAAGGTTGCCGTATTATTATTAAGAGCATCATATAAACCCGGTGTTGCTTCTTCATATACTCCACCAATTTGGAAAAAAGCCAATTGATGCTGCCAACCGTCTGCACCCGGCATAAACCATGGTGTGATACCTTTTTCTGCTATTTTTGCACAAAGATCTTTTAATTCAGCATAAGTTGCCGGAATTGTCCATCCATTTTCCTCAAATAATGTTTTATTATATACCAAAACATATTCCGGCGAATTCTGCCAGATCTGTAAGCCATATATTTTATCATTATAAGTACAGGACTCTAGTCTTGTTTCCGGTATTTTCTTTGTCCAATCCGCGTCGGTAAAATCAATACAATATTTTTCCGGATCAACAATCTGGGTACCGATTGCAAAGGGGTCAGATTGAATCCAAAAGACATCCGGAAGAGAATCTGATGTTAATTTAACCTGAAGTATATCGGTATATTGATCTGCTGGAATTGTTTGAAGGTCTACGGTTACGCCATAAGTGTCTTCAAAACGAGCTATGGACGCATCATAACGATTGTCCAACCAGCCAGCTGATACTATAATGCTTAGTTCTTCACCTGCAAATTGATTAGTTACATCCGTTGTCTCTGTTTCAGTGTTTTGTGCTTCCTCTGAAGATGAATTACTCTCCGAGGCTGCGTCTGAATTATCGGATGATTTTGTACATCCCGATAACATAGAAGCAACCATAAATACAAATAATAATAATGCTACTACTTTCTTTTTCATAAAATCCTCCTGTATTTTGTTTACCTCATCGATGATGGTATCTGAATTTTAACGAAATTCAGATGAAAAGTCTATGCACTTTTTAAGATGCATTTTGGACTATCTTTACATATTTTTGTCCCATTCTACGATTAATTTGATTATTACGCCCACTATGTTATTATTCTCCAAAAAAATGTAATGCAATATGTATAAATTTTGTCACATTTTCTAAATCATTATATAAAAACTGCCGTTAATTCTTCTCAAAAATCATTGAGGATCAATTGAAACATTTTGACTTTCATCGCTAGGTTGATAAATTACTATTAGTACTTTACTAACAAATGTGCTATGCTATTTTTATCAGTACTTAACCTACCCTTTTAAAATCCACTTTAATCCTTCCATAATTTAGAAAGAGGAAACCATATGCGCCAGCTAAAACTACAGACTAAATTGTTTCTAGCCTATGTAGGACTCGCTGTACTAATTTTACTCACTTTCAGTGTTTTCTTTTACAAATACGTATCTGATCAATTAATAACTCAGGAAATTGACAGCATGACTTCACAAAATACTTATTTTATGGAGCAGATTGATGCTGTAATCAATGATATGGATACAGTTTCCATTAATATTAATTACCTCAGTCTGGTATCAGATAAGCTGGAGTCTTCCTTTGATTTGGATATATCAAGAAATACGTTAAACAGCCTAGCCAGCTTATTTCTGGCTATTAATGGTGCCGATATTAAGGTGGATCAGATTTATCTTTACGATATGTGGGGGAATCTGCTGAAGGTAGGAATTAAGACAAATACAGATTCTGTCGATTTAAATAACCTTCCCTGGTTTAACAAAGTATTGGAATCAGATGGCAAAAAATTGATCAGTATACCTTATAATACCTCTTCTTTATCCGCCTCCTCAAACTATTCTGATTGGTTCCTATCTGTTTATCGTTCTTATAATAACCATTATGGGCGGACGGTGGGTGCAATTGAAACCATTAAACGATGTAATAGCGTATTTAAATGTATAAACAGTTATAAACGAAGAACAAAAGATACTGCCGCAGTTTATATCTATTCCTCTGATAATACTATGATATATCCTTATGACCTTACAACAGAGGAACAAAGTTCCATTCCTGATTATTATTCTTATATCAATGATAAAGATAAAACTGCAGCTATGATTAACCCTGTCACCGACGAAAAAGAATATATGGTTTATCATACCTCTTCCTACAGTGGTTGGACTTATGTTACGGTACAGCCCGAATCTTATATTCTAAAAACAGTCTATAGCCTGCTTAAATTATTGCTTATATTTGTATGCATTCTACTCGCGACTTCCCTCCTGATTTCTTACTCTTTATCACGGAGCTTGGTAAAACCTATTAAGCATTTAAAGCACATTATACAGCGGATACAAATTGATACCCTAGGGGAAGATAAAATTAATAATTATCCCGGTACTTATAATGAGGTGTCAGAACTATATCATGAGTTCCAGTCCATGAGTGAAAATTTAAAAGTATCCATGAATGAACTGATTGATGCAAGACAACAGGAATTAAAGTCACGCACCCTTGCACTTCAGTCCCAGATAAACCCTCACTTATATTATAATACCCTCTCCAGCATTATTGTCCTTACAGAGAACGGACAACCCCATGAGGTTATTACCATGTGCCGGTATCTTTCACAAATCATGAGATATATCACTGACAGTTCTGCTACCATTATTGGCATTGGTCTTGAAATCGATTATGTCAATAAATACCTATATTGTATGAAAGTACGCTACCAATCCAGTTTAAATTATACCATTGATATAGATGATGCCCTATTAGAGTACCGCGTTCCTAAATTAATCATACAACCTATTGTTGAAAACGCCGTTAAATACGGTACCAATTGTATTCCACCCTGGAATATTTCAATCATTGGTCGTATTTATGAGGATTACTGGCAGATTGATATCATAGATTCCGGTACCGGTTTTTCTGTTAACGATATGAAAACGATTGATGATCGGATCAAAGAAGTTGACAACAATCCCGGAATGCCTGAAATGCAGATTAACGGATTAGGTATGATCAATGTATATATACGTTGGAAACTCTTCTGCGGAGACACTATGATATTCCTTTATGGCAATACAAAAGAAGGGAATGGCTTTGTATCCATCGGACAACGACTTGCACGAACAATGGATGAGGCGTCAGATTGAAAGAATGGGAGAAAACATGAAATATTCCGTAGTTATCGCTGAGGATGAGGAATTATTACTTCACAATTTAGTACAAAAAGTTCAACTTTTAGATGAAGAAACAGATTTTGAAGTTGTAGGAACTGCTCAAACCGGTATTCAAGCGTATGAATTGGTAAAGGAGCTGAATCCTGATTTAGTTATCACCGACATTCGTATGCCCATAATGGGTGGAATTGCCCTGATCAAGAAAATCCAGGAGCATTATCCATTGACTGATTTTATTATAACCAGCGGTTATTCTGATTTCGAATACACCAAAAGTGCAATACAGCTTAGGGTATCGGAATATCTGCTTAAACCAGTAGATCCGGACGAACTGAAGGCAGCTTTATTACAATTAAAAAACAAGTATAAATTGCAGCAAAGTTCCTTTGGGGACATTTTTAATCATTCTACTACCCGTAACACTCCTGCCCAGATTGCAAGTATATTAAAGGATTATATCGCCCTGAATTATCATACCGAGATTAACCTTAACCTAATCGCCAACAACATGAACTACAGTTCCGGTTATCTCACTAAAATTTTTTATAAGCAATACAACTGCAGTCCTTCCAGGTACCTTATCTCCCTGCGTATGCAAAAAGCACAGCAGATTCTTCTCCATAACCCGGAGCTTTCCATCCGTCAAGTTGGGGAAATCATCGGATATCATGATCAGGGATATTTCAGCCGGATTTTTAAAAAGCAGGTTGGAGTCAGTCCGTTTGAGTATAGGGACAAACCAAAGGAAACTCAAGTATCTTCATAAATCTATCTACCTGTAGTTCATGAAAGGAATGTAAATTATATGAAAATCGTAATAGCAATTGATTCACTCAAAGGGAGCTTGTCCTCGATGGAAGCCGGTAATTCAATAAAGGAAGGTATCCTTAGTGTCTGCGATGCGGAAGTAATTGTAAAGCCTCTGGCAGACGGCGGAGAAGGCACCGTGGATTCACTTCTTGCAGGTATGGATGGTAGGGAAGTAGATATGGAAGCTGTCGGCCCTTTGGGCAGGAAGGTTTCCTGCAAATATGGAATTCTCGCCGATAATATAACAGCAATACTTGAGATGGCTGCCGTAGCCGGAATTAAGCTTATCCCAACCGAAGCTCTTAATCCGCTTAATACAACAACCTATGGAGTCGGAGAAATGATTAAGGATGCAATCAGCCGTGGTTGCAGAAATTTCATTATAGGTATCGGTGGTAGTGCCACAAATGATGGCGGTATTGGAATGCTTCAGGCTCTAGGATTCGAATTCTATGATTCTGATGGAAAACCGGTAGGACCAGAAGGACGGGAGTTATGCAATATTGCAAGCCTTAGCTTGAAGGGAGCTTTAAAGGAGCTCAGCGATTGCAGCTTTAAAATCGCCTGCGATGTAAATAATCCTCTCTGCGGTCCGAATGGAGCAACCAATGTATTCGGGCCTCAGAAGGGTGCAACACCTGAGATAATTAAAACTCTAGATTCCGGTCTTTATAATTTCTCCGAGATTGTCAAGAAAACTCTCGGAAAGGATACGGCTAGCGTACCCGGAACCGGAGCAGCCGGCGGACTCGGTTATGCTTTCTTAACCTTCCTTAACGCAACCCTGGAATCAGGCATTAGTATAATCTTAAAGGAAATCGGGCTTGAGGACGATATTAAGGATGCAGACTTTGTTATTACGGGAGAAGGGAAGCTTGACTTTCAGACAGCAATGGGCAAAGCACCGATCGGAGTTGCGAAGCTGGCAAAGAAGCATGGAAAGAAAGTAATCGCTTTTGCAGGCGGCACTACAAAGGATGCTGTAAAATGCAATGAAGAAGGCGTTGATGCATATTTTGGTATCATACAGCTTCCTATGACCGTGGAGGAAGCCATGGAATACGATACTGCAAGAACAAACCTTATTTCTGCGGCATCCCAGGTCTTCCGACTGATTAAAGCAGTACAATCCTAAAACTATATGTATAATTTATTATACCGGCAATATTAAGGATAACGGATATTTCACAAAGGGGCTGTTGCAAATATAGCTTGTATAATACAAGAGTCTTCACACACTCCCCTCACACACAGAACGAGAGACACATTATAGATTTTGTACGCCATATTCGTACATGAATGTTCGTATTTGGCGTACAAAATCCACAACATGTCTCTCATACAGTGTATTATGGGGAGAATGTGAAGACTCTTGTATTTTTGGAGGTAATTTTGCAACAGCCCCTTAATTAATTAGTGGATTGATGAAAAATGCTTACTTGTTCAAACAGATCAGTATTTCGTATCATATGGCCAAGGCTGACCACCTGCAATGCATCCGCCATCCACCCTGTATTCACAGCCTGTTATATATACCGATGCATCCGAAGCAAGCAGGATGCAGACACCTACAATATCATCCGGATAACCGGGACGGTTCAACGCAATCCGGTCCAGCAGATATTGGGAACGTACCGGATGCTCCCAAGTCACTGTGGTGAGTGGCGTCTTGATATGTCCCGGACTAATTGTATTTGCCCTGACATTGTATTTTGCCCATTCAACAGCCTGTGCTTTTGTTAACGCAACGATTCCACTTTTGGTGGCTGCATAAACGGAGCAGCCTCCAAGTACCCATCCCGTATTGTGAGATCCAATGTTAATTATACTTCCATGGTTCTGCTTTCTCATATAATGTCCGACTGCTTGTGATACAAGGAATACTCCCTTTAAATTGATATCCATGATACGGTCATATGTTTCTTCCTCTACATCAAGGATGCCTTCTCTCTTATTGATTCCTGCGCAATTAACCAGAACATCGATATGTCCGTATTGCTCTGCGACTTCATTAACACAGGATTTGATGTTATCCTTGTCCATTACGTTCAAGATATGGGAGGATGCTTTGCCTCCTTCCATTTCAATCTTTTCTTTCAATTCATCCAGCCTTTGCTTATTTATATCACATAGGGCTATAGCTGCACCTGCCTTTGCCAGGCCCTCACACAGCTCGCTACCGATTCCGCCCGCTGCCCCTGTAAATAATACTGTCTTTCCCTCAAGTGAAAACAAATTCTCTAGGTATGATTTCTCTGACATATTAACGCCTCCTATATCGTTTCTGACATAAATTAACCGGAACTGAATTACCTTATTTTCGGATTTCAGTTCCTGTTAATTTCTCATAATACATTGCTATACCACTGTGGTCATTCTGGCCGTACCCGTCTGTATGAAGCATCTGGAGCATTTCCATCACAATTGCTGTTAACGGCAGGGGTGCTCCAACCGAATGACCGGTTTCTAATGCATTATTTAAATCCTTAATATGTAGATCAATTTTAAAGCCGGGTGTGAAATTACCCTCTGTAATCATTGGTAGCTTCGCATTCATAACCGTGGAGCCTGCAAGACCGCCTTTGATCGCATCAAATACTTTGATTGGATCAACACCCGCTTTCGTGCTAAGCATGAAGGCTTCCGACACTGCCGCAATATTTAAGGCCACAATTACCTGGTTCGCAAGCTTGGTTGTATTCCCTGCACCAATAGCTCCGCAATGAACCGCACTTGCACCCATCAGCATTAAAACATCATATACTTCATCAAAAACAGCCTTATCTCCGCCTACCATGATAGCTAACGATCCGTCAATCGCTTTCGGTTCGCCGCCCGATACAGGAGCATCAATCATTTTAACGCCTTTTGCTGCAGATGCCTTCTCAATTTCTTGTGAAACAATCGGTGCGATAGAGCTCATATCAACGATGATTGTTCCTTCTGATGCTCCTTCCAGAATGCCGTTATCTCCCATAATAACCGATTTTACATGCGGACCGTTCGGTAACATAGTAATAATTAATTTACACTTTGTTGCAACATCCTTTGAGGAGGTGGCCGCTTTTGCGCCTGCTGCAACCACAGCATCAACATTTTCCTTGATCACATCAAAGACAATCAACTCATGTCCTGCTTTGATAAGATTTTTTGCCATGGGCTTTCCCATGATTCCAAGTCCGATAAATCCAATTCTCATATTCATTTTCCTCCATTTTACTGTAATCTGTAACCTAAAAAGGCCATCTACATAATTTATTTAAGTGCCATTTTCTCTATTGCTTCCATAATATGTTCCTTTGTAAGTCCATAATAATTTAAAACATCATCATAATTATGTGCACTGCTGCCAAAGACATCATTAACACCTACATATTCAATAGGCTTGCATTCCTTACACAGTACCTCTGAGATAGCACTGCCAAGCCCGCCTACTATGCTGTGCTCCTCTACTGTCACAATAGCTTTGCAGCCCTTAACCAGGCTGATGACAGCTTCCTTGTTCATTGGTTTGATTGTGCTGACATTAATAACCTTTACCGAAATCTTACCCTCCAGCTCCTTTGCTGCCTCAATGGCTTTACCTACCATAATTCCGGTAGCAAATACAGCAATATCCCTGCCTTCTTTCAGTACACTTGGTATTCCTATATCAAACGGCTTATCCTGCGCTGTTACATTTTCGTAATCATTGCGGTTTAACCTGATATAACAGGGACCTGACATGTCTACCATTGCCTTTACCGCTTGTACTGTCTCATTGGCATCCGCCGGGCAAATTACAGTCATATTAGGGATTGCTCTCATAATGGCAATATCCTCAACTGCTTGATGAGTTGCACCGTCACCAAAGTCCGACATGCCGGATGATGATCCGCAGATTTTAACATTTAGCTTTCCTGTTGCTATGGTCTGACGAATCTGGTCATAAGCACGACCAGCCGCAAATACTGCAAATGAATTAGTAAAGGGAATCCTACCCGTCTGCGCGAGACCTGCTGCAACCGAAGTCATATTCGCTTCCGCAATACCCATTTCAAAATGCCTCTCCGGATAGGCTTCCTCAAATAATTTTCCCATCGTTGAGCCGCCAAGATCAGCGTCAAGAACTACAATTCTCTGATCGTTCTTTCCTAATTCCACTAATGTATTACCATATGCCATTCTTTGATTTGTATATGTCATCCTTTTCTCCTCCTTGTTATGACAATTCTGCTAATGCTTGCGCATAGCTTTCTTTTGTCAGCATTCCATTATGAAAACCAACAACATTCTCGGCAAAGCTTACACCTTTCCCTTTTACGGTATGTGCTATAATTACAGTCGGTTTTCCTTTTACTGTATCCGCTTCGTCTAAAGCACTAAGGATTTCTTCCATATTGTGTCCGTCAATTTCAATTACATTCCAGCCAAAGCTTTCCCACTTGGGAATTAACGGATAGCTGTTATAACGGTCTATTATCTTTCCGTTTGCCTGTAACCCGTTATTATCAACAATCGCAACAAGATTATCTGATTTAAAGGAGCTCGCTGCCATAGCCGCTTCCCATATCTGTCCTTCTGCGCTTTCACCATCGCCGATAAGCACATATACCTTTCTGACAATGTGGTCTAACTTCATTCCGAGAGCCATACCAAGTCCAATCGAAAGCCCCTGCCCAAGAGATCCGGTTCCTGCTTCAATTCCCGGGGTCTTAAGAACATCCGGATGACCCTGAAGATAAAATCCAATCTCCTTCGTCTTCTTTAGATCATCAACCGAAAAATATCCGGATTCTGCCAGTGCTGCATATTGCAGAATGGCAACATGGCCTTTACTTAATAAAAAACGGTCTCTATCAGTCATTTTGGGGTTTTTCGGATCATGCTTCATTTTGTAGAAATACAAAGCTGTAACAATATCTGCTGAGGAATTTGATCCTCCGATGTGACCTGCCACCCCTACTCCGATACTAATAACTACATCCTTTCTTAATTTTTTAGCCTTTTTATCTAAGTCATCAATCAACTCTTTACTGTACTCCATCATTAATCTCCTTTTATTCATATTTTTTTATTGTATGTTGTTCGCTGTTACCTGTCTAACAAGTCACAGCAAAAAAATAGAACACTATATTCATTAATTATAATACTCCCGATTTTTCTCCAGGTGCTTCTTCATATATTCTCTGGCTTTTAATTCGTCATGTTCCTCAATACTGTCTATTATAAACTGATGATACTGTTCTGCATATTCCGTACCCATTTTGATAATACCATCATACATAGCCGCCTCCAGAACATCATCCAAAAGGGCATATGTTTTAATGATCAACTCATTTTCTGTCATTTCTCCTATTTTGCAATGAAAAGCCAAGTCATCCATAGCGAATTTCTTGATATTACTTTTATTTGAAATCATTTTTTTATAGATATCTTTTAATTCCATCAACTGCTCCTTGGTAGAACGTTTAGCTGCCAAGCCAGCTGATTCGGTCTCTATCATTTCTCTGAATTCAATGACATTCAAGAGCGATCCTTTATTTAAATACATTGTTGGCATTAATGCATTTAATGAATCCCCGGCTACTAAAACCCTTATATACGAACCATCCCCTAATCTGGTCTCAATTAGTCCGAGAGCGATTAATTTCTGCAGTGACTGCCTCACAGTCATTCGACTCACACCAAAGCTCACGGCAAGCTCATTTTCAGATGGAATTTTATCGCCCGGCTTCCATTCTCCCTCAGCAATAGCTTTCCTTAATTGTAGGAAAACTTGTTCGCTTACATTTACTTTATTAATTGGTTTTAAAGTCATGAACTCCTCCGCTACATTTATTTGTTGTTGTCTGCAACCTTCTGTCAGATGTAAGCTGTCTTACAAATTCTCTTCTTTTATATTATTACACCAAATATAACATATGTCAATTGAATAAATCGCTTGGTTTTAAATCTGAACTTACTTTTAACGGTTGCATTTCTATCGTCCGTATTCTTTCGTTCAAAAAATGAGCTTCCTTCAAGACACTCTCTCCTTAATTGAAGGTAGCGTAGATATCTCAAAGGACAGCTCAAATCGATTTCACAGAAGTCACGGGTGCGATTTTATCAATGATTAATACTTTTTGACTCCGCTGTTGCAATTTTACTCAAAAGACTAATCGTAGCAGGCAGGAACACCGGAAGCATGATGAAGCAAAGTACAACGAGGCCTGCAATGACGGTGACTGCTAATTCAGATAACAGCAGCATTCCGGAAGGCATGAGCGTGGCAAAAGTGCCTCCGAGTATTATGACTGCCGACATAACCGCAGAGTAAAATATACAACGCTGCTTTTAAAAGAAAGTATAGTAAAGTTAATGCAGACAAACCACATTTCAAAAGTGTCCGTCAAAATGCTTTGTGATACCGCAGATATAAATCGAAGCACATTTTATGCACACTATGCCAGTCAGTATGATTTGCTTCAAAAATTGGAACAGGAAGTTGTGACAGATCTAAAGGAATATATAAATATGCATGTTACGAATGCTCCATCGACGACGGTGCAAGTCTTAAATCAAGTGCTTGAGTATGCTTCTAAAAATGCCGATTTATTTAAAGTTTTACTGAGCGAGAATTGTGACTCCGAATTTCAAAGAGACATTATGTCCCTCTCGCAACAAAAGATCATCTCAAAGGTTAAGAATGACCAGAGTCTTGACATAAGAATATCCGAATATTTGCAGTGCTTTATAATTACCGGGGCTATGGAAATTTTTAATAAATGGTTACAAGACGGTATGGTTGAATCTCCCTCACAAATGGCTGAACTCATCTCAAAGCTTCTTTTTCAAGGGGCATCATTTTTTTATAAAAGAAAGGATGAAGAAACCCCCCAAAAAAAGTAGAGCTATGTAAGCCACCATATTAGTCTGGTCAATTTCAATCTATATATCCAGCATAAGTTCCAAATCTTCCAGAGTATATGCTCTGCATATTTAAATGATAAAGATGACAAACTAAAAACAGGAGGTGGGTTAATGAATCCAAATATTGTATACTATGAAGAAGAATCATTAAATTACCGGCTTGGAAAAATTCTTTTAGAAAAATATAAGTCAGCTGAATGGGTTAAAATTGATAGTCATAATAATATTCCGGAACTCAGAAACAATCCGAATAGTGAATTTGCCAGAATGAAGCGAAATCTTGTAATTGGTATCAGAAAAACTCATAAATATGTACCTAATTCAAAAACCTCTGACTTTTTAGTACCATATACATCTTCAGGCTGTAGTGCTATGTGCCTTTACTGCTATTTAGTATGTAATTATAATAAATGTTCGTATCTGCGGCTTTTCGTAAACAGAGAACAGATGCTGGACAAACTCATTAAAACTTCAAATCAAAGTGGTTCAGATCTGACGTTTGAGATAGGGAGTAATAGTGACTTGGTTCTTGAAAACACGATTACCGGTAACCTAGAATGGACAATAGAAAATTTCGGAAAGAATGAACGAGGATATATAACACTTCCTTCTAAATTTGACATGGTGGATCCATTATTAAATCTTGAGCACAAAGGCAGGACAATCATCAGAATAAGCGTTAATCCCCAGGAAATTATTAATAATGTTGAATTTGGCACTTCTTCTCTGGAAAACAGAATAAAAGCATTGAATAGTTTAAAAGAAGCCGATTACAAAGTCGGGATATTAGTAGCTCCCGTGGTTTTACTTGAAAACTGGGAAGTTTATTACAGAGAATTGTTTCATGTTCTGGCTGAAACATTATCTCAAAAGGTCAAGAATGAGATGTTAATTGAGGTAATTTTTATGACCTACAGTTATATTCATAGAATGATTAACACAGAGGCTTTCCCGAATGCCGTTGACTTATATGATAAAAATATAATGACAGGACGAGGAAAATACTGCTATAACTCAATTACAAAGGATAAAGGAGAAGAACTTTTAAGATTTGAAATTACAAAGCACTTCCCAAAGAGCAAAATCATGTACATTGTATAAGTTAATGATGGTCATCAACAGGGCCCAATTTGACATTATTTCTAATAAATGTCATAATGGTGATAAATATTACTAATAATGCAATTAGTAATACCACATTACAGAAGGGAAACAAATGAGCAAAATAATATTTATTTCCAATCGTCTACCCGTAACGGTCAGTAAGAATGATGAAATTCTTGAATATAATAAAAGTATAGGTGGCCTTGCTACCGGGCTAAAGAGTTTTCATGAGCAGTCTGAAAGTATATGGGCCGGATGGACAGGGGTTTCAGATGAAGAAATCAATGAAGATGAGAAGAAATCCATTCAAAAGGAACTGAAGGCTAAGTATCAATGTCTTCCCGTCTTTTTATCCAACAAAGAAATAGAACAATATTATTATGGTTTTTCTAATAATACCATTTGGCCTTTATTTCATTATTTTACGAATAAAACAGAGTATGAGGTTGAGAATTGGGAAGCCTATCAAAAGGTAAATCAGAAATTTTTTGATGCTGTTGATCCTTTTATAGGTGAAGACGACATTATTTGGATACATGATTATCAATTAATGTTACTTCCTCAGATGATTAAAGAAAAATATCCGAATACTCAAGTTGGATTCTTTCTTCATATACCATTTCCTTCCTTTGAAATATTCCGATTACTAATATGGCGTATGGAAATATTGCAAGGTTTGTTAGGAGCAGATTTAATAGGATTTCATACCTATGATTATGTACGTCATTTTTTAAGTAGCGTTAGTAGATTACTTGGTTTAGAACACAACCTAAATAAGATTAGTTATGAAGATCGAATCGTACAAGTCGATGCATTTCCAATGGGAATTGATTATGACCGCTTTTCTAAGTCATACGATGATAAAGATTTTCAAAATGAAGTGAATGAGATTGTCAATAGTCTAAATGGTATCAAGATGATACTGTCAATTGATCGACTGGATTATACGAAAGGTATTCCGGAGCGTATCAAATCATTTGAACGTTTTCTTACCAAATATCCTGAGTACAAAGAAAAAGTTAGATTGTATTTAATAGTTGCTCCCTCCAGAGTTAAGATAGATGCGTATGATAATCTGAGAAGAGAAATCACAGAGTTAGTCAGTAAAATAAACGGAGAACATGGAACGGTCAGTTGGATGCCTATTTGGTTTTTCTACCAATCATTTACGCAAGAAAGCCTCATTGCTTTTTATAAACATTCCGATGTATTATTAGTATCGCCTTTGAGAGATGGTATGAACCTAGTTGCTAAGGAATATATCGCTGCTAGAACTGATTATGAAGGTATGCTTGTTATTAGTGAAACGGCTGGTGCCGTCAGTGAATTAGGAGAAGCTGTTATCGTAAATGCCAATGACAATAATGCAATTGCAGCCGGCATAAAAACTGCACTTGAAATGCCCCTAGATGAAAAAGTAGCCAGAAATAAAATTATGCATAAGCGTTTAAAACGCTATAATGTAGAATTTTGGGCAAAAGATTTTATAGATGCACTTAGCCGTACCGCAATCGATTCCGTCAATAATACACAAATAAGTATTGAAAAAGATAGCAGCAAAATTGAAAATGAATATAAAACGGCTAAAAAAAGAATTCTCCTTTTAGATTACGATGGAACCTTGGTTGGATTTAAGTCCCTGCCGGAATTCGCAAACCCTGATGAGGCGTTGAAAAAGTTATTGGCAGATTTAGTGAATGATCCTAAAAACATGGTTGTTATTATCTCCGGACGAGATAAGAACACCTTATTTGAGTGGTTTGGAAATCTTAATGTACATCTAATAGCGGCTCATGGGTTATGGCTTTGCCACCCAAATCAGGAGTGGACAATGACGGTATCCTTAGATAATGATTGGAAAGAGTCTGTTCGTCATATACTGGAACGCTTTACAGATCGTATGCCGGGATCCTTAATTGAAGAGAAAAATTTTTCACTTGCTTGGCATTACAGACAATGTGATCCTGATATGATCACAGCTAAATTGGGCGAAGTGAAAGAAGCGCTTAGAAGTATGACTCAATCCATGAGTCTTGGTCTTCAAGAGGGGAAAAAAGTTTTAGAAATAAAAGATAGTAGGGTTAATAAAGGATTTGGAGCATCTTTCATTCTACAGGATCAAGATTTTGACTTTATTCTTGCTGTTGGGGATGACATTACAGATGAAGATTTATTTTCATCGCTTCAAGACAATGCATATACGATTAAAATCGGACCAGGTAATACACTAGCAAATTATCGTATGAAATCTTGGAAGTCTACACGCAGATTACTAGAAAAATTTGTGAACAACGATAGCAATAAATAAATATCACTAACTCAAAATCAACGAGGAACTTCAGCAAATCAGTATCCCGACTCGAGGCAAGGCTTGTAATGAGCTCTGCAAGACCTGCCTCGTTTATAGTTTCATAAATGTATTTTTCAACAACAATGCATCTTTCTCCAGAAGTGGTCCCTCTGAAATTACGCATCCTTTGACATCAAAATCTTTTAATGCTTTTAAGCAAGCTGTATAATTAAAATCACTTTCCAATAATGGCAAATGGTTTCTCTCACCTTTCTCATTATACTTTATACCACCCATGTGAATGTGCAAATCGTCTAGAGCAGACCTACCCAATTTATTCTGTACGTATTGCAGTATTCCAGCAAAATCATCATATCCTTTTAGATTACCGTTATTTCTTGCATGTATATGCGAAAAATCAATACATAATTTACAGGAACTCACTTCACTACAGAGAGAAACTAATTCCTCAAGAGTCCCAAATTGAGTTCCTTTCCCTGTTGTCTCAAGCCTATAGTCAACATCGCTATACGGAAGTTTAAATTCTATCCCGGAGGCATAGTTTATTCTCTTTATTTGACTGCCTATTGGCAAACCGGATACTCCAAATAATAGTTTATTCACTCTTTCCCCTTCTGGTATTCTCTTGGTGTAAGCCCATATTCGTATATGCAAATTAGTTTAGCGTGATACAAGGTGCTTGGTGTATGGTTCTAGCAAAAACATAAGTTGCTCAGTAATTTCCTGCACATTGCAGGGCATAGAATTATTGATCCACCATTCTAATACTCCAATAAACCCAGATGTTAAAAAATGAGTGGTTACCTCATTTGAAAATGCGTTGTTTTCCGACTTTATACCGATAACTTCGGTTACTGTTTGTGCAATGATGGCATATAAGCGGCTGCGAAAAAATCCAAATCCCTCATTGCTAAGAAGCAACTTGTATATTGTAAAATTTTTCTCCAAATACTCAAATACGCTTTGAAATGCGCTTGCATTTAGATTGGTGTCAGCACTATTGGCACAGTGATGTAGTAGCAGCTCAACATATGTTTCAATGCACTTGTCAAGCAAGTCGAATTTATCCACGTAATGTAGATAAACAGTCCCCCTGTTTATGTTTGCGCGTTCGGCAATGTCACTGATGGTTATTTTCTCAAATCCTTTTTCAGTTAAAAGGTCGATGAAGGTATTCATAATCGACTGCCTTGTTTTTTGTATTCTTCTATCCACTAAGTTTTCCTCCAGATATTCAACAAATCAGCGCATTGTGTTGAGTTCTAAACAGTAGAAACAAATTTAACTATTGAAATTCTATTTACATATCAGTATGCTAAGAATATCAAACACATGTTGAAAAGTCAACGCGTGTTTACAGGGAGGATAATCTATGAAAATATTATTTTTTGGTCGCGGTGTTATAGGAACACAGTATGCTTGGGCGTTTGAAAATGCAGGACATACCGTTGAGTTTTATGTTCGTGAAGGTAGGAAGGCACAATATGGCTCACATGTAAACTTAGAAATATGGGATACAAGGCGAGCCAAAAAAGAACGACTAGTCAAAGAGAAATGGCCTATTGTAACACATGAAGAAATAAAGGAAAATCACGACTATGACCTCATTTTTATTAGTGTCAACCCCGAGCAGGTATCAAGTGTGGTGAAGTACCTTGCGCCAAGAGTTGGAAATGCAACAGTTCTTTTTTTCAATAACTTTTGGCAAGACCTTCAATCAGCTGTTCAGCCGATACCACTCAATCAAATTGTTTTTGGTTTTCCCGGCGCTGGTGGTGGTTTTGAAGGAAACACTCTTTACTGTGGGCTTTATAAGACCGTTCATTTTGGAACATTTGAATTCGAGCCTGCCAAAAGAGATTTAGAGATTCGCAAGCTTTTTGCTGGGGCAGGTTTCAAGGTAGTGGTTCATAAGGATTTTCAAAGCTGGCTCAGGAATCACTTCGCGGTAAACGTTGCAATGGAAGTCGAAGTATTAAAAAGTGGCAGTTTTAAAAAAGTAATTTCTTCACACGAATCACTCATTGGAATAGGTCGCAATATGAAAGAAATTATCACTGTTTTGAAAGCAAAAGGCTCAAAACTTGATGTTTCGACAAGGGTGATGGGCGAGTTACCACCGAGAGTTGTTGGATTTCTTATGAGTAAGGTTATTTTTTCTCCGAAAAGCATGGCCTATGCACTTGTTGAGCATAACCACTATAAAGTTGGCCCTGCCGTACAGGAAATTATATCAGAAGCCAGAAAGCACGGCATAAAGGCACCACGGCTTTACGAAGTGGAAAGCCTAATTCTTTAGGTTTCTTTTGGACGGCAGGCAAAGATTCGCAAGTAGCTACCTATTCTAACGAAAAGGAATCCTCCTCAGTTTGAAACATTTCACCTGTAATATCTATAATCTCCTCAATCTGTATTCTTGTTCCGTCCTGCATGAGCACAACTCGTTCATATCCTTCAATTTTCTTTACAGTACCCTTCCGGGAGATATAAGCCCCACCTGCCTTCCTTTCATCCGGTCGAAAGAATACTATTTCTACCTCCTGCTGTCTACTTAACTGCTCCTGAACAATTCCTAGTTTTTCATCTAATATGGTTTTTGCAGCCTCATCCAACTCGATTCTCTTGTCTGTCAGTCTGGCAGTCTCTTTGATTGCTCCATCGAAACCTGTCAGAGCTGCAAATGGAGAAAATTGTGCGGCACGATCATGTATTGACATGTGCACACGATTATCGGAGACATGGTGCTGTAAGTAGATGATATCATCATACGGATGCTTGTCTTTATTATCTTCTCCCATCTTCTTGCTCCTTTCATGGTTTCAAATGTATTCCAATACCGGCTTAAGCCTTATGACCCCCGATTTGCTTGTTTCTTTCCTTTGTCATGGCGCCTTCTTCCAGATTCGTGCCTTTTAGTATGGCATTATTTCCATATTTTTTCTTTATATCAAGAATCGCAAGTTGCATCCTCTTTTCCCGTAGCAACGCAGCAGCCTCTTCTTCTTTTTTCTTTTGATTAGTTTCATAATCTGTAAACAAATCCAGCTGTTCAAAAGATTCCTCTTTCACGACAATGTTTTCACCCACAACATGATTTGCTGTAATATTTATTCTTCTAATCAATAAGTTAACATCCACAATCCGGGTATATAAATCCATAACAGCATCAATAATCAGCTTTGTAGAGGAGGTTTGTCGACTAAGATTTACTGTTCCGTGTGCATGTTTTGGAATCTGACGTCCATAGTTATCTGTTGTTATCGGTCCGTGGTATTTCTTTCTTATCTCTGAATTACTTAGATTTTCAATATCATAACCTACTGTCAGAACCATTTGGTCTGTCACAAGACCTTTATCAACCAGATCAAGCACAAGAAGATCTGTCATTTCTCGTACAATAAGTCTTGCTTTTTCATAATTATAAGGATACTGCAGAACCTGTCCCGAACCAATACTGTTTGTGGTTGGTTTATATGCCTTTACATCTGAAATTGTACATGGTTCAAAACCCCACGCATGGTCGATTAAAAGTTCTGCATTTATACCAAATAATTTGTAAAGCAAATCTTCATTGTAATACTCATTCTTCTTTCCAATGGAACACCTTGCCACATCGCCCATTGTAACCATTCCGCTCTCTTCTAATTTTTTAGCATACCCTTTGCCGACACGCCAGAAATCTGTCAGTGGTGTATGAGTCCAAAGAATTTGTCTATATGTCATTTCATTCAGTTCTGCAATTCGCACTCCATCCTTGTCTGCTTGTATGTGTTTCGCCACGATATCCATCGCTATTTTACAAAGATAAAGGTTTGTACCTATCCCGGCTGTTGCCGTGATTCCTATCGTTTGAAGAACTTCATGTATCATCTTCATTGCAAGTTCTCTTGCTGAAAGATTCGCAGTCTGCAGATACCTAGTCACATCCATAAACACCTCATCTATGGAATAGACATGGATATCCTCCGGTGCAATATACTTCAAATATATGTTGTAAATACGTGTACTATATTCCATATACTTTGCCATTCTCGGCGGTGCTATGATATAATCCAGTGACAAGGCATGTGATTCTTTTAATTCAGTATCATTATAAGACGATCCAATAAAGGAATGACCGGGTGCTTTGCTCTTCCTAATTGCATTTTCTTCTTTCACTTTCTGAACAACCTCAAATAATCTTGATCTTCCTGAAATCCCAATCGATTTGAGTGTTGGAGATACTGCAAGACAAATGGTTTTTTCTGTTCGACTTGGATCTGCAACTACAAGGTTTGTTGATAATGGGTCAAGCCCACGTTCCAGACATTCAACAGAGGCATAGAAAGATTTGAGATCAATCGCAATATAGATATGATTTTCCTGTTTCATTCCTTTGCCTCCTTTTTAGGGTAATGTAATTTACTTTCAGCTTATTTCTTCGCTCTTCCTAGTTAGAACTATAATTAAGTTCTAATAGGTCCCCCGTTATAATTTGATATGCATCTAAATATTTTTCTCTGGTGATCTTTAATATATTCTCCGGCAGGTTAGGAGGCGCTGAGTTGGTATAGCCATTCTCCTTCAACCAGTCACGGAGAAATTGTTTATCAAAGCTCTCTTGTCCTCTGCCTGCTTCATATTTATCAAGGGGCCAAAAACGGCTCGAATCCGGGGTAACGATTTCGTCACCTAAAATCAGTTCGCCGTTTTCATCTAAACCAAACTCAAATTTAGTGTCCGCGATTATAATTCCCTTAGAAAGAGCATAATCAGCACATTTATTATACACCTCGATGGATTTATATTTCACCTTTTCTGCCAAATCTCTGCCAAGAATATCACATGCTTTTTCAAATGACACATTTTCATCATGTTGACCGATATCCGCTTTGCTTGAAGGAGTGAATAATGGGGTTTCAAATTTTTGTGATTCTTTTAACCCTCTCGGTAATTGAACTCCACAAATACAGCCTGTTTTTACATATTCCGACCAAGCAGAACCCGTTATGTATCCTCTTACGATACATTCAACAGGAAGCATATTTATCTTTTTAACTAACATGCTTCTTCCTTTGTACTCATCTTTCTTAAATTCGTCAGGAAACTCATCGTAATTTATGGATACTACATGATTTTTTACAATGTCCCTTGTGTAGTCAAACCAAAACATTGACAATTGGTTCAATATTTTACCTTTATCCGGTACAGGATTGGGCATAATTATATCAAATGCTGATATTCTGTCGGATACAACAATCATTAGATTGTTTTTATCAATTTCATAGATATCTCTTACTTTTCCACTGTTAATTTTTTTCATCTGATCAACCTCCGTTATTATGATAGTTAATTCTCTTTATTAATAGCTAATCCCTTTGATGTTCAAACTATTATCACTCTTAAGAGCGCTTAGAAATAAAATTACCAAGCCAAGTTATTGGTGAAAACAACTTTCTCGTGACCTGAAGTGATCCTTCCAATTGGGTAACAGTTGTAATACTGTTCTATCTGCTTGATGGCAACCTCGGCATAGGAAGGTTCAATAACAAGAATTAATCCAACTCCGCAATTGAAAGTGCTTAACATCTCGGCATCTGAAATATTACCATTATTTTTTACATGCTTAAATAACGGCAACACCCTTATCTTAGATAAATCAATTTCGGCAGTTAGATTATCTGCGATAATCCTTTTCAAATTTCCCTCAATCCCACCACCGGTGATATGTGCCATTCCTTTGATTTTTCCATCGGATATTACCCCCTTAATTGCCGTGTAATATGCCGCGTGAGGCTTCATAATAGCATCTATAAATGTTTCATTGTTTATTTTTTCATTTTTGATTTGAGGCATTTCATCCATAAGCAGTCTAACCAACGAATAACCATTCGTATGCAGACCATTAGATGCCACTGCAAGAATCATATTACCAGCTTTTATCTTGGAACCGTCTATAATTTTATCTTTATCAACAATACCTGCAATGCTTGAAGCTAAAATATAAGTACCATTTTCAACGATACCCGGCTGTATAGAAGTTTCGCCTCCAACCAGAGAGCAATCGTTACGCTTACAAGCGCTTGATATCCCGCTTACAATGCTTTTTATCGTTTCTTTTTCTGCATTTCCACATACAATTGTATCAAGCACCGCCAACGGAGCGGCACCCATCACAATGATATCATTGACTAAATGATTGATCAGGTCATGGCATATTGATTCGGTAAATCCATATTCCATAGCAAGTTTCTGCTTTGAACCGGGCTCTTCGCTTTTTAATACTAACACAGGATGCTCAATTTCATCAAATTTTATATCATACAGCGAAGCAAACGGGCCTAATCCGTTGAGGACACGGGGATGATCTGTCGAGATACTATTGCTCATTTCGCGTTTTAGCGCATCTGTAAAATGAATATCTACGCCAGCCATGCTATAAGTAAGACCAGAATTATCAGATTCCTTACCTCTTAACATTTCATCCACTGTTATTCCAAGCAAATCTGACAGATCAGTCAACAATTCTGTGTTTGGGAATGTTGTTCCATTCTCCCATTTTGAAACAGCCTGAAATGAAACATTTAGTTTCTCCGCTATTTGTTGCTGAGTTAAACCTATCGCTTTTCGTCTAAATGAAATAAATGATGATACTTTTTTATTATCAAGCATATTCCACCTCCAATATACTTATTGTATCTTGACGAATAGTAACAATCAATAACCGAATTATTGAATGATTTCACTGTATTCAACTTTAAGTTGAATACAGTGAAATCAAATAGTTATAGTACAATACAAGAATGAGTACAAACACGGTGCTAACGATAATGCACCATGTCCGTATCTGTTTGTATCGCATATTTCATTAGAGACTAGATTAATAACTCCCATGTGTCGTCTGTGTTATTCGGTCTCCTTGAAGCCCATGGCATTTCTTCATGTGAATACTTTTCAAAAAGCTTAGATTCTAATTCGTTGCATTTATCTTTTGGACATGCCTGCCAAGTTACATATATTTTATCACGGTTATTTTCTTTAATATAATCATTTAAACCGCAAGAGGTATTTAACCCATAGTATTGCTGCATTCTTTTTTGAACCCCAATTTCAGCACTACCCACTTTCATTAGCCTTCGATCCAATCGTAAAATATAAACTCCCGGTTCATTTCCATTTACAGTACTAGCCGCACTTTTTAAGGGCACTCCACGCCTTACAGAATAACTCAAATCATTTACACTTGCTTTTTTACTTATTGAGCTTGTATTATTTTTCTGTCATTGTATGTACTGCCTTTATATGTGCTATTACTATTTGAGCTGTTTTTAAATGTACTATTATTTAATAAAGCTTTTTGCTCTTCAAGACGCACTTTGGCTTTTTGTATTTTTTCTTTATTTTCATTGCTAAGACTTCTTCGGCTTGATTCAATGTCATTTATTTTCTTTTCTTGTTCGTTAATATATTCATTTCTTACATTGTCATATTGCCTTTTGTAATTATCCGCTTGTTTTGTTAATCTAGGGCTAGAATCGACTACTTTTTTATTCCTGCGGTAAAAGCATATCCAATAATATCATCCACTAAACTCATAATTATCCCTCCTCAATTATTTATTTCCAATATGGGAATTCCTGTTCTTTTGCGTTATTTATCCAAAATTTAGCTTTTTGTTCATCTTTTTCTATTCCAATACCTTGCAAATAAGATAACCCAAGAGAATATTGAGTGGGAGGAAAACCTAATTCAGCACCGTTTTTTAAATAATTCATATGCCTTTGATAAGTTTTTTGGGACTCCATTGCCCTCTTGATATAATCCTCCTAAAGACCAACACGCGTGAAGATCTTCTTTTTCAACAGCTTCACTATAATAGTAAACTGCTTTCTTGATATCCTTTTCCATGCCATCTCCATTAAAATACATACTTGCAATATTAGTTAAAGCCCTAATACTACCCGCTTCAAGGGCTTTCTCATACCATTTAAATGCTTCTGAATTATCTTCTTTTGTACCTCTACCAATATGATAGCATCTACCCTATCGAAACATTCCATCAGGGTGATTCTGTTCTGCAGCACTTCGAAACCAATCTATCACCTTATTGTAACTACGTTCAACCAAGGAATATATCATACCTATAAGATATTGTGCATGAATCACCTAAGGACGCATCTTCAATAATACTATTCATTTCATCTTTATCAAAATAATAATCCTTTTTTTCAACATAATCCATATACTTATATAATTCCAATTCCATCATAATCCCCCAGGCTGTATTCTTCTATGAAAGCCTTTATAGATAAATAATACCAGTGTGGTCGTTTTTAGTCAATTTTTAGTACTTAATAAATGAGCTTCGCCTCTTTTAGTATGCATACATTCATGTATCAATGTTCCAGCAAAACGCACCCATCTTGTTCAAAATGAGTGCGTTCATCTATTGCCTATTCAATTTTACTTCACTTTATATAGCAGACAGCACGTCTCATTATTGATCCCCAAAAAACTAAAATTCAAAATTACTGACACCATTTTCGGTTAGTTCAAACGGACCGGGTGTGACATTTGCATCAGGTCTCTTTATACCAAAAAAATCGGAGTCAAAAAGATAGGGAGTGCTGTCCGGTTCCTCATATTTCATATCGGCATGATAAGTTTTGCCAAGCAGGTCAGTGGTAATCACCATTGCAGATGCTCCCCGAAGCAATTCGGGCTCATTGACCTGAATCTGCACCTTGCCTTGCTCCGGATTAATCTCCACTTTGATACCCTTCTGCTCATATATCTTCGGATTGGATTCATGACTACCCGGAACCGCATTGTTAAGGTATAAATTTCCTCCCACAGCCACCGGAAGAACAGCATTTCCTATAAAGAAATCCTTTGCGGCATCGCCAAGCGCAGCAATCTCCTCTTTGGTATATTCCCACCATTTCTTATCCTTTGCATCAGGATGTTTGTTGTAGCCTCCCAGTCCCACAGCATGCAGATAGCAAATAGAATTGTCCGGAACACCATCCATGACAGTCTTACCGTCATCTCCAACTGTATCCCTGGGTTTCAGCGGAAGATGCTCAAAAAAGGTGATTGGGACCGGGTCGCTATTCGTATCATTATCTCCCAAAAAGATATTGTTGAAGTATCTGTCATCGCCTCCGGTGATATTGGAGTATCCTGCCATTGCCGTCTCGTGAGGGAAGTGGTACGGCGTGGTGCGGGTAATCTCAGAACGAACAACAAATCTACCGGCAAACAAATTATGGACAAATGCTCCACCCTGTGCCATATTTCTAAAATTCATCGGAGAGAGGAACAGATTATGATCCGCCATATACGGTCCATGGCAAACCTCAACGAAGAAGTCCTCCGAAAGGTTGTCAAAGAACACATTTCGGCTTATTCGGGTGCCCTGTGCCTGCCAATCAAACCAAATTGCTCGATAGCAGCTATAGATTATGTTTTCGCTGATTAGGGTATCCAGGGATGCATGCAGCTTGATTCCTGCTACTTCGGCACCATGTCTGAGCCGTTTGTGATGAATATTGTAAATACGGTTCTGATATATACGGCTGAAGGCTCCACCCATATGACCCACAATGCCTGCCTGTTCGCAATCATGGATCACATTTCCTCGAATGATATGACTTCCTACTCTATCCTTATGCCAGCCGGAGTGTAAAGCTCGTAAAATAACCTCCTGCTCACGTTGAGTACCACCTTTTATATTCCTATCCAAACCCTTAGAGTGTCCTGTACCGATTTCAGTACCCAAGCTGATACCAACGCACTTGGATTCACTGATTATATTATTTTCAATAATCCAACCCTTGCTCCAGTGAGGTCCGATCAAACCTTCCTGGTAGTCCGTGGGCGGTGCCCATTGAGGAGATGCTTGACGAAGTGTGAAGCCACTTACGGTTATATAGTTAAGCCCCGGTTTCTCAGGCCAGAAGCAAAAGGGGCGGACATTTATTTCTACATTTTCTTTACGAGGATCTTTCCCGCCAAAATTGGCCCATATTTTTGTTGTTGCAGAACCGACTTTCGCATACCATTTTAGCAGTGAGTCTTTGGAATACTTGGCTTCGGGCCAAACTTCGGGCTCTCGCACCTTTTCAACACTATCGCATTCATACAGGGATTTGCAATCCAAATATACATCACCTAGATGCACCGGAAAGGGACCATCAAACACCCAGTCTCCACTCAACTCCACTTCATAGGGATTACGTACGGAAAACATGGAACCCGGTACCTCTGTACTCCAGACATTGTCTCCTTCGGTTATCCAGTCTGATATCCGTTCAGCACCTGTAATGACTACCTCCCCGTCACCTGCCGAGCGATATACTATTCTGTGCTCCGCTGTTCCTCCATTCACCGGATTAACCCATTCCCTGTATACTCCGGCATGAACAGTAACCGTATCACCAGCCATCGCAAGAGCTGCACTGCGTGATATTGTACGAAAGGGCTGATCAGCTGTTCCTCTTGCCTGATCATTCCCGTGTATTGACACATGATATTCCATAAAACCTCTCCTTCTCCCTACCTTAAAAGCTGTAATAATTCCTTACAAACTGACGGCAGGCAATGTACCAAATGATTGTCGTGGTAATTTATAATGCAGTTCGTATATCAATAACGATTATCTTATCAGCCTTCATTATCTCAAACCTTTGCATATAATGTCGGGTCTGAACGGACGGCTACAAATATTATATAAAAGATTGGTGTTAATTGCAATCTTGGTATGAAATAATATGCTTAAAATTTCCACTCTTGGCATCACAATTTGGCACAAACAAAAAAAGACCGTTCATTCCCAGAGAACCAAGTGCCAGCTTGCTGACACTTGCGCGCCCGAGCGGATTGCGAAGCAATAAACTTCCTCGCCGCGAGGTGCGCATCCTGCACGGAGTGTTTTTTATCTTATAGGACGAACTTTCCTATAAGATAAGAAAGTTTCTATAA
>DBTU01000049.1:53778-201064 GCA_002307215.1 Lachnoclostridium sp. UBA1308
ATAAGATAAGAAAGTTTCTATAAGAAACTCTGAAAATGAACGGATCTGCTAACCATCTCGTTTCTATTTAAGAATTCCAATGCCTGAACTTCTTCATATATCCACCAGTTTCTCTTACTTAGTCTATCCATTACCTATCTTATTTCATTACTATATCTGGCAAGGAATGTAGCAATGATTTCATCCAGCAAAGTGTTAACTACAGATTTATTGATACCGTGGCTAAAAATTACAGGCCATGAAATAGCTCCTTCAATTAATGCATAGAACATACTGGCAGCCAGTATCAGATCATCTGCTTTTATCTTTCCATCTTTTTCTGCTTCCTTAAGCCAATCAAGAAACATATCATATTTAGGTGGATATTTTGAGACAGTGGTTATTGCATAGTCAATATTCTGCAGAAAAACCTTGCCCATAAACCTGGATAATCCTAATCGTCTTGGTGAATCGACTAGAAAAATTTCAGCATTGGCAAAGGCCAGCAGCTGTTCTTCCAATGATTTCTCCGAATCATATTTTATGGTTTTTAAACTATGTCGCTGTGCTAAAAAATCATCTACAATTGCTTGGAATAAATTTTCCTTACTACCGAAGTGATTGTATACAGTACGCTTTGACACGCCTGCAGTCTCAGCAATTTTATCCATACTTGCCAATTCATATCCGTCACTTATAAATACATCTATGGCACCCTCTATGATTGATGCCCTTTTTTTACTCTTATCACGACTTCTATTCAATGTCATAATTGTAACTCCTTATCCACATCGCAATTTACACTGTACAGTATAAATTAGTATTGACTCTTGATTAATTACACTGTATAGTATAATTAAATTCTATTAAAAATGCAATAAAAATATAATTCATAAACGAAGTATTAAAATAAGGAGGTTAAAATCAATGAAGAAAAGTACCATGAAAGCAGTTGTATGTCCCCGATATGGAGCTCCGGAAGTTCTCCTGATTAAGGAGGTCGATAAGCCTATTCCAAGGTCAGATGAGGTATGTATAAAAGTACATGCAACGGCGGTTACAGCAAGCGATATATATATTAGAGGTTCTCAATTACCCATTCGCACTCTAATTCCAATGCGTATATTTATTGGCGTGACCAAACCAAGAAAGTCTATTATTGGATTAGTATTGTCAGGTGAGATTGTAGCTATCGGGAAAGAGATAAATCGATTTCAACCTGGCGATCAGGTGTATGGTATTACAGGGTTTGGACTTGGTGCTTATGCAGAATTCAAATGTATGAAAGAGACCGACTCAACCTTCGGTTGTTTATCATTAAAGCCAGCAAATATAACCCATGAAGAATCTACTTATATCGCTTATGGTGGACTTTTAGCTTTACAGTCAATTGAAAAAAGCAATATTGAGAAAGGGCAAAAGGTACTAATATATGGCGCATCCGGTACTTCAGGAACAATTGCGGTACAACTTGCCAAACATCTTGGTGCGGAAGTTACAGGCGTGTGTAGTACTACAAACCTTGAACTTGTTAAATCATTAGGAGCGGATAAGGTAATTGATTACACGGATAAGAATTCTGCTAACTTGGTTGAAAGGTATGATCTGGTTCTTGATGCGGTTGGCAAAGCAAAAAGTTCAACGCTTAAAAATATGTGTAAGAACGCATTATCACCTCTAGGAAAGTATATTTCTATTGATGATGACAGATTGGAAAATTCGTCAAAGCGCCTTGTTAAGCTGAAGGAATTGACTGAATCCGGATATATCAAGCCTATTCTTGATAAAATCTACCCATTGGAGAATATAATTGAGGCACATGAATATGTAGGGAAGGGACACAAAAAGGGCGGTGTTGCGATTACCATCTTACACACCTAGAACTATTTACCACTTCTTACACAGCGCATATGCAAATTAGGTTAGAAAGCACGGCATAAAGGTACCACGGCTTCACGATGTAGAAAGCCTAATTACAGAACAGTGAGCCGTTGCTATGATTGCATCTTCTGCCCCTATTACTTCCAACTTCTTGACAACTGGTAATGATTGTTACACTATCTTATCAAAATATTCCAAGCCGGAACAAACAGATTTGTCTATTTTTATTGATTATTAATTTACAAACTGTTTCATTTACTATTATTAGAATAAATTAATTAGTCTAACTGTACTTGTAAAAATAAAGCATATAACGATTCCGATAATTGTTGGAACTAGAAATGAAACTGCAGTCCATTTCCAGCTTCCCGATTCTTTTTTTATGGTCCAACATGTCGTACCGCAAGGCCAATGCATTAAGGAAAAAAGCATCGTACAGACGGCTGTAACCCAGGTCCACCCATGTGAAACGAGCAATTCTCTCAATTGATCCAGACTATCCAGTTCCAATATATTGCCTGTTGCCATATAACTCATTATTATAATAGGTACAACGATTTCATTCGCCGGAAATCCAAGTATAAATGCCATTAAGATATAACCGTCCAAGCCTAATAGTTTTGCAAAAGGGTTTAAAAAACCTGCACAATGTGAAAGGATACTTAAATCGCCTACATGAATATTGGCCATAAGCCATATGATTAATCCGGCAGGAGCCGCAACTGATACCGCACGGGCAAGAACAAATAATGTTCTATCAAAAACTGACCTTACTATTACCCTGCCTATCTGTGGTTTTCGATATGGGGGAAGCTCCAAGGTAAAGGAGGATGGAAGTCCTTTTAAAATAGTTTTGGATAATATTTTTGAAATTGACAATGTCATAAATACACCAAATACAATTACTCCGGTTAATAAGAGTGTGGAAACAACCGATTGAAAAGGACCAGCTACCACACCCGCAAAAAACATTGTTATGATAGCAATTAGCGTAGGGAAACGACCGTTACACGGAACAAAATTATTTGTAATAATTGCTATAAGCCTTTCTCTTGGTGAATCAATAATTCTACAACCTATAATTCCTGCTGCGTTACAGCCAAACCCCATACACATAGTGAGCGCCTGCTTCCCATGTGCACATGCTTTTTTAAAGAAGTTGTCAAGATTAAATGCAACTCTCGGTAAATATCCCAGATCTTCCAAGAGCGTAAAAAGTGGAAAGAATATTGCCATAGGAGGCAACATTACGGATACAACCCAAGCCAGTGTACGATAGATACCCATAACTAAAAGTCCATGCACCCAGGAGGGTGTTCCTGCCCATGCAAAAAAATCAGTTAATCGATCTTCCACCCAAAACAACAACTTTGCTATCATTTCTGATGGAATATTTGCTCCGGTAATGGTCAACCAAAATACAATACCAAGAAGCCCGATCATAATCGGAATCCCAAAAATTCTGGAGGTAAGAACACGATCAATTCTGCGGTCCGTATGATTATACTTTTCATTCTCATAAGAGATCGTTTTGCTTCCTATTTTTTCTGCCGTATTGACAATTTGTGTTACTATTTTATCTCGTATCATATTATGATCAATTTTTTCTAAAGTTAATTTCTCACGTGCTTCCTTCACTTTCTGCAGAATCGCATCTGACATGATATCATAATTTAGATACTTATTAAGAGATTTTAAGAGTGTTTCATCCCCTTCTATAAGCTTAAGTGCAACCCACCGACTGTTAATCTTATTCATCAGTACTTCTCTTAAGTCCGGTTCCAGTATACTGATTGCTTCTTCTATAATTACATCATAAGTTATTTGCAGAGGAGAATTTATTACTTCTTTTTGTGTTATTTCATATACTGTATCCATTAGTTCTCCCAGCCCTTTTCCGCTTCTTGCGCTGGTACCAATTACAGGAACACCAAGTTGATTTGATAGTTCCTTCAAGTCTATTTTGATTTTTTTCCTTTTTGCTTCATCTAATAAATTTACACAGACAACAACATTTGATGTTATTTCCAATGTCTGAAGAACCAGATTTAAGTTTCTTTCCAAACAGGTTGCATCCGTTACAATTACAGAAGCATCGGGATTACCAAAGCATATAAAATCTCGTGCAACTTCTTCTTCAACTGAATTTGCCACGAGAGAATAGGTACCCGGTATATCTACCATAATAAAATTTATATTCTTATGTTTATATATACCTTGCGCATTTGTAACTGTTTTACCGGGCCAGTTACCTGTATGTTGATTTAAACCTGTCAGACTGTTGAATACTGTACTCTTTCCTACATTCGGATTTCCGGCAAGTGCGATTACTTTATCATCTATACCGGAGCGTTCAATCTTTAGTTCATAACCCCGTACTCCTGCTCCTGTTGATTGGCTTGTTAAGCCCATATTTTCTCTCTCCTTCACAATTTTATATGTATTAAGTAAGGCTTTCGTTTATTTATATTCAACCTTAGAAGTACTATATAAATTCACGAGTGGATTGACAGCTATCCACTCGTGAATTTATTTGAAATTTATATGGCTTCAACCAGAATTTTTGAAGCTTCGTCGGAACGTAACGCTATAACTGCCCCTCTGATATCGTAGGCAATAGGATCTCCGGATGGACTTCGCTGTAATGCCTCGATTACAGTATCAGTAATTAATCCCAAATCCAACATTCTTCTTCGTACTGTACCATCTGAGATTAGTTCCTTTACCCTTGCTTTTTTTCCTATAGGCAAACAATTAAGGGGGATAATTTTTTCCTTCATAGATATTCCTCCAATATTTATACATACCTGCTCTTATTCCTGACAAGATGAATTGATTTATCAATTCATCTTGTTTAGCGGAGACTAATTTTATTACCATACTCTAACATATGTAATATAAATTCATGTGTTACAGCATATAATGAAATAATTAAAAGAATTTTGGTTGTGAAAATTGTGAATAATAATGAATTTCATACCGTCCGAGGTTATCAGCTTCTGGATCAGAACAAAGATAAACTAACCTCTTCCATGGAGGATTATTTAGAAATGATTTACAGATATAGTTTAGAGGATGGGTATATCCGTATTAATCTTCTTGCCGAACTTCTTCATGTAAAAGCAGCATCTGCTTCGAGAATGGTACAAAAACTTGGAGAGATAGGCTTACTTAATTATAAAAAATACGGAATTATAATATTAAGTGAGAACGGTAAGAAAATAGGAGAATATCTTTTAGAACGTCACCATATCATTGAGAACTTTCTTAAGATAATAAGTTGTGAGGATGGTTTATTAGAACAGACAGAATTAATGGAGCATAATATTAGTCCGCAGACTGTACATAAAATAAATACATTAATTGATTTTTTTGATGTCAACAAAAATATTGCTCATAACTTTAAAGAATATCAGAAAAAAAGTTTTACGATTGAATAGTGTCGATCTTTGTAAATATGGAAACATCCGTCCGAACACTATCGCTTAACGAATTGGATATCTGCTGCATCACAAAGTCAGCATTTGCAAGACCACAATACTATCATCATGAGTGATAGTCCTAATATAAAATCGGATTCTATGTGATACTGTCACAGAACTATATGAAGCCTTATTGTTATAATCTACACAGATAAAGAGATAGGTGGAAATTAATTAAGGCGAATGTAAATATATTTGGAAATAAGGAGGAATTAAAGTGATAATAAAATGCAAATGAACAGAAAACAGCAAAACGCAGATAAAGGCTGCTACAAAGTCAACCTTTGCTGCAACCTTTATCTGCAATACCGGAGGATTATTTCTTTACAATTACCTTCATTTTGACCGAGATATCTTTATATTTCGCGATGACAAAATCTGTACCTGTTGTTTTTGCAGTGGCGCTTCCACTCTTCTTATTGATTACAACAATTGCATTTTCTGATGTTGTCCAGGTTATCTTAGCAGTATCAATACCATAACCTTTCGCTTGGAAGGTATATTGTTCTCCTTCTTTCATAGACACTGTGCTCTTGATTAATTTAATATACGCTTTTTTTACCGTAATTTTGGTCTGAATGCTTCTTTCTATACCATTAACATTAATTACAGTAGTAATAACCGCTGTACCTGCTTTTTTGGCTGTAACTTTCCCATTGGAAGTAACTGTTGCAATCTTGGAGTTGCCGGAAGTATAAGAAATCGTATAACTACTGCTTCCATTCTCTATTTCAGTCTTAAGGATTTCAGGCAGTTTTACCGAAAGCGTAGTGGATTTATCCATATTTCCTCCAAGGTATAGCACTTTCTTGGAAGGGGTTATCGTAATCCCGTCAATCTGTTTCTGCAAAGTTTCTCCGTTATCCATTACAATTACATAATCAGAAGCATGTACAAAATCAAACTCTGCATTGCCTTTCTCATCTATTCTTCTGATTTCTTGCAGTTCCAGCTGCTTTGTACCCGTGTTATAAAAATACAAATATGCCATTTTTCCGTGATTTTGCTCATTAAGATTCATGCTAAGTGTTGCAGTAAAACCATAGCCTCCATCATGTGCCAGTGAGAATTGCACTGAATTATCCGATGCCGGTAAATTTGCTAAAAGGTCTTCCGGAATATTGTTCACGCCTAAATCAACATCCAGATCTAGGTCATTTAAGTCCGAGCCACTGAAATCTCCAGTAACATCATTTCCATTGATCACCCATTCAATGCCATCTGCAACGCGGAAAATCACTGTCGTATCATGTCCCTTAATTTGATGAAAGATTTCCGCCGGAACAATGGCATTTTGATTCATATTAATCGTAATCGAGCCTGTAGTATTCTCTGATTCACCCGCTGTAATAAGCTGCCCTATGCTTTCCGTTATTGCGCTCCAACCCTTCGCATCACTACCTGCGATTGTAGGTACCGTGTTATCTGTATCCTGAGTTTGATTCGTCGGAGTGGCTGTTGTGGGTGAACCTCCGCTTGTCGTGGTAATCGTCACACCCGGAACCGCAAAGAAACATGTCTCTACTAGTGTCGTCGTATTCTTTGCCGAATAGTAAGAAATATTGACTCCGCTTTCCCCATTCTGCTTTCCCCAAACCGCCGTAACACTGTCTCCTGCAGATAAATTGTGCCCTGTCACCGTCAGACCTGTGCTCATACCGAGTACCGCCTGCGTAACCGCCGCACCGATACTGACTTCAGCAAAGGTATCACTGGTATTATACATAATTTTGCTGGGATCAAGAACACTGCTGCGGTACACCGACGTGCCTCCCATATAGAATTGGTATCCGTCCGTACCTTTTGCTGAAACCGTACCGCCGGTCATAATCGCGGAGCTCTTAGCAAAAATCGTAATGCTGTTGTCCTCATCAGCGGCAACCTCCCCGCCCGTCATAGTCAGCAGCCAGTCGTCAGCAACGCCGATTGCCATACTTTCTACTGCTGTCGCAGAGACTTTACCGCCGTTGATGTTCAGCTGTCCCTTGCCGTCGTCACAGTATATAACAGTCTGGCACACAGTGCTTACAATATCAGCCCCGTCCGCAACCTCAAAGGTACCGTCACCTGTCGGTTCCAACAGATACTTACTTCCCCCGCCCGAAAGAGCTGCTTTCCACACCACCGTCACGTCCTCCGGTATATAGAAGGTCAAGGCGGCGTCACTCGTTGAGGTGAGCGTCGCCGTACCCGTGACGGTCACCTTGCTGCCATTTATGGTGGCTGTAAGTCCGGGAACGGTATTGATATCTGCCGCGAGGGACGCTATCGTTCTTTCTGTCCTTGGAAATATGGCTGTCACAACGCCGGAGTCAGTCGGGTTGGTGGTCATTACCCCCGGTACAGAGAAAAAGCCTTCTCCTACTCCACTCAGCGTATATCCATCCTTGGGCGTAAGGGTAATGGTTGCGGTATATATCGTGCCTGCCGCAAAGACAGAACCATTTGGAGACCACGAAATGGAGGCTGTGTATTGGTCCGTATCACTGATGCTTGATACGGGTGTTTCTCCGGTAACGGGAGCCGTTACGCCGGAAATCTCTGATATATTGATTGCACTAGCCGCCACCGGTAAACCACTGTAGAGGTTCGCTGTTCCTGTCACTGTTGTTCCACTGAAAGGATTAGTCTTGGCACTATCCTCATACCAGCTGTACACGATTCCGTCCTTCAGCACTCCCGGCAGGATACCTATCGTCGTACTCCCCGCTGACGCAATGGTAATGGTATCCAGAACACAACTTTCACCAGGGCCTCTATTCAGGTTCAGGGTGGTGACATTCATGTTGACGTCAACGCCATTTATGTTATTGCCGTAGGTTCCTCCCGGTACCATTGAGACATTGGCAACATTGACCGAGCCAGTGTCATAAGTATTATTCACTCCAAAGCTGTAGTATGTTGCTGCTCCGCCCGAGGCGCTGGCGACATTGACTGTGCCTGTGCCATGATTATCCACGCCCACGCTCTGCACTGCGCTAGCACCGGAGGCGTTGGTGACATTCACAGTGCCTGCACCGCCATTATCTACTCCGTAGCTTATTCCGCCAGTTATTCCTGCCGTAGCGTTGGTGACATTCACGGTGCCTGCGCCGTTATTCTGTACGCCGAAGCTTGACTGCTGCGCCGAACCACCCGTCGCATTTGTGATATTTACCGAGCCGGAACCCGAATGAATTAAACCGATGCTGTTGTAGGAGTTGTTTGACCCACCGTAAGCATTTACCGTACCCTCGCACAGCACATTGACACTGCCTCCCGACACAAGCAACCCGGAGCTATTGAAGGCGAAGCTCGGCTCAGCCCCGCCCCGAAGCGTCAGAGATTTTAGGATCACATTGCCGTCACCGGACAGAGTAAGTGCGGCAGAACCTTGTCCGTTGCAATCTGCGCCCGTTATTGTATGACCCTGCCCATCAATGGTGATCGTATTGTTCGTCGTTGCTGTAAGCACTACCAATTCGGTAACGTCTCTCAATAAAGTAATGGTATCGTTATGTGCCGCTGCCAGGGCAGCAGAGAGCGTATCATAGTTTGTGGTGACACTGTTTTTCGTGATGCTTGCCGCAGGCTGCGCCCTTGTGATATTGATGCTGTAAGTCTTGGGGGACCTACCCGATTCCGTCGCGACAACAGTGATATTCTTTGTGACGCCTTCGGTTAATGCGATATCTGTAGAAGCATGGCCTGATGTTACCGCTATTCCATTGACTTGGATGACTCCGGCTCCGGTAGGTGTCACGGTGACATGATCAATGCCGCTTGCCACAGTAAGGCCATTATACGTGTATTGATCCGGTGTAAAGGTGAAATTGCCGGGCGTTCCGCTAATTACTATATCAGCCAGGTCAGCAGATGCCCCCTGTGTATAGCTTGCGCTTGCAACCTTGCTATCTGCCTTGCCGGATGCGGTTGCAATGGCCTTAACCGTCATTGCGCTGTCTATCACCGGTCTGGTAGCATCATTGTACTCCGTACTTGATGTGCTAGGATCGGTACCGTCCGTGGTGTAGTAAATATGTTCCGCACCGGTCGAAATGAGTTGCAGCTCCGTACCAAAATCTACTTCTCCCGCAGCCGGACTAAAGGCCGGCGTTGCTTGTGTGAGTATGTATTGAAATTGGTCAGCGGCGCTTGTCTGACTGGTTCCATAAGGGTTTGTCACAGTTATATCGACTGGTCCGGTACCTTCCGGAGCCGTCACCGTGATAGAGGTATCGCTGACGTCGGTTATTGCCCCTGCCATGCTTCCAAAATATACCTCGGTCGCTTCGCTTAGAGCTGTTCCGCTCACGGTGACTTCCGTACCGCCCTGAGATGAGCCCTCGACCGGACTAATACCCGTGATAGCCGGGATATTATGAGTCCCGCCCAGCACCGTGCCTCCGTTACCGCCGGATACCAAAACACTCAGAGGCAGATACAATGCGGGACGAACCATCTCGCTATAGGTGGCATCAACACTGCCGCCTATAGCACCGTTGCCGGTGCGCAAGTTGACGCCTCCTCCGTCCATGGGAGTCAGTGTCCACCAATCATTACTTATTGAACCAAGATTATTATATGTGGTATAACCAAGTTCGGCCCTACTCATGCTGAGCATCCCGATTTTGCAATTCACAGTAGGTGTGCCTTCATGGCCTAGAGGCCCAATGTTCCAGTTCTTAGACACAATTAATGCGGAATCTGAGCCCAGGCTGTTGTAAAATTCATTGTTAAGCCGGTAGGCGATGTTCGTAACGCTTGAAGGATCATAGCTCGTGCTGCCGCTGGAATCAAAAGCAAAACTGTTTATTTCTATGCTGCCTAGATATGTACGGTAGTAGTCTCTCATAAGCAAAAGACCCGAGCCGGGCTCTAGCACAATCCAAGTTACCCCTCCGAAGCTCACTGTATCTCCGGGTGTTAAGGATTCTAATTTGACGGGAGCTGTGCCGGCTGCCGAAGCTGGTGTCGGGAATATCAGGGTATTGGTCATCACAAGTGTAAAAACAAGTATCGAACAAATAAATTTTTTAATATTTTTCATTTTTACCTCCATTCCTGCGCTTGCCTTCTGCGCATATGAAGTTTGCGCCGAGTGCGTTCTTCGCACTTTGGTTACGCAGGCACAAACTTTGTGAGTGAAAGATTTGAAAAATCATTCACTCTTTCATCCCTTTACAATAATTTTTAATCTAATAAGAGATCTGTCGCAGTCATGATGAAGTTCATCCCGGAGATGCTCTGTTTGTATTACCGGCGGCTTTCGGGCTTACTTCCTGGCTTTCCCATATCAGTCGCTTTGCCAGAACAAGATACCTGCCCATGTCCGTGTGGTGGATAAATAAACGGTTTCCCCGTTTGTGCATATCTCTTAGAAAAGCATCGTCGACTCCACACTCATCATAGAGCCGGTCCGCTGTCTGTCTGTACTCCGGCTCTATGAGCTGCTCCGGCGTAATTTCGGCGGCAAGGGTAATCACAATCCCTACACTACTTTCATCAAGCTGGCTGTAATACATACCTTCGTAGACAAGCTCCCATTCCTCCCGTTCATCGAAAACCGCCCGTATCCGAAGGTCGCCGCTCACCTCGTCGGATACTACCTGCTTCAACCGGGCATTGGCATAATAAATACCGGGAACAGCCCCCCCGATTGGCCAAATCATAGTAACTCACCTCTTTCTGCTTTGCTTGTGTTCAAGATAACATTTTTTTAAACCAGTAGGTACACCCTAAAAGTTACCTCTTTTGCCGAATGGGCAAAAAAAAAGCCGGAGGCTTTGAACTCTCCCGGCTTTTATCTGAAAGGCTGTTATAAAAATAGTTTTTTCAATTCACTTCTTTTGCTGACATACTTTTTCTCATAGATCGTACCGACGACTTTTTTTACATAGTTATAGGAATAGTGGAGCGACTCGCCTATTTCCTGATTGGTGTAGCCCAGCGCAATCAACCGCAATATTTTCTTCTCGGTGTCGCTTAAACCTGCTGATGTTCGTTCAAATTTTTCCTCGTCGATCCGGATTTCCTGCTTGTTTTTCTCCATCATATTAAGCTGACGGAGTCGCTTGCCGTTTTCCAGATGCACCTTCAGCCGCGCCAGCAGGATTTCCTTGATAAACGGCTTAGTAATATAGTCCACCGCACCGCAGGACAGCCCCTTCAATTCCGCTTCTGTTTTGGTTACCCCCGTGAGAAACACTATGGGGATATCCTGAGCATCCTCTATTTCCCGCAACGCAGTCAGCGTGCCAAAGCCGCTCAGCCCCGGCATATCGATGTCCAGTAAGATGATATCGGGCCTATAGTCCATCTGTAACAGGTCAACCGCTTCATAGCCTGATTTCGCACAGCTTACCGCATAATCATCCCTTAGGATTTCTCCCGCCATTTTAAGAAGCACCGGATCGTCATCTACAATCAAAACGGCGTTTTTAACTTCCAACTGCGTCCCCTCCCATGCCAATCAGGAGGCGCTCCGCTTCCCGAAATTCTATCTCATCAACCTTTTGCCGGATATCTTGCAGGCGTTCTTTTGTTTCTGTCCTGTGGGACAGAGCAATCATGCGTTCAAGCACTGCAAGAGCATCCGGCTGCCGGTTGTGTTTGAGCAGTATCAACAGTTCATCCATACTGATGCCGGTATTTTCAGTTTCGATCTGCCCGGGGGTCAGCTCATCAATTCCTGCAACAAGCTGCTTTAAGCCTTCCTGCGCCCGGCTCCATTCATAGTACAGGATGGGCATAGTAACTTCAATATATGCATCGTTTCCTTCCATACACTGCTTTTCCACCTTGGCGGCAGTATCGGAAAGAGTGACAGCTCCCATGGCTCTTGCTTTGCTTTTAAGGGAATGGACCGTAAATTTCAGGCTCTGCCAGTCTTGCTCCGCTTCCGCGCTCATTACTTCCTGCCTGCTCTTCTCGTAATTTTCCATAAAAAACACCGCCAGATTTTTGTACTGGAGTATATCGTCGCTCAAATAGCCCAACCCCTCCGCCAGAATGATGCCGTAAATAGTAGCTTCCTGCGCAAGCTTATTCTTGGTCTCAAGGGGAATCTTCTTCTGTGTATTCTTGCTGCTGACCATGATCAGGTCTGCCGGAAGATGTCCCATGATTGTTTCCTCTAAATCCTTCCATATGATAGGCTTAGATAGGTATCCTGTAAACCCGGTATTCAATAAGGTTTGCCTTACCCCAGCTACAACATTGGCGGTTAAGGCCACCACTGGTGTATCAAAGCCGGTGATTTCTTTTAAAGCGTGTAGGGTGTCGATACCGTCCATATCAGGCATCATATAATCCAACAAAATAACATGATAGCGTTTTTTCATAACCGCTCTGATACATTCCTTTCCGCTTATGGCAGTATCCACCTGAAGCAGCGTCCTGGAAAGCAGGGATTTTACGACCAACAGGTTTTCCGCGCTGTCGTCCACTGCAAGGATAGTTCCGCCGGGAGCAATAAAGCTGTTGCCTTCCCTTGTTGTTTCCTCTTTTGCCGTTATCGTCCGCTTGTGGAGCGGCATTTTATCGTGAACCTTTTGCGGAATCTCCACGGAAAAGGTGCTACCATGCTCCAAGCGGCTTGTAACATCAATATGCCCCTGCATTAAATCAGTGAAATTTTTCGCTATGGCAAGACCCAGACCAGTACCTTCAATATTTCGGTGAGCCTTAAGGTCTCCCCTGGTGAATGCATCAAAAAGCAGGGCGATGTTTTCCTCTTTGATGCCAATCCCCGTATCGGAAACCGATATGCAGAGCAGTATTTCATCCGAGGTCTTTCCCGGCTTCTGGGCAAAGGAAAGTGTAACGCCGCCCTGCTTCGTATACTTTGCCGCATTGCTTAAAAAGTTGGCAGCCACCTGCTTGATATGTATGAAATCACCGGTCAGTCCACAGGGCAGGCTTTCGTTAGCCTGAACCTCAAGCTCGAGACCGTACCGGCTCACCCGTTCCATTCCAATCATGACAAGATCATCAATTAAATCCGCCGTTTGGTAGTTTTCAGATACGATCTCCAGCTTGCCTGATTCAATTTTTGACATATCCAGAATATTGTCGATGAGAGTCAGAAGGGTTTTGCCCGCCTTTTGAATATTTAGGCTGTAGTCTCTGACCTGCTCCGGGCTCCTTTCCCGAATAACCATTTCGTTCAAGCCCAGCATTACATTGATAGGAGTTCTGATTTCATGGCTCATATTTGCGAGAAAATTACTTTTTGCTTTGCTGAGCCGGAGTGCTTCTTCTCGGGCTGCTTCAAGCTCCCTCTGCTGTTTGTTGTACATTCTGAAATGCATGGACAGGGTAACGCCCAGCGCAAGGCTGACGCTGGAAAATCCAATCATGACATCCGTTAAAAATTCCTGTTCTGTTTGAAAAAAGCGGACACTTTGGGGATATGCATACGCCACCAGGCAGATTCCTATGTAGACCAGCATTTCTATACTTGCCATCACAATCATTTTTTTGCCTACCAGCATAAAGGCCGTAAACAAAACAGCAAACACAAAGAACGAAGGCATTCCGCTGTGATAACCTCCGCTGACAAAAAATAAGACAGGGAAAAGGATCAGAAAGATGATAATCGTGGTGAACATGTAGCACTGTTGATATTTGCCGCTCCTGTAGGAGTAGTACAACAGACAGAATGCAAACGCCGAAGAAATCAGATTAACCAGTATATTCCAAAATCCTATCTTTGTAAAAAGCCCTGCAACCGTCATTGTGATACCCATCGTTATGCCTGCCATTGCCAGTACATTGAACAGCCGCACACGGAAATCCAGCCGTTTGGCTAGAAATTTATCACTGATAAAGCGAAGCAATCCGATCACACAAACACCTCCCGAAAAGTGAACTTTCTATTTGTATAAAAATATATGGCAAAATATTAATCGAAGCTTTCATACAACGATTATACCATGCCTACTCAATCCGGGGTAGTTACTTTGAGTTACCTTTTTCGACTGGCGTGTGGGAATTCAATTGACGGACTAGGTGGTTTTTCCAAAACGGCATAAAAATCGGGTCAGAATTTGTACTTTTTTGGCCCGATCATTACTCATTTTTCACTTCAAAATCACAACATCCTGTGGTCATAGTCTACTTTTTGCCCACCGAACCACATTTCGTCATCAGAATTATACTCTCCACATGGAACGATAGGCCCATATAGATGTTTGCACATATTTGTGGTGTGAAAATTATGCGAAATTACATATATCGGTCGTAGGGAATATGTCCATGTAGTTTTTTGACGTTGTCCGTACGGGGGCACATGTCCACGTTGATATTCGTTTCTTTTCCTGCTCTGTCAATTGTTTTATCCACGCACAATCAGATTGTTCTAGAAGGCTTTCAACTTCCAATAACAGATTCATCTAGAACCTGCGGTTTGAAGCGTGTGGAGTCTAACTCGGGATTTCCCCGCGAACTCGCACAAAGGTTTTATGAGCAACTAGGATTTGTGAAGAGAGCGTTTCTCTTTTCATATGACCTCGGCCAACAATAATTTTGACAAATCGTATATTTGTCTGCTTCATATAGTGCTTATTATCCACAGTCAATATTCTATTGATTCCGTCAACAACGATGCCTCATCTGTGCAATATGTAGCGTTTGAATAATGCTTGCCAATGATATTCATATATTTTCCAAGCACATTAATCGATTCCCTAGACAAGTTTGCACAAGCAAGTCCGCATCCGGGCACACCTGGATTTATCTTGAAGTCATTATTTGTCATACACTTCAACCAAACATCGAAACACCAAATTTTAGTATTGAGTTTCGTTGCTATCTTTTTTATATAATTAGATATTCCGTATTTGCATTCAAGGTTGTCATAACCATACCATAATAAAGTCATTGAACCTACTGAAATAGATTTCTCAAAAATATCAAAAAACTTAAAACCTTCTGCATTATTATCGAAAGGGGTATATGGATCAAGAAATACAAAATCATTTCTATCGAGAACATACTCTTTGTTCAGAAATGCTTGTACTGAATCTCCACAGAACGTTTTCACGCAAGACTCAATGCCTCTTTTTTTAGCGTCTAATGTTACATCACTTAATGCATCAAATTCAATATCATGGAAATAGTAATTTGATTTATTCGATAAAATGTCCATAGATAGACCAGGTGATCCTGTATAATGTCTATTATCTATGCCATTTCTTTTTAAAGCTTCAAAATATCTACTATCTTTTAAGGCTTTTTCTTCTAATAAATGAAAGATACCATAATCCGTTTTTGGATTATTTGTTATTGTATACCCTGAATATGCGGAGTTTGATTCGTGGTATCTTATTGGCTTTTCAATGGTTAGAATATCACATAGTGGAAGGTGCTTCCAGACATCACCTATTTCTCCTGCGTGATTATATTGAATAATAAGTTCCTCCTTACCATAGATTACTTAACAATCTTTATTCAAATTCAGATTTTTCGAAATCCCTAATCCCCCTATAAACGTGCATTCATCTTCTCATTCGGCACAATGGCTAATGAACATCTAAATCGACCGCTCGCGAACCCCTGACATCTAAGCTGACCACTCGCCAGGCACTGACATCTAAATTGCTCTGTCACAAGGAAATTTGCTTGTTTCGACCTATTCCCACGTAGCAAAAATATGGCATATTCTAAACTGTGGTTTTCAATTGGTAAACCTTGAAAAGCCTATATATCAAGCAGTCAATGTTTTCCTGTTCCTGGTGCACCTTCAACAAGAACTTTGATTCTATTTTTCATACCAAAGCTTCTCAATCTTTCCCTTTGCCGATATTCTGACAGAATTCTCTCAATTCTTATTCGTATCTCCTCAGATACAACCAATTCTTGCGATTTATTATCTGGAAGAACGAATTCTACTAGGTGATTATCACTTTTAATTCGGACTATATTGTTTGAAGAACCATTTTTATCAATGATTTCTTTAATTTCTCTAGCTAATGCTGCATGACCTGCTCTCGCTTCACTTGCAGCAATCTGTAGGGCCACCGTTTTAAAGCGATTTTCGTCCCTATAATAATATGCATTAAGCAATGATTTAATTTGATCGCCACTTGCCATGCCGTTCACCTGCTTACTATTTCAAAATATACTTTCTCATATTTATTATATCGCATATTATTGAAAAGTACAAAATTTTTCTAATAATATCTCTCGAAAAACAAAAAGCTACAATTCACTTTGTTCCATTCTCTGCCAATTTGAATAGATCTCAAAATCCTTCACAACATATTGAAGCAATTCAACAATTGACATTGTGCTCAATGCATGTGCTCTGTTTTTCTACGTTGTTTAAACAGATAAAATCCAAATCATATGACTTATCTGCGCCCCGAGTGTACGGTCTAACAACAGTTTCTATAGCAAATGAACCTTGAGGAAATATGTCAACATTCATTCCTTTTTCGTGCAAATATTTACTTACACTCTGATATTTTGTTCTTGCATTCTCATACATTGTTGGGGTAATATCAAGACCTCTTACTAAATCTTCAATATCAATTTTTCTTTGAACTAAATTCATATTATTTTCTCCTTGTGCTAAGCGCACTTCAATAAAACCAATGATTTACATTGATAAATAATAGTTTCATTTATGAATATAAGAGAAAGTGACCGATTCTCTGGTACAATACGGGAATGACTTTGGTGAATACCCTTGAAACGCCTGCAAAACAAACGTTCTGACTCGTTTATTAGAAATATAAATGATACACTCAATCTCGAACAGATTTGACCATTTATGGTCATTAGCAATTGCTTATGTAATAACTGAAGCTGGAACTTCAGTTATTTTTTTTACCCATTCTATATAAACAACAATTTTCAATTTTTAAATACCTTTTAGCCTTATATCAACTCCCTTCAACTTATTACAGCTAATAGCTGCTCTACTAATATATTAACATTTGTGTATGGATTCATTTTTCCAATTGAATTACAAATGTTTTTTCCTTCTTGTGAATACTTCTCTGCCAATCTTTCAGCATTTTTCATAGCTTCCTCTACACTGCCATTTTGAATAATTTCTCTAATCAGGCCTGAACTTGCTTTTTTGTATTCATTGACCAAATGCTCGCTTAAACGCTTATAGGTGTGTTCTTTAGAAATTTTTTCTGTTACATTTTCAAAATGCATCAAAAGCCATGTCTCAAATAAGTAATTTGAAACTAACATTTCATAACCATTTTCAGACAAACAGATTTTATCAATAATCTTCTGTATATTTGGAGGAGCATCACAATCAAATACCAAATATTTTTTATAATTACTATACTTTCTATTATTGTCTTCGACAGTAAGATAATCATCTGCAAACTTCAAGACTCGTCTTGAATTACCATCGGCTGATTCTATCTCGATCCGAACATCATTGAATTTATTTTTTTCAATTATGTCGGTAAAATATTCAAAATAGTATTTTTCTGTTAATCCTTCACAAAATAAAATCATGTGTCCTAGGTTTGTATTCTTTATATTTTTTTGTCTGGATGGTGATAAAATGGTTCTACCCAATCGCATCACCGCCTAAAATCCCATCATAATTAAAGATTGGAATTGCACCGTACTTACCCTGCAAATAGTCCTTATTAAAAGTTGCATCATCTCTTACCTTTAAATCAGACAATGCATATAAAGATGATACTCCTTTATGGTTCTTATCAACAAAAACCACTTCATCCCTTCTAAACTGTTCTTTGTTTAGCAAAGAGATATCGTGTGTTGTGAAAATCAGCTGTGCTTTCGTGTTTTTGCTATCTTGAAAAAAATCTACAATCAGCTTTGTCAATAATGGATGAAGCCTTGCAGAAATTTCATCAACAACAAACACACCTCCTCTTTCTGTCATTTCAATAACTTCCTGAATGTATGTTAAAAAACGTAATGTTCCAGTTGACTCTTGTGGTAGTTCGAATTCCTTTTGCCCACAAACCAAACCATTATCATCATATATGTCATGTATTGTCTTTAATATTTTACGCTTTTTTTCTTTACCAGTTTTCTCATCAACTACTGTTTTCACCTGAACATCCAGCCCCTTAATACCAACATCAATCTGGCTTAAATACTTTTCAACTTTTTTTCTAAAGTTTTTATCCTTAACGATACGCTCGTTAATTCTTACCAAACCAGCAATATGTTTGATTGTTGATTCAAAGAAAAGTTCCAAAAATACATCATATTCTTTTTGGAAAAATTCCACGAAGTCATATAAAATAATTTCTTTTTCCTTTTCACCAAGAAAGTATTCTAATACCGATAAATACAGTCGTTCTTTTGGAACTTTTGTAAATTCTTTAATATATTTTTCATAAGATTTTCCAAACGTAACCTGACTTCCATTGCGTTCAAACACCTTTTTATCATTAATGTAATACCATTCACTTATTACTTCTTCTGACGTACATTCAAAGCCATACTGGATAGTTTTATCATTACATGAAAACATAATATCAAACTCTGAAGCCCCATTGTTATCTCCTGATAACTGGAATGGTTCCAATCTTGTTTCCATATCCTTACTTAAAAAATCATACTCTTCTGCTTCATTCTTTGTAATAAATTGCTCAAAAATATACTTTTCAAAGAAAAACATAGCTGAAATAAAATTAGATTTTCCAGATGCATTTGCACCGTAAATAGCAGCTGTCTTAACTAGCTTTGTTCCATCGTAAGTTTCTAATAAATGTGTTGTATGTTGTTTATAAGAAGCAGCCCTCATATCTAAAATTGCTTCGTCCTTAAAAGATGTGTAGTTTTTTACTTTAAACATTATTAACATGGCATTGCCTCCTTTATCTCATATATATAGTATGACATATTTTTTGTAATGTCAATCATTTTTACGTAAATTTCTCACTTTATAACTCATTTCAATTTTTATCAATGATAATATTTTGAAATATACGATAATTTCGTTTTTTAAACCATTTTTAGTATTGTCTCATTTAACGGCTGTATTTGTTTTATCATTGAAGATTTTCTCAAAAATCTCAAAATCCAATTTTTGATCTCCGTAACAAAAAAAATTTTTCTTAACTGTAGCATCTCTACTTCATTTAAATTTTTAGACTTTTTAATTATATCCAATACCTTATTTGATTTTTTTCGGTTCTCTTATGACAACTGGTAATTCTGTTAATCCTGCCCACTTGCCTGCTGCCATTCTTCTGTGACCAGCAATCACTTTATAGCCGCTCCCATATGGATTTGATCTGACAAGTGCCGGAACAATTACACCCTCTTTCTCAATACGCCTCATGAGTTCAAATAACTCCATATCATTATCCACTTTAAATGGATGACCTTGAAATTCATGAAGCTGATTAAATGGAATACTTATAATTCCATCTGTTTCCATGAGTTTTCTACCTTTCACAACATTTTCAATGCCTATTCCATTGTCTACTAATGAAGAAGTAAGCAATCTTTCTTTTTGTTTCATTATCTCAATCTCCTTTCCAGACAGATGCTTCAGCAAGCTTACAGAACGCAAAAAAGGCCACTCATTTATTCCTAAAAGGTTGAAAACAAGCGGTCTTTCGACTCATAGCTCTATTAAGTTGGATGTATCAAAATAATCATAATATTAACTGTACTTTTTTGATGTTGCGCACACGAGGTATAAAACCACTGAGACGTTCACACCGTTCAAAATTGCTTTTTTCTTGTCTTTTCTCTCTGATTTTGAAAAGACCATATGCCTCGAAAAGTGCGTAAAATCAGGGAGTTTTACGTATCTATCCGTTGGAGCAGTGTCACGCATTCCACATGCCTTGTTGCTACATTTCTGATGACCAGAGAGTCTAGTATCCCCTTGGATTCATCTCCTAATTCTTTTTACCAGTACACCATAGCTTGTTCTTCATATTTCTATGAAACTTCTGCTAATACTAAATCGCACATAGTACTCCTCCTAATTACGTTTAACTAAATTAATTAATGTCTTCCCGAGCAATATTAAGCCAAAGCGTAAATAATTCTAACGTCTCAAATTTTCACTAAATAATCCTTACTATATGCTCGGATATTCTTGGATACTTTTCAATAACAGACACATCATGACTGGGTAAAGGAATAATGCCCTCATTATATACCTGCTTAATAAACTCCCAATTTTTCTCTAAACTATACACATTTCCATTTGGGATCTGCCTCTCAAAGTTATCAAGCAAATATGTCTCATCTCCAGAGATGACAAACTTTTCTTCTCCTTCATTAAAATAAATTACAGAGGATCCTTTTGTATGTCCACCGATTACCTTAAAACAAAATGAACCTTGAACTTCAAACGCATCTTCAACAATCTGAATTTTTGATGTTAGCATTATTTGATTTGTAACCTTCGGATATGCCTTTTGCATTTCCTCCCACGCATCTTTTGCAACTATTATGTCCGCTCCTTGGTACAATTCCAGATTTTCAACATGATCAAAATGTTCATGCGTTATAAAGATAATATCTGCTCTTCCTCCTGTTAAGGCAAGCACTTCCTCCTTCACATCAAGCAAATGCGTACCAAATCCCTTTGCTGTTTCCTCGCTTCGAAAACCAGTATCAAACAAAACCACCTGCTCTCCAATCTTTGCAACATAGTACAAAAACACAAACCCAGGAACCAACACTGTTCGCTCATCATTATGATAAATTGTACGATAATCTGCATATTTAAATTCGCTTGCATAGTGCACTGCATAAAGTTCCATCTTATCTCACTCCATTCAATATAATAATTTTAAATCTATTGTATATTCAATTTAAATTTATTTAATATTCTCTTCATCCTAGTGATGTTGTTATGGAAAATATCTCTGCTACCGTTGGAAACAGTTCTTCAATATCTTATGCGAAGTAAATACTCAAGAATTCCTTGCATGATTGCATGAACAGGATAAGTTTCCGAATCCATGTCTGAAACGCCCCTAACCAGAGATAGCCCAGAATGTTATTCTGTTAAATCACTTCACCGAGGATGTAATCATACTTAACTTACCATGCAACGTATATTTTCCATACGCTGCTGGCAAAATAAAATGATCCCCCTTCTTGATCCGGGTATCATTAATTTGACCCATGCCATCAATAACACTTACATTTACAAAGGGTGAGTCTTGTTTTAATTTTACTTCTCCATCAATATCAAATTTGCATACCTTATAGTAATTACATTCAATCAGGGTTTCTTTACAAAAGCTCGTTCCCTTTTCTGTCTTCGGCTTGAAGTTGCTAGGGATAAACGGAACTGTAATAACGTCTATTCCCTTTTTGACCTGTAACTCTCTTTTCTCTCCATTACTTAATCTGTCATAATCATAGACGCGATAAGTAATATTACTGTTTTGTTGGGTTTCAAGAATCATGGTTCCACCTTTTATTGCATGAAGGCATCCCGCGTTAATCTGAAAAAAGTCACCTTTTTTTATAGGAACTTCACGAATGAATTCTTTCCATCTGCCTTCTTCTATCATTTGTTGCATTTCTTCTTTGGTCTTTGCGTTATGTCCGATTACAATTGTTGCCTCCTTTTTGCAATCAAGTACATACCAACATTCCGTCTTTCCTAAAGAACCGTTTTCATTCTTTGCTGCATAGTTATCATCGGGATGAACCTGTATGCTCAAATCCTCTTTTGCGTCAATTATTTTGATCAGTAAAGGAAATCTTTTGTCCTCAATACCACCAAATAATTCCTTATGACTTTCAAAGAGCTTACTCAGGGTCATACCATCATATTCGCCACCGACAATAGCACTGTCACCGTTCGGATGTGCACTAATCGCCCATGTTTCACCCGTCGTATCGGAAGGTATCATGTATCCATATTCTTCACTCATACGATTTTCTCCCCAGCAAAGCTCTTTATAAACCGGTTTAAGAAATATAATTCCATTCTTCCTCTTATTCATTTCTATTTTATCAAATAATCGATTGAAATAATATGCATTGATAAAAGCCGGTCCTGAAAATCCGAACAATATCACAAGCGGCATAAAATAGGAGCTGTAGATTGTAATGACAAACGGAAGAATAATATCCCCTACCATCGTAATCGTAATAAAAATCTGCACCATACTAAGATAAAATGAATTCCTTAATGTATTCTTAATTGTATTTTCAAATCTGGCCGTTATTGCAAAGGCATATACATTGGTACAGACAAGAAAAAACGATGCAACACAAAGTATTCCAAAAATAAGACCATTAATCGGGCTCATAGTATTAATCAGGACATATCCATCAAATGCCAATAAAAGATAAACTACCAGCATTCCCATCCATATCGCTGTTATCCTCTTAAAATTATTTTTGAACGCTATAAAGAAACCCTTCGTTATATAGCCTTCTTCCTTCCTAATCATAGCAAGTAAGACAGTATTGAGTGCCGTATAAGATGCACCAATTGTAAATATAGGTATAGAGCATATAGAAAACAGTATATTCAGCCATATTAAATCTCCAATTTTTGCCATAGCTCGCATAAATGGACTGTCATTTTGAAACACTTTTGGCATGTTAAATCTTCCTTTCATAAGTAGCAATTATAATTATTTGTGAAATAAGTCCGGCTTCTTTCTTTGAGAAAACTATGAAACTTACATTAATTATATCACAAATATCATATTTGAAATACCGATATTGTCTATGTTGTAATAATAGAAATCAGATAGAATGGCACTTTATCCTCATCATGTGTTTCGATCAATTGAATTTCAATTTTTCTTTTTTTTAAATCAGCATGCTCCAATACGGTTTGAAGGAACACACAATCCCCCCAATCCTGATCAAAATTGCCATCTAGAATGATAGCATTCTCATCTTCATCATCAATTACAATTCTTGCAATCGGTGTCGGCCGTGTCACTGATTTGCGATATTGGACAGCTACCCCTGTACAAGGCAATGTAAAAGTAATCTTGGAACGAAGTTCACTGGCCATCCATCCTTTTTTAAAAGGATCAGTAATTCCTTCTTGTACACGATTATCAGCTATATATCCTTCCATTACCGGAATAATATTTGTATTTCTAAAACGTTTGGAATTCTCATAACTATTAATTGTCATTGGAGGCAACACATCATTAACCTCAATCTCACTGTTATTAACATCCTTCCAGACCTTATCGAGAAAGCTTGTTATTACATGAGCTATCAGTTCATGTCCCTCATTGTTTGGATGAAGATCATCCTGTGTAATCTCCCTGTTGGGAATCACCTTATCCCGGACCTTAGGATAAATAGACGCTTGCATACTGATACAAGGCAAATTATAATACGCACCAACTTTATTATGTGATTTTTGTGCATTTTCTCCGGTATCATATCTGACATTGTTAACGATAACAACTGCTGGATTTTTTTCACTATAATAACATTTACGTATTAAACCTTCATACGTCTCCGTTATATGCAACTCATCCTTTTCTTCATCATCATTGACAGAAAATTCGGTAACCACGAAATCCGGTTTATACAACAGTAAATCACTTTCTGCCCTGGCCACTCCAAACTGAGAGGAGGTTCCTCCAATTCCAGCATTGATATAATTTATTTTGGTATCTGCAAATGTATTTACAAACCATTGATATACACGGTAAGAATAACTGAGCTCGTGGGAATCTGCAAGACATCCTTGTGTAATGGAGCCTCCAATAAATCCAATATTTATCTCTTCTCCCTTTTGCGCTCTATTCATTAACTTTTTTAAACGATTCCAATTGCCTCTATTTACAATTCCTGCGTCCGCTAATATTTCATATTTCACAAATATCCCTTCTTTCTTCCTAAGTGTTTTGTACTTATTCTTTTAGTCTTTCCAAATCTCATCACCGAACGAACTAATATATTCACACAACTCATCTGACATTTTATCAGCTTCCGATATACGGATATGTCCATCGGTTCCACAACCATTATTCGTATATAAAAAATGCTTGATTCTAGGATCGTTCAAATCGTTACAGACCATGTCGATCGATTCATCCCAACTTTTATCATGATTCAAAATTGTTGTAGCTAGGATAATAAGTGCCTTTGGATATTGTTCTCGTAATTTACCTATAAACATTTTATAATTTAAGCGCCAGAATTCAGCTTCCTCGCCATTAAAATCTTCCTTCATATAATCCTTTGGATAACTATCATTCTGACCAATAGCTACAACAACAACATGTGGTCTATATAAGGAGAAGTCCCATTGCTTTGGCGTCGTTAACTCCGGATGGTATTGTATCTTATCATAGGTACTTAATATTCCAACTGTATTGGGTGCTGAAAAATAACCGGATCTATCTAGCAGTGAAATTCCTCCCTGCGCAATATTATGTATCTGTGCATTCAGTTTACGTGCAGTAAACCATGCATAGGAATAATAGCTATTGGAGTATTCCCCATTATGTTTTGGATCTGCTTTCCCTACATATTCAACAGCTTCCGAAACTTCTCCAGCTGTAACTGAATCTCCATAGAACTCAATTTTTCGATCGGGCTTTGGCGCACAAGGAAACCGTTGTGAATTTCCATCAAGTACCAAACCGTAAAAAGTAAACATATGACAAGAGTCCATTCTTTTAAATATCATAAGAGCATGATGTCCGGTGCCCAGATTCTCTCCAATGGTAATCAAAGACATTTCTTCACTCTGAGGAAGTATAACCTTCCCCTGCTTCCCATCCAGTATATATCCAAGATAATTATCCCAACAGGAGCGCTTATTTTCTATAATTATACTGCAGGATGTACTGGTAAAGTTAATTTCGATACTACTTGCCGGATTAATAAATACCGGAGCAATTCTATTCGAAAAGTCAATCCTTCCACTATAAGTAATCATTGAATCATCCGGTGTAATTAACTTCCTATTTCCGTCAATAAAATCGATTAATTTATTCATTCTTTCCTCCATAATCTAACTACAGGAAATCTCTGTGAACAGAGATTTCCTGTAGTATTTCTCCATATTATTATCCTAAATTCAAAACCATAATTTTACTTTTCACCAAATACTTAGTGCTTTGTCATTTCTGATTTTTATTATCGTTTACCAATTTCAACATCAGTACTGTTTACTACAGAGTTCTTTTTAATATAATCTACAATTTCATCAAATTTTGTGAATGCTAGGCCTACATAACTGTCTGCTGCACCATAATAAATTGCTATTTTTCCAGATTCAGGATCATGAATGGTTGCACAAGGGAAGCATACATTAGGAACGAAGCCTCTTTCTTCATACCATTCTTCTGGTGTCAATAGGAAATTCGTGCAACGATATCTAACAATGGATGGATTCTCCAAGTCTAAAATAGCTCCTCCAATGCTGTATACATAACCATTACAGGTTCCTGATACACCATGATAGAATAAAAGCCAGCCTACTGAAGTTTCAATTGGTGCTGCTCCTCCACCAATTTTTAAAGCTTCCCACCATTCTTTACCTTTACCCATTACATGTCTGTGTCTGCCCCAGTAATGAAGATCCGGGCTTTCACTAACAAAAATATCACCAAACGGTGTATGCCCGCTATCACTTGGACGGCTTAGCATTACAAAATTGCCATTAATCTTTCTTGGAAATAAAACTGCATTTCTGTTAAATGGAAGGAATGGATTCTCTAAACGCACAAATTTTTTAAAATCGTTTGTTTTTGCAAGACCAATTGCTGCTCCATAAAAATCCTGACACCATATAATATAGTAGGTATCTTCTACCTTTACAAGTCTTGGATCATATGCATATTCGGGTATAAACGATTTTCCGTTCTCATCTTCAAACGGTATCTTTTCTTTGTCAAAATCCCAGTGAATCGCATCCTTACTTCTTCCCAGATAGATACATGGAATTCCATTCGTCTGCTCACCACGGAAAACGCCGATAAATTCATCTCCATAAGGCATAACTGCTGAATTAAATATTCTGGCAACTCCCTCAATCGGATTTCTTGCTACGATTGGATTGTCATTGTATCTCCATATAGGAGCACCCGTAAATTTTTCAGGTGGATTCTGCCATGGCACATTTGGTACATTTGGCACAATCATTTTAATATCACTCATTCTATTGTTCCTTTCTAAATACATTCTATAATCTTAGTAATCAGCCTTTTACTGATCCCATTGTCATACCACCATAAACTTGTTTTTGGCATAAAATAAATACTAGTAGTGCTGGTAAAATGGACATCAACACTCCGGCACAAATCAAGTTATATTGGCTACCCAGTGGTCCGACAAAGGCATATAGTGAAGTAGATACCGTTCGAAGAATCGCTTTATTCTGAAGATAAAGGTTTGCAGCATAATATTCATTATAAGTTCCAACCCCTTTTAAAACCAAAACTGTAATAATTGCCGGTTTCAAAAGCGGTAATAATATTTTAAAGAAAACGGTAAAATAGGAAGCTCCATCAATAATTGCTGATTCATCTAAAGACTGAGATATATTTTCAAAAAACTGTATAAATATATAGATTGAAATAACATCAGTACCCATCATCATAATGATATATCCATACAAATGGTTAATGAAATGTAAGTTATACATAATCTGATACGTCGATACCTGCATTGCAACTCCGGGTAAAAGTGCTGCAAACAAAAAGAGGGTACGAATTAAGCTGTTACCAGGAAACTTAAAGCGGCTAAGTACATATGCAAGCATAGAACCTGTCATAATAGAGCCGATTAATACAAAGAAAAGAATAATACAAGTATTACGAAATCCAAGTCCCATGTCGGCTTGATGCCATGCTTGTTTAAAGTTACCAAAATTCAACCAACTTGCTGGCATATCTAAAACTTTTGTCTGTTCATATTCTTTATCTGTCTTAAAGGCCGTAACAACACACGATGCTACAGGAACTACCGACCAAAAAGAAAAGAATAAGAGAGAAAAATATTTTGCAACAGTAATCACAAAACCAGAAATCTTCTTCTCAATTGTCATGTCTGTGAAACCTCCTATATCTTACCAAACTACGTTCACGGCGTTTTTCTGCATATGTTTTATCATCTAAGTCAGCATCCCCAAATAAATATTTAAAGAAAAGCTTTTGAAGCATTGTCGTAAATAAAATAATAATCAACAGTACAACCGCCATGGCTGAAGCTAAACCAACCTTTTGACTTACATGTGCTACTTTATCCATTACTACAAAATAAGTTGCTGTTCCCGGTCCTCCGATAACATAAGCTGGTTCAAATGCTGAAATCGAGCCAGTAATCGATAAGATTACATTCAGTACAACAATCGTCTTAATATTTGGAAGAATGATATACAAAAACTGCTGAAATCTACTAGCTCCATCCAATCTGGCTGCCTCATACATCTCACCATCTACAGACATAATTGCTCCAATAAAGAGTACCATATTCTGCCCACAATATTTCCAGACGCTTGTAAATACAAGTGAAATATTATTAATCCTCTGGTCTTTTAACCAGTAAGGAAGATTATCCAGTTTAAATCCAACAAAATGTAATATTGTATCAAGTACAAAACCTCTAGTATAGAAAAACTTAAATATAAATCCTAGTGCAATACCATTAACTAAAAACGGAAAGAAAATAAGTCCTTTAAAAGCATTGCCTCCCTTTACTTTAAAGCTTAATATTGTAGCCAGATAAAGAGAAAGTACTAATTGGACAAGTGCTCCACCCATATAATATAAACTGTTTTTCAGTGCACCGAAACAATCATTTCTTTTAAACACATCAATATAATTTTGTAGCCCAACCCACTCACGTACTCCGATATATTTCATCCTATAAAAACTGAATTTAATCATTTCGGCGAATGGTAAATATGTAAAAGTAAAAAGCAACAGCATAGGTACTAACATAAATAAAACTACTACAATTATCTTCTGTCCTTTTCCACTGTGGATCCAATGTCTGATACCACGGTGTTCTTTTTCACCGGTCATACCAAGAACCTCCTTACATTATTTTTTTATATGGAGCCAAGGATTAGCCTCCTTGGCTCCATATAATAACATTACATTAGATATTCTTAGTACTTAACTTCAACTCCAAGAGATGCTTGAGCATCTGTCCACTTTTGATTCCATTCGTTCATGATATCATCAAAGGACTTGTCACCCGTATCAGCAGATACAACAATATCCATAACCTTATCGTTACCACCACTGTTTATCATAAGCTCGGATTCTGTGTTCATATCATTAAATAATGTTTCTTCGCCAGGTAAAGCACTAGCATCTTCTTGCATTGTGCAATTTTCGAACGCTTTGTAAAGATCAGGGTATTCTGCTGTCTTGCTAGTAGGAAGTCCGCCTTCTTGAACATACCATCCAGATTTCTCTGTCATCCATTTAACAAAGATTGTGGAAGCAAGTTTGTTTATATCAGAAGAATTAATGTTGATACCGTAGCTGTAGTTAGCACCTGCTACTGCATACTGTTTTCCGTTTACAGAAATAGGGAAAGGCATGTAACCGATATCTGCACCATGATCTCCTGCTTCAACCATCTGTGAATATGCCCAAGAACCAAGTACCATTGTTCCAATCTGACCATTGTTAATCATAGCTTTACAGCCTTCCCAGTCAGTTGTTGTATAATCATCTTCAATTAAATCTTGTGCAACTGCATCATAGAGGATTTTATAAACGTTATATGCCCCAGTTCCATCACCAGGATTGGAGAAAGGATTTGTTGTATATACAAACTTCTGGTTCATAAATGTGTAATCGCCAGTTGAAACACTACCTACATAGGCATCCCATGCACCCATGGTCCATTTTGCAGCATAGTTAGTGTAAAGTGGAATAGCATCTGTCTTATCATTAATTAATTTTAAATCCGCGATAAATTCATCAGGTGTAGTAGGAATTGCAGTAATTCCAGCTTTTTCAAATACAGCCTTGTTATAAACAATACCATTAGCTGTTGCATCCATTGGTATGCCGTATACTGTACTATCATATGCCTGAGCATTAGAGTAGTTGATAACCTGACTCATCTCATCTGTTGTTCCATAAGGTACAAAATAAGTAGGTAATTCATCTTTATCCACAGCTGGAATAAACATTACATCACCCCAGTCTCCTGTTGAAAGACGAAGTAAGGAATCCTCTGCAAAAGTTGCTTCTGATTCAGTTGTTACGGTAATGTTAGGATACTCTTTATTAAATTCTGCAATGTATCCCTGTAATGATCCATCACCACCGGATGTGCTATCACGGTTGGTCATGTTATGATAAAACTTGATTGTTGCTGTTGTGTCAGTGTAATCCTCCCCAAGCTTGATGCTAGAATAGGACCAATCAGCTGCTCCTGCTGACGCTGCCGCAGTTACCTTTGTTGCTGCCGGTGTTGCTGTAGCCGTATTATCCGCTGTAGTACTTTTTTTACCACATCCAACGAACGTAAACATAAGTACTAATGTCATTAATACTGCCAATACTTTTTTAACTTTCATAAATATCCTCCTTAAGAAATTTAATTTGTTTTTGACACCTAAATCACATATTTAATTCTACATCAACTTAATATTTATTCATCAGTTTATCTTGCATTTAATCATCTTATCTTGATATTATTTGCATTTTGCTTTTTCACACAATTTTCTTAATGTATTTTATACAATATGCACATGCTTTATTGACTTTATGGTTTAAATTAACAACAAAATCACCCTTAATATTAAAGCTCAAGATTAATTTAATTTTATTTATACAAAAATATACTTATTTTCAATAAGTAAAATTAATATTTAACTAAGTGATGTTTAGTTTATTGCATTTAATATTCTATTATTGATACTCAACCCAATCGAATATTAGTTTAAATATTTTCTAAATTTTGTCATATTTATTGATTTATTATATAATATGGCTAAAATACGATTATCACAGAAGATTTTTTTCATGTATATTTATAATCGAGCAAACGAATCGTTTTTAAGTCTTCTATTTGTACATCTTGAGCATTCACCTCATCAGCTGATATATTTATCTTAATTTAACTTATTATTAGCTAAATACATTTTAAATCGAACCTAAATCAATTTATTTATTTCTCAAACTATTAATTTAAATTGCAGCGTTTTCCCCAGCCTTAAAATGATTTAAAGATGTTTCTAATAGGCTAACTTTAGCATTCAAGCCTTCTGCTATCTCAGCTAATGCTCTCACGCTTGCCATCTGCTCATCGATTGTAGCCTGTACCTCTTCTGTAGCCGCTGCCGCTTCCTGTGATACCGCTGCAATATCTTGAATTGCATTCAAAATTCCTTTCTTCTCCGTCATCATATTTTCCATTCGAGACGCATTTTCTTTCAGGGCTGTAACAAGTTTCTCCACATCTACATTAATATCCTCGAAAACACGAATTGTCCCATCGATTGATCTAGTTTGTTGCATCATAAATCCACTTGCCTGTCGTGCAGCTTCCGAAGTTCTTCCCGTTGTTTCCTGAATATTTTTCACGATTTCTTTAATACGGTTAACTGATGCAACCGATTGCTTTGCCAACTTACGAATTTCTTCAGCAACCACCGAGAAACCATGTCCGTATACGCCTGCCCTAGCAGATTCTATGGAGGCATTCAAAGAAAGCAAATTCGTCTGGGATGCAATTTCGTTAATCACATTAACAATACTTCCAATATCCTTGGATCTCATATGAACTTCATTAATATCTTCCAATAGTATCTGCGTAATTTTGGTTGTAGCAGCTGATTTTTCATTCAATTCATTCACCATCTGCCGTCCACGTTCTACAGATAACGTTGCTTGATCTGCTGTCCATCCCATTTTGTCAGTATTATCATATATTTCATTAAGCTGATCCGAAAAACTTTCCATCATCTGATAACCTTTTTCCGAACTGTATGCCTGTGAAGTAATATCTTCTGCGACCTCACCGACAGCAGTTGTGATACCAGTCATTGTCTCAACCATAGCTTTGGTAGAATTCGTAACATGCGTTGCTGCTTGGCTAACATTTCCCCCAAAGCCCTGCATATCGCTAACCAAAGTACGAATGCCACCCAACATGGTTTTTATTCCATCGGATAGCGATTTAAATTCATCTGTTCGCTTTGTCTCGAATTCTACGTTCAGTTCTCCCAAAGCAATTCTACTCATAATTTTATTAACCTTACGAACCTCTGAGCTAATACCATTTGAAATGACGTTTCCAATTAAAAGAGCTATAATGCATGCCATTACTACCATCAATACTGTTGTATTGCGGATTCCGGATACTTCATTTATAATAACCGACTTTGGAATAATACTGCATACCATGAGTCCCGTACTACTAACCGGAGCATAAACAAGTAAATATTGTTCACCCTGATAGGCAACAAATTTGCATCCTGCCTTATCCGAACTCTTTATTTGATCATAAAGGCCTGTATTAACAAAAACATCTTTATCCATTTCCGTAAAAGTTTTGCCATCTTCCTGTTGTTTAACAACCGTTTCTCTGCCATCGCCGCTTATTAAGCCTGTTATATTTTTATGTCCATATGCCGTCTCACTCAACTTATTAATTATATATTCCTTTTTGATATCAATAAAAAGATATCCATTTCCCTTTACAAACTTCTTCGTAAAACACAACGAATATTTATCCTGCTCATTTGTGTTTAATTTATCCAAATAAGTATGCCAGCCACTCCAAAGACCCTTAGTTTTTAAATTTTTTATGATATAAGCAGAGTCTTGGCTGTCCGTAAACTCCTTATATGCTGTGTTTTTATAAACGTAAGCTGTTGATGTCATTGCATTTCCATTCTCAGGTAGAACTGTAAAATCATTTATGTAACTACAACTTCCTTTCATTGACTGCAATGCAGCCTCGGCATCACTAAAACATTGCCTTGCTTCCGAATTTTTCTTTGAGTAATATTTACCATAATACAAGGTAAAATTTGTATTATTAATTGCTTCTGTTGCTTTATATTCAACTGTTGAACATAACAAATCTAAATAGCTGCTCATACATACTGCATTATTGGTAGCCGCATTTTTATACTGTTCCTGTATATTGTCCTTTGCTATCAGGTAGGAAACGGTACCAAGCAAAACTATAAATAAGATCGGCACCATAAAAGCGGCAACCAATTTTGTTTTTATTTTTCCTTTCCTCTGTTTGACGTCAATAGTTTTATCAACAAATTTATCTTCCCTCTGTTGGATGTATGAAATAATATTTATAATTTTAACAAATTTTTTAATTGCTACTATCATGTTGTTTTGACACTTTAATATTATTTTTTTCATAACAATCCTCTCTTTCTCAATATTGTATCTTTTAGGTTCGTTTGTACGTTCTCGCCTTATATGTGATACGCCTAATATAGTCTCCTTCCGGACGCTTATAAGAGGCAGAAGAGTCTAAGTGATACAATTCACCTAGACTCATTGTCCCATCTCAACAGTTAATAGTTATATTTTTTACTTCATTATTTTAAAAGTAGCTACTTTATTTGATGAATCAACTGCTGTGATATCATCATAATAAATTGTACCAGTTACCTTTCCGTTAACTACTGCTGAAGAATCTGCAATCGCATTTACCCAAAGGCCAAAGGAGGTTACACTCGTACAATCTTTTACCAAACCACCCTTAGGATTTCCAGCGGTATCACGTTCGCAGAAGTCACTAAATGGTATAGTTACCAGCATCGGAGATTTACTGTTTTGATAATCTTTATATAAATTTAAGTAAACTTCATATACTTTACCATTTGCAACAAGTTGAATTACTACCTTTTGATTCTTTCCGTCCGGGATTGTCCAGAATTGAAGCGCATTGCAATCGGACCAGTTTACTTCTTTGGAAACCGTAGCACCTGACCATCCATCCGAGGTTTCATTATAAGTAAACTTCATACTATAGTCACCTGTATAATGTTTATCTTTTACTACTGAGATTGATATTGTATTTCCGGTAGCTTTATTTGTTGCCCATTTCTTGGTCAGTAAAGAATCCACTCCATAATAATTCTCAAATCCATCAATCAGGTATGGATCTTCCTTAGGTTCAGGTATATTAAAGGTAGCATTTACTTTGTTTAGTGATTTACCATTTACCGTAAGTTCAATCGTTCCTACATCTTCTCCCAGTGCTTTCAATGTAGATGTGCTTAAAACAGCAGAATAGGTAACACTATCATTTGATTTAGCTTGTATTGTTTTATCAACCTTACCATGTAGAACAAATTTAACTGCAGAACCTTTTTTAACACCGGTTACTCTAGCTGTTAATTTGATCTTTTCTAATATTCTGGTACCCGATACCGGTGCAGTAATATATCCGATAGCATTTTCAGTCGTCGGTTGTGCATTAACTTTAACATCTGACAATTTCTCTAATGCTTTTTTCTGGTTCACAGCAAAGATGCTACTTGGATCATTATAAAATTCGATAAATTTATCCAGCATCTCATGACCATACAAAGAACCATCATTATTCACTGATTTAACATATGGTGTATAGAAACCATCTTTTTCGCTGAAGTTAGCCCATACTAAGAAATAGGATGCATTCGATTTCGTAACTACTGAAAGAACTTTTTGATACCAATCTAGTTGTTTATTACCACTCTTATGTAAGGCAGTTTGATTATCACCGGTATCAGGTGAACTGGATGCAACACCTGTCTCTGTTACAGCAAATAATTTATTATGTTGGGTTGCAAATTTTTCAACAATAGAAACTTCATTCTCAAAGCTATTGATCCAATTATTATCATTCGTAGGGTCAGAATTGTACATATCAAATCCTACCATATCGATATAATCATCACCAGGATAACGTTGGGCATACTCTTTTGTACTAGCTGCTTCGCTGCTAGGTCCGTATACATAGAGAATATTGTGTATATCTTTAACGTCACGAAGATATTCTACCGTATATCGGTAAATATTTTGATAGGTTTCTGCATCACAGAATGCCGCACCCCACCAGAACCAACTACCAGTATTCTCATGGAATGGCCTAAACAGAATAGCCCCATCAACCATGCCTGCATAATCAGCAATCATATCAAGATATGCATTATAGACTTTATTGTATTTACCACCCGGTAAAATCTTATTCATAACATCTCCGGTTAAATTTGTTGGTGAATATCCAGTAAAATCATATTTGGTGTAAGAATGAGTTCCATCATATTTTCCAGATTCTTTAACAATTGAGAAGTTTGGCATATGTGCAGACATCGTGATAATTGCACCATTTTTAATATTGTAGTTTGTTAATGCTGCTGCCGCCATAACATTTCCTACTGCCGTTTCAGGAAGTTTCTTTGCTCCTGTGTCTGCGCCTAATTCAGCATTATATCTTTTTGCGCTGTATTCATTACCAACTAAAGATAATGCATCAATTCCGATAACACCGGAATAAGAACCGACTACATCATAGGTATCTGAGTATGACAAATCAGAAGATCCGGCTTTTTGATGTGTATTACTTTGCTGACCAAAAATTGCACTGGAGGACTCTCCGACTGCTTTTAAGTAAGTATATATCTGTTTTACATCATTAGTTGCATTTTTATCTACCAATTTTATATCGGTAGTAAGATTTTCTTTTTGAGCTATTCCCTTAGAATTATATGTTACAAGGTTTCCCTTTTTATCAATATCATTCTTTACTGATCCACCGGTAGACTTCACAGTAGAATTTACATAAATTTCATTTGCCGAATCCGTAACACTGATTATCTTGATATTATCAAGCCATAAGCTACCTTTATAATCCGTCTGATTACCAATAACGCAAATTGAAAAATCATTAACCGTATTGTTGGAAATTGCATCGAAGGAAAGCTCTACTGTAGCTTTTTTCAAGGTACCTTTTACTATTTCAGCTTTTTCTGTATCAACTGCAGCATAAACATTAACACCTCCATTGGAGTATGCTTTCACTATGAAGGAACCCGTCTTCATATTAGCAGTATCATAATAGAAATCCAATGATACTTTGTTTGCGCCAGTCAGCTTCATTCCGTTCTTATCAGAAAGGCAAGCTGCCATCTGGCTCCAGGATACATCTGTATTTTTAGTATAGTCTACATCTACCTTTAATTTTCCATCATCATAGGAAACTCCGGAATTAGCCGCACTATCGTATTGATATTCCCAGCCTGCACCATAATACCAGTCCTGAGCATCTTTATCAAAAGTCCATGCTTTTAATTCAGTTTCTACAAGGGTACTTTCTTTTTCACTTATGATATTAACATTATCAATCCATACATTACCCTGATAAGTTGTATTGTTACCAATGACGCAGATAGAGAAATCATTTACCGCATCTGCTGATGCAAGTTCATTAAAACTCAGCGTTACCGGTACCTTTTTCAGTGAGCCGCTTAAGGTAACAGCTTTTGTTGTATCTACCGCAACATATTCATTAATTCCGGCATTGGAAAATGCTTTAATTGTAAATCCGCCAGTTGTCAATTTGGATTCATCATAAATAAAATCCAGCGTTACTTTGTTGGCACCAGTCAAATTCATTCCTTTGCTGTTCCAGTTACAAACACCTAACTGGCTCCAGGAATTAGCAGAATCCTTGCTATAATCCAGTGAAACCTTAAGTATTTGATCATCTGCTGCTATACTAGTATTACTTCCTCCGCTATATTGATATTCCCAATCTGCACCACCATATTTCCAATCAGTAATACCACTTGAGAAATCCCAGGATTGCAGTACATTACTTTTCGTAGCTGCTTGTACATCTTTCGTCTTCGAGCCTGAAAAATTTGGTACATTCAACGATGTTATAGTAACCGCCAAAGCAATTACGACACAACCTAATTTCTTTAATACATGTTTTTGCATTTTTTTCACCATTCCCCTTTCTTTAAAAGCGCCACAAGACACGATGATATGAATGATTTATCAAATCCTCATTCGAACGTCATCGACTTTTGACCATTGTAGTATTAAATTTACTACAACTACCATTTTACAAATACCTAATTTTAATTCATTACTTTATATTGCATTTAATCTTCTTATCTTGTCTTAATATGCATTTTGCCCTTTCAGACAAATATAATTTATTTTTATTGTTGATTTTGTATATTTTATTTTATTGAATAGCTAAATAATTTTATAAACGTAATAATTTTTAATATATCTGAAGTAATTAATTTTATTATTACACTAATTAATACAGTTAAATATATTTTTTAACCATTCTATATTTCTTTTATTGCACTTAATAATCATTTATTGACAAGCGATTAGTTTTTGTATTATAGTTAAATCATCAAATCAAACAGGCCTTTCTTTCGAATCACTAGAACACATTAAAATATTAAAAATTTAATTTACTGACGGAGGTATTCCTATGTCCAATTCAACATCTTTTTCACATGATTTTATATCAGCCTTAAAATCTTCATCAAAGTTATCAGTATCTACTACCTTTGAATCTTTTTTACCACCATCCTTTCGTAACGAGAATTCATTATATCCACATTACCTGTCCTTATTAGCTGGTGGCAAAATCTCTGCCACCTACCCATATTTATATGACATGGAGCTTTTAGATGCTTACTGTATCCTTTATACCGAAGAAGGTTCCGGTTATTTACGTTATGAAAATCGAACTTTTTATTTAGACCCCTGCAGTCTGGTATTTTTTGACTGCCGCAAACTGCATCATATTGAAATACAACATTCTCCTTGGAAATTTAAAGTTCTTTACATAAAAGGCAGCTCTCTGGCACATTACTTTAAAATATATTCACAAAATAAAGACGTAATTATATTTCTTGGAAAGAGCAATTATCTTCCGGGATTAATCGATCGGATCATTAATATGGATAGTGCTAATGAGTACTATCTGTTAATCCAAAACAGAATTTTAACTGATTTTTTAACCGAATTAACCATAGAAAAAAGACATGGCTTCTTACCTCAATCTGAGGTAAGAAGTCATGTCTTAGAAATGAAATATATGTTTGATTCACATTGCGAATTTCACTATACTCTGGAATGGTTGGAAGACCATTTTCAGATAAGTCGTTACCGTCTTTGTCGTGAATTTAAAGAAGCGGAAGCCACCTCGCCAATTGCTTACCTCAATACCGTGCGTATGAATATGGCAAAGCATCTGCTTATCAGTACTAATCTGCGTATTAACGAAATTGCAAGTTCAGTAGGTGTTGATAATACTAACCACTTTATTAAATTATTCAAAGCTAGTACAGGGACTACACCATCAAATTATAGGAAATAACCGGGGCTGTACTTTCTTTCATTACCACTTTACCTTCTATGATATGAATTCCTTTTTTATAAGCTTCGCCCCTTATTTTCTTGATCAGCATCTTTAATGCTACATGCGCCATTTGTTTGGTATCCACCTCATATGTAGTGATACCCATTTCACAATATCCGGGATAAATGAAATTGTCGTACCCAGTAACCGAAATATCCTCCGGAACCTTGTAGCCCGCATCATTCAGTTTCTTAATCAAAACACTTGCTGCACAATCAGAATTACAAACAAACGCTGTCGGTAAACTCTCCGGCAGTGTTATTGCAATGTGGTGCTCATCATTAAAGTCTATCCTTCGGTCATCAATAACCCACTTAGAATTAATTGATATTCCATGCTCCATCAGAGACTTCATATACCCAAGATAACGATCAGTAATACTTGGCGTACTTAAAAGCGTACCTAAATATGCTATATTTTTATGGCCCAAACTAAGTAAATAGTTTGTCAATACGTAAGTTCCGTAAAAATTATCGGATACTACAAAATCACCATCTCCATAATCGTCGTAAAAATCCATAAATACGATAGGCATCGTCGACTTATTTCTTAACATCTCAAGATATTCCTTCTCGGGTTTGCCAATAACAACGATTCCTTCGACTATTTTCTCCTTGATTAGCTTTGGTACACTACATTCCTCAATATCTTGTGTTGTTATAACCTCCAGCATGGAAAAACAGTTGAATTGGCCTGCTTGTGCAGCAATCTGCTGATATAGTGTCCAGTAAAAAGAAGTAAATTTACCCAAGAATTTCTGTTGAACAATAATTCCAATCTGAAACGTCTTATCATTTCGAATGATTTCACTTTCTATTTTATGTTCATAACCCAACTCTTCAACCAAAAGTTTTATTTTCTTTCTCATTGTATCACTTACGCCTTTTTTCCCCGAAAGAGCTTTTGATACTGTTACAACACTAACCCCGGCTTTTAGAGCAATATCCTCCATTTTTACGACTTTCGCCATTTTATTTACCTCCAAATTAAGCTAATTTAAGCGAAATATTAGCTAACTTAATATGAACTGTATCAGATTTTTTTCCATCTTGCAACTGCTTTTTATAGTAATTAAGCCGCTTTCAAATAAATAATTTTACCTTTATAGTCCCCCAAAAGATTTTCTACCAACAAACGGCATTAATCAGTGTACTTTCTTGCCACGAGCGACCAGTTTCTTCCTCAACATAGCGAATATCAGTATCAAGCCCTTTCAAATAAATTTTTCTGCTTTTGTGATTTAGCCTGTTCAGAACCTGAATATAGGTCATAAGTGCTTCCTTTTTATCCCTCGATACTACTTATTACAATCATACATATCATTGTCACTGTAGGAAGCTATTCTGTAATAATCTCCATTTCTGACCAAATCATTGTATTTATGATACATTACTACCTGAATTAGTATCATTTTCCGATCTTTCACAGGAATTTTGGTCACATTAAGTTCATAACCTAAGGTTCCCGCAAGTGCTACATACCCTGCCGTAAAATTACCCGAGTATACAAAATGAAAACCATATACCTCTCCTTTTTCATGTGTACAGTTTTTTTTGTAAGAGCCATAAACGAATGATCTTGATGAGAGCTTTTACCGCGAATGCTTCCCAGTCCCTGCATTCCATATCCAGACAGACGCTCATCACCTTGGTTAGGTATCTATCTTCACTTCCATTATTTACAAATACACTTCTTGCTACAACATCCAATTTTTCAAAAACACTATAGGAAAGAATAATATCCAGCTTCAAATCTCTGTCTGTCAATATGATTTCGAGCGTGGAAGTTCCCTGTGTACTAAAGGTTGCCGGAAGCCCCTCCAATTTATTCATACCCTTCATAATCTTATGACATTATATACCGGACGTACCATGGTCCCTTTTCAGTTCACACGCTGCTGGAGCTTCCCTGAAATCTCCAGCAGCATGTGACGAATACTCCGAAGGAAATGAATCATAAAAAGACACCCTGTCACGATTATTTTTACTTGGTACAAAAGGTGATTCTTCAATTCTCATTAGGTAAGTCAGCTTATGCTTTGCTACCTTATTGCCAAAATACACATGGCCAAGGAAGCCTTCCTTGTCAACAATAGCCATAATATAGGCGGCTGATTTGGTATCCATTTTAAAGATTCGATCATTTTCAAAATATTTAAATGCCATTAATATACCTAATCCTTTCTACATACAATACCTATATTTTAAATAAATAAAAATTAATAAAATATAGTACAACTTGTTATTTTATGATAGTATAACTAATAAAATAAATTAATTATTAATGAAAAGAGGTTCTTATGATAAATAACGATAGAAGCAAACAACGTGAACTAATAAAAGTGAGAATTTTCAAAGAACGATTGAGTTATTTTTGGTATTATAATAAAATGAAATTAATCTTCGTCTCAGTAATTACGATATTTGTAATCTGCCTAATTGCTAATATGTTTCATAGTTCAAAAGAAAAATCCATCTTTGTGGTTCTTACAAATACCAAACTAAACAATATTACAGATACCACCCTTGTGGATGATTATGTTAAAAGCCGACATATTAACACCGGTGCACATCCTGCTGATTTTGATATATCCATTAAATTCAATCAGGACTCATCAAACCCCATATCAGAAAATAGCCTGGAAAAGTTATGGATCTATCTAGAAGACGACAATGTTGATATCGTCGTCGGGAATGACTATATGTTAGATAGCTTTTCCGATATGAAGCCTTTCAAGAATCTATCGGAGGTTCTCCCTAAAGACCTTTATGAAAAATATAAAGACAATTTTATATACTATGATTATGAAAAACACGCCAAAATCCCAATTGCAATTGACATCAGTGACTGTAGTAAATTAAAAGATACCGGTATCTATAATTCAGAGGATACTCTGATTCTTGGTATACCCGTTTCCAGTATACGAATTGATACTGCCATAGATTTTCTCAGATATTTATATGAGCAGTAAATGTAGAGCCGTTGCACCTCTGACACACTGTTCTTGCAATCGAAATTCGCTGTTTCTGACCTCCAGAAAGATTATTTCCATGCTCTGCAATCATAGTATTCAATCCATTTGGTAAGCTTTCTACTAAATCGGTTAGATTAGCCATATCCACAATTTTTTTAACGTTTCATCTGAGATATCATCAAATCTATACTCGCTTTGCAACATCACTAAGCTGCTTATCCATTTTATGCATTTCACAATCTTCCAATGCATGTGCTCTGGTTACCGGAATCAGCCCGACCATCTCCATTACCTAATTGTAATCTTATTGCTTACATTCGAGCTGGCAGTCTTTGACCACCAGTTTGTCTTATGATAATCCTTCCGACTGAATGACCAAAAAATAACATTCTTGTAATGATGAACCTTTTCATATTCCTTTTTTGGATTACCAATTTGATCAGAAAACTCCTCATAAGTTAACGGGGGTAGCATAAATATAAGGTTATGATATATTTCTGTATTATCGTCGCCCCACCAATCAGGGGCACCCTTTAATAGTTCTTTTAATTCTTCTTGCAAAACAATAAAAACTGGTATCTCTAATTCAAAATTATCTTTTATCATTTGCTTTATTTGGTTTGATAGAACGTTTTTGTCATCAATCACGCTTGAAAAGTTGTACCTGCTTTTTTAGCTGTAACTTTTCCATCGGTAGATACTGCAGCATTAATTTTAAGCGTGTTTATTCTTTGCAAATTCAAAAAGCTTTATTTTTGCCAACTTGCTAGGCGATGTATGTCAACTTCCAAATCGGTTAATTGTAGAAAAACTAATTATCAACTCACGAACAAGTTGTACTTGTGTAATATTTAGTTGTACACGAATTAATATAATAAGTTCTCCTAGCGTAGTTTAGATGCACCTCTATTAGTATACAGTACTGTATATTATATCAATATTCAATACTATATCTATATCTATATTCAGACGGTATTCCGAATAGATTTGGCTCAGCTTCAAAACAGACAAAGATGGGTCATATCCTCACTCGTTTATCTTAAATCAGGTAAATATACGGTCGGTAATTTTAACATCTCCCCTTTACTCTACATATATATTTTGTAAAAAACAGTTTCGTAATTTTATCCAGCAGAAACTATTCTACACATGTATCTTAATAATCGATATTCCCTATTTTCTCATTTACTTTACCAGAATGGATCATCCAATATACCACTTTTCAGATATTTTTGCATTCTGGCTATCCGTTGCAGGATTTGCTTCTTCAAATCTTGTTAATGTAGGTAAATTAATTGCAGATCCAAAAACCAATGCATTTCCAGTTTGTAAATAAGTCAGACGCTCAATTATTCCTTGATTAACATATGGAACCATTCTTGAGATATATTGCAAGTCATCTGGATTTTGAACTCTGTGAATTATAAAATTACTGGATTGTGATACTTCAGTTTTCGATAATTCACTTGGTCTTTGAGAAGATATTCCTAGCAAGAGCCCAAATTTTCTACCTTCTTTAGCAATTCTTTCAAATATATTATAACCTACAGCACCATAAGAGCTTTCATTCCTAACAAATCTATGGGCTTCTTCAATAATAAAATTAATGGGCATATCAGCTTTTGGTTCTCTCTTTTTTAAATAATCCAGAAGCAATTTCGCCAGTACTTTTGTAACAACTTCAGCTGATGCATCGTCAAGACAACTAATATCTATATCAACAATTTGGTTTTCACCTAGAATATTATTTATATATTCATCAATAGTCGTAAACTGAGTTTTAGTAAGAATAGATCCCTGTATTCCATCTTGCACTGATTGCAATCGCGTAAGAAGCGTTGCAGTATATTCTTGAATTCTTTGAGAACTAACACTTCCCTCATAAAGCGTAGCAAATTCAACAGCATCAACAAATTGCTTCATATCATATGGGACTATTCTACTAGTAGATAACGAATTAACCAAATCACTATCAATAAATTTTTCCAAATACTTAATTAATGATTCCTGATCTTTCATTTTTCCGAAATCAACTTTTATAAGCTCTCTCAATTTCAAAGTGCTTCCAGATAATGTGGACACTTGCACATCAAGATTAATTTCTGTTGTTTTGAATGTAGTTATTATTGCTGTTAACTTATCCGCTTTTGATGGAGATGAATCTGAACTATTAATAATCCCTAATACTGTACTGGCTAAAATATGATTTTTAACACTTGTATTCCCCTCTTCGGATCCATAAAATATTTTTGCAATATCGATTGCTCTTTTTAGAATTGGAATCTGTGTACGCTCAGAAGCATGAAGTAACACTGCCCAATCATCTGCTGATAATGCCCACACAGGTATCTGTAGCATATTGCATTCTTTTTCACAGTCACATAAGAAAGATTTTACTGATATTTTGTCATTTCGATTACCCAATTCACTAAAAGCTTTGCAATATTCTCCATTTGAATCAATAATTACAAACTTTGCACCTTTAGCAGAAAAATCCTTCTTTTCAAATATAATCTGTAATATTTTGGCTATAGTGTTTGATTTCCCCGCTCCAGTATTTCCAAATACGGCAAAATGAAATCCAAAAAACCTATCTATATTTATCCTCACAGCATAATCAGGAAATATTACAGACTCTCCAATAGGAAGTAATAGTGCTCTTGTGTTCCCTTCCATTTCTGGAATATCTTCCTCTTCATTTCCTACCTCAAGCATTGTTTTCAAATCTTTTTCTGAAATAATATGTATTTCAGAGAAAATAAGTGGCATTTTTGAAACTCCAAAGTAAAAAATCCCATTTATTATTTCTCCCAATAAACTCAAATAGATTTGTCTACTACTATTGGGTTTCACAAGTGCTTGATTCGCAACACTTGTTTTTTCATCAACCCCAGTTACCTCAGCTATTATTGTTCTTCCTATGTCATAAATTGAAACATATGAACCTACTTCCCCCACAAATCTTACGCCATCTAAGGTGTTAATGTAATTTCCCATGTTGTCGTATACTTCGGCTATTATCCCCTTTATTCCAATTGAAATTATTTTACCAATATTTCTACTACTCATTTGATTCACCATCCTCAAATGATTTTATTATTCCACATGCAGATGGAGTCATTATCTCTTCAACCATGTCGTCCTGCACGTCTGGCATTACCTGATTTACAATATTGTTAAAGTAATGAATCTTACTTTCTGAATTAATTATTACAATACGACTATCCCCCAGTTTTGCCAACTTATCAATAGCAAGGCTTTTCCCAAAAATAACTAGTCTGAAAGATGGAATTGCCAAAGAATTTAGTATTACTCTGTTAATATGGTCATCGCCAAAACTATAACCAAAAGTGATTAACATACTGTTCTTCTTAAGTAAAGAATTTTCCATACTTCTAAACAAGTCAGAATATGGTGTCATTAATGTTGTTCGATCTTTAAGCGGTGTAGGATATATCATAACCGTTTCATCCTCACCAATGAAATCATAATTTGTTTCCCATATTTGCTCGTCTTTTTTTAACCAAGAAATAGAACCATGCAATTTGTACAGATTATAAAAACTCGGTACTCGTTCCCAAACATCTCTTGACAGATTCATATTTTCAACAAATGCATATTTATAACTAAGTGGATTAAACTGCCTATTGTATGTCCCAACAAATCCATTATTATATGGAAACCCCAAAGCATCTAGTGCCATTTCATTATATAGATCATAATTAGTTGTAAAAATATTAATTGGAGACTTTCTTCCTTTTCTAACTGTTTTTAAATAAAAATCACGAAATAACTCTAATACCTTTTCCCCAGACAAACCTGCTTTTATTTGATTACGGATAAACTTTTGTAATAATTTAATATTATCATCAATACTAGGGTCAATTGTATTTATTTGATTAGCAACTTGTACTGCCCCCATCACTTCAAGCATTTTTTCGAGATTGTGCTCAAAATCACCTTTTACCTTTTTCCCAGCCACTTCAAAATCAGGATTATCCTCAAAAAATTGATTGTACAACGCAGCCATTCCAGGTATGCCCATTTCTATGCCATCTTCAATATAACTTGAACATCCAGCACCAAATAGAAAATTCAAATTGTCAATTTGTAAATACTGAGCCATTTCCTTTTTAAGAAATTCAATACTCACCTTATTTTCTGTCTTACATTTCGTATATGATATAGATTTTTCTCCCATAAGACCACCACTCTCCACTATATTAGTAAATATATTGATCAGGATAATATACCCTTAATTATTGATTTCCTTATTAATAAAATCATTCCACTGACTAGAATTATTCAAATGTCCTCTTTCTTTTGCAAGCTGCTCATCAGCCGCCTGCTTAAAAATCATTTCCAAATTACTATCTTTTTGTAATTCTTCAATAACCCATGGTTGTAACATATATGGAAAAACAGCATTATTAAGATCCTCTATAAAATATTGTGTTGTAGCTTTTCCTATCACAAGATTATGCTCAAGAACATTTACAGCACCATCGTGCAAGGGAAGTTCCCCAGTATGATTATCTTCTGAATATAAATAGTAAACTATTGCTTTTTTGTATATATCTAGATTTCTCAATCTTTTGTTTCCTTCTGCTATAAATTTTTTTCTTGCATGTTTCCCCGTATAATACTTATAAATACTAAGAACCAAGCTTACAGACAAGATAGAAAAAGAGATCAAAAAAACTAGTCCGATTATAAATCCATATTTATCTCTAAAATCTGATAAGTACATTTTACCAACAAAAAAATCTGGTAGAAAAATTATAAGTCCAGAAGACATTGCTAATGCCGCCATGATCTTTGTCGGTAGCTTTAAAAAATCTACAAAATTCAAATCAAACTTCATATCTCACCTCACCCCTAGCCTTTAATTTTAGTTGCCATAATCATGTGGTTCTTCAGCCACCATATCAAATTTATGATCATGCATCGAATATATTAAAGCTTTGTTTCCCTCACGACTTAAATATCTATCTAATTCTGTATTATCCGTCCACATCTCACACTGTCTCATAACAATGGCAATAGCATCTTCCATACCTTCTGGTGGATATCTGTGAATTTTCAGCAATCTTTTTATCATTTTTCGCATACCAGCGCGCGCTGTTTCTTTTTTCTGCCAGTCAATCGTTCTATTTTTCCGAAGCATTTCTGCCAACTCTTTAGTTATTGCAACTAACTCATCATTTTCATAGAAATCCTTAATTGCTTCCGGTCTAGTCAATGCATCATAAAAAGCCAACTCCTCTGCTGAGAGTCCAAGGTTTTCACCTTCCTTAGCTGCATTTGTTATAGACATTGCCAATTGAAGCAGTTCTTCTATTACTTCTTCATTGGTCTTCATTCCATTTAGATAAGCATTAACTGAACGCTGTAAAATGGCTGAAAATTGCTCTGATTTTACCACATTAGTTCGTTGGTATATGCGAACTTGCTCTGCAATCAATTTCTTTAATAACTCTAACGCCAGATTTTTTTCTTTCATTTTGGATATTTCCTCAAGAAACTCTGGGTCAAATAATGAAAATTCTTTTTTCACATCACTGAATAAATTAATGACACCATCACTTTTTATACTTTGTTTAAGGAGATTATTAATCCTTTCATTAATTTCCGGCAAGGAAATTTTCTTACCTCCACCCTGTTCAGATAATCGGACAACTAAAGTTCTAACCGATTCAAAAAATGCCGCTTCAAATCTATCATCTTTACCAACCAAACTGCTACAAAGAGAAAGTGATTGCTTTAACATTAATGCTTCTCTTATGAAATCCATCTTCCAGTCTTCATTCTCACGACCAATAATAAAGTTCACCGCTCCACTAATGGTTCTTGCTCTTTCAAGATCAGTTCCATCAATAAATCTGGAGTAATCATAATGGTGAAACATATCTCTGCAAATTGACAATTTTTCTAAGAACTTCGGATAAGCTGCTTTGCTGATGTCTGTATTTTCATAGTTTTTCTTATCTCGATTGGTATAATCGTTCATTGCCTGCTTCAGTGCTGATGCAATCCCAACATAATCAACCACTAAGCCACCTTCTTTATTTTGAAATACACGATTTACCCTTGCAATCGCCTGCATCAGATTATGTCCTGCCATTGGTTTATAAACATACATTGTGGCAAGGGATGGTACATCAAATCCAGTAAGCCACATATCTACAACAATTGCTATCTTTAGTGAATCTTCATTATCTTTAAATTTTCTTGCCAATTCATCTTTTTTAGTCTTATTACCAATAATCTCTCTCCAGTCTTCTGGATCATTATTACCGGAGGTCATAACTACTGCAATTTTTTCATTCCAATTTGGTCTAAGTTCTAGTATCTTGCGGTAAATTTTCATTGCAATCGGGCGTGAATATGCCACTATCATTGCTTTACCTGTCAATTCATTTTCTCGATAATTTTCATAATGTTCCAGGATATCAGACACCAAGGAGTTGATTGTCTGGTCAGCACCTAAGATGGCATCCATTTTCCCTAGTTCATGTTTACTCTTTTCTATAGTATTGGTATCTGCGGCATCTGCCATAAGATCATATTCACTGTCAATTAACTTCAATACTTTCTCATCCAAATTCAGTTTGATGACCCTACTTTCATAATAAACCGGTCTTGTAGCACCATCTTCTACAGCTTGAGTCATATCATAAATATCTATGTAATCACCAAAAACTTCTCTGGTGCTTCTATCTTTTGAAGATATTGGAGTTCCTGTAAAGCCAATATAAGTGGCATTTGGAAGACTATTTCGAATAATTCTAGCAGTTCCTATTACAACCTTGGCTTCTTCCTGTCCCGCCTCATTTTTTACCATCTTAATTTTTTCATCCATGCCATATTGTCCACGATGCGCTTCATCTGCCATAACAACAATGTTTCGTCTATCCGATAAAGCATCGTCTGACTCTTCAAACTTCTGCATAGTAGTAAAAATAATTCCATTAGCCTGTCTACCTGCTAATAACTCTTTTAAATTTTCTCGGCTCTGTGCTTGTACTGGCGTCTGTCTCAAGAAATCCTGGCACTTTGCAAACTGTCCAAACAGCTGATCATCCAAATCGTTTCTGTCTGTGATAACAACAATAGTAGGACTATTTAATGCATCCTGTAATCTATGTGCATAAAATACCATAGATAATGATTTTCCAGATCCTTGGGTATGCCAAAAAACACCACCTTTTCCATCTGTTTCAGTAGCATGAACCGTTGATTTGATAGCTTTGTTTACAGCAAAATACTGATGATATCCTGCTAAAATTTTGACCCTATTTTTTCCATCATTAGAGAAACAGGTGTAATTTTTTATAATGTCCAAGAATCTGTTTTTCTCAAACATTCCTTCGAAAAAGATATCAAACGCTGCATATTGAGTATTTTCATAGCTTCCATCTGTTGTTTTCCATTCCATAAAACGATCTTCGCCAGATGTAATCGTTCCTGCCTTTGTGGTAAGTTGATCACTCATAACACAAACCGCATTATAATTGAACAGGGAGGGAACTTCATGCATGTAGTTACGAAGCTGTCTATATGCTGATGATGCGTCAGTTTCCTCACGTGAAGGAGATTTCAGTTCTATTAAAACTAATGGCAGACCGTTTACAAATAAAATTACATCTGGACGTTTCTCACTATTTTCTATATATGTCCATTGATTAACTACCTGAAATGTATTTCTCTCAGTATTTGTATAGTCTATAAGATAAGCAATACTTGCACGCTCTTCCCCTTTTTCAAAATACTTTACCGGAATCCCATTTTGCAAATAGTCCATAAACGTTGTATTTTTCTGAACCATCTCCCCATTTTCAAAATTGCGTAGCTTAAAAAGTGCATCCGAAATAGCATCTTCCGGTAATTTCCGGTTGATGCTCTGAAGACTACTTTCTAAAACTTCATCATATAGTGGACTATGATAATCTCTTACGATATCTGGTCCATACAGGTATTCATAACCCAATCCATCCGTCATGAGTTCTAAGACAGCATTCTCATAATCGGATTCTGTATAGCATTTTGCCATTGTTTCACCCCTCTTTAACTATTCATGGTTCTTCAATAATTCTAAGGCGCAGTCTAATATTTGATTCGCCTGATGTTTTGCATCATTTTTAGATTTATGTAAATTAGATGCTATTAATTCAGCCCATTCTAGTCTTATTTTACTTAAAACCTGCTCCTTTTTATACCAATCAACAACAGAATTTTTTTCCAAAACATCCATAATTCCAATTATAAGTTCATCAGACAATCCATAAGCCTTTAATTTTTCATTAAAGACATCATCTAATATATTTTCTACACTATTTTCATCAATGTCCTCAAATACTCTTTTTATATCAGTTTCCAGATTATTTAATTTAACAAAATATGCCACCTCTCTAGCATACTGAGAATTATAATGCTTTATATAGCTTAATTGATGTTCCAATTCTGGAAATAATGTTGACTCATTAATATTATAAAAATCTAGCTCTTTTAATAAGTCTTCTTTATCTTCTTCGTTAATAACAAATTGTGTTACGTCAAATTCTTCTCTTAAATTCTGTTTAGCTTTTGTTATCAAACTTTTCTTTTTATCATGATCCACACTAACAAAAAAAGATCCAGGAAGCAGAAAGGCCCCACTTTGCTTTATTAATCTCTCGTTACTAAAATCTGGAGATACAAAATGATTTTTTTGAATTATTTGTAGAAATTTTTCAAATTCTTCATTCTGATATGATTCCGACTTACTCTTATCAATAATTCGTTCTGAATATAACTTTCTGCAAATGCTCATCAGATCATTTTCCTTATATAAGTCCATTTTTGTTAATGCTGAAATTATTCTCACATATGTATCATCTGGTGTTGTTGTATATGTTTGTCGAAAAAGAACTATACCTTTTTTCTCTTCAAACTCTTGGTTCGAATCAGTACATATCTGAATAGAGTCATTTTCCTTACACTTTTGACAAGCAAAAAACAACGCTACTAATGGATTAGTCGTTACATCCAAAAGTCTTGTACACATACCATAATGTTGTAATTTTGTAAGGATTTCAAATGTATCCGTCATATTTTTGAATTCAAACGGATTTCGCTGTAATGATTTTTGTATGAGTAAATGTTCAATACTTATCATATTTTTTCTAAATATACTGGGTTCAACTGGCCATGATGAATCTTCCTGGCCACGAAAAAACATTTGGACTGAACTATTACTAAACTCACTTTTATTGCGAATATCCTTTATGTAATTTAAATATGCCGAAACATCTTTTATTTCTATTGATATATACTCTTCAGTAAATTCTTCCAATTTCTTACCTCCATAATATAAACATTAATTTATAAACTTAAATGTCAATGTCAGAGACATCCAATTCTCTGGACATTAATTTAGCCAACAGAGAATCCCTTAACATAGCTAAAATAGCACTTTCATACTCAAGATGTTCTTGCTGATTAAAAATTGCAGTGCAAAAATGTGTAAAGTGTTTTAGTGTTTCATTATCAGGAATTTGTGCAGGAACAGATTTCATCACACCACCTGATATTTCCTTGAAAGTCGATCCAGAAGCCATATTCTCGATTATTTGCAAATTGTGTTTTAAAAAATAATAGACAAATGCTGTTCCGATATGATCATGCGGAACAACTGACTTGAATCCCTGATTAGTCGTCACCTCTCCATTAGCTATTGCTATATAGCCAATTGGTGCACGAGAACTAAAAAGAACTGTACCTTTTGGCATTATCATCGCACTACTGTTTTTTAGCCCAAGCTCAGTAATATCATTTTCCCCTCTAGTGATAAACTTTGACTTGTTATTAGACAAATCTTTTGGGGTTATCCATGCTATTCCTTTACTACTGTAGTATTCAGGTTTTGACTTTGATGGTGTACTACCACCAATAACGGTTCCAATGTCTAAAATTGTACCCATTGGCCACTCTGGGCTTGAATTTTCAATAAAAAGGTATTGAAACATAGCTTGAGCTTGCTGCTCTAAATTATCGTTCATCTCATTATTACAGTCTATTTTATTATCAATTGCTCTTAAAATTGAAGATATTTTCTTCTGTACATCAATTGGAGGCAATAAAAATTCATAATCTCTCATAAGTTTCAATGATACATTTTTTATAGTTGTACCCGTTGCATTAAGTTGTATGTAATTTTGAAAACTTTTGTTTGTAACTACATATTGTATAAAATCCTTATCGTTTTCAAGGTTTACATTAAAGTAACATGCGCTTTTACCTAATATTATTTTTTCTCCGTTGTAAGCGCCAATATTTCCTATTGTTCCATTAATAGACACAAATAAAGTTCTATCATTTAAGTCTTTTTTATATTTTAAATACTCTTCAAATGAAACTCTTTTTGTATCCTCTTTAATGACTATTTTTCCATCTTTAAGATTGTTACCATTAATAAAATAGTACTCGCCATTTTCATCATATTGAGGAGTACCATGTAGTCCATCCCCTATAATCGAGGTTATTTCAGATAATTTCACAGTAATCCACTCAGATTTCATACCCTATCGCCCCCAATTTCTGTTTAATATCTTCCTGTAGCTCTGACGATTTTTTAAATAAGTCCGAAAGTTCTGTTGTTAACTGCAACATCTTTTTATCAAATGATACTCCATCATTTTCTTGCTCTTCGAACCCAACATATCTTCCTGGTGTCAGAAAATAATCTTGCTTAGAAATATCCTCTATTGATGCCACCGCACAAAATCCTTTAACTTCTTCTAGATTCCCAGATACAAAGGCATGATACGTGTCAGCAATTTTCTTGATATCATTATCATCTTCTAATCCATCAGTCAATTCTCTTGTTTTTTTAGAAACCATCCTTCCCATTCTACTTGCATCTATAAAAAGCGTATTCCCTTTTTGTTTTTTATTTTTACTCAAAAACCATAAAGATACCGAGATCTGTGTTGTATAAAATAATTGAGTTGGCATAGCAACGATGCAATCTACGAGATCTGCTTCAATTATATTTTTACGAATTTCACCTTCTCCACCAGACTGCGAAGATAAGGAACCATTTGCCAAAACCATACCAATTTTTCCATTTGGTGCAAGGTGATGAATCATATGTTGAAGCCATGCAAAATTTGCATTTCCTGCTGGTGGCATTCCATATTTCCATCTAACATCGTCTTGTAATTTATCCGCTCCCCAGTCCGATAAGTTAAAAGGTGGATTAGCCATAACAAAGTCTGCTTTTAATGTTGGATGGCAATCATTAAAAAATGTGTCCGCATTAAATTTTCCCAAATCAGCTTCTATACCACGAATTGCCAGATTCATTTGTGCTAATTTCCATGTAGTAGGATTAGAGTCTTGACCATATACTGCAATATCATTTATGTTTCCACTATGGTTTTCAATAAATTTTGCTGATTGCACGAACATACCGCCAGATCCACAAGCTGGATCGTACACTCTTCCTTTATAAGGTTCTAATACTTCGACAAGAGTCTTTACCACACAGGCTGGTGTAAAAAATTCTCCTGCTAATTTTCCTTCTTGTTCTGCAAATTTTGACAAACAGTATTCATAGGTTCTTCCAAGAATATCTCTATGATTTCCATGTCCTGCCATTTGAATATTATTTGTAAATAAATCTACAACATCACCCAATCTTCGCTTATCAAGTTCTGGTCTTGCAAAATTTTTAGGCAAAATGTCCTTTAATCTTTTGTTCTCTTTTTCAATGCTACGCATCGCATCATCTATGATTGTTCCTATTTCAAGTGTGTGTGCATTTTCTGCAATAACACTCCATCTTGCAGATGGTGGAACAAAGAAAATTCCTTCTGATGTATATTCATCGATATCTTCTTCAAACCCATCACCCTCTTCTACGAGCGCATTATACTTCTCTTCGAATCTGTCAGATATATATTTCAGAAATATCAATCCTAAAACTACTTGTTTATATTCTGCCGCATCTAGGTTACCTCTTAAAATACATGCTGCATCCCATATTTCTTTTTCAAACCCTATCTCTGCGGTATTATTCTTATTCTGTGCCATTATCTATTTCCTCCTCAATAATTGCTTCTGGTACAATTTCTACGATATCACCAATATCGCAATGTAATGAACTACAAATCTTTGATAATACATCAAGATTCACATTTTCATTTTTACCCATCTTGGTAATGGTAGCTTTGCTTATCTTTGTTTTTTCTCTCAAATCTTGCTTATTCATTTCTTTATCAATAAGTAATTTCCAAAGTTTTTTATAGCTTACTGCCATTGTTTTGTCTCCATATTTCATAGAATATTAATTAATAGTTTATTACTGGGCTTATTTTGAGATTTTTAATTATCAGAATAAGCCCTCAATATTCAGATTATATCATGTTAAAAACTTGATTACAATCTTTAGGACTGCATTTATAGGACTAATTCCTTTGAGTAGAATAGTTTTAGGCCGCTTTTCTATCGTAAAACTTATCCCCTAACCGTAAAGTGAAAAACTAAATTCCATACTTTTTCCAGTTGAAACTGGAATTTAGTTTTTCATTTAACCCTTATCCCCTAAAACTTATCTCGTTTTCTCCTGATTCCTATAAACTCTCGACCTATCTAATTCCTTTCTACAAATTTCTTCTAATCTACAGAACTCTTCTGTTTCATCAGAACTGTATTGATAAGAGATACCAATCGATGTCATTTTTTCATGAAATCGTTTCATCGACCCATAAACGTCATTTCCATCTATACCAACCCATTCAGCTTTTTCCTTATCTGTCATAGTTTCGTAACATTCCTTGGTAACGACTTTCATCTGTGGTTCGGCATCCCCGTAAACCGCTTTCTCAATTTCATCAAATATTGATATACCTTTAATATCAAATACTTTTGTTTCTTCTACAGCCTCTACCGTTTCATTGTGAGGAAAAATAATTTCATCAGACTCAAATTCCATATCGAAAGAATTCATATCAAAAGAATCTACCGTTTCTTCCTCAACAATAGCAGCAACTTCAACCTCTCTTATTACTTCTGGCATTCTACTTTCCTCTTGTCTCAAATACCAAGGTTTCTTCGGCACATCAATCTCGTAAATATTTCCAATTTCTATATTCTCTGGAACTAATAGACCCACATAAAGACTTTCTTTCAAGCATCGTTCCGCTACATGTTTTTCACCTTGAAGTTTCTTCTTTTCCAATTTAATATCTTCCAACTGCTTTCGATATTCCGGTTCAGAAGCATAAAAATCTAAAATATTATTATCATTCACACATTTTCGTTTTAAATCTGCTCGCTCCTGATACAATGTTTTCTGCTTCTCGCTTAGGTTTTTAATATCCAATTCTGCTAACCCGATTTTAGTTACAATATCCGCAACACCATTAATGTCTTTTCTTCTCAGAAAAAGATACTCCTCTTGCAACATATGCATCCGCTCCAAATCCTCTTTAAATCTAGCTGACTTATATTGAAAGCGACACTTTTCAACCACACGCATACGGTAGAGCTTGGCATAGAACTTCTGCTGATATGAATTCTTTGGCTTAAGCAGATATTTTACGTCAGGTGTTAATACTCTTGGTGTTTCAAAAGCAAAACTTCCCTTGGCAAAGAACGCTTCCAGATTTTCTTTGGAATATTCTTCATTAATCGTATCCAGTCTACGAAAACGCTTCATCTTCTCTGCTTTTACCGCCAAATGAGCACCCTGTTTCACCTCATAACCCAATTCTTCCAACAGATAAAGAAAATGTTCATAATCGTCTGCCACTCCACGACAGTATTTCACATCTGCTTCGATAAAACCACTCCAGGACTGTTCCTTTTCCCACTGCTTTCGATTCATATTTACTGGATCTTTACTATACTCTGCTGGCATTATAGATAATCCACGTTTCTCACAAAGGCGATTGGTAATCGGCTGAATCTCATATTTCCAATCACCTTTTTTATACTCATATTTCTTACCTGTATTCATATTTACACTATTAAATACCAAATGTCCGTGATTATGCTCTTTATCAACATGGACACTATACACCGCTTCATAATCATCCCCTAAAAACTCCTGTGCAAACTCCTTCATCAATTCCAATAACTGCTCTGGAGTTCCCTCTTCCGGCGGACAGGATATAACAATATGATATCCCTGCCTTCCACCTGTCTTTCCATACAATTCTTTCGTTCCCACCATCTGTTCAAAAGCAAGATTTGGAACACAATTCCACCCGCCCACCAGTACTCCGCTTTCTGTCTTTGCATCATTCATAATATAGTCCAAAGCATTTTTCAGATGATTTGTGATTTTACCCTTCTTTCCAGCTCCTATATTCATAATCTTGGTTATCGCCATAATTGAATCAGCTCCTTTAACAAACTTAAAATCACACCTAATTGCATACACATCTGATCAATTCTGCTTTGTGGAATATACTTATTTTCATTTGCCCACTTTGCAGCCTGATTTACATTCGTAGCAACTCCTGTTATCTGTCTAATAATATTCTGTCTGTCACGAATATAATCTACGTCAACACCACCATGCAAAATTAAATGTCTGACATATTCACTTTCCGACATTCCTGCCGCCTTTGCCCCCTCCTCTAATTTCTGTAGTTCCGATTCCGATAAACGAAATGTTCTATTCTGCCTCGCTATACTTACTTTCTTCTTTCCCATACTTAAATCTCCTCCTTTGAATTTTTTTTACGTGCCTTACGTCCTTTACACTTTGACCTAAAGATAATTGCCGGGATTTTTTGCAAGATACGGATTTCGCATTGCGAAATCCTATCGGGTACTGACGCACCCTTATCTTGTTAGGGCTTCCACCCCTAAGACCCTGGTATATTTACCAGCCAAAGTCTGTAAAAAAAGGTACAAAAAAAGACAGAACCGCATGAAATTTGCCGTCTGTCTCTTTTGCACCCAATATGCTAAATATGGTTACAAATCTATAGCAATTTGTAACCACATCCGTTCTATTATTATCCCTATAAAAATCTGCTATCAAAATTACCCTCAATTGTAGCCATTCATCAATTTCTGATAACACTTCTGTAACCTAACCTATTCCATCATTCCAAAATCAAGGAACTCATTTTCCTCTACCTCAAAAACGGATTCCTTACTAAAATCACTAGATTCACTTCCTGCTTCTACTCCCGATGGATTTATTGCACCAGTAGCAATTGTTGTAGGAAGTATTCCTGTAGAATTTATTACTGCTGATTGTCCAACTATAGAAGCATTCTGCAACGGAATCTGTTGCATACACATTACATAATTTCCAATCAGAGCAGGAAGATTACCTAACACCTTTTCTTCCACAGACCTTACGATTCTGTCCGAAAAAGCCTCTTCCTTTTCCCTTGTCTCAAAATAGGGATCTTCCTCCTGCCTTATGCATTTCTCGTAATAATCCAGTATGGCAAGTACTACGAATTTGCTCTGAGACTTGAATTGCTTCTTATCAAGGGCATGTAAGATTTCCCATGCCCTTTTATCTTCATCTTCTTCCTCATAGAATCGAATATTTGTATTCCTAATCATTGAAACCTCCTTTCTCGCAAGATTTTAACCATATCAATCTATCATTAATCTTACTGATTAACGATTCTGGTTTTGTCTGCGAAGTCCCATATAACAGTAATACTCGTAACCTTTTGCTGTAGCACAGATATCTGTAATAAAAAATGTCTTATCTGGATTATACTGTCCAACCGTTTCTACCAGCTTATAACCGCCACCCATCACATACAGATTCATGAGCTTGTCGTTATATTCATAATCCTTCAGCTTAGCAAATATTTCAGCCACATACTCTGCAGCTGCGTTTATGATCAAGGAATTATAAGGTTCATCTACCTTCGTTATTCCCGTTCTAAGAAATCGCTCAATCACATCATCCATAAGATTGGTGCCTGTTTCATCCAGTACTTTGTTGCGAATTCGAATCGCACACTGATTGACTCCGAATTTCTCTGTCCAAGATTTATTCTCCATTGCTCTTCTGTCATTGAGATACATGATGTTCATGGTTCCGTTTCCAATATCAACGAGCATATTAATTCCAGTAAATTCTTTTAAAGTCTCAGCCACCGCAGAATAGCACTGTGGCATTACCGTACAATCTGCAATCTCAACTAGATATTTCTTCTCCCGATATTCAAAATCTACATAGCGATTGCGAAGCAAGTAGGACTTAAAAGACTCTCTCTGTGCCTTTACCCATTTCAGTGGCAGTCCTACTGCCAGATGAATCTTTGCCTCATGCAATCCTCGAAGTTCCAATTCCTTTGCAATTGCCGCCAGCGTCAGAATATAATAATCATCATCTGCAATCTTGTCTGCCAGAAAACTCTTGTGCCCTTCTGATATTACATAATATTTATCTTCATATTTCACATAATCCTTACTAAAAATCGGTGCTGTTTCACTTGCTTCGGCGGATGCTCTGAAGCAAAAATGCGCTGTCTTAATGTTGCCATACCCATGGTCACAACCAATAATTAAAGTTCCATTCATATTATAATCTCTCATTTGTTCTTCTCCTTTACCATTCGGTGTTGTTGTAGTTTCTGTTTGCTTTGGTATTCCCATAAAATAATTCTGATTTCTCGTTATTCTTGTGTTATCACTCATAAATACAATTCCTCCCGTTAGTGAAACTGATTAACAATATCTTGAAAAATAACTTCTTCTGCTATTCTTTTCGCTTCCTCTCGAAGTCTCCACATCTCCATAGTGGAACTGGAATCTCTAGGCGAATGACTCTTTAAATACTTCTCAGTAGTCGAATCCAAAAGTTGATAAGCTTCCTCATCGATCTCTGTTGCTTTTGTCATTAGTTTTCCAAATCGAAATAAATGACGATAACAATCTGGATGATTCTCTTTCATAAAATTCATCCAAAGATGTCCATACTTTCCAACATGAATTGGCTCTTGAATTTCCGTCTCTGCAATTACTGGATAAAATAATCCTTCTTGTTCTTCATAACGAATTCCCATGGATTCAAATAATGATTTCTCTTTATTCATAATAATTACCTTCCCTTCTTCTCCATTGTCTTTGTCTTGGTTTGATTTAGGCTCCATTCTTTCACAAGCCTTTCAATCAGTTCCACTTTCTGTTTTGGTGTAAAATCAGATGGAAAATATCCTTCTAATGAATCTGCATAAATCTTTAGCTTTTCCCTCTGATTTGGTTTTTCTTCTCCAAGAATTTCATAAAGCATATCCATATCTAACTTCCCTGACTGGCTCATCCGTTTCATTCGATTTGCCTGAGATAAGGACGGAATGACCTGCTCCAATTCCATAACTGCATGAAGCTCATATTGTTCTTCTTCTGACAGATAAGACAGTTCTACTGCAGAACGAAAAGCAAGTTTTTCTTCATCTACCATATCCAAAATCTTAGGTATCAGATTGGTAAGGCGAATATATCTTGCAATCTGATTTCTGCTTTCTCCAATTTGTCTCGCCAGCATTTCATCTGTCCGTACTCTTGGTAACTCTTTTTCTAATGGTTGACTGCCTAATTGCCATTTCCCTGAATCATCATAAGAACAAACCAATTGATTCAGTTCCAAAGTAGGATTATCTAACTTCGTCCCCACTGGAGACAAAGTTCCATCGTAAAACAAATCATTTCTCTTCCCCTGTTGCTTCATTGCCTCCATCTTCATCTTGTAAGCAAACGCCTTTTCACTAGGTCTTATATGCTCTCTTTGAAGATTGCTATCGATCATGGCTATTGTGGCTTCTGCATCATCCATCTGCATGACAATAATAGGAACTGTATCAATGCCTGCCCATGCACAGGCAGCCTTTCTTCTATGACCTGCAATAATCTCATACCCCTCTCCATCAGGATTCGGTCTAACAATCAGAGGAACCAATATGCCCTTTTCTTCAATACTTTTGGATAATTCAAATAGCTGCATATTATGCTCTACCCGAAATGGATGCCCTTTAAACTCGTGCAATTCACTGATTCTGACGTTTCCCGTCTGTAATTCCTGTTCGTTGTTCCATAATGAACACATTTCCTTTGATTTCTTCATCTTCTCAATCCTCCTATTGTTGTAGGTGTCATGTGAAAACTGGCAAAAAAAGAAGACCGCCTGCTTTCACATCAAAGATGTTGAAAACAAGCGGTCTTTCGACTTTTTTTTTTATGAAATTGTTGATGGTTTATTTTACTGAAATCATCCGATTTATGAACGATATATTTTTGTGTCCACTCATACCAGTTCTATAACTACCGAGACTTTAATCTCATTGGAAATCTCTTTTTTTCTTCCAAAATTCGATTTCCCAGTGAACTTAAAAACCCTCGCAAAGTGCGTAAATTCAAGGATTTCTACATATTCACCCTTTGTAGACAACAGACGGTCTCCACATGCACCGTCTCCGGGAACATATCCACAGCACATGCCTTCTCTACTTTATAACCCTTCGCCTGAAACACTTCCAGATCCCTTATCAATGAGGTTGGCTTACAGGAAATATAAACAATCCGTTCCACACCAAAATCAATGATTTTATCCAGCGCCTTCGGATGAATGCCGTCTCTTGGCGGATCAAGGACAATGATATCCGGCTTGTCCTCCAATGAATCTATTACCTTTAGCACATCTCCGGCGATGAATTCGCAGTTGACCAGACCGTTTGACGCTGCATTCACTCTTGCTGCCTCAATCGCTTCCTCCACAATTTCTACACCGGTTACTTTCCTTGCGACAGGAGCCAGGAGCTGTGCGATGGTACCGGTTCCGCTGTATAAATCAAATATCTTCTTGTCTTTCGTTTCACCGACATATTCTCTTACCTTCGTATATAGAACTTCCGCTCCCAGAGAGTTTGTCTGAAAGAAGGAAAAAGTGGAGATCTTAAATTTAAGCCCCAGTAATTCTTCGAAGATATAATCTCTTCCGTAAAGCGACACTGTCTTATCACTTTTCACAACATCAGCAAGACTGTCATTATAGGTGTGAAGAATCCCTACAATCGTTCCGGCAAGCGGTAACTCCCTGAGTCTGTTGGCCAATTCCGTGAAGATGTCACCCTGTGTTACATCTTCCTTACCAATCCTTTTTTCACAAGTAGCATCATCTGAAATCAATTCTGCTCTTATCTCTTCCTCCTGTGAGGTTGTAATAATGTTAATCAGTATTTCTCCTGATTTGACAGCTTTCCGAATAAGTAGGTGTCTCAGATATCCCAAATGCGTCAGCTTATGAAAATATGTTGCTTCAAGCTCCGTTGCATAAGCTAATACACTGCTTAAGATAAGGTTATAATCTTTGTCAACAATCTTACAGTCATCTACTGTGATGATATCATAAAAGCTCCCTTTTTTATGGAGTCCAAGAGCCAGCGGACCATCCTTAAATTCATCTCCGAAGGAGAATTCCATCTTATTACGATAACCCCACTCTACCGGGCTTTCTTTTATTTCCTCAAAAATATAGTCCTTACATACTTGATCAAGTATGCGTTGTACCTGTCCCATCTTCATCTTGGTCTGGCTCTCATATGACATTGTCTGATAGCTACAGCCCCCACATTCGCCAAAACCCTTGCAGGCCTTTTCTCTGACTTCGAGCGGTGATTTCTCAAGTAGTTCAATTCGTGTTCCTTCCGATTTACCTTTTCTGACTTTATTTACTGCAAAGCTGATCTTTTGCTCAGGCATACAGTTCTTAATGATTACCTTCTCCCCATCTACCTGGACAATGCCTTTGTTCGGGAAATCAACTCTTGTTACAATGCCTTCATAAACCTGACCTTTTTTCATCTATTACACCGGAATATCCACTACGATAATAAAGGTAGCAGAACTCCTATCCTTTCTTATTCATTGTTTCATACCGTAACATTATAATGATAATAAAATGATTTGTCTATACAAGGAATCTTTCGCTACCGGAAGTGAAACTATAAGCTGAAACTAAACGTAATATGAATAATCCACGAATAAAACTATGAACATGAACTATGAATTATGAATTAAAGTTTAGAGATTAGAGTTTAGAGTTTATAAATAAAGCCATTATGGCAACACGGGAAATCCTGTTCTCCCCACATGTAATAATGGCTTTATGACTTAATGGTTTTATAGCATATTCTCATTATTACGACGCCTGCGTAACGAGTGTACTTATCTCCTGCTCTAGTTGAACCGCCCTTGCTGTCTGTTCTTTTTCCATTTGCTTCAGCTTATTCAGTACTTTTTGAACCTGCGCTTTGGTATTATTGACACTTTCCTGTGATTCATTAATTTTGGACTGCATACACCAATCGGCAATCAGACCATCGAAGAAGAAATCTGCAAACTTTCCGAAGCCATCCGTCTGAATATCGATATCCTTGGATATTTTGATATCGGCAAGCTCCGTTCTAAAATGCGACAACTCTGCCTGCACACTTTCGACCTCGCTCTTTGCATCATCGATATGGGAATGTTTCATCAGATCGGAAATCAGACCGCCTCCGAGCAAATCCCATGTACCCCACCCTTCCGCACTGTCCAAGCAGTTGGCGGCTATATTGATATGATCAATTACAATGTTACCGACATCGATTGCTTCTTTGATTTCTTTCCTGTAATTCTGCGACTGTCCGAGCTGTTGTGTCAGCTGAAGAATTCGTTCCGCTGTCTCTGAGTTTGCCTGAAGTAACAATTCCTTCTTCTGATTACATAATTCTTTATAGTTACGTTCACTGTCTTTATACTGTATTCTTTCTGATAAAAGCTTATAAATCTCAGCATTGGCATTCTCTAGATCACACACAGCCTGATCATATTTGAGCCGGGCGGCCAGAGCCTCTTGTCGTTCCTTATCCAGTCGATCATTTAAGTTGCCAAGAATCGAATGAAAGATATGTGAAAGACTTCTTTCCTCCAGCTTTTCTACATCGACATTCTCTTTCTCTAATATCTTCTTAAGTTCTGCCGTTTTGTCCTTCAAGGCTTCACTCTGTTTCTTTCGTTCCTCCAGCTTTGAATTAATCTTCTGAAGTCTCAATATATCTTGCTGTACAGCTTCCAATTGCTCATTAAGTCCACGATACATTCTCTAATCCCCCTTGTTTTGGTTTCCTAATTATACCATGATTCATCACCGCAAGGATTAGAATGAGATTAGAATTACAAGCGCCAGCAATGATTTAAAGGCCCGTTACCATTTCCAATACTAAGGCCCGCTTGTATAGCTCCGGTTATGAACTCTTTCGCTAAGGCAACGCTCTGAGCCATGTCCTTTCCTTCAGAAATATTGCAAGCAATGGCTGAGGATAGAGTACAACCGGTTCCGTGGGTGTTCGGATTATCTATATTCACCTGTTCAAACCAGATGAGATCACCCTTTTCATATAATAGGTCGTCACTGCTGCCCTCAAGATGTCCTCCCTTAATCAGTATACTTCCGTCATACCATAGTGCTATCTCTTTTGCTGCTTGTATCATATCTTCCTTACTTTGTATCTTTACACCACTTAAGAATTCGGCTTCGGATAGATTTGGTGTGATAACGGAGGCAAGGGGTATTAATTTACTGACTAATACCTGAGAGGCCTCCTCCTTCAAAAGCTTCTTTCCGCTGGTGGATATCATGACCGGATCTAATACAATATTCATAAGTTCGTACAGTATTAACTTCTCTGCAATTACTTCAATGATTGCAGGGTCTGAAACCATGCCGATTTTGACGGCATCGGGACGAATATCCGAGCATATCATATCCAGCTGTTCCGATACGAAATGCGGACTCACCTCATATACACTTCTGATTCCGGTAGTATTTTGTGCAGTAAGTGCCGTAATCACACTCATGGCGTACATCTTGTGCACCGTAATCGTCTTAATATCGGCCTGTATTCCGGCTCCCCCACTGCAGTCAGAACCTGCGATTGAAAGTACCTTATTCATAAATTCCTCGTTTCTTCGCTTCGCTTAAATCAATTTTTTCCCAATCATTTTATTCGCCAGCGTGAGCATTTCCTTGGTGGCACTGCTGATATCCCTCTGAGCAAAAATGGCCGAGATTACAGCAACTCCATCAATACCGCTTCCTGATAATTTCATAATATTATCCCGCGTGATACCACCGATTGCTACCACCGGAAGAGTAACTGCCTTACAAATATTTGTTAAGGTATCAAAGGACAACGCACCCGCATCCTTCTTCGTGGAGGTATTAAATACAGCACCTACCCCAATATAATCTGCCCCATAATTCTGGGCAGTAATCGCTTCCTCTACTGTATGTACCGATATTCCAATAATCTTATCCTCTCCGAGAATTTCTCTGGCACTTTGTAATTGTTCATCCTCTTGACCCAGATGAACACCATCGGCATCTACCGAAACAGCCACATCAATGCAGTCATTAATAATCAGTGGAATATGATAGCGATCTGTGATACGTTTGATTTCCTTTGCTTCGTTTACAAATTCATCATAGGGCATATCTTTTTCTCGTAATTGCAGCAAGGTAGCACCTACTCCAAGAATTTTCTCTACCTGGCTTGCAAGACTTCGTTCTCCCAACCAAGTGCGATCTGTTACGACGTATAGCCGCAAATCTTCTTTCCTTATTTGCATCATTTCTCCCTCCCCTACATCAGAGTCTCCAGATTTTTTCTCGTCATAACCATGTCGTCATCCATATTACTCATGGCATCCAGCAGGTATATCCGAAATGAAGCAGTCCCTTGTCCTTGACTTGTAACCTTACTATATGCAAGCTCCCCGCAGATACCCATTGCACAGACGCCTGCGACTGTCGCCTCAAGTATTCTGTCCGGATTCGCAGCACATAGGGCTCCGATAACAGCGGTTAACATACATCCGGTGCCTGTAATTCTACTCATCATGGGATGACCGTTTCGTATGAGATAGAATTTGTCATAACCTGCAACTATGTCGATTTCCCCTGTAATCGCTATTACTGCTCCGGTGTGCTTGTGGAATTCCTGCGCCATTGTTATGGCCTGCGCCGAATTATATTCTGTGATCTTATCCGCATCGTTCACATCCACGCCCTTTGTTATTCCGTTTCCAAGATATAGTGTCTTGATCTCAGATGCATTACCCCTAATCACGGAAAAATTTACTTCCTTCATCAGATGTAATGCGGTTTCTGTCCGAAGCTTTGATGCCCCCACCCCGACCGGGTCAAGAATCACAGGTATCTTAAGTTCATTCGCCTTCTTCCCGGCTGCAAGCATTGCCGGTATTGTTCTCTCATTTAACGTACCGATGTTAATCACCAGCGCATTACAAATGGAGGTTATCTCCGCTACCTCAGCGATGTCATCTGCCATGATTGGAGAAGCACCACAGGCTAAGATAATGTTGGCACAGTCATTTACTGTTACATAGTTCGTTATATTATGGACATATGGAGCCTTATCTCTTGTGTTACTGAATATGTTTTCTAACATGTTTTTCTCCATTCCTGCGCATGCTTTCTGCGCATATAAGTTTGCGCCTAGTGTGTTTGCACACTTTGGTTACGCAGGCACAAACTTTGCGAGTGAAAGATTTGAAAAATCTTTCACACTTACCCTCTTCTCTAATAGATTTCATCTTTTCTCTATAAGAAATCAACCTTTTCTCCGTTCAATATCATATTCGTAGTTCTCATGGCACACATTTTACCGCACATGGTGCAGCTGTTCTTCTCTGTCGGTGGTGCACTCTCAAAATATTCTCTTGCCTTCTTCGGATCAATCGCATAGGAAAACATCTCCTCCCAATCAATTCGTCTTCTGGCGTCACTCATCTTATTATCAATCTCCCTTGCTCCGGGGATTCCTTTAGCGATATCTCCTGCATGTGCTGCAATCCTCGATGCTATGATGCCCTCTTTCACATCAGACAGATTCGGCAATCTCAGGTGTTCCGCAGGAGTTACATAACACAGGAAATCTGCTCCGCTTGCAGCTGCAATTGCTCCTCCGATTGCTGAGGTAATATGGTCATAGCCCGGTGCAATATCGGTAACCAACGGTCCAAGTACATAGAAGGGTGCTCCGTGGCACAGCCTCTTTTGAATGGTCATATTCGCGGCAATTTCATTCAAAGCCATATGGCCCGGTCCCTCAACCATAACCTGAACATTTTTCTCCCAGGCTCTTTTCGTCAGATGCCCGAGCTCTATGAGTTCCGCTAGCTGTCCGGCATCACTGCTGTCATGAATACTTCCGGGGCGAAGCGCATCTCCAAGACTAATTGTCACATCGTATTCATACAAAATGTCCAATACCTCATCATAGAATTCATAGAACGGATTTTCATTTCCGGTCATCTCCATCCAGGCGAACAGTAACGATCCGCCACGCGATACGATATTGGTCAGACGGTTTGAAGCTCGAAAGCTTTGTACAGCCCTTTTATTAATACCGGCATGAATTGTCATAAAATCAACTCCCTGCTTTGCATGTACCTCTACAACCTTCAGAAAATCCTTTGCCGTGATATTCATCAAATCTTTCTCAAGATATCCGATTGCATCATAGATTGGAACGGTTCCGATCATTGCGGATGAATATTCAATTAATTGTTTACGGAAGGTATTCGTCTTTCCGTAATTGCTTAAATCCATAATTGCTTCTGCTCCCAATTCGATGGATAGCTTTACCTTCTCAAATTCCTTTTCGTAATCGGCGCAATCCCCGGAGACTCCGAGATTAACGTTAATCTTTGTTCTTAAACCCTCTCCGACGCCCTCCGGCTTTAAGGAGGTATGCAAAATATTTGCCGGAATTACAATATGACCCTCAGCGATTCGTTCTCTGAGTATTGTGACATCCATTCCTTCCTTCTCTGCAACTATCTGCATTTCCTTCGTGATAATTCCTTTTCTCGCTGCTTCCATCTGTGTTTTATAATTCATTCCTTAACTTCCTCTATTCTTTCCATATGTTTTATGCAGACTAGCTTAGCATGCCTATCCTTCGAATTAGTTTGGCCCGAGGATTACGCAAACCCAGCATAGCCACATAGTGGCTGCAAATGCTGATGAACGCCTGTAAATATAACAATGAATTTCCAATGGAATTCATTAGTATATTACTGATGGCCCGCATGATTTTTGCGAGACTATTTTTACACAATTTCTCCACGAATCAGCTTCTTAAGAATCCCTGCTTTCTTTAACGCCAGCAATAATGATAGAGACAGTAATGCCCCCGCGAAAGAACTAATGCTAAACGGAATAATAAATCCATAAAAGGCTGCTTTACTCGATAAGAATTGTACAGCTACCGGATATGCGATCAGTGCGCCAAGAATTCCTGTTCCTGCCACTTCACCAATAAATGCTGCACCGAGTTTTTTTGTATATTGATACAATACCCCACTGATTAAGGCACCGCACATACTTCCCGGAAATGCCAGAAGACTTCCCGTTCCCATGAAATTGCGAAGTAATGAGGTTGAAAACGCCATCCCGACACCATATACCGGCCCTAGCATAACCGCTGCTAATACATTAATGAAATGCTGTACCGGAAATACCTTAGATACCCCAACCGGAATATAGAATGTGGAACATGCTACTCCCACTGCCACGAGAACACCTGCTAACGATAATTTTTTGACTGACATGCTTTTACTCTCCTTTTAATTAGTTAATATTTTAATGAAAAAAGGGATGCACCAAGAAGGTGCATCCCACAAATTTATTATCATCCATGTTATTCCCTACGTTGGCATTACCCAAATCAGGTACGGTCGAAACTAATGTTTCCTCTCAGCCTGTATACAAGCTCCCGACAATATTCATTTTCACCATTATAATATCACCGTAACCGTAAGTCAACGTTTAATTCCAATAAATCAATGGTATTATTTCCCAGCTGATTAATTCATATTCAGAATCTTTTCTGATGCCTGACGATCTATACTCATCTGAGCCTGAGGTTCGAAGGCATTATAATAACCCTTATTCATCATATAAGAGGATATTTTTTCATGTGTATCAAATGCATCGTCCAATTGTCTGCGGAGTATACTTGTAACCTCCGGTGTCGTGGTCTCAGTAATTGCAGCTGCATAGTTTTTTATCGCATTTTTTGAAGATATTAATAAATCAGTAGCGATTATTTGCTCTGTCATATCAGCCATTCCAGCCATATTTTGAATAATACCGGCCATTATTATCACCCTTTCATTATATAAATGAATTATCCAACAGTTGCCTTTGAGGAAGTACTGAATGCAGTACTTGCACCCACCATCAACTCATTTAATTCTTTAATATGCTCTTTACTACTTGTGAAATCCTGCTGCAGGATACTTTTCAACTCTTCATCCTTCACTAAGGATACCATGGATACTGCTTTGGTTGCGCAAACATTTTTAAACGTCAGAAGCTCATGCAATTCAAGTGCTTCGCGCGGTGCAATTTGATTACCGACTTTCATTCTTATCACCTCCGTGAGATTCATTATCTTCAAATGTAAGAATTCTATTCTTCATCAATAGTAGAAAACATCCTGCTACAGAAATTCATAAATTTTTCAAGCTTTGAAAAAGGAAAAGCGCTTTACTTTAACACTCTATAGTGCTAAAATTGTACTGTGTGAAAATTGATTTGCAAATGAACGAAAGGAGTCCTGCCGATGAGTAAGAATATCAGAACAACTGCTGTTGATCATTTATTTGAAGCTATTTTAAGCTTAAAGAATTCGGAGGAATGCTATATATTTTTTGAAGATATTTGTACCGTCAACGAACTATTATCCCTATCCCAGAGATTTGAAGTGGCTCGTATGTTACGTAGTCATAACACTTATCTTGAGATTGCAGAAAAGACAGGTGCTTCCACTGCTACTATTAGCCGTGTCAACCGCTCCCTGAACTATGGCAATGACGGATATGACATGGTTTTTGCCAGACTACCGGGTTCCATAACGGAACGATGCGACAATACAAAAAAAGAGTAATCTGTTTCATTACACGAATAAAAGGCGTCTGTCAGATATAATAATTATATCTGACAGACGCCCATTTTGTTTACAGAAGTATACCTATTAGCATCCTGTGACTATTCTTCATTTTTGGAAGTTTCTGCGTTGGGAGTGTCTGCTTTGGGAGTGGGTTTCTTCTCCTGCTTCGCAGCTTTTTTGACTTTATCCTCCGGCGTAACCCTTTTACTGGTGCCCATCAAGGAATCATCTATCATCTTTTCAATCATATGTTTTCTCATGTAAACATCAAAGCAAAGCATGCTGATAAAGGAAAAGGTAGTAAGAAAATCATGATCCTCCTGATTTTTTACATTGGCAAAGGATTCCTTCGCCTTTGTCATTTTGCGAACCATGTCCTTAGTCAGTGTATCTGTCTGTTCCTTCTCAAGTCGAAATATCTCCTCATAGATTGTTTCCAGCTTAACACTGGCATTATCCTTATAATAGCGCTCTGTTAGGGGATTGAATATGCTCTGTATGTCGTTAATGGATAATATGTTCTTAAAATAATAAATGAAAATAAGAAGAAACATATGCTCCTTTGTATATTTTTTCCTACTCGGCGGAGGCAATAATTCATTCTTCGTATAATTATTAATCATTGTCTTGGTCAGGAGCTTGTCCTCGCTGTAACGTTTAGAGGATTTTAAATGCTTGTCCATAAACGTCGTAACCTGATCCATATATAAATCAATATTCGGTATATCATCCGGCATGATGTATTTGACATCCTTCAGGCTGTCAATCAAGCCCTTAATATACTCCTCTTTCGTCATTTCCACTCCAATCACCTCTTCTTCATTATATAGTATCAGAAACTAGATGTCAAAGACAAAATATATAGATGAGAAGCAAAAATTACCATTTAATTCCACTGAATTCATAACATAATTAAGTATTCTTTATTGTTTACCACCCTTGTAAAGAAGGCACTGAAATAGTTTCTTTCATAGTCTTAACATGAATAAAGGTGTATAATTAGGGTATCAGCTACCTAAAAAGGGACTGTTTCAGAGCCCTGCAAATTGAATGATTGAATCTGCTCCTTTTGCATGCTATAATAAACATACGTTTGTGGTCTGATATGACCTTTGAACACACTAAATGATTACATAGGACAGGTAGGTAATTTAATATGAGCATATATGACACACTCAACCCCGAACAAAAACGTGCGGTTTTCCATGATAACGGACCTATTCTTATCCTTGCCGGAGCCGGCTCCGGTAAAACAAGGGTTCTTACCCATCGCATCGCCTATCTCATCGAAGAAAGAGGTGTTAATCCATATAGCATACTGGCCATCACCTTTACGAATAAGGCAGCCAAGGAAATGCGCGCGCGGGTGGATAAAATCATTGGTAATGGTTCCGAGGATATTTGGGTCAGTACCTTTCACTCTACCTGTGTGAGAATCCTACGAAGGTATGCAGATGCCCTCGGTTATTCTCGTAATTTTACGATATATGATACAGATGACCAGAAGACTCTGATGCGTGAAATCTGCAAGTACTTGAATATCGATACAAAGAAAACCAATGAACGCAGCATCATGTCAGTAATATCCAAGGCGAAGGACGAGCTTATTACACCGGAGGATTTTGCAAGAAATGCTAATGGTGATAATCAACAAAATAAATATGCCCAGGCATATGCGGAATACCAGAAGCGCCTAAAAGCAAGTAACGCCATGGACTTTGACGATCTGATTGTAAAGACTGTAGAGCTATTTCAAAGTCATGAGGAAGCTCTCTCCTATTATCAGAAGCGCTTTCGTTACATTCTGGTGGATGAATATCAAGATACCAATACGGCTCAGTTTAAATTGATTCATCAACTTGCCTCGGGAATGAATTCCTATGGGGAACGCGATTACAATCTCTGTGTCGTTGGTGATGATGACCAGTCGATCTATAAGTTCCGCGGTGCAAATATTTATAATATTCTTAATTTTGAGAAAGCATTTCCAAATACGCAGGTTATCAAGCTTGAGCAAAATTATCGTTCCACTAAGAACATTCTAAATGCTGCCAATGAAGTTATCTGTAATAACAAGGGCCGCAAGGACAAATCCATGTGGACAGATAATGAGGATGGCGATACGGTAAGCTTTACCCAATATGACACCGATATAACAGAAGCAGACGCCATCACCTCGGAGATAAAACAAATGGTAGATAACGGGGATGCCTGCTGCCATGATTTTGCAATTCTTTATCGTACCAATGCCCAATCCCGCTTATTTGAAGAACGTTGTATCAAGAAAAACATTCCCTATAAACTGATAGGCGGAGTACATTTCTATGCTCGTAGGGAAATTAAGGATATCCTTGCTTACTTAAAGACCATTGATAATGGTCTCGATAATATTGCAGTGAAGCGAATCATCAATGTGCCAAAGCGTGGAATCGGCCTCGCTACCGTTGACAAAGTAAATGATTATGCCATCACGAATGATATCAGCTTCTACGATGCGTTGACCCGTGCCCATTACATTCCGGGACTTGAGAGATCGGCTTCAAAGCTCACTCCCTTCCTCAGTCTGATGGAAGGATTAAAGTCAAGAGTAAATCAGGAGGGCTATGCCTTACGAGAATTAATTGATGATATTCTGGATGCAACCGGTTATTTGAGGGAATTGAAGGAAGATGATGACGAAGAAGCAGAGGATCGTATCGGTAATATCAATGAACTTGTCAATAAGCTGGTAACCTATGAAGAAAATGCACAGGACACACCTACTCTAAGTGGCTTTCTTGAAGAGGTCGCCCTTGTTGCCGAAATTGATAATCTGGATGAAAATGCCGACAGCATCACTCTCATGACTCTTCACAGTGCTAAGGGTCTTGAATTTCCCTATGTATTCTTATGTGGCTTAGAGGAAGGTGTTTTTCCGGGGTATCAATCGATTTTTGCAGATAATCCGAAGGATGAAATTGAAGAAGAGCGCCGACTTTGTTATGTTGGTTTCACGAGAGCAATGAAACGACTGTATCTGACGGCTGCCAAACAGCGTATGCTGCGTGGGGAAACTCAGATGAACAAGCCTTCACGCTTCATCAATGAAATACCCAGGTACCTATTGAAAATGGAAGCATCTGCTCCGTCCAAGCATAGGTTTACTTTTTCCGAGAACAGCATTCCCGCAAAAAATGAATATTCCCCCGGACAGTCCTATGAAGACAGCATAAATTTTAACAAACCGGTATCCGGCAGTAATCAATTTAACCAATCCTCCTATAAACCCTTCATTACTCCTTCGGCCAAACAGTTTGAAGGTAATCAGATGGGTTCACTGGATTACGGAGTAGGCGATAGCGTAAAGCATATCAAATTCGGAGTCGGAATCGTAGCAGCTATCACGAAGGGCGGTAAAGATTATGAAGTAACGGTTGACTTCCCTAACTTTGGAATCAAAAAGCTACTGTCCACCTTTGCTAACTTACAAAAGCTTAATTAGTCGGAAAAATTGGTAATAAATTAAATAAATTAGTAAAAATTAATGTATTGTGGTATACTAAAAATGGCATATTAAGAATATGGTTTTATATTTATCATTATGTAAGAAGGGAAGTGTAATCATGGGCAATAAGATTGAGGAGCTTTTGGATACAATGAGATTAGGAGAATTATTACACAGGAAAGAATGTCCGGGAGAAAAAAGAAAACATGTTATTATATGTGTACTTGCAATTATCGGTGCTGTTGCTGCTGTTGCAGCAATCGCCTATGCTGTATACCGTTATATGAATCCGGATTATCTTGAAGATTTTGATGATGACTTCGATGATTATGAGGATGATACCGAAGATACCTCTGAAGACAACAAAACAACTGATGCCTCTGAAAGTTAATCTTACAGGAGTTGCGGCGCAGTATTAACCTAGCGAAGATCATTTAAAGCTGCAGTAATCATTTTTATTTTGGTTATGGTATACTACCCATAATCATTTGATTTGATGACTGCAGCTCTTATTATGTTTACTTGTCATGTATATTTTTTAATTCACTTATTACTTGGAAGCATTTTTGGCAAATTCGGTATTAACGATATTCTCATAGGATACCATTTCTGATAATTCACCAGCATCTTTCATAAGATCTTGTAACAGTACCAGACTGCCTTCTTCAAAAATCAGATTATTCTTCCACGTATCCTGATTATAGTATGTAGTTACCATCTGAACTAAGTCTTTGCTATCCGTGCCTGCAAATCGCGGCTGTATGGTTTTGGCAGTCTCTTCGGGAGTTTGCTTCATTACATAATCCAGTCCTCTTTGCAGCGCATTCGTAAAGCTTTGGATAAGCTTCGGATTCTTTGTAAGTAAGCTTTTCTTTGCTGCAAATACCGCAAAAGGTATCTGACCGCTATCTTCTCCCAAGGAAGCAACCACCTTACCCAAGCCCTTTTTCTCAAGTTCCGAGGCATCAGACTCAAATTCCAATGTATAATCTCCCTTACCGGAAGCGAATACCTGCGATGTCGCTCCAAAATCAATATCCTTTACAATCGCAAGATCTGTCATCGGATCAATCCCATGCTTCTTTAGGATATATTGAAACACCATCTCAGGCATACCATCTTCCTTACCACCAAGTACAGTCTTTCCCTTCAGATTATCCCATGAGAATTCCTCGTTCATATCCCTGGATACCAGAAAATTTCCCGCATGCTGCGTAAGCTGGGCAAAGTCAATTGCATAATCCTTGGTTCCTCCGTTATATCCATAGATTGATGTCTCCGGACCCAAAAGACTGATATTGCAGTCGCCTCCAAGCAGTGCTTTCATCGACTGATCGGATCCTGAGCCGTTCTCCAAATTAACTTTCAACCCTTCTTCCTTAAAATAACCCTTCTCGATTGCAACATACAAAGGTGCATAGAAAACCGAATGCGTGGATTCGTTTAGCTTTATTGTAGTCAAACCTTTACTGTTACCGCTACATCCCGATAGCATCCATGCAAATATGCAGATTACAGTCACTAGATTGATCGATTTCTTGCTCATAAAGCCCCCTATAAATACTTCTTTACAAATTACAGCATATTCTTCTGATTAATGCTGTATTCCAAATATTTTATGGATTAAAGTGCCAGCTTACGACACTTTTGCGCCCAAGCGAATTGCGAAGCAATAAACTACCAAACGCATAAATTCATTTATGCGTTATCCGCTGAGGTGTGCATCCTGCACGGAGTGCTTTTTAACTTATAGGACACGCTCCTATAAGTTAAAAAAGTAATCTGTCAGGATTACCTCCGTACAGATTACTTTTATGTTTCCGATATTAGGGAATATTTTTACCAAAAGATATTATTATTTATGTCCAAGTGTAATATTTAAGGTTTTCTCCGTATATGCTCCACTTTCCTTCGTTTCTATCTTAAGTGTAATTTCTTCTCCGGACTTCTTGAAGCTTAATACATTGATCAGATCATCAATTGTCTCAACCTTAATACTATCAACACCAACGATTATGTCACCGCGTATCAAACCTGCGTTTTCAGCAGGAGAATCCTCGATTACATCGTTCACGTAAACACCAACCGGCATATTAAAGCGTTCCGCATAATCCGAGGTTACATTCTCTGCAGTTGATGCATTGATTCCAAGGTAACCTTGTTCACCCGCCACTACCACCTGGCGGTTCATTAATTCATCAATCATCGGGATGGCAGTAGATATCGGGATTGCATATCCCATACCTTCAACGTCTGTGGATGCATATTTTACAGAATTAATTCCGATTACCTGACCCTGCGTATTAAGTAATGCACCACCACTGTTACCGGGATTGATGGCTGCATCCGTCTGGAGTAAAGTCATTGTTTTATCTTCAAGGGTTATTTCCCTATTCACTGCACTGATATAACCTACCGTAACTGATTGTCCGTAACCAAGAGCATTACCGATCGCTATTGCCATATCACCTGCCTGAACCGTATCAGAATCTCCGAGTGTAGCAACCTTTATTGCTTTAATCGTGACCTCGGTTAAATCCTTCATATCAACAGAAAGTACTGCCAGATCAGCACCTGAATCTGCTCCCTTAATCTCTGCCGTAGCTTCTTTACCGTCAGCAAATACTATTTCTACTGAGCTTGCACCATCAATAACATGATTATTCGTAACAATTAAAAGCTGGGAGTCATTCTGTGCAATGATAATACCGGAGCCGCTGCTTTGTGCTTCCTGAGAATAGGATCTTCCAAAGAAATCACTGGCTGTGGTGGTTACATTCGCATTAATTACTACAATTGAGGGCATTGCTTTTTCTACAATATCAGAGACATCTGTAACTACGGAATCCCCGGAAGTTTCAGCTGCCGGTACTATCGTATCATTGTCACCAGCCGCCTGGGTTACTTGTGTTACCTTAACGTCTTGATCACTATCATTCTCAAAGGAATTACCTGTGGCATCCATGATATAATAAAATCCCTGAAAAGAGACTGCTGCGATAATGCCAAAAGCTAAGGCCGCTGCGGTAAGCTTTAAGGCACCGGGCACCTTTCTCTTCTTTTTCACCTTCTTAAGATGAATCTGTGGAATAGGATATCCCTGATATTGATTACCGAAAGGAGGTTGTGCATTCACCGGACCTGGATAGCCATATACCGGCTGTGCATTCATCTGACCCTGATTACCGTAAGGAGGTTGCGTATTCATCTGCACCTGATTGCCGTATGGAGGTTGTGCATTCAACTGCCCTGGATTGCTGTATGGAGGTTGTGCATTCAACTGCCCTGGATTGCTATAAGGTGGTTGTGAATTCATCTGTACTGTATTGCCTACATGATTAAAGCTCTGTTCATTACTCTGTGCTGTATTGTAATCATGAATTACTTCCTGATTTACTTCCTTATTTATTTCTTGTGTAATTTCATTTGTTACTTCCTTATTTGCTTCTAGGTTAATATTGTCCACTGACCTATCATCCTGTTCTGACACGCTTTCAGTAGCATCATTTTGATTAAAATGGGGCATCGCATCCTTGTGCTCTATGTCCATGTTGTTCACAATATCATCATCACCCAGTTTATTACTTTTAAATTCTTCACTCATGTAAAAACTCTCCTTTCAAAATTACACCAGACTACTCTTAATCAGATGAAAATCTGCTTTTCGTTACAATTCAGCCTTCAAAGAGATATATCCGGACTGGGAAAAAAATGATTTCCATATAGAAGTATTTGCATTCGTCGATACTTTGGCTCTGTCCTATAGAGCCTTATGTACCGCTACGTAATGCAACTTAGCGAAAGCGGCTCCTATATGGAAACATTTCTTTCCCTGTCTTGTCACGATACTTGCTAGGCTGAACTGTAACGTTTTTTCCTTTTGATAAGAATAGTTTAACAATTAATTATGTCTTCTTTGTGATTAGATTTTGAAATAATGATGAAGAAGATATATCATATCTCTACTGTACGGGTATATAACAGCCCAGAATTTTCATTTCGATTGCTTCTTCTTTGATACAATGAAGAGCATTCTTTACTGACGGTTCATCAAGACTTCCTTCAATATCCACGAAGAAGCGATATGCAAAGGCCTTCCCCAAAATCGGTCTGGATTCAATTTTGGTCATATTGATATTATTGTAGATAAAATGGGATAGTGCATGATACAAGGAACCGCTCTTGTGCGGAAGTGCAATACACAAACTGGTACGCTTCGCTCCCTTGATAAACACTTTTTTATTGGATATCACAATAAATCTGGTTGTATTATTTGCTTCATTATGGACAGAGGCTTGAAGCAAATTAAGTCCCAGATTACCACCGGCTCTCTCACTGGCAATCGCCGCCTGAGTAATATCATTCTCTTCCAGGATTAATCTTGCACAGCCTGCTGTACTCCCAAACTCTATCGGCTCAATATCCGGATGACTTTTTAAGAATTCGGAACACTGCTTAAGAACCTGTGGATGCGTATATACCTTCTTGATATCGGAAAGTTTTGCTCCCGTTATGCCCCATAAGTTATGCTCTATCTTCATCAAATGTTCTCCCATGATAAAATTATCATATTCAGCGAGAAGATCAAAAATATCTGTTATATTACCGGTTGAGGAATTTTCTATAGGAAGTACTCCATACTCCACGACTCCCTCTTTCACTGCCTGCATAACTCCGCCAAAGGTTGACATCGGTAATCCAATGATGCTAGAACCAAAATACTCAAGCATTGCCTGCTCTGTGTATGTGCCGATTTCTCCAAAGAAAGCTACCTTCATATTCGGCTCGGTAGTGATACTGTCTACCTCTGACAGTCCCAGACTCTCCAAACTGTCAAGCAGCATATACTGCAGTCTCCGACTCATAGACATAATTTGTTTAAATAAATCTGCAATTGCCTTTTTATTAAACTCGTTATCTGTCATTGACATCAAACGGGTAAGCTTTTCTTCTTCTCTTACCGCATCATAAATCGGTTTACCGACACTCCTTTTAAAATCAGCTATGTCCATCGCAAGTTTCATGCGTAATTCATAAAGTTCAACGATTTTTTTATCTACTTCATCAATTTTTTCTCTGCTTTCCATTAAATCAATCATTTCAGACTCCATTCCTCCGTACTCTGCCGTATCTGTTTAAATATGTAGATTAAGAACTCGAGCCACGTACTCTGTATATAATGCTTTATTATACTATCATAATATCAGTAATGCAATCAAGAACTATCCGGTACAAATCCATATTTGTTCGTTGCATAATCGACAGCACCGATATATAATAAAAATAATGTAAAATAAGTATTTAAGGAGGTCAGAAATGCTGTCATCGATAAAGCGCGTACTCTTAACCCTTATCATTCTTACCGTGGCTGCAGTCCTGTTCATATATTTTTATTCGAAGGGCCGTACCTATTATAATGATGACTCAGAGGTTGGTAATACAACCGGCAATATATATAATGGTGGACTTTTCTGCGAGCAGGGTGGTACTATATATTTTAGTAATGATGCGGAGGGCGGTAAGCTTTACCGCATGAAGTCAGACTGTACCGGCATTAAGAAGGTTTCTGATGATAAGGCTGTATATATCAATGTTGATGAGAATTATATCTATTATGCACGAGGCAACAATACAATAGAATACAGTACCGATTTCTATTCCTTCTTTAGTAATACCGGTATTTACCGTACTACCTACAACGGGAAAAACCTTAAGGTAATGAGTGTTGACCCTGCTGCTTTCTTAATGACAAGCGGAAATAACTTGTTTATGCAACGCTACAATGTTAAAGATGGATTTAATCTCACAATGATTATGATTGATGGGACGAAGGAGCGTATTCTTTCCGATACCTCAGCTGTTCCGATTGAATATTTGAACAAATATCTATATTATACCGGTGATTCTAAGGGTACCGATATTAAAGGAATGGAACTGTCCAGCTTTACAGAACATACCTATTATAACGGTTCTTTTGTCTATCCGATATTTAGCGGTGATTATCTCTACTATATAAATACTGAAGATCACGATTATCTTTATCGAATCAATAAAGATGGTACGAACCCGACCTTACTGGTTAAGAAGCCCATCTCTACTTATAATATTACAAACAAGGGCAAATATGTGTATTATCAGATAAACGGTACCGCAAATGACCGTCTTGAAAGAATTGATACTGATAACTTAAAATCAGAGAAAGTAATGGATGGGAACTATAAAGAGATCAGCGTAACAGAAACTAATGTCTTTTTTAAAACACTTGACAGTACAACCACCTATCGAATTGATGCAGATGGAGCTGTGAATGTAGACACCTTTTATACTTCAATCGTGCCAACACCTACTCCGATAGGCACTCCCTAATATCGCCCAAATAGGAAAGCGAACCAAATGCCAGAATGACATCTTCTTTCCTTGCATGTTCATAGGCACAATCGACTGCCTTACAGATGCTTTCGGCATGAATCACTTTGGCATTCGTAAAATGTACCGCTTCTGCTGCGAGTAATGAGGACGACAAAGCCCTGCTGTTATCCGGTGTCACGGTGATTATGATATCGGCAAGTGGGGCTGTTATTTCGAGAATTTTCTTATATTCCTTATCTGCCAGAACTCCCATAATAAATATCTTTCTTTGGTGCGGAAACAGGGTCGTTAGCGTATTATGTAGCTGTATTGCCGCATCCTCATTGTGTGCCCCATCCAAAATAAAATAAGGCTCTTTTGCTATGACCTCCAGTCTTCCGCTCCATTTTGCAGACAATAGTCCGTTTCTTATACAAGAGTCACTGATAGCATATCCAATTCCTCTCAAACTTTCCGCCGCACTTATGGCAAGGGTGGCATTCCCTGCTTGATATTTCCCCAGTAAGCCGACTTCATACTCTTGCGTCTGATAGCAAAATCTTGTTCCCTCTGTTGTTGTTCGAATATTCGTTATCTGTCCTGCAATCTCTTGTAATGCAGTGTTATTCTCACTACAAGCCTGCCGGAGCACCCTGATAATTGAAGGCTCCGTATTGGCGGTAATTACGGGTACACCAGGCTTAATAATTCCGGCCTTCTCCCCGGTAATCTGTTCCAGCGTATCCCCCAGATACTGCATATGATCCATACTGATTGAGGTGATTACACATAGAAGCGGCTTATGAATCACATTGGTTGCATCCAGTCTTCCGCCGAGTCCTGTTTCGATAACTGCAAAATCCACTTGTTCCCTATCAAAATACAAGAAAGCCATCGCTGTCTCAATCTCAAAGGAGGTCGGATGGTCTAGTCCCTCACTGAGCATGGCTTCACAGATTGGTTTTATGATATTGATTGCATCGGCAAGCCCTTGCTCCGTAATATATTCGGTACCAATCTGAATCTTTTCCCGATAAGAAAAAACCGAAGGTGAGATATACCTGCCGGTACAGTATCCTGCCTTCGTAAGAATGGAACTTATATATGCTGCTGTTGATCCCTTTCCATTCGTACCCGCAATATGAATCAGCTTCAACTTATCCTGAGGATTACCCATTCTTCTTAAAAGCTCGGTAATTGTATCCAATCCCAGCTTACTACCGTACTGACTAGAGCTTTCGATAAAGGCCCGTGCTTCTCTATACGTCATACAAATCTCTCCAAACACTATCTATTCTATCTTTCATAATACCTGATACTAACATAAGCTTTTTTCGCGCGCTCCGGCACATATCCCGGGAAATTATTCGGCTATTCTGAATTCTTTTATGATACATGCACATTTATTTCTCCTCCACAACCTGGAAAATAAAGAATTTCAAATAATAGGATTCCTCAGCCGACCACAGAATCGGATGATCCGGCGCTTGGGTCCGATACTCGACCTGACGGATTCTTTTCTTCACGTTTTTAGCCGCTTGGCCGATTGTCTCGGTAAATAATTCCGGTGTCATAAAGTGCGAACAGGAGCAGGTAGCAAGATAACCTCCGTCCTTAATCAGCTTCATTGCCCTGAGATTAATCTCACGGTAGCCCTTGATTGCATTTTTAACAGAATTCTTCGATTTTGTAAAGGCAGGTGGGTCCAGGATGACCACATCAAACAGCTCACCCTTTCTTTCATATTCCGGAAGCAGATCAAACACATCCGCTGCAATAAATTTAACCGTGTCAGAAAGGTCATTGAGTACAGCATTATCTGTTGCCTGAGTAACCGCCAGTTCAGAGGCATCCACACCGATTACTTCCCTTGCTCCACAAAGTCCGGCATTTAATGCAAAGGAACCGGTATGCGTGAAGCAATCCAGCACTCTGGCATCCCTACATAGCTTGGCAACCGCTGCACGATTATATTTTTGATCTAGGAAAAAGCCGGTCTTCTGTCCCTCGGCAACATCCACAAAGTATTTTACACCATTTTCAACAATCTCAACCTTGGTATCAAAAGACTCCGATAAAAAGCCCTTCACTCGCTCCATTCCTTCATTTTGACGAACTTTGGCATCACTTCGTTCATATACCCCGCGAAGGTTAATATGCTCTTTGGCCAGTAGCCCTTTCAAAATTTCTATAATCTCTTCCTTCATACGGTCAATACCAAGCGCCAGAGACTGAACCACCAACACATCAGAAAATTTATCGATCACAAGGCCCGGCAGAAAATCTGCCTCCCCGAAGATAATCCGACAGCTGCTTATGTCCACTGTAGCTTTACGGTAATCCCAAGCCGCCTTTACCCGCATCGTTAGAAACTCATGGTCAATCTCTTGACCTTTTCTTCTGGACATGATCCTTACTGTAATCTTAGAGTTGGTATTAATAAACCCGCAGCCAAGATAAAAATCATCAAAATCGTGTACAAAAACGAGATCCCCTTCTTCATAGGAACCTGTTATTTGATCAATCTCATTGTCATAAATCCAAAGTCCCCCGTTTTTTAGGGAACGGCCTTCGCCCTTCTTAATCTTAACAATTGCTTTTCCTGAGCCCATGTAACAACCTCCATAAGTTCGTGTAACCTTTAATTCTTCTTTTCTGATTTGTTCTTGAAAATAAACAGCTTACTAAATATATAATTTAAAACTATCACTATTACAGCAAGGCATGCCTTTACCAGTAGGCGGTGAAAGCTCATTCGCTCTGTAAAAACATACATACCTAATTGTTCAATCAGTAATGTAACTACTCTTGCTCCGATGAATTTGGTCACTTTGGAGGCCTCATCCCTAACATCCTCGCTTGGGGAGCGGAATACACCTATCTTATTAACAATATAGGCAAAGATAACAGCAATCAGCCAGGCCATTGCATTCGCCGTCAGATTTGGAATTCCAAGTTGATATAATCCTTCATAACTGATAAAATTAACAGCCGTAGTCAGTACTCCGGCAATGATATAGCTAATGGTTTCCCGGTTGACAACCTTTTGATACAGCTGCCTTAATTTATCTGTCGAATTTCCTTTATTCATCTTAGCCTCCGTATTTATCAATAATTATAATGTCAATAATCCAGCAAGAGATAGTATATCACTAAATAATCGATTAATCCAGTGAATAACACACATCTTAAATCATAACACACAAAATCGAAGCCTAGCCTGTTATAGGCCATAGCTCCGATTTATGCATCCATATTCGATTAATCTAAGGTAAACATACCTCTTTTCAAAAAGATTGCATTACTTGTTCCTACTAATGGTACATTCTTTGCTTCATCTCTTCCGTAGCGCATTACAACCTGAATTTGAATTTCAAATTTATTGTTTGAATCCAGTGCAAAGTTCTCTAGCTGGTCTGTACTTCCGGATACCAGATTTTTATAATACTTATCCGAAATCGGTATGTCAACATAATAATCATAGTTTGACTCCACCAATCCTCCAGAAAGATTAACCGTATGTACACTTGAGTTGCTGTAGGTTTGTGAATACTCGAACGAATCGTTCACTACCAATCTACCGGTATTCAGATCACTGTTATATTCATATGTGTTCAGACTCATCGGATATTCAGTAAGCACAGTCTTGGTGGTTACCGTTCCTGTCGTAGTGGTTATTACCGGGTAGAAATGCACCGTCATCTTCTTATTCAGAATAATACTGTAGTTCTTGAGCGTAAAGTAAACTCTCTTGGTAAAAACAGTATCACTGCCATCAGAGTAAGAGGAAATCTCAGAGCCGAACGGCTTAGCTTCGCCCACATCCAGCGTTGCATCATAATCCACATATAGAAAACTTGTTGTGCTGTCCTGCGTTGTTTTATCTTTGTTCGTGATTACCGGTTCCGTAGGAACCGTACCTGCAGAATAGGCTGCAATCATGGTATTAACAAAGAGCTTACGTTCATCATCCGATAATCCACCGGAATGTCCGACGCCGGAATAAGTGATGTTTCCTCTGTTATAAATGTAATAATTATTTCTCACGTCATTATTAGTTTTATAGAAATCACTGGTTCCGTCAAGGCAGTACCATACAACGATATCATCTGCTTCCATATCCAGCTGATAATATTGGGAATGGGTACTGGAAACAGTCAGCTTATCAGGGATCATATAAGGATAGGTTACAATCTGCCCATCGTTAGACTTAGTGGCACCGGTTACACGATCACCGTTCTGTCCGACTGTTACGTTGGTCATTCCCTGCGTAAGTACACGCGTGCCGACACTGGTTCCGTTTGCGGTATAGTAGGAATTGTCCGTAGGAAGTGTATTTACCTTGTATGGCCTGTCACTTGCGGTTCCTAAATTCGCTGCTACACCCTTGTTATCCATAACACCAAAGCGATCCATACCTAACAGCTGACGGAAATACTGATTAATGTTGTATCCCCAGTAAGTATCATCAAAGGTTCCCGGTTTTGAGCTTAAGTTAACAAAAGAAGTTGTATCATGTGTAAACAGTGTTGTATTGCCGGCATTGATAAAGTTATCAATCAGCTGAAGTGCTTTGGTATTCGTAATATCGGAATAACAGTCAGCATAACCCAGAATCAGCATATTAATACCCTTGTCGGTAAAATAAGTACATTTTCCATCCTTCATATAGACTTTTGTGTCACCCGGAGCAGTACCGCTGGTGGCTAAGGCAGAAAATTCAGTAACTGTTAACCGACAGAACTCAACCTCAAATTCATTCAATATCTTCGTGTAATAGTAGAACCAACCCGCATTCGCTAGGACATTAGTATCTGTTACATAAACAGAACCGGAGTTAACCAATCTGATACAGTTCGTAAAATAGGTATTGATATTGACTCCCGTATCCGTGATATCCTTCCCGCCATTCTTGGTCTTTGCTGTTGCTATCTCAGCAGCTGTAGGAAAATATACGGTAGGCATATAACTACTGTTGCTATTGATACCGTCGGATATGATCTGTAATACTTTTAGCTTTGCTTTCGTAGCGACTTTAATTGCACACTGTCCTGTAATGTCATCGCGAATCAACAGATTATTAACATCAAAAATCTCAAGCTTCCACGGGATTGCACCGGTATAATCTTTAATCTGTCGGACAATATTATAGGTCTGCCCACCGACAAGCTGGTTAACTCTAGTGGTTTTATGTGTTGCTGTATTCTCGATCTCGAGGGAATCGAGCTTTTCCTCTGTCTCACTAAACTTACCGTCCGCGTTGGTATCGATATAAAGTCTTACTTCATAATAACCGGTATTTGCGGTATCAATTTTAATCGTAAAATCAAGATTCTTCTCATCAATATTACTGTTAGAATTATCTGAGGCACCATTGATATATACCTGGTCATCCTTCATACTTTTATTTGCTGCTATGGTTCTATCGACGAACTCTACCGGTTTGTCGATGATAACCAGATTGAAGTTCTTATTATTCAGTGCATGAACGAATTCACTGTCCCTCGTGATGTCAACTTCCTTAAAGCAGGATGGAGTATAATTCGCATCTGTAAGAAGCGATTGCAACAAGCTGTAAACATAGGACGATTTATCAATAATCGAAGTATCAATATTACCGCTGCTATTAAAGAAATCATTACTAAGGATGATCGGATATCCCGCTTTGGCGAATTCAAGAAGATTGTTTAACTTGACTCTTGTGATATCATTCCCGGAATATAAATACTGGTCAATGTTATCATACTGATTATCAAAGCTTCCTCTTCTGGTCGTCTTACCGGTAGCCTTTGCACCAACATGAGCATAACGGTAATAAGAACCACTTGTATACTCATAGGAACCACCTCCCGGAAAACGTATGATATCTCCTGCTGCTACCGCGGTTTGGGCAGGATAGTCAACCCACTCTGCAGTATTGGTGGTGGTGGTAGTTGCCTTAAAGTAGTAATCATTTAGAACAATATACCCTGGTTTCCAGATTCCATTGATCCGTTTAGAAATATTGCCGTTTGAATTATCTTCAAAGGTTGCGGATATATTACTATAGGAACTAGTAACACTTATGCTTGAAAAATATACAGTGACTGCCTGACCACTGCTATTGTTATAAGAATATCTATAATCATTATTACCCGGTGATGTAGTTGTAATAACGCTACAGCCGAGATTAAGCCATGTTTTATCCGAACCGATATTGGCATAAGTTATAGCAGCAGTAGACCCGCTAAAATTAACGACTGACTTTCCTGCTCCATCTACAAAACTATACCCGCTTGAGTTGTTTTTTCTGACATCATAGGTAGTTGCTGTATGCGCTACATTCTCCTGCTTCTGATAAGCAGTGGTGATCGTCTGTGCCGTCTGAATTGTTATCTGTTGATTCGCAGTTGCCGTTGATGTGGCTATACTGTTAGGCATCAGACTGGTAACCACGCTGGTTCCATCCGCACCCATATAGATGATATCATATTTGCTGTTCAAATCGTCGATATCACCGATGAATTCGGAGGAATTCTTTTGCGTTACATTATATGGACCGGTAAAATTCGGAACATACCTGCTGATATACCAAAACCAATAGCTACTGTTCTTGAAGGTATCACATGGCTCTATCTCCAAAATATTAATACTCTTGCTGAAGTTTTGATACAGCCCACTGCTATGTAGCATATAATAAATTCCTTCTGCAGTCGTATAACGATCCGGAAGTGTGGTGCTTCCCGGATAGAAAAAATTATTCATATCCTTGTGATCAGCACTTAATAACTGGGGTACCATAAAACCTGAAACCAAACTGGCCGTACCACGATAGAGGAATACACGGTTATGAATCAGTCCCTTACCGGAAGGGACTGTATAATCGCTATCAATCCCAATCACTTCCAGGGTATTTGAAGCAAAGGTCTTTGTTGTACTGTTCCAAGCAGAAGAAGAAATTACTTCATAGGGCAGCATAGTGAAATTATTCCAATATTTCTTGGCATTTGTTGTCCAAGCCCCTGATATCCCGACTCCTTGAAAATTACCCAAAGAATCGATTTTAGATGTAGATATATACTTATTATTTAAGGTGACCGGATTGAACTGTTGGGTCATCAGATATAATTTATATACATTACTGCTGTAACCATAGACATTACCACTGTTGAAGTCGATTGAATCACTAAATTTAGATGTAAACGAAACCGTGGATCTGACGCTGGTGCTGGTACTTGCAATCACCGACTCATAGATATTGTAGTCATAAAGCACCGGGCACATACTTGAGCTACCCAAACCGGTGATTTTTTCCATGAGTCTTAACGTCGCTGCCCAGGATAGATCATTAGTTGTAAATTTCGTAGCCGTTATATTATATTGACTTGTAGGCTTTGAGAAAAGCTCCGTGTTCTTATAATTATTCCAAAAGTTCTTCAACGAATCTTCACAAGTTTCATTCATTACAATCAGATTCGCCCGGTCAATCAGTCCGAGGTTCGTATCCTTGTTTGTAAAATCCTTCGGTGTTACTGTGATAACCTTGACATGGTAATTCTTCAGTTTATCTACTATATTTCCCACCAGTGAAGGTGTATCTGCTGGAAAACCATCCTCGATACCGGTACCATAAATTATATCTGTGACCGACTTCGGCATACCGCTAATGGAAGAAATAGCACTAGCCGGCTTATTACCGTTAAAGGTTATCTTATAAGTAGTCGCCGAGGACGCAAGTATCCAACGGGCATAGAGCACAATACTGTCCGTAGTCACACTTGCAGGAATCGTCTGATCAAATGCGAAGGGATTTGTACATGCCTTATTCCAATACCAGCCGGCAAATATATAATCTGTTCTTGATGGATTGGTAAGCGGCTTCACTTCTGTGAAAGCTTCTGTTCTGCCGTTTTGTTTCACCTTCGTGACATCTGCTGGAAGATTCTTTACGGTACCATCATTACCAACACCGGCATTTGCTTGAAAGCTGATGGTGTAGGTTTGACCTGTTAGTTTGCTCCAGCCTGCATAAACGGTACTATTCGCCGTTATCTTCTTGGTAAAGTCATATAGAGTCGTGCAACCTGCATTCGCATACCAGTCGGTGAACACATAACCATCCCTTAAAGGAACACCGTCGGGCTCCACAATACTATCATTTAGATTCAAAAATTCCAAATTCGCAGGAATATGAATTACAAGGTCCGTACCTGCATTTGCATCAAAGGAAACTGTATACTGCTTCACAGTTCCGGAGCTATAGACCGTCTTCCACTTGGCATAAAGCGTCATGTTAGAGGTAATATTCTCTGATTTATTAAACGAATTCACACATTCGGGTTCCTTGTACCATCCAACAAATTCATACGCTGAACTATCTTCCCCCTTTTGGAAATCATTATCCTTATAAATCAGTCCAAGACTGTACTTCTTAAAAAGCTCATTATTAATCTTTGTTCCCTTATATGCATTGTATACTGCTACGTTTTGCTGATAACCATAGATTTTCTTCAGTAAAGTATCCGAAGCATTCAATGGCGTATCCGATTCTATAGCACCTAGATAGGTGGAAGTATTCGTAAGACTGCTGCTGTCTGCATAGCTTAATCCTACCCACTGATAGCTGCCGGTACCTGCTTTTACAGGACCAATCCGGTATTCATAAACCGTCTTCACAACCTTCGTGACCGAATCCGTAACACTCTTTGTCGTCAATGTGGTGTCATAATCACCGGTCTTATCCGATAATTTTTCATAATATCCATACTGATTGGCATTCACATTATAATTCCAGTAATAATTCAGCCACTCCTGATTATCAATACCGGTAACAAACTCCTGCTTAAGTATCGTATTGTTGTCAAGAGACACTGTCATATAATTCAAAAGTGCCGTTGTTACAGCATTCTTCTCGGTGCTGGTGCCTGTTGTCATTGCCGTAAACAGGTTAATCGGTTCCTGGCCATCCACAAGATATCCAAATTGTGCCATACTCTCGTTTGGAACGATTTCCAGAACAACAAAGGGATTTGAATCGGAGCCGAGAGATGAGCTTGATGTCCCCGGAATCGTATATTCTCCGTTGCTGTTAACAACGCTTGCATCTACCCAAGTCCAGGGCAACAATTTTAACGTATTCAAGGCAATCGTCGCCACAACAGTTAACAGTATGCATAGTATGCCACCGGCCAGATTACGCTTCCATTTTCTCATAGAATGACTCCTTTCTTAATTTCTTGTATCTGGTGCACTAGTTTAAATTTCTTCCTGCGATGTTCTTCGTCAGGATATAATCCCTGTCATGATATCGTAGATGAAATGTGATTTTCGTAAGTTTTTTATCTTTCGCAATATCAATGAATTCAACGTTCATTCCTGTTACATAACGTGCCAGTAACGCTCTATTATTACCATAAATTTTCTGTCCGTTAATTTTCAATCCACCATCATCATACAGCATTGCTTTATAATCAAGCTTTGTGGTACTTGGGAAAAAAATCACTCCTTCCGGTATCGAATAAGTGCCATCCCCCTGTAGTACCGCATCATCCTTCACTTTGCAAAAACGCAGAACCTGAGTATCAGGTTCCCATAGAATGATGAAATAATAATCATATAGAGTTCCGGTGGTGTATTCCGGATCCGGTGCTTTGATGCATAACACTTTATAGGTAATGCTTCCAACGGTAAAGCTGTCGGTGGAACATTCTGATGCCTCGATTGCAATATCTCCGATATAGGAACCTGCCATCTGAGCTTCCTGTTGAAGCACTGCTTCCTTATTAATCTCTTCATAGCTCGTTCGAGAGGCTGATATGAATACAGCAATAATTGTTACTATCATTCCTGTAATCAGTATCGTAACCACCAGTTCAACCAAAGTATAGCCTTTATTATTCAATTGCTTCTCTGTTTTCATGGTTACAACCTCCACTTCCTAATTCATCTTATAAAGCTTCTTCCTGTTTCTCTGATGACAACGATATCCACGGTTTTAGAGCCTTCTATATAGATATCTGTATAATACTCCTGTAAGCCACCGGTACTTTTCTTAAAATAAAATAGCTTCTCCGAAGCAGTAATCACTGCAGGATCCGTAGATGCCGTTCTGTTGATATATGATGTACTACTGATTGTGCCGTTATCTTCTTTGACGGACACCTTAAGCAAGGAACCGGCTATTTCTTGACGATAAATAACTGTATACTCGGTCCCGTCATAGTAGCGGATTGTAGCATAATAATGATCATCTGTTTCCTGATACAGCCTCATGGAAATAGAACCATCTTCCCGAATGACTGCCTCCTGCTCGGCCCTATTCAACATCAACATCAGCTTCTTCGCAGAGCTTTCCACATCAGAATCTCGGATTACAGAGAATCCGATTATGGAGCCTGTGGCCAGAATTGCCATAATTAAGATTACAACAATTAATTCCACCAGGGTATAGCCCCCGTTATTCTTCATTTTAATTATTTTTTCCATGCTTATCCTCTTTACCCAGTGCATTGCCAATCAGCTGCTCTGCTTAATTCTTACGCCAATTATCATATGTAATATTAATTAGGTCTGATGAATAGATATTGTTGCCCTTCGCTGTAGTACCTGAACCTCCGATTGAAAAATACGGAGCTACTGTCGTATTATTTTGAATCAGGTAACTTATATTATCCGGATCTGCTTTCAGGTTAACATTGCCCTGGATAATGGCCTTGCCTCTGGCTATGATCAGTCCGGTAAAGGAAGCACCGTTCCGGATCATTACATCACCTTTGGCTATGATGATACCGGCTGAATTAGTACTAATGATAACATCCTTCCCGGTAATGAGCTTATAGCTTGCACTGTTTGCTGTATAACCCAGATCAATAACATTCTGGGTATCTGAACTGATTTTACTCATATTTACAATATAGTCTGTGAGGAAACCATTCATGTTGCCTCCCGAATAATCCTCGTTGAGACTGGTAACCAGACCGAAATATTTTGAGGAAAGCTCGATCTGCTGGTTCTCAATCGTAGGGTCACTCATGGAGTACTTTCCTGGGGTTAAGGATGCCTTTCCTGCAGAATACCCCAAAATATTACCTGTATTTTCCAAAACTGCCGGATTAAATAAGATTGATCCGATTCCAAATGGAGTCATACGACTGTTGACCAACTCCTCGTTGTTGGTCATAAATTCGGTAAAATACTTAGTAGCCATGTCCGAACTCTGAAAATTCAAATACAGATACACCATGGTTGTTGTTCCATTATAAACTACATTTGCCACACGAAAGGGCTTTGTACGGTTGACATATTCTTCAAGACGAATTCCGCCGTTTCTTCTGCTGACAGAAATGTCTACATAATTATGACTCGGATCCGTGGTCAGCCTTGCATATTCATCCGCAGTCATGGGATTATGGCCAATTCCCATAATGCAGTCACCGGGAAGCAGATAGGAAGCTTGTAAACCACGGTACGTAATCGATTCTCCCTGCACAAAGGATAAATTATTCGGTGATGTTCCAAGTCCATAACGCTCCGGTACAGACACAAAGGATTTACCTGCAATCCAGATCTTTGTTGCCCCGGTCAGATCCAACTGGGCATCACTTGCGTTCAATACAATAGAGCTACTCCCTTCGGGCGTTCCTGATACCAAGCTTACTCCGTTGGCATCGGCCGTACCAAGATAAGCATTGTTCGTAGAGTACCCATAATAGGTGCCCTTCAGCTTAAACCGGGACGCATTTGCATCCAGTGTTAGGTCATCTGCAAGATAACAATTTCCCTGAATCGAAAGATTTACCGGATCCGCCTGAGATGAGGTTCCGGTAAGCAGGAGGTTCCTGGCCCATACATTACTGTAGCTAAGTGTACCTGTATAGTCATACTCACCGTTTCCGCCTTTTAAATCGACAGAACTGCGGTCAGCTATTTTGATCGTACTCCGGGAAAGAATCTGATCAGCAAAGATTGCAAGTGTGCTGTTACTGTCTATAAGAATTCCATCTTTATTATATTTATTGGTTGAAGTCTCAAGCGGGTTATATCCTCCTCCGTAAAGATTGCCTTTGATCGTTCCTGTAATTGTTATATCGTTGGTAATCTGTTCATCTGCAATTATGATATAATCCGCTGCAGCGGTATTCATACCCTGCACTGTATTGGACTGGAAGCCCGGATAAGTGAGATTAAACACTAGATCTGTCGTAATTTCAGAAGTAAATCCCTGTGAGTCCTTATATGCAATAGATAAATCTTTTAAAGTCAGCTGCGTACCCGCTGCATTGACCTCAATATAAGGAGTCTTTAGCCACTTAACATCAGAAGAATCGAACTTGTACAACAACTTGGAAGAATCTGTCGATAAAGTATGAAGAAACTGACTCTCTATGAGGCTTTCCAATTCAGTTGTAAAGAGTTTTTTAAACAAAGTATCTTGCTGGTCCGCAGAGGTCGTTGTATAGAGCTGAAGCCATTGTGTATATGCCTTACGTACCGCCTGATCCGAAAGCTCGTCCAGATTAGTCTTAACTTCATCCACTACATTTTCTGCAGTATAGAAGTTACCGGAGGAATCGGCACTGTTTCTAATTCTCTGCAGATTGTCAGAGGTATATACGAGTATAAGGGAGGCGATGATTCCGACGAAAAGCATACACACAATGACTAAAATCAGTGTGGATCCATGATTGTTATTCCAATGTCTACGTAATTTCATCGTTTTCCCTCCTTCATATAGGATTTTGTTCTTTTTGCATACCTTTATTCCGATACAACCGTCGAGGTAAGCGTATCCAGCAATTTAGTAAAGCTGCTTCCACTTTCATATACATGAATGGTTACATCATAAATTCTAGCCTGTTCCGGATTCAATTCCGTAAGTAATCGATCCGAAGCTCCGGCAGAATTACTTATAGCTGCACCGATTCCCGACACACTCAGTCCTGCTTGGCTGTGGAGTCTCAAGGTATCGGCTAATCCGGAGGTCTCCACCGGCAGATCTGAGGGGAAGGCTGTACCCACCGGAGCCTGCAATACAAGATAGATATCAAAATCATCACTTGTTTGATTCACTATTTTCACCTTCACTTGCGTAAAATCTGTTTCACTGACAAAAGGCGAATACATCAAAAATACAGAATCCAATGAAGTGTTTTTAACATTATCACAAAAGCCAATATAACTTCTGGTCAGTTCGGAATTATTAGTCGGATTGGCACAAACTCCTTCTATATTATTCAATGTATAAGATACATAAGAATTTAAGTTGTACTTGGGATTGCCTCCCAAGTTGTCTGTAACCTTGGATATCTCTATCGTAGTCGTCCTCGTTATCTTTTTGTTCAAGGTTGTATCATTCAGATAAGGCTTTTGCGTTGGCAACGCAGCTACCGGCAGCATTGTCGGTGTCGGATTACCTGCGGCAATTGCAGCATCACAAGCCTTTTCATATTCACTGTAGATTTTGTCATTTGCAATGTTAACCACATCACAGGCTGCTGTCCACTCGTCATAATAGTAACTTTTATGAAGATCCATAAAGTATGCTTTCGCAAGATAATCATAATCCGTTCCGCTGATCTTTGGATTGATAAGCGCAGTGGATACTGAATTAAATGCAGATAAATCGGCATATTTATAATCATTCGGAAGTAACTCGGGAGTTGGAATCGGTCCCGGTGTTAATCCGGGCGTCGGTGTTGCGGCTGAGGTATAGGCCGCTGAACCAAACGTGATGGTTACATCATAGGTACCAGTTCCCTGCTGTACTCCGGTCATCCAATAGATGTAAGGTTGTGTCTTACGGGAGCTGTCAAACACCTGATGTCCTTCACCGTCCAGTTTCACGGAACTGCTCACTCCGCTGCTTAAGTCTTCATCAAAATCAGTAACACCCTCCCCTAGAATAAAATCCGCATTAGAACCATAAAATTGCAGTGCTACCCTATCTATGCCAAGGATCTTCACCGTCTCCATCACATTGGCAGCAAGATTAGAGGCATAGAGACTTTGTCTGGCAGCGACAGTCACCTTGGAGGCTGTAGAGAAGCTCGCAAGCAAAGGAACAAATATAATCATTAAGATAAGGAGACTGATGATGCTTTCAATTAGGGTGAGGCCTTTGTTTTTATTTGTTTTTATATTTCGTATATAATTTTGCAAAATCAAATGCCACTCCCCTTTCCATCATTCAATATCTTACTGTTCTACCTAACGGCTAAACTGTAAATTTATTATCATAATCAGATGTCCCTATTACCTACTTGTTACTATCAACCGGTGGTGTATAGGTTCCGAAGATATTATCTGTACCGATAGCAACACCGCTGACATCCGGGACTACATATTCACTGTCCGCCCTTACGATACGGTATAGGTTGAGGATCATGGTTGCATCCAACTGTCCGGTTTCTTGGTTATATACAGCATTAAAGCTTTCCACGTTCATTCGCTCTTTATAGCTATTAATGAAATCCATACCGTCCTTCAGCCCTTGATAGCTGGTTGAAAAATTTAAGGAGAGTTGGCTCGTATAAAGAGAAACCGCCGAGGTCCCATCCTCCTTCAATTTGGTCGAGAAGTAGATACCTGTCTCAGGTGAGAAGGATATATTACTTACCGTCATCTGCGCCTTCTGTTCCATTTCACTTACCATCATAATGCTCTTTTCGGGGGTAATACCGGCGCCATACTTGGAATAAATCTCCTCAATTTCTGCTCCGGAATCCGCAATTCCCTTCTCGTAGGTCCCCTTCTGGGCTGCCTTTTGTTCAAGCTCCGCAACTCTGGTATTTAAAACTTTATTATCATTCATTACCTTCTGAGCCATTTTATCAAAGGTTGAATATCCAAAACTGTAGGCAACTACGACAATAATCACCATTAGAAGTAGTACCACTAATTGCAACTGATTCTGTGTCATCTTCTTCATTATGGAGTCACCTCTCCTTCTGTAGCTTCCGGAGTCAACTGTGGTGCTGTATTCTGACTGTCTGTCGGAGCTGCCACTTCTTCATGGTAATTACACTGTACTGAGAAAGTAACTGTCTTAATCTGCGTCTCAGGATCAATGGTTTCAACCAATCCGTTGATGGAAACCGAAGTGAAATAAGGAATATTCTGCAGTTGTAACAGGAACTCAGCCGCCTCATCTTTTGTGTTCAAGGTAACATTCAGTATAAGTCCGTCCTGATTGGAGGACAAAGAACTAATGACAGTATCTGATGGCAGTTCGGATTCCAGATAATTTATGATATCATTCCAATCTTCATTGTAACGGTACACGGAAGTATCCATTGCTTTCGCCTCTTCCAGCGTCTGAGTGAGGTCCAGATAGTTCTTCTCCAGCGTCTCAACGGGAATAAGTTCAGTAATTCTTGAAGTCAGTTTGCTGCGGTATTTGGTAGCATCATGATATTCCAGAAAACCGTTTAATACAATCACACCGGATATTATAACTACCAAACCAAGAGCCACAAGACTAAATACAAGCGAATTCTTTAGTTTCTGCTTCTCATCTATTTTCACAAAATTAATGCTGGGGATGGCAGCTCCGATACATGCCGTATATGCGCTACTCTTAACACTGAACAGATGATTGTTCTTTGATATATTTAAGCCCGGAAGACTGTCAATCATCACAAATTCCAGGCCGTTGAATTCATTCTCAAGCAACTGTTTTAAGCCCAGTATCTTGGTGCCCGTTCCTCCGACATGAACCGTCATGAGCTTAACTTCACGATTCTTCATGTTATAATACTCCAGCACTCGGGCAATATTACCCACCAAAGGACGTAAGAGCTCCGTTATCCTTCGCTTCAGTTCATAGATCTTCTGCTCTTCCTCACCCTGGATTTTAAATTCCACAATCTCAGCAAAGGAGGAAAAGATATTCTCCTTCTCAGCCAAAGCTAACGTGGCTTCTACTTCATCTATCCCACCGTAGAATCCGGAATCTATCAGATTCTGAATCAGAATACCCGTTCCGAAATTCATATTCCGCTGCAAAGCAAGTACATCATTATCTAGGATTGTAAACATCGTATTTCGTTCATTGATCTGCAGATAAAGATCAATCTTTTGATTTCGATTGGCATGAAGCCACTGATAAATGGAATTACCGCTATAGTCTATGGCTGCGATCTTAAAGCCCATCTCAGCTGCCATAATTTCATAGTTTCTGATCAGTTGATCCGGAGCCGCATATACCATGAGACGGTGCTGCTTTTCTTCTGTATTAGTCTCAATAACATGATACGTCAAGACATGATTTGCGGTATCCATCGGAAAGATGTTGCCCTTCTCATTCTCTATATATTCTCCGATCAGCTTCTCATTCATGATTGGAATGTTGACCTCACGATTGAATACCTTATTACTCGCCAGCGTGAAGACAACATCCTTACAGCGAATCCCCGCCTTACCGAGCTGTTCCCTGAAGATTCCCTCATAGGGTACACGGGCTACGATAAAGCCATCCTCTACTGCACGAACAGGATTCTTAAATTCCGCACTGTTATACACCTTAGGATGCTTACTGTTATAACTGATCTCACAGAGCCGTGTTTCAAAATCACTAATTTCAATTGTAACTACTTTATTGACCGACATAAAATCCTCCGTAGTTTATTCTTTATTCCAAAAATCGCTTTCCGGCTGTCAACGCAATGCACAGTTTCAAGAATGCAGAGCTTCTGTACTCTTGAAACTATGCATGACTGAGCAAATTGCTCGGATATGCATAGATATTATATCTCATATTATATTTCCTTTCACAGGAATAGAGTCAGGTACCATCCAACCAGCTTCTCACCAAACCAGATTGCTGTTACAATTCCCATAGCCAGATAAGGACCAAATGCAAGCACATGCCCTTCCTTCGTAAGCTTCATTCGGGTAATGTGAATTACACAGCCATACAAGCACCCTACGAAAAGAGAAAGAAGTACCGGCTTCCAGCCGAGCAATAGTCCGGCTGCTGCCATCAGCTTAATGTCCCCTCCTCCCATACCCCTTCCGGAGGTCAGAAGAAAAAGAATGAGTAACATACCACTCACTGCACCTGCACCGAGGAGACAGGTTAACCAGTTCTGCGGCTGCAGTAGTAGTCTTGTCCCTGCCAGTATTGTCAGGCAAAGAGTCAGAGAAATCGGTATCTCATAAGTCCTGAAATCAATCACACTGATTACCAGTAGGACTGATACCACAGCACATAGCAATACCGTGTCCCAGGAGAAGGAGCAAAACCAAAAGGTAAGGACCCATAGCAGTCCATTGCCAGCCTCCACCAGGGGGTACTGAATAGAAATCGGTTGCTTACATTGTCTGCATTTGCCATGTAGGAGTAGGTATGAGAATAGTGGGATCAGATCAAACCACCGCAGGCGGTAACCGCACTGCAGACAGTGGGACCGATCCGTCACTATACTCTCACCCTTGGGAATACGCAGGATACAAACATTTAAAAAACTTCCGATGACTGTTCCATATAGAAAGATTATTAAGTAAATTAAAGTTGTTTTCATTTGTTATAGTTACCTTATTCCGGATTTTAGCTCCTACTTAGTATTAATCCATGGTAGAAGTAGGTGTAGTGCCCTTAGATACAATTAAAGTAGTTGCATTAATTACAATAGTATAGGATCCACCAGATACTTTAGCTCTTTGTGTTTTATAAGTTGTTCCAAGGTATGACTGTAACTCTGTATCAAGAGCAGTAACTCCAGCTCCTGCAGGAAGAATGGTAATATCTGCACCCGATGTAATAGTAATTGTTATATCAGCCGCCTGAGTCTTAATTGCTGAAGCAACAGTATCCTTTGTTACTGCTAAATTAACACTTGAAACCATTGACTCGTAAGTTGTAACATCTGTAGATTTTTTTGAATTTCCTACCCATTTCATTACCTGCGGAGCCAGTGCTGCTGCAAGAATTGCCATTATCAGTATTACTACAATTAATTCCACAAGCGTAAAACCCTTGTCGCTCTTTTTCATCATTTTCTTCATCATTTTTTTCATATTTTTTCTCCTTTTATTATGTTCTATTTTGTCTATGTTAAATCCTCCGGCCCCGGTATCCCACATCTCCACCGACATCCCTCAGATCTATCACCGTTAATAAGTAATAGCTTACATGTTACCCAAATTACTATACATACTGATCATTGGCTGATACATTGCAAGTACCAAGCCTCCGATGATTACTCCCAGAATCACGATGATGACCGGCTGCAATAGTTCCGCAAGGCTTTCCGCCGCAAGCTCTGTCTCCTCTTCGTAATAATCTGCTACCTTATCCAGCATTCCTTCCATATTACCGGTATTTTCACCGATGGCTAACATATTATAGACCAGCGACGGAAACAGCTGGGACTTTCGGATCGGCACCGATAGCGGGATGCCCTGTTCCACTTCCTCTTTTGCCTTAAGCATCGCCCTATTGAACAATATGTTACTCATCGTCCTAGACGTAATTTCAATCGCAGAGGTGATTGGGATACCGGCTGATACCAATGTACTTAACGTTCTGGCAAACTTGGCAGAATAGCTTTTCACACTGAGTTTCCCAAATATTGGTATTTTTATGGCCAAGGTTCCGAAGAATACTTTTCCATTCTCAGTCGTTGCAAAGTATCGTATTATTATTACAAGAGCTATAACAACTGCCAGAAGAATGAACCCCCTTTTAAGCAGTAGATCACTAAATCCAACCACCATACGGGTTGATAACGGAAGCTGCGCGCCCATATCCTCGAACATGGAAGCAAATTTAGGTACAACAGCCACAGACATCGCAATGGTAACTGCAAGTGCCACAAATATCATGACAATCGGATAAATCATTGCTTTCTTGATCAGTCCGGCAAGCTTGGCGGATTTCTCAAACTGCCTACCCATCCGGCTTATCGCCATATCCAGATTACCGGAGGCTTCTCCTGCCTCCACCATATTAACTAACATGGAAGGGAATACCTTTGCGTTTTTCTTCATCGCCTCGGTTAGTGTCATTCCCTGTTGAACCCGCTCTCTGGTATCATTGATGGCCTTCTTCAAGCTCCTGTTCGGTGTCTGGTCGCCCATCATACGAAGAGCTTCCACCACCGGAACACCGGCGTTGATGATACTGGTAAACTGCCGGCAGAAGATACTCAAATCTCGAGATTTAACTTTATTATCAAAGCCAAAGCTGATATCCTTCTCCAGAAGACCCTGTTCCTTCACACTGATCGGCGTCATGCCGTCCGTCTTTAATTTAGATCTGGCGGCGTTAATGTTCTCTGCCTGAATACTCCCTTTGACATTTCTACCGTCTTTTTGTACTGCAATGTACGAAAAATCTCCCATTGATTTTCTCCTCTACTATCCGTATAATCTTGCAGCGAAGGAATTCGGATCTTGAGCATAACCTATTGCCTGGTCGCGGTCGATGTGGCGGTTCATATATAGCTCATAAATAGCATCATCCATGGTCTGCATACCGATCTTACGATTGGTCTGTATCGTAGTTGTTATCTGATGTGTCTTCATTTCGCGGATCATATTGCGGATAGCAGGTGTGGACAGCATCACTTCAAAAGCTGCTTTTCTCCCTGTTCCGCCATTCGTCGGTAATAGCTGCTGGGAAATGACTCCTTCTAATACCAATGCCAACTGACTTCGTATCTGCGTCTGCTGATAGGGTGGAAATACATCAATGATACGGTCAATTGTACTTGCCGCACCTATGGTATGTAGTGTAGAGAATACCAGATGTCCGGTCTCAGCTGCCGTAATCGCGATTGATATGGTGTCCAGATCTCTCATCTCACCGACCAAAATAACATCCGGATCCTCACGAAGTGCGGCAGTCAGTGCTTTACCAAAGCTTTTGGTATCTGTTCCTATTTCCCTCTGATTAACCATAGACTTGGCATGGGAATGAAGGTATTCGCAGGGATCTTCCAGTGTTATAATATGATACTTGTACTGTAAGTTAATCTGATTGATTAAGGAAGCTAGGGTGGTTGATTTACCACTTCCGGTAGGTCCTGTCACGAGAACAAGTCCTCTCTTTTTATGAATCAGGTTGATGACCGCTTCCGGAATTCCGAGTTCCTGTGGAGTTGGTATCGTCTCCCCGATAAGTCGTATGGTCACTGCTGCAGATCCTCTCTGATGATATGCATTGACCCGGTATCTTCCTACCCTCGGTATAGAATAGGAGAAATCAACTTCTCCCTCCTCCTCAAACTTCGCCGTTAATATCGGTGGTATCAAGGAATATGCAAGTTCACTGACATCCTCCGGTTTCAGCATTGGTAGGTCAAGGCTTTTCAAATCTCCATTGACTCTGACCTTCGGTGGTATGCCGACGGTCAGATGCAGATCCGATGCATTCATCTGAGCCGCCGTTTCCAAAAGCAGATTGATTTTTTCCTTATTTATTTCTGTTGCCATATCTATTTTCCCCTTCCCGAGATACGACTCGGTTCCCACGTATTATTTATACTTTTTCATCCTCGTTTTCCGAGTATACGATTCGCTTCATCTCTTCTATCGAGGTAATTCCTGAGATTACCTGTGAAAGTATCGCTTCCCTCATGGTCAGCATTCCATCCTCGATTGCAATTTTTTGAATCTCATCTGCACTTCCCTTGATGGATATCACATTCCGGATCTTACTGCTGATTGGCATAATCTCATAGATACCGATTCTCCCCCTGTATCCGGTCTCATTACAAGCAGCACAGCCATGTGGTTCATAAATGTCGTAATCTTTGTGTAAATCCAGTCCAAACATTCTCTTCTCTCGGTCTGTCAGCTTTCGCATTGTCTTACAGCTACAGAGTCTTCTTACAAGACGCTGGGCTATTACACCTACAACTGAATCTGCAATCAGGTAGGGCTCAACTCCCATATCGGCAAGACGGGTAATGGATGATGCAGCGCTATTGGTATGTAGGGTACTTACAACCAGATGCCCGGTAATTGATGCCGTTACTGCAATTCTGGCGGTCTCCTCATCTCGTATCTCACCGATCATTATGATATCCGGATCCTGACGAAGTATAGAACGCAAGGAAGAGGCAAAGGTAAGATCCGCCTTCGGATTCACCTGTACCTGGTTAATGCCATCAAGATTTGCTTCCACCGGATCTTCAACCGTGATGATATTAACATCTTCTTTGTTAAGTTCGCTGAGAGCCGTATATAGGGTTGTGGATTTACCGCTACCTGTTGGTCCGGTAACCAAGATAATTCCATTCGGATTAGCAAATATCTGATTGAATTTATTTAACTCCTCCTCAGAAAAACCAAGCTGCCTCTTATCACGGGTCAAATTCTGTTTGGAGGTAAGACGCATTACGACCTTCTCACCAAATACGGTTGGAAGAATGGATACTCGGATATCATATTCCTGACGGTCCACCTGATGGGTAATACGTCCATCCTGAGGTTTTCTCTTTTCTGAGATATCCATACCGCCGATAATCTTAATTCTGGTGATTATGGCTGATAACAGGTTTATCTGATAGCTTCCCACATTCTGCAGAACACCATCGATACGGTAACGGACCCTGATCTTCGTTTCCAAAGACTCAATATGGATATCACTGGCTCTCTGACGAACGGCCTGCTCAATAATCTTTTTGATCAAAACTACGATTGGTGCATTTTCAACCGCATCATTCGTTAGCTCCTCGTCTAGGTCCTCCGCTTCACTTTGTTCTTGAGAGAACTTCTCGGCAACCGCCTGGTTCGCCGCACTACCGTAATATTTATCGATACATGCGAGTATCTCTCCCGGCGTGGCAATTACCGGAGTAATCTGCATTCCGGTTACGACAGAAATATCATCCATTGCTATAATATCCAAAGGATCAGCCATTGCCACCCTAAGATATTTAGAGTCGAAAGAATCAAATTCAAAGGGCATAATAACATGCTTCGTCAGTACGCTGATATCTGTTATCATATTAAGAATTTCAATCGGTATCTTATGGGAAGAAAGCTCCACCATATCAAGACCCATCTGTTTTTGTAATGTGTGAGCAATCTGATGCTCCGTTGCATACCCCATCTCAATTAGGAGAGTACCAATCTTTTGCTTGGTGCCCTTCTGCTTTACCAATGCATCAGCCAACTGCTTCTCTGTGATGACGGTTTCTGTTAGAAGCATATCACCAATTCTTTTCTTTTCTCTGACAAACATCCGAATTCATCCTCCGTCAATACTCCAGTAAATGTTGCACTAAATGCTACAATATAACTTTATCATTCATATATTTATCAAATCTAAGTGTTTTACAATTGAAATCAACGTATAGGACATATATCCTATATATCAATAATAAATCCATTGACAGCCTTTGTCAATGGATGCCAAAATATTTCATATTTTTTTGCATTAAAACACACAAATATATTATTTTATATCAATACATGGTAAATATATTATAAATTCCCTATATGTTTCTGCTAATTTCTATCAATATCTGCTAATTTATATTGATCATGGTAATGGATAGTGACGCGCTCATAGAAAACAAAACTCTGAAATCAAAATAAACAAATAATGTAATCAAAATAAACAAATAATGTAATCAATAGTTACCGTTCAGCCTTCAAAGAGATGTATCCGGATTTATAAAAATGATTTCCATATAGGAATATTTGCAATCGTCGGTTCTTTAGCTCTGTTCTTTGGATCTGTTCAAATAATAAATTGATTTTATTAACTCTTTCCTGTAAAATGATATACCGTAGTACAAAAACGTCACATAAAACAACATTTATAATATAAGGAGTTTTTATCAATGAGTATATTGAGTGTTACAAACCTTAGCCATGGCTTTGGTGACCGGGCAATCTTTCATGATGTATCGTTTCGTTTACTGAAGGGTGAGCATATCGGCCTGATCGGTGCCAATGGAGAAGGAAAATCCACCTTCATGAATATTGTTACCGATAAGCTGATGCCGGATGAGGGTAAGGTAGAATGGGCTAAGCATGTACATATCGGGTATCTGGATCAGCATGCACAACTTGAGAAAGGTATGACACTGCGTAGTGTTCTTCAATCTGCCTACTCTTATCTGTTTGATTTGGAAAAAAAAATGAATGAACTGTGTGATGCCATGGGAAGCGCTGATGGCGATGCCCTGCAGGAAATGATAGACGAGATGGGAGATATTCAGGAGTTATTGTCCATGCATGATTTTTATATCATCGATAGCAAGGTCGATGAAGTTGCGCATGCACTCGGACTTGATGATAACGGTCTTGAATATGATGTGACAGAACTTAGCGGTGGTCAGAGAACTAAGCTTTTGCTCGGTAAACTTTTACTGGAAAAGCCGGATATCCTGTTGCTTGATGAGCCTACAAATTATCTTGATGTAGTTCATATTGAATGGCTGAAAAGATATCTATTAGAATATGAGAATGCTTTTATCCTGATTTCCCACGATATTCCCTTCCTAAACAGTGTCGTGAATATCATATACCACATGGAGAATCAGGAACTAAACCGTTATGTCGGTGATTATAATAAATTTCTTGAAGTTTATGAAATGAAGAAGATACAGCAAGAGGCTGCCTATAAACGCCAGCAGAAGGAAATTGTGGAGCTCGAAGACTTCGTTGCCCGTAATAAAGCAAGAGTATCCACGAGAAATATGGCAATGTCACGCCAGAAGAAGCTTGATAAAATGGATGTCATTGAACTTACTAGGGATAAACCAAAGCCTGAGTTTAATTTCAAGGAAGCCCGCGCTGCCGGAAGATACATCATTCAGACACAGGATCTTGTTATCGGTTACGAGGAACCTCTGTCATCTCCACTCACACTTACAATGGAACGCGGAGATAAGATTGTACTAATTGGTGCGAACGGAATTGGTAAAACCACCTTATTGAAAAGTATACTTGGATTAATTCCCGCACTTGGCGGATCTGTTACGCTTGGTGATTATCTGAGCATCGGCTACTTTGAGCAGGAAATTGCCTCAGGAAATACTACCACCTGTATTGAAGAAATCTGGAAGGATTTCCCCGGTCTTACTCAGTATGAAGTGCGCTCCGCTTTGGCTAAGTGCGGTCTAACCACGAAGCATATCGAGAGTCAGGTCCGCGTTCTCAGCGGCGGTGAACAGGCTAAGGTACGTCTGTGTAAACTTATTAATCGTGAAGCTAATATTCTTCTGCTTGATGAGCCTACCAACCATCTGGATGTTGACGCGAAAGCCGAGTTAAAAAGAGCGATTAAGAATTTTAAGGGTAGTCTCCTGCTAATTTGCCACGAACCGGAATTCTATGAGGATATTATTACAAAGGTCTGGGACTGTTCCCAATGGACTACAAAAAGGTAAGGAGCCTACTGAAATATCTTTGTAAGAAAGGTTAGACCGGTACAGGTTTTGAATATCTTTTCCCTTATGCTATTAATTGTAGCCGAATCCATCTCATCTTCACTGATATTTACCAAAAAATCCGCTTCTACAAGAATCTGATAATCCAAACCATCTATATTATGGTACGTATGATGATGCGCAATCAGATAACAGACACGATCAATAAATTCTTCCGCGTAACCAAGACCCCCAAGCATTACCTTGGCTACCGGAGGACCCTCTTGTTGCTGATAATTTCCAGCACTGCTATTGTATTTCTCTTCGCTGACTTTAATCCCGATATCATGAACAACTGCGGCCACTTCCAGTATCTCTTGAAGCTCTGTGGGTAGTTCCTCTAACTCGCCAATCGCACTTGCATAGCCATAAACCTTAAGAAAATGTTGAATCCTTCTGGCATCCCCGGCGTAATAATCAATCATCGCGTCAATTACGTAACCCGTCTTCTTCATTATTATAACCCAACCTTTCTTCAAAGCCTGCAAACTTAGGGCCGCAGGCACAAAGTTGCCTTCTTGTAATCTTTATTTGCTACACTTTCTCAAATACCTCTTTCGAGGCTTAAAATCATGTCTTTCTGATAAATTCGTTTCTACATTTCGGACAGGTGATACTGATCTTCCCCCTGCCTCTTGGTACACGAATCGTCTGCTTACAGCGAGAACATTGATAATACTTATGTGTCTTCGTACCAATCAGTGCTAATTTTAGATGATACAACCACTTTCCGATAGGGCCGGTCCGTCTTTGATAAATCATATTTTCTTTGGATCTTTGGGAAATATTCTTTGAAAATGCCCGAAAGAGTGCGTAAAGAATAATGATATACGACAGGATATAAAGCGGCAGTAATTTAGTGATTGATGAAACCAGCGTAACAAGCATGGATAAAATGACCAGGTCTCTGGTCAACCGGTCAAAGCCATATCTACCATACATAAACCTTCTGAATTGATTCATAAAATCCTCCTGTATAATTTATTTCTGCAGCTTAGTGAGTTGTTTATCTAATTGTCAATGATACAGTGCTCTAACCACTTTGTCACTAACAAGCTTCTTCTCTCTGCTATTATCATACATTAAATCATGTGCATTTCCTAATTAAAAATGTATAAATTTTTGCTCTTTTTATGTAAGTGACTATATTTCATATTCATAAAAAATGTCTTGTAGGAAGGAAACGTAAAACATACTGTTTCCTTCTTACAAGACACCGGCGATATCATAAAACATACTCAAATTTTGATATGGACTAATCAGTTATCTAGGTCTCAAAACATTCTCGTAATTTTTTTAGTGCTTTTTTCTCGATGCGGCTGACGTAGCTTCTGGATATTCCCAGCATACTGGCTATCTCCCGCTGTGTTACCTCTTTTTTGTTGCTTAAGCCGTAGCGCAGACATATTATTTCGCGTTCTCTATCAGTCAATACTTTGCTTATTATTTGATACAGTTTTTTAATATCATCCTCGAGCATGATGTTCTCAACAACATCGACCTCTGCTTCCTCGATGATATCTAACAGATTGATTTCATTTCCCTCCCGGTCAGAGCCGATCGGATCATACAGATATACTTCCTTGGATAATCGTTTTCCGCTTCTGAGCATCATTAAAAGCTCATTATCGATGCAACGAGAGGCATAAGTAGCCAGGCGAATTCCCTTTTCATCATCAAAGGTATCAATTGCCTTGATTAACCCAATCGTACCAATTGATATCAAATCATCTGTTTCTTTATCAGCCATATTATATTTTTTCACAATATGTGCGACTAATCTCAGATTATGTTCAATCAATTTATCTCTGGCTTCTCTGTCGCCTTCCTTGCAACGCCGTAGGTAATCTGTTTCCTCTTTGGTGCTCAACGGCTTTGGAAATGACTTCACGAAGATAAGCACCCTCATTGCCTAATGTGTCATTAATATCATATGAGTGACATTGACATAAAGTGCCTATCCCTCTTAAAAAGGGACAGAAGGACTTACTTTTTTCGCTTATCCATCAAATCCCTTCTTGTGACCTTCAGGAGCATTTCCTCTTTGACGCTTTTATAATCATCATAATTACCGGTGTAGCTAATCAAGCGATTCTCTTCTATTGCAATCACTCTGTCACTTATTTTATTGATAAAGTAGCGGTCGTGGGAAATAAATAATATCGACCCTTTAAAACCCTCAAGTGCTCTTTCTATGGTTTCAATCGAAAATGTGTCCAGATGGTTGGTGGGTTCATCCAGAATTAACAGATTAATCTCTTCAAACAGTAGCTGACTTAACTTCAACCGCACCCTCTCTCCTCCGGAAAGATGCTTAACCTTTTTGAAAACATTTTTTCCATAGAACATGTATTTTGCAAGATATTCTCTGGCCTTTCCTTCTTCAATGAATTTATCCTCTCGAAAGCAATCCAGGACGGTAAGTTCCTCATTCATAAAGTTAATATTCTGAGGAAAGTAGGCATACATCACATTGGCTCCGAATCCCACCTTACCGATATCCGGTATAAGCTCCCCTAATAACAATCTCAAAAAGGTTGTTTTGCCGCTTCCGTTAGGTCCAATCAGCGCAACCCTCTCGCCATAGTTCACCATTATACCGGCATCCCGAAAAATAGTTCTGCCTGAGAACTCCTTGTATAAACCAACCGCTTTGAGTGTAATGTTACCGGATCTTTCTGCTGCATTTAGATTAAGTTTCATCTTCTGCTTATCAATAACCGGCTTCTCTATTCGATCCATTTTATCCAACTTGATTCGGATACTGGCTGCCCTTTGAAAGAACTTATTATTATCCGAACTCATAGCCCAGTCCCTTAGCTCCTTCACCGACTTTTCTATGGTTGCAATCTTCTTTTTCTGATCTTTATAATGATTGGACAGAATTCGAAGGTTTTCTTCTTTCTGTTTCATATATTCGGAATAGTTTCCTTTAAAGGTTGTACTTACCTTATCCTCAATTTCAATAATTTTAGTCACTATATGATCTAAAAAGTATCTGTCATGGGATACAACAATGACGATTCCTTTATACTCCTTAAGAAAACCCTCCAACCATTCCACCGCCTCCATGTCCAGATGATTGGTGGGCTCGTCGAGCAGTAATATATCCGGCCTATCCACTAATAGTCTGGCAAGACTTAAAGTGGTCTTCTCTCCACCGCTCAACAGTTTGAATTCCTTATGTAAAAAGGAATCATCAAAATGTAGTCCTTTACATACTCTTCCCAGTTTTTCTTCCTGATCGTAACCACCTTTCATCTCAAATGTTTGGATCAAATCACTGTAACGTTTCATTGCCCTATCTAAATCTGTCCCCTCAAAAAATGCCATCTCTTCTTCCATTCTATGCATTTCCTTTTCGATTTGATGAATCTCCTCAAATGCCAGATTTAGCACATCAAGCACCTTTATACCTTCCGGGTAATCCGGTATTTGCTCCATGTAAGCACTGGTCAAATTTTTAGGAAGAATAACCCACCCCTCATCATATCCCGGAGGTACCGGAGCATTGGGATAGCCGGCACAATGATTCAGGGTTAAAATCCCCGCAATCAACTTCAGAATTGTTGTTTTGCCGCTTCCATTTTCGCCAACAATACCGACTTTCTCTCCCTCAGCCGCCATAAAGGTAACATTTTTGAGTATTAGGGACGCATCTATATATTTTTTAACTCCCTCCAAATATATCTCAGACATTTTCTTTCTCCATTCTTTCGTATATTCAGATGTAATAGCCAACTGCCATCACTTTTATTGTTCGATACTTATATGAGATAATCTAGCATGAAAGAACAAATATGAGAACCTTATTTATCTTTCATAAATAAGATTAATACTGTATTGAGATTATGTTATAGGTAAACACAGAGCCAAAAAAGCAAGGGCTCCACATTTATTCAATGTGAGCCCTTGCTTATCAATTAAGCTGTCAAATTCTCGTACTATAATATTTTCTTCATCACTGTATATCATATGTAGTGCAAAGTCAAATTCAAGGTTCTTTATTACTCGATTCAATCTTAATAGTTAATTTCTATATGATTATCGTTTAAAATTTTCTTCCATTTCTGATCCGGTTCCCTATCGGTAACCAGCAGGTTCAGTTCTGATAAATCAGCGATTTTAGTAAAGGATATCTTATCAAATTTCGAGTAATCCACTGCCAAAATTTTAGTTCCGGCGCAGGCAAGCATCACTTGCTTGATATGTGCTTCCATTTCATTAGAGTCCGTAAACCCGTATTCTGTATCAATTCCCTTACAGGAAATAATCGTCTTATCAACATGGAAGGAGCGAAGCATCTTCTCAGCCTGATGTCCGACTAAGGATAAGGAGCCCTCCTTCATAATACCGCCGGTGGATAATATCTGAAAGCCTTCGATATCCGATAATTCAAACAGAATTTCGATTGAATTCGTAATCAGTGTGAGATTCTTCCTACTCTTTAGATAATTGGCGATATATACCGCAGTCGAGCTGGCATCCAACATGAGATGGTCACCATCTTGTACCCTCACACCAATCAGTTCAGCGATATCTTGTTTACTTGATACATTGGCTTTTTTTCTTACCGTATAGGGTAAATCTATAATTGAGCTATCATTAATGATGGCTCCCCCGTAGGTTTTCTTAGCAAAGCCTTCTTTCTCAAGTTTCTCAAGGTCACGCCGTATTGTCTCCTCGGTCACCTTGAATTCTCTGCTCAAATCACCTACAACCACTCGACTATCCTTCTGAAGAATGGATAGTATCGTATTTCTTCTTTCAAGTGCAAGCATCTTAATCCCTGCTTTCGATTTACCTATTGTAAACTCACTCGCTTATATGTATTTCGCACATTCTGAGCGAAGTCGGTACTTATCCCGTTATTTTATGATTATAACGAAATCTCCAGTAACAATATTCACTGCATTCGCTTCATCGGTATCAATATGCATTTCCAGGGTATAGCTATCGTCCACCCTAATTGTTACATGATTGAAAATAGTTCCTCTCTCACTTACAATCTTAACCGACACGTCATCTCCATGCTTTACCTGTGCTTCCTCTGCGTCCTTTGGTGACATGTGGATATGTCTTTTTGCTATAATACATCCTTCCTTCAAACAGACAATACCCTTCGGGCCAATCAGTGCAATTGGTGTTGACCCTTTGATATCTCCTGATTCTCTGATAGGAGCTTTAATTCCCAATTTGATGGAATCCGTAGCCGAAATCTCAACTTGGGATTGCTTACGAACCGGTCCTAAAATTCTGACATTTTCTATGGCCTTATGCTTCAGTCCAACAATTGCAACGCATTCCTCTGCCGCATATTGTCCACCCATCAGTTCCTTCTTTTTCGTCAGTTTATACTCTTCTCCGAATAATGCTTCCAAATCTTCATTTGATAGGTGGACATGCCTAGCAGATACGCCCACCGGTACAGCATACCCATCCTCTGCCTTAAATTCCTTCGTGACCTGGACCTGATTATCGTCCATGGCACCTTGTACCAGCTTAGTAACCATCCTAATCGTTTTATTATCCAAGGATATCCACCTACTCTTTTCGGTTATTGTGAAGTTATTCAGTAATTAACGAAAGTCCTTTTTATTGCATCTATTAACATTGATCCGCCGGATGCCTTCCGGTCATACCATAATGACTGCGTAACGCGTATAATGTCTGAACCTGGGATTCGGATAATTCCTTCGGTCCTCCAAGCTGCCTGGCAAGAAATAATAACTGTGCATAGAATTCTAATGATTCCATCTTATAATATGCGGATAGAAGTGAGTCAGCATAGGTAAGTGCCCCATGATTTTGTAATAAGACAGCATCATAATTCGGAAGGTACTTGGATACCGCATCCGGAATCTCCTCTGTGGAAGGTGTTCCGTATTCAGCGATCGGCACGCTGCCGAGTGTAATTACCGCTTCCGGCATAATCGGCTGTGTCAAAGGAATACCTGCAATCGCAAAGGCTGTTGCATACATTGGATGTGCATGAACTACGGATACAACATCGGGTCTTTCCTTATATACTCTCAGATGCATCTTGATCTCGGACGAAGGCTTATATCCGTTATTTGCTTGAAGTACAGTTCCGTTCTTATCAATTTTGCAGATATATTCCGGTGTCATAAAACCTTTACTAACTCCTGTAGGAGTACACAAGAACTCATTATCATTCAGCTTGACAGAAATATTACCGTCATTTGCTGCTACCATCCCTTTGTTATAAATCCTTTTGCCAATCTCACAAATCTCTTCTTTTATTTCGAATTCCGTTTTCATCTAATTGCCTCCAATATCATGTTGTTTTAGTTGGTTTTTAATTGTTTATCCATATAATATCACTAAATACAACATTGGTCAACTTTGATTTGCTGTTATTATGTGGTTTTTATTTGTTTTAATACAAACATTCAATAAATATTTATTTAATTCTTCATTATGTCTTTTTCTTCATATGACTACTCTTTATATTACTTATTCTTCTTATCACTATTCTTCTTATATCTATTCTTCTTATCACTATTCTTCTTATATCTATTCTTCTTATATCTATTCTTCTTATATCTATTCTTCTTATATCTTAATCTTCTTATATCTTAATCTTTTTATATCTTAATCTATTTATATCTTATTCTTTTTATATCTTATTCTTTTTATGATTATTCTTCAATACTTATTATTCTTCTTTACGATAATTCTTCAATACGTATCATTCTTCTTTACGTCTTATTATATCATAAATTTCAAGTCTGCATCCAAAATCTACATAAATTATATGTTTCGGATGCGGACAGCTTTCTATCTCATTATCCTGATCATCTTTCATTCTTATTACTATGGTTTCTATCGTATTACCGTCCGGTTTCATGATTTCAACCGTCTCACCCACGCTGAATTTATTCCTCTGCTCTAATTCATATAACCCGTCCTTTTCCCCGGTGATGGTTCCCAAATAGGTATATGCCTTTTCATAGGTGTTGTGATCATAGATTTGATCCTCATGCTTTGGCTTACCAAAGAAAAAGCCCGTTGTAAACTGACGATTGATTCCCTTCTTAATTTCCTCTGTATATTTCTGTCTATTCGCATCATATACGGATGGATTATTAAAATAATCATCAATTGCCTTGCGATAGGAGCTGGTAACTGTTGCTACATAAAGTACTGTCTTCATGCGTCCTTCAATCTTAAAGCTGTTAATTCCTGCTTTTACAAGCTCAGGAATATATTCAATCATGCAAAGATCCTTCGAATTGAAGATATAGGTCCCTCTTTCATTTTCTTCAATCGGCATATATTCACCGGGCCTGGTTTCCTCAACGATGTGATACTTCCACCTGCAGGAATGCGTGCAGGCTCCAAGATTGGCATCCCTTCCGGTAAAATAATTACTGAGTAAGCATCTTCCGGAGTAGGCGATACACATTGCTCCGTGAATAAAGGTTTCAATCTCCATGTCATTCGGAATATTGTTCCTAAGATCAATCAACTCCTCGATAGAAAGCTCTCTTGCGGATACCACACGCTTTGCTCCGAGCTTTTGCCAGAAACGATAAGTTTCGTAATTTGTATTATTCGCCTGTGTACTGATATGCAAATCTATCTCCGGAATTACCTCCATTGCAATTGTATATACCCCCGGATCGGATATAATCATAGCATCGGGTCGGTCTACTCCAAATGCCTTTAGTTCCGTAAAATATTGCCTGATGCCTCGAAGATCGTCATTATGTGCCGTAATGTTCGCGGTTACATATACTTTTCTTCCATGGTTATGAGCAAAGCGAATGCCCTCCTTCATATCCTCCATGGAAAAGTTTTTTGCCTTAGCACGGAGTCCATACATATCTCCTCCGACATAAACTGCGTCAGCACCGTAAATCACAGCTACTTTCAAAGCTTCCAGATTCCCGGCAGGTATTAGTAATTCCGGCTTATTTCTTTCCTTCATCAATTTCCCACCTTTCCAATCAGAAGTCTCTATTTGTTTGTTTTGGTCGTCAGGTAACTGCAAGCCACTCCGTCCCCCACCGGTAGGATAACCGTTTCCAGCTCCTCCATATGGGTAATCGTATATAGATACTCCCTCATTCTGGAGTGTATGGTACGATCACGCCTTGTAATACTGTATCTGGAATTTGTGACAGTTCCATCCTGAAGCACATTATCAGTCACCAACATTCCCTTGTCTTCTAATAGCTTCATAAGTTCCGGGAGAAAGCTCATATACTGTGCTTTGGCAGCATCGAGGAATATAAAATCATAAACATTTTTCTCAAGAACCAGAGCTTTCAACACCTCCAGTGCTTCCCCTCTTACCAGAGTAATCTTATTCTTGTGTAGAAATCTTTCTCTCGATAAATTTTTCTCTGCTTCAACAAGCCTCATCGGTACCTTCTCTATTGTAGTAATGGTACAGTCACTCTTTGAATATTCGCTCATAAAGAGGGCGGAAAAGCCAATGGCTGTTCCGACCTCCAGAATTCGTCCAGGTTGTTTCATTCGCAGAAGAAATCTTAATAATTCCTGCGTTTCTTTCTTTATGATAGGAACATGATTATCCAGAGCCTCTTTTTCCAAAGAAAGCAGCTCCGGTGTCAGCTCTACAGCCAGTGAATTGATATAGGCTGTTATTCTCTCATCTGTAATCATAATACACCGGTCCTTTCGAATATTTACTGATCTATCGAAGTCTATTCGGATGCGGCATCTGGGGGAGCGCTTGGCGAAGCCGTCGTTGTATCTGCATCTGAGCTTGTATCTGTACCGGTGCCTGCCGGTGTACCTTCTTCGTCTTTAGTAAGAGATGCTGATAAATCTGTTATAACAGCAAGAATCTCACTATAGGTCATAGAAGTATTCACTTCATAGGTTCCGGGCATAAGTACTGATTTTTGAAGCTTGGTTTTCAACCAAAAGGCATATTTATTCCTAATCGCAAGCTTCATCTCCAGCTTGCTGGCCACATTCATACTTGTATCACCCTTGTTTATCTCAATGATGATATCCGTACCCGGAGCTTGTTCCATAGCAACCGGTCCAAAGAGCTGATAAGTAAAATCATACGCCATTTTACTCACATTAATGATCAGGATGACAATGATAATATAAAAGAATATATTAACAAGCAGCCTTAGGATAAAGCTTGCTATTTTAAATGTTAATTTAACCGATGCATTATTCGTCGCCATAGTTCGCCTCCCTGATCAATAATCCGATCATACAAAAAATTATCGTCTTCCACTTGATAAAAGACTATACTTCCATAATTATCGGCAGTATCATTGGATTCCTCTTAGTCTTTTTCCAAATGAAATCACTTAAGGAATCTTTAATTTCGGTCTTCATCTTACCCCAATCCGAGTTGTTACGGCTGATGCATTTATCCAGGGCCTTTTCCACGATAATCCTTGCTTCCTCCATCAGATTTTCAGACTCTCTGACATATACAAAGCCACGCGAAACAATATCCGGTCCGGAAAGCACCTGATTGCTGTATTTTTCTAAGGATATTACAACAATAATCAATCCGTTTTCTGAAAGCAGCTGTCTGTCTCGAAGCACAATATTACCTACATCGCCTACGCCAAGGCCGTCTACCAGAATGCCCTGCGCCGTAACTTCACCGGTTATAGCCGCCTTCTCCTGCGACAGAGTCAAAACCTTACCGGAGGATAACACAAATATATTTTCTTTCGCAATGCCTAACGACTGTGCAAGCTCCGCATGTCGAATCAAATGTCTGTATTCACCATGAACAGGAACTGCATATTGAGGCTTCGTTAATGAATAGATTAATTTAATCTCTTCCTGACAAGCATGACCTGATACATGAGTATCCTGATAGATTACCTTGGCTCCTCTCATGGATAGCTCATTGATAATCTTGGATACAGCCTTCTCATTACCGGGAATCGGTGTAGAGCTAAGGATTACAACATCTCCCGGCTTAATCGAGACCTTTTTATGAATAGCAGCAGCCATGCGAGGCAGTGCTGCCATAGTCTCTCCCTGACTTCCGGTTGTAATAAACAGTAGCTGATCATCGGTATAATGTTTGATCTGATCTACATCTATCATCATATTCTCTGCCATCGTGATATATCCGATTTCCATGGCGGTGTTGATGATATTTACCATACTACGGCCTTCAATTACTACTTTCCTGCCATATTTTGAGGCTGAATTGATGACCTGTTGAATACGATCCACATTGGAGGCAAACGTCGCGACGATGATTCTCTGCTTCGAATAATCTGCAAAGATATTATCAAAGGTTTTACCTACAGAGCTTTCCGACATTGTATATCCGGGACGCTCGACATTCGTGCTGTCACAAAGTAAAGCCAATACGCCCTTCTTACCGATTTCTCCAATTCTTTGCAAATCAATCGGTTCACCGAATACCGGGGTATAGTCTACCTTGAAATCACCGGTATGGAATATAATGCCCGCCGGCGTAAAGATAGCAAGTGCCGCAGCATCAGCAATGCTATGGTTCGTCCTTATGAATTCAATACGAAAGCATCCCAAATTAATGGATTGGCCGTATTTTATTACTTTACGCTTCGTATTCTTTAATAAATTATGCTCCTTAAGCTTATTTTCGATAATTGCTATTGTCAGCTTGGTCGCATAGATGGGAACATTTACTTCCTTCAGTATATAAGGAAGGGAGCCGATATGATCCTCATGACCATGGGTAATTACGAATCCCTTAACCTTTTCTATGTTATCCTTCAGATAGGTTACGTCGGGAATTACAAGATCGATTCCTAGCATTTCATCCTCGGGGAATGACAATCCGCAGTCAATCACTATAATACTGTCTTCATACTCAATTGCGGTAATATTCATACCAATCTGTTCTAATCCACCAAGCGGGATTATTTTAACACCTTTAAAATCGTTTACTTTCAAATCATTTCCTTTTACAATTTTTGTTTCATTGTCCTTAAACTCTGATGTTCTCTTCATCATTTTTTCATTTTCCTTCAAACAATTGCACCTCCAATGGTTTTATGTACTATTCTATCCATTAACTAAGTGCCTTCGATATGAAATAACAGTATGAATCTGAAAGCCAATCTCTTCTGACGAAGCATCAAATGCTTCCTTGTCAAAAGCAACATTGACATGGTTAATTCACTGTATTCAAGCAATTAAAAAGGGAATCCCTTTCAACTGCTTAGTGCAAAGGAAGCAAACGATTGCCTCACTTCACAAGCTAGATCTAATAGATTCTTATTTGCCTCTGCATTTTTTACAACGACCGTAAAGTTTCACTTCATGGTTAGCCACTTCAAAACCCATAGTATCCGCAATCCGCTTTTCAAGTGCCTCTAACAAATCATCCTGAAATGCATAAATATTGCCGCATTCCAGACAAATTAAATGATGATGATGGTGGCAAGTATCTTCCTTGCCCTTTTTATTAATCTCATAACGTACATATCCATCATCAAGATTTAATTTATCTATCAGGCTTAATTCCGATAGCACTTGAATTGTTCGATAAACGGTTGCTATTCCAATATCCGGGTACTTCTTTTTGACATAATCATAAATTTCTTCCGCAGTTAAGTGCTTACCCGGCCTATTATTCAAGACCTCAAGAATAGCTACTCTCTGGGTCGTAACCTTAAGTCCGTTCTGCCTCAATAAATTTTTAAACTGCTCACCGCTTTCAGGCATATCATCACCTATTTTCATCTAATCATATCTATGCATTTAGTATAATTCAATATCATCCAATAATTCTCTAAAGATACCGGCGACTAGCTCCAGTTCTTTTTCATCTTCTACAATATCATAGATAGCATCTGTGTCTGTATCCTTTGATATATCCTTTAAAATAAGGGCTTCCTCTTCCTCTTCTGCTGTGCTAACCAGAAGATAATCTGTTCCACCCAAACGTGTCTGTTCTAAGACCTCAAATAAAACCTTTTCTCCATCATCCGTTGTAAATGTAATCTGATCCGGTCTATTGCTCAATTTCTTCCTTCCTCTCAAACCTAAGTTTGTCCATATATCCCTGCAGAATAATTACTGCCGCAAGCTTATCCACAACTTTAGCCTTTTCTTCATAATTCATTTTTGTCTGCGATAAAATCTGATTTGCAGCAACAGTAGTCAACCTTTCGTCCCAAAGAATGACCTCCAGTCCGGTTCTCTGTCTTAGTTTATCGGCAAGCTCTTCTGATTTTACTGCACGTTCGCCTATCGTATTGTTCATATGCTTTGGATAACCCAAGACAATTCGGTCTACATCATATTCAACAATTAATTCTTCGATTCTTGCCAAGGTCTGCCGTTGCTTATTTTCTTGCTTACGGCGTATCACTTCAATTCCCTGAGCAGTTATTAAAAGTTCATCACTGACAGCCACTCCGACTGTCACAGAACCATAATCCAGACCCATGATTCTTTTCATGAATAACTCCATTCCTGCGTGCGCTTTTGATTTCAATTAAGTTCTAAATTTTTCCGTATGTGATATCCTTATCAATGTAGAAGCGTAGCAGTTCCTCTACGATTTCATCACGCTCTACCTTCATAATCAAGCTTCTTGCACCCTTATGACTTGTTATGTAGGTCGGGTCACCCGACATAACATACCCAACAATCTGATTAACAGGATTATAACCCTTCTCCGTTAAAGCCGCATAGACTGATTGAATCACATCACTGACTATTATTTCAGTATCTTTATGAACCTTAAAATATTGAGTATTATTTACTTTCTGCATTGAATCACTTCCTTCTTCTGCCATAACTGCCAACCGAAATACGGTTGCTTATCATAACCGTCCTATTCACTTATTATTATATTAATATATTTAGCCGAAAAATTCAATGAATTATTTCACAAAGCAGAATTTCCTCTGTTAATTTATGGCATATCGTTACCTGATATATCCGGTTTGTTAAATTTTCGCCGGATAATACAGCCAATTTGAGATATCTCTCGTTATGTCCGACCTGATATATTCTGTCATCAATTGTAATCTCTTCTTCAAAAAGCACCTTCTCAATTCTACCCAAAAAGCAAGACATATATTCCTCTGACAAGCTTTCTGATAAACGAATCAGTTCATTGCTCCTCCGGTTCTTAATTTCAACCGCTACCTGATCAGACATTTCTGCTGCTTTGGTTCCGGTTCTCCTTGAATATTTAAATACATGTATCTGTGAAAATCCAATCTTTCTTACGAAGCTGAGGGTCTCGCAAAACTCCTCCTGCGTCTCACCCGGAAATCCGACGATAATATCCGTAGTAAATGCCGGTAGCTCAAAAATAAGTTGTATCAGTTGTACCCGTTCATAGTACTCTTCAGAAGTATATCTACGATTCATTCGCATCAGAACCGAATCGCTTCCGCTCTGGAGGGACAAATGAAAGTGCGGACAAAATTGCTTCACTTTAGCAACACAGCATAGAAACTCCTTGGTAATAATTCCGGGTTCTAAAGATCCTAATCGTATCCGCACGACGCTTTCAATCTCACCAATCTTAGTAATGAGTCCTGCTAAAGGTAGGGTCTCTAAAGCCGGTTCTTCGGTGAAATCCGTTCCATAGGAGGAAATATGTATTCCCGTTAATACAAACTCCTGATAGCCCCGATCTGCAAGTCTACTAATCTCTTCAAGAATTTCCTCTTCTCTCCTGCTTCTTACTCTCCCTCTGACATATGGAATAATGCAGTAGGAACAGAAACGGTTACAGCCATCCTGTATTTTAATGAATGCTCTGGTTTTATCCATAGTCGTTTCAACATTCAGCTCTTCGTACTCTTTCTCGTTGCCTATATCAACAACCAATTCCTCTTTATGATCGGTTTCCTTACAACGTTCTACCATCATAACAATATCTGATTTTTTATTGTTACCAACCACGAGATCAACCGCATTATCTAAAAGCAATGCTTCCTCCGCTGCCTGGACATAACAACCTACCGCTGCAATGATTGCCTTCGGATTTCTGTTCTTCGCCTGGTGCAGCATCTGACGGGACTTACGGTCAGCAATATTGGTCACGGTACAGGTATTTACAACATACACATCCGCGATATCCTTAAAATCAACGATTTCATATCCCGCTGTTTCGAACATTGTTCGCATAGCCTCGGTTTCATAAGAATTAACCTTGCATCCCAGACTTAAAAATGCCGCTGTTTTCCTCATATATCTGAAATGTCCTTTCTTTTGATTAACTCATTCCCATTTTTTGCAAGACTTTTCTCTATTCCTATACAACTTTTCCTCATTTTTTTATGAACTTTGTATATTGACTTTTATTTTGCTAAATTATAGTATATACATATACCGAATAAAGGAGGTTAATAATTATGAAAACAGTTAAAATTTCTTTAAACTCAATTGATAAGGTAAAAGCTTTCGTTAATGACGTTACAAAATTCGATTCCGATTTCGATTTGGTTTCCGGTAGATACGTTATAGATGCTAAATCCATTATGGGTATTTTCAGCCTTGACTTGTCAAAGGTTATCGATTTAAATATTCATAACGATGCAGATGTTGAAAGCATCCTTGCAATACTTAAGCCCTATATCGTAGAATAGTCAAATCATGAAGACATGAAGAGGTTGCCGCTTGCGGTAGCCTCTTTTTTATCTTAAAGGATTGAGGTGTCAAATCCCCACTTTATTGTGTCTATCGTCAATTTGCACAGTTTCGCTCTTGAATGGTAATACATAAAATCGTTCATTCGCAATCAGCTCGGGCGCGAAAGTGTCAGCAAGCCGGCTCTTTGTTCTACACAGCGAGAATTTTCTTCTCTTATTGTATGAAAACGCTTTCTTTTACCCAATGGATATAACCTCAACCGTGTTTATCGCTGTCTCTATCATTTCATCAATTTTTTCATCAAGCTTTTTCTCTGACTTCTTGATTATCTTGATACTTGGCCTGGTAACCGGATGCTTTGCCACGAATATGGTACAGCAATCCTCAAAGGGCAGGATCGAGGTCTCAAAGGTATCAATTTTCTCCGCAATTTCAACAATATCCTTTTTATCATATGCAATTAGTGGCCGGTAAACAGGCATCGTACATACTTCATTTGTTGCCGCAAGACTATACATGGTCTGACTGGCCACCTGACCGATGCTCTCACCGGTAATCAGTCCAAGACAGTTTTCCTGTTCTGCAAGCTTCTCGGCTATCTTCATCATATATCTTCTCATAATAATGGTCAGCTCTTCATGAGGGCACTGATCATAGATATATAACTGGATATCGGTAAAGTTTATGACAAAAAGTTTTATCTTGCCGGTATACTTAGATATCTTAGCCGCCAGATCTACCACCTTCTGCTTAGCTCTGTCGCTGGTATACGGCGGTGCATGAAAATAGGTTGCTGCAAGTGAAACTCCACGTTTTGATATCATATAACCGGCAACCGGGCTGTCAATCCCTCCCGATAACAGTAGCATTGCTTTACCGCCGGAGCCAACAGGCATACCTCCCAGACCCGGAATATTTATGGAATACACATAGCATTTGGTACGAATTTCAACGGTAAATCTGACGGACGGATTGTGTACATCCACCTTCATTTCCGGAAACCTGTTCAGAAGATAGGAGCCCATTTCAATGCAAATCTCAGGTGATGTATATTGATAATTTTTGTCCGCACGTTTTGCTTCCACCTTAAAGGTGATGTTGCGGTCCGTATACATCATTTCCACATAATCGCCAACTTCTTTGGACAGTATATCCCATTCAGAGCTCTCGATAACTGCCACCGGACAGATAGAACATATACCGAACACCTTTGTCAGCGCAGATACCGTCTCATCATAGTCATAACTCTCAGGACATTCTATAAAAATTCGACCCTGTTCTTTACTGACATAATATTCTCCGAGTGAATCAAGCGCCTCCTTGATTCGGTCTTTTAAGGCGTTCTCAAATATATAACGATTATTTCCCTTCAATCCGATCTCTGCGTACTTAATTAAAAATGCTTTAAACATGATATCCTCCGTGGTTTTCCTACTCTATTTTTTTCTCGTATATCTTCGCAACACCGGCAACAGCTCGGCTAACTGCTCTATGGTGTAGGCTATCTCTTCCTCTGTCGTCAGCTCGGACATGGAGAATCGCAGCGTGGAATCCATTAGATCTTTTGGCAGTCCTATCGCCGTTAAGGTCATGCTTGGCGTCGGGTGATGTGAACTGCAGGCAGAACCTGCAGATACATAGATTCCTTTATCCTCTAAGGCATGTAAAAGCACTTCACTACGAACGCCCTGAAAACTTACGCTCATGATATGCGGCGCTGTATTTATCAGTTGTTCCATTTCAAAGGAATCTGTACACTCTGCCGGAAGTCCGTTCAGTGTTACACCCACAATCTTACTGACTTCCCTTAGGAACTTTTGTTTCAGATAATATAGCTGAGATATCTTTTTATCAAAATCAGCATAAAGCTCTGTCACAGCCTGTCCAAGTCCTGCAATCGCCGGAACATTCTCCGTTCCGGAACGGAGTCCTCTCTGATGACCTCCACCATATATCGTTGGGTTAATCTTTACTTTATCGCTTATATATAATGCACCGATTCCCTTAGGACCATGAATTTTATGTCCACTGAAGGATAAGAGGTCAATTCCCATTCTTTTTGGATAAATACGATACTTTCCAAAGGCCTGAACAGCATCCACATGAAATATAATATCTTTTTTCCTGTTCTTCAGTTCTGTGGCCAGCTCGGCGATATCTTGTACAGAACCTATTTCATTATTCACATACATAACACTGACCATTAGTGTATTATCTTTTATGAGTTCATAAAGCTTATTCTTCATCAACTTTCCATAAGCGTCCACAGGGACAAAGCTAATCTCAAATCCATTTTCTTCCAGATGAACAAACGTCTGATGCACGGAAGGGTGTTCGATTCTGGTCGTTATGATATGATTAGCTCTTCGTCGATTAGCCATGGCTGTTCCGATTATTGCAAGATTATTAGCCTCCGTACCTCCGGAGGTGAAGATGATCTCCTTGGATTCCACCTTAAGGGTTGCTGCAATCGTAGATGCTGCATCCTTCATATATTGTTCTGCTCTTATACCCATGCGGTGCATCGAGGAGGGATTGCCATAATCCTCATAAAGGACCTTGTCCATAATATCCCTTACACTTTGAGTTGCCCTCGTTGTTGCCGAATTATCTAAATATACTTCCATAACCTTCTCCATTTTTCTGAATGTAGTGCTTTTCTGTCACATCATTGGCTGAACTGTAACGAGTAAACTGTCCTATTCTTCTCCAGATATTTAAGAACCATATACGGGTTAACACTCATTTCCCCGTCTACTGTATTTACATAGATTCCGAGATGTAGGTGTACATCAAACTGCCCGATGGTTCCCTCACTGCCATAACCACTGTCTCCCATAAATCCAAGCAATTGTCCTGCTATGACCTCATCTCCCTGCTTCAGCTCAGGCGCATAAGAATATAGGTGGGCATAGTAGAAATAACCTCCGGCCGCAGACCTAATTCCGATTCTGTATCCACCCTGTTCCAGCCATCCCTTATTTTCAACAATACCGTCAGTCATACTGATTACCGGGAAAAAGCCTCTTAGATTGTTAGAAGCCATCAAATCCGTACCCTCGTGCTTCCGGTTACCTCCATAAGTACGCGGCTGATACCAGGAATCGGCATAAGTAATATCTGCTTCTTGGTCCGTTACTTTCGGTACCGGAAAATATTCGATATTTGAAAAGATTGCCTTATAGTAACTATAAAGTTCTCGGAACTGCGGATTCTGCACTAATCTACTTATACCACGGTAAAAGGTTTTATCATCAACCAGGTGCGATGAAGAAAGATCATAAGAATATGCCATCATACTGAAGGTAAGACAGCCTGCTTCATTTACATAAGGCATATTTCGCAAATCAGGATGTTTTTTCTTAAGCTCCTCTACCTGGTTCTGAGCCTTCCAAAGAACATCCTCACCAATCTTAAGATCACGAAAAGCCTCATAATCTATTTGATGTACCGCTATCCTTTGTATTAAAATTTCTGATAAAAGCAGCTGTAGCTCAAATCCAACAATTACCAATACGATTGCATACAGGAGAATACCCGCAATCGTATTTTTAAGAAAATGATTCCATTTTCCTAACCGTGTATTACCCTTACTACGCAGAAAATATTTCGTGTGCTCCATACTATCACCATCCTGATTAACAAAGAATTCAGTTAAACTGAATTCTTTATACACCTAGCATAATCCGGCAATATTTCGCGTTTTATTGGCTGGACAAATAATTATATGGTTGTATTATTAACAATATTACTTACTTCACGAATTATTCTGCATTTGTTCCGGTACCCGTATTAGTTCCGCCATCTGTCTGAACGGCACTTCCGGTCACAATCTCTTCGCCAAAGATGAAGCTGTGTAAAATCTTAATGTTAGCCTCAAGATCCGGAACTAACACAGACATTTTGCGCACCTTGATATTATCCTGGAATGCCCCGTCAGCAGGGATTCTTAATTGTTCTATCGTATTCGTACTCATTCCATTATCAATAAAGGAATTCAACATTGACTGAAAGCATTTACTGTTAATATCCGTAGTAATCATCGGAAGAAATTTGAACATTAGGGCAAGAAGATCTGTCTTACTCATTGTCTTACATTTTTCAAAAATAGCATTTAAAACAGCCCTATGTCTGTCTGTACGACCATAATCATTGTTTTTACCGGTAATCGTTGATGTCTTACGTACACGTGCATAGCCAAGTACTTGATTACCGTTCATCAACTGTTTTCCTGCTACAAGTGTACGATATTTCGGATTTGATACATAATTTGTTGTATTTAAATAATCGGCCTCATTTTGTTTGAGGGTAAGCTCCACACCGCCGATATCATCGATGATTTTCTCAAAATTATCAAAGTCAACCAAGACACAGCCATCGATTCGCAGATCGAAATTTATGGCGATTGTCTCATATAGTAAATCCAAACCACCTTTTGCATATACTGAATTTAGCTTATTATCCTGATATCCCGGTATCTGTACAAGCGTATCTCTCATCAGTGATGTAAGTTTTACTGATTTATCTTTTGTATTCAACGTTGCAATAACCAAAACATCGGTATGTCCTCTGGAATCGCCCATATTGATTGCTTCTTCACCCAACAGAAGTATGTTATATACTCCTTCCTCTTGTCTTCCGTATCCGGGATGATCCGGCCACACGATTGTACTGGGGTCAATTTCGGGAGCATCCGAACTCAAATCATCATCATCAATATAATCCACATCCTCCGAGACATCGGTGCTGTCGTCGAATTTATTAGTCATGCTACCCCATATTGTACCGCTGATATTAACTCCAAGCCTCATCAGTAAGGCATTCCCCGGCTTTGTAAAACCAAAGAAAAATGCAAAGCCCACCAGACAAAGCAGGGTAAGCAATATACCACTCTGTATCTTAAACAGTCGTTTTTTCTTAAGAAGCTTTTTTACTGTAATCGATTCCTGATTCATTTCATTGCTGATTTGTTGTGCTAAGGATTCATTAATCACGGATAATTCGTCTTCAATATCAGTGTTGTCTTCCTCCACTTCCGTCTTGGAATCCTCAACTACCTCCAATGATGGTTCCACTGTATCAGCTTCTTCTGTATCTTGATGCTCATCTGCTGAATTTACCAGCTCCTCCGGCACATCAATGTCAGTAATCTCGATTTTTTCAGGCTCGGCTTTAACATCCTCTGCATCCGAGAGGACTTTTTCAATGTTTTTACTGAAATTCGCACTGAAATCCGGGTCGTTATCGAAATCAAATACTGAATTCTCCTTATCCATTTTCTCATCTCCTAATATATAAGCTTACTTTGAAGCCGATTTGCTTTCCGTAAAAAGCATGTAAATGCGTTTTGTTATTCCCCTATTTTATCTGAAATTATCTTCTCAACGAATTGATATACACGTATTGCTGAGGAAACACTTATTTTCTCCTCTATTGTATGCACAGCCGTAATATCCGGTCCAATGGATACCACATCAAGCTCAGGAATTTTTTCTAAAATTAATCCACATTCAAGTCCTGCATGAATTGCACATACTTTCATATCCTTCCCATAGAGCTTGTTATAAATCAATTGTAAATGATCACGAAGTGCCGAAGATTTCTGAAATTCCCAAGCCGGATACTCTGCTCGAACGATATAATCCCCACCAAGAAAGCTTGTCATATAGTCCAATTGATTGCTGATATGATATTTTGAACTGCTCTTTGAACTTCGCACCGAAGTACAGAATTCCACCTTATCCTCAAGAGTATGAAAGATACCAAGATTCAGTGAGGTTTCGACCAAATCTCCTATTTCGGAGCTCATCACCTGAACACCGTTTGGTATATTGATTAGAAGGAACAGAAGCTTTTCAAAGGTTGCAGGATGGAGCGGATTATACTCCCCATCCCCTAAATCCTCGACCATAACGCTAAGTTGTGGCTCACTAGAGGATAATTCCTGACTATATTCAATAGCGATATCCGAAATCACTTTATGAATTTCGCTATATTTTTCTTTTAATCCATTCACATCTTCTGCAGTAATGATCAGCTCGGCATTTGCTTCGCGGGGTATTACATTATCCTTAAAACCACCCTGCATATTAATCAGACCAAAGGGTATTTTCTCTCGGAGATCAAACAGTAGACGACCTAAAAGCTTTGTGGCATTCGATCTGTTCTTATCAATGTCCATTCCTGAATGTCCACCCTGGAGACCACCGATACTGACCTTTACCTTCTTACCATTTGTTAGAAACCGATTGACAGAAAGGGTACTGGTTCCTGTTAATCCACCGGCACAACTGCACAACAGATAGCCTTCTTCCTCCGAATCCAAATTAATCAGGCATTTACCCTGCAAGTGGGATAGGTCCAGAGCTTTTGCTCCATGCATTCCGGTCTCTTCTTCTGTTGTCATAATCGCCTCAAGTCTCGGGTGAACAAGTCCGTTATCCGAGAATAATGCAAGGATGTAAGCAACTGCAATTCCATTATCCGCACCAAGCGTTGTACCGTCAGCGTGAAGAATATCACCCTCCACAATCAGTTTAATTTCATCTTTTGAAAAATCATGTGTGTATTCATTACGCTTCTCGCAAACCATATCCATATGACCCTGAAGTATGATTGCCGGATAATTTTCACAACCGGGAGTTGCACTTTTTATCATAATCACATTATTTGCATCATCCTGAGTATACTCGATTTGATGCGCTTTTGCAAAAGAAACCAGATAATCACTGATTGCCTTCTCGTTACCCGAACCTCTGGGTATTTGCGATATTTCGCAAAAATATTTAAAAACGCCCTTATAATCCAATTGTTCTAAGCTATGATCCATTATAACACATGCCTTTCTGATCAATATTTCTGAAACTTATGAAAGATTCATGAACCGGATACTTGTGTGTTAGCTTTCTACGAGATTAGACGACAAGGCCTTTGATCCGGTTCAAGTAATAATTTGGTATATTCGGTTTTCATTCGTTTGCCGAAGGATATTCGGCTAATTCTTAAAGCTGTGAATCGGCGCCGGAATTCGCCCACCCCTATTAATAAATGCATCGCAACTAAACTTATTAACCCGCATTACCGGAGCATACCCGAGTAAACCGCCGAATTCCACGCGGTCTCCCACTGTCTTACCGATTACCGGAATAATTCGTACTGCCGTTGTCTTCTGGTTAATCATTCCGATTGCCATCTCGTCGGCAATAATACCGGAAATGGTAGTAGCCTTAGTATCTCCCGGAATAGCTATCATATCCAGACCAACCGAACATACACAAGTCATTGCCTCAAGCTTCTCAAGTGTTAATGCACCGGCTTCCACAGCATCTATCATACCCTGGTCTTCACTGATCGGTATGAACGCACCACTTAGCCCTCCCACATAGGAAGATGCCATAACGCCACCTTTTTTCACTTGATCATTCAATAAAGCAAGTGCGGCTGTCGTGCCTGGTGCACCGACATATTCAAGACCAATCTCTTGTAGAATTTCTGCAACACTATCCCCCACCGCCGGTGTCGGAGCAAGTGATAAATCTATTATACCAAACGGAATATCAAGCAGTCTGGATGCCTCCTGGGCCACTAACTGCCCTACACGAGTAATCTTAAAAGCCGTTTTCTTAATCGTCTCACAAAGGGTCTCAAAATCAGCACCCCTGACAGCTTCCAATGCTTTTTTCACGACTCCGGGTCCACTGACACCGACATTGATGACTGCATCACCCTCGGTCACTCCATGAAAAGCTCCAGCCATGAACGGATTATCATCCGGTGCATTACAAAAAACTACCAACTTAGCACAGCCGATAGAGTCCTTATCCTTCGTATATTCTGCGGTACTTAAAATAATCTCACCAATCAGCTTTACAGCATTCATATCAATACCGGTTTTTGTGGAACCTACATTCACGGAGCTACATACGCGCTCTGTCTCGCTAAGAGCCATCGGTATCGATCTTATTAAGAGCTCATCACTGAAGGTCATTGCCTTACTTACGAGCGCCGAGTAGCCCCCGATGAAATTCACTCCGACGGTTTTAGCCGCACGGTCAAGTGTTTTCGCTATGGTTACATAATCTTCTACGGTTCTGCAGGCTGCTGCTCCAACCAAAGAGATCGGTGTCACGGAGATTCGCTTATTCACGATCGGAATTCCGTACTCTCTCTGTATCTTGTTGCCGGTTGCCACAAGATTCTTGGCGATATTAGTAATTTTATCATAAATTTTACGGTTCAGCGCGTCCAGATCCGGATCAGCACAGTCCAATAAGCTGATGCCCAGAGTTATGGTTCTGACATCCAGATTTTCCTGTTCTATCATCTTATTAGTTTCAATGACCTCATGTATATTAATCATGCTTATCCTCCATTATCTGTATCCCATCCTTACACATAGATATCATACAGAAATATTACTTCCTATGTGTCACAATTATATTCTGTGCATTTTATCAAAAATATCCTCACGCTGAGCTTTAATAATAACTCCAATTCCCTCACCGATATGTTCCAGATCCTCTGCCATTTTGCCAAAGTCCTTATCAACACTGGTCAGATCCACAACCATCATCATATTGAAAAAGCCCTGAACAATCGTCTGAGAGATATCAAGTATATTAATCCTGTTATCAGCTAGATAGGTACAAACCTTCGCAATAATACCCACGGTATCTTTACCTACAACTGTAATTACCACTCTTTTCATACAATAAAACCTCCTTATATATTAAGTATTAGAAAAACATGTATTATGTATTCGAAAAGCCTTCGTGTGCCACGATTAGATCAGCATCATTTGCGACGGCATTTCCCTATGTGCCACACTAACCCTGTTTGCCGAAAAACTGCTTCCACGGCTAAAAAGCTCACAACAGACAGTTTCATAAGCCAATTCTTCATAATTATTCTCTTTCGAAAGATGTGCTAATAAAATGTGCTGTAATCTCGGGTTGATTAGTTTGATAATCAAATCAGCGGAGGTTTCATTGGATAGATGTCCTCTATCCCCCAGAATTCTCTGCTTCAGATAATATGGATATTTTCCTACCATAAGCATATTTACATCATGATTCGCCTCAATCAATAAAAGTTCGGAGGACTCAAGCTTAGCTACGATATATTCATCAAATTTCCCTAAATCGGTAGCCACTCCAATCTTATGTCCTTCGGACTGCATCGTATAACACACCGGATTAGATGCATCATGTGAAGTTGAAAACGGTTCAATATCAATGTCATTAATCCGAAAAGCCTCATTCGGCCGTATAGGACAAAAAAGCTCCTCCGGAATTTCACCAAGACTTTTAATCTGTCTGATTGCCCGAAGGGTTTCCATGGTTGCATAAATCGGCATATGATATTTACGTGCCAGTATTCCCAGCCCCTGAATATGATCCGAATGCTCATGAGTAATAAGGATACCCTGAATGGTATCCGGAAGAATATCAATACCGTTAAGGCCATTTTCAATTCTTTTTGCACTTATTCCAACATCTACCAGAAGATTTGTATTTTGACTTCCGATATAGATGCAATTTCCACTGCTGCCGCTTGCTATACTGCATAATTTCATGTCAATTCCTACTCTCATTCAGCCTTTATGGCAGACAAACTGCATTTTATAGATTAGATTCTAAAAGAGTATCCCTCATTTCTCGATTTTTGTCAAGGAAATTCATGAATCCCCATAAGTTCAGGTTACCAACGATGCAACCTGCTCCGCAAGCATGTCCAAATCACCGACATTCTCAATCACCTTACTGAATTCGGCCCGAAATACTTCCTCTTTACTCTGATTGGCAAATATAATCTCAATCTTCTCATCCGAATAACCGCGTTCCTTTTTCAGACGGAGCCTTCGTTCCTCCTCCGGTGCATACACATACCATATCTCATCGCAGATATAATCATAGCCGGCTTCTATCATAAGAGCCGTCTCGACCACAAGATAAGGAAATGCTTCCTGTTCCCTAACTGACTGTATTTCATTTATAACCGCAGTAAGCACCTTCGGGTGTGTAATTTCATTAATCTTAAGACGCTTCTCTTTATCCTCAAAAATGATGACGGCCAACTTACTTCGGTCAATTGTGCCATCAACGCCCAGTATCTCTTTCCCGAAATAGTCTAATACTTCACCGTAGCTTGCTCCGCCCGGTTCCATCTGCTTTCTCGCAATATCATCTGTTAACAGAATATAGGCACCGTATTTTTCCTTCAGTAGCTTTGCTACCAATGATTTACCGCTGCCAATCCCGCCCGTGAGTCCTATGACTTTCATATCAGCTCTCCCTATTTCGCTTCGAACCAGTTCTTTCCTTCTTTCACCTCAGCTTCCAGAACAACCGAAAGCTCTGCTACTCCCTGCATTTCCTCAACCATAATAGCTGCAACCTTACTAACCTCATCCTTGTGTGCTTCCACTAAGAGTTCATCATGAATTTGCAGAATAAGTCTGGAACGAAAATTTTCCTCCTTCAGTCTCCGATTCACCCGAATCATCGCAATCTTGATGATATCGGCAGCGGTTCCTTGAATCGGTGAATTCATTGCTACTCTATCGCCAAAGGAGCGCTGCATAAAATTACTGGAGGTAAGCTCAGGAATTGGTCTCCTGCGCCCAAACAACGTTACAGAATATCCTTCCTCTTTCGCATCAGCGACCAATTGGTCAAGATACGATTTAACCTTAGGATAGGTTTCAAAGTATTTAATAATATAGCGCTCTGCTTCTTTTCTTGTAATATTTAAGCCCTGACCGAGACCAAAGGAGCTGATACCATAGACAATACCGAAATTCACCGCCTTTGCACTGCTTCTCTGCGCCGGTGTCACTTCCTCAAACGGAATATGAAATACCTCCGAGGCAGTAATTCTGTGGATATCCTTTGCTTCCTTGTAAGCATTAATCAATCTTTCATCACCTGACATATGAGCCAGTACACGAAGCTCAATCTGGGAATAATCCGCATCCAGGAATACATAATCCTCTTCCGGTATAAACACCTTGCGAATCTGTCTACCCAGCTCCACCCTGATCGGTATATTCTGTAGGTTCGGGTCTGTACTGCTGATTCTTCCTGTCGCTGCAATCGTCTGATGGAAGCGTCCGTGAATTCTCCCGTCTTCTCCGATATAGCCTGCCAACCCGTCTGCATAGGTGGATTTCAGCTTTGTCAGCTGACGATATTCCAGTATCAGCTTCACCGCAGGATGCTCTGCCTGAAGCTTCTCAAGGATATCTGCCGAGGTAGAATAGCCCGTCTTGGTTTTCTTACCAAACGGCAGCCTTAACTTCTCAAAGAGTATTACTCCAAGCTGCTTCGGCGAGTTAATATTGAATTCCTCTCCCACAGTCTCATAGATGCCTTTCTCAAGCCTTTCGATACCAACCTGAAGACTATCACCATATTCCTTCAGTGCTTCTTTATTAACCCTGATACCCCTAGTCTCCATATCATAGAGGGAATAAATCAACGGCATCTCTATCGTATCAAAAAGTGAAAGCATTCCGACTTTTGATAGCAGCTCATTTAGGTGGGTTGCTGAGCGCAGTGCTACATATGCACTGTAGCACGCATATTTAAGAAATACTTCCGGCTTCTCCTCTAGTGCATCCGCAAGCGTTGTCTTGCCAAGTAGGTCTTCCCTCGAGGGAACCGTTAGCGCTAGATAGTCTCTTGCGATATCGTCATAATGATAGGTGTCTGTCAGCGGATTTAATAAATATGCTGCGATAGAGGCATCAAACAGATGATCCTTATCGGTTGCAGTAAGATATGGCAACTGTTCCTTCAGGCCAATTACAGACAGAAGAGAACTAACTTTAACCAGACTACTCACCTTATCGCTTAAGTACCCCTGTGTAATAAAGCCTGCACATTTAATGAAATAGACCTTTTCTTCTTCCTTACAGACTGATACTCCAAGCAGCTTACAATTCTCAACAATCATCTGAAGGCCAACCGGATGTGCCGCTTCCAGTATCAACATATTTAAAATTTTATCTGCCTCAGCAAACTCCTCCACAAGACAGAAGGCATCTTCGGCGCCGGTCGTATGACTGACCTCCTGCTTCTGAAAACGAGATAACAAGTTCTTAAATTCCAAGCGTTTAAATAAAAGATAAACCTCTTCATTATAGATATTATCAAGTCCCGCTTCTTCTATCCGAAAATCAATTCCGCAATCCGTACATATAGTGGCCAGCTTCTGAGAAAGAAAAGCCAACTCCTTATTCTCCTTTAGCGAAGTAGTAACCTTACCGGGAGCCATCTCATCGATATGTTCATAGATGTTTTCCATCGATTGGTAGCTTTCCATCAATTTTGCTGCCGTCTTTTCACCAATACCCGGAACTCCCGGAATATTATCGGAAGCATCGCCCATCAGACCCTTCAGGTCAATGAACTGCTTCGGAGTTACATGATATTTTTCAATGACATCCTCAGCCAGATAATCTTCAATCTCTGTTCCGGTCCGTTTGGTCTTTGGAATCCTTATCTTAATCTTATCCGTGGCAAGCTGTAACATATCCCTATCGCCTGAGATTAGGGATACTAAGTTCCCCTCTCTTGCAGCAGTAACGGCAAGTGTTCCCAGAATGTCATCCGCCTCAAATCCCGGTTTCTCGATCACGGTTATATTCATAGCTATCAAGACTTCCTTCAGGATCGGAACTTGCTCTCTGAGCTCCTCCGGCATTCCCTTTCTGGTTCCCTTATACTCCGAATACATCTCATGACGAAAGGTCGGATGATGCGTATCAAAGGCCACTGTCAGATAATCCGGCTTCTCCTCCTCCAGAATCTTGAACATGATATTTATAAAACCCAGAACCGCATTGGTATGCTCTCCCTTGGAGGTAGTCATTTCGGGGAGTCCATAAAATGCTCTGTTTAAAATGCTATGTCCGTCAATCAAAACTATTTTCTTGTTCATATGATAGGAAACCTTCCTTCTACTTAATATTGCTTATTATAATCAATAATCGGCAGTGGTACAACATCAATTCCCTGCTGGCTGTAATATAACTCTAATTGTGCATTTACATAGTCCGCTCTCTCGTCCCGAAACATCCTTATTATAGTATAATGCTCCTTTGATAAAACATTGGGCTCTTCTTTTACCTCAACGTATCTGATACTCAGAATAAATGCAAACGTCAGTATAGCTACAATTAAAATCGTTATCTTGCGGTAATATGTATATTTGGCATGTAGAATTCTGTCCTCGGCTCTATTTATTTTGGTAGCCAGATCATTTTTAAAATTTGTGGACAGATTCTTATCCTCATCCAGCTGTTTCATGGCTGTCAGTAGCGTGTAATAAAACTCAAGTTCCTCGCTACAATTCGCACAAGAATCAATATGCTGAAGAAATTCATCCATTTCCTTGATGCTCAGTTTATTATTAATAAACGGCGTTATCATATTTTGAACTTTGTTACATGTCATATGATGCAGCCCCCTCACTTTCGTTGCAGTTATTTTCTTCTTGTTTTTCAGTTTTCATACTTGTAATATAAATTAAATTGTGCTAGAATAAAATTCGTCACGAAATGCGGATGTGGCGGAATGGCAGACGCAGCAGACTCAAAATCTGCCACTCGCGAGGGTGTGAGGGTTCGAGTCCCTCTATCCGCAGTACTTGAGAGTTCTTGGAATCTTTATTTTATAAGGTTTCGGGAACTTTTTTTAATTGAGAATTGCCAAAATCGTAAATTGATTATAACATATATTTCATGTTTTGTATTTTCTTATTCGAATAAATTTTAGGAGGTACCAGCTTTGACAAAAAATGAAATGCTCCATATACTATCCGATTCATACTCCTTGAATTTCAGTGACCTTGAATTACTCTGCGAAGGTGGGTGTGTCTCATATTGTGTTTGGTGTAAGGATACTAAATACTTCTTGAAGATAATCCCCTCGGCATTTATGGATACAGCGAAGCAATCCCTCAATATTTTGCTGTATCTTGAAGAAAAGGCATTTCCCTCGCCCCATGTAATTACAGCAACGAATGGATCTCCTTATATTGAAATAACCGAATTGGATTCTAAGACTTTCTGGGTACTATTTGACTTCATTGATGGTAGCGAACCCGAGGAGGGCGAAGATGTCGAAGCGATCGGCGCTCTTATCGGTCAGCTACACACCCTTATGCATGAATATAGGGAGCGTCTGCCGGAACACGGTAAGGAATTTTTTGTTGACCGCTATATCAGCATTCTGAAGAAAAAGAATTACGATGATAGTAAAATTGAATTATTCCGTGAATACGGCGATCTTTTCTGGAAAAGAGTAGAAAACCTCCCGCGTGGTTTTTGTCACGGAGATTTACACAGGGGCAATCTTTTGAAGACCCCTTCCGGTAAATACTATCTTCTGGATTTTGATACCTCCTGCAATTCCTTTCCCATCTATGACATCATGATCATGTGCAATTCTACAAACTATTTTGATTATGATGAAAAAGGATATGAAAAATCAAAAAGCACCTATGATGAATTTCTGAAAGGTTATCAGAAATATTGCTCACTCAGTGCTTTCGAATCAAAGGCCTTTTATGACTTGATCGGCATCTTTCATTACCAGCTTCAAGCTACCATCATTGAGATTTATGGACTTGATTGTGTTGACGAGGAATTTCTTGACAATCAGCTTGACTGGCTGATGAGATGGGATAAACAATGCGCCAGCTTCTTATAAAGCTGGCGGGTATCAATGTCTCTATTATAATATATCCTCACTGGTCATGCATCGATCATGATCGCAAACCCTATTCCTTCCGCTTCTCTTTGCAGTATACAGCGCTGTATCCGCCAACTCCTTCAAAGTCTCCAGGTTATCAGTCATATCCGGATAGATGGATAGCCCTACAGATACCGTGATTTGGATAAACTGATTATCTCCAATCGGAAATTGGTGCTTTTGTACGGCCTTATTGATATTTAAGGCTATCTCAAAGGATTGCTCCCTATTACAGCCAAAAAGCAGTGCGCAGAATTCCTCGCCACCTACTCTTGCTATTATATCCGAGGATCTGATGCTCTTTTTTAGAACCTCAGCTAATTCCTTAAGCACCAAATCTCCGATTAAGTGTCCGTATGTATCATTTATTTTCTTAAAGAAATCAATATCTACCATTAAGCAGCTCAGCTTTTCTTTATTTATCTGTACCCGCTCCATCGCCATATTCAGCTTTATATCAAATTGTCTGGTATTGGTAAGCCCTGTGAGAAAATCCTTGGTAGAATCATTTTTATATTTCTTATATAATTCATTCGTGGTTTTTACATAATCTATAAGAATGAATTCCAGTATTCCAGCTACTACAAGCATAAATGCATACTGCAGTAGAATCATAAATACATTCTCAATTTTACATAAAAGAAAATAATAGGTTACCAAAACTACCGCCATGGAGGTGATAGTTTTATATACCCACCTTTTCTTGTGATCTTTTGTGAGCCTGTCAATGATCTCATAGAGTACGATAAACGACGCTATCTGAACAGCAGCTACCAAAACTGCAATATGGCTTTCATAAAATATTATTCTATATAAAATAATGACAATACCGGAAATGATTGACGGTATGATACCCCCGACAAGGGATGCTATCATTACAGCATATAATCTTAAATCCACCAGCGTATTCGCTTCTTTTATCGGTACTGAATATATGATCATAAGTACTCCGAACAGCCCGCAAAATAATCCCGATAATACTTTAAAAAGCATTGTCTTGGACTTTCTGTTGGATATATCTTTTAAAATGTGCCCTCCGACGAAGGTAACCGATACCAGTAACAACAGATTGATAAAATACTTACTTAGCATAACTCTCCTCATCTTAAGTAGTCCGTCTTCTTTTTTATTATATATGAACCAAAGAGGTGATGCAATCATTGTTTAAAGAAAGCGCTATCCTTTCGGACAGCGCTTTCTTATTGTGTTAAAAATATTTCTTATTCCCCCATAGGTTACTTTTCTTAAGCTCCAAATATTCATTGTAGGCCCGCTCAAGTATTTGCTTTTCGTTCGCAAATTTAAGCATATGATAGGCTTCATGAAATTTGTAATAACCGGAGTCCATAAAAAACTCTTCTCTTTGTGGTTTGCTGTAATAGCTATCAGACATCATTAAATACCAATGAACATCCTTTAATACTGTATTTTGTGGTGTGCTGAAGGAATATTGACTTTTACCGATATACTTGATGATGGAAGCATCCACTCCCGCTTCCTCTAAAACCTCACGCATCGCTGTCTCTTTGTATTCTTCGCCTTCTTCAACAGTCCCTTTCGGTAGCACCCACCCTTCATATTTGTTTTTATAATTTTTATACAGTAATAAAATCTTTCCTCTGAATATAACTACACCACCACAGCTCGTTGCTTCTACCATCGCAATGCCTCCTGCTTCTTGGTGTACCATCTATACTAAATAGCAGTATACAACAATGTGCATAAGTTTTCAACCCATTTTTATTGAATATTAACAATAAGCACAAAATCAAAATAGGTTATAACAGTAAGTTCTTCACCTGCTACATTCGCTTATTGTTTAAAATATGCATCAAATATCTTTTTTGCGATAGGTATTGCATAATCACTTCCGGTTCCTACATTTTCAACAATAATACTTACGACGATCTTAGGATCATCATAGGGGGCATATCCGATGAACCAGGCATGGGCTTTTCCGTTTGCATTATCAGCCGAACCGGTTTTACCTGCTGCCTTTTGCTCCATATTCTTAAGCTTAGTTCCGGTTCCGTCCGTTACTACAAGCCGCATCATCTTCCCGATATAATTTGCTTCCTTACCTGTCATCGGCTTTGCAAGCACTTCCGGTGAGTAGCGTTTCACTGCTCCCCCGTCAGCATTCTCGATATGATCCACAATATAGGGCTTCATCATAACGCCGTCATTCGCTACCGTCGCAGTTATCATGGCATTATGCAATGGTGTAATCAGGGTATGGCCTTGACCGATTGCTGTCTGCATCAATTCTGATACGCTTGAGGAGCCTTTCTTTAAGGTATATTTACTCTGGTTGCTTTCCATAGTAATAGGCAGGTTTTTGTTAAATGAGAAATCCTCACATAGTGAAAAGAAACTATCTATATTCAAGCCTTTCCCGATGGAAGCAAAGGAGGTATTGCAGGATTTTGCGAAGGATTTTGGTAAGTCCACCTCTTCATGCTGCTTATTATTATAGCAATGAATTGTCATGTCCCCATATTCGACGCTGCCGTCACAGTCATATTCATAATCTTTATAGGTTGTTGGATTTTCTCTCATATACTCTAGGGCTGTCAGAATCTTGAAGGTGGAACCCGGAGGATATAGGCCCTGTGTTGCTCGGTTAATCAACGGAGACTCCTCGTCTTCATCTGCAATTAGCTCCTCCCAGGAACTGTCAATATCATTCGGGTCATAGGAGGGTTTCGATACCATTACCAGAATCTTTCCTGTAGCGGGCTCCATAACTACGACTGCTCCACGATAATCCCCCAGTGCATCATACGCCACTTGCGATAGCTCGGCATTTAAGGTTGTCACCACATCATCCCCGGGGCATTTCTTACCGACCAGATCATCATAAGCAATCTCCAGTGCATTTACATTGGAGGTTAAAAGACGTATATTCTCTGACTGTTCAATTCCGGTCTTGCCTTTTAGAAATCTGCCAACCACATTGGCATACACCTCACCAAATGGGTATTCCCTGATTTCATCGTCACCGTCCGTAACCGTTCTTGCAAGTGTTGCGCCGTCGGAGGACAATATATCCCCTCGGATCACTCTTTCAGCTAGAACCTCCTGACGTTTATTATAAGGACTATTAACGATATCGTCACTTTTAAATACAATAAAATAAACAAAATATCCCATCATGAAAACAAACAATCCCAGAAAGATATATATGATTTGAAACGATGATTTTCTGTAATCCTTATTCTCATTCATTTTCATTTTCATAAAAATCCTCCGTTTTAATATCAGGTAAATATTCCTCCTCTTGGGTGTTGCCACTGTTATCTTGTTTCCTGCTCCTCCCCCTGATATAGATTCCCTGTAGAATCATAAATACAAGAATCGTTGAAAACACCGAGCTCCCTCCTTGACTGACAAGAGGAAGTGTTACTCCGGTAGAGGGGATGAACTTAATATCTCCGCCAATGGATAGAAACACCTGGAAGGCAAACATTACAGCTAAGCCGATTGAAGTCAGCCGGTAAAAGGATTCTTCTTGTTCCAGCGCGATATTAATGATCATTACAAAGCAGCTGATATAGATCAGAATCAAACAAATTGCAAATAGCCCGCCCAGTTCCTCTGATATGGCAGAGAAGATAAAGTCACTTTCCACTACCGGTATATCTGTCGGCAGTCCGCGGTTAATCCCCATGCCAAACCATCCGCCCGTACCAATTGCAAAGAGAGATTGGGTAATTTGATAACCCTGATCATCAATATACTGAAAGGGGTCGCTCCAGGCCATAACCCGTACTCTGACATGATAGAACAGCTGATATGCCGCTATCGCCGCTACACTACCGCCAAGCAAACCTGAAAACAGATAGAGAAGCCTGGAAGTTGCTGCATAAAGCATAAAAACAAAAGTTACGAAGAAAATAAGCGCACCGCCCAGATCTCTTTGCAAAACAAGTATGATTACATTGATACCGGCCATTGCCGAGATCACACAGATACGTTTAAAACTGCTTTCCTCCTTAAAAAGAGCCGCCAGGCCAAATATGAACAAAAGCTTGACAAATTCGGAAGGCTGAGTACTGATACCCATAATTTGAAGCCAATTTGTTGCCCCGAAGGTGGTTGTTCCGGCGATCAAGACAACCATAAGAATTCCGATTCCGAGTAAAACGTAAATCCATCCAAAGCGTTTTAGAAATTGCAACTTCATAATAAAAAACGGTACCAACAGACATACCAAAAACGAGCAAGCCACGATGGACACCTGTCTTATCGCTTCGTCAACTGATAATCTCGTCAGTATAATAAAGCTTATTGCAAGCAGCATCAGCATATTTCGCATTAAAAGCCTTGAAAGCTTCGGATAAAGGATCCGGTATATGGATAGCACCAGAATAAACAGTGCGACCTCACACAAATATAACATAAGTAATTTTACACTCGGCATCTGTAGAATTAAGGTAGCGTATCCTACAAAATGAAGTGAAAATATAACAGTCGTCAGGCCATAATAGGCTTTACTTTGTCTCTCTTTTTTGCGATAGCTAAATACCCGAAAAGAATAGTAGGAATAAATTCCAATCAACAGGATCATCAGATATTTTATTAATTCAACGATTAGACTCATTCCTCACCTTCCCTTCTATCCTGCAATCACTCTACACCACGTTTAAAATGTCCGGTAGTATAATCTGTAAGTCTTTCTGTGGCACCTTTTCCATAACAGTAGGCGTCTGTAAAGGTTTTTATAACTTGCTTCACCTGTTCCCTGTCTTCCAACGTAAAATCCATGCGGATACCCAAGGGGTTCAGTCCGATAATCTCTGTTGCCTGTTTATGGAGTGCAAGTGCCTGCCCATTGTAGATGGTATTATAACAACCGTTGCAATTGGTCTTTACGAAGAATTTCTTATCTAGACGATCTGTCAGAAATCCGCTACAATTCTCCTTGCATTTTTTGCATCCTATCGTACTTTCTAATAAGCACTGGGCTGATACCATCAGCGGAAGGTAACCATATACCAAAAGATCGCAGTCCTCAACTCCCAGCTGCTTCAGTTCTTGATAATTTAGTTCAATCGGAGCTGTAAAATGGTTAATCTCTTTCTCTTGCCAGAAGGACTTTGCCTCTTTGTTGCAAATATACATATTATAATTTAAAAGAATTTCTTTCCTCACTGCTCTATTATCACATAACGACTTTACAAGAGAAATCTCTTCAAAATTCTTCACTAAGAATCCGTCAATCCACTTATTATCTATTATTTCATTTAAGTCCTTTTCTAAACCGTCATATACCGAAAGCCTGCAAATATGCGGTAAGACCAGATAGAAGCGTTTCCCTACCTTTCCTGTCTTTAATGCCATATCAGACAGCCGTCTCTTATCAAAATGATCCCACTCAACATTAATCTGAGTTATTTCAGAAAATGTCAGAGCTGTTTCAAACTGTTCGGTTGTCTGAATGGATACCTGAATGCCAATTTTCAAATCTTTCTCACGTACTATTATCCTATCTACTTCCTTATGCTGTACGACTTCCTTATGCTGTACGACTTCTCTTCGGTAATTGGCGGTTACCGCCTCACCTAGATTAGCGACTGCTTCCCTACGTATTTCATTCAGCCATGCTACCGGAACAAAGATATTATCATCAGCCTCTATCTTCAGTTCTTCAAAATAGTAAAGCGTCTCTCCCGTTTTATAGATCGGTGAGGAAAGCTTCTCCATCGTCATTGGTTGACGCAGTGCTTCTTGAACAAGGTCTTGGTATACCGTTACGGTATAATCTTTATAAGTAGCGGTAAGGGAAAGGCGTTCTCCTACCCTTGCGATTAGCTGTCCCTTCACACCAAGCCTTTTATCCTGCTCCATATATTCCTTAGCGAGCATTTCAAGCAATTCATTGTTCTTCGTTCGGTAAACTGACATTCCTGTCTTAATTTGCGGTAACTGCTTTCTATCTCTGTCAGAAGCATCTCTTCGGATCCCAACATTGGTTTCCAGTAATTCACCAATGGCATGTGCATCCTTTACCGTAAATTCATAGCCTTCTTCTTCCTGAATACGAATTTCCAGTATGTCCTGTGCATGAATCTCTTCACATGGCTGAAGAAATACTTTACTTCCGTTTACCTTCTCAACTTCACCGACATATACCCCGCTGTGGTTCGGACGGTAAAGAGACATCATATCTTTTCCGTGCCCTGTCCTGCCATATCCTCCGGAAAAACCACCCCGGTTATAGACATCCTGAAGAATCAGCATATCCTTGTTGTATCCATCACCCTTAAGTGCCTTCGTATAATTTTCTTTACCGAGTTCGTAATATAAATCCACATATTTTCGGTACATTGCTGAAACAGCGGCAGCATACTCAGGCCGTTTCATCCTTCCTTCCATCTTAAAGGAATTCACGCCCGCCTCCACCAGTTCAGGAATGCTCTCTATTGTATTGATATCCTTCGGACTGAGCAGATATTTTTCTTGGTCTTGTGAAACCTTTCGTCCCTCCAGATAGAACCTGTACGGCATTCTACAGGGTTGTGCACATCTTCCGCGGTTACCGCTCCTGCTGCCTATGATACTGCTCATCAGGCACTGTCCGGAATAACAGTAGCACAGCGCCCCATGCACAAAGGTCTCTATCTCCAACTCCGTATGTTCACGGATATTCCTAATCTCGCTGAAGCTTAATTCCCTTGACGTAACAAACCTCGTCACTCCTTTGTCCTTAAGAAGCTCAGCTCCTTTATCCATCGTCAAGGTCATCTGTGTACTTGCATGGATTGGCAGACCCGGTAAATTTCTGTGAATGAAATTTAAAACTCCCACATCCTGTACAATAACAGCATCCAGCCCACGCAAATAGAATTTCTCCAAAAATTGATAAAGTTGATCGGTTAATTCCTTCTCCTTAAGTAGAGTGTTCACGGTCAGGTATAATTTTTTATCTCTTACATGTGCCTCATCGATTGCTCGAAGCAGGACATCATCCTTCGGATTATCTGCATTCGCTCTTGCGCCAAAACTGCTGCCTCCGATATATACTGCATCACAGCCTGCATTCATCGCCGCTTTCATTCCTTCGTAAGAACCTGCAGGTGCTAATATTTCAACCTTTTTCATCGATATGCATGCCTTTCGCTTATATTTTCATATGATAAAAGGCTATCCGTTCTGCCGAAGTAATTACCGAAAATGCCTGGTGCTTAAATCTGCTCATTTGGACAGCCTTATCTTTTATCTTTTATCTTTTATCTTTTATCTTTTATCTTTTATCTTTTATCTTTTATCTTTTATCTTTTATCTTTTATCTTTTATCTTTTATCTTTTCTTTTCAGCATCACTTAACTCGGTTTCTAAACGGACAATCTTTTTCTGATTTTCATACAGTTCTTTCTTTAAATCGTCCATTTCCTTTTCCGTTATATTTAACTTCGTCTGAGTCGATATGATTTCATGCTTCAAATCAAATATTTCATTACTTTTTGCATCATTCTCCACCTGGATTTCCTTAAGCCTGTCCAATGTCTTAAAATAATCGTCTGCGATATTTATCTGCATCAGTATTGTCTTTAATTCAGAATCTAAGAACTTATATGCATCCCTGTTTCGAAATTCCATATGTTTGCTATTAATGTAGGAAGCTATTTTCTGCAAATAATCTTCACCCTCATATCCGCTTATGGTATATCTCTTGTTATTAATAATAACTTCAATATCGTGATATTGATTCATTCCCCGTACCCCCCATTATTACCACAACTTGATCTTAAGCCATAGAACGGAACTAACATATGCCTCTAAACACAGAATAATTAATACAGATATTATAACTGATGTATTATCTGTTTACAAGTCAGGATTGTAAATTATCGAAGGACAATTATCACCATCTTTGGTTGGGCTGTGAATAGTAACTGCCTATATACCGAGTCCGATGTGCTTATATGCCAGCTCGGATGCGACTCTTCCTCTTGGTGTCCGAAGAATCAAGCCGTTCTGTACCAGAAATGGTTCATAGACCTCCTCGATAGTACCAACATCCTCGCCGATGGTGGTTGCTACCGCTTCAATTCCAACCGGACCTCCGCCAAATTTCTCAATCATCGTTACCAGTATCTCGCGATCAATATGATCCAGCCCCAACTTGTCCACCTCAAGAAGATCAAGAGCAAAGCCGGCAACCTCCTTTGTTATCCTTCCGTCATATTTCACCTGAGCAAAATCTCTTACTCTCTTTAATAAACGGTTCGATAATCTCGGAGTCCCTCTTGAGCGTTTTGCAAGCTCCACTGCTCCTTCTTCATCTATCCCAATTTGCAGTACCTGCGCCGACCGCAGAATGATTTGCTTTAACTCCTCAACCGTATAGAAATCCAATCGGCTCACGACTCCAAAGCGATCCCTGAGCGGTGGCGTTAACATTCCTGCCCTTGTAGTTGCCCCAACCAATGTGAATTTCGGAAGATCCAGACGGATGGATTTAGCTGCAGAGCCTTTCCCTATAATAATATCTATTACGAAATCCTCCATAGCCGGATACAAAAGTTCTTCGACCTGACGATTCAATCGGTGTATTTCATCCACGAAAAGAACATCGCCCTCTTGAAGATTATTTAAGATTGCCGCCATTTCGCCCGGCTTTTCAATTGCAGGGCCTGACGTAATCTTAATACTAACTCCCATCTCATTTGCAATAATACCTGCCAGAGTTGTCTTGCCCAGTCCCGGCGGCCCAAAGAAAAGCACATGATCCAGAGTTTCTTTTCTTTGCTTTGCAGCTTCAATATATACTTTCAGATTTTCTTTTACCTTAATCTGACCAATATAATCCGAGAGCAGCTGTGGCCTAAGTGACCCCTCAAGGCTTTTATCCTCTTCTGTAAATTCAGTTGTAATCACACGTTTTGCCATAGCTTCTCCATCGTACATTTCTATTATAATATTATTGGTTTGGGTGTTATCTTACATTTTCTTAAGACACAGCTTCAGTATCTGTTCCGAGGTCATATCCTCTGTTATCTCAATATTGTTGACCATCTTTAGTGCTTCTGATCCTGAATAGCCAAGAACCGTAAGTGCCTGGACAGCTTCATCACGCATATAAAAGATGCCGGTGCCTGCACCAACTTCCGTATTACTCAACAATCTATGTTCAAACGCTGTCTCCAGCTTAAACTTATCCTTTAATTCGAGTATTAATTTGCTTGCTGTTTTACTACCGATACCTGGTGCCTTAGCAATTGCTCTTGCGTCCTCAGCCAGAACTGCAAATCGGATATCATCCGCTGATATTGCCCCCAACATTCCGAGAGCTCCCTTTGGTCCGATGCCGTTCACCGTAATCAGCAGCTTGAACATCTCCAAATCATCCTTGGTAAGAAATCCAAAAAGATTCATCGCATCCTCCCGTACATGCAGATAAGTATATAGCTTAACCTCACTGCCTCTTCCCGGTAACGACATGACGGCGCTGCTTGGAAGGAAAACCTCATATCCGATATTCCCCACCTCAAGTACAACATAGTTCTCTTTAATTTCTGCTAATTCACCTTTTAGATATCCTATCATTCACACACCTCTGTATGTATATTTTATTTGTGGCAGAATGGAGATTATAATGATCTCATAATTGTTCTAAATGTCCTCTGGAAATATTGAGTCGGCCTTCCTTCAGATAATTGAGCACTTCATATGCGGTAATACCCAAAGCATCCGATATCTGAAGTGCATTACTGTTCGGATACTCCTTAAGATACGCCTCAATATCATTAAAATGATCAACGTCAATTTCCTTACAGTCGTCACAAGCATAGGCTTTCAACCTAGAGCTAAATACTTTATGGCAATGTTTGCAGACATTTGTATACATAAGGAGCTCCTTTCTCACATTAGTGTAGAAAACAGATTCAGTATCTTCTGGTAAATCTTAATATAGACGGGTCTATTCTTCCATTCCTCATAGGTAACCTCATGACACTGTTCCATTGTTTTCACAAGGTCTTCCCTAATAATATTAATAGTTTTTCTGTCACAGATCCAGACTCCGCATTCATAATGCAGATGGAAACTGCGGTAATCCATGTTAATCGTACCAACAATTCCGCAGTCCTCATTGATAATTGTCTTGGCATGGATGAACCCCGGAGTATATTCAAAGATTCGAACTCCGGCCTCAAGAAGTCTTCCATAATTATAGTTGGTCAATATCTTAACATTCTTCTTATCCGGAATAAACGGAGTGATGATACGTACATCAATTCCACTAGCGGCCGCAGTCGTTAGCGCTTCTCTCATATCATCTTCAATTATAAGATATGGTGTAGTAATGTACAATACCTTCTTCGCGTAATTAATGGTCTGTTTGTAGATGTTTTCGATGGGATTCTTTGGATTGTCAGCCGGTCCATCCGATACCACCTGACAGAAAGTATCGTTTTTTTCGAAAATCTTCGTCGGCTGATACTCGCGATAATCACTGATCACGCTATCACCGGATACATCCCACATCTGAAGGAACGTCACAGTAAGCCCCCAGACAGCATCTCCCTCTACTCTTACCGCATTATCCTTCCACTTTCCGAAACGTGGAACAAGATTTACATATTCATCTGCAAGGTTCATACCTCCGGTAAAGCCTACATTACCGTCAATTACGATGATTTTCTGATGAGAACGGTAGTTCATATAAAGCTGGTCGGTATATCTATGGATGGGATTGAACACCCTGACCTCTATTCCTTCACTCTCAAGGTTCTTCCTAAAATGCCTTGGCGTCCGAAGCATAGCACCAAAATCATCATACAGGAATTTGACTTTAATGCCCTCTTCCAGTTTCAGCAGCAGCCTATGGTGTAATCTGTCCCAGAGCACGCCTTCTCCTACGATGAAAAAATTCAACAAAATAAAACTCTTTGCTTTATCGATTTCCTCAAAAATCGCCTCGAAGACATCTTCGCCCATAGGATAATATGTGATGTGATTATTCTTATATAAAGGAAAGGAATTCGATTCCAGATACCTGGTCATCCTGCTTTTGGTAGGATATTTTTCTGTGAACTTTTTCATAACCTCAGGATCATAATCCAAGAAGCCTGAACCACGCTTCAATCTCATCAGAATCTTTTCGTCAATCTTTCTCCTACGCATTCTACCCCAGAGCATGAACATGATATGACCGGTAATCGGAAAAACCGCAATGATACAGATCCAACTGATCTTATAGGATGAGTTTCTGTTATCATTAACTAAACCGATAACAAAGATGATACTGAATATCTGAAGAAACGAATAGATATAAATCGTATAGCCCTGAAGCACATAAGCCAGCCAGATAATCAATGCAAACTGCGCCAAAACTAAAAGACCTACGATAATGGCTCTGAAGAAACCGCTTAAGTAGCCTTTAATCGTACCTTTTACTTCTTCTCTTAAGTCCTTACCCAATTCTTTGACTCCCTTTCTACTTATCTTCTCCCGTAAGTCACTCAAAGCAGCTTCCCTCTTACCAACCTTCATATTTGGGAAAGCTTTCAATAAACGGGCATGAGCCTTAAGAATTGATATATTCTGATAACGCCTGAAGAATTCCTTCATCTTGCTTTCAATTTCCGGTTTTAATATTTTTAATTCCGAATGGCTACCAAGCTTGGGGGATCTGCCATTATGAAATTTAATTTCTATAGAGCTTTTCATTTCGGAAAACAATCCAAGCATTCTAGTATTAGAAAATTTTCCTAATAGCTCTTCTCCTGTCTCATAAATACTCGTTGTACTGATATATTCTGTCATGTCCTGACGAAGAGATTGCAACTTAACAAGAAGCTTGTCAAATTGGACGGTGGATTTAATTGCATATACTGTATCGACAATAAAAAGCGGTAATATTACATATCCCATACTTTCGCCGATTCTTCTTGGAATTATACTTATAGCACCATTAATTCCTATCTGAAAGACATGCAACATAAGTAGGGTTAGTGCACCCCAGAACAAAGACACCGGCAGACATATCCTCCCTTTCAGATTCAAGGGAAAAGAACTGTAATCCCACCATCTGGTATGGAAAAGCAGCTCCATGAAATATGACGTTAAGTATTCAAGAAGCGTCGCCAGACAGGCCCCTCCAATAAATACAAGGAATAAGTGCTCTCTCATATCCCAAAAGGATAGATAGACGAGCAATGCACCAACGCCATACAACGGAATGATGGGTCCGGTAAGAAATCCACGATTAATAAAAGCTCTTTTTTTAATTGAAAGCAAAGTACTTTCATAAATCCAGCCACATACTCCGTAAAATACAAAAATATAGAATGCCTCATAAAAATCATTATGAAATAATCTGACTTCCCACATGTGAAGCACCCCCCCTTTGGACAGATAATATTATCAAAAGTATAACACAATGAATAGCTAATTACAGTAAGATTTTGTATTTAATGTATTTTTAGTAACAGTTCAGCCAACAAGGATAGTGGCAAGACAGGGAAATAAATGTTTCCATATAGGATCCGCTTTCGCTGAGTTGCATTACGTAGTTCGTATGCAAGTACTCCTATATGAAAATCGTTTTTTTCCAGTCCGGATAGATTTCATCGAAGGCTGAGCTGTAACAATCTGTAAGCTAAAAATCAATGTAAAAATTGATATACTTAATCAGATATGTTATAATAATGTCGAGTTTTTACAGAATGGAGGTCAACGTATGCTTACACGCGACTATAGTCTCGGGTTGATGCCCGATTATCCCTTCGAGCGTGATTTTGCTCTGGATCAGATTGCATTTTTTGATATCGAAACCACCGGTTTTGCAGCGGAAGCCTCTTATCTATATCTGATTGGTTGTGCTTATTACAAGGATTCCTCTTTTCATATGATCCAGTGGCTTGCAGAAAGTGTTCAAGAAGAAGCCTTACTTGTGACCGCTTTTTTTGAATTTTTAGATCATTATAAGGTTTTAATTCATTATAACGGAACCGGCTTCGACATTCCCTATCTGTTAAAAAAATGCCGTATGCTAAAGCTTGAATATAATTTTGACCGGCTGATTAGTATTGATATTTATAAAAAGCTACTGCCTTATAAGAAGATATTTCGATTGAAAAGCTTTAAATTAAAGTCGTTAGAGGTTTTTCTGGGTATTCATCGTTCCGACACCTTTTCCGGAGGTGACCTGATTCCGGTCTATCAAAGTTACCTTGGAAAAAAGCATTATGAAAATTTAAGAAGAATTCGTGAACCCGAAGCTGCTGTCGAGGTTCCTTCCGAGTCTGAGCTGCTACTGCAGCAATTACTGTTGCATAATGAGGATGATATTAAAGGTCTGCTTTTGGTAAGTCCGATTCTTAATTATGTCGACTTATTTGAACAGCCGTTTCGAATTATGCAGGCCGGTGTGGATAAAGATATCTTAAGTATCCGCTTTGAAACCAGCGCATTACTTCCTGTACGCATCAACATCGGAAGCGACCCGGCCCATCTGACTGTCTATGAAAATACAGCAATCCTAACGGTACATATTTATGAAGGTGAACTGAAATACTTCTATGATAATTACAAGGATTATTATTATCTGCCCGCCGAGGATTATGCCCTACACAAAAGCCTTGCTTGCTTTGTTGACAAGGATTACCGCGTAAAGGCAAAGCCCTCGAACTGTTACATCAAAAAACAAGGGATATTCGCCCCACAGTATGAGGCTGTGATAATTCCAAGCTTCAAATCCTCATATCAGGATAAGCTTTCATTTCTGGAGATACATACAGATTTCCTGCTTCAAGAGGAGAATCTGGAACAGTATGTATGGCACATTTTGAGGCATTTACTGGCTACTTAATTCAGCCTATTTCCGACCGGATCTTTTTAGCAACATTAATGTCTGCATTATTGTTGTCGAAACAAATCTTCCGGGATACATCAAAACTGATAATAACAGTAAAAACCTATTCATATCATCCGTATATTTAAATGGATGATCTATTAATCCGCCAAGCAAACCCATATTCGTGGTATCCGGTCGCGGAATAACTTGATAACTAATCACACAATAAAAAATCAAAATTATGATAAAAATCAAAATATTAATAATACTCAAGTTCTGCCACACCGTTAAATAGAACAGTCCAAATACAAAGAAAGCAGATATTATTATTTTTATCAATACCAGCGGTAAACTAATATATTTTATTGTCTGTTTTTCTCTCTGAATGCTTCCAACGTTACCCGGATTTTTTCTTTCAAAGAAATATTCAAGAAGCCCCATTCATTACACCCTTTCCTCAAGATCAACTTAATAAAATTTTACACATTGCTAAATTCTATTTACCGCAATGAAATCTATGTTTTATGATATTATAAATTATTTGATTTGAAATTACCATATTATCGCTCCTATCTTAACCTTATTTTAAGAAACCTATAATATAACCCGATTAGAAACAAATTCCACCATTTACAAGAATTTTTCATTAAAAAGGCTTCCCGATTTTCATCAGAAAGCCTAACCTCAGCAAAAAACCACCAATGAAATATTGAGAGTTGGTAGTGAACTGTTTATATTTCCATATTATAATTTACTTAATATTTCTTTTCTTTTATTGTTATATTCTTCTTCGGTTATAAGTTTTTCTTCATATAACTTATTTAATTCGTAAAGTCTATTTGATACTGAAGGTTGCAAATCATAATTATTTGAATTATTGCTTTTGTTTTTTACAATAAAATAACTAATGATTAAAAAAGTCAATAGTCCAATTTGCATTCCAATTTGATTATTATCATGAAATAATAAAAATTCAAGAATTAATAATATAATCACCATTATTATACCGTACAATAAAGTTTTTTCTAATGATTTATTATTAGGTTTTTTAGAAGTGTCTGCTATCTTACTGCTTGATATGTAAGTAAATTGTTTTTTATTACCCTTCAAACATTCATCGCATATTCCATAACTATTTAACTTTTCGCATTGATTTCCACAATTTATACATTTGGACATTTTTTCCTCCATATGAAATACCATCTATAAAAGAATATTGACACAATTTATTTTAATACAGAATATGTCAACTATCAATATGCAAATATCGTATGGGTTACAAAAGGGCCAGAAAGCATATCATCCTACTTTCTTGCGTTTTTATTTTACATAATATATTATTAGTCAATTCTATCCACAGTCCATAAGCGATGTTATGAGCGATTACAGGTCATAAATTTCATTTGGTGTAAAAGTGGGTGTAAATCATGAAAAAAGGCCCCTAGGAAAAACCCTAGAAGCCTTACTTTTACTCTTATTCTGCTGAAGAAATGATTTCTTTCTTGTTGTAAGAACCACAAGCCTTACATACTCTATGAGGTACCATAAGAACTCCACATTTGCTGCACTTTACTAAATTAGGAGCACTCATTTTCCAATTAGCTCTACGGCTGTCTCTTCTAGCTTTTGAATGTTTACCCTTCGGACAAATAGACATTGACTCACACCTCCTTAAAATTGTTGAAAATATCTCGGACTTTTAACATCCTGGGATCATGAACGAATGTATCACAGTCACAAGTTTTCTCATTCAGATCAGTTCCACAATTCCTGCAAAGTCCTTTGCAGTCCTCGCTACATAACAGACTCATGGGAAAACCAATTAAGATTTCATCATAAATCAATGTGTCTACATCCAGATTGTATCCAATAATATAATTTGTTTCATCCAGACCTTGTGCACGCTCTTCTTCGGTAAGATTAAAGTCAATCTCCTTCAAAATACTAATGTCCATCGGGTATAAAATCTCCTTCAGGCATCTGCTGCAAAACAGGGTCATAGTAATATTCGTACTACCCTCGATCATCACCATCTTTTTATCAAGATTTGTGATCGTAAGCATTACCGGTTCCTTATGAGCGAACTCATAAGCCGTTCCCTGGTAATCAAACGTCTCAAGTGTGTTTGGGGCATTGATCTGTACTATCTTATCCTTCGTGGTCATTATCTCTGACAAAGATATTAGCATCTAAATCTCTCCGAACATTTTTTCATAAACGCGTATTCTCTTTACAGTTTCCTGAAAATCGCACGCACTTCTTGTATTATACTCACTGTGTTATTATTTGTCAACGGGAAAACGTGATTTTTATTGTAGCGTTGGTTACAGTTCAGCCTTATCTAAGAC
>DBTU01000048.1 GCA_002307215.1 Lachnoclostridium sp. UBA1308
TCTTTTTTTATCTATCATTTTATTGCTCGCCGGACTGGGTTGATCAGAAAATGCTAAATTCTATTGCAGAAAGTATCTTTCAATATGAAAATTATTCTCCCCTTCAGGCAGATATCAATCTGGAGCTTCTTCAGGAATCGAAAGCAATCGGAACTATAAGAAATGAAATAGAGGATAAGTTTGGGGCATTCGGTAATTACCTTAATGTAATTGAGCATTCTGATAACAGTATAAGCTTCATGGGTAACGTCATTGAAAACCTATTCCATATCAACAAACTGAACATGGATGATATCTATTATAATTACAAACAGCTTCCCATGGATGAGATATATCTGGCACTGGTTAAGCAATCTCAAAAAATCAATCACTCAAAGGTTAATATATTTGCGTTAATTTCTTGTATTTATATTCAGCCTTTGTTGCAGGAATACAAATTTGCCAAAGAATATATCAGAGCAAACCGACCGGCACTCCTCATCCATGATTTAGCAACTGCCAAAACATCGAATGAACAACTGAAATCGGAAAAGCAACTTTTATTAGCTGAAAATCGCAACCTTCTGGATCAAAAGCATCAGTTTTCAGAACTTTTATCACAAACCAAAGCTCAGATACAAAAAGATTATGATACTGAAATCATTGAACTAAACCGGACGATTAAGGATTTGAAACTGCAACTTCAGAGAGAAAGCACCTATCGTCAAGAATTAAATATGCTACGTGAATTTATCTTTAAACTCGATCTACCAATCAGTAGTCCCGAGGGCGAGACTTTACGTCTGACAAAACTGATATCTTGTAAAAATATTGTAATCATCGGTGGAGCCAGACCTTGGCGTCAGAAATTAAGGGAAGCTTTCCCCATGATTAATTCATTAAACGGCAACAATTCATCACTTGATCTATCCTTGATCAAGAATATAGACTGCGTTCTCTTCTATACAAGCCATATGAGTCATGCAGTTTATAATAAAGCAATGAATTATATACGATCGAACCATATCAAATTTGCTTATATAAAAGCAACCAATATACAGCTTTTGGAAGTAGAGCTTATCGATGTCTTGAAGCAATGCGATGTTATTAGATAGACAGAAATCGAATCAATAAAAGTGAACATAGAATCAAAAACGAAGATTGAAAGCAAAAATCGAAGCTCGGAATCAAAAACGTTCAGAAATGGAGGTAGCTATGATAACAAAAGAGATGAGAATCAGTAAAGTATTAAAGGACTACCCTGAAACCTATGATGTGTTTTTAGAATACGAACTGGATTGCATTGGATGTATGCAGGCCAAATATGAAACTCTAGAGCAGCTATCCACACTACATTTTGTTGATCTTTATACATTTTTACAATCTCTAAATGAAGCTGTAGTGGCTGAATAAAGGTTTTTTTACAAAAGATGTCTAAAAAACATGGGGCTTTACATACTCACATAAAACATATATGTGGGGAGTATGTAAAACCTCATGTTTTTACCTACAGTGTATGTAGCAGTCGCTTTCATCGTAACTTATTCTTCCATACATAATGTACAAGAACACCCATTCCAATAATACCAACAAGCGCAAGGATAGTAGCTATAATAATATGATTTGCATTATTCTCGGTATTTTGTTTTGATACAATCTCCGTCAGCTTTTCACACACCTTAAAATCGGGCAATTTCTTAATTGAATTACCTGAGATATCGATATACTCCAAATTAGGCAAAACCAGGAGTTCGGAAAGTTTTGATATCTTATTATTACTTAAATTTAGATAAGCAAGTGTCGAACTTTTTAATTCGGGCAATCTATTAATCAGATTATTGCTTGCGTCTATTGATACAAGCTCCGGGAGTCGGGCGATGTCCGGCATTGCAGTCAGCTTATTATTTTGCAGTAAGATTACTTCCAGACTTTGCATATTTGTCAACTCTTTTGCATCTGACAGGCTGTTATTACTTAGGTCTAAGTAAGTCAGCATGGGCATATGAAGTGATGGCAGATTCTCAATCCTGTTGTCAGCAATTTCCAAGCTCTCCAATCTATCAAACTTCACTTTTCCCAGTTCGTCAATAAATTGCAGTTTCTTACCGGATAGATATAATCGCTTTATTCCATTCAGATCAGCTTGGGATATTTCATCTGTAACATTCTTAGCTAAGCTGTCAGCAATAGCTATTGCAATGCAGTCAGTGGGAAATATTTCATTTATTCTTCCAAGCAATGTTTCATCCGAATATACTGACTCTATATCTTCCGGCGCTGTATCTTCCGGTGTTGTATCTTCTGGTGTTATATCATCTGATCCATTACTCGGACCTTCGCTAATCGTTCCTTCCTGATTTGTCGAAGTCTGTGACGCATTTTCCTCATCCTTTAGTCTCTCCTTCTTATCGGTTGGAGAAGCAGTCACTTCTTTCGAGGGAGAGACCTTTCCCGGTGCTATTGTAGTCTTTATATCCGTGGTATCCTCAACAGCCTTAGTAATTTCTGCATCTTTAGAGCTATTTTCTGTCAGATAATAATTACCCCCATGACGCAGGATAAACTCTACATAGCCCCCCTTAACTGTAACACTATCTGCAATATTTTTCAGGCTGTCAGTTGCCAATATCTCATTCTTATCAACCGGCGGGCTTGTATGAACTACCGCAGAATCATATCCACCATAATAATATAGCTCCAAAACCGTATTATCATCATACCGGTCGCCGACATACATAGATATTGTCGCCTTACCGGGAATATCTCTTTTACATACAAAGGAAAAATATAGCGCTGTACTTCCTCCCGAAAGATCCTCGACGATATCACCCTCATAGAAGTGGACACCCAGATAGTAAGGCCCTTCCGGTGCCGTGATATCAGCTCCCGAAAAGGTCCAGGAATACATCAGCTTACCCTCCGATGAATTTCCTTCTCTTTTTTCATATACCTCGGTATAGCCTTGTTCCTTCACATCACATAGATGCTTCCAGGTTACTTTTGAATCGCTGTCAAACAGGTAATGCAGCGGATCAGATGACGATCCGCTGCCGGCATAAGCTTTTACATCATCGCCAATAACTCCGATTGTCTCTGCTGATGCAATCGCCTGTACATTTATACAGGCGATTACCGCAAATATCAGACATAGTAATTTTTTCATTGTAAGCTGTTTTTTCGTCTGAATACAAGTAACCCCGCCCCAGTTAGGAGCATCACTACAACATAAAGCACAATGTGCTGTTCAGATCCCGTAGTCGGAGCTTTCGTTACAGTATCCGCGTCAACCTGTACTGTATCTTTATCTGTTGTATCTGTTACATCAGTTGCGTCTGATATCAATGTTGTATCATCGGAATCCGGTATTATAGCCGCATCATCGGAATCAGTCACCGTAGCAGCTTCATCAGAATCCGTCACCTTAGTTGTAGTATCTACTATGGCCTCCTGAGCGGCCTTAACCAAGGAATAATTGCCTCCGCAAGTTATGGTATAAGTAACGCAGCCCTCCTGTACCAAAAGCCCCTCTTCTGCTGCCGGAGCAACACCCGTAACACTATTATCTGTACCATGTATCTGGCTCGCATCGACTCCGCTCACATAGGTCAGGTTAAGCTTTTCTCCATCCTTAAAATAGGCAGCGACATTCAATTTAATAGTTATACTTCCGTCAAATACTCTTGTAGTTGCATAGGCAACCGACAAAGTATTATCTGCCTGGGACAGTGTGATTCCAAGATTGATGGGACCCTTTTTACTCTCAAGTATAGGCTGCAGAACACTTCCTTCAAAGCTCCAGGAATAGTTCAAGCTTCCTTCCACTGTATCACCTACTCTGTTTTCATATACTTCGGTGATTGCTTCCGCATTCTTTGCAGTACCCATATCGTTGAACCCAAGTATTGTATTATACTTCTTCCAGGTAAGTACGGCACTCTGTGTAATCAGATATGTGTTTGGGGACACCTTGTAAGGTATCGAGGATGCATCCACTTGTGTATAAGCAGTACTTTCTGCGGCAAGTGCCGGTACTGCATTCATCAGCATAAATGCAACCGTTAAAACAATGATTGATACTCTTCTTATTCTCTTCATTTTCTTATTTCCTCTCATATTTATATTAATTTTTAATTGCTCCCTGTAATAAATTGTCCAGCTCCTCATCCTTCAGTTCCTTCTGATAGAATAATGAGTAAAACTCTTTGATTTCCTCTTTAATATCATATTGGTAATACTGCGGATACAAAAGATTCCCCAACCATTTAATTCCTATCATTCGGTTAACCGAGGGTGGCATGTCAAGCCAGTTGTAGGGAAAGCAAGGTGTACTGTAAACCCTATCTCCTTTTACCGCCTCCAGTAGTTTCCACTCCTTCGAGCTATTGGATATTATGGAAAATACACCTTCTCCGCCAGTATCATGATCCATACTATAGGAGGCTATAATGACATCCGGATTATATAATAATAGTTGTTCCATATTGATGTTCAGCCTTCCGTCCGAATCAGCCTCCAGCTCCACAACATTATCTCCTCCGACAAGATCGATTACTTCAGAGTGTACACTACCCTTGGGTGCTGTCTGAAGGCCGTCGGAGCCCTGTGCGTAATACACGGTTAATAAATCCTCTTGTTTTATTTTTGCGGTAGTCTCTTTTGCACTCTGTATTGTATTGTTGCAATAATCAGATAGGGTTTTTGCGCGATCCTTCTCATTCAGGATTTTTCCAAGAAACTCATATGTATTCGAAAGGTTTTCCAGGTTGTAATCTGCAATAACCACAGGAATATTCATCGTTTCTTGAAGTTCATCCGCCGTCTCTTTGGTACTCTCATCAATCGCTGTCATAAGCAGAACAATATCAGGTCCTCGTTCCATAATTTCTTCTTTATTTGCCGAGCTATTCCCTCCCTGCATGAGTCCAAGAACCGGGAGAGATAAGTATTTTGCATTAATATAATCCTCTTCCTCTACTGACAACTTAAGATCCCAGCCTAATAATTTATCCGGACACAGAGTATACAAGATCACTACCCCCGGTTGTCCCGTGGAATACACCTTATCTATAGTTTCAGGAATTGTTACGCTACGTCCGGCCATGTCTGTAATTTCCTGCATTTTTTGAGTACTCACGGAAGCTGTCTTATTCTGTCCGCATCCACAGAAGCAGCAACACGAAAGTCCAATCGACGTCAGTATTAACAATAGTTTATGAAGCTTCATAAGCGGGTTCCTCCTGATCTTTATATATCAATCCTTTACTCACAGAATTAATGAAACATCTACTCATGGAATTAATGAAACATCTACTCATGGAATTAATGAAACATCTACTCATGGAATTATATAATCATCTACTCATAGAATCAATTAAGCATCTACTTACAAGGTTGATTTATCCTTTACTTTCAAGGTTGATTTATCCTTTACTTTCAAGGTTGATTATTCCTTTACTTTCAACTTTGATTATTCCTTACTCAACGGGTTGATTAGTACTTACTATATTGATTTACCCTCACCCATCAGAGCAATTTATCTTTTACTCCTTATCCTCAACTGCAGGGGATACACACTCTGACCAGCCTATCTCTTAGCTTAATCTCCATAATCTCTGCATCGATGTGGTAGATTTCCCGTAAAAGGTCATTGGTAATGATCTGTCCCGCCTCACCAAGTGCATATTTCGTTCTACTTTTTATGGCAAGAACTTTGTCAGAGCATAAAAATGCATGCTCGGGGTTATGAGTAGTATAAATAACAGAAATTCCGGTGAGTGCCAGATCACGAATCTGTTTCATGATTCTTGATTGATTTCCAAAGTCCAGATTTGCCATCGGTTCGTCCATAATCAAGAGTCCGGATTCCTGCGCTATCGCTCTTGCAATCAGCACTAACTGCCTCTCACCACCGCTTATCTCTGTATAAGCTTTATCCCGCAGATCAATGATATTAGCCACCCGTAAGGCTTCTTCCGCTATCTCCGTATCGGCTTTCGTGGGTTGTGCAAATGTTTTGATATGCGCCGCCCTTCCCATCACCACCACATCAATTACCTTATATGGAAACGGTGGTATATGTGCCTGCGGAACATATGCCATCTGTTTCGCCCTATCCGTATTGTTCAATAATTCTATATTTTTACCATCAAGCAGTATCTGGCCGGAAATCAAGCCGATATGACCTAGTATGGATTTAAATAAAGTAGTCTTGCCAATACCATTCGCTCCAAGAATGCAAAGGATTTCGCCGGCTTCTACAGAAAAGGACAGTGCTTCCAGAACAGGTACTTTCCCATAGCCGCAGACAGTATCCAAAATTTTTAGCATTAATTCCACCCCCTCTTACCACGAATCAGCAGAAGCAGAAAACAGGGTGCTCCAATGATAGAAGTCAGTATCCCAAGAGGTATTTCTACCGGAAATGCCATTCTCGCTACATTATCAACAATCAGCAAAAAGATAGCTCCGATCAGAAAGGAGGCCGGAAGCAGATGCTTGTAATCAGGTCCGACTATCCTTCTGCAAAAGTGTGGTATTACTAAGCCAACCCAGCCGATTTGCCCGCTGATGGATACCACCGAGGCTGTCAGTATGGTAGCACAAATAATAACAAGCAGCCGAATACGCCTTGTATTAACGCCAAGCGAGGAGGCCTCCTCATCACCGAACACCAGCACATTCAGTCTCCAGCGTATCAGCATCAGAATTGTCATGCATACAGCTACAGGAAGCAAAATAAAAGTTAAGTCCTTTCCTGTCACGGAAGAAAAGCTTCCCATAAGCCAGAAGGTTATCTCAGGCAGTTTACTGTAGGGATCCGCTATGTATTTCAGTATTGAGATAAAAGCACTGAATAAGGAGGCAATCATCATGCCGGCCAGCACCAATACCAGTGTTGTATTTTCCTTCTGACCAATTGCCCTGCTGACCAAATAGACCATACCGACTGCCAGCAAGCCAAATACAAATGACATCAACTGAATACCTATGGAAGGTAGGGATAGGAGAATGCCAAGTCCGGCACCGAAACACGCACCTGCGGAAGCTCCCAAAACATCCGGCGAGACCATTGGGTTTTGAAAAATACCTTGATAAGAGACTCCCGAGACCGACAAGGAAGCTCCCACTAATACACACGCCATAATCCTCGGAAATCTGATATGATTAATAATTGAAACTGTGACATCATTCAGTCCGGTTCGGGATCCTGTAATCATCGAAAACAGACTTGTCAGGACATCTCCGGTTGATATCTTGTAACGTCCCAGCAGAAAGGATATCATAATCAGAATCATCAACACTGCAAACAATAAGAGCAGGAGAAAGCGGTTTGACATTCCTATATAACGCTTACGCGAACTTACGACAACATTCTTAATATCAACTTCTGATAGCATGTGATCACCTTCTTTCTTAATCAATTACTTTCTATCCTGTCAGGCGAGAATTTCGCCCATTTTAAGCTGATCTCTATAGGCAAGTAATCTTGTATTCAATTCTTCAAGCTCAATACGTTTCTGTTTTTCTCCTTCGCTTGTATCAATCAACTTATACATCCCGCCATTTTGTATCACTAACCGTCGATCTGCATAGAGTGCCAGCACCGGGTCATGGGTTGCAATGATGACTATCTTCTCTCTCTGAATCAGGAGATTCACTGCTGTCCTCCTGTCAATACCTGCATTTTCAATTTCATCAATCAAGACGATCGGTGAGGAACTTAGGTATGCGGTATCTGCTATCATGAGTGCCCTCGACTGCCCTCCGCTCAGAGCTGTTACGGGTGTATCCTTATAGATTTCCTCCCCTGCCAGGCGATTTGCTTCCTTTAGGATCGTTACTATTTTCTCATCTATATTATCCTTAATCATTCTGCTTTCCGCATGCATCCGGATAAATTCTTCCGTTGTTAAGTCCATCACAAAATTCATGTTCTGAGAAAGCTGTGCAACCAGCTTATGTTCAATTGAAAATCTCCACTCAGGATCAGGTACTTCTCCATTAATCAGTATCTGTCTGCCGGTCGGGGTATCTCTTTGTGCCAACCATTCAATATCGGCTAGTAACCTGCTCTTTCCCGAGCCTGTGCGGCCAACGATTGATAGCACGTCCCCGATGGATAAGGTCACCTCAATGGTCTCTAAAATTCCAAATTTATTATGCCCTCCGAGAATCGTAACAGATTTGACTTGTACCTCCTCTTTTGCTGCATGCTCCAACATACTGTCCAGAAAATCCATGAAGAGTTCATAAAGCAGCTCCTTATCGATACCCTTCTGTTCCAGCTCATACTCCTCAAAACTATGAAAGACCGTATCGATCGTTTTATCCTGTTGTTTCGTCGGATACGCCATCGACATAGAGGTAAAGAATTCACGGACATAAGCATATTTATCGGTAAGTTCCTGTAAGGTCATTGCTTTTAGCTTATCTCTGTCCAACCTCTCAATCATTCAGAACCCATCCTTTTCGTGTTGCCAATATGATATTGCTCTCCGATTTTTGTCTCACCAAGACAAAAGGAACAGATGGCAGCCGGCATATTAAATCGAAGCTTCATATGATCAAAATCAGTTTCTTCTTCCTTGATAACGATAAGTGACAGTTCATGGCAACCCTGACCGGTAATCCCATTAATCTGCATGATAACAGCTTTGGGATTTGCCTGTCTGACGCGAAAGGAAAAGACCTCTCTCTCTGCTTGAGATACAACATCTCCCTTTGTTACGACAACAATATCTGCCATTTTAAGCATCGGTCCAATCTTACGGGGTGTATTTACGCCCATCAGATTATCAATGACACAGATTGCCTTGATATCATGAAGATGGGGCGAGCACCTGTTACATAAGCCGGCGCTTTCTATCAACAGTATGTCGAGGCAATTATTCTCGCCCCACCTGATGCAGTCATCAATATTACTGGCGAAATAATGGTCCGGACACAGATTCCCCGATAGTCCGGTTTTGCATAGTATACCTGCTCTTTGATAAAGCAGGTCATCCTCCGTTCCTAAGCAATCGAGTTTGATCACGCCGCACATCTTCCCAACTTCTTGTAACCCTTTGACCAGATGAAGGATAACTGCGGTTTTTCCTGAGGACGGCGGTCCTGATACTGTTATGAGCTGCATGTACAACCACCCTTCTCTGAATATTGTATTTGATTATCATGTTTGTGAACCTCCTCAAACATGACCTGATTAAGCTCTTGTAATAATGATTGTAAGTCATTGTTTTTTAGAAAATCCCATCCCAGCCACTTAAACGATCCTTTCATATTCCTATCCCCGGCATCCTGATACAAGGAATAAAACCCTTCTTTACGCAAAATGGAGCTCATCTTAGTAGCAGACAGCTCCATTGCTAAATCTTTCATTACTTGTTTACACTCATTCTTGACCAACATAACCAGTGGATTAACAATCGCTCCATCCTCCGGCCATACGATTGTAACATTCTTACTTTTTCTTGCCATACAGGCAAAGGAGTAAGGAATAATGCTGACCGCCGGTGCCTGCGGCATTTTGGTTCCGGCGTATTTAGCCATCTGCGCCGGGTGAAGTCTGCATTTGACGGTTCTTCCAATCTTTCTGATGCCCTCTTTCCCAAACTCCTTATAAATATTAAGTAGAATACCCTCACAAAATTCCCTGTCGTTATGTCCTCTGTATGCTACCTTTTCTGAGTAATCTTCCTTTAGTAGGTCACTCCACTTGGTCGGAGTCGTCAAATCCGGGAAGTTCGTCTTATCTACCAGAAAGACCAGAGGATTAAAACCAATAATATCATAACAGCCCTCCGGATCGCTCATTCCCAGACTCCGAAAGTCCTCCGATATTCTTTGGTTCGCCACACTTGAAAAACATCCTGTATTGCGATATTTATTAACAAAATCCGGAAAGAAAAATCGACTAAAACCCGGTGCCATCATGATCTCCGGCAATTCATCTATCGCTTTACTTTGCATGACCTCTAAAAATACATCCTCCTGCGCAACCGCATTTGACACTATTTTATAAGTCAAGGAGGTCTCATAATATTCGTTTAATTTTCTGATGCTATTTAGAATTTCCTTTTCCATTGGAATCTTTAGCGGACAGGGCATTAACGCCAATAGATCCGATTTTTTGACCATCATGTGAACCCCTCCATAGCAACGACTTATCAATTTCAATTCTGTTATGATACGCTTTGTCATGTGGCAATAATGCTAATTCATTCATTATCGTTATCTTATGATACGTTATGTACTGTTTTGTATATTCTAAATCAAAAGATATAACATTTCAATGAATGGAATGGTACAATTTAACAGTACAATATTATTTATTTTTGTTGAACATCCACAATAATTACGAGGCCATAGGCCGGTTGCCTAATACAAAAAAGCAACAAAAATGTCGGGAGTATCCGCATATGCTTCCGACGATAGAACAGTGCACTGTTCATTTTACGAAATACACAAGCTGATACTCCCGACATTTTAATACTATTTTAAACATCTCAACTTTATCTCTGGTAATAATCACTTTGGTATACCGAATATGACCCCGAATAAAAACAACTTGCTATTCCTTTTTTTACTAGCACTGCATAAAAATCTTAATTCATTCAATTAATTATTGGCAAATCATATTTTTCGTTAATCCTTTCTCATCTCAACAATAAGTTTACCAACATTGCTCCCAAGACGATTTTCCAGCTTTTCGATATCTTCACAAAAGTTCTTTTCATTCTCTATCGCTTTATCAATATTGATTACAAGAGATTTAGCATCATAGCATGCCTTTTTATAGTTTGGAAACACTTTTTTAATTCATCCTCCGCATATCTTCGCTTAGAAGTAACTTTATGATTAAGCAACACTTTACTTTGATCAAGTGTAAACACTTTGTCAAAATGCAGTAGAAGCCAGAATTCAAAACAAGGATTTGTAACATAAAAACCAAATTTCTTTTCTTTACATTTACTCAGAACATACATATATTGATTGTTTTGAGGCGTGGAAATAAAGCTTTCTCTATCTCTATCAACAATCAAGCATATTTTATCTAAATCTTCTGCATATGTTATCCCTCCATTTTTTATTACTTCAGATATATCCAAAATTATATTTTCTGTTTTCAGTTCTTCATTAAGTTGCGATATGATTTTTGTACATTCTGTTTCTACATCATCAACAGCTTCATTCATTGATTTTCCAATTTTAATTTCACAGATAAACACAAGCAAATCCCAAATTGTTTTAGCTGATTTTTCTTTGCCAAAAGCAAAAAACTTTTCTTCATTAAAATAATCCATAATTCTATTCAGCATGCTCTCATATGAAATCAATCCTGTTTTGCTTTCCTCAACATCTTTAATTATGCGGACTAAAATTTTTTTAGGATTACTCCAACCTTCTTCGCTATGGCTTCTTACAATCGGAATTAGTTCTATTAATGGGTTGATTCCTATTTTCACCCGTGCGTCATTTACAGCATTAAAGTATATTTGCTCTGTGTCTGAACCTTCATAAACCAAGAAATATTTTTTGACAGTTCTATCTGTTTCTGAAATTCTCGTTCTTTCTGAAAATATTCTACTTTCTCTCATACACTAGTCCTCCTTAATCGGAAACACAGTGCTGAAAATTGGCACTCCACCATAACGTCCTTCTAAATAAGCTTTATCTATCTTTTTATCAAACCTTTCATTGTACTCCTCTAAAGAATATATATCTGTTTCTCCAGATTTCTTTTTGTCTACAAACCATATTTCATCGCGTCTAAGTAATTCAAAATCCATTAACCTTGATTCATGTGTTGTAACAATTAATTGAATATCCTTTTCAATTGCAAGTTCTAGGAAGGTTTCAACAAATCTATAACTCATACTTGGATGCAAACATCTATCAAGTTCATCAATGACATATGTTTTTCCCTCTCCCGCAAGTAATATTTCTAACAAATCTAATATTCTTACCGTTCCATCTGATTCCTCTGATAGATTAAACAAAGCACTTTTATTCCCGTGATAGAACTTAATTGTTTGACAAACAATTTCACCTTTTTCATCAGTATTCAGAATAAAGAAATCTCTACTACTGCGCATAATTATTCCTTTTGATTCTGACAATTTTTCGTTTCTTAACTCAATTAACCTTTTCTCTATATCCGTCAATAGTTGTTCTCTTATTTCCTTGGGTAAGTGACTTACAACTTTTTCTGTAGGTACCCTGACCATCTCGAAATTTGTTATACCCGTTCCAAAAGCAGAAATGATTCGACACACTTCTTCAATATTTTCAGTTTCTGCCATATAAGAGTAATCAGATATAGGCTGATCTGGATAATTTATATCCAAATTATCCTTAATCCATAAATATACATCTTTTAAAATAGATGCTCTTTTATATTCCTGATACAAGTTTTTCTTATTTTGATTCATTATTGATAAGAGCAGCACACTACTATCGTCTCTAATGTCTTCAGCATAAACATTCAACTTATCGATCAATCCTTTTGTTATTAAAACCCCCTTAAATTCATAGTCTCCATTAATAATATCTCTAGAAAAAATAACTTTTTCGTTATTATCAGCAGTCAATTCAATAAGCCATTCAGAAATAAATTTTCCTTGACTTAATATCACTTCAAAACCATATGCATAATATTTCTGTTCAAGCATAATCTCTATTTCAAAATAACTTCCCTTTTCTTTATATTCAGAATTTGCTTTACAGTATTTTTCTGTATAACCTTCTGGTAACCCATTTAAAACCGTTCTCCTCATGAAATCCATCGCCTTAACAAGATTAGATTTCCCTGCTGCATTAGCACCATAGATAGCTGCAAATTTTAGTAACTTTATTTTATCATCATCGTAAATATGTTCTTTTTTACTCCGGACTTTTCCTGCTAACATTGAAAATTCTTCTGTTCTACCATCATCTCTTGTTGAAAAGGATAAAAAGTTTTTTACATTAAATCTAATAAGCATTTTATACGCCTCCTTATTCTATATCAATATTATATGTGATGTTTTCACTTAATGCAATGCTATTTTTTAAATATATATTGAATAATATATATTTAAACGCTATTTTCACTTTTAATCCTTCTTGCACACAAAAAGGAGTTCAATTTTACATTCCTACCGTCATTTTTTACCGTGTAATATTATTACTGATTTGCTCTCAGTCCACATTATTTTGCTCGTTACTATTACATCTATATTTATTTTTAACATATTTCCCCTCCAGCTTCTCATCCATCACCACTTCCACTGCCTTCAGAAACGTCAATTCCTTTTACTTCTCCCCATACAAGCTCTATCAACGCTCTTCTGGTCTCCGCTTCAACAGCTGGACGGTTTGCAGAATATTCTGCAACATATGCTTTAATTTCATCCCATTCCAGATTATTCAGATAAAAATTCTTAAGTATACTTATGTTTACGGCTCACACTAGAATCACAAAAATAAGGATGTTCTCAACACCCGTCGGCATTGAAAACATCCTATGTTTTAGTTGTGCGTAAGTTACCGCTTTTAATCCACACCATTTAACAACTTTCCGGAAAATTAATAAACCAGTGAATATGCGGTCTTGCACAATTCCGCATATGACACAATCTTTCTCCGAAACAACTGTATTATCTCTAATATAAAGAACTGTATATCTCAAATACGTCTTCCCTGCTTAACTCCACGTAATTGTTAGCCATCAGACGCCCTTGATTTGCTATTACTGAATCCGTAAATTCATCCAGCTGGGGCTTTGTTACCCCATAGCTACTCAGGGACTTCTTCGGCAGAAGCGAATTAAACAGCTCTTCCATCTCCTGATATACTTTCTCTACCTTACATTCCAGAAGTTTTGCAAGAAATTCATTCAGGACTTTAATCTTACCCTCCGGACAGATACTCATATACTTATGGAATACGCCGTAAAGTATTGCATAATTAGATTCTCCGTGCGGAACATGATATACCGAACCCAAGGGATAGCTGAGTGCATGAACTGCTGCGCAGCCGGCATTACCAAAAGCGATTCCTGCATAAGTACTTGCTGTCAAGAAATCCTTCATAATCGGAATTCTTGCTTCCTTGCCCTGTGCTGCGATAATCTGATATCCCTTCAGAATCAGTTCCATTGCATTTTTAGAAAACATCTCAGTAAATGCGTTTGCCTTCGGAGACAGATACGATTCCACAGCATGGATAAAGGCATCAATGGAACTGGCCGTAAAAGCACCAAAAGGCAGCGTCTCTAATAACTCCGGAATCAGTACAGCATCATCGGCAAATAATTCATCCACTGCAAGTCCAATCTTGGTCTTCTTATTCAAGATCTCAAGAATAGAAATGTTGGTAACCTCACTTCCGGTTCCGCAAGTGGTCGGCACCGTTATCAGGGTCTTCTCCTTGACGATATCTAACTTGCGTTCAAAAAGATCTTGCACCGGTGAAATATTCTTTAATGCAAATATCTTTGCCACATCAAGCACCGAACCGCCGCCAATGGCAATGACACGTTGGTAATGCAATCCATTTAAATCACGAAGAATTGCTTCGACCATGCCATCATTTGGCTCTCCGGTTCCATACTTTAATAAATCAACCACTGTAGCCTTACCCACCAAATCTTTTAAATATTTCTCATAGGTAAAGCTGATGGTTATAATCAGGTCCCCTTCTTCTCCGATACGGAAGGCCTCAAAAAACTCTTTTGTACGATCAAATATTTGTATCGTTGATTTCACTCTGAACTGTGTCATAGCTGCTCCTATCTTTTTTCGTAATGCTGTTCCTACAGCTGCGATATTACAGAATCAGTTCTATCTTTCCTCATACCAGCCTACGATACCCGGATTCAAATTGATATTAACCTGCTTAACCTCCTGATATTCCTCCAGGCCTTGTATTCCGAGCTCTCTGCCGTAACCGCTCATCTTATAACCACCCCAAGGTGCTTCATTATAGGTCGGGTTATAGCAATTAATCCAAGTTATTCCTGCTCTGATTTCTTTGAGGACACGGAGACCTCTTGCTCCATCCGTAGTAAATACCGCTCCGGCAAGTCCGTAAATCGTATCATTGGCAAGCATAATTGCTTCTTCTTCTGTCTTAAAGGTCTGAATCGTAACCACCGGTCCGAATACTTCTTCTTTAACAATTGTCATCTCCGGGGTACAGTTATCAAAGATGGTCGGTCGTACATAATACCCCTTTGCACATTCACCCTCGGTATAACGGTAACCACCGCATACTAAAGTTGCACCTTCTGCTTTTGCTATCTCAATATATTTCAGGACAGTATTCATATGTGATTCAGATACCAAAGGCCCCATATCCGGATTATCCAGACCATTGCCCAGTGTCATCGCATTCGCCCGCTGTGCAAGTCTCGCGACAAATTTATCCTTAATGCTTTCTTCAATAATAATTCTGGAACCTGCGGAACAAACCTCTCCTTGATTAAAGAAGATTCCGATCATTGCCCACTCAATAGCTCCCTCAAAATCTGCATCCGCAAAAATTACATTTGGGGACTTACCGCCAAGTTCAAGCCCGACTTTCTTCAGATTGCCGATTGCTGCCCTCGCAATATCTTGTCCGACCTCAGTACTTCCGGTAAATGTAACCATGTCAACATCCGGGCTTGCGGCAATCTCATGACCTACCGTATTGCCGGCACCCATAACAAGATTAGCAGTTCCCTTCGGAAGCCCTGCCTCATCCATGATTTCAAATAAGATAACGGAGGATAGCGGTGTATTAGAGCTTGGCTTAAATACAATACAGTTACCTGCACTAAGTGCCGGAGCTATCTTCCACACAGCCATAAGTAAGGGATAGTTCCAGGGTGTAATCTGGCCGCATACACCGACCGGTTCATGAATCGTATAGGAATGCATCTCTCCAAAATTCGAATTGACATCATAAACACCGCCATACGGAACTTTAATCAGACCTGCATAATACTTAAAGCAGTGGATTGCATCATCCACATCTCCCTCAGCTTCACGAAGCGGCTTTCCGTTATCAAGAGTATCTGTTCTTATCAGTTCATCTCTTCTCTTATCCATCAAATCTGCGATCTTCAATATAATATCGGCACGCTTTTGAGAATCCATCCTTCTCCATTCGCCCTTACCGTAAAAAGCTTCCTTTGCCGCAGCAATCGCGAGATTTGCATCCTCAACTCCGCCCTCAGCGGTTTCTGCAATTACTTCCCCATTGGCCGGATTAATTACTTTCCTAGTCTTACCGGAAAGTGCCGGAACCCATACGCCATTGATATAGTTTTTCATTAATTCCATACAATAACCTCCTTGAAAATTAATAAATATATTGTTAGGGCTATTATCTTATTAAAAAGCTATTAAACGCTTTCATGTTTTTAATGCAAAAACACGCTTTAAGCGCATTAATCACTATAACTCTTAAATATTTTATCTCTTTATATATTTAATTCTTTCAATGCTTTATCGCTTTAACTGTTATATTTCTTTTAAAGTTTTAACTCTTTAAAGCATCTCTTTACTCATTAAAATGCCTTAAATATATAATGTTTTATCCGAGTGAAAGCTGTAATAATATCAAAATAATTTCTTACAATTTTCGGAACACGGGTACACATACAATGTTAATCTATTTGACCGGCCTTTATAACTTTCTTGGTAATACTTGCTTCGAGCTTTGAACAATCAAGTCTGGGAAATGTCCATGGAGCTCAAAAATCGAAGCTTAGTATTACCGGAAAGTTATAACCAGCGGGAAGATAGATTAACACTGTATGTGTACCGTTCCTAGAACAAATAGTCTTTATCAAAAATTTACAGCTTGAACTCTGCCTTAGTATCGGAAAGCGCCTCATCCATTCTGGATAAGATATTGTCGATGTCTTCGATGGTGATGACTGCTGCGGGTTCAAAACGTACGCATTTTGCATTCACTAAAGTACCTGCTGTTAAGACACGTCTTTGGAACATGCCTTTTGCTACCGAATAGCCTACATCACTTGTAACAAATTCCACACCGATCATCAGACCGATTCCACGGACATCATCGACTACGGTAGGATATTTTGCTGCCAGCTTCCTAAGGCCTGCAATCAGATATTTACCCTTTTCTGCACATTGGCCCGGAACATCATTCTCCAGCATGTACTTAATCGTTGCAATTGCAGCGGAACATGCCAACGGATTACCGCCAAAGGTAGGGGATCCAAGCAACCAAGGATTATCAATCAGTTCCTGAGTCCACATATGAGGTCTGCAGATAATACCTGTAATAGGCATAATTCCACCGCCGAACGCTTTGCCATAAGTCAAAATATCCGGTACTACATCTTCTGCTTCACAGCGGAACATCGTTCCGGTTCTTCCCATACCTGTCTGAATCTCATCAAATATTAATGCCACGCCGTACTCATCACAGATTGCTCTTACCTCTTTCAAATAGCCCTTCGGAGGGATGATGATACCTGCTTCTCCTTGAATCGGTTCCAGGATAACTCCGGCAACCTTCTCACCGACTGCCTTTAAATTACGGATTGCTTTTCTGATATCTTCAGCAATGCCGTATTCCACATGCTGAACCTGCTGAACCATAGGAATATATGGGGTACGATAGGTCCCTTTGCCAGCCATGGATACTGCACCCATGGATTTCCCGTGGAAAGCACCTACACTGGAGATGAACCAACTACCGCCGGTTGCAACTCTGGCAAGCTTTAATGCCATTTCAACCGCCTCAGCTCCGCCGTTTGTAAAGAAACATTTCTCCAGATCTCCAGGAGTAATGTCTGCGACTGCTTTGGCAAGATAGCCACGTAAGGGATCTAATAATTCTTGTGAATGAAGAGCTTGATGGTCTAATTGTGCTTTTACCGTATCAATAATTTCCGGATTTCTATGTCCGCAGGTGTATATACCAAAGCCACCTAAGCAGTCAATGAATTCTTCTCCATACAATCCAGAGCAGTACGCACCATAATCTTTCCACTCTACAACTGCAGCGTTTGTTGATACAGATTTACGGTATTTCAACCATCCGGGGCTTACATAGGTGTCAAAATACTCAATCGTCTCCTGTGTAATTTCCTTCTTTTCTGCGTCCGTCAGCTCATCGCTGTGAATAAACTTGATTACTTTGTTTAAGTCGTTTACTACCTGCTCTTTGTTTTTCATTTTATTACCTAGCCTTTCGTTCAGATCACTTTCACAGAAAGTTGATCTGTTATTTTATATTGATCCCGGTGCAGAAGCCGCTAAAAATAATGATAAATGGATCGATACTTTTTCGCGGCTCATTTCCCGGATTAATATCACACCAAACCCAGCATAGCCACACAGTGGCTGAAAATGCTTATGAAACCTGTTTGCTCTTAGCTGTTTGCTCTTAGCTTTTCTTTCTGTTATTTTGTAAAATCAGCCCACATCTCACTGTAGATATCTATGGTCTTGCCGATATTCTTAACATAGGCGCCCTTTGCAATCTCCTCGGAAGGTATCATGATAGCAGGATTGTTCTTGTAATCCTCACCCATCAGTGCTGTACCGGCTTTATTCGGATTCAGATAAGGGAACTCTGTTACAATCTCCTTATTTACCTCTGCCTTTAAGACATAATCAATAAATTTATATGCGTTTTCTGCATTCTTGGCATCCTTGGTGATACAGAGATTATCGAGGAACAGATACATTCCTTCCTTCGGATATGCAACTGCAAGATCCTTATTTTCACCGATAGCAATTGCTGCTTCACCGCTCCAGAACAAGCCTGCCGAAGTTTCTTCTGTAATCATCATAGTCTTGGGTGAGTCACTGTCAAGGCTCTTGATGTTCGGCTTTAAGGTTGCTAATTTATCATTTACCTCAGACAATTTAGCCTCATCCGTCTCATTCATATCATAGCCCATGCTTAAAGAAGTAATACCAATAATCGCCCTAAAGTCATCCAGTACAACCAGATTGTTTTTATATGCCGGCTTAAACAGTTCTGCATAAGTAGTAAAGTCAGCATCTGCCGGTACCAGGCTCTTATTATATACGATAACACCGGCACCGCCAAGGTAAGGTATGGAATATCCGTTTTCAGGGTCATAGCTTGGATTTAAGTATGCAGGATCAACATTGCCGATATTCGTCAGCTTACTCTGATCCATCGGAAGCAGTAAGCCCTGGGAAATCATATTCTCAACCATGTAGTCACTGGGACACACAATATCGTAGGTTCCTGCCGTACTGCCCGTAACCTTAGCAAGCATTTCCTCATTATTGGAATAAGTCTGCATCTGTACATCAATTCCTGTTTCTTTTTCAAAACCGGTGATTACCGAATCCGGGATATACTCCGTCCATATAAACAAATTAAGTGTTCCGTTCTTTCCGCCCTTACCACAAGAGGTTAAGGAAAACAGGAATATTCCCAACATCGTTATTACTAATACTTTTTTAATCCTCTTCATAAATCTCATCCTCCTTATTTCTTTTGTTTTATTTTCTTCTTTGTTTTATTTCTGTTTCATTACTTTATTTTATTTTTTTATCATATTCTTTTGTTATATTTATTTGTTTCATTTTCTGCTTATTTTTATTTACTTTTTGGTTTTTTGTCTCTTTGGGATAATATTACAATACCTATCGTTACTGCAAGCACAATGGTTGAAAGAGCATATACATCAGGTGTTACACCTGTCTTCGTCAGTTCCATAACCTTTAGCGGGAAGGTGTTGCTGCCCGGGCCTGTGGTAAAGAAGCTGATGATGATATCATCAATCGAGAGTGTAAAGGATAAGAATGCTCCCGCAATAACACCCGGCATAACAATCGGTAATGTTACGGTGAAAAAAGTCTTTATCCTACCTGCTCCCAAATCCATTGCCGCCTCTTCCACCGATCTGTCAAAGCCTGCAAATCTTGCATTTACAGTAAACACGACAAAGGGAATACAAAAGGTTGCATGTGCAATAATCAGGGATATCAATCCCATCGGTATCTGAGCAATATTAAATATTGCAAGTAATGAGATACCAAGGACAATTTCAGGGATTACTACCGGAATGTAAAGTAGCGAATCAATCACATTTTTACCTCTGAACTTATACTTTGACATACCGTAGGAAGCCAGTGTACCGATAACAGTTGCTATCACCGTACTTGATAAACCAACAATCAAGGTATTGCCATAGGCCTGAAGTAAGGCATCATTTTGAAATAATTTGAAATACCATTGAAAGGTAAAGCCTTCAAACACGATGTTTCGTTTGGAGGTATTAAAGGAATACAGCACCACAATCGCAATCGGAAGATAAAGAAAGCCATAGATCAACAAATCGTAAATGCCGGAAAGTGTTTTTCCGAAACTCTTCTTCCTCTGTCTCATTTACATCACCCCCAAATCCTTGATATCGCCGCCGCATTTCTTATAAATCGACACAATAATTATGATGAGAATGATCAACAACATGGAAAAAGCGGCACCGAGGGGCCAATTATTGGCTGCCTTGAACTGATTTTCAATCAAGTTACCAATCAGCTGGGACTTCCCTCCACCCATTATATCAGATACAAAGAAGTATCCCAGGGAGGGTATAAATACTAATATAGTACCGGAGAAGATGCCCGGAAAAGTTAGTGGCATAGTAACATGGAGAAATGTCTTAACTTTATTCGCCCCAAGATCATTGGAGGCTTCCAGTAAACCAAAATCCAGCTTGTCAATGGAAGCAAATAACGGCAATACCATATAAGGAAACAGGATATATACCATACCGAGAAGAACAGCGCCTCTGGTATAAAGAATCTCAAGAGGTGCGTTAATCAGATGCAGCTTTTCAAGTACCGTATTGAGAAGTCCCGTCTTACCAAGTATTGTCTTCCAGCCGTTCAGTCGGATCATGGAATTGGTCCAGAAGGGAATCATCAGTAGCATCATCATAAGAGCTTTCTTTTTCCCGCTTGCCCTTGCCATATGATAAGCGAACGGATATCCGAACAGAACACTGAATACAGTTGTAAGTACTGCCAGGACAAATGAATTCGAGTATATCTCAAGATAAGTGGGATTAAATAACTCCTTGTAATTGGATAGCGTTAATTTGTAAACTACACTGTATCCATCCGTTGACTGGAAGCTTAAATAGAAAACATAAATAAGTGGAGCTGCTACAAGCAGTATCAGCCAGATGGTAATCGGCGAGACGGTAGTAAGCAGTGGTATCGTCTTATTACGGAATTTGTGGTTTTTCTTCATCTAAACCCCTCCCAAATTCACATTTTCTATAACATTATGAATGATATGAGCGGAAGACTTCATTATCACGACATCTTCTAAATCCCAGTAGATGTTAATGACTTGGCCAACCTTCGGAATCTCATCCATATCCATACGGCTTAGCTTCAAGGTCTGACCGCTTTCGATAACGATATTACTTTTAATGATATTGCCGACATAAATCTGTTCTTTTACAACGCCCTTTATTCCAAAGCCTTCTACCGGTTGCTTGGAGAATTTTAATTTCTCGGGTCTGACACAGGCATATACCATCTCTGATTCTTCAAATGTCATATCAGAGGAGGCCTTACCGAGTGCACTGCCGACTTCCATACTTAATATTACGGTATCATTTGTTCCGGCTTTCACGGTCGCATCAAAGATATTAGATTCACCGATGAAATCAGCAACAAATTTTGTCTTCGGCTTTTCATAGATGCCCTCAGGTGTATCAAGTTGATCCAGATAACCCTGATACATGATTGCAATTCGATCACTCATTGTAAGAGCTTCTTCCTGGTCATGGGTTACATAGATGAAGGTAATACCGAGCTTCTTCTGCAGATTCTTAAGTTCTAACTGCATTTCCTTACGAAGCTTTAAGTCCAGAGCTCCCAAGGGTTCATCAAGTAAAAGTACCTTCGGGTTATTAATCAGGGCTCTGGCAATTGCTACTCTCTGCTTTTGACCACCGGAAAGCTGAGTAGGGAAACGTTTATCATAACCGTTTAATTGAACCAATTCCAGCATTGCCTGTACCCTATCTTTAATTTCAGCCTTCGCTACCTTCTTCATCTTTAGGCCATAGGCAATATTATTATAAATATTCAGATGGGGAAATAAAGCATAACTTTGAAACACTGTGTTGACATTGCGCTCAAAGGGCTCCTTATCCTCAACATTTTCTCCTTCAATCAGAATTTGTCCGCTTGTCGCTTCTTCAAAGCCGCCGATCATTCGTAAAAGAGTTGTCTTTCCACAACCTGACGGCCCAAGCATCGTCAGAAATTCTCCTTCATAAATATCCAGACTCAAATCATGAACAACATGATTTTCTCCGTATTTTTTATTAACATTCTTAATTGTAACAATTGCTTTTTTATCCCCTGTCATCCTAATCACTCCTTCATAAGAGTCGTAGTATTATTACCATAAGCGTAAGAAACCTGTAACATGTGTTACAGTTCAACCTTCAATGAAATGTAACCGGACTGGGAAATAAATGATTTTCATATAGGAGTATTT
>DBTU01000007.1:0-30396 GCA_002307215.1 Lachnoclostridium sp. UBA1308
ACAGGAGCAACAGGAGCAACGGGAGCAACAGTTCCAGCAGGAGAAACAGGCCCAGCAGGCCCGGCAGGAGCAGATGGGGTAATAAATTATGCAGATTTCTTTGCACTAATGCCTTCAGATAATGCAGCAACAGTTGCACCTGGTACGGATGTAAGCTTTCCACAAGATGGGCCTACCAGTGGTACTATTGTCCGCACCGGTCCCAGCACATTTAACCTATCATTGATTGGAACGTATCAGATTTCGTTCCAAGTAAGTGTTAGCGAAGCAGGACAGCTGATTTTAACTCTCAATGGCGCTGACTTAGCCTATACGGTAGTTGGTAGAGCAACAGGTACTTCTCAGATAGAAGGAGTGGCCCTTGTAGAAACAACATCAGTTAATTCTATACTCACTGTGCGAAATCCAGCTGGTAATTCAACGGCATTAACGATTACCCCATTAGCTGGAGGAACAAGGCCTGTTTCAGCACACTTAGTTATTTTGCAAATCGAATAAGAAAAAAGTCGTTAGTATTTTTACTATCGAAATAGAATACACTGTTCTGTTTTACCTCAATTTATTGACAGTATGGGATAATTAAGATGAAAAGCTATGCGGAGCGCGCATTTATATAAAACACAACGACGTATGGAGTACACAGAGTTTATATGGTGTACTCCTATTTTTGAGCATTTTATTTGATATTGAATCTATGAATCCACGACTTAACCAGTTCTACGGGCAGTTACTAAAAATTTTGACATTTTGTTATCCTTCGTGTTAAAATATATTTTGATAATCAAAGCATTGTCTGAATGTTGTAACAGACAGAAAAGAGGTAAACGCATGATAATTGAACCTAAAGTGAAAGGGTTTATCTGTATGACAGCGCACCCGGATGGATGCAAAGAGAATATAGCTAGACAAATTTCTTATATAAAGAAATTAGGTAAAACAGTAGGGCCCAAAAAAGTACTTATAATCGGTGCTTCTACCGGTTATGGATTAGCTTCTAGGATTGCTGTGACTTATGGGTGTGATGCATCTACGATTGGTATTATGTTTGAAAAACCAGCAACTGATCGAAGAACGGCTACTCCAGGGTGGTATAATACAACTAACTTAGAAAACTTTGCTGCTAAAGATGGCTACTATGCTAAATCCATCAATGGAGATGCCTTTTCAAAAGAAATCAAAGATCAGGCTATCGAATTAATAAAAAATGATTTGGGTAAAATTGATATGGTTATTTACAGTTTAGCAGCTCCAAGAAGAACCATGCAGGACGGTACAATTTACAACACTACATTAAAAACAGTAGAATGTGATTTTACTAATAAATCACTAAATTTAAATAATAATACAATTACAGAAGCTACAATTGGAATGGCTACAGAAGACGAGATCCTATCAACAGTGAAAGTTATGGGAGGTGAAGATTGGAAAGACTGGATTACTGCTTTAGCTGAAGAAGAAGTACTATCAGATAATGCAATAACGCTAGCATATTCCTATATTGGTCCAAAACTTACTTACCCTGTTTATTATAATGGAACTATTGGTCTGGCAAAACAACATCTATATAATACATCAGTTGAGATTATGAAAGAATTCGCATCAAAAGGAATAAAAGCTTATATCAGTGTTAATAAAGCACTTGTTACACAAGCTAGTTCCGCAATCCCGATCGTACCTTTATATTTTGCAATTTTGTACAAGGTAATGAAGGAAAAAGGTAATCATGAAGGATGCATAGAACAGATGGGTCGTTTATTCCATGAAAAATTAAAACCATCTTATGTTGTAGTTGATGAAAAAAATAGAATACGTCTTGATGATTATGAAATGCAGGAAGACATACAGACTAAGGTAATGGAAATATGGAATCAGATAAATAATAATAATGTGAGGGAATTAGCAGATTTGACCGGTTATTGGGATGATTTCTTCAATATGTTTGGATTCCGTTTTGATAATATTGATTATTCAAAAGATGTAGAAATTTGAATAGAGGATAATTGCAGTATCAGTGATTTTGTTTGGACTACATTGGATCCATTACAAATAGGACTTTCTGGTATGTAAACAAATAGCCTGTTGCAGCCGCAACAGGCTATTTGTTTAAAAGGGGAGGTTGAGCAGTTGATGGGTCAAGTGGTTTTATCTTATTTCATATGGTGTTCCAAGAGGGTATATATAGGCAGTGAAGATGACAGCGCAGAACTAATATTCATCTGCACGTACGGGGATTACTTAGGAAAAGGGAATTCAATTATGGATAGGAATTAGAAGATGTAAAATATATTATATGGATTTGCAAAGTTATTGAATGAAATATTTGATAATAGATTGGAAAATTGACAAAATATGTTATAATGTATATGAATAAAGGATAATAAGTAATTATCCTTTATTTATTACCATAAAATTTCTAGGGTGTTTAGTTGTTAAGATATCTTTTTGTTTCTCAATGGAGACATGAGTATATATTTGTGTAGTTGTTATAGAACTGTGTCCAAGCATTTTTTGTATATAACGTATATCAACATCTTCCTCTAGTAGCAGTGTTGCAAAAGAATGTCGAAACATATGTGGAGTTATATGCTGATTGATAGCAGCGATATTTGTATGCTTTTTGATCATAAAACGAACGGATTGCTCAGATAATTTTTGCTTTCTCCGGTTTACAAAATAATAATTGCAATTTTCAATTTCGTTTTTATAGATTGCTTGATACTCTGTAAGTGCATTAATAACATCCATGCTTCCAATTTGAATCATACGCTCTTTTGAACCTTTGCCGTAGATTAATACATTCTGGCTTTCAAGATCAATATCAGATGGTTTAAGGGAGCATAATTCTGAAATACGGATTCCGGTAGCAAAGAGTAGCTCAATTACAGCAATATCTCTTGATAATATTTTTGATTGGTATTCAGACGGAGCCAGATTTTTATATTGGTACATAGAAGATAAGAATATCTGCAAAGTATGTAAAGAAATAATTTTTGGTAATAATTACGGCTCTCGTAACTTGATATTAATTTTATTAAAAGGATTGATTTCTATTATTTCTTCAAATTCAAGATAGTGGTAAAAGGCCCTAATACTAGCGAGCTTGCGCTTGATGGATTTGGTCTTATATAGATTATGCATGTAATTTATATAGGCATTAATGCTTGTCTTTAAATTAAAAGCAAGAGCATGCCTATTTATATAGTCGCTGTACTGCTTTAAATCAATTTGGTATGCTTTTAAAGTTTTACTATCAAGATTCTTTTGATATTCACAATAAACCAAATAATTACCTGTTAATTCTGTAAAATTAAACATGAATTTGAAAAGTATAAAGACTGTCATGACTTTTTACAATATCCAGGAAAGGATATGAAGAGATGGAATTATATACAATCGGCCAAAACTATTTCCCGCAGGCCAAGATATCGCTTAAAACTTATAAAAATTTGTCCTACATACCTGAATGTGCCGGGGATACTGTTTATCAAATCGTTATTATCGAGTCAGGAACAGGGATTATTAAAATCAATGATAAAAGAGCAATCATCCACGCTCCGGCTGCCTATTTTTTGAATGAAACAGAAGCTGCAACAATGGAGGAAACAACAGGTATAAAATTACATTTGGTTTATTTTCAACCGTCTATTATAGATATTAACTTTGATTTTAAATTAGTCATTGAGTATCCCAGAGATGATGTTACGGATCCTAAGGTTCAGGATTTGTTTTTGCTGAATGAATTTTTATTCAGAAATCAGATATTTAAGGATCATTCACAGTTGACACATACAATGTTACAAAAATTGCTGTATTTTATTGACGGTATTCAGGATGAGTTTGAAAATCAAAGAACATTTTTTTGGATGTGTCGGGGAAGATCATATTTTCTCGAGATGCTATGTTATTTATCAAAATTACAAACGGCAGATACACCGGATCTGGAACTTGCTTTGAGATCGGATTCTAGTATATTAGAAGAGGCGCTTTTGTACATTCATACGAATTATGCTGAAAAAATTACATTAAACCATCTGGTCGAATGCTTCCATGTGAACCGGACGACATTAAATGAATTGTTTCAAAAAGAGATGGGAGAATCGATTGTTTCTTATATTATCAAGTTTCGCATTGAGATTTCATCGCTTATGCTCCGGGATACCGGTATTCCGGTACAGGAGATTGCTTACCGAATCGGCTTTGAGAATTCGGGGCATTTTGGGCGAACCTTTAAACGCTTAAAAGGCTGTAGCCCTTCAAAATACAGAGAAGAGTACAGTTGGTTACTAAGATTATATTAGTTGTAAAAATGCATAAAAACCCTGTAAATAATAATACCCTCATGTTGTTTGTTTTGATTACAATATGAGGGTATTATTAATTCAACCCAACTAACGGAGAAAGTAAATTCTTTAAACCAAATTATTAAGGAGGGATATAATGAAAAAGGGTATTACATGCGCATTGGTTATTTCATCGATGTTGGCAATTCCAGGAGGCAATCTCCAGAAGGAAACCGGAATTGTACCAATTAGCTATGACAATGTTCCCGCATTAGAAGTAAAACAATCACTGGCTGGTTCAGATCTTCTTGCCGGTTTTCAGCAATTAAGCACAAAAACAAAATACAAAGATGGTGTGTATAAGGTGGAGACTCCTCAGGATTACGAGAAATATTATACAAAGGCGAAGCTTACAATAAAAAAAGGTAAGATTACTGCATTCAGCTGGACCATTTATGATGCCGGACATGATGATGAAGCATTTGATAAGGACTATTATAAAGTAATGGAACCATACGGAGAGGAATACTCACAGCAGGCTAAAGATGATTGGTCGGGCTCAAGAGGATATTCGAAAGAATTGATCAAGACGCAGAATATAAATAAAGTGGATGCTGTAACAGGAGCTACCTGGACCTGCAACAAATTTAAAGAAGTCGTATCAATGGCACTTAAGTTAGCAAAAAAAGGAAATAAAAAGTAGCACAGGTGAATCAATGAAAGGGCTGGTTGGGTATGGAACAAACCGTTCAAGTTGTGGAAAAGTGGTTTGAAGCCTTAGGCACGGTAAATTACATAAAGATATTTGGTGATAAGGACGAAGCAATTCTTCAACTGGCGATCAATCGTGTCAATGAAATCGAAGAACGAATGTCAACCTTTCTTCCAAACAGTGACATTTCAAGGATAAATTCCAGTGCGGGTTATGGGATGGTTAAGATTCATACAGACACATTGCAGGTACTCAAAGAGGGCCTTTGGTATGCTTCCCTTTCAAAAGGTGCATTTGATTTAACCATCCGTCCGCTGGTCGAGTTATGGGGGATTGGGAAAAAAGCAGATTATATTCCAACACAGGAGAAAATATGCTCTATATTACCATTGGTCAATTATCAAGACCTTATGCTGAATGAAAAAGAGGAGTGTGCGGGTTTGCGAGCATCGGGTCAGAGAATTGATCTGGGCGGAATCGCAAAAGGCTATGCTGCGGATGAAGTCAAACGCATTTTAAAAGAGAACCATATAACGGATGCTCTGATTAATCTGGGTGGGAATGTTCTGACCATGGGGCAGAACCCGGATAATGAATACTGGAGAATCGGTGTTCAAAATCCTCTGGCACCAACCGGAGAGTATCTTGGTATATTGAATCTGACTGAAAAAACAATTGTGACCTCCGGAAGTAACGAGCGTTTCTTTATCAAGGACAGGGTCCGGTATCATCATATCCTCGACACAAGAACCGGATATCCGGCTCGGTCAGGATTATTGAGTGTCACGGTTGTTGCAGATGATTCAATGGATGCAGATGCATTGACTACATGCCTTTTTATAATGGGAATGGAGGAAGGTCTTGATTTTCTGCAACAATTCCAAGTGGAAGCCATTTTTATAACAGAAAATCTTGAGGTTTATCTGACGGATGGTCTTTTAGATTGCTTTAGAGTGTAAGTGGTATTACAAAGTAGATTTAGTTATTCGTAATTAATCAAGATGGTTATTGAATTTATATAAGTGCTGCAGGACTGTACGTTACAGTTATTGCAGCACTTTTGGGTTAATATAAGAGAGGCAATGAATTGTTTTAGAGGTAAAAGCGCAGTCATGTCTTTTGAAGAATTCAATCAAATAATAACAAATAAGAGATTTAAAATTCAGCTGAGCAATAAAATGGAATTGTGTAAAGTCAAGGAGATAATTAAGTTCATGTACGAATTGGGATTCGTTGGAATAATATTTACTACCAAAAATAAAGAAAGTTTAAGACTATACAGACAACAAAATTTTGTTTTTTACTCTGGGATGAAACCATTATCTGAAATTGATTCTGAAGAATTTTGTGATAACAAAATAGTGTTAAACCCGATATTTGTGCCCTATTACAAATTATACATAGATACTAGTGAAGTTTTAGGGATCGAATCTTGGGAAACTTTAAATCATTATGAGAGAGTTAAGCAAAATGATTATTTAGTTCAATATAGAAATGATAATCCTTTGATATACGATTTTATTTATTAAATGCTATATAAAATAACTAAAAAATGGAGGCTTTCTTAGCTATACTTCTTTTGAAAGGCAAGGGGGGATTTCTATTCCCCTTCCTTTTTGAAACTATGCTTCATATTTACCTTATCTAGTAAATAGTCATAAAATTTTTTTTAGTACCGGCGAAATTCCTTTAAATGCCGTTTCCTCCATTCATATAAATATCCAGAAATATGTGTCAAAGAAAACCTCTTGATTTAGATAACGCTTATCCAGAAATTCCCATTCTAAAAGTCAATGATATAAATCTCATAATTCATTCGATTGCAAAAATCATTAATTAAGCTTTTTGTATATAATCTATCACTTGGTAAATCATCACAAACAGCGACTAGTAGCATCTGAAACCACATTTCTATTATATATAGTAATTGTAAGCAATTATATCGTATCGATTAGATCACCTTATAGGATATATCGACGGAAGGTGACTATATATAGACTATTATAGCTTGTTGTTTTTGTCAATAAAACAGTCGTTTTTGCATAATATGACAAATGTGATTAAATTTATAGTATGCTTTTTATGTAATATCTTAAAAATATTTTTAGGTGAGGAGAAGTAATATGCAAAAAGCAAAAAGAGGTATTTCAATCCTGGTTATGTGTGCACTTATGTTATCTGTATTTTGTGGCAGTGATCAGACCGTGAAAGCAGAAACAAGCGTTGATGGAACGGTAACTGATTATTCAAATCCGAATAATTGGCTTACGAAGGACACGAAAGAAGATAAATCTGTTGATGTTTTTTATGTGTATCCGACAGCCTACCAAAAACAGAGTAGTGAAGATCCGAATTACTGTACGGTAGATAATATATCAATGATTAAAGGTGCAAATGGCGCCTTCAATCGCCAGGCAACAGCGTTTCTACCTGTAGGTAACATTTATGCACCCTATTATCGACAGGCTGATGCACTTTATGTCCTTGGGTTGAAGCCAGCAGAGCAAGACGCAGCAATTGACCTTATACCTGCAAAAGACGTAAAAGCTGCATTTTACTACTATATTGACCACTATAATAATGGTAGACCATTTATATTGGCGGGACATTCTCAGGGATCAAGTGTGCTTCTCAATCTGCTCACTGATTTGAGCAATAAACGACCTGAAGTATATAAAAGAATGGTTGCAGCATACGCTATAGGCTGTTCAGTTACAACAGATTATTTAGCAAAGCCAGAGAATAAGAATTTAAAGTTTGCAACAGGACCCGATGATACAGGTGTAATTATTTCGTACAATACCGAAGGAATTGGGGTTACAAAGAGTCCTCTTGTACTCCCAAATGCTATATCCATCAATCCTATTACATGGACTAGAACGAATCGACCAGCAACGAAAGAGTCCAATGAAGGGTCAATCACACTTCTTACTCCATCAGTGTCTGATCTGACACCTGTTAAGGGTGTGGCTTCTGCACAGGTAGACCTAAAAAGAGGCGTGGTTGTATGTTCTTCCATTAGTAGTGCAGATTACTCCGTACAAGGTTTACCAGGTGTATATCACACATACGATTACCCATTATACTTCTATAATATCCGCTCAAATGCAATGAATAGAGTTGATCATTATTGGGCAGCTAATGCAACTGACACTAACTTACAATAATTAAAGAATAATTAGGGAAATGGAATTACAAGTCAGTCCCGAATAGGGAAGTTAATATTAACCATGCCAAAGTAATTTTATTAGCTCCTCTTTTGTGTTGTAAGGTAAGTTTTTAAGTTTATTGAAGGATTGTAATTCACATTATTCTTATTACAACAATAAGGCACTCTACGCACAAACTCCGTAGAATGCCTTATTGGTTTTTAACCTATCTTTTTTAATCTATTCTAGCAAGCCGGTCCATTGGATAATATAAATCATTATCAATATCTTGTTTGATTGTATTCATAGGGATTATATGGTAAAATAAATGTCGGAGTAATCGAGACAGGGTAAAGTTTATAATAAGCATAGTGAATGGAGATTTATAACAATGAGTACATTAGCATTCGTTATTTTCGGCATCATTATTGTGCCGCTACTTATCTTAGCTATATTTCTTTTGAAAGGCAAGGGGGGATTCCTAATTGCCGGATTCAACACAATGAGCAAGGAAGATCAAGCAAAATATGACGAAAAAGCCCTATGCCGTTTTGTTGGCTGGCTCTTGATTGTGGTCTTATGCTGTGTGGTACTTATACCCATTAGCATACAGTTTGAATGTGTGTGGCTGATGTATGGCGGAATCGTGCTTACTTTTGTAATCATTTCGGGTGCCGTTATTTTTATGAATACCGGTAATCGATTCCACAAAAATGGTCATTCTGATTTGTACACGATTAGTAAAAATGATCATTCTGATCTATCATCCGAAAGCAAAGGTAAAAAATCAAAATCAACGGCTACGATAGCAGTTATCATTGCTTCCAGTGCTTTTTCCGTGATAATTGTAATTGCGGTTGGTATTATGTTGTTTTACGGTGCAAAAGAACCGGTAGTAAATGTTTCTGATCAGGGTATACAAATTAAAACCTTATATGGATTAAACGTTAACTTCTCCGACATATCCGATATTTCACTCATAGAGAAAAGCATGGGTGACATTGGTGTCGGAAGACGGACGAACGGGTACGGTGGCGTTGGAGATACCTTAAAAGGGAACTTCGAATCAGATAACCTAGGAGAAACCTTGCTATTTGTTCAGTCAAAGTCCTCTCCTACTATACGGATTGAGTGCGACAGCAGGAAAGATATTTATGTCAGTTTCCGCGATAGTGAAGCGACAAGGGCGTTGTATGATGAAATGATAAGAGAGTTTTCCTTAAAGTAGTGTTTTTTGTTTCCAATTACATTACATCCATTTGTTATAGATATATCCCAGGATTTGAACGGTACTATTCCAAAGGTGTTACCGATGATGATTACTGCGTTAATAGATTTACTGCCGAAAAAGGGCGTTACTTCCCCGGTTCGTCAGAAACCTTTGATATAGAAGAACTGACGAAAGAAAAGTGAATTCGACAGCGAGATAAAGAGAGAATTAATTTGGAGGTTGCGGCTGTGAATTTGACCCGCTTTATAAACGGTCGTTATATTCAGTAACCGAGTCGGATTTATTGTTTTTCATAAATCACTTCTGTAATACTGTTAAATGTGTCAGCACCTATCTTTGTAACTGATGTCGGAATAGTTATAGATTTTAGATTGCCAAAGCCTTCCAAAAATACATTATTTTGAATGGTTGTCACTCCCTTTGGTATAATAAAAGTCTCCAGCGCATAAAAATCACTTTTGCCGGTTAATTCGCTCTGTGTCTGATAATCAAGCTTATTAACCTCAATGGATTGATAGAATAAATTTTTATTAATTATTTTACAGCTTTTTGACCATATAATATGTTTTGCTTTTTCATTAAATACATGAGATCCCACCTTCGAAATGGAACTGGCTAATATAATCTTTTCTGCATTACTGCCCACAAAAGCATAAGAAGAAACTTCAGTGATATCATAAGTATACTTTCCATTCGTAACGGTTCCGCCTACACTAATTTCCTTCAGTGTTACATCTGCTCCCTTAACCGTGACAGTACCATTCTTTGTTCCTGCCTGTTTCGTTACAGTATATAGAATTCCGTCCTTTACAAATCTCTGGATTTTGTCACTTCCATTTTGAATAATGTTATAATCCATCATACATCCATAATGAATCATAGAATAAGTGTCATAATCTGCATTTACCCATAGTGCGGATGCATAGGCATCAACGTAGCTTTCGGGAACATGTATGATTACCTGAAAGGCTAGTAAACCTCCGTCTGCATACCAGTCTCTGATAGCAGTAGGGGCCTTTCCCAGAAAGGTAATACTCTTAATATGATTCATTTTACCGAGATATCCAATCGTTTTGCAGATGTTTTTCGAAAAAATAATCTCTTTTATATTGTTACTTTCATATTTATCACTGATTAACGGAACGCTGGTATCTTCTGTATCAGCAATGACACCTGTTACTGTGTAGGTTTTATTTTTATAGGTTATTTTTTCGGGAATGTTTAACTTTATCGTAGATGATTCAGGCTTAACTGAATATAGGGTCACTGTTCGGTTTATTGCATCAGTGATTCGATACTGATAGATACCGGAGGTAATCGATTGATACGTAGTAGCTATCTTCACTGCCTTGTGAAGACCTGAAGTTCTTGTGTAAGCAATCGCATATGCGGTACCTGCTTTCTTTGGGTTGATAACACCCTTTGAAGATATATCGAAAAGATCGGTATCGGTGGAAAACCAGTAAATTGTTTCAGTCGAGTCTTTTGATAAGGTACCGGTTAATGTTTTCGTGGCAATAGTGCTTAGTGCAACGCTGGAGGAGTTTACAGAAAGCTTCGTTGCCTTAACGATATCCATCGCTGCGATTACGGTAACTTTACTGTTAAGTACTGATTTATAGGAGGATATAGAGGACTTCTTTACTTTAACTGTGGTCCCGCTTTTTAAAGCCGCTGTTATATTATTGATTGGTTTTTGGTTTAAAAATGTCACTAGTCGAAAGGTATAAAGCGATTCTTTACCTATCGACTTGATTGTCGTAGGCAGGATAATGCTGGATTTATTTGTAGGGCTACCATTAAATGCATCATCCGAAATTGTGGTAACGCCCTCTGGAACATAGATGAAACGTATATTACTTTGACCGTTTTCATCGATAATCAGATAGCGTGGGATAACCTTGCAGTTTTTAGATAAGAAAAGTAATTCTATTTTTTTATCAAAAACACCGCTTTCCATCTCAGTAACAGTGTCAGGAACAATGATTGCTTTGGCACCGCACCCAATCAAACTAAAACGGCATAGTTTTGTAAGTTTATAGGTATATCCGTTGTTTGTAATCTCTTCCGGTAGAGCAACATAGGAACTAATAGGCATATGGGAAATTCCAACAAGCTGTACCTCTCCAATGCCGTCCTTTGCGGATTTTGTCATCTGATAGATAAAACCATTGATAGAAAAGCACCCATATTCAACCTCCTGTGTTGCAGAAGAAACAATAGTAGGAGTTAATTTGATTTCCTCCTCATATAGATCGCTATTCGCAGAATAGTAAAGTGAAAATGAGATTACATTGGCATAGGCTTTTTCCATACCTTCCGGAACAATAAATAAGAATTCTGTTTTGTTTAGGTCACTTATTTCGACCGTGACATTCTTTGGTACTGTTTTTCCGTAGAACTCAACGGTTTCCAGATTCGGAAAAGCATAGTTCGAATTCAAAAGAGTGCCTACAAAGGTATCTGCTATATTTAACTTCTTTATACTATTATAAAATGTTGCATAGGTCTGATTCTGATAGTAGATCGATTGTATATTAACAGATATTACGGTATATTCGATATCATTAATCTTCACCGTTCCGGGAAGAAACAATTCTTCTGTTTTATCCGTAGATTCTATACCGATTAGCTGTACTTCTTTGTTCGCTTCGTTTGTTATGTTATAGCAGTAGATGCCATCCTTATAAATGGCTGTTTCGTTTGCAGCAGATACAGTATTTGGTACCAGAAAAAATGACATTATGAATATAAGTAGAAATCCAAACAGAGCATGAAAACTCATTTGAAATAATTTGTTCTTATTCGTATTTATCATACTAATTGTCTCCTTAAAATAAAATCTATTTAGGTATTTCATATATTATGTATCGCATTTTATGGGAGAATATACCACAATGCTTCTACTATCAATATACCCATATCTTATGTCAATTCATTGTCAATCACTCATTCTTTGCTATTCCCAGCATATAAGTAGATAACCTGTTGCATCCGCAACAGGTTATTTACTAAAAAGGGGAGGTTGAGCAATTGAGAATTCATGTGGTTTCATCTGGTGTTATTATGTGCTATGGAAGTAAGAAAATTGGGATTTCAAATTCATCTTTTGTCGTCTTGTGATATCTAAGTTGCGTATAAAGTTGCGTATAGGTTGGAATAAGAATTATTATATTGAAATTACACTGGAATTATGTAAGTATTAACTATGTTATACTAGTGTTATGATAATATAATGCATATGCGAAAGGGAGAAATCCTTGGAAAACAAGAACTTGCAAGTGAAATTAGTTATTATATTGAGTGCTCTAGGCATGCTCAGTGTATTGATTACCATAATAAGCGATTTTCTCTTATTGGGTAAGCCAGATTCGGCTGTCAATTTTTTTATTATTGGAACAGAAACTATGTGGGACATTGATCCCTGGAGAATTACGTTAGGAACATTTATCGGGGTGTTTGCACTACCATTTCAATTACTGGGTTTACTTCCACTGTATTTCGCTCTTAAACCGGCGGGGCGCATACTCCCAATCATAACAGTAATTGGAAACGCACATGCTTTATTGATAGGAGTGGCATTTCATATGTCATATGCTTATATTGGAAGAGGATGGGCACTTTACCATCAGAACGATATTTCGAAAGAAATCAGTTCAAAGATGATGGATTCTTTTTCTTTTTATTGGTTAACACTATTAGTAATCATGTCTTTAGAGATTTTATTAAGTTCACTCGTTTATATCATCTTAGTAATTAAGAGGAAAACACTATTTCCTAAATGGATGGCAATTTTTAGTCAAATCGTCATTATACTAATAACATTTACTGTATTACTGGCATTTCCGTACCCGATTGGAGGTTACATTGCGCCAGCATCTATTAATGTTGCAACATTAATATTTTTCATGATAACACGAGTTCGTTACATTAAATGTAGTTAGGGCAATAGATTGCCTCTGGAGATACTGTTTTGCTCGTACCAGGCATTCATTTTCAAACCGCTGAGTATTCTACCTTGAATTCTGCTTCTCCATAATGCGATGAAAGCTGTTTTTATCATAATAGTTCTCCTCCCCGTTGGACTATAAGGAAGAATATCATTTTTCGTTATGTTATGGAATAACGTCATCTTTGGTAAATATAGTCCGGAGTTTCATCTGCTTTTATATGTCAATTCACATTCTTTTCATAATCACACCATTATATAATCACACTTATAATCTATATTTAAGATAGTAGTAATAATAGCAAAACACATAACCAATAGGACACTTTAGTTTAGGCATGAGATAAAAGAAAGGTAATTTAATTATGCACAAAAGGTTTGGAGCTTTAACTGCAATAGCATTAGCAACCACGATATTATTGTCGGCTTGTGATACAACAAGAGATAGCACAACAAAAGAATCCTCCTATGCAGATGAAATTGAAAAAACGAAAATTATGACATTTGAAATATCGGTGGATGAAACCAACTGGCAAACAATGCTTGATAATGCAGCGGATGAGGAATATATATCAGCTGATGTGACAGTCAATGGGACAACCATAAAAAATGTAGGAATTCGACCAAAAGGAAACTCTAGTCTTAAAGAAGTGGTAAATGATGACACCACAGACAGATTTAGTTTTAAAATTAAGTTTGATGAATATGTCGAAGGGCAAACATGGAAGGGGCTCGATAAAATCGTAATTAACAATATGTCATCTGATACAAGTTATTTAAAGGAATATCTTTCCTATGATATTATGGAATATATAGGAGTGGAAGCACCGTTGTTTGCTTTTGCAGATATTTCTGTCAACGGGGAAACATGGGGATTTTACCTGGCGGTTGAGGATATAGATAGTTCATATCTTGATCGTGTCTCCGATGGTGAAGGCGAGCTGTATAAACCCGAAAGTGATAATATGCAGATGGGAAACAAAATAAATAGTGGAGGACAAGGTGTAGAGAAAAATACGGAAGATGCCACCAACATACAGGAAGGTAACGGGCTTCCATCTGAAGCAGCGACTGATGAACAGAGTATGGGAGATCAGGAAAAAACGCAGAAGGATAATACAACTGACAATGCTGAAAACTTGCCAGATATACAAAAAGGTTTTCAAGGCGGTGGTATGATGGGCGCAGCCGAGAATGGAGTTTCTCTTCAATATACAGATGACAATGTGTCTAGTTACTCGGCTATCTTTGATAATGCTGAAACAAATGCGGACGAAAGTGATTATCAGCGAGTTGTTACAGCTCTGAAAAACTTAAACGAAGGAACTGATCTTGAAACATATGTAGATGTAGAGGGGGTGTTAAAGTACTTTGCAGCACAAACTGTCGTTGTAAATCTTGATAGTTATATTTCTAATATGGGTCACAATTACTATCTCTATGAAAATGATGGGCAAATCAGTATACTTCCATGGGACTACAATTTGTCATTCGGTGGTTTCCAGTCTAGCGATGCTTCAGAGGTGGTGAATTTTCCTATAGATACACCAGTTTCAGGAGTGAGTCTGGAGGATCGGCCACTCCTCGGAAAACTACTTGAGGTACCGGAATATCTTGATATGTATCACGAATACTTGCAGGAAATTATCAATGGCTACTTTTTGGACGGAAAGTTTGAGCAGACGGTAGATAATCTTAACAATCTGATTTCAGAATATGTAAAAAATGATTCCTCTGCCTTTTACACCTATGAGGAATATGAGGCGGCGATAACAGAGTTAAAAGAACTTGGGGTATTACGGGCTGAGAGTATTCAAGGTCAACTTGATGGTACAATCCCTTCAACGACAGAAGGACAGGAGAAAGATTCGAGTAAGCTTATAGATGCCTCATCAATTGATCTAACTAGTTTGGGCGATCACGGTGGTGATACAGGTGGACAGATGCCAAACGGAGGAGGAAGGGGGAAAGAAGGATTTGTAATGCCGGAAGGGTTCGATATGGATACCATGAGGCAGGCTATGGAGATTATTGGAGATACGAAGAGCGAAGAACTTTCTGAAGAACAAAAGACTAAGTTGTACGACTTAGGACTTAACGACGAAGAGATCAATCAATTGTTCCAGATGCCTAATCGTAATCAAGGAAATACGCAAAATCCATAAGGATATAATTGCTTCATGAAAAGTAATAGCCTGTCACGTCATTGTGATAGGCTATTACTAAAAAGGGGAGGCTGATAAGGCATGATTCTATCATGTTTCGTCAGCCTCCGTCTTGTGCTGTTGTGTAAAATTGAAGTTGGGGCAGAATGTGAGCTTTTACCGTTTCTGAAGAAAGTTAATAGTTATACTAATTACTGGTGCACATAATTATTGTAATCTCAAATGTTTGATTAGAATATTTGATCTCAAGATTTCCGTTATATTTATTCGCTGTTTCACGAATATTAGTAAGGCCGATTCCATGGGAAAGCCCCCCTTTTGAAGATTTAAGTATGTTATCTGCTGTCATAATATCTCCACAAAAATTATTTGTTATTTGAAAAATGATATGAGTTCCAACAATTTTTGATATCAGCTTAATATATTTATCTTGGCTATCCGTTAACCGATCACAAGCTTCAATTGCATTTTCAAGGCTGTTACCAAGTACAATACACAAGTCGAGGGAATTTATCCCTATGTTTTCGGGAATGATAAGGTCTGTTTTAAAATCAATTTTTTTGCGGTTGGCTATTCCCATATAATGCTTAATGATAGAGTCGGCGACAAAATTATTACATAAGGCTGGTATCGTGGTTGACATATCATTTCTATTATATTGTTCGATGTATTCCAATACTTCTTTGTAGTTTTGTTGCTTAACCATCGATTCGATAGCGTTTATGTGGTGCCTTTCGTCATGCTTAAGAGAATAAAGCTGAGTTAGGGATTCATTTAAGGTACTATAATTCTGACGCTGAAGTTCGACTTGATTTTCAATCGTTTTATAATCATACAATAATGAAATTATGCGTGAGGAGGAGGATACCCCTGTAAATACAATGACATACCCCCAGATAATTAATATTAAGTTTAAAAACATCTCATAAACAAAATCATAATTCGTGTATGCAGTAAAGGAGATCTCGTAGCGATAGATTAATAAGATAAATGCCATAATTAAATACATTGACATAAACGTAATTGTCTTGTTTGATACTGAATCAAGGATTCTTTTATATTTTATATGAAGCCTTAGATAGGAGATGACTATGAATAATATTTGTACAAGGAATCTAAAAAAATAGGATAAATCCTGAAGGTATTGTTCACCAATCAGTGGGGATAGGGATTTGGATACCGGTATGGAAAAATAAAAAATAATTAAGGAAAAGATCCAAATACTAAACATGGTAAATAATTTTTTTGGAAAGGATTCTTGAAATACCAGACAAATATATAGGATGTTCATAAAGGCGGTAAAAGTTAATGCATATTTTTCAAAGCCAGAGTCACCGAAATTTTTTTTAATTATAAATACTAATAAATAGATAAGTAATGTATTGAGGAGAAAAGCTAAAATACAATACCAAACCGGTTTTTTTTTGATTAGAAGGGTATGAACACTTAAGACATTTAGGATAGAAATAAACAAAGAATATAAAAACATAACTACTCCCCTTCCTTTTTGAAACTATGCTTCATATTTACCTTATCTAATAAATAGTCATAAAATCTTTTTTTAATGCCGGCGAAATTCCTTTGAACGATTGAAATCGCCTGGTCATTAATCATCTTAAAGGAGTAATTTTCCACACAGGAGACGTAATCCATGTTAACGAGATAACTTTGATGGCACCGTATAAAACGCGGATCATCTATTTGCTTTTGGATATCATCAAGCTTTAACACAATGGAATAAATTTTAGCGTGGATTGTATGGATACTTAAGGTTCTCGCAGAGCTTTCGATAAATAATATGTCTTTAAAAAACAACTTTTGTATGGAGGATCCTACTTTAATTGATAGACTCTTCTGCTTTTCTTTCTGGGTTGCATCAATAGCTTTCTCAAATATAGGAAAAAATGTAGATTTTGATAGCGGTTTCGTTAGATAATTATATGGAAAAACTTCAAAACTTTCTAAAGCATGCTTTGTACTGGTGGTGGTAAAAATGATTTTACAATCCAGATCATATTTTCGAATTTGTTTTGCAGTTTGAATGCCGTTTTTTCCATTCATATAAATATCCAGAAATATGATGTCAAAGAAAACCTCTTGATTTAGATAGTACTTCTCCAGAGCTTCCCCATTCTCAAAGTCAATGATATAAATCTCATAATTCATTCGATTACAAAAATCATTAATTAAGCTTTTTGTATATAATCTATCACTTGGTAAATCATCACAAACAGCGATAAGTAGCATAAGTAACTCCATTTCTATTATTTGTAGTTCAGCAAGTTATTATATCGTATCGTATAGTTCATCTTATAACTTATATCGACGAAAGGTGATAATATATGAACCGGGATAACTTGTTATTTTTGCCGAAAAAACCGTTATTATTGTACAATGTGACAAAAGAAAATAAAAATGTAGTATATAAGGGCAGCCAAATAGTCATCTATAACAATGTCGAGACAAAAGACGTGCTCATTATGCCGGATGTATTGCTTTTTGCTGTAGGAGATGGAAGTTATTTAATCAATTTCACGATGGCACCGAAAATACCGAGGGCTCCTTCACTGTGACCAAAACTGATATAAACTTTCGTTTATACAGCGACATGGGTCTTTCTGAAAAAACCACCATCGATGTGCAGGATTATCTGGCCTTCTATACAATCCGACGATATGTGCGTATGAATGGCCGTTGCTGAGTGCTAAACAGTACAATGTATACGACTTTGCTTACAAAGAACAAAGTAAAACATATCGGATGAAGTGTTTCATCAAATTCTACCCCTTATCGAACAGCGTCTTCAGTATGACCTATCTGGACCTTAAGGAAGGAGATATTTCAACTAAGACTTACGACGTCAGCGATTTCAGGATTGCTTTCTCCGACAAGCACTTTACCCTAGAGGAACAAACGGTTAAGGTGAATGTTCCTAATGGAACACATAAATTAGAATGTGATATGACGGTCACTTGGAAGAAATCAGCCCTAGCATTCTCCTCTGTGCCTATATGGGAGACATGATCATTAATGTTGACATTTGGACTTTTGCTTTTAGCACTGCAAAGACATATGTTTAGCGTTTTTACAATTCATGATTACGATTTTGAAGATTGAAAGTTGTGTAAAATCATGATTTAGGTAGATATTATAAAGCATCATCATTTCAGAGGAATATTGACTTTTTCCTTATTTTATAATAGAATAAAACTGACTTTAAGAAAGAAAAAGGTTGGAATATATTAATGAGAAATAACCTACTTTTTAACAACAATAAATTACGCTAATAAAGCTGTCAGTATTGATCACGGATAATCTCGGTGTTTATTGCTAATATGTTTTATTCACGTCCTTTATTGTTTGTTACAGGAGCAGTATGCTTCTATAACGAGTTAAAAAGCAGGCTATTTTTATACCTAAAATTTAGGATGCTAATACGGTATGATCTTACAAGACCAACTGACTCTTATAATAAATCCGATTTAATTTCCATTATGAATAGGCCCGGTTGGCTAGTAGGTTGATATAATAAACAGAATTTCTGGAGATGGGAGGTCTAAACATGTTTATTAAGTTACGTAACATTACAGATAGAAACACATCTACCTACCTGGCATAGCATAGTGACGTATTGTTCGTCATAATGGTCGCCAGGTAAACCAAAGGAGGCTATCTATGTCGAAAATAATAATCAGTGATTTAAATTTTAATTATAAAGAATATTATCAACCCATTTTCAATAATGTAAACTTAAGTATTTGTAGCAATTGGAAATTGGGATTGATCGGCCGTAACGGAAGAGGGAAGACCACCTTCCTCCGGCTGCTTCACGGTGAAATAGAACCGGACAGAGGAACAATAGTGAAGGATGTAACTACGGAGTTGTTCCCTTATCCGGTGAATATGAATTATAAAAATACCTTGGATATAGTGAAAGAGAATATCGGAATGATAAAAACAATGGAAAATCGGATGGAGAAAATTCTTGCAGATATTGATGGCGAAGGAAGTAGCAAAGATAAAAGAATAGAGGAATATCAGTGTATCCTAGCCGATTACATGGAGCTAGACGGCTTCTCTATCGAAAGTAAGATTAAGAAGGAACTTAATCTTATGCAGCTTCCTGAGAGATTATTGAGCCAGGATTATGATCTGCTTTCCGGTGGGGAGAAGACGAAGCTACAGATTATTACCCTGTTCAAAAAAAGTATTTCGTTATCTTTTTTCCCTTACCGGGGAGAAACAACTTGCGGAAGAACTAACGCAAGAGACGTTCTACAAGGCTTTTTTACATATTAATCAATTTGAAGAAAAATGCAGTATGTATACTTGGTTGTGTCAGATTGGAAGAAATGCTTATTTTAATGAATGCAAAAAGAGAAAACATATCAATCCACAGTTTGATTATACAGGTATGGAAGACTCTGAGAATTTTATCGATAAGCTTATTCATAAGGAACAGGCAGTATTGGTACATAAGGCATTACATATGCTGCCGGAGCCTTATAAAGAGGTTTTTACGCTCAAAATTTTTGGTGAACTTAAGTATAAGGAAATTGCAGCGATATTTGGTAAAACCGAAGTTTGGGCAAAGGTAAACTATTACCGTGCTAAAGAACGGCTGATTCATGAAATGGAGGGATTACAATGAATATAAAATGTACTGTAATAGAAGACTTATTGCCGCTCTATGTCGATGGTATCTGTTCGACAGATACGAAAGAGATAGTCGAGGTACATTTAAAAGAATGCGACACTTGTAATAAGAAGTATTTAAATATGTCCTGTGCAATACTGAATCAGGAGAAGATCCCGGAGGAAAATGAACAACCATGTGATCTCAACTTGAAGAAAGAAGAAATAGTCACCTCGTTCACTGCAAAAAAGGCATTTAAAAAACTGAGAAGACGCTTTATTGTATTAATTCTTTGTATACTGTTTCTTATCCCTAATATTTATCTGGGAATAAATCAAGCCGGCGGTGAAGGTATTTGCTATACCAATATAGGTGTGGTATTTAAAGCATATTCTATGCTGACAGAGATTAAAAAGGGTAATTATGAAAAAGCCTTTACTTATCTTGACATAGAAAGAAGCTATCGAGAGTTAACGAATCCGATTAAAACGGAATCATTGGATGATATCTATACATTAATAACAATTGGTGGTACGGATTATTATGTAAAAGAGCAGATAGTGAATTATTATGAACAGTATAAGCAGGATAATGATGAGCTCTCCTTCTGGAGGAATATTTATTTGGATAATGATTATATTATACCGAAGGATAAATATGATCAGTTGTTGGAGGTAAATCCGAAAATAAGTGAAGAAAACACAGAAGAAGACTACATAGATAACGGCAATAGTCCGGTACTTATATCGAGTGCTTATGGAAACTTTTATATACCCTATCATTTTAAAAGCAGTAGTGCTTCTGTGAATGGTACAGAGATATTAAATCAGTTGGCTAATATTGAAGCGGATATTTTACCGATAAAGGTATATGAAACAATACTTGAACAGATAAAGAAAGATGATGCAGAACAGGAAAGGATTCGGCAGGAATATATTGATATGGGTTATGAAAGCTATTATGCCTCTTACAAGAATAATTTTGTTGATAATATGAAAAGGCTTTCAGAAAGCAGAATTAAACTTTCTGACACTAATCTAAAAGGAATTTTTCGAATGAATGAAGATATTAATGAGTATCAGCTGGATTACGACATGATATTTAAAGCGGATGGGACAATAGTAAAAGGATTTGGGCTTACGATAATGGCGACGGAAGGTAAAATTAATTTTGGAGGTTCTTATACTGAAACAAATTCAAAGGGCGAGAAACTGAGCGAACAATACAATCTAACTTCAGCTTTTAATATTAGTGGACAATAAGTTGATTTCTTATTAGTTGAACATTGAAAAATAATTATACTAATTATTTCAGTATACTTTCGCTAAAATGGTACGGTTAAGTATTTGAGATTTCATGTAGTGTCATCATGTGTTATTATGTGCTCCGGAAGTAAGAAAATGGGGATTTCAAATTCATCTTGTTTCATCTTGTGATATAAAAGTTGCGGATAGAATGATGATATCATGAGAGAACAATATAAATATATAGAAATTAATGCAAAAGTCAATTGAAAGAAAAGGATTTATATTATATGTGGAAGAGAATTCATTGTTATATTACATGAACATAATAATTTGATATGTATATAATGAGTATATTGAAAACGATATGGGGCTGATGAAATGAGCAGATTGAATCCGGATAAGTTAACCGTAGAATTCAAGAATGGTGTAACCAGTACCGTACCAATTATCCCGAGACGATACACACTTACACATTCGGATATAACAGCGGATTTGTTTTTGGCGATTGGACCAGATTTTGACTATGATAATATTACGAATGAACGGGATGACGTCCTAGGAGAATGGTTTTTTACGGAGGAGGGCATTCGGTATTATGTATATCTTCATGTGAGCGGACCGAATGGGGGTGATAAAGATGAGTTGAGAAGCGAAATATTTCACCGGGAACTTCCACTTGCTCTTGAATCAATCCGTTTTGGTGATAGAAAATTTTTCAATACACATCCCGAACTGGATTCCAGTCCAATCGTCGTATATTTTTTATATATAAATCCGAAAGATAATAAAGCGGAGTACTGGGGAACCTTTGCAGATTATGATATAACAAGATCAAACAATTCGGTAAAAGCACATACATTGATCAATAATCACGTTTTGATAGATGAGAAGATGGGAGATGTTAACGGGGACGGTATCCCGGACAAAGTAAGTCTTTATGGAGATACAATGCAGAATTCTGATTTCATCAGTAATATTATAATTGATGTTAAATATGGGCAGTCAGAGACAGGAGCGGATATAATAACTGAGGTGTCAGGATATCGTCCTACCATATTTCTTGGCGATTTTACGAAGGATGGTACAGACGATATTTTATTTCATTTTGTTACGAAGGATTGGAAATTTGCTGCGGGGATAAATACATTTGGTAAATATCCTTTTTTTGGTGTTTTTGATAGCGACAGATATAATGGTAAATATCAATATTTGGCGGAATTTATCGACTTTTACAAGGTTAGTATTGGAAATGTGGCAGAAAATCTATTATTCTATCTTGATATCAGCCATAAAGGTTATGATTATCTATCTAGCTATTATGACGAGAAGGGAGAATTGATGATGCCTGTATCTGCGAAAGTAAGCGGGTTGGAGGCATTGATTCCTGTGATAGGGAGTGAACAGGACAATTACTATGATTTATTGGCAATACAACGTGTGATAGGAAATAATAAGGATGATACATTGGGGTATATCGTGAATTGGTTGAGCTTTCAGGGGAAAGAGTTTGAATCATTACAAATGCAGGTAGCAGCACCGGGAACTGATTTTATTAATTTGATGAATAGATGAATAAAAATAGAAGTAAAAAGAAGTAAAAAGATGAGGTAATGCATTTGAGATTTCATAGTGCTTCGTCATGTGTTATTTGGTGTTCTATGAGGGGAAATATGGGAATTTGAAATTCATCATGTTTCGTCTTGTGATAACTAAGTTGCGTATAGGCGAGGCAATAGCATTGGAAAAGTAATGGAATTAAGATCATGTTCGATTGTATCTAGAGGGATTATATGTTAAATATGCATAGGAGTAATCGAGTACAAGGTGTGTTAGCCTCCTATGAAGGGAGGTGGTGCCAATGCAGACTACATATGAAACATTATCTTTAATGCTTACATTTGGACTACTGCTCATAGCACTATTTACCTATTTAGATAATAGGAATAATCAGCGAAAAAATAACCGCCCCCGTTCTTAGCCGGATCTAGGCGGTTATTTAACTGACACGGAGGCTAACCACTTTGTGGGCGGTTGCTCCTATTCATTTATTTGCTATAACACGATTATTGATATATGTAAAGTTATAGTGCGAGTAAAAAGCGATGGAGTAATTACGGCAATAGCAATGGGGAAGGTTATAAACCGAATACTTTATCCAATCTTGTCAACGTGAATATTTTCAAAACATTTGGATTATCAACGGAGCATAACTTTAAGCTACCTTGATTTTCAATACATTTTTTGAAAGCTGAAACCAGTACTCCAAGTCCTGTACTGTCAATAAACGTACATTTGTGAAAATCTAGGAGAAAATTCTTTTCTCCTTTCCGTATCATATCCATTACATTTTGTCTTAACTCAGTTGCTTCCTCAACAGCAAAAAATTCCGGAATTATAAATTTGATTTCATTCATTGATTTTCACCTCTCACTTCAAATCTCTCTACAAGCGCTTTCAATTCTTCTGCCATACTACTGGTTTCTTCAGCACTAGCGGCAAGACATTCTACAGCGGACACCTGTTCCTCCGATGCTGCGGCAACCTCATGACTGTTTTTTGTCGTTAACTCGGTTATACCTGCCACCGAATCAATTAATGTAACAATCTGTTCCGAGCTTGCAACCTCATCATGTGTGATGTCAGTTATCTGCTCAATATCCTTTCCAATCTGATTTACCGCATCGATAATTCTTATAAAGGCTTCATCCGTTTCTTTTACGACGGTTACACCATTTTCAACTGCCTGTTTGTTTACAAGCATCGAGGAAACTGCTTTTTTGATATGTAAAACCATTTCGTTAATTAAAGATGATATCTTTTCTGCACCTGTACTTGTTTGTTCAGAAAGCTTTCTTATTTCAGCTGATACAACCGTAAATCCCTTGCCGTGTTCTCCTGCTCTGGCAGCCTCAATTGCAGCATTCAGTGCCAGCAGATTTGTTTGTGCAGAAATATTATTTATCATATCTATAATTCCTCTTACAGTTTCAGACAGCTCATTGAGTTGATTTAGCGTAGCTTCTGCTTCACTGGATATATGATTAATATTTTCGATTGTTTCGACAGTATTCCTTACATTAATACGCCCTTGCTCAGCAACCTGCATGGTAAATGCGGAGTTTTTCTTTGCAGTTATCGATTTGTTCTGAGCAATCTGTATCTGACTGGAAAGCTGAACCAAGGTTTCTGATACATCAATGATAGAAGCATTCTGTCGATCTGCATAGGCAGCCACCTCTTGTATATTGCTGGTTACTTCTTCTGAGGCTGCATTAAGCTCCTGTGCAGAAGCAGCAATGTTCTCTGATGCATCAGATAAAGTAAAAGCGCCGACTCTTATACGGCTTATAACATGGGATTGATCCGCTAGCATTTTATCCGTCACCCGTGATATGTCACCGATTTCATCCTTCTGCAGCAGATACTGCTGAGGAATGAATACATTGTAATCACCGGTATCAACCTTCTTTAATAATTTTATCAATACGGATAATGGCTTTGTAATTGTTCGTACTACGAGTAAGGATAGAACTATTCCTGATAATAAGGATATCAGAATAATAAAGATCAGTATTAATTCAGCTCTTTTTAATTCCTTATGATTTAATGCATCCTCTGTTTTTGCTTTCTCATTATTATATTGAAGCAGATCAGATATTGCTAGTCGGTAATTTTCCAGGTAAGAATATTGTTCCATATATAACTGGTAAGCCTCATCATTCTTGCCATCCTTGGCAAGTTCAATTACCTGTTCACGAATATTGAGTAACCCACTTTCACTATCATCTAATACTGCTAAGGTATCCTTTTCTCTTTGCGTAATACTCCCAATACTTATATATGCGTCAAGACTTTCTTTAATTTGATTGGTAGACTCCTTTAACTTGTCTACATAATCATTGATGACTTTCGTATCACCGGAATATTTTACTATGTACAAAACATAGGCTTCATTCATATTCGCATCTGCCAGCATATCACCCAGATAACGAATGCCTTCTAAATGGACGGAATACATTTTATCAACTTCCTGATTGCTATTTCTATTAAATAAAAACCCAGTTGTACCTGTAAGGATGATAAGCAATAAAAGTATACCAGTTATCACCATTATTTTGGTTCGTACTTTCAAATTTCTAATCATAAATCTGCACCTTCTTTGTTGTATTTATTGATTTTGTAGCTTTCTTTCTATTATAAACTTGTTCTCTTCATTTGATAAGCAATCTGCCAATGATTGAATAAGGTGGATACCCCTGCCTCCTTCTATCATTAGATTATGTTCAGAAACCTTCCTTGCACAGGCGTTATAATCAAACCCGGTCCCAGTATCGATTATCTCAAATATTATATCATTGTCATTTTGCATGTAGTTAATCTGTATTGGTTTGTTGCTATCACATTTATTTCCATGCTTAAAAGCATTTGTTATTGCTTCCACAAGAATCAGACAAATATCAAAAGCATCAATTGAGTCCTCAGAAATATTCAAGTCATTTACTACATTGTGAACCGCATATTTACAGTCTTTCAAGCCAAATAATATAACTTGATTTTTACGTATAGTAACCACTCCTTACTTCATCTTAAGTGCAAGAAGAGTGCAGTCATCCATGGTTTTTTCTAAATCGAATGGAAACTCATTGATATAAGAATACACCATATCTGTTAATTTATGTAAAGAATCTGCCTGGTTAATGCTTTCCATACGATTCTCAACAATAGGATCCAATCCGTCTGTAAAAAACAGGAAACAGTCTTCCGGCTGATATCTAATGCTCTCTTCCTCAAAATCATTTGTATTAAACATCCCAAGAAAAGGACCTTTAATTATTTTTAAATCGTATTCACTAGAATTTTTTTTGTACAAAAACTGATTAATTCCAGCACCTACTACTACCACTTCCTTTTTCTGAAAATCTATTGAGAAGCAACAGGCTGCTATGTATTTATCGCCCATATAAAAAGACACTTTATGATTTAATATCTGTATTACCTCCATCGGTCTGCTGCTTATCACAACCGCTTCGTGAAACAGTACCCGGAAAGCTGAAATACTTAAAGCAGCTGTGACACCCTTTCCGCTAATATCCCCCAATATACCTACCATCTTGCAATCATCCGTTTTATGAAAGAAATAAAAATCACCACTGACCTTCTTTACAGGGATATATAGTGTATTCAATTCAAATATATCATTAAAAGGAAAGGGTTGATTCATAATTACTCTTTGATATGCAGCTGCTTCATTTAATTCCCGGACTCTCTCGCTAATATCCCTTATCAATATGATAATTGCTGGCTTGCCTTTATAATCGAAATAGCCGGCTACGATCTCCGTGTCAATGATTTTTCCATCCGATTGTGTCAGTCTACATTCAAGTTTATTTTTTGTTGTTTTGTTAATAAATATTTTTTTCATTTCTCTTCTAATTTCATAAAGATACTCCGGACTAACAAATTTATCTGCCTGTTCACCTATGACATCGCCATATGTATTTAGTACTTGTTTGTTGGCCAGTACCACCATACCATTAACCAAAATTACCATGGGATCCGGTGACAGATTAACAATCTTCCGGTAATTATACGAACTTTCCTTTAGTAATAGCTCCATATGATTCTGTTCACTGATGTCTCTAAGCTGTTCTATTACAAAAAGAACCTCCCCTGAATCATCCATAATCGGATTGCAAAAGAACTCGATATATTTCTGTATTTCCGGAATAAATTCTTCTGTTCTTATAATCTGCTTCAAATTTATCGCACGGTCAACCGGGCAGTCCTGGCACTTCTCATTCCGTTGTAGCATCTGGAAGCATTTTTTCCCTTTAACTGCTTCGGCGTTCCTATGATAAAAGTCATATCCTGCCTGATTGTAAAATAGTATTGAATGATCAACCGTATAAACGCCTATAATATCCGGAATACCCTTCAGGATTTTTTCTAAGTTTTCATATGAGAATCCGGCCTCTTTGAGATTTGTTATTTCCAAATTATTACTTTTATGTATTTCTTTCATGTTATTCTCCTATTATTTTATCTATAATAAAACTACTCTCCCCAGAAATCAAGTAAAGCTTTAATGATATTCAGTTTATTGACTATACCAATTTTGCATCACTAAAATGTTACATTTTTGGAGTACTGATTAACAAGATTTCTTGCTGGAGCTGTTCCTATAGCAAATCTTATAAATAGAAAACTCAAGCATAAAAGTAGATAGCCTGTTGCATCCGCAACAGGCTATCTACTAAAAAGGGGAGGTTTTGCATTTGAGGTTTCATAGGGGTTCATCTTGTGTTATGTGGTATTCCAAGAGGAGATATATGGGGATTTGAATTTCATCTGGTGTCGTCTTGTGATATCTAAGTTGCGTATAAAGTTTTGGTTATACGAGTTCCAGAGCATGCTTTGTCCTGGTAATAGTAATAGATAGACTATAATAACATGTTGTTTTTGACAATAAAACAGTCGTTTTTGCATATTGTGATAATTATGATTAAATTTATAGTATACTTTTTATGTAATATTTTAAATATTTTTGAAGGAGAATTGCTATGAGAGAGAAAAAAGAAAGTGTTATCAGTTTGCATCCTGTCCATAGATGGATTAACTCTCAATATGGCAGTTATTAATAAAAAATCAGAAATTGTTAAAAAGTATACAACAACTGCCGATGCAACCTCTTTATTGTTCACTTCGACCAACTTCGGAAATCCACCATTATGTTGTATGAACAGATGTACTACTATACAAATATCATGCATTTGAGGAAAATTCATTTTAGGAGGAGAAGTGATATACAAAAAGCGAAAAGAGGTATTTCAATCCTGGTTATGTGTGCACTTATATTATCTGTATTCTGTGGCAGTGATCGGACCGTGACAGCAGAAACAAACGATGACGGAACGGCTATTGATTATTCAAATCCGAGTAATTGGCTTACTATGGACACGAAAGAAGATAAAGCTGTTGACATTTTTTATGTGTATCCGACAGCCTACCAAAAACAGAGTAAGGAAGATCCGAATTACTGTACTTTAGATAATGCATCAATGATTAAAGGTGCAAATGGCGCATTCAATCGCCAGGCAACTGCATTTTTACCGGTAGGTAACATTTATGCACCCTATTATCGACAGGCTGATGCACTTTATGTCCTTGGGTTGATGCCAGCAGAGCGAGAGACAGCAATTGATCTTATACCTGCAAAAGACGTAAAAGCTGCATTCTACTACTACATTGACCACTATAATAATGGCAGACCATTTATATTGGCAGGACATTCTCAGGGATCAATGGTGCTTCTCAATCTGCGCTGATTTAAGCAATAAACGACCTGAAGTATATAAAAGAATGGTGGCAGCATACGCGATAGGCTATTCAGTGCATTTCATACATAAAATAAATTTAAACAGGATTTCTCGGTTGTAATGAAACTATCTTTATCATACTGAAATTATAGAGTGCTATAATTAATAAAAGTGAATGAGTTTTGATATTATTAAACGACAGGGAGAATAACTTATGCGTATGAAAAAAAAGGTAAAACAGTTATTATCAATAATGCTAATAGCAACAATGTTATATGCTGGTATAGCAAATGAAGTACCAAAGCAGATTCAAGCAGCTACAGACCCGAAAGAGTTAGCAGGAACATATTTGAGTGTGGCAACCAGGTATTTAAATCTAGGTAGTCAAAGTAGTAATAAATATAATTTTAATATTAAGAAGGAAGCAAGGAAAGAGGGAGCAAAATATTTCTGGTATGTTGTATCTGATAAGGGAACCCCTGCCTCAGTTATGATTGATAAAAATACCGGGATTGTTACTGCTAAAATGGCAGGAACGGCATATATTAGGTGTAAAATAACCTATACGGATGGAACGGTTCTAAGACCGGAAGGAAAGGTTGTCGTAAGAAATAATATTACAGAGGTAAGTATTAGTAATGCACCAAGTAATCTTACAATTCCTGCCGGTACCGCCTATAATTTTAATCGAACGATATTAAATACAGCTACCGGAAAAGGTGCGAAGACACAGGGTATTACACGGTGGGAAATCTCGAATGATACCAGTGGTATTGATAATGCGACAAGCGAAGGTGTTATATTCCCAATCAAGGAAGGCGAATTCAAGATTCGAGCCGTATGCTTTCAGAGCGTTTTAAAGTATAAATTATGGTTAGCTGACAAAGAAGCAAATATATCCTATATTACTGCTTCAAGTAAATGGGTTACAGTGAAAGTGGATTCTTCAAACGGAACAGCAACAGCCTCAACACAGGAGCAATTGAATAAGTTGCTTGTGTCGAGCGATATTGGTCAGATTACGTTGTCTACTACGAAAGCTTTAAAGTTTATTATTCCTAAGGGAAATTATAACAATAAGACATTGCTTGTGAATACACCAAATGCTGATGTTGAAAATTATGGTGTCTTTAAGGGAATAACAATCAATGCCATCAAGGACAACACATGGATTGAATATGCGGATGGAAATATCGTTTACCTAAGTGATGAAGTAGCCAGTTTTGTTATTGACGAAGCGGTAAATGTAAAACAAATCGTAATTGATAGAGAAGATGCTAAACTAAACATAATGATAAATGGAACAGTGGATCAAATCATAGTATTGCAGTCTGCCCAAGTTAACTTCTCGGGTATCGGTGCACAGGTTCCAGTCACTGTTGAAGCAACAGCAGGTGGAAGTACCATCACATCCTCCATGCCACTAAATTTAGAACTTAGGGCACAAACAAATATTACGCTTAATCAAGGATCAGAAGATACAAGGCTTGATAAAAGCGAAAGCAAAGTAGTAGTAAAGATTGAAAATAATACAAATGAGAAAAAAACAATCACGACCAATAACGGTAGTGAGGAAGCGATAGGAGCCGGACAATCAGTTATTAGTGATGGGTCTAAGATACCAAGTAACCCAGTACCGCCGCTTCCGATACCAACACATACAGGTATACTTGACAATCTGGCCGTAAGTATCAGTCTAGAAGGAACGTTG
>DBTU01000007.1:30678-47594 GCA_002307215.1 Lachnoclostridium sp. UBA1308
GATTTGGACTTAGCAACTACGACAACTCCGACTGTTAAGGTAACCTCGGGCACAGACACAACAGGACAAAATGTAACACTGACTTGGAATTCGGGAACGAGCAAGTTTGAAGGAACAATTCTAGTTTCTGCAACCGCAGGAGCCGGAAGGGTTCGAGCCGCAGCCGGAGAAACAATTACAGTAACTTACCAGGATGCAGCAAATGCGTCAGGTAGTGCGCAGGTCATAACAAAGACCACCTCAGTACCGGCACCAACACATACAGGTGTACTTGGTTATTTAGGTTCACAGATAGTCTTAGAAGAAACGTTAAACATTACGCTACAAGATTTGGACTTAGCAACTTCGACAACTCCGATTGTTAAGGTAAAATCAACAATCACAGACACAACAGGACAAGATGTTACACTGAATTGGAATTCTACAACAAGCCAATTTGAAGGAACAATCGTCGTTTCTGCAACACCAGGAGCCGGAAAGATTCAAGCAACATGCCAGGATTCGATTAGTGTGACTTATCAAGATGCAGTCAATAACGCTGGTATAGCAGAAGAAATTAGTAGGAGTTTGAGTTCTATTTTTTATCAAGTAGGATTCATTCCTAGTGGGACGGATTTTGGTAGTGGATTAATCGTAATAACATTTAGAGATAATCCGTCTGGTTCTTCTGATGCAATTCGCATTAGCGGACTCGATCAGGCGAATGTTACTATATATACCACAGGGTTTGCAGGTAATGTAGCTGGTGGAAGTAACATAGTTGCTGGAGCAGCTGGATTTGGGGTAGGAAATAACACTGGAAGTAAACCATATATTACAATTGAATTGAGAAGACCTGGTTATACTACACAATCATATAATTTTACAGTAGTTGGTGTAGATGGTGGAAATTTAAAGTAGGTATAGATTATTGGAGCCAGGCCACTGTGGAATGAGAGTGTTTGATTATTACATGAGGTAGAAAAAATGTCACTACCAGCCACAAGCAAAACCCCTGCTACGTCATTGTAGCAGGGGTTTCACTAAAAAGGGGAGGCTATGCATTTGAAATTTCATAGTGCTCCATCCTGTGTTATACAGTGTTCTGAGAGGGGATATATGGGGATTTGAAATTCGTCATGTTTCATCTTGTGATATCTAAGTTGCGTATAAAATTGCGTATAGATAAGGAAAGAGCATTGTAGAAATAGCTGAAATTAATATTATGTTCGATTGTATCAATAGGGATTATATGGTAAGATAAATGCAGGTTATAATAATAGTAGTAGGGAACAATTTGTTGTTTTTACAATTGAGTATTCTTGAAGAGAGGCATAATAAGTAGGATATTAAACTGCAGATGATGTCTATTAAGTCGTTATCAAGGTAATGCAATATAAATTTATTTACATATCATTCAGTCAAACAGGAATTTGTCGCGAAGATAATGAGCATTTGCTCTTGTAGGCGCATTGAAACAGAACCACAGAAAATTTATATTATACGAGGAGAAAGAGAATGAGAGAGTTTAATATCGGTTCAATCGTGCCACTTGGCGGTTATCATTGGCGCATTCTTGATATACAAGGCAATGCGGCCTTGATTATAACTGAATACATGATCGAACAACGCCCCTATAATAATTGCGCTGGTGATGTGACATGGGCAGACTGCTCGCTAAGAAAATATCTTAACGGTGAGTTTTATAACAAATTCACCACGGCCGAACAGTCAAGAATCATTCCGGTATTGAACAAAAACCACGACAATCAGTGGTACGGTTCAAGAGGCGGAGAAGATACTCGGGATTACATATTTCTTCTAAGCATTGAAGAAGTAGTGTGCAAATATTTCGGTGACAGCAGTAAAAACCTTGAAAACCGCAGTGCCAAACAACGATACTGGTTTCAAAGGAAAGACAAAAACAATAACAAGCGAAGATCGACATTCGATGGGTATGTATGGTGGTGGTGGCTTCGGTCGTCTGGGCGTGACAATAGAAGAGCCGTATATATCCACGGCGACGGCAATATAGGCATTCAGGGAAACGGCACCTTCCGCTACAGCAGCAACACGATTCATCCTTCAACAGGCGATAACAGTGGCGGAGTTCGTCCCGCTCTGTGGCTGAGCTTGGAATTATAAATCTTAGGGGCACTTTTCAAGTGGTTCGATTATCATTACAACATAAATGATATCAATGTAAAGGAGAAAATTAAAAATGAGCAAGTACGAAAACGCAATGAAACTGATGGAGGAGCGGTGCGGAAATGGCAAGGAAGAAGTGATCGCCCTTGCGACAATATCACTATCTCCGAGCGCTGCCGGAAATCCCCGCCCCGCTGTCCGTATGGTCTGCGCCTATTATGAAGGCGGCATATTTTATGTTTCTACGGATGCAAAGAAAAATAAAATGCTGCAGATTGAGAAGAACGCCGAGGTTTCCGTAGGTGGATTAGGCTGGTATGCGTTCCAAGGCACGGCCGAAAATCTCGGTTGGGTCAAAGACGAGAAGAATGCGGAAATCAGAGCGAAATTCAAAAGCATCTTCGATTGGTTCGATGAAGTTGGCGACGAAAACAATCCGACCTCAATAGTTCTGCGTATCACCCTTACAGATGGTACTATTACTGACAATGAAAGAAAATACGGTGAGCGGCAGTATGAAGTTGATTTTATCAATCATACGGCAAAATAAATAAATCCGTATAGTATTAGTGTTCACTCCTGTAGTCAAAGTAAAACAAAGCTATAGGAAATTCATTTAGCAACAACCCACGTATACATAAGCAAAACCCCCGCTACGTCATTGTAGTGGGGGTTTTGCTAAAAAGGGGAGGATAAGTATTTAACTTCTCTTTGGTAATCATAATTGGAGGGGGAGTCCAATTATGAAAGAGCATACGCATTTACATCCTTTAAACGGAACGCCTTTGTTCCACATTAGGATATTACTATTATGATACATGTTTTCAATATTTATACATGTAATAAAAAATATTCATCGTAGAAATTTACAATAATACATGATATACTTTTCGTGATGAGCAAAGGTTATAGCTATGACCACGCAATGCGAGCTTTGCTTATCAAGTAAGAAATGTACGAGGAAGGATGAAATCATGAGTTTATTACAAGAATGGAGAGACCGTGCTTATGGCATGGACACGAGTACGCGGGCCGGCCAGTTATTCTGGACGAGTTATTTTAATATCGAGAAAGAAGTCTATAAGAAGGTTCTTGCCGATGCTAATAAAGTATGGGAGGGCACAGTAACTTCTCTTGCTAAGGAATTTGATATAGAGTTTGATCTTTTCATTGGTTTCCTTGACGGTATTAATGAAAGTCTACTTACTCCGAATCCGATTGAAGAGATGGATAAGGACACTAAGATTAAGATAAGTATCGATAAAGAAAAATTATATTATAATATGGTAGATGCAAAGGCTGATTGGCTTTATGATATGGAAGAGTGGGATTCCCTACTTTCCGTAGATCGAAGAAAAGAAATATACCGTGATCAGAAAACATCAGGTACGGTTGTGAAGGATAAGAAGATTGGAAGAAATGATCCCTGTCCCTGTGGAAGTGGAAAGAAATATAAGAAATGTTGTGGTACAAACGAATAATCTGAATATAATATTGCAAAATAATGTGGCTTTCGCAAATCATATGCGGAAGCCTCTTATAATATATGGCGAATTACGGATCAATTTACTTTTACAATGAATTTGCCTGTTTGTATAACAGATATTTGATATACTTTTTTATCTCATTTACATTCTCGGGAGTTAACTGCTGATATAAATCGAAAAATTCAACAATGTCTTTGTCCAAGACTTCCCCACCAACGGGAAGATAGGAATCGGTGACTCCAAGTAAATAATCACAGGTTACATCGAAGTGCTTTGATAGGGCGATAAGCTTATCGAAAGATGGTTCATTCCGCTCGGATTCATAATTAGAAATAGCGGTTGGTTTAAGACCCAAAATAGCAGCCAGTTCACCCTGCGTCAGCTTATTCTTTTGCCTTAACTGTTTGAGTCGTACATTAAAATTCATATGCGATCCTTTCTCTATTCTGCTTTCCATCAAATGTGAGCATTTTATGCCTCATATTGGTTCGCATTTTGTGGAATTTAGGCAAAATCATTATATAACCACGATTTTGACAAGTCAATATAAAACGCGAGGACTATTCTGACAACTTTTGCTACTAAAAATTAATATTTGACAAAATTTGAAAAGAAAAATATTATATAGATTATTAACAGTACTGGAATATTGTAGAAATCAAGGGGTTGACACGACGAAAAATAGGAGATGTAGAATAGAGTGATAACGATGAGGTGGTTTAGAACTCTGAATAATCTATCGAAATATCATTTATTACTTAAAGATTCGCAAGAAATCATTTTATTTTTTGATAGATCCGGTAGGATTACAGATCACAGTACACAAGCACAAGAAGAGTTGGGCTATGATGAGAATATATCTAGGCTTCAGATTGGTAGTGTTTTTAAAGATGTTTTTATGTTTGAAGAGGACCATATTAAAACAAATGAGATATTTCTGGGAAAAATCAGTGAAACTGTAGCATATCGTAGTAATCAGACTTGTTTTCCGGTTAAGCTGAAAGTTATGGAATATTGCAATCATAATAGGTATACAGGAGTATGTACCGCGGTCAACATAGAAGACAGTAAGTATGCATCAAGAGAAATCAGTGAATTGAAAAGGGAATTGAGCAATAGCAGTCAGGTCAGTAGCGAGCTGGTAACAAAAGTAGCCCACGAGCTTAGAACTCCCATTAATGGAATAATGGGATTTATCAGCAATCTGATGGAAATGGATTTGCAACCAATCCAACGGGAAGCGGTTAACATCATACAAAAGTGTGCGAATAACCTGAGTAGTCTGATTAATGTGCTTATGGATTATACAATGATTTCAAGTCAGAGACTTACTCTTGAAGAAAATGAGTTCGATTTTCTGGAGTTTATTCATCGTATTGTATATAATCACATGGGAAGCATCAATGAAAAGGGTCTTAAGTATCTGCATAGTATTGCAGATGATATACCGGACAGGCTGATTGGAGATGAGGTTAGGTTGACGCAGATACTGAACAACCTATTTTCAAATGCCATCAAATTTACTCCCTCAGGGCAAATAAGTCTTAAAATTATAAAACTGGTTCAGACGAACAGTGATGTCGAATTGCTTTTTATGGTTAACGATACCGGAATAGGAATTGAACGAGATAAAATAGGGATGATTTTTCAAAGCTTTTCCCAAATTGACAGTTCTATCAGTAGGAAATATGGTGGAACAGGACTGGGGCTCTCTATATGCAGGAAATATATTGAAGATATGAAGGGAACTATTACCGTTGACAGTGAGAGAGATAAGGGCAGTACATTTTCCTTTACAGTACGTCTTGCATTACCTCAGGAGCAAGGTATCTTTGTTTCTAAATCTGAGGAAGATGAATATATCCGGAAGGTTACGAATGTTGAGGTTAATTCGGATAGTGGCGTAACATTATTTGATTGTATTAGTAAAGAATTGATGAGTTTCAAGGTGGATTTGAAGAAACCTGCAGACAATACAAGACTGAAAGATAGTATCGATACCGATGATTTATTAACAAGTATTGCAATCTGTATTGAAATGGAAAAATGGGAAAAAGCGGAACGATTGGCTTGTAAACTGAAAGATTTAATACCGAAATATCAGTATCTGAGTTCAAAGGAAATTTTACGTTTGTTATTTGCCATCAGAAGAGAAAATCATGCCAATTCCTTTTCGATTCTTAACGAGATAAAATCAAAAATATGTTAGGGAAAATGCTCAATCACGATGAATTATCCGAAGACAGAATAAATTGTGTTTATGAAGCTATAATAATAATTAATAGATTGGGAAGGATCGGGATAGGCTGCAATGAGTAACAGGCAAGATATGTACATTGATTACAAGCATTCCAATAGGAAACGTAAACGCAAACGCAATAACAATTATAAGTTTTGGATTATTTTTTGTTGCATTCTTTTGGCAGCCGGCTTGGGATATACAGGATACGCTTTGGTAGGACCGGAGTTATTCCATAGTAAAGGGGATAATCAGGTAAAAGCAGGAACGGACAACCAGGAGATTACGCCCATACTGCCAACGGTAGGAATAACACCGACTGCAATGCCCACAGTCATGCCGACAATCAATCCGACGGTCATGCCGACACAGGAGGTAACTGTCACCCTGGAGCCGGATACGATAGAAACGACAGCTTTGAATCCTGAGACAGTAAAGGGTATCTATGTCCCTGCAAGATCAGCTGCCTCCGATAAAATCGATGAGTTGATCAGTATAGCAGAAGATACAGAGATTAATGCCATGGTTATTGACATAAAGGATGATCAAGGCAGAATATCCTATGCGATGGATTGTGCTCTGGCGAAGGAGATTGGTGCAGATACGGATACTATCTCGGATATGCCAAGCTTGATTCAGAAGCTCAAGAGTAAGAACATATATCTGATAGCCCGTATTGTAGCATTTAAGGATCCGTTTCTTGCTGAGAAACGTCCGGACTTTGCTATAAAAAATAAGGACGGAACAACTTATGTTGACGGCAATGGAGAGGCTTGGGTTAATCCTTATATGAATGAGGTATGGGATTATCTTGTGGATGTTGCATCCCAGGCTGCAGCCATAGGCTTTGATGAAATTCAGTTCGATTATATACGCTTTTCTACCAGTAAAGCGATTGCTCAGGCTGACTTTGGTGAGGGGTCTGCCGGAGTAAGTAAAGAGGAAATCATAACTGATTTTACCAAATATGCATATGAAAAACTAAAGCCGTTAGGCGTTTATGTCTCTGCGGATGTATATGGTACAATCATTGCAAGTGCGGTTGATGCAGGCTCAGTAGGGCAAAATTATATGGAAATGTCAAAATATCTCGACTATATCTGCCCGATGATTTATCCCTCACATTTTGGCGAGGGGAATTTCGGAATAAAATATCCGGATACGGAACCATATGAAATTATCAGTAAGGTGCTTTCATTATCCGTAGAAAAACTGAAAGGGATTCAAGGTGATGAGCAGCATGCGATTGTACGGCCTTGGCTACAGGACTTTACGGCGACCTGGATTGATCACCATATAAAATATGGCGGTGATGAAATCCGTGAACAGATAGAAGGAGTTTACAGTGCAGGGTATCAGGAGTGGATACTGTGGAATGCATCCAGTAACTATTCTGAGGATGGGCTAGTGGAAGAATAAAGATTTTATAAGGATATTATTGGTACTTGGTACTCATAAATTAGGACACTTCATAATATATATCTAGTATAAATATCTGGAGGTGTCTAAGTGGATAAAGTAATCCATCAAAATACAAAATTGCTTGCACTGCTGAAGGGGTTGTTATTTTCTTATATCGTAACGGCATTTATTCTTCTGCTACTGTCCTTTCTTATGTTAAAGCTTGATCTACCGGGGAGTGTAATCGGCGGAGGTATTATTCTGGCGTATATTGTATCGACATTCCTGGGGGGCTTTTTAATTGGGAAAAAGGCAGAGCAAAGGAAATTCCTATGGGGTTTTGCGATGGGAGTTGCCTATTTTGTTATTCTGCTCATAGTTTCTCTAATGATGAACAGGGTATCACCTATGCCGTTTGGTAATCTGCTGACCGCTTTTATCATTTGCAGTGTTAGCGGTATGCTGGGTGGAATGCTGAGCTAGTAAACGTAATTTGTCATATTTGCAGGATAGGAATAGACGATATTTGTAATAAATACGTCTATTCTTATTTATGTTGTAGTATCCTGTCATACGTTCCTATGGCAAAATGTATTGTAATTTGATTCTGAATAAATTATACTATAGATTATTATAAATGCGTTTTGTTATGTAAAAATGATTAAAAAGGTATGGAGGTACCATATGAAAGGAATCATATTAGCCGGCGGTCTTGGGACAAGATTATATCCCGTTACCTTGGCTTTGTCCAAGCAAATCCTACCGGTTTATGATAAGCCGATGATTTACTATCCGATGTCTGTATTAATGCTTGCCGGAATACGTGAGATTTTAATTATCTCTTCACCGCGGGATATCGGCGGGTTTCAGGAGTTGTTTGGTGATGGCAGCAGATTAGGACTACAGATAGAATATAAGATTCAGGCAGAGCCAAAGGGATTGGCACAGGCATTTATCATTGGTGAAGAATTCATCGGTAATGACCGCGTTGCCTTAGTACTCGGAGATAATATATTCTATGGTGGAGGATTTCAGGGAGTACTGAAGAAGGCAGCAGAAAATGAATCGGGTGCTACAATATTCGGGTACTATGTAAAAGACCCGAAAGCTTATGGGGTGGTAGCCTTTAATCAGGATGGAACAGTTACATCAATAGAAGAGAAGCCGGAGGAGCCAAAATCGAATTATGCAGTGCCGGGCTTATATTTTTATGACAATGAAGTAATACATATAGCGAAGAGTATTAAACCGTCTGCCAGAGGAGAACTGGAGATTACTGAGGTTAATAACCAATATCTCAAAAAAGGAGCGTTAAAAGTCGAGCTTTTAGCGCGTGGAATGGCGTGGCTGGATACTGGTAATCATGATGCTCTTTTAGAGGCATCGAATTATGTGGCTTCCATTCAAAAAAGGCAGGGCTTATATATTAGCTGCCTTGAAGAAATTGCATACAAACAAGGTTATATTGATAAAGAACAGCTGCTTAAGCTTGCAGATATGATGAAGACAACCGATTACGGCAAGTATCTCGTAGACGTGGCTGACGGTTTGTAGGATTAAAAATTGTAATAGCCCAAATTCACGGGTTTGCGGCAGAATGGAGGATATAATGGGTAATTTTATTTATCATAAATGTGACATCGAGGGATTATATGTGATTGAACCTAAGGTATTTGGAGATGCACGCGGATACTTTATGGAAACGTATCATTATGAGGACTTTAAGGAAGCAGGACTGTCCATGGCGTTTGTTCAGGACAATCAGTCCTCATCAGGAAAAGGTGTACTGAGAGGACTGCATTATCAGAAGGAACATCCTCAGGGCAAGCTGGTTCGGGTATTTTCCGGGCGTATCTATGATGTGGCAGTGGACCTAAGAAAGGATTCACCGACCTATGGAAAATATCATGGGGTAATTCTCACGGATGAGAATAAGCTTATGTTCTATATTCCGGAGGGCTTTGCGCATGGATTTTTAGTACTGTCCGAAATTGCGGTATTCAATTATAAATGTACTGATTTTTATCATCCGGGTGATGAAGGCGGGATTATATGGAATGATCCGAATATCGGAGTGGACTGGCCATTACCTGAGGGCTTGCAACCGCGCCTTTCTGATAAGGATCAAATACTTCCCACCCTTTTACAGAGTGGGTTTGCTTTTTAGATGACAGATTGAGGCTAATGATAAGGAAATTTGTGTTAGAATGGAGGATTTCATGAAAAGAATAATGATTACGGGAGCATCCGGGCAGCTGGGACTTGCTCTTTATCGAGTATTAAAGGGAAATGAAGAATATCAATTGTACTTGACCGATGCCCTAAGTAGTGTTGACCAGACCGTAGAGGTTTTAGATATTACGAAGGAAGAGGCTGTGAATGGCTATGTTAGCCGAATCAATCCGGATATCATAATCAACTGTGCTGCCCTGACAGCTGTGGATCTTTGCGAGAGCGAGCAGGATAAGGCGTACAGCATTAATGCACTTGGACCAAAGCATCTTGCTGCTGCCGCAGACAAAGCCTGCGCAAAGCTGGTTCACATCTCAACCGATTATGTGTTTGATGGGAGAGCAAGTGAACCCTATACGGAAGCTTCACCGGTTAATCCAATCAGTGTGTACGGCAAGACGAAGCGAGCAGGGGAAGAATTTGTACGTGAATTATGCAAGAAATACTACATTCTTAGAACTGCATGGGTATATGGTGAAGGTAAGAACTTTGTGAAGACGATGCTTAGGTTATCGGAGAACAACAGTAAGATTAGAGTGGTTGCCGATCAGTTCGGCACACCGACCAGTGCGTTGGAGCTTGCAAGAGCAATCATCTTTCTAATGGAAACAGAAAGCTATGGGACATATCACGCAACCTGTGAAGGTAGTACCAATTGGTATGAATTCGCCGTTATGATATTTAAAGAAGCAGGAAAATCTGTAGAAGTTGAGCCAATCACATCGGAACAGTATCCGACTCCTGCCGCAAGGCCGATGTATTCGATACTAGATAACAAAGCGTTCAGAGAGCGTCATGGCTACTATATGAAGGACTGGAAGGAAGCTTTCAGGGAGTACGCGCAAGAATGGAGGGAACTATGAAGAACTATCTGATTACAGGTGGAGCAGGATTTATCGGATCCAATTTTATTCTGTATATGCTTAAAAAATATAGAACTGATATTACAATCATCAATCTGGACAATCTCACTTATGCAGGAAATCTTGAGAATTTAAAGGAAGTGGAAAAGCTTGAGAATTACCGGTTTATTAAGGCGGATATCTGTGACCGAGATGCGGTAATGAAGGTTTTTGAAACCAATGAGATAGACAGAGTAATACATTTTGCGGCTGAGAGCCATGTTGACCGCAGTATCAGAAATCCCGAGGTATTTGTAAATACCAATGTCCTTGGAACAATGAATTTAATCAATGCGGCTAAGATATCGTGGGAAACCCCGGACGGTTACAAGAAGGATAAGAAATATGTACAGGTATCTACAGATGAAGTATATGGTTCACTGGAAACTGAAGAAGAATTTTTCTATGAGACAACTCCATTAAACCCCCACAGCCCTTATTCAGCAAGTAAGGCATCTGCAGATTTTCTTGTTAAGGCATATATCGATACCTTCCGATTCCCTGCGAATATCACAAGATGCAGTAATAACTACGGTCCATATCAATTTCCGGAAAAGTTAATTCCCCTGATGATAAACAATGCGCTTTCCGGCAAGAACCTTCCGGTTTACGGAACGGGTAAGAATGTCAGAGACTGGCTCTATGTGGAGGATCATGCAAAGGCAATCGATCTTGTAGCTGAGAGTGCCAAAGCAGGTGAGATTTATAATGTCGGTGGTCATAATGAGAAGAGAAATATTGAGATTGTAACACTGATTATCGATACCTTACTTGAGATACTTCCCGAGAAAGATGCAAGGAGGGACTTAATCAGCCATGATTTGATTACATATGTAGAAGATCGTAAGGGTCATGATTTTCGTTATGCGATAGCACCGGATAAGATTAAGGCGGACCTTGGATGGGAGCCTGAGACTCCCTTTAGTAAGGGAATAAAGTTAACGATTGAGTGGTATCTTAAAAATATAGACTGGATGGAACATGTAACAAAGGGTGATTATCAAAAATATTACAGCGAGATGTATCATGTATAAAGCAATAGTCATCAGGTAAGCATAAATATAGGCGTGAGTATTCACGTACAAAATCGAGATTAGGCAGAGAGGTTTGGTACTCAAATGAGGTATGAGGAATTTACAATCGAAGGACGCAATACGGTAATGGAGGCCTTTCGCGCAGGTAAGACAATTGACCGTCTATTTGTACTGGATGGCTGTCAGGATGGCCCGGTGAAATCCATAGTGAGAGAAGCTAGGAAGACAGATTGCATTATCACCTTTGTGAAGAAGGAACGTCTGGATCAGCAATCCGAGACAGGGAAGCATCAAGGCGTTATTGCATATGCAGCAGCCTACGAGTATGCGGAAGTAGAAGATATTTTAAAGGCAGCAGAGGAAAAGGGTGAACCACCTTTCATCATTTTACTTGATAATATAGAAGACCCACATAATCTCGGAGCAATTATAAGAACCGCACATCAGGCCGGAGCACATGGCGTCATTATACCAAAAAGACGTGCAGTAGGACTGACGGCTACAGTTGCAAAGGTTTCTTCAGGAGCTATTAACTATTTACCGGTTGCTAAGGTTACAAACCTATCTGTAACTATTGAGGAATTAAAGGAAAAAGGCTTATGGTTTGTGTGTGCAGACATGGAAGGTGAGCTGATGTACAGCTTGAACTTAAAGGGACCCATCGGACTGGTTATCGGTAGTGAAGGAGAAGGAGTTGCCAGACTGGTCAAGGAGAAATGTGATTATATTGCAAAGATACCTATGTTTGGTAAGGTGGATTCACTGAATGCATCCGTAGCAATGGGAGTTATGGCTTATGAGATAGTGAGACAGAGATTAATGTGAAAATTAAAAGCCATTTTCACACTTAGAAGTTTGAGCCTGCGTAATCCTCGGCCCAAACTAATTCTAAGGGCAGGCATGTTAAGTTAATATGAACCAAGGGAAATGTAGTTAGGAGAATAAATTAGAATGAAGCCGGATCAGCAGAAGGGCTTTTTAAAAGCTACAATTAAATATGTCGCATTACCGGATGAAGAAATCGTAGGCAGAATACAAAGTGGGGATCAGCTTGCCGTAGATTATCTCTTCGAAAAATATAAATATCTGGTACGTAATAAGGCAAAGGCGTTTTATCTGATCGGTGGTGATAAGGACGATTTAATTCAGGAAGGAATGATCGGCCTTTACAAAGCCATCCGTGATTATCATTCGGATAAGGAGAATTCCTTTTTTAACTTTGCCGATTTATGCATCTCCCGCCAGATATACAGTGCAATCAAGGCTTCCAACCGTAAGAAAAATATACCATTAAATAATTACATATCGCTGGACACACCGGCTTACGGCGAAAGCAATGACACTGAGGATAAGGAAACTCTGGTTGACATAATTCAGCAGAATTATGTAACCAATCCGGAGGAATTAGTTATTGACAAAGAGAATACCAGTATGATAGAATATGAACTTGTAAGGCGTCTGAGCGACCTTGAAAAACAGGTTCTGGGCTTATATATGAAGGATTTGAAGTATGTGCAGATTGCAGAAGCATTGGGCAAAGAACCAAAGACAATCGACAATGCATTGACAAGAATCAAAACAAAGCTAAATCAGGTGCTCAAAGAGATTTAAGGCATCTGCTGCCATGGCTCAGTCGGTAGAGCGTCACCTTGGTAAGGTGGAGGTCGCGGGTTCGATTCCCGCTGGTAGCTTAGTGAAAACCTAGGAAATACAGGCTTTGAGGGAATATGGAGAAAAGGAAAGGCACTCGAAAGAGTGCCTTTTTTGCGCTTATTAAGATAATAAATAGAGACAGCTGGACTTGAACCAGTGACCCCTTGCTTGTCGAGCAAGTGCTCTCCCAACTGAGCTATGCCTCCATAATTCGGGATTATAGCATGAAACAAAACATAATTCAAGATGATTGAGACATAGATAAATAAGTTAAAAGGAAGGAGGTTTATCATCATTATTTAGGTGTGCAGATATCATATAACTCCACTAAACTTGTGACCTTAAAGGTACTTTGAATTTCATCAGAAGATTTTTGTGACTTTCCGCTTATCCAGCAGGTATCAATTCCTGACAGAAGGCCACCTTTTATATCAGTACTTAATGAATCTCCGATAATAATTAAATAACTGGAAATATATGGTAGAAATTAACAAGCTTTTATAGTACAATAATTTTATTGGAAGGCGAGTGTGCAAAATAACAACACCAACACCATTTTCTATAGATCCACATGAATTGATTTTGGAAGGATTAAGTCTACTACTAACATGAAAGGAATCGTTTAAATGAAAAAGATATTTATATCATATGCTCATAATGATATATATTTCAAAGTTGATGAATTAATAAATACGCTCAAAGAAAGTAATTATGAAATCATTTGGGATCAGGGTATTATTGAAATTGGTGATCATCTAATCAATCAAATAAAGAAAAGTATTTCTGACTGTGATTATGTGTTGTCTATATTGACTCCGATTTCATACCAAAGACCATGGGTTATTCGCGAACTGCATGAAGCGTTATTACAGGAACAATTAAGAGGGAAAAAAGTACTTTTACCAATTGTTATCGGTGGTCTAAATCGTTCCCAAATAGCTGAAATTGATAGTTATCTTGGGTGGTTGCGAACAGATCCTTATCTGAAAATAATTGAAGACGCAAGTAAGCTGGATTCTTTAATTAAGGATCTAAACGGATTAGGGGATAACGCAGCGATTAGCAACCAAAATTTTTCTTTCTTTCCAATCCTAGAAGATAATTTAAATATATATAGAACGAACGACTTAATAGCTTTTGGCCTAAACGAAAAAAATAAATATGTCAGAACGGTTGATTCTTATATATTAATCGGGTTTGATAAAGGTAAAGAATTTAAACATATAGTAAAATGCAACGAAAATGATGTATTACATATAAAGAATATATTAGGTCAGTACAAAGAAATATATGTGTCGGGCGTTGAACCCTTTGTAAAAGAACAAAGCTTATGCTGGTTTTTGGACAAACGATATGATATTACGTCCAAATTAAATGATCCATATTGTAATAACATATTTTTGTAGGGAAATAGAGGTATCGTACAAGCTTATTATCAATTCCTATTCTTGCTATTTATGTGCGGACACTTGCTTCCATGAAAAATAATAAAATTTACACCGTAATTTAAGAAACATATCTAGATATAATGAGATTTTCATAGTACAATAGACATATGATACAAGATGATATGTGAATTAACGGAGGCTTTGAATTTGTATGGGTATTGAATTTTTGGAAATCGTTGGATTAGTAACGATAATATATGGCATTGTCATTTGGAAGAAACAAAAACTTGATTGGGTCTATGGTTATAATCTAAGAAAAGTGCGGCAAGAAGATATAAAGGGCTATACAAAATCAATGGGGATGGTATCCATTGTTTTCGGTAGCTTTACTTTACTGCTTGCAATGTTTAAAATATTTAACAATGGCTATTATCAGAGTATCGGTATTGTTTTGTGGTTTGTCGGATTGATTATTTCCTATGTATTAAATGTAAAAACACAGAAGAAATATCATGTTGGAAGATTTGTATAATAGAATAGTGAAAACCATGAATTAAGACCATGAATTAAGACCACCGGATCAGTAATCCTTGAATTACCGATCCGGTGGTCTTTTATTGTGTGAATCAAATAAGACATGCGCTAACATACTTTAACAAAAGCCACATCTACGTCTGCGACGCCTGCGACCACAAAAGCAACACATACTATCCACTCCTTATATTTTATTGAAAACCGGCTTCCAATATCATTGTATGCGAAAAATGTTGTTAAGTGTCAAAAGGCGCTAATTATGAGGATTGATCAATTTAACAGGAACCAGCGTGTTCACAATGATTGTACTGGAGAAGGAATTGTCTATGTTATATGAAGAGATTGACCTTGTAACCACACCAACCGGTAACCTGGTAGCTATGGCTCATTCAAATAACTGCTCTTCAGACTTAAATGCCTGGGTTGGAATTGCCTTTATAATACCTGTTTGGGAGTAAGAGCATTGGTTGCCAAGTGAAAAATTTTAGTTATAAATTAAGTTCATATCCTTTGACTTTATTTGCAACTATCATCAATAAAATTTCTTCTTATTCCTTGTATTGCTTCAATTGTACTATCCCTTACTATTTCTGGTAAATTATGTGTTGACAAATGGAAATTTATGTTATACAATGAATCTACACCGTGTAGAGCTATTACTTAATATATGTGTCAAATTATTACAATAAACTAAAACAAAGGAGTGAAAGAAAAAACGCTTTCGCTCGGAAAGAACCCACAGGGCGGCTTCTTTCATCAGATTTAGTGATGGTGCAAAGCACCATAATGGAGGTAAATATGAAAAATAATAGACATATGAAAAAGATGGCATCTGTGTTAGTAATTCTTTTACTTATTCTAGGTACACCTATCAACGCATATGCAGATAGTAATCATGATAATAGGGAATGTATTTCTAGAGTTACTCATAATATAAAAACTGATATAAATGATATTTTTAATATAGCGATTAATCAGGCGGTTGAAGATAGTAATAATGTTGGAGAAAACAGGTTGGTGGGCAGTTGCGAAAGTCAAATTAGTGATGATTTATCTGATACAGGTAATAATGGAATTATGGCAAAACAATTAATTGAAGAAAGAGCATATTCTGATGGTACTTTAGAAAAAGATTATGTAGTGAATAATTTGGCATTGGAAGACAAAACAACAGGAGAAGTATACACATATGCAAACGGCAGTTTGTATAGAAGCATTTCATACTATAATGTGGTTGCTGTTCAAACGGTCAATTTTACAGTACAATATACAGAAACAGGTGTTCCTAATGTTTATAGCGAAATAAGGATACGTGTAAACAACGAGGAATCATATGTTAATTACACCACTACTGGAGTCGCTTATATTACACATGGAATAAAAGCAGACTTATTGCTTTTTCCGTATATGCTCGCATATACAACTAATGTAGGTCCGGGTAATGGAACTGTATATACAGTATATGCTACAAATAATACATATTATAGGGATAACTCCGGAACTTATGAGACTTTCCTTAACGTTCAAACAACAAATAATAACTATTTTGAATTACATATCGACTTATTAATATTGTTACATGGATAAAAGCTTTAGCTTTGGAGGTAGTTCCATGGGTAATAAGGTTATGAAACGTATTGCGGCCATTATAATAATTACTTTTCTATTTACCGGGTGTACGAAGAGTACAGTTGATAAGCTGAATCAATATGGTTTTCAGCCACCCATTGATGAATTGTATTGGGGGATGTCCCTCAAGGATATCGAAGATGCTCTTTCAATTCAAAAGGGTGTGGAGGGTGTTAAATATATTTATGATAATCCGACGACTACTATCATGTTACCTAAAAAGATCAAAAAATTTAACTATGAAGCTACGGTTTGTCTGAATGTAAGTGATGCACCAGATGTCGAGTGGT